>NZ_LDPO01000001.1 GCF_001021505.1 Mycolicibacter heraklionensis
CCCGGAAGCCCCGCCGGCCCCGCCTGCGCCGATGCCGGCCTACGCCGTCGCTCCGGCACCGCCGGACGTACCGGGCGCGCCGCCACCCCAGGCGCCTGCCGGTGCACCCCAGGACGGAGCGCAGGCCGTCCCCCCGGCCTGACGCATCTCACAGGCAAAGGCCCTGCCTCGCTGGCCTAGACTCGGTTGCGATGTCCGAGAATCACGATGAGACTGCGGCCCTGCACGACGCGATCTATGCAGCGCTGGGCAATGTGCTGGACCCCGATATCCGGCGTCCCATCACCGATCTGGGCATGGTCAAGAGCATCGAGATCGCGGACGACCGCAGCGTGCACGTCACGGTCTACCTGACGATCGCCGGCTGCCCGATGAAAGCCGAGATCACCAACAACGTCACCACCGCGATCAACGACGTGCCCGGCACCGGACCCGTCAAGGTCAGCCTGGATGTCTTCAGCGACGAGCAGCGCGCCGAGCTGCGCAAACAGCTGCGTGGCGACGCTCGGGAACCGGTCATCCCGTTCGCCCAGCCGGGCTCACTGACCAAGGTGTACGCGATCGCCTCGGGCAAGGGCGGGGTCGGCAAATCCAGTGTGACGGTCAACCTCGCGGTCGCGCTGGCCGAACGCGGAATGTCCGTCGGGGTGCTCGACGCCGACATCTACGGCCACTCGGTACCACGGATGATGGGCGTCACCGCCCTGCCCACCCAGGTCGACTCGATGATCATGCCGCCGATCGGATACGGCGTGAAGGTGATCTCGATCGCGATGTTCACCCAGGGCAACACACCGGTGGTGTGGCGGGGCCCGATGCTGCACCGGGCGTTGCAGCAGTTCCTGGCCGACGTGTACTGGGGCGACCTGGACGTGCTGTTGCTGGACCTGCCGCCGGGCACCGGTGACATCGCGATCTCGGTGGCACAGTTGGTTCCGTCGGCAGAGATCCTGGTGGTGACGACGCCGCAGCAGGCGGCCGCGGAGGTGGCCGAGCGGGCCGGGGCGATCGCACTGCAGACCCGCCAGCAGGTCGTCGGAGTGGTGGAGAACATGGCCGGACTGGCCATGCCCGACGGGTCCACCATGCACCTGTTCGGCGAGGGCGGCGGCGAGCGGGTCGCCGAGCGGCTGACCCGGGCGATGGGCCGTGACGTGCCGCTGCTGGGTCAGGTGCCGATCGACAGCGAGATGGTGACCGGCGGCGACTCCGGATCCCCGGTGGTGCTCTCGCCGGACTCGGTGGCGGGCAAGGAGCTGCGCCGAGTCGCCGATCAGCTGGCCACCCGCCGACGCGGGCTGGTGGGGATGTCGCTGGGCTTGGACACCGGGGGCTCCCAGCGCTGAGTGTGGTCTAGGTCGCGTCGGTGTCGAAGGGAGCCGGTCCCCCCGGCTCGGGCACCACGGCCGGTGTCAGCGGCTTCGGGCGAGGCTCTGCGGCCAGCGAACCGACTGCGGTGAACAGTGAATCGTCGCCATCGAGCAGATGCCGGGTCAGCGCGGCGCGCGGTGTCATGCCGCGTAACTTCTGCAGTTCGCTCAGCGGCGCCCGAAGGTCGTCGAACTCCGGACCGATCTCTTCGCGTAGCTGGTCGGTGGCGTTGGTGACGTAGTCGCGGGCCTGGCGCAGCGCGCCGGCGGTCCACCGGATGGCTCCCGGCAGCCGCTCCGGGCCCAGGACCACCAGCCCGATCACCACGAGGACGAGCATCTCGCCCCAGCCGACATTCGCGAACATCGAGGCGAACTTCTAACCGTCGGGGGTGGGGGTCACCGTCAGCGTCACATGGCGCCCGTCCCGGACCACCTCGACCGGGGCTTCCTTGCCGATGGTCAGATTGCGGACCGCCACGACGAATTCGTTGGCGTCGGCCACGGTACGGTCACCGATCTTGACCACCACGTCGTTCTCCAGCATGCCGCCCTTCTCCGCGGGGCTGCCCACCTTGACGTTGGCGATCTGCGCGCCGGAGGCGATGGCGTTGCTGACCGAGCGAGCGCTGACCCCCAGCGTGGGGTGCACGATCTTGCCGTCCTTGATCAGCGCCTCGGCCACGGTCTTCATCTCATTGACCGGGATCGCGAATCCCAGCCCGCTGGCGCTGTCGGACAACGACTTTCCGGCGGTGTTGATCCCGACCAGCTGGGCATCCATGTCGATCAGCGCACCGCCGGAGTTGCCGTGGTTGATCGAGGCGTCGGTCTGCACCGCGTCGATGACGGTGTCGGTGTCGGAGTCGTCGCCGGACAGCGGCACGGGCCGGTGTACGGCGCTGATGATGCCGTGGGTCACGGTGCTGCGCAGGCCCAGCGGAGCTCCCGCCGCGATCACCTCGTCACCGACCCGGATCTTGTCGGAGTCACCGAGACGGGCCACCGACAGGTTGTCGACGTTGTCGACCTTGAGCACGGCCAGGTCGGTCTTCGGGTCGCGACCGACCAGGTTGGCCAGCACCTCTTTGCCGTCGTTGAACACCACCGTGGTCTTGAACTTGCTGGGGTTGTTGGCGGCTTCGGAGATCACGTGGTTGTTGGTGACGATGTAGCCCTTGCCGTCGATCACCACCCCGGAGCCCTGCATGCCCTGGTCGTCGCTGACCGACTCGATGGTCACCACGGAATTCGCGATGGCTTCGGCGACCTTGGCGAACCGCCCGGCCGGCTCCTCGGCGTTGCCCTTGGTGGACAGCGTCACCTTCGACGTCGTGAATGCCTCGACGACCTGCGCGGTGGTACGTCCCACCCAGCCGCCGACCATGCCGATCGCCAGCGCAATCGCGGCCAGCGTGGCCAGCGCCCGGTAGGAGATCCGGTCGCCGAACAGCACGTCGCGCACGCCGAGGCGGCCACCCCACTCGCCGGGCGCCCGCGGTGCGGGCGGGACCACGGCCGGCGCACCCAGGGCGGCGCCGGCGGCGGGGTCACGCCACGGGTCGCGGGTGTCTTCCAGCCCGTCCGGTTTGCCGTTGCGGCCCAGCGCGCCGGCGTCGGCAGGATGGCGCTGCAACGAGGGGCCGCTGCCGTAGGGCCGACTGAAGGCCTCTTTGAGCACCGGGTCCGGCGGCAGGTCACGCGGGGTGAACTCGCCCTGTTCACGGTACTTCTTGGGCCGTACGTCGGCGGGAATGAAAGAACCGGGCACCCCGTCGGGCCGGCCGAAGGCCTTTTTGGACGCACTGTCCACAGGGGGCCGGTAGACGGGTCGCGGTGCCAAGCGGTTACCGCCGGCGTTCTCGTTGTTGGAGCTCACCTATTCCTCTTCCGGGTCCAGCCCTGGGTCGCTTCCAGGCTCCGCGAGCACAGCATCACCGGGCGCTGGCGCCGCTGGAGATCCACCTTACCGACGTTTACGGCGTTCTTGAGGTTTGCCGTCGTCGAACCGGGCGGGCATCGGCCTGGTCGGCTCGTCGGGCGAACAGTCGGCCGGGGAATCGGGGATCTGGGCCAACAGGCCGAGCAGCGCGGAGGGAATCCGGATCGGATGCGAATCGCGCAGGGCCGAGCGCGCCCGGCCCTGGTATTCCACTTCGGCCGCGCAATCGGGGCACAGCGACAGGTGGTGGGCCGCGCGCAGGTGGGCGTTCATCCGCAACTCACCGTCGACGTAGGCGGTGATCGCCTCGCTGCAGAGATGTTCGGTGGACCCGAACTGGCGCGGGGCACCGACCGGCGCGTCACTTTGCGAGGCGAACTGAGCGGGCAGCCAGGAGAATGCGCGACGGAAGACACCTCCGCGGTCCGTCACACCGGACTCCTCTCCGATCGCATACCCAGATCAGCACTCAATCGGGCTCAATAAAGACCCAATAAGAATGTAGCGCGATACCGCCCGCGGACGCGGAAACCCGAAGGTGTCGGCGGCGCGGCTCAGCCGGCCGCGACGCCGCCGAAGGCCAAACCGTCGCGCTGACTGGTTCGAGCGGCGAGATAGTCACGCAGGGCCTGGCGGCCTCGGTGAATACGGCTGCGCACGGTGCCCAGCTTCACCCCGAGCGTGGCCCCGACCTCCTCGTAGGACAGGCCTTCGATGTCGCACAGCACGACCGCAGCGCGGAACTCCGGCGCCAACGAGTCCAGCGCTGCCTGCAGGTCCGGGTCCAGCCGCGCATCGTGGTAGATCTGCTCGGGGTCGGGCTCGTCGGCGGGCACCCGGTCGTAGTCCTCCGGCAGCGCCTCCATTCGGACGCGCCCCCGCCTGCGCACCATGTCCAGGAACAGGTTGGTGGTGATGCGGTGCAGCCAGCCCTCGAAGGTTCCGGGCTGGTAGTTGTGCACCGAACGGAACACCCGGATGAAGGTCTCCTGGGTGAGATCCTCTGCGTCCTGCTGGTTTCCGGAGAGCCGGTAAGCCAGCCGGTAGACCCGGTCGGCGTGCTGGCGCACCAGTTCGTCCCACGACGGCATCGCCGCAACGTCTCCGGTGGCGTCGAACACCGCGGTGCCCTGCGGCTCCTCGGGCTGTTCGACCCAATCGGTGTCGGAGTAACGGTCCGAGTGGGTGGTCGGGTGCGACATGGCGACCGGGGGCAGCAAAGTGGTTATGGCGACGTCCTCTAGCTCGGGTCCGCCGTCTGGCGACGGCAGCTCACTATCGCGGTCAACGCGCACCGGGCCCCTCGTATTCCTAGCGTCTCGAGGCCGGTTCCTACCTCGTTCCATGCCGATACCGTTGCCTATCGCGGTATGCCAGCTCTGTGCTGTCACTGAACTCCGACTGTGAACCTGTGTTCGAATACGCCACGCACTGCGGTTATACGACCAGGTAACAGTTCGGACACGGGCCGCGCCCCGGGCGTGTCGGGCGGGCGCGCCGGTGCGCGGGCCGAAACGGCTTTGTCCTACGCTGCGGACATGGCCAGCACCGACGACACTCCCGGGGAGCCGCCGCGCAGTCGAGCCGATGCTCTGTTGGCGCACGCCGAGGACTCCATGACCGAGGACGCTGTTCTGGCAGCCGCCCGCGACCGGGCCGGGGAGATCGGCGTCGGGTCGATCAGCGCCGCGGTCGGCGCGCTGCTGAGCCTGCTGACCAAACTCAGCGGCGGCAAGGCGGTGGTCGAGGTGGGCACCGGCGCCGGCGTCAGCGGGCTGTGGCTGCTGTCGGGGATGGGCGAAGACGGCGTGCTGACCACGATCGACATCGAGCCCGAGCACCAGCGGACCGCCAAGCAGGCCTTCGGTGACGCCGGAATCGGGCCCGGCAGAACACGGTTCATCAGCGGCCGCGCCCAAGAGGTTCTGACCCGTCTCGCCGACGAGTCCTACGACCTGGTGTTCGTCGACGCCGACCCGATCGACCAGCCCGGCTACGTCCTGGAAGCCGTGCGGTTGCTGCGGCCCGGCGGCGTGGTCGTGGTGCACCGGGCCGCCTTGGGCGGCCGGGCCGGAGATCCGGCGGCCAACGACCCCGAGGTGCTTGCCGTGCGCGAAGCCGCCCGGCTGATCGCCGTGGACGAGCGGCTGACCCCGGCGTTGATTCCGCTGGGCGACGGCCTGTTGGCCGCCGTCCGCGACTGAGACTTCACCCCCCACCCACCTGCACTCCCGCACGCACCTGCGCTCCCCACCCACCTGCGCGAGCGTGCGCGTTGGTACGCGACACGCCGCGTTCTGACGGACAAACACGCACCCTCGCGCCAATGGGTGGGGGCAAGGTCTTGACACTCGACTGAACGCGTGTTTAGCGTATTGAACATGCGTTCAGCGGACTTGACGGCCACCGCGAGAATCCGCGATGCGGCCATCGAGCAGTTCGGGCGGCAGGGATTCGGTGTCAGCGTCCGGGCTATCGCCGAGGCCGCCGGAGTCAGCGCCGCTCTGGTCATCCACCACTTCGGCTCCAAAGAGGGGCTGCGCAGGGCCTGCGACGAGTTCGTCGCCGAAGAGATCCGCAGCGGTAAATCCGAGGCGATGCGCTCGGCTGACCCCGGAACCTGGTTCGCGCAGATGGCCGAAATCGAGTCCTATGCGCCGATGATGGCCTACCTGGTCCGCAGCATGCAGTCCGGCGGCGAGCTGGCAAACACGTTGTGGCGCAGGATGATGGACAACGCCGAAGGCTACCTCGACGAGGGCGTACGCGCCGGCACCCTCAAACCCAGCCGCGACCCGAAAGCCCGGGCCCGCTTCCTGGCCGTCAACAACGGCGGCGGATTCCTGCTGTATCTGCAGATGCACGAGAACCCGACCGATCTGCGCGCCGTGCTGCGCGACTACGCGCGCGACATGATCTTGCCCGCGCTCGAGATCTACACCGAGGGCCTGATGACCGACCGCACCATGTACGACGCTTTCCTGGCGACCGAACAAGGGGGAACGGATGCGACCTGACAACCATTGGCCGGCAATCGAAATCCGCGGACTGAAGAAGAGCTTCGGCCAGGTCAAGGCGCTCGACGGACTGGACCTGACCGTCTACGGCGGCGAGGTGCACGGCTTCCTCGGCCCCAACGGCGCCGGCAAATCCACCACCATCCGCATCCTGCTGGGCCTGGTGAAGGCCGACAGCGGGACCGTGCGGCTGCTCGGCGGTGATCCCAGGACCGACGCGGTCGAGCTGCACCGCGAGATCGCCTACGTTCCAGGCGATGTCACCTTGTGGCCGGCATTGACCGGAGGCGAGATCATCGACCTGCTGGCGCGGATGCGCGGCGGCCTCGACGAGCGGCGCCGCGACGAGTTGATCGAGCGCTTCGACCTGGACCCGAGCAAGAAGGCCCGCACCTACTCCAAGGGCAACCGTCAGAAGGTCTCGCTGATCTCCGCCTTCTCCTCGCACGCCCGGCTGCTCGTGCTCGACGAGCCCAGCACCGGACTGGACCCCTTGATGGAGAACGTCTTCCAGCAATGCGTCGCCGGGGCGAGCCGGCGCGGAGCCACCGTTCTGCTGTCCAGCCACATTCTGGCCGAGACCGAGACGCTGTGCCAGCGGGTGACGATCATCCGGGCCGGGCGCGTGGTCGAAAGCGGCTCGCTGGAATCGCTGCGGCACCTGCGTCGCACCTCGATTCAGGCTGACCTGATGCGCGATCCGGGTGATCTGACCCGCATCCCGGGGGTCGCGGACGTGCGATACACCGGCACCGTGCTGCATGCGCAGGTCGACAGCGCCAGCCTCGCAGAGCTCATCGCGGTGCTCGGCGCAGCCGGCGTGCGCAGCCTCACCAGCCAACCACCGACGCTCGAAGAGCTGTTCCTGCGTCACTACGACACGGTCCGGGCATGACTGCCGTCGTCGTCCAACCCGCGTCACCGCAATACCGCCGGGGCGGATCGAATCTCGTTGGCACGCTGGGGCTGCTGCGCCTGTGCCTGCGCCGCGACCGCATCGTGCTGCCCTTGTGGGTGCTGCTGTTGTCGCTGCCGCTGGCCAGCGTCTACATCGCGAGCGTCGAGGCGATCTATCCCAGCGCCGCCGACCGCGCCGGCCTGGCCGCGACCATCATGGCCAGCCCGGCGCAGCGCGCGATGTACGGCCAGGTCTACAACGACTCCCTCGGCGCGGTGGGCATTTGGAAGGCCGGGATTTTCCACCTGCTGATCGCGGTCGCGGTGATCCTGACCGTCATCCGGCACACCCGCGCCGACGAGGAGACCGGCCGCACCGAGCTGATCGACTCGACCGCGGTGGGCCGCTATGCCGGGCTGACCGGCGCGCTACTGCTGGCGTCGGGTGCGTCGGTGGCCACCGGTGTGATCGGGGCGGCGGGCCTGCTGACCACCGCCGTGCCGGCCGCCGGATCGTGGGCGTTCGGAGCGGCACTGGCCTGCTCCGGGCTGGTGTTCACCGCCGTGGCCGCGGTTGCCGCCCAGTTGTCACCCAGCGCACGGTTCGCCCGTGGCGCCGCGTTCGGCGTGCTGGCCGGCGCGTTCACGCTGCGCGCCGTGGGCGATGCGGGATCGGGTGCGCTGTCGTGGCTCTCACCCCTGGGCTGGTCGCTACAGGTCCGGCCGTACGCCGGTGACCGCTGGTGGGTGCTGCTACTGCATCTGGCCGCGACGGCTGCGCTCACCTGGCTGGCCTATCGGCTCGCCGCCCGCCGCGATGTCGGGGCCGGGCTGCTGGCCGACCGTCCGGGCCCCCGCCGGGCGGCGCCGACGCTGGCGGGCACGTTCGGCTTGACGTGGCGGCTCGACCGCGGGGCGCTGCTGCTGTGGACGACTGCCCTGGTGCTCTACGGGCTGCTGGTCGGCAGCGTGGTGCACGGTATCGGCGACGAAGTGGGCAGCGACCGCGCCCGCGACGTCGTCATCCGGCTGGGCGGTACCGGGGCGCTGGAGCATGCATTCGTCGCGGTGGCGTTCACCATGCTGGGCATGGTCGCGGCAGCTTTCGCGGTGTCGCTGGTACTGCGGCTGCACCAGGAGGAAGCCGCAACGCGCGCCGAGACGCTGCTCGCCGGAGCGTTGTCGCGAAATCGTTGGTTGGCAAGCCATCTGGTGGCCGCACTGGCCGGATCGACGCTCGCGATGCTCGCTGCCGGGCTGGTGGCCGGAATCGTCTACGGGACGGCGACCGGCGACATCGGCGCCCAGGTGCCCGCGGTGGTGGGCAGCGCCGCCGTGCAGTTGCCGGCGGTCTGGCTGCCCGCGGCCGTGGCGGTCGCCTTGTTCGGGCTCGTCCCCAGGGTCGCGCCCGCCGCGTGGGCGGTGCTGACCGGGTTCGTCGCGCTGTATCTGCTCGGCTCCATCTCCGGACTGCCGCAGTGGCTGCTCGACCTCGAACCATTCGCCCACATCCCGGTGATCGGAGACGGCGCGCTGCGCGTCGTGCCGCTGGTGGTGCTGCTGGCGATCGACGCCGCACTGATCGCCGTGGGCTTGCAGGCTTTCCGGCGCAGGGATCTGACGACATGAGGAGGACGACGTGAAAGCTGTTGGCAAAGGTTTGTTTTCAGCCTTTTTGGGCCTGGTTGCCTTCGGATTGCTGCTGTTCGTGCCGGCCGGGACAGTGCACTACTGGCAGGCCTGGGTGTTCCTCGCGGTGTTCGCCGCGTCCACCTGGATTCCCAGTGTCTACCTGATGCGCACCAATCCGGCCGCACTCGATCGGCGGATGCAGGTAGGGCCGCTGGCGGAGACGCGGCCAGTGCAACGGATCGTGATCACCGCCATCTTCATCTGCTTTCCCGCCCTGTTCGTCCTGAGCGCGGTGGATCACCGTCTCGGATGGTCGACGGTGCCGACGGCGGTCTGCCTGTTCGGCGACGTGCTGGTGGCGGCCGGACTGCTCCTGGCCATGGCGGTGGTCATCCAGAACGGCTACGCGGCGGCCAACGTCACCGTCGAAGCGGGCCAGGCGCTGGTCTCCACGGGCCTGTACGGGCTGGTGCGGCACCCGATGTACACCGGGAACGTCCTCCTGATGGCCGGTACGCCACTGGCGCTCGGCTCCTACTGGGGGCTGGTCTTGCTGCTGCCGGGGATGGCCCTGCTGATCGTGCGCATCTTCGACGAGGAGCGGTTGCTGACCCAGGAACTGAGCGGATATCGCGAGTACACCGCGCGGGTGCGTTACCGACTGCTGCCCTACGTGTGGTGAACGAGAAGGCGGCGCGCATGAAGATCATCGGTCAGGCCGTGGGCTACGGACTGGTTGCGACAGTGCTGTGGGGCGTGGTGTTGTTCTGGCCGGCGGGCACCTTCGACTACTGGCAGGCCTGGGCGTTCCTGGCGATCTACGCGGTCATCAGCATCGCCTGCTGCGTCTACTGGGGCCTCACCAGTCCGGGCGTGTTGCAGCGACGGCTGCGCGGTGGGCCCGCGGCCGAGTCCAGGCCCGCCCAGAAGTTTGCCAGCACGGCCCTGATCGGGGCATTCACCGCCACGTTCGTGGTCAGCGCCGTAGACCATCGGTTCGGCTGGTCGACACCCCCGACAGAGGTCTCGATCCTCGGGCTGGTGACGGTGACGCTCGGGTTGTGCCTGGGCGTCCTGGCTGTCGTCGAAAACGGCTACGCCGCGGCCAACATCACCGTCGAGAACGAACAGCCGGTGATATCGACCGGGATGTACGGCCTGGTCCGGCACCCGATGTACTTCAGCGTGCTGGTCACCATGATCGGCCTGTCCCTTGCGCTCGGCTCGTACTGGGGGCTGGTCTGTGTGCTCGTCAGCCTGCCCATCCTGGTGGTCCGAATCCTCGACGAGGAGCAGTTGCTGGCCCAGGAGCTCAGCGGATACCGCGAATACACCCGCCACGTCCGCTACCGTCTGCTGCCCTACCTCTGGTGATGGGCCCGGCGGGATACCGCCGCGGACTCCAGTGGCTTACAGTTCCCTAAGTAAAGACTGTTAGTTCCTACTTAGGAAGATCGGTAGAGCCATGCGCGCACGCAAGCAGGGCAGCGTCACCCGCGGTATCGGCACCCGCACCGTCTCCCCCACCCGTACGGCCGCCGCTGCAGCAGGCGCCCTGGTAGTGGGCCTCACCCCGATGCTGGCCGCCGCCCCGGCGCAGGCGGACTGGGACTGGCTGCTCGATGCAGCGGCGCCGGTGGAAGTCGCCGGCAGCGCGGCAGGCGGGCTCGACTTGGGCAGTCTGATGGCGCTGGTCCAGTCTTTCACCGACCAACTCGATCCGGCCACCAACAAGCTGTTCTCCGACGTCATTGACGCGGTGCTGGCCTGGCCCGGCCCGAGCCAGTCCCTCGACACCGCCGACTGGGTGAACCAGTTCATCTACGCACCGCTGCATGACGGGCTCCAGCAGTGGATTGCCAGCCCGTTCGGCGAGCTCAGCCTGGGTGTGATCAACGCACCGTTTGCCACGCTGTTCGGCCGCGATCTGATCGGCGACGGCATCGACGGGTTCGACGGCGTCAACACCAGCCTGTTCGGTCAGTCGGGCTGGTTCGGCGACGCCGGTGATGGCGGCTTCCTGTTCGGCGACGGCGGAGCCGGCGTCGCGGGTATCGACGGGATCGGCGGCGCCGGCGGCGACGCGGGCTTCTTCGGCAACGGTGGAGCGGGCGGGCTGGGCGGTGTCGGAGCCGCCGGCGGCGACGGCGGCGCCGGCGGCTGGTTCATGGGCGTGGGCGGCGCGGGCGGTGCCGGCGGCGCGGGTGCGGGCGGCGGCACCGGCGGCGTGGGAGTCGGCATGCTGCTGGGCACCGGGGGCACCGGCGGCGCCGGGGGCATCGGTGTTGCGGGGGACATCGGCGGTGACGGCGGAGTGGGCGGTGCCGGGGCCTGGTGGACGGGCCGCGGCGGCGACGGCGGCGTCGGCGGTGAAGGCGACGGGGACGAAAACGGTGGCGCCGGGGGCGACGGCGGCGCGGGTGGGCTGTTGTTCGGCCGCGGCGGCGACGGCGGCCTCGGCGGTGAAGGCGGCGCGGGTGGCCTGGGCGGCGCGGGCGGCTTCCTGGGCGCCGCGGGAATCAGCGCGGCGCCGTACGTCGCGAACACCCAGTGGGTGACCTACGACGGCGGAACCAGCCTGCGCGTCTACCCGACCGACACCGGCCGAACCGAGGCCGGCGAGCCCGGCACCCTGCGCCAGGGCGAGCAGGCCTGGGCGGAAGTCGTGAAGCGCAACCCGGAGGCCAACAACCCCGGCATGCGCGCGCAGTTCCTGTGCCACTGGCAGTTCGCCGAATTCATCCAGCCCGGCAAGACCAGTTGGAATCTGGAGCCGTGGCGCCCGGACGTGAGCACCCTGAACCTGCTCGCCAACGGCTGCAACCCCGGCGGCGCCGAGGAGCCGTTCTAATCCGCTAGATCCAAACTCCCTTTCCGACGGCCACCACGCCGCCGGCGCTGATGGAGAACCGTTCCCGGTCCTTCTCCAGGTCGACACCGATCATCTCGCCGGGCCCGACCACGACGTTCTTGTCCAGGATCGCGTGCCGCACCACCGCGCCGCGTCCCACCCGGGCCCCGGGCATGATCACGCTGTCCTCCACGATCGCGCCGTCGTCGATCACCACATTCGACGACAGCACCGAGTTGCGCACCGAGCCCGCCGAGATGACGCTGCCGGCGCCCACCACCGACTCCTGCGCCGAGCCGCCGTTGACGAACTTCGCCGGCGCCAGGTTCTCGGTCGCGCCGTGAATCGGCCAGCGGTTGTTGTACAGGTTGAACACCGGGTGCGCTGACACCAAGTCCATGTGCGCGTCGTAGAACGCGTCCAGAGTTCCGACGTCACGCCAGTAGCCGCGATCCCGCTCGGTGGCGCCGGGCACCTCGTTGTCGGAGAAGTCGTAGACCGCGGCCATTCCGTCGGCCACCAGGCGCGGCATGATGTCGCCGCCCATGTCGTGGTCGGAGTGGTCATCGTCGGCGTCGGCGCGGATCGCGTCGATCAGCACCTTGGTGGTGAAGACGTAGTTGCCCATCGACACATACGTGCTGGCCGGATCATCGGGCGTGCCAGGAGGGTTCGCCGGCTTCTCCATGAACCCGCGGATCCGGCCGGACTCGTCGGCGTCGATGCAACCGAACGCGGAGGCTTCCGCGCGCGGCACCCGAACCCCCGCGACGGTCGCCCCGGCCCCACTGTCGATGTGGAAGCGCACCATCTGTTCGGGGTCCATCCGGTACACGTGGTCGGCTCCGAAGACCACGATGTAGTCCGGGTCTTCGTCGAAGATCAGGTTCAGCGACTGATAGATGGCGTCGGCGGACCCGGTGTACCAGCGCGGGCCGAGGCGCTGTTGCGCCGGCACCGGCGTGATGTACTCCCCCGCCAGGCCGCTCAACCGCCAGTTCTGCGAGATGTGCCGGTCCAGCGAATGCGACTTGTACTGCGTCAGAACGCAAATCCGCAGGTAGCGAGCGTTGACCAGATTCGACAGCACGAAGTCGATCAACCGGTAGGCACCCCCGAAGGGGACCGCCGGCTTGGCTCGGTCCGCCGTCAGCGGGTGCAGCCGCTTGCCCTCCCCACCGGCCAGGACGATGCCCAGCACATGCGGCGCTTCCCTCATGGCCACAAACCTATCGGCCACTTCGAAGCCCTGCCAGGTTGACCGCACGATTGGCGACGGTTCTTTACCAAAGCGTCGTCACAGATCGCCGGTCGATCCGCTGCGTGGCCGCCGATCTGCGACCGCTACCGTGCCGGTTATGCGGGTGGCGATGCTGACTCGGGAATACCCCCCGGAGATCTATGGCGGTGCGGGTGTCCATGTCACCAACCTGGTCGAAGCGCTGCGGCGGTTGTGTCACGTCGACGTGCACTGCATGGGCGCGCCGCGGCCGGGTGCACACGCGCATCAGCCCGATCCGGCGCTGCGGGACGCCAATCCGGCGCTCGGGACGCTGTCGGCCGACCTGACGATGGTCGACGCCGTCAGCTCGGCCGATGTCGCGCACTCGCACACCTGGTACACCGCGCTGGCCGGCCGGCTGGCGGCGCTGCTGTACGACATCCCGCATGTGCTGACCGCGCATTCGCTGGAGCCGCTGCGCCCCTGGAAGGCCGAACAGCTGGGCGGCGGCTACCGGGTGTCGTCGTGGGCCGAAAAGGAGGCGACGACGGCCGCAGACGCGGTCATCGCGGTCAGCTCGGCCATGCGCGACGACCTGCTGCGGGTCTACCCGGAGTTGCGACCCGACCGCGTGCACGTGATCTACAGCGGCATCGACACCGAGGTCTGGCGTCCGCAGCCCACCGGTGCCGATTCGATGCCGGCCGAACTCGGTGTCGACCCGGACCGGCCGATGGTGGCCTTCGTCGGGAGGATCACCCGCCAAAAGGGGGTGGCCCATCTGGTGGCCGCCGCCCACCAGTTCCACCCTGATGTGCAACTGGTGTTGTGCGCGGGCGCCCCTGACACACCGGAGATCGCCGATGAGGTCAGTGCCGCGGTGGCCGATCTGGCCGCCGCCCGCAGCGGGGTGTTCTGGATTCAGGAGACCCTGCCCGCCCGACAGATCCGCGAATTACTCTCGGCGGCAACGGTTTTTGTATGCCCGTCGGTCTACGAGCCGCTGGGCATCGTCAATCTGGAGGCGATGGCCTGCGGCACCGCCGTGGTGGCCTCCGACGTCGGCGGTATCCCGGAGGTGATCACCGACGGCGTGACCGGCACCCTGGTCCACTACGACGGCACCGATCCGGACGGCTACCACGCCGAACTCGCCGAAGCGGTCAACGCGTTGATCACCGACCCGGCCCGTGCGCAGCGTTACGGCGACGCCGGGAGGCGCCGCTGCGAGGAGGTGTTCTCCTGGGCGCGAGTGGCCGAGCAGACCCTGGCCGTCTACCGGCAGGCGGGCCGCTAGCCAGACCGACCCGTCTTAGCTGGTGACGGCTTTGAGTTCGTCGCCGAGCGCAGCGGCCTCGTCGGGAGTCAACTCGACGACCAGCCGTCCACCACCCTCAAGTGGTACCCGCATCACGATGCCGCGCCCCTCTTTGGTCGCTTCCAACGGACCGTCACCGGTCCGGGGCTTCATCGCCGCCATCGAGTGCTCCCTCCAGGTACCAGCCCGCAGGCCGTGCCCATGATCTGCGCCGGGTGTGCTCGGCAGTCGCAGCGTCCGGCTTCGAACTGCAAATTCACTCCGCCATTCTCCCCTATCGGCGACGGCGCGTGCACAAGACCCGATTCCAGGTCGCATTTTAGTGGATCTAGGCAGTTGCCGGCGGCACCCAACATGCTTGGATGTGGTCGTCAACCATGCCTGTGGCCTGCATCAACGCATACGCGGTCGTGGGTCCCACGAATCGGAACCCGCGACGCTTCAATTCGCGCGCCATCGCCGTCGATTCCGGCGTGACGGCGGGTATTGCCGACAGGTCCACCGGGCGCGGACGTGGCGGCGGGGCGAATGACCACAACAGGTCCGCCAAATCGGTGGAACCCAGGGCAATGGTCGCCCGGGCGTTGGCGATCGTCGCCTCGATCTTGGCTCGGTTGCGCACGATGCCGGGATCGTCCATCAGCCGGGCCACGTCGGCGTCGGTGAAGCCGGCGACGGTCTCGACGTCGAAATCGGCGAACGCGCGCCGGAAGTTCTCCCGCTTGCGCAGAATCACCAGCCACGACAGTCCGCTCTGGAAGGCTTCCAGGCTGACCCGCTCGAACAGCGCCGCCCGGTCCCGCACCGGACGGCCCCACTCCTGGTCGTGGTAGTCGCGGTAGAGCACCGAGCCGTTGTTGACCCAGCCGCACCGGATCTGGCCGTCGTCGGGTGCGCTGCTCAACGGGACTCCGCCTCGGTCGCGGCGGCCGCCTGCGCCGCGGCAAGCTGGCCGCGGAGCTGGTCAAGCTCGGCGCCGAGGCGCTCCAGCACCCAGTCGACCTCACCGGTGTTGTAGCCGCGCAGCACCTGGGAGAACTTGACCGCGTCGACATCGGCGCCCGTGACGCCGGAGGCGGGCAGCATGGTCGCCGTCGTCGCCCGCGGCAGCGGCGGCAGCTGCTCGCCCCGGCCGAACAGCGTGCTGGCCACCCCGAACAGCAGCAACGCGGTGAGCACGAGCACAACGAGGTACAGCAACACCAGTGTCACGGCATCGATAGTGCCTCATTGCACCGACACGGGGGGCGGTGCCGACTGGATCAGCGCTGGCGATCGCCAGGGGTCAACGCTGGCGCAAGGTGTTCATCGGCGGCCGGTCGACCAACGACAACGGCGTGGTACGTGGCAGATACTCGTCACCGTCCGCGAAGAACTGGGTCAGGCCCACCCCGGAATCCGGGACACCGCACCGCGACAGCAACGTGGCGACGACTTGGCGGCTCATCACGGCCAACTCGGCCAGCGGGCGGTTGCGGTGGGCCCGTACCCCCAGGTTGACCTGGGCGATCGCCTCCAGACCCAGCCGGTCGTAGGTGTCGATCAACAGCCCGATCTCCACCCCGTAGCCGGGCGCGAACGGCACCGACGCCAACAGCTCACGACTGCCGGCGTACTCACCGCCCAACGGCTGCAGCACCGCGCCCAGGTCGGGCCGCAGCGCGGTCAACAGCGGTCGGGCCACCAGCTCGGTGACCCGGCCGCCACCGGTGGGTTCCTCGGTGCCGTTGACCTTCAACGGGCGCCGGTAGAAGCCCTTGACCAGGTGGACGCCGTCACTGGTCAGCAGCGGCCCGACCAGGTTCGGCACGAACATCGGGTCGGGGTCGATCAGGTCGGAGTCGACGAACACCACGATGTCGCCGCTGGTGGCCGCCAGCGACCGCCACAGGGCTTCGCCCTTACCGGGCTGCGTTGGAACCTCCGGAACCGCCTGTTCGCGGCTGACGACGCGGGCGCCGGCGGCGATGGACCGGATCTCGGTGTCGTCGGTGGAGCCGGAGTCCAGCACGATCAGTTCGTCGACCAGGTTGTCGACCAGGGGCGTGATGCTGTCGATGACCGATTCGATGGTCGCCTGCTCGTTCAGCGCGGGCAGCACCACCGAGATGCTGCGACCGGTGTTGGCCTTGGCCGCCAGCAGCTCGGCCACCGTCCACTGCGGCCGGGTCCAGGTGCGCCCGGACAGCCGGGTGTCGCCCGGCGCCGAGACCAGCTCGGTCATGCCAATCCCCTAACTGTGCGGGTCGGGGCCCGCACGCCCTGGATCGATGCCACCATCTCCAGTACGCGCCGGGTCGGCCCGACCTCGTGAACCCGAAACATCCGGGCTCCGGCGGCCGCCGCCAACGCGGTGGCCGCCAATGTTCCGTCCAGTCGTTCGGTGAGACCCACTCCAAGAGTCTCCCCGATGAAGTCTTTGTTGGAGAGCGCCATCAGCACCGGCCATCCGGTACCGACCAAGTCCTCCGTGTGTCGCAACAACGCTAGCCCGTGGAAGGTGTTCTTGCCGAAATCATGGGTGGGATCGATCAGCACCCGCTCCCGCGACACCCCAGCCGCCACTGCACGCTCCGCGGCCGCGGTGACCTCGCCGATCACCGCTTTCACCACCCCGTCGACGCTGGTGCCGTAGCTCACCCGGAACGGGCGGGTGCGCGGCTTGGCGCCTCCGGTGTGCGAGCAGACCAGCCCGGCCCCGAACTCGGCGGCCACCGCCGGCAGCTCCGGGTCGACCCCGCCCCAAGTGTCGTTGATCAGGTCGGCACCGGCCGCGCAGGCACGTTTGGCCACCTCCGCGCGCCAGGTGTCGACGCTGATCAGCTGCTCGGGGTAGGCGCCGCGCAGCCACTCGATGAACGGGACCACCCGGGCGGTCTCGGTGTCGGCATCGACGGTCTCTCCCGGCCCGGCCTTGACCCCACCGACGTCGATCACGTCGGCACCGTCGGCGACGGCGCGGTGCACGGCGGACTTGGCCGCCTCGTCGGCGAACGTGGCGCCCGCGTCGTAGAACGAGTCCGGGGTGCGGTTGACGATCGCCATGATCAGCGCTCGATCCGCCGCCACCGGACGGCCGCAGAAGTGGGACTGCACTGCTCCATGGTGCCTGGTGGCCTACGAGCCCCAGGACACTACCGTGCTCTCATGGTGGATTTTGCTCTCTGCTCGTGCGGAGTTCGTGGGCACGCGACGTTCGCTCCCGATGAGCCGGAACTTCGGACGCGACTGCGGGCCGATACACCCGTGGGCGAGGCATGGCGGTGTTTGCGCTGCGAGACCTTCGTGGTGGGGCCGCCCCGCGGCACCGGCCCAGCCGACACCGCGCCGGAGATTCCCCGTGGCCCGATGCTGCGCGACCGGATCCTGATGCGAGCACTCGCGGTGGAACGCGCTACTCGCTGCGTGATTTTCATGTTGGTGGCTGCCGGGGTGTTCAAGGTCAGGGGATCACGCGAACGCCTGCACGACGCCTTTGAGCGAGACGTGCCGTTGCTGCGACCGTTGGCAGATCAGATCGGTTGGGATCCGGATAACTCGAAGATCATCCGGCACATCGCCGAGGCGTTCGCCCTGTCGTCGTCGACGCTGCTGTGGATCGCCGTGGGGCTGGCGGCCTATGCGGCGATCGAGCTTGTCGAGGCGGTCGGACTGTGGCTGATGCAACGGTGGGGCGAGTACTTCGCAGTGGTCGCGACCGGTGTCTTTCTCCCCCTGGAGATCTACGAGCTGACCGAGAAGATCACGGTTCTTCGTGCTGTCGCCCTGCTGATCAATGTCGCTGCGGTGATCTGGCTGCTCTGGAGCAAACGACTGTTCGGATTGAACGGCGGCGCCAGGGCCTACCGACAAGCACATGAGACGGCGAGCCTGCTCAGCGTCGAGCGGGCGAGCCTGCGCGAAACCGATGCCGGTGCCACTCCGTAGCCGGGTTAGCTGGGAAACCGCCCGCGGCCTCAGCCCTGCGGACGCTTACCGGCGGCCACCTCGCCGGGGTAGTCGGCGTAGTAGGGCACGTAGCCCTCGCCGCGGCCGGCCAGCACGTACAGCGGGTCCTCGATGACGGCACCGTCACCGCCGTAGCCCTGCTCGCGAAGCTCCACCTTGCGACTCTTGAAGGTGCTGGTGTGGGCCATCGACGGCACCACCCGCACGAACAGCGGCACCGCGTAGGAGGGCAGCTGGTCCGAGACCACGGCGGCCAACCCCGCCCCGTCGAACGTCGCGCCGTCACGCAGTTTGATCGCGGCCATCCCGGCACGGCCTCCGGTACCGGGCACCTCCACCCCGTAGACGGCGCACTCCTCGACCGACTCGTCGGCAGTCAGCGCGGCCTCGACCTGCGTGGTGGCGACGTTCTCGCCCTTCCACCGGAAGGTGTCCCCGAGGCGGTCGACGAACGCGGCGTGCCCCATGCCCTGGGGACGCATCAGGTCACCGGTGTTGAACCAGCAGTCGCCGTCACGGAAGGCGTTGCGCACCAGCTTCTTCTCGTTGGCCTCCGGGTCGGTGTAACCGTCGAACGGCGAGAACCGGTTCACCGGGCTCAACAACAGCCCGGGCTGACCCGCGGGCACCCGCTGCACCCAGCCGTCCTCGCCGCGCAGTGGCAGGCCGGTGTCGGGGTCGTACCGCACGTAGGCCAACGGCAGCGGATAGACGCCGGTGCTGCGCGGCACGTTGAACACGTTGAGAAAGGCGCTGTTGCTCTCGCTGGCGGCGTAGAACTCGCAGACCCGCTTGATGCCGAACCGGTGAGTGAACTCGTCCCAGATCTCGGGCCGCAGACCGTTGCCGGCGATCACCCGCACCTTGTGCGCACGATCGGTTGCCTTGGCGGGCTGGTTGAGCAGGTACCGGCAGAGCTCGCCGATGTAGACGAACGCGGTGGCGTCGGCGGCGATCACCTCGTCCCAGAACCGGGAGGCCGAGAATGAGCGGCCCAGCGCCAGCGTGGCACCGGCGTTGAGCACCGACGAGACCGCCACCGTCAGCGCATTGTTGTGATACAGCGGCAGGCAGCAGTACAGCGTGTCGGTGCCGCGCAGCCGCAGCCCGATGCCCCCGAATGTCGCCAGCGCACGCAGCCACCGGTAGTGCGTCATCACGCTGGCCTTGGGGTAGCCGGTGGTGCCGGAGGTGAAGATGTAGAACGCGGTGTCCTTGGCCAGTACCGCGTTGACCGACGCGGGGTTGCCGGCCGGTGCCGTCGCGGCCAGCCGGTGGAACTCCTCGATGGTCATCGGCACGTCGGGGGAACCGCAGTCCTTGACGACATCGACCAGGTCGGACTCCGCGACCAGCAGGGTGGAGCCCAGCACACCCAGGCTGTGGGCCAGCACGTCACCGCGCTGGTGATAGTTGAGCATGCCGGCGACGCCGCCGCATTTGGCGATGGCCAGCATCATCAACACCGCGTCCGGAGAGTTACGCAGCATGATCCCGACGACGTCGCCGTGACCGACGCCGCGGGCGGCCAGCACGGCGGCGTAGCGGTTGACGGTCTCGTTGGCTTCGCGGTAGGTCAGTTGCTGCTCGCCGAACCGGATGAAGACCCGGTCGCTGAAGCGGGCCGCGCAGTCCTGAAAGACCTTGCCGATCGAGGCCTTGGAGGTGGGGCGGGCCCGCAGACCGGTCCACAGCCCACGCAGGATGGTCGGCCCGTCGGCCACCAGGCGGGGCGCACGGGCGAGAACATCGACCAGGCCCACCTGGGTGACGGTGCCGGAGTCGTGGTCGGACACGTTATCGCCTCATTTCGCTGAAGTCGGTGGCCACGCGAGCTTAATCGGTACCGGCGGTACCGGGTGAACAGGCGTCCAGCGCCGCCTCCATGTCGTCGAACACCAGCAGGCGGTCCATCGCACGCCGGGACACGTACCCGGTCTCGATCAGCCCGGACAGCCACGTCCACAGCGCCTCGTAGTGGCCGTCGGGATCCAGCAGCACCACCTCTTTGTCGTGCATACCCAGATACCCCGCGGTCCAGGTTTCGAACAGCTCTTCCAGCGTGCCGATGCCGCCGGGCAGGGTCAGGAATGCGTCGGCGCGGTCGTCCATCACCTGCTTTCGCTCGCGCATGGTGTCGGTGACGATCAGCTCGTCGGCGTCGACATCGGCCACCTCGCGATGCAGCAGCGCTTTGGGGATCACCCCGACGGTATGCCCGCCGCGCTCCCGGGCGGCCACGGCGAGCGCGCCCATCGCCGAGACGTTGCCGCCTCCCCACACCAACGTCCAGCCCCGCTCGGCGATCGCCGCACCGACCTTGGCGGCCAGCGCCAACAGCGCCGGATCGCTGGGACCGGACGCGCAGTAGACACAGACCGCCCATTCGCTGCACCGCACGACCGAAAGGCTATCGGGCCGTTGGCTCAGACCGTAAACTCTCGGCGATGCCGATCCGGTGGAACGTCCCCGAACATTCGGCGGCGTTGGGTCAGCTGACCGCGGCGCTCGACGCCGACGGGCCCCGGGCCGGCGCGGTGGTGCTCGGTCCCGACGGGTGCGGCAAGTCCACCCTGGCCCGGTTGGCCGCCGAAGACCACGCCGACCGCCACCCCGGCA
Organism: Mycolicibacter heraklionensis; assembly: GCF_001021505.1. Classification (GTDB taxonomy): domain Bacteria; phylum Actinomycetota; class Actinomycetes; order Mycobacteriales; family Mycobacteriaceae; genus Mycobacterium; species Mycobacterium heraklionense. The sequence goes on from NZ_LDPO01000001.1 coordinate 20,817, forward strand.
CGCGGGTGCGCTGGGTGATCGGCACCCCCGCCGAGCGAGACGTGCCGTTCGGCGCCGTCAGCCATCTGGTCCGGGTGGCCGACATCGGCAAACCCGCCGCACTGCTGAGGGCGGCGCGGGCGTCGTTGGTCGAGGCGACGGGCGATCTGCTGCTGGTGGTCGACGACGCCCACCTGCTCGACATCTTGTCGGCGACGCTGGTCTACCAGCTGGCGCTGACCGGGACGGCCCGAGTGATCGTCACCGGCCGCGCCGACTGCGCCCCCGCGCCACCGCCGCCGATCACCGCGCTATGGGGCGACGACCTGCTGTCCCGCATCGACATCACCGCCTCCGACGAGGCGGGCGAGGCCGGCCGTGACGTGGACGCCTTCGTGGCGGGCTTGCCGGCCGACGCGCGTGCGGTGCTGGACTACCTGGCCGTCTTCGAACCGCTGGCGCTGGTCGACCTGATCGGCCTCACCAGCGCCGACGCGGTCCGCCAGGCCGAGGAACTGGGCGCGGTGGAGACCCGTGCTCGCGGTGGCCGCGAACCGGACCCCGTCGTCTACACCGCTCACCCGCTGTTCGCCGAGCGGGCCCGCGGCGCGCTGGGCGCCGACGGTGCGCGCGCCCGGCGCACCGAGGTGGTCGGGGCGCTGACGGCCCGGCCCTGCGCACACGTCGGCGAGCAGCTGAGGCTGGCGGCGCTGGCCGCCGACAGCGACGCACCCCAGCCCGCCGCGGACGTGGTGGACGCCGCCCAGCAGGCGCTGCGGCTGGGCGATCTGCAACTGGGTGAGCGGCTGGCCCGTCATGCCCTGGATCGGTCGGACAGCCTGTCGGCCCGACTGGCGCTGGCGCATGCACTGGGCTGGCAGGGCCGAGGGCGCGACGCCGACGCGGTACTGGCGGCGGTCGACCTGGCCGGGCTCAGTGAGCCGGAGTTGATGGCCTGGGCGCTGCCGCGGGCCGCCAATCAGTTCTTCATGCTGGGCGAGCCCGAACGCGCCACCGCCTTTCTGGCCGCCACGCGTGGCCGGGTGACCGGGACGGCGCCACGCATCACCCTGGACGCGCTCGGCGCCACCTTCGCGATGAATGCCGGCAACATCGGCCGCGCCGTCGAGGCCGCCACCGCGGTACTGGCCGACCCGGCCGCCGACGACATGGCGGTGGCCTGGGCGGGCAGCGCCGCGGCCCTGTGCGCGGCGCGGTCCGGCCGCTTCGATGACGTCGGCCCGCTGGCACGCCGAGCGCTGGACGCCGAACATCCCGGGGTGCTGCGGTTCACCATCGGGCTCGCCGAGATCACCGCGCTGCTGATGGCCGACCGGCTCGCCGAGGCGCGCGAGCTGGCCTGGCAGTTCACCGATTTCGCCGAGCTGTCCCAGCCCGGCCGGGCGATCGGCGAGGTGCTGGTGGCGCAGGTGCTGATCGCCGCCGACGAGTACGACGCCGCCATCAAGCTGCTGGCACCGGCCGCGGCCACCCTGGAACGCACCGGCTACTCGTGGGGACCGCTGTCACTGACGCTGCTGGCCACCGCACTGGCCCGCCAGTCCGACATCGCCGGTGCGGCAAAGGCGTTGAGCCGGGCCGAATCCCGGCACGGCACCAAGTCGGCACTGTTCGCTCCGGAGTTGGGTATGGCGCGCGCCTGGCAGCGGGCCGGCATGCGCGATCAGCACGGCGCGGTCGCCGCGGCCCGAGACGCCGCCCGGATGGCCGAGCGCACCGGACAGTCGGCGGTGGCGCTGCAGGCCTGGTACGTGGCCGCCCAGCTCGGCGATGCCCGGGCCGTCGATCCGCTGAGCCGGCTGTGCGACGAGATCGACTGCGCGTTCGGCCGGACCGCGCTGGCGCTGGCTAGGAGCTGAGGAACCCGCGCAGCAGCTCGGCCACCGTGCTGATCTGCTCTACCGGCACCCGCTCGTCGACCTTGTGAGCCAGGTTGGGATCGCCCGGCCCGTAGTTGACCGCGGGGATGCCGCGGGCGGCGAACCGGGACACGTCGGTCCAGCCGTACTTGGCCCGTACCCGGCCTCCGGCAGCAGCCACCAGCGCTGCCGCGGCGGGCGCGGCAAGCCCCGGCAGGGCGCCGGCGGCGGAGTCGGTCTGCTCGATCACGACGTGCAGGCCGTCGAACACCTCCTGCACATGGGTCAGCGCCTCATGGGGCGTGCGGTCCGGGGCGAAGCGGAAGTTCACGGTCACGCTCGCGGCATCGGGGATGACGTTGCCGGCGACCCCGCCGTCGATGCGCACCGCCGACAATCCCTCGCGGTAGACACAGCCGTCGATGTCGATGCTGCGCGGCTGGTAGGCGGCCAGTCGGTTCAGCACCGCCCCCAGTTTGTGGATGGCGTTGTCGCCCAGCCAGGAGCGCGCCGAATGCGCCCGGGTGCCCGCCGCGCTGATCACCACCCGCAGCGTGCCCTGACAGCCGGCCTCGATGTAGCCGCCGGTGGGCTCACCGAGGACGGCGACGTCGGCCGTCAGCCAGTCCGGCAGGTTGCGTTCGATGCGGCCCAGCCCGTTGGCGGCCGCCTCGATCTCCTCGCAGTCGTAGAACACGCAGGTCAGGTCGTGTGCGGGCTCGACGACGGTGGCCGCCAGGTGCAGGAAGACGGCGACCCCGCCCTTCATGTCGACGGTGCCGCATCCGTGCAGCACGTCGCCCTCCTCGCCGGTGGTGGTGCGCCGGCTGGGCAGGTTGCCGGCCGCCGGGACGGTGTCCAGATGCCCGGCCAGCAGCACCCGGGTCGGGCGTCCCAGCTGGGTGCGGGCCAGCACCGCGTCACCGTCGCGGATGATCTCGAAACCGGACGTCTGGGCTCGCAGCGCGGCTTCGACCTCGTCGGCGATCCGCGCCTCGTGCCGCGACTCGCTGGGAATGTCCACCAGCGCCGCAGTCAGGGCAATCGGGTCGGAGCGCAGGTCCAGCACGGGCTCAGCCTAACGGGTCGCATCTCCCGGCGAGCAGACGTGAAAGCGCCCAATTTTGAGGCGCGCAGGGGGCTTTTGCGTCTGTTCGCCGAAAGAAAGTAGCCTGGCCGGCGTGACTGGAGCTTCGGGCGTCGGGATAGCGACGCTGGCCGCAGACGGATCGGTGCTCGACACCTGGTTTCCCGCACCGGAGTTGGGCGGCTCCGGCCAGCCCGGGACCACCCGCCTTACCGCGGACGAGGTGCCCGCCGAGCTGGCCGCACTGCTGGGGCGTGACGACGACCGTGGCACCGAGACGGTCGCGGTGCGCACCGTGATCGGGTCACTGGACGACGCCGCCGTCGACGCCTACGACGCCTATCTGCGGCTGCACCTGCTGTCGCACCGGCTGGTGGTGCCGCACGGGCTCAACGCCGGCGGACTGTTCGGCGTGCTGACCAACGTGGTGTGGACCAACTACGGTCCGTGCGCCGTCGAGGGCTTCGAGTCAACACGTGCCCGGTTGCGCCGACGCGGCCCGGTGACCGTTTACGGCGTGGACAAGTTCCCCCGCATGGTCGACTACGTGCTGCCGTCCGGAGTGCGCATCGCCGACGCGGACCGGGTGCGCCTCGGCGCGCACCTGGCGTCGGGGACCACGGTGATGCACGAAGGCTTCGTCAACTTCAACGCGGGCACGCTGGGCGCCTCGATGGTCGAGGGCCGCATCTCCGCGGGCGTGGTGGTCGGCGACGGCTCGGATGTCGGCGGCGGCGCTTCGATCATGGGAACGCTGTCCGGCGGTGGGACACAGGTGATTTCGATCGGCAAGCGCTGCCTGCTGGGCGCGAACGCCGGGCTGGGCATCCCGCTGGGCGACGACTGCGTGGTCGAGGCCGGACTGTACGTCACCGCGGGAACCAAGGTCAGCCTGCCCGATGGCACCACGACCAAGGCCCGCGACCTGGCCGGCGGCAACAACCTGTTGTTCCGCCGCAACTCGCAGACCGGTGCGGTCGAGGTGGTGGCCCGCGACGGTCAGGGCATCGCCCTCAACGAGGACCTGCACGCCAACTAAACCAGCACTTCCTCCGGCTCCCGCTGGATCGGTTGCGGCCAGGGCTGCGGAACCGGCCGTGGACGCACGATCTGCGGCCACCAGAACCAGCGCCCCAGCAGAGTGGCGACCGACGGCGTCATCAGGGACCGGACGATCAAGGTGTCGAAGAGCAGGCCCAGCCCGATGGTCGTGCCGACCTGGCCGATCACGATCAACGCGCTGACCGCCATCGAGGCCATGGTGAAGGCGAACACCAGACCCGCGGCCGTGACCACGGCACCGGTGCCGACCATGGCGCGGATCAGCCCGGTGTGCAGGCCCGCGTGGATCTCCTCCTTGATCCGCGAGACCAGCAACAGGTTGTAATCCGCGCCGACGGCCAGCAGCACGATGACCGACATCGGCAGCACCATCCAGTGCAGCGGGATGCCGACGATGTGCTGCCAGAGCAGGACTGACAGGCCGAACGCCGAACCGAGACTGAGCACCACCGTGCCGACGATCACCGTCGCGGCGACCACGGCGCGGGTCAGGACCATCATGATGATGAAGATCAGGATCAGCGCGGCCGTCGCAACGATCATCAGGTCGTAGTTGGCGCCCTGCTGCATGTCGTAGAACATCGCGGCGCTACCGCCGAGATAGATCTTGGCCCCCTCGAACGGCGTTCCCTTGATCGCATCGGCCGCGGCGACCTTGAGCGATTCGATGCGCGATATTCCCTCGGGCGTCAAGGGGTCGCCCTGGTGAATGATGGTGAACCGCACCGCATGACCGTCCGGCGACAGGAACAGCTTGATACCGCGCTTGAAGTCGGCGGTGTCGAAGGCTTCCGGCGGAAGGTAGAACGAATCGTCGTTCTTGGCGGCGTCGAAAGCCTCGCCCATGGCCGTGGAGTTCTCCTGCATCGCCATGTTCTGGTCCTGCTGGGCCTTCTGCACTTGGTACTGGTTGAGCAACGTCTGCTTCTGGTTCTTCATCGACTGGATCTGCGCCGGCATCACCGCGACCATCCGCGGCATCAGCTCGGCCATGCGCTGCATGTCGGGCACGATCTCATCGAAGTCGGCGGACATGGTGTCGACGCCGTCCAGGGCATCGAAGATCGACCGCAAAGACCAGCAGATGGGGATGTCGAAGCAGTGCGGCTCCCAGTAGAAGTAGTTGCGGAACACCCGGAAGAAGTCGTCGAAATCGGCCATGCGGTTACGCATCTCGCCGATGTCGACCGCCGTGTTGGACATCTTGTCGGCCATCCGCTGCGACACCTCGGCCAGGTCCTGCTGGATGTTCATCATCTCGGTCATCGAGTCGATGCTGGCCTGCAGATCGTCGGCCTGCTTGAGCAGGTTCTCCAGGTTGGTCTGCATGTAGTCGTTGTTCATCAGCTGGGCCGTGCCGCTCTGGCCGAGGGTGTACGGGATCGTCGAATGTTTGACCGGGTCCCCGTCGGGGCGGGTGATGGTCTGCACCTGGGCGATGCCGTGCACGTTCTTGAGAGCTTTGGCGATCTTGTCGATCACCAGGAAGTCGGCCGGGTTACGCAGGTCCCGGTCGGTTTCGACCATCATCAGGTCCGGGTTCATCTTCGCCTGGGAGAAGTGCCGGAACGCGGCCGAGTAACCCACGTTCGCGGCGACGTCGTCGGGCAGGTAGATGCGGTCGTTGTAGCTGGTGTGGTAGCCGGGCAGCGCGAGCAGGCCGATCAGCGCCGCCGCGACGGCGGCCACCAGGATCGCCCCGGGCCAGCGAACGGTTGAGGTGCCGACCCGGTGCCACCCGGTCGACCGGGTGACGCGCTTGGGCTCCAGCACCCGACCGAAGCGACTGCACACCGTGATGACGGCGGGCCCCAGGGTCAATGCCGCGGCGACCACGATCACCATGCCGATCGACAGCGGGAAGCCCATCGTCTGGAAGTACGGCAGCCGGGTGAAGTGCAGGCAGAACGTCGCCCCGGCGATGGTCAGCCCGGAGGCCAACACCACGTGCGCGGTGCCATGGAACATGCTGTAGTACGCGGCTTCTCGGTCCTCACCGGCTTTGCGTGCCTCCTGATATCGGCCGATCAGGAAGATCGCGTAGTCGGTGGAGGCGGCGATGGCCAGCGTCACCAACATGTTGGTGGCGAAGGTCGTCAGACCGAACAGGTTGTGGAATCCCAGGAATGCCACCAGTCCTCGGGAGGCCGACAGCTCGAACACGACCATCAGCAACACGATCAGCGTGGTGATGACGGATCGGTACACGCCCAACAACATCACCGTGATGACGGCGAAGGTGAGCATTTCGATGGTCTCCATGCTCTTGTCGCCGACGTGGTTCTGGTCGGAGCTTGTTGCCGCCGGCCCCGTCACATAGGCCTTCACACCGGCGGGAGCGGGGAGGCCGGATGCGATGTGGCGCACCGCGTCCACCGACTCGTTGGCCAGCGTCTCACCCTGGTCGCCGGCGATGTAGACCTGCACGTAGGCGGCCTTGCCGTCGGCGCTCTGGGCGCCCTTGGCAGTGAGCGTGTCGCCCCAGAAGTCTTGGACGTGCTGGACGTGGGCGGTGTCGGCACGCAGATCGCGCACCATGCGGTCATAGAACTCGTGCGCCTGCGCGCCCAGCGGCTCGTCGCCTTCGAGCACGATCATCACCGAGCTGGAAGTGTCGTACTCCTGGAACACCTTTCCGACCCGCTTGGTGGCGATCATCGACGGTGCGTCGTTGGGGCTCATCGACACCGCACGCAGCTTGCCGACTTCCTCGAGCTGCGGGACGACGACGTTCAGCAGGGCGACCAGGGCGATCCAGCCCAGAATGATCGGTATCGCGAACTTCCGGATGAACCGGGGTAGCCGCGGGGGCTCGGCGTGACGTGCTGCCGGAATGGTCACGGTCGGCGCGTCGTCCGTCGGCGCGGTCATGCTGCCTTCACAAAGCAGAAGGTCTCGGCATTCACTCCGGTGGCCGTCCTTTCCTGTTTGACCTCGTCGTCGACGGTGACCCGGCAGCTGATGCTGTCGCCGTCGCCCTGGGCCAGGATGTTGGGCATCACCGAGGGCAGGGTGGTCTGCAGAGTCAGAGTCCACGGCAGCGCCACATCCGTGACGCGCTGCGGCTTGCCTTCGAGGTCCATGTAGTTGATGACGGCCGTGGTGCCCGAACCGAAGATCTCGTAGGTGACGAACTTCGGGTTGAAGTCCTCGGCGTTGTCCGAGGACAAGTCGGTCACCACGACCGGATGCGCACCGAACACGGTCCGCAGCTGGGCGACGGTGAGAGCTCCCGCCGCGACTGCCGTCACGATCAAAGCGGGCAGCCAAACCCGGCTGATCAGCCTTTTCATCGTCTGCCTTCCCCGACGTTGACCAGGCCGGTCGCCGTCTCCGCTCCAGGTAGCTAAGCTAACTATACAAGCGGATTAAGTCAATCCGGTTTAGCTGTTGCGCCCATTACACTTGGCAGGTGAACGTGAGTGAGACGACGGACCGCCCGTTGCGCAAGGACGCCGAGCGCAACAGGAAGCGCATCCTGGAAGCGGCCCGCGACCTGTTTGCCAGCAAGGGCCTGGAGCCCAACCTCAACGACGTCGCACACCATGCGGGCGTGGGAGTGGGCACCGTCTACCGGAGGTTCGCCAGCAAGGAGGAGCTGCTCGAGGCGATCTTCGAAGACGGCTTGAACCAGCTCGCAGATCTCGCGGAAACCGCTCTGTGCCAACCAGACTCATGGCAGGCGATCGTATGGTACGTCGAGCACATGTGTGAGATCACCGCGACGGACCGAGGGCTGCGGGAGATCGCGTTCAGCAAGGCCTACGGGGGCGATCGAGTCAAGACCGCCCAAGAGCGACTTGTTCCCCTGACGAAGAGACTCGTCGAGCGAGCGCAAAGCGACGGCTATCTGCGGCCCGGACTGTCGTCGACGGACATGCCGATCTTCGCGCTACTGGCGGGCACGGTGAGCGAGTTCGCCGGCAACATCGACCCGGAGCTATGGCGGCGCTATGTGGCCATCATCCTCGACGGCATCCGCCACCGCAGCGACCAAACGCCGCTGCCGATCGCCGCACTCGACGACGACGGAGTCGAGTGCGCAATGCAGTCCTGGGAACCCGCGGGTCCCTGCGCTGACCGCAGCCGCGAGTTGAGATGAGCGTTACAGCATCACCCTGCTGATCTTGTCGCTGTCTTTCCCGATCGTCTTGCAGTAGGCGCTGACCGCCACCTGCGTTCCCGACAGCTCCAGATTCGACGGCTCGCCGCCCTTGGAGTCCTTGAGCATCTTGGAGATTTCGGAGCGCTGCTTCTCGTCGGTGTGGCTGTTGAACTCTCCGCACGTGGTGTCGCCACCCTTGTTGATGACCTTGTCCACCGCCGAGCAGCCACCGAGTAGGACCGTCGCGCCGGCGAGGACGGTGACAGCGGCGAGACTGAATCGCTTCCTAGGCTTCACGGGGCCACCCTTCTGGTTTCGATTCGCGCAAGCGGAGCCTACGTCAGCAGCGCCTTCTTGAGCACTTTTCCCATCGCATTGCGCGGCAGGGCATCCACGATCCGTACCTCGCGCGGCCGTTTGTGCACCGAAAGTTGTTGAGCGACATAGTCGATCAATTCGGTCGGCCGCGCAGAACCGTCCGGCGAGGCGACGACGAACGCGACGATTCGCTGCCCCAGGTCTTCGTCGGGCAAACCGACGACGGCCACTTCGGCAACCGCGGGATGGCCCAGCAACGCGGTCTCGATCTCACCGGCCCCGACCCGAAAACCACCGGACTTGATCAGATCGACCGACTCGCGGCCGACGATCCGGTGCATGCCGTCGGCGTCGATCACCGCCACATCCCCGGTGCGGTACCACCCGTCGGCGTCGAACGCCTCGGCGGTGGCGTCGGGCCGGTTGAGGTACCCGTCGAACAGCGTCGGCCCGCGCACCGCGAGCCGCCCGATCGTCGCCCCGTCGTGCGGCACCGGGCCACCGTCGTCGGCGACGAGCTTGGTCTGCACCCCGCGCAACGGCAGACCCACCCAGCCCGGGCGGCGCTCACCATCGACCCGGGTACTGAGCGTAATCAGCGATTCGGTGCTGCCGTAGCGCTCGATGGGGGCGTGACCGGTCTGCCCGACGAGGGCGTCGAACACCGGGACCGGCAGCGCCGCGCTGCCCGAGACCAGCAGCCGTGCGGGCCGCAAGGCTGCGGCGGCGCCCGTGTCGGCCACCACCCGCGACCACACGGTGGGCACTCCGAAATACAGCGTGCCGCGTGCGGCTGCGTATGCCTCCGGCGTCGGCTTGCCGGTGTGCACGAAGCGGTTGCCGACCCGCAGCGAGCCCAGCAGACCCAAAACCAACCCGTGCACGTGGTACATCGGCAGGCCGTGCACCAGCACGTCGTCGGGACTCCACTGCCAGGCCTGCGCCAGCGCGTCGAGGTCCGCGGCCAGCGCCCGCCCGCTCAGCTGCACACCTTTGGGCGGGCCGGTGGTGCCGGAGGTGTAGATGATCAACGCGGGGTCGCCAGAATCCTGCGGTTCGGATGGCTGGTGCGACGATCCGGCGCGGGCCGGGAAGTGCGGCAGGCCGGCGAGGTCGTCGGGCCGCTCCCCCAGCCAGGCCCGTGCACCCGAGTCACTCAGGATGTGCTGGCGTTCGGCGACGCCGACGTCGGCGGGGACCGGCACCACCGGTATCCCGGCCAGCAGGCAACCGGTGACCGCCAGCACGGTCTGCGCCGTTGGGGCGGCCAACACCGCGACCGTCGGCACGCCGGCAAGATCTTCGAGCACCGCCGAGGAAGCGGCACTCAACTCGGCACGGCTCAGTACGGTGTTGTCGATACGCACCGCATCGGCGAGGTCCGAGGCGTTGGAGCCGTCGGCAGCCAGCGAGGTCAGCAGCATCTGGGGGACGTTACCCGGTCCGCGGCGCGCCCCCAGCCGAGCGACCGAACGACGGCCAACCGCTACAAGTGGTATCAACGAGTTACTTCCCTTAAATTTGTGGGCAACTCCTCAAGGAGAGGAACTCCCATGCACGACCAGTCCGGCCAGCGGCGCGGCACCCCTCGCAGTCATCGGTTGCCGCGCAACCAGCAGCGGGAACGGGTGCTGCGGCTGGTGGGCGCTGCCAGTGGTGCAGTCGATGCCGCCGAGCTCGCCGAGCGGATGCACCTGCACGTCACCACGGTGCGGTTCCACCTCGACGCCTTGTGCGAGGACGGGACGGTCGCCCGGACCCGGATCAAACGAGACGGCGTCGGGCGGCCCCGCACCGGTTACGTGGCTGTCCGCGATCGGTTGGACTATCGCAGCCTGGCCGAGATATTGGCGATGGAGCTCGGTGAGACCGCCGCCGAGCGCCAGGAGCGCGCCGAACGGGCTGGCCAACGGTGGGCCGACCGGATCTTGACGTCCGACGACACCGTCGCTGAGGGGCCCGTCACGCCGAACGGTTCGGCCCCCGACGCCGGTATCGACGAGTGCGCCGACCGGATCGCGGGAATCTTCGCTCGGATGGGGTTCGGCGCGGAACTCGTCGCGGCCGGGGACGGCGACGGCAGCCGACGCACGATCCTGTTGCACGCGTGTCCGGTTCGCGACCTGGCGCGGGCGCACCCGGAGGTCAGCTGCGCCATGCACCGGGGCCTGCTGCGTGGGCTGCTCAACGCCGAGAACGCTCCCGGCGGCCGCGCGGAGCTGGAGCCGTTCGTCGAGCCGGAGATGTGCATCGCCAGGGTGATCGGCCGCTAGCCCGCCCGCCGAGACACGGAATCGTCAATCCGTGTCGTCGGCGAATTCGCAGAACGCCGTGTAGGCACGGGCCCCGTAAATGGTGGCCGGACCGCCGTGCATGAGAATGCTGACGCCGATGGCCTCGGCGGCCTCTTGCTTGGTGGCCCCGGCACGGGCCGCCGCACGTGCGTGGGAGGCGATGCATCCGTCGCAGCCCTGAACCACCCCCATCGCCATGGCCATCAACTCTTTGACCTTGCGCTCCAGTGCCCCGGATTCGAACGTGGCCTTGCTCATTTCGCCGAATCCCTGGTACACGCCGGGGATCTGCTGCCGAAGGTCGCGGTGCTGCGGGTTCAGCTCGTTGAGGACTTCCTGGTAGTTACTCATACCCCCCAGGGTATCAGGCTCACGGCGCGGCCATGTGCGGGTAGCGATGATCGGTGGGTGGGACGAAGGTCTCTTTGATGGTTCGCGCCGACGTCCAGCGCAGCAGGTTCAGCGGCGAGCCCGCCTTGTCGTTGGTGCCCGAGTTGCGCGACCCGCCGAACGGCTGCTGGCCCACCACCGCCCCGGTCGGCTTGTCGTTGATGTAGAAGTTGCCGGCGGCGAACCGCAGCCGTTGCAGCGCCGTGCGGACCGCGCGCCGGTCCTCGGCGATGACCGCCCCGGTCAGCGCGTAGCGCGATCCGGTGTCGACGAGGTCGAGGATCTGCTCGTATTGCTCGTCGGGGTAGACGTGTACCGACAGCAGCGGGCCGAAGTATTCGCAGCTGAACATCTCGTCGGTCGGATCGTCGGAGAGCAGCACCGTGGGCCGCACGAAATAGCCCACGCTGTCGTCGTAGTCACCGCCGACGGCAATCTCGACACCCGGTGCGGACTTGGCGCGCTCGATGGCGCGCACGTTCTTGGCGAACGCCCGCCTGTCGATGAGCGCACCGCCGAAGTTGGTCAGGTCGGTGACGTCGCCGTAGCGCAGCTCCGCCGTGGCGGCCAGCAGGTCGTCGCCGAACTGCCGCCACAGCGAAGACGGGATATAGGCCCGCGAGGCGGCCGAGCACTTCTGCCCCTGGTAGTCGAAGGCGCCGCGAATCAGCGCGGTGCGCAACACATCCGGTCGCGCCGACGCGTGCGCCACCACGAAGTCCTTGCCGCCGGTCTCCCCCACCAGCCGGGGATAGCTGCCGTACCGGTCGATGTTGGCGCCCACCTGACGCCACAGCGCGCGGAACGTGTCGGTCGAGCCGGTGAAGTGGATTCCGGCCAGCCGCGAATCCGCCAGCGCCACCTCCGAAACCGCGTACCCATCGCCGGTGAGCAGGTTGATCACCCCCGGCGGCAGCCCAGCCTCCTCCAGCAGCTGCATGGTCAGGTGGGCGGCCAGGGTCTGGGTGACGGACGGCTTCCAGATCACCGTGTTGCCCAGCAGCGCCGGCGCCGTCGGCAGATTGCCGGCGATCGAGGAGAAGTTGAACGGGGTGATGGCGTAGACGAACCCGTCCAGTGGCCGATAGTCGCTGCGGTTCCACACTCCCGGGCTGCTGAGCGGTTGCTGCGCCAGGATCTGACGGGCGAAAGCGACGTTGAACCGCCAGAAGTCGATGAGCTCGCAGGGCGCGTCGATCTCGGCCTGATAGGCGGTCTTGGACTGGCCGAGCATGCCCGCGGCGGCGATGGTCTCCCGCCACGGTCCGGCCAGCAGGTCGGCGGCGCGCAGGAAGATCGCCGCGCGCTCGTCGAACGGGGTTGCCGCCCAGTCGTTCTTGGCCGCGGCGGCGGCTTCGACCGCGGCGGTGGCCTCAGCGTGGGTGGCGTTGGTCAGCGTGCCCAGCACGGCGGTGTGCCGGTGCGGCGCGACGACGTCGATACGCGCGCCGTCGCCCATCCGATGCCGGCCCGCGATGACGTGCGGCAGGTCGCGCGGTTGGTCGGCGAGCGCGGTCAGGGCGGTGCGCAGCCGAGCGAGCTCGGCAGAATCCGGGGCGTAGTCGTGCACCGGCGCGTTGACCGGAACCGGCACTTCGGTGATGGCGTCCATAATCCAGAATGCGCCCGGATCGGCTTTCGCGCCCGTTCAGCCGCCCGCGTAGGCCACGGCGATCTCGGCGGCCAGCCGCGCATTGGCCAGCACCAGTGCGACGTTGGCGGCCACCGAGGCGCCGTGCGTCTCGCGGTGGAAGTAGTCGAGCAAGAACGGGGTGACGTCCTTGCCGTGTACGTCCGCGGCCTCGGCGGCGGCCAGCCCGTCGGCCAGCACTCGGTCATGCAGCTCGCGGTCCAGCTCGGCGTCGGCGGGGATCGGGTTGGCCAGCACCAGGCCGTAGCCGTCGGTGCCCAGCCGGGCGCGGGCCCGCAGCACCGCGGCGGCCTGCTTCGGGGTCTGGACCCACCAGTCGAGCGGGTGTCCGGAGTCGGTGAGATAGAAGGCCGGGAAGCGGTCGGTGCGGTAGCCGATCACCCCCACCGACAGCGTCTCCAACCGCTCCAACGTCGCGCCGATGTCCAGAATCGACTTGACGCCCGAACACACCACCAGCACCGGGGTACGCGACAACGTGGTCAGGTCCGCGGACTCGTCGTAACTGTCCCGCGCGCCGCGGTGCACGCCGCCCAGCCCACCGGTCGCGAACACCGTGATCCCGGCGGCCGCCGCCAGATGCGCAGTCGACGCGACCGTGGTCGCACCGTCGCCGCCCACCGCGGCCAGCATCGCGATCTCGCGGACACTGACTTTGATCGCCGTGCCACCAGTGGCAATGCGGTGCAGCGCTTCGTCGTCGAGGCCGATGTGCGGCTGGCCGTCGATGATCGCGATGGTGGCGGGGACCGCTCCGCCGGCGCGCACCGCGTTCTCGATGGCGCGGGCGATGCGCAGATTGTCCGGACGCGGCAGACCGTGGCTGATGATGGTGCTCTCCAGCGCCACCACGGCCCGGCCGGTGGCCAACGCATCGGCGACCTCGGGATGGATGCGCATCTATTCAGCCTATTGCGGCCGGACTCGCGTTCAACAGCACCAGCCCATTCGATTTCAAGCTCCCGCCGGAGGACCCGGAGGGCCTGCGTACGAATCTGACGCACGACAACCGGGTTGCCGACCAACGTCGACACATTCGGGCGGTTCCAGTTCGAAAAAGCTAACTCGCCGACTTACCCGCACCATCGCATTGATCTCATTGGCGCTACCGGTAGGGCAGAATACGCAGGTGGAGGTGACAGTGATGCACGAACTGGTCGAGTCGAAGCGACAGCAGATTCAAGCCTTGTGCCGCGACCTGTCGGTGCGCCGCCTGGACGTGTTCGGTTCCGCTGTCAGTGACTCCTTTGACGTCAACACGAGTGATGTCGACGTCCTCGTGGAGTTCGGAGAGGGACCGGATTTCGACAAGTTCTTCGCGCTCAAAGAGGGACTTGAAGAAATCATCGGACGGCCAGTTGACGTGGTGACACCGTCAGGATTGGCGAACCCCTACTTCAGGCACGACGTCATGCAGACGCGCGAACTGATCTATGCCGCCTGATCCTCGAAAATATCTTTGGGATGCGCTGCATGCCTCGGCACTACTGCGTCAGTTCGCCGGCGGAAAGACGTTCGAGGACTACCAGGACGACGTCTTGCTGCGCTCAGCCGTCGAACGGCAATTCGAGGTTGTTGGTGAGGCATTGAGTCAACTTTCGAAACGCGACGCGGTCCTGGCCGAGCAGGTTCCGGAGCTACCGCGCATCGTGGCCTTCCGGAACATCCTGATCCACGGGTACGCGAACGTCGATGCCACCCTGGTCTGGCAGCTACTGACCGACAAACTTCCGCACTTGGAAATCGTGCTGCAGGCGTTGCTCGCCGAGCCCGTAGGCGATCCTGAGTCCACCGGTGAGTCGTTAGCCCCCGATGAGACCGGGAGTTGACCGGATGACTGCTATTCCTGATTCGCAAATAGTCGATCGCATCATTACGGCCCTGCGCTCCGACGGCCAATACACCGCCACGCTGCCCGGCGACGATCGTGAGGCGATCGACCGGCTACGGGCACTCGGTCGGCAGGCGGGGCGCAGGCTCGGTTGGAAGGTGCGGACCTTTGCCTCCCATCCGGACAGGCGGGCTGACAAGGCTTCAGTGGTCATCGTTGCAGTGACCGATTCACCCCCATTGCACCAGGAATTGATGCGGGTGCGGGGCGAGAAGGCGATCCGCAAAGCGTTTGAGTCGTGGCATAGTGGAACGCCGCGTAGCCCAGCACCATAAAGTCAGGTTCGAGAAGGAGACTGCCGAGCACCTGGCCGCGTCTGGAGCGTTCCCGGCGCGACGGCAGTGAGACTCCGCAGGTCCGCACGACGCCGGCCTCAGGCGTGGTCATATGGGTGTCCGCTCGCCCGCCGTTGGGGGCATGCCGACGGTGGTGTTCTCCTCTACGCCAGCACGATCGACTGGACACCCGCCTTGTCACCGGCGTTGCGGTCGCCGAGATCACCCGGCTCAAGGCCGCCGACGGTGGCCCATGGACATCGGCGGCGCCGAACTTGCCGGAGCGGCCACACCGGCCGGGCTGATCGACAAGTACGTGCGCGCCACCGCACTGGTTCTTGGTAGGCGGGGGCACGCCGTTCTTTACGGCCGTGGACAGCTGGGGCAACCTCACGCTGATGGAGACCCGGGCGTTTCCCGACGGCGTGGTGCTGACCAGATATGAGACTAGGCGCCCAGACCAGGCATTCACTACCTGCCCCGGATCGGCGCAGGCATCGGACCGCCCCAGTCGCGGCAGCCAAGCCGGTCATGTCGGAGCGTGCTGATAGCGTCCGCGCCAGTTCCGGAGAGACGGGGAGGTGGCGTGGTCGACCAGCGACGCAGGTGGCCGGGGCGTTTTGCAGTGCTCGCCGCGGCCCTGCTGATCGTCGCGCCGGCTGCCACCGCGGACCCGGCTCCGGTGGGCTCCGCCGACGGAACCGCCGAACTGGGCCTGCTCAACGCGCTGCCGATCAAAGGCCGCGCGCCCAAGACCGGCTATAGCCGCGCCCTGTTCGGCCAGGCCTGGAGCGACGACGTCACGGTGCCCGGCGGGCACAACGGCTGCGACACCCGCAACGACATCCTGCGCCGCGACCTCGTCGATATCGAGATCAAGCCGGGCACAACCGATTGCGTGGTGGCATCCGGCGTCTTGAATGATCCCTACACCGGTACTGCGATCCCGTTCCAGCGCGGTCGGGGCACCTCCCCCGCGGTACAGATCGACCATGTCGTGGCGTTGTCGGATGCCTGGCAGAAGGGCGCCCAGCAGTGGGATGAGCTCACCCGCCGCAACTTCGCCAACGATCCGCTGAACCTGCAGGCCACCAGCGGGCCGATCAACGAGCAGAAGGGCGATGGCGACGCGGCCACCTGGCTGCCGCCCAACAAGTCCTACCGCTGCGCCTACGTCTCCCGGATCGTCGCGGTGAAGTCCGGCTACGGCCTATGGGTGACCCAGGCGGAGCACGACGCGATCGAGCGGATTCTCACCGGCGAATGCGGCGCGCCGGGCGGCTAACCCAGCCGGGCGGCCGCCGCCGCGATCCGCTCGTCGGTGGCGGTGAGCGCCACCCGCACGTACTGGGCGCCCGCCGGCCCGTAGAACTCGCCCGGCGCCACCAGGATGCCGCGCTGCGCCAGCCACTCGACACTGTTCCGGCACCCCTCACCGCGGGTGGCCCACAAGTAGAGCCCACCCTGGGACAACTCCACGGTGAACCCGGCCGCCTGCATCGCCGGCAGTAGCGTCGCGCGGCGGCGGGCGTAGCGGTCACGCTGTTCGTGCTCGTGCTCATCGTCGTCGAAGGCGGCCACCATGGCTGCCTGAATCGGGGTGGGCACCATCATCCCGGCGTGTTTGCGTACCGCGAGCAGTTCGGCCACCACCGCGGCGTCCCCGGCGACGAAACCGGCCCGGTAGCCCGCCAGCGACGAGGTCTTCGACAGCGAGTGCACCGCCAGCAGGCCACGGTGGTCGCCGTCGCACACCGCCGGGTGCAGCACCGACCGTGGCTCGGCCTCCCAGCCCAGCCCCAGGTAGCACTCATCGGAGACCACCAGCACGTCGTGCTCGCGGGCCCAGCCGACGACGGCGCGCAGCTCGTCGGCGGTCTTGATCGCCCCAGTCGGGTTGCTCGGCGAATTCAGGTACACCAGGGCCGGCGGCGGACCGTCGAGTAGGTGCGGGGCGTCGCTGCGCACCCAGCGGGCCCCAGCCAGCCGGGCGCCGACCTCGTAGGTCGGATAGGCCAGTTCGGGGACCACGACCACGTCCTGCTCGCCGAGGCCGAGCAGGCTCGGCAGCCAGGCGATGAGTTCCTTGGTGCCGATGACGGGCAGAATCGCCGACTCTGCCAGGCCGGTGATCCCATAGCGCCGTTCCAGGGCGGCCACCGCCGAGGCGCGCAGCGCCGGAGTACCGGCGGTGGCGGGATAACCCGGCGCGGACGACGCTGCCGCCAGCGCCTCGCGGATGATCGGGGCGACGGGGTCGACCGGGGTGCCGACCGATAGGTCCACGATGCCGTCGGGGTGCGCCTTGGCCAGCGCCGTCGCCTCGGCCAGGGTGTCCCACGGAAACGTCGGCAGTGCGGCCGATCTGCCGCCGCGCACGGGACTCACGAGGCTGCGGGGACACGGGGCGGATTCATCGGTCCTGATAGTAGAGGCCGCTGCGGCGTCGCGACCACCACGGTACGGACTATGCACCCAGTTGCTGTGCAACTAGTTGCATAGGTGGCTCACGCCTGCCTATGCTTCCCCGCGTGGCACTTCCGCACGCGATCCTGGTGTCGCTGAGCGAGCAGTCGGGTTCGGGCTATGAGCTCGCGCACCGCTTCGACCGCTCGATCGGCTATTTCTGGAGCGCCACCCACCAGCAGATCTATCGGACGCTACGAACCATGGAGGCCGACGGCTGGGTGCAGGTGACCGAGGTGGCCCAGCAGGGCCGCCCGGACAAGAAGGTCTACACCGTCGCCGAGGCAGGCCGCGCGGAGCTGGCCCGTTGGATCGCGGCTCCGCTGGCCGGGCGCGGAAGCTCGGTGGTGGACAACCGGCTGCGCGAACTGGCGGTCAAGATCCGCGGCGCCGGCCACAGCGACCGCGCCACGGTGCGCGAACAGGCCGTCGACCTGCGCACCGAACGTGGCGAGCGATTGGACATCTACCGCGCACTGGAGAAGAAGCAATTCCCCGATCCCAGTTCACTGACGGGCGCCGCACTCCACCAGTACCTGGTGTTGCGCGGCGGTATTCGTGCGGAGGAGAGCGCGATCGACTGGCTCGACGAGGTCGAACAGGCACTGAGGTGAAGAGGACACTGTGACAACAGAATCCACCAATCCGTACCCGATCTTGATGTCCCCGCTGGACCTGGGATTCACGACCCTGCCCAACCGCGTGGTCATGGGTTCGATGCACACCGGCCTGGAAGACCGTGCCGGCGACACCGGCAAACTGGCCGAGTACTTCGCGGCGCGCGCCCGCGGCGGTGTGGGGCTGATCATCACCGGTGGATACGCCCCGAACCGGTCGGGCTGGCTGCTGCCGTTCGCCTCAGCGATGACCACCGGCGCCGACGCGCGACGCCATCGGCGCATCACCGACGCGGTGCACGACGCCGGCGGCAAGATCGCGCTGCAGATACTGCACGCGGGACGCTATGCCTACCATCCGCTTTCGGTCAGTGCGTCGAGCATCAAGGCGCCGATCAATCCCTTCCGGCCCAGGGCGTTGTCCACGCGCGGGGTCGAGTCGACGATCGCCGACTTCGCCCGAGCCGCCGAACTCGCCCGCGAGGCCGGCTATGACGGCGTGGAGATCATGGGCAGCGAGGGCTACCTGGTAAACCAGTTCCTGGCGCCGCGCACCAACAGGCGCACCGACGCCTACGGCGGTACCGCCGACAACCGGCGCCGCTTCCCGGTGCAGATCGTGGCTCGCACCCGCGCGGCGGTCGGCGACGACTTCATCATCTGCTACCGGATGTCGATGGCCGACTACGTCGAGGATGGCCAGAGCTGGGAGGAGATCCTCGCGCTGGCAACCGAAGTCGAGGCAGCCGGCGCCACCATGATCAACTCCGGCTTCGGCTGGCACGAAGCACGGGTGCCGACCATCGTCACGTCGGTCCCCAATAATGCTTTCGTCAACATCAGCGGCGCCGTCGCCGACCACATCACGATCCCGGTGGTGGCGTCCAACCGGATCAACATGCCGCAGGCGGCTGAACAGGTCCTGGCCGAGACCTCGGTGCGCTTGATTTCGATGGCCCGCCCGATGCTGGCCGACCCGGACTGGGTGCACAAGGCCGCCGGGGGCCGGGCCGCGGAGATCAATACCTGCATCGCATGCAATCAGGCCTGCCTGGACCACGCCTTCGTGCACAAGAAGGTCTCCTGCCTGGTCAACCCCCGAGCCGGTCACGAGACCACGCTGGTGCTGCGTCCGGCGCGGCGGCGCCGGCGCATCGCGGTGGTGGGCGCCGGCCCGGCCGGGCTGTCGGCGGCGGTGTCGGCCGCCGAACGCGGGCACGCGGTGACGCTGTTCGAGGCGAACGAGTTCATCGGCGGCCAATTCGACTTGGCCAGAAGGATTCCGGGCAAAGAGGAGTTCGCCGGGACGATCCGCTACTACACCACCATGCTGGACAAGTACGCGGTGACAGTACGTCTGGGCAGCCGCGCCCACGTCGAGGAGCTGACCGGCTTCGACGAGGTAGTGCTGGCCACCGGGGTCAAACCGCGGATCCCCCAGATTCCGGGCATCGAGCACCCGATGGTGATGTCGTATGCCGAGGCGATCGCGGGCCGGCCGGTGGGCCCCGCGGTGGCGGTGGTGGGTGCCGGCGGGATCGGTTTCGACGTCAGTGAGTTCCTGGTCCTGGATTCACCCGACTCCTCGCCGACGCTGCACCTCAAGGAGTGGAAGGCCCAGTGGGGCGCCGCCGACCCGTGGGAGGCCAGGGGCGCGCTGATTCCGCCGGACCCGGCGCCGCCGGCCCGCCAGGTCTATCTGCTGGCCCGCACCGAAGGTGCCCAGGGCCGCAAGTTGGGCAAGACCAGTGGCTGGGTCCACCGGGCATCCTTGAAGGCCAAGAACGTCCAACAGCTCTCCGGGGTGAACTACGACCGCATCGATGACGACGGGCTGCACATCAGCTACGGCCAGAACAAGTCACGCCCGCGGGTGTTGGCCGTGGACAACGTGGTGATCTGCGCCGGGCAGGAGTCGGTGCGCGATCTCGAGGACGGCTTGCGGATGCGCGGTGTGACCCCGCACATCATCGGCGGGGCGGCACTGGCTTCCGAGTTGGATGCCAAGCGGGCCATCAAGCAGGGCACCGAGCTCGCGGCACGACTGTAACGAGCGTCACTGCGGGCGCGATCGATGAGCCCTTAGCATACGTCCTTGCGCAGCAAGGGAATAGGCCGAATGACGCGCAGAGACGAGTTCGTATCTCGATGCGTATAAATCTAATTCTGCTGTCCACCAGCATAATCAGCTTCCCCTAGGCTGATCTGAACGGCCGGTCGATTTGACGCCGTAACGCCTTGGCAGATTTCTCTACATCCGAGCCCTGCGCATTTCTTTCATGGTGATGCATTGGGTGGACACGGTTTTCGGCATCCGGTTTCCTTAGCACAACTTGAGGCGTTCTCAGGTTGGTTTGCGGTTTTGCAGCTCGGAGGGAGCGGTGTCATGGCGCGTCGGCAGGGCGTGAAGGGTAGTCCCAGCGTTGGGTGGGTTGGTGCGCGTGGGAGTGCCCGGCGCGGGTGCGCTGCGGCGGGTGTGGGCGCGTTTTTGGCCTTAGGGTCGGCGGTAGCGCCGCCAGCCCAAGCAGATGAACTGGACTGGTTGTCCGATCTGTTCGATCCGACCCTGTGGGCGGCGTCGGGGTGGGACTCAACACCTTGGTGGGACAGCCTGGATCTGGCATGGAATGACCCGTTGGCGGGGGCGGCCTTCGGCAGTTCCCTGACCGATTTCGATCAGTGGCTGGTCGAGACCGTTAACGGAGTGGGCCAATCGGTGTTGGCCGATCCGTTTGTCTCGCAGATCGTCTCGGTCGTCAATGACCCGTTCGTGTACCTGTTCGGCCGCGAACTGCTCGGCAACGGCATCGATGGCTTCACCGGAACCAACGACTCATTGTTCGGCAGCTCAGGGATCTTCGGAGATCTCGGTGACGGCGGCTTCCTGTTCGGCAATGGCGGTGCCGGAGCAGCCGGCGCCGATGGTGGCGACGCCGGCTGGATCGGCAACGGCGGCGCAGGCGGGTTCGGCCTGGACAGCACCGATGCCGCGGTAGCCGGCGGGATCGGCGGAAACGGCGGCGCAGGCGGCTGGCTGCTGGGCAACGGCGGCATCGGAGGCGCCGGCGGGGCCGGATTCAACGGTGTCGACGGCGCCGGCAGTGCCGGAGGCGCCGGCGGCGACGGCGGTGCCAGCGGATTCTTGTTCGGTGCCGGCGGCACCGGCGGTGCTGGCGGCGCCGGCGGGCGCGGCGCTGACGGCATCGCACCAGTCCTCGACGGGCGAGCCACCGACGGTGCTGACGGCGGGCTACTGCCTGCCCTCAACGCCGCGGGCCTGGCCGGTGGCAACGGCAGCGACGGCGCGCTCAGCGCCACCGGCGCCCAGGCCGGTGGCCACGGCGGCTCGGGCCAGGACAGCCTGAGCGACGACGGTGTCACCAATGCCGTCGGCGGAGCCGGCGGATCCGGCGGCAACGGAGCAACGGGGGCAGCCGGGGGCAACGGCGCTGATGGCGGTTCAGCTCAGGCGCACAGCACTGCAACCGCCATTGGCGGCAACGGTGGCAACGGCGGCAACGGCGGCAACGGCGTATCCGGCTTCGCCGGGGGCGCCGGCGGTGATGGTGGTGCCGGCGGCCGCTCCGGCCTGTTCGGTGCCGCCGGAATCGGCGGTATCGGTGGCGCCGGCGGGGCCGGCGGCGTAGGTACCGCTGGCGGCGACGGCGGAACCGGTGGCGCCGGCGGCCTGGCCGCAGGAACCACACCCGACAACACCACCGTCGACAGCACCGTGACCGCCACCGGCGGCAACGGCGGCACCGGCGGAAACGGCGGCGTCGGGGGTGCCGGCGGCAATGGTGGTGCCGGCGGTAACGGTGGCGCCGGCGGCAAGACCGGAATTTTCGGACTGCGCCCCTCAGCCGCTGACGGAGACGGCGGCGCAGGCGGCGCAGGCGGCAACAGTGGCACCGGCGGAAACGCCGGCAACGGCGGAGCCGCCGGCGAGGCAACCACCCAGGGCGGCAACGGCGGCGCAGGCGGCGCAGGCGGTGACGCCGGAGCGATCGGCCTCGGCGGCCAAGGCGGCCACGGCGCCACCGCAGGTACCAACGGCACCGACGGCCTCTACGGCGCAACCAACACCATCAGCGGCAACGGCGGCAACGGCGGCGCAGGCGGCACCGGCTACCTGAACACCCTCAACCCAGCCCAATCCGGCAATGGCGGCACAGGCGGCAACGGCGGCGCCGGCGGCGCAGGCGGAAACATCGGCAACGGCGGCAACGGCGGTACCGGCGGCCACGCCGCAAGCGGAGCCAACGGCATCGATGGCGTCGATTTCGGTGAGTCCGGTACCAGCGGCGGTAACGGTGGTGCCGGTGGTGCCGGTGGCCACGGCGGTGACGGTGGCGCGCTGGCCGGTAACGCCGGAAACGGTGGAGACGGCGGCAACGGCGCGACCGGCGGCAACGGCGGCAACGGCCGAGACGGCGCCGCCGGGGTAATCGGGGTCGACGACGGTGCCGGTCGCGACGGCGGCAACGGCGGAGTTGGTGGCAACGGCGGCGCAGGCGGCGCCGGCGGCAACGCCGGCAGCGCCTCCCACGGCGCCCAAGGAACCAACGGCGACGGCGGAAACGGCGCCAACGCCGGCAATGCCGGCAACGCCGGCAACGGCGGTATAGGCGCCGATGGCGGCACCACCCACGTCGACGGTGGCCGCGGCGGCAACGGCGGTGACCGCGGGACCGCAGGCGTTGGTGGCACCGGCGGCACGGCAGGCATTGGCGGCACCGGCGGCACGGCAGGCACCGGGGGCGCCGACGGCACGCAGGCCACTGGCGGCAACGGCGGCAACGGCGGAAACGGCCTCGATGCCACCGCACCTGGGACCGATGGCGGCGCCGGCGGCGCCGGCGGCAATGCCGGAATCATCGGCAATGGCGGAAACGGCGGCACCGGCGGCAACGGCGCCCTCGGCGCCAACGGCACCAACCCCACCGCCAACCAAACCAGCACCGCCGCAAACGGGACTAGCCAATCAGGCAGCAGTTCCAGCGGCAACGGCGCAAACGGCGGCAACGGCGGCAACGGCAGCGCCGTGGGCCAGGGCGGCGGCACCGGCGGCAACGGCCAGGGCGCCTTCATCAACAGCGGCAACGGTGGTAGCACCAACGGCGGCAACGGCGGCAACGGCGGCAACGGCGGCGATCTCGCCAATGGTGGCAATGGTGGCAACGGCGGCGTCGCCTACGGCAGAAACTCAGGAATCGTCACCGCCAACGGCGGCGATGGGGGGCAAGGCGGCCACGGCGGTGACGGCGGCGCCGGAGGTAACGGCGGGACCGGCGGCGGCGTCGGCACCACGTCGGGGATCGCCAACCGCGGCTTCGGTGGCACCGGCGGTGACGGCGGTGACGGCGGCGCCGGGGCCAACGGCGGAAACGGCGGCGCCGGCGGCGCGATCGGCACCAGCGTCGAGAACCCCGGTTTCAGCGTCGCTGGTAACGGCGGCAACGGTGGCACCGGCGGCACCGGCGCGGCCGGACAGGGCGGCGGCTCCGGAGGGGTCGGCGGCGCCGGCGGCAGCGGCGGCACCATCAGCGGCAACGGTGGCGCCGGCGGCGCGGGGGGCACCGGCGGCACCGGCGGCACCGGCGATGTCGGTGGCAACGGCGGGGCCGGCGGAACCGGTGGCGCCGCCCAGATTTCCGGCAGCACTAGTGGCAATGGCGGCAACGGCGGTACCGCGGGAACCGGCGGAGCGGGCGGTACGGGCGGAGCGGGCGGCAACGGCGGAGCGGGCGGCAAAGCCCTCGGTGCGGGCGACGACGGCGACGCTGGCAACGGTGGCACCGGCGGCACCGGCGGGACCGGCGGGGCAGGCGGCACCGGCGGCGCGGCGGGCGCAGCCGGCACGGCGGTCGCGGGCGGCATCGTCGGCAGCAGCGGAACGACTGGTACCAGCGGCAGCCAAGGCGCCGCTGGTGACAACGGCGCCGACGGCCAGCCCGGGAGCTGACTCCGTAGGCCGGCGAGAAGCCCTGCATGCCCCGGCATGCAGGGCTTTTCACCGGAGTTGTCTTAGTGGATCGTGAAGGGAGCAGTTGTTATGGCGCGTAGGCAGGGCGTGAAGGGCGGCCCCGGTGGTAGCCGGGTTCGTGCGGGTGTTGGGGCGTTTTTGGCGTTGGGGGTGGTGGGGGCGCCGTCGGCTCAGGCCGATGGTTTGGACTGGTGGGCTGATTTGTTCGATCCGTCTGGGTGGGAGTCACCGCAGTGGGATTCGGCGAACTGGTGGGACGGACTGGATTTCAGCTGGGCTGAGGCGTCTGCGGGACCGGCCCTAGGTGAGGTGGTGACCGGATTCGATCAGTGGCTTGTCGGTGCAGTTCACGACGCAGGCCAGTCCGCGTTGACTGATCCTTTTGTCGGACAGCTCATTACCAGTATCAATGAGCCATTTGTGTATCTGTTCGGCCGCGTCCTCGTCGGCGACGGCATTGACGGCTTCACCGGAACCAACGGCTCCGTATTCGGCAGCTCAGGAGCATTCGGGGACCTCGGCGACGGCGGGTTCCTATTCGGTGACGGCGGCACCGGAGCGGCCGGCGCCGACGGCGGCAACGCCGGATGGATCGGCAACGGCGGCGACGGCGGCGCCGGCCTGGACAGCACCGATGTCGACGTCGCCGGCGGCAACGGCGGCAACGGCGGGCACGGCGGCTGGCTTTTGGGTGACGGCGGGGCCGGCGGCGCCGGCGGCGCGGGCTTCAACGGAATCGACGGAATCGGCGGCAACGGCGGCAACGGCGGCAACGGCGGCGCCGCCGGCTACCTATTCGGCGACGGCGGCATCGGCGGAGCCGGCGGAGCCGGGGGGCGCGGCGCCGACGGGATCGCCGCCATCCTCGGCGGGCGAGCCACCGACGGCACCGACCGCGGCATCCAACCCGCCCTCAACGCCGCCGGCCAAAGCGGAGGCAACGGCACCAACGGCGCACTCAGCGACACCGGCGCCCAAGGCGGCGGCAACGGCGGCACCGGTCAAGACAGCCTCAGCGACGACGCCCTCACCAACGCAGTCGGCGGCAACGGCGGCACTGGTGGCACCGGGGCGACCGGCGCCGACGGCGGCAACGGCGCCGACGGAGGATCGGCCCACGCCATCACCGGCGCCACCGCCACCGGAGGCAACGGCGGCAACGGCGCCACCGGAGGCAACGGCGTAGCCGGATTCGCCGGCGGCACCGGCGGCGACGGCGGCGCAGGCGGCCGCTCCGCGGTGTTCGGCGCCGCCGGCATCGGTGGTATCGGCGGCGCCGGCGGAAACGGCGGCGCAGGCACCGCCGCAGGCAACGGCGGCAACGCCGGAAACGGCGGAAACGCCACCGGAACCACCGCCGACCACACCACCATCGACAACACCGTGACCGCCACCGGCGGAAACGGTGGCGACGGCGGCGCAGGAGGAACCGGCGGCGCCGGCGGAAACGGCGGCGCAGGAGGTAACGGCGGCGCAGGAGGCAAAACCGGCATCTTCGGCTTCCGCCCGCCCGCCTCCGACGGCAACGGCGGCGCAGGAGGCAACGGCGGCGACAGCGGCACCGGCGGAAATGGCGGAAATGCCGGCAACGCCGGCGACGGAGCCAGCCACGGCGGCCAAGGCGGCAACGGCGGCGCAGGCGGCGACGCCGGAACCATCGGCCAAGGCGGCCAAGGCGGCCACGGCGCCACCACCGGCACCCGCGGCACCGACGGCCGCTACGGCGGATCCGACGACGCCCTCAGCGGCAACGGCGGAAACGGAGGCAACGGCGGCAACGGCTACCTCACCCCCGACAACACCACCAGCGGAACCGGAGGCAACGCCGGCAACGGCGGCGCCGGCGGCAACATCGGCAACGGCGGCAACGGAGGCACCGGCGGCAACGGCTCAGCAGGCACCAACGGAGTCAATCCCGCCTTCAACCAGACCGGCACCGCGCCACGAGGGACCAACGGCAAATTAAACGGAGCGCCCGACGGTAGCGGAGATGGCTCCAGCGGCACAGCCGGTGCCAATGGCAGCACCGTCGGCCAACGCGGCGGCGACGGCGGCAACGGCGGAGCCGGAGAAATGACCCAGTTCTGGCCTGGAACCATCAACGGCGGCAACGGCGGTGACGGCGGTAACGGCGCCGACCACGCCAACGGCGGCAACGGTGGGCGCGGCGGCGACGCCCTCGCCGACACCGTTAACTATGGCAGCACTGCCCACGGCGGGGATGGCGGAGACGGCGGCAACGGCGGCGCGGGCGGCAACGGCGGCACCGGAGGCAACGGCGGTGATCAGGGCAGCGATTTCGGTACCGGCGGTGACGGCGGTGACGGCGGCAACGGCGGCGCCGGCGCCAACGGCGGCAACGGCGGTAGGGGCGGGTACGCCCTGACACTGGGTTATCCCTCCAGCGATATCGGTAACACCGGCGGCTACGGCGGAGACGGCGGCACGGGCGGAGACGGCGCCGCCGGAACGGCCGGAGGGGCGGGCGGATCCGGAGGGACCGGTGGAGCCGGCGGTGTGATCCGCGGCGACGGCGGCATCGGTGGAGCCGGCGGAAACGGCGCCGCAGGTGGAAACGGCGACAGCGGCGGAAACGGCGGCAACGGCGGCAACGGCGGTGACGGGAGGGGGATTTGCGGCTGCACCATCAGCGGCAACGGCGGCGACGGTGGGAACGGCGGAGCCGGTGGGGACGGCGGCGCCGGCGGCGCAGGCGGCGCCGGCGGCGCAGGCGGCACCGCCCTCGGCGCCGGCAACGATGGCGCGCACGGTGAAGGCGGCACAGGCGGCGTAGGGGGAACCGGCGGAACCGGCGGAAACGGCGGAGCCAGAGGCGCTGCGGGTGAAATCCCCTCGGGCGGCTATAAGGGCAGCGTCGGGAACCTAGGCCGCAACGGTGCCGACGGCAAGACCGGCGCCTCCGGCTCTAACGGACAGTCGGGTTCGCCAACCGCCTGATCTCAGCGGAGGCTAGGCCGGCAGCGGCGCGTAGTCGGTGGTGCGCTGCCGAGCCGGGCGGCCGATACCCTCGGCGATCGCCGTCAGCTCCGCGATGGTCTTGGCCGAACCGTGCTCGGAGCCGGCCATCCGGGAGATGGTCTCCTCCATCAGGGTGCCGCCCAGGTCGTTGGCTCCGCCATTGAGCATCACCTGGGTGCGCTCCACCCCCAACTTGACCCAGCTGGTCTGGATGTTGGGGATCCGACCGTGCAGCATGATCCGCGCCAACGCGTGCACCGCGCGGTTGTCGCGATGACTCGGGCCGGGCCGCGCCCCGCCGGCCAGGTACAGCGGCGAACTCTGATGCACGAACGGCAGCGGCACGAACTCGGTGAAACCACCTGTGCGGTCCTGGATATCGCGCAGCACCCGCATGTGCCCGACCCAGTGCCGCGGGGAGTCGATGTGGCCGTACATCATGGTCGAGCTGGACCGCAGTCCCACCTCGTGCGCGGTGCTGACCACCTCCACCCACATCGACGTCGGCAGCTTGCCTTTGGTCAGCACCCAGCGGATCTCGTCGTCGAGGATCTCCGCGGCGGTGCCCGGAATGCTGCCCAGGCCCGCCTCGCGCAGGCTGATCAGCCATTCCCGAATGCTCAAGCCGCTCTTGGACACTCCGTTGGTGATCTCCATCGGCGAGAACGCGTGCACGTGCATCGAGGGCACCCGCGCCTTGACCGCGCGGACCAGATCGGCGTAACCGGTGACCGGCAACTCCGGGTCGATGCCGCCCTGCATGCAGACCTCGGTGGCGCCCGCCAGGTGCGCCTCGTAGGCGCGTTCGCCGACCTCGGCGTTCGACAGCGAAAAGGCGTCGGCGTCCCCCTTGCGCTGGGCGAACGCACAGAACCGGCAACCGACGTAGCAGATGTTGGTGAAGTTGATGTTGCGGTTGACCACGTAGGTCACATCGTCGCCGACGGCGTCGCGGCGCAGCGAGTCTGCCAGTGCGGCAACGGCATCCATGGCCGGGCCGTCGGCGGTGGCCAATGCCAGGTACTCGGCGTCGGTGCAGCCGGCCGGGTCGCGCTCGGCGGAGCGCAGCGCCGCCAGCACATCGGTGTCGACGCGTTCCGGCGCACGGGCGGCCAGGTCGTGGATCTGTTCGCGAATCGACTCCCAGTCCCCGAACGCACTGCCCAGATCACTGCGCGTCTCGGTGACTCGGCCGTCGACGTCGATCGCGGTGTGCAGGTCCACCCGGCCGGCGGACTGCACGTCGTCGGGCTCCTGCCAGGCCAGCCCGACCGGATTGATGTCGCGGGCCCAGCCGGTGTCCGGGTCGGCCAGCGCAGCGACGTGCGGGCGCACTCGCGGATCGATCCACGCCGCGCCGGCCAGCACGTAGTCGGGCTGGGCGGTAAGCCGCTGCACCAGGTCGTAGCCGGCCCGTTCGGTGATCGCGGCCAGGTCGTCCAGCGCGGGCCAGGGCCGCTCCGGATTGACGTGGTCGGGGGTCAGTGGTGACACCCCACCCCAGTCGTCGACCCCGGCGCCGATCAGCGCCAGGCATTCGTCGGCCGACACCAGGTTGGGCGGCGCCTGCACCCGCATCTTGGGGCCCAGCACCAGCCGGGTCGCCGCTACGGTGGCCAGGAAATCCTCGAAACCCGCGTCCGGCACCGCCGCCATCGCGGTGTGCTCCTTGGCCCGGAAGTTCTGCACGATGACTTCCTGGATGTGCCCGAACTCCTTGTGCACCTTGCGGATCGCATGCAGGGTGTCGGCCCGTTCGTCCAGCGTCTCGCCGATGCCGACCAACAGACCCGTGGTGAACGGGATCGAGAGTCGGCCCGCGTCGGCCAGCGTGCGCAGACGCACCACCGGGTCCTTGTCCGGGCTGCCGTAGTGCGCCAGGCCTTTCGTCTCGAACAGCCGCCGGGAGGTGGTCTCGAGCATCATGCCCATCGACGGCGCCACCGGCTTGAGCCGCGACATCTCCGACCAGCTCATCACCCCGGGGTTGAGGTGCGGCAGCAGCCCGGTCTCCTCCAGCACCCGGATGGCCATCGCCCGCACGTAGGCCAGGGTGCTGTCATAACCGCGCTCGTCGAGCCACTGTCTCGCCTCGGGCCAGCGGTCCTCGGGCCGGTCCCCCAGGGTGAACAGCGCCTCTTTACAACCCAACTCGGCACCGCGGCGGGCGATGTCGAGGATCTCGTCGGGCCCCAGGTACATCTGCTTGCCCTGGGCTCGCAGCACGCCGGGCACGGTGACGAAGGTGCAGTAGTGGCAGGTGTCCCGGCACAGGTGCGTGACCGGGATGAACACCTTGCGCGAGTAGCTCACCGGCAGCCGTCCGCCCGGCCCGCGCCGGCCACCGGACACCAATCCGGCGTCTCGGACCCGAGCGGCGCTGGCACACAGGTCGGCCAGGTCACTGCCACGCGCGGTCATGGCGATCGCGGTTTCCTCGACATTGAGGAGCACGCCGTCGCGGGCCCGTCGCAGGACGCGGCGCAGGGCCGACGAGTTCGTCATCCGCGCGCCACCCGCATCCGGAATCTCGCGCATGCCATAAGCGCCACAGTAGCCGCCGCGCGAACCGGGCCGGCGAGCGCACACCGCGGCCCACGGTCCGCCGGCGTCACCTGACCGTCGACGGTGCGGCCAGCGCCTGGCGGCGCCGCCACAGCACCCACCCGGGCGGCGCGCTGCCCAGCACGATCATCAGCAGCACGCCGTAGGCCATCACGCCGCGGTCGGCAAAGATCAGGTCGTCCCCCGGGCCGCCGAGGGTCATCAGCGCGATCGTCAGCAGCCAGGTCCACAGCGGCAGCGCGGCCAACCGCAGCGACGGCGTGCAGCGCAGCGCCACCCACACCAGGCCGGCGTTGACCAGGCCCCCGACCAGGGCACTGAGCGGAAACGGAATGGCACCGATATGCGTGGGCAACAGCAGCGCGGTGGCCACGGCGCAGAGCACGCCGTCAAGGGCTAGCAGGGCCAGCACGACGAAGGTGAAGGCCGGCGTATCAGTGGGCATCGCGGGCTCGGTGAGCGACGCGACGGGGCTCAAGTGGGGATGCTCTCCAGCTGGCTGACCAACGAACCGACCATCCACTGGTAGCTGTCGAGCCACCACTGCCAGTGTTCCAAGTTCGGGTCCAGATCGGGATCCATGCCTAACCCACCTAAGTCCTTGCCGCTACAAAAACTGCTCAGCAGGAGCTTACCCGGTGGCCGTCGTCGCCGAGCCGAAGTCCGGCCAGGAGATCGGTTTCCCATCCCCGAGCGTCGCGCGGACCGGCGGCACCGGCGGCCAGCACGTAATGTTCAGCGTCCAAGATCGGCTGGACCACGTTGTTCGACAGCGCAAACGCCCGGCCGGTCGGCCCGACGGTGATCTGGGTGGCGTGGGCGTTCATGGCTGCCACCTTGGCCGCGCGAGCCTCAGCGGCCTCGATCACCGCATCGATCCGGTCGTCGGGGAAGTCCCCGACCGCCTCCTCGCCCGGCAGCGTCCACTGCGGCAGCCGATCGGCGTCCCGCAGTTCTTCCAGGGCGGTTTGCCTGGTGCTGCCGGCGGTCACCGTCCAGTAGAACTTCGGCGTGGCCCATCCCGATTCGGAGCCGTCGGCGTCGTCTGCCGCTGCGGCCAGCGCCGCAGTGGTGATGTGGTGGGCATGTATGTGGTCGGGATGGCCGTAACCACCGCTCGGGTCATAGCTGACGACGACGTGCGGGCGCAGCCTGCGGATGACGGTGGCCAGCGCCGCGACGGTCTCGGTGTCGTCGGCGTCGATGAACCGCTGCTGTCGCCGCGCCGGGGTGCCGGTCATTCCCGAGTCGCGCCAGCGTCCGGCCCCGCCGAGAAACTCCGGTGGGCCGACCCCCAGCGCCCGCAGCGCCGCCGTCAGCTCCCCGATCCGGTATCCACCCAATTGGTCGGCCGCCGCCACCGCCAGGTGCGCCCAGCGTTCCCCGATGACCTCACCCTCCTCCCCCAGCGTGCAGGTCACCACGTGCACGTCGGCGCCGCGGGCGGCGTAGTGGGCGATCGTCGCCCCGGTCGTCAGGGTTTCGTCATCGGGGTGGGCATGCACGAACAGCAGCCGTGGAATCGGATCCGACACGCCAAAACCCTATCGCCGCACGGCCGAATGGATCGGCGGCCCTCGAACCGATCAGAACAGACCGGCGAACAGCCCATCCCAGTCGATGCTGCCCAACAGCAGCGCGAGGTTGTCGCCCTGGATGGCGTTGACGATGTCGTTGAACGCGTCTGGGCTCAATCCGAGCATGGTGGTCCAGTCGGCGTCGAGGATCGCCGGGTCGAAGTGGCCGAGCAGGCTGTCGTGGGTGTCGAAGCTGATGCCCATCAGGTCGTTGAACGCGGCCTCATTCTGCGCCAGCACCGTGTTGTTGAGGCTGAAGATCCAGTTCACCACGTCGTTGAACTCAGGGTTGTCGCCGAACAACCGCTCGGCGGCGGCCTGCTGCGCTGCGACCAGGGCACTGTTGAACCCTGACTCCATCGCGATGACGGCGGCGCTCAACGTCTGTTGCGGGTCCGGGAGGCCCTGCAGCAGGAGGCTGAAGTTGGCTACCGCGTCGGCCGCGGCGGTGTTGGCGGTCTGCTCGGTTCCGCCGCTGAACGCGCCGGCACCCGGGAGCTCCAGCCCGCTGAGGTCAGGCGTGAAAGGCGCGCCGAGCGGCAGGTTCTGCGGATCGAAGCTGCCGCCGGTCAACTCGTTCAACACCGTCGCGTCCAGGTCGCCCGCATTGAACGCCGAGCCGACCCCATAGGCGTCGTCGCCGCCCCCGAAGAGCAGCGAACCCAGGTTGATGTACGGGCCGTCAGCACCGCCGCTGCCGACGAAATCCGGGCGGACGTGATTTTCGATCACGTCGAGGCCCGGGGTCACGTCGAGGTTTGCCGCGGCCAGGTCGATGTCGCGAATCTGTACATCGGGCAGGGCAGGGGTCATCGACGTCAGCACTGCAACCAGGCCGCTGACACCCAGAGCTGCGGCTGCCACCGTGGCGCAACGGCGAGCGAGGTGTTCCATTGACAAATCCCCTCCGACGAGTCCCGCGCAGGTTTGCTTAATCTTACCCAAGAATTGTCTGTGCACAAGACGTCGTTAATGCCGATTCCGGCTGGGCCGTACGTAGCGCCCGGAGCACGCCGCTAGGGCAGCATCAGGGCAGCTTGATCCAGTTGCCGGCCTCGCCCACGATGCCCACCGGTACCGCGCCGGTAAGGCTGACATTGGTCACGCTCGGGCCGACGGCCACGATCGTGGTGTCCTGAAGGATGGGCAGCACCGTCGCCATATTCCACAGCCGCGGCTCAACGGCGGCGATCACCTCGCCGATGGGTTTGCTGCCGTCGAGGGCGGCGTCGATCTCAGCCTGGATGGCATGGTCGCAGACGCCGGTGATGTTCGACGGAGCCTGTACCAGCGCGCCTGGCGCGGGGGTGCGCGGCGGTGCCTTCGAGGTCGGGGTGGCCGGTGCGGGCGCCGGGGACTGCGGCGGAGTTGTCGAAGGCGCCGGAACCGGTGTGCCCGAGGTGGGCACGGTGGTAGGCGCCAGCGCGCCGCAGCCGTAGCGCGAAGCCAACAGCGTCGCCAGGTCGCCGCCGGCCTGCTGCCAGCCGACGATCGCATCGACCTGCTGGGTGACCAGCGCTTCCCGGTAGAGCTTCACCGGGTCGAGCGCGAGCACCGTCGCGGCAATGCCGACGTTGCGCAGCTGGTCGGCGGCGGTGTTGGCCACGGCCAGCGAGGTCGGGTCGTTGGCCGCCACCCCGATGACCAAGGACAACTGCTCGCCGCCCTTGCTGATCCGCCCCCGGGTGATCTCCGGCGGGTGCGGCACACCGGTGGCCGAGCCGGCCGGTGGAACCAGCGCGGACGGCGGCGCATCCTTTTCGACGCGGTAGCCGGCCGCCTGCAGCAGCGCCAGCGCCGCCGATTCGGACATGGCCGGCGGCGCGGTGGGCACGTAGCCGGGATCGCTGGGGGTACGGATCTGGGCCTGGTCCAAGGTGACGGTGTTGTCGCTGCCGGCGCCCACCGTGGCCAGCAGGCCGACGTCGAGCAGTCCCAGAACGGCCCGGCGCACCCGTACATCGGCCAGTTTGGGGTCTGCTGCCCGCAGCGCGAGCTGCATGATTCGGGGCGTGACCACCCGGGTGGTCTGCACGCTGGGGATCACCGACAGCTGAGCGAACGCCGCCGAGCCGCCGTGCACCTGGGCCACCTGGGTGTCACCGTTGCGGATGGAGTCGGCCAGCGCTGCCGCTGAGCCGGCGCGGCGGAACAGGACCAGGTCCGGCTTGGCCGGCGGACCCCAGTAGCGGTCGTTGCGGGCGAGCAGGATCGCGTCGCGCTGCGGGTCGATGTTCTCCACCCGGAACTGGCCACCGGTGACCGGCAGCGCCCGGGCCAGCCCGGCCGGGAAACCACCGGGCACGTCCTTGACGATGTGCGCCGGAAGGATGTTGTTGAACAGCTCCCGCCAAGCCGGGTACGGCTTGGCGAAGGTCACCACCACCTGCTTGCCGCCTTCGACGGAGTGCACGCCGGTGATCAGGTCATAACCGGCCGGATCGACGACGCCGGGCTGGCTGACCATCTGCTGCCACAGGTACCAGAAGTCGTCGGCGGCGATCGGCGCGTTGTCGGTCCAGGACGCCTCGGGGCGGATCCGGTAGGTCACCGTGAACGGCGCCTCGGAAGTCACCGTGGCCGACACCAACAGGTTCGGGTCCATCTCCCACCGCGACCCGGTGGGCGTGCTGGAGTCCGGGACGGGCCGAAACGCGCTGGGCAGCACCAACGCGCTGATCGCCGCGGTGACGGCCGACAGGTCCGAGCGCAGATGGGGATTGAAGCCGGCCCCGATGGAGTCGATGCCCATGATGATCTGGCTGATGCGCTTGGGCGGTGGCGGAGCGCTTTTCGGGGTCTCGGTGCTCTGTGGCGCCGGTGGCGGGTTCACCGTGCACCCCGACACCAACAGCAGCATCACGCAAGCCAGCGCTGCCGCCGTGACACGGGCTCGGCGGGCTGGTCTCGGCACGGCCACCAGGGTATCCGGGCGGCGATTTCGACGCGAAGACCATCGCGCAGCGCGCAAAACCGCGCCCAACCCTAGAGGTTCTTGGCCCGCGCCCGGCTGCGCGCCCGCAGCGTCGAGTCCAGTTCGACCTTGCGGACCCGGACCACCTCCGGAGTGACCTCGACGCACTCGTCGGCCGCGCAGAACTCCATCGCCTGCTCCAGATCGAGCTCGATCGGGCGGGCCAGCGTCTCCATCACGTCGGCCGTCGATGACCGCATGTTGGTCAGCTTCTTCTCCTTGGTGACATTGATGTCGAGATCCTCGGCCCGCGGGTTGATGCCGACCACCATGCCCTGATAGGTGTCCTGGCCCGGCTCGACGAAGAACTGCCCACGGTCCGCCAACTGGATCAGCGCGAACGGGGTGATGGTGCCGGCCCGGTCCGAGACCAGCGACCCGGTGTGCCGAGCGCGGATCTCGCCGGCCCACGGCTGGTAGCCCTCGAACACCGCGTTGGCGATGCCGGTGCCGCGGGTCTCGGTGAGAAAGTCTGTGCGCCAACCGATCAGGCCGCGGCTGGGGATGATGAACTCCATCCGCACCCACCCGGTGGTGTGGTTGGCCATCTCGGTCATCCGGCCCTTGCGTGCCGCCGCCAGCTGGGTGATGGCGCCGACGTACTCCTCGGGACAGTCGACGGTGAGGTGCTCGAACGGCTCGTGCACCTTGCCGTCGACCTTGCGCGTCACCACCTGCGGCTTGCCGACGGTCAGCTCGAAGCCCTCGCGGCGCATCTGCTCGACGAGGATGGCCAGCGCCAGCTCGCCACGGCCTTGGACCTCCCAGGCGTCGGGACGGCCGATGTCGACGACCCGGACCGAGACGTTGCCGATCAGCTCGGTGTCCAGACGCGTCTTGACCATCCGCGCGGTCAGTTTGTGGCCGGAGACCTTGCCCGCCAGCGGCGAGGTGTTGGTTCCGATCGTCACCGAGATCGCCGGCTCGTCGACGGTGATGCGCGGCAACGCGACCGGGGTGGCCAGATCGGCCAGGGTGTCACCGATCATGATGTCGGGGATCCCGGCGACGGCGACGATGTCGCCGGCTTCGGCTTCGTCGGTGGGCGTGCGCTCAACCCCCTCGGTCACCAGCAGTTCGGTGATCTTCGCGCCTGCGGTCACCGGTTCGCCGTCGACCTCGCGCATCCAGGCGACCTGCTGGCCCTTACGGATGCGGCCGTTGTAGACCCGGATCAGGGCGAGCCGGCCCAGGAACGGCGAGGCATCGAGGTTGGTGACCAGCGCCTGCAGCGGCGCCTCCGGGTCGCCCGAGGGCGGCGGGACGTGCTCGAGCAGCACGTCGAACAGCGGGTCGAGGTTCTCGCCATCGGGAACCTGGCCGTCGGCCGGCGCTACCGTGCTCGCCACCCCGGCCCGGCCCGAGGCGTACAGCGTGGGCAGCCCCAGCGCGTGCTCGGCAGCGGCCTGCGCTTCGTCGTCCAGGTCGCTGGCCACGTCGAGCAGCAGGTCGTGGCTGGCGTCGACCACCTCGGCGATCCGGGCGTCGGGCCGGTCGGTCTTGTTGACCACCAGGATCACCGGCAGGTGCGCGGCCAGCGCCTTGCGCAGCACGAACCGGGTCTGCGGCAGCGGCCCCTCGGAGGCGTCCACCAGCAGTACCACACCGTCGACCATGGACAGCCCGCGTTCTACCTCGCCGCCGAAGTCGGCGTGGCCCGGGGTGTCGATCACATTGATGACGGTGACGGTGCCGTCCGGGTTGTGGCGATGCACGGCCGTGTTCTTGGCCAGGATGGTGATGCCCTTTTCCCGCTCCAGATCACCGGAGTCCATCACCCGGTCGGCGGCCTCGCCGCGTTCCTGCAGGGCGCCGGACTGGCGGAGCATGGCGTCGACCAGAGTCGTCTTGCCGTGGTCTACGTGCGCGACGATGGCGACGTTACGAAAGTTCACCGGGCGATTCTGCCAGCGCACCCTGTCAATCGCGAAAACGTGAAAGCCACGTCACAGCCCGAGGGGGGACTCCGCGGAGAACCTCTCGAGCTCCTTGAGGTGCAGTTCGGTCAGCGATTGCAGACACTGCGCCGCCGTTTCGGTGAGCTGCAGCCGGATCACCCGCTGATCGCCGCTGTCGCGGACCCGGGTGACCAGGCCGGCGGCTTCGGCCCGCTGGATCAGCTCTCCGGCACTGTGGTGGCGCAACAGCAGGTACTCCGCGATGTCGCCGACCGTCGGCCCCCGCGAGTCGCTGTGGCCGCGCACCGCCAGCAGCAATTGGTGCTGCGCCGGGGTGAGTCCGGCCGCTTGCGCCTGGTCGGCGCTCCACCGCTCAAAGCGCCGCAGCCGCGTGCGGAACGCAAGCAGCCGGGAATAGACGTCGTCAGGCAGTGGCACGTCTGTAACTTTATGCCGACCAGCGCCTGCGCGCGCAGCTCAGCTCAGCCGTGCGGTGATCCGGATTTCAACCACCGCCCCGGGGATGGCCAGTTCGGAAATGCCGACGGCCGTCCACGCGGGGTACGGGGCGGACACGAAGGTGTCCTTGACGGCGACGAATCGGTCGATCTGCTCAGAGAGCCCGACGTGGTAAGTGGTCATCTCAACCACATCGGCGAAGGTGAGACCCACCTCGCCGAGCAGCCCGCGCAGATTCTCGAAGGCCAGGGTGATCTGTTCGGTCGGGTCCTCCGGAACGCTCAGGTCGGGCCGGATCCCGATCATGCCCGAGCAGCGCAGCTGATCGCCGACGATGACGGCTGGCGCGTAGTGAAAGTTGTCGTAGATCGGCTGCATCCACTCCGGAATCACGACCTGCATGGGTTGCTCCTTGTCCGATTCAGCGTCCGATTCAGCGCAGCTGGGCGAAGTACTCGGGGTGGTACGGGTCGCCCGGCTTGAGGGTCGGGTCGTTGAGGCCACTGATGTCATGTCCGAAATCGGGCTTGGTCGACGGTAACGGGCGGTAGAACAGTTTGTCGCCGAAGAACCGCAAGACCAGTGTGTGGCGGTCCGGGCAGTCCGGGGTCACCGGGGCACCGCCGTGCAGGATCCCGGAGTGGAAGACCAGCGCGTCGCCGGGCTCCAGGTCCCAGGAGACAACATCCCACGAGGCCGGGTCCTGTGCGCGGTCAGCTTCGATGTCTGGCAGCCGAGGCCAGTCACCGTTCCCCCACAGCGGCTTGGTGGGGTCGGCCGGGTCGGTGTAGGACGTGCCGTCGTACTGGGTGCCGAGATGGGAGCCGCGGACGAACTCAAGCGCGTTGCGTTGGGGTAGCTTTTCGAAGCTGATCCAGATGTTGAGCAGGTGCGGACCGTTGGCCGGCATGTAGGAGGTGTCCTGGTGCCAGGGCGAGCGGCCGGCTTTGCCGCCCTTCTTCATGAACAGCTCCTCGCCCAGGAACCAGACGTGTTCGGAGTCCCACAGCGATGCCGCGAGGTCGGCGAGGCCGAGGTCCTTGATCAGCAGGAGGTACTGCTCGATGTTGTCCGGGTTGCCGTATTCGTTGAAGTGTTCGTCAGGGGTGCCCGGGTAGACGCGTTTGGCCTGCGGACTCGGGTGGGCGATCCCGTAGTCGTAGCTCTCCCGCACTCGGCCCAGCTGTTGGGCGTCGAATAGGCCCGGGGCGACGGCGGCTCCATCGGCGGCCAAGTCCTGCTTCAGTTGCTCGGTTACCTGCATGACCTCTACCTCATAACAGTTGTGATGATCGTAACGGGTGTTATGCTCGGTCACGTTTTCCCCGTTGTCAAGCCCCCGGAGCAAGCCGATGTCCCTCAGCGAATCCGCCCCCGCGTCCCGGCCGGGGGTACCGACCACGGGTGCTCGGCGGGCCGAAGTCGCCGACGCCGCGGTGCGCGTGATCGCCCGCGACGGACTGTCCGGCGCCTCGCTGCGCTCGATCGCCCGCGAGATCGGCTACACCACCGGCGTGGTGATGCACCACTTCAGCGGTAAAGAAGAGTTGCTGGTGGCGGCGGCCGACACAGTCCTGGCCCCGTTCGAGGAGCTGCTCGACCAGGCACTGGCGATGCCCGACACGTTCGAAGGGCTCCGTCGGATGTGCGTGATCCCGCTGCCCACCACCGAGGCCAAGCAGGTCATGCCCCGCTTCTACGCGCAGGTCCTCGCCAGCTCGGAGACCGAGCCCGCGCTCGCGGCAGCCTTCCAGACCCGCTATGGGGCCATCCGCAACGGCATCAGGTCACTGCTGGCCCATGGCCAGCACAACGGCTCGTTGCGGACAGATTTCGACCCCGCCGCGCAGTGTGATGTGCTGTGCGCACTCGTCGACGGCCTGGCATTGCATGCGGTCAGCGAACCCGCCAGGTTCCCGCCCGGCCGGATCGAGGCGCTGATCACCGATGAGTTGGAGAAGCTCCGGCCGCGAGACCGACAGGACGGTCGCGGCGCGCCCTAGGTGCCGTTGCGCACCAGCTGATCCGGGCAGTACGACTGGGCAGCGATCCCCACGAACTGGGTTCCATGCTCAGTCGTCAGGCCCGGGTTGCGGGCCTTGAGACCCTCCAACACTTCCGGGCTCGGCTTGCCCTCGGCGATCAAGCCGCACACCAACTTGGCGGTGATAATGGCCTGGTCAGCATTGGTGTAGGTGATGCCGGCGGCCCGCAGGGACACCAGGAAGGCGGTGTCGGTCTCCGAGGGATCGGCGTGAGCCGGCGCAGCGAGGCAGATACAGCCAAGGGCGCCGAGCAGGGCCGCGCGGATTCTCACCAGCCCCTCCGTTGCGGTCGTGAACCCATCGGTTGATTCCTCCTTGCGACGTCGCGGCTGCGGTAGACGATGTATGGCCGAAACAGATAACCGATCGGCGCGCTGAACGCATGTACCAGACGAGTGAACGGCCAGAGCGCGAACAAAGTCAACGCAATCATGACGTGGATCTGGAAATACAGCGGTGCCTGCAGCATCAGATCACCGCGTGGATCAAGCGTGAAGATCGACCGGAACCAGACCGAGACGGTCTGCCGGTAGTCGTGCGCCTCGCCGTAGGCGGTGGTGCCCATCAGGGTGCAGCTCATCCCGACCACCAGTGCGCACACCAGCACCGCGTACATCAGCTTGTCGTTGACGCTGGTGGCCTTGAACACCGATCGCTCGGTGCGGCGCCGGTAGATCAGCAGCCCGACGCCGATCAGGGTGGCGATGCCGGCGGGCAGGCCAAGGATCAGCGCCTGCAGGTGATAGAGCCGGTCGCTCATCCCCAGTGCCCGGGTCCAGGACTCCGGGACGAACAGGCCCATGATGTGTCCGGCGATCACCACGAAGCTGCCGAAGTGGAACATCGGGCTGCCGATCCGCAGCAGCTTGGACTCATACAACTGCGACGAGCGGGTGGTCCAGCCGAATTTGTCGTATTTGTATCGCCACCAGGTGGCGACGCCCGCGATCGCCAGCACGAAGTACGGCACGATGTCCCACCACAGTTCGGCGGTGCTGAGCACGGTGACGCCCGTCATCGCGTCGGCACCTTCGGCAGGCCCAGCGAAACGGCCGCCGAGTACGGTTGCAGCCCAACGGCTTCCACCGGCGGGCCAGAAGCCATCAGCTCACTCACGTTGCGCACCTCCTGATCGGTCGCCGCCGGGAGCGTCTCGCAGACCGCTGCCACGGCGTAGGCATACGGCGACCCCGCGTCACTCAACGCACGATGCAGGACGTCGATCGGTGCCCGGTGCGCCAGCAGCAGCCGACGGCCGGCCTGCGGATCCACCGTCGCGGCGAACTCCAGTACCACCGGCAGGTGGTCAGGTGCCTCCCCCACCGGCGGCTCGGCGCCGGCTTCGCGGTAGGCGGTGGCGAAGGTCAGCATCTGCATCCCGCGGTTGCGGGTGTCACCACCGGTCCAGTAGGTCAGAAACATCGTCGAGCGCCGCCGCATGTCGAAGGTTTCGACATAGTCGGCGGCGGCGGCCATCGGGTCAGCCTCGCGCAGCGCGGTGACCGTACGCCGCAGCAGATTCGCCGCCGCTGCGTCGGCATGGGCAAGCAGTGCCTCGGCGGTGTCGAGCCGCTGGGGCAGTTGCTCGTCGGGGTAGGACAGCAACAGGGACGCGGCCTGCCACACCGCCCGGTCGGCAGGTCCGCCGGGTGGGCGTCGCAGGGAATGAATGAATCGCTTCACTGATGCTCCGGGAACATCTCCGGTACGGCCTGCTCGCCGCCACCCCAGTTGAGCAGGTTGGTCCGGCCCCGCGGCCGCTGCGCGTGCCCGTTCTCGACCAGATGAAACGACGACTTCGCGACGTCCTCGACTCCGACGAACGGATCCTCCCCATACCCGTCGGGCCCGCCGGTGATCGAGCAGCCCAGGTGTTCGAGATCGTGCGCCTGCTGGCTGTAGGCGGTGGGAATCACATAACGCTCTTCGTATTTCGCGATCGCCAGCAGGCGGTACATGTTGTACATCTGTTCCTCGGTCATGCCGACCGAGGCGGGTATGTGCGGCTGGGTCTCGCGTCCCAGGCTGATGTCGCGCATGTAGGAGCGCATCGCCGCCAGCCGGCGCAGCACACCCTCGACCACGCCGGTGTCGCCGGCGGTGAACAGTTCGGCCAGGTAAGCCATCGGAATACGCAACGCCGCAAGCGCCCCGAACAGGTTGCCCAGGTCTTCACCGTCGTGCCCGTCGCGGCTGACGGCATCCACCACCGGCGACAGCGGCGGGATGTACCAGACCATCGGCATGGTCCGGTATTCGGGATGCAGCGGCAACGCCACTTGAAAGGTGTTGATCAACGCGTAGATCGGGGAGCGCTGCGCGGCCTCGATCCAGGCATCGGAGATCCCCTCGGCGCGAGCTCCCGCGATAACCTGCGGGTCGGTCGGGTCCAGGAACACACCGCGCTGCGCCTCGTACAGATCCGCGTCGTTGTCCACCGAAGCCGCTTCGAGCACCTTGTCGACGTCATACAGCACCAGGCCGATGTAGCGCAGCCGGCCGACACAGGTCTCCGAGCAGACCGTCGGCAGCCCGACTTCGATACGCGGATAACAGAAGTGGCACTTCTCGGCCTTGCCGGTCTTGTGGTTGAAGTACACCTTCTTGTACGGGCAACCCGACACGCACAGCCGCCAGCCACGACAGCGGTCCTGGTCGACCAGCACGATGCCGTCTTCCTCGCGCTTGTAGATGGCCCCGGTCGGGCACGACGCCACACACGACGGATTCAGGCAGTGCTCGCAGATCCGCGGCAGGTAGAACATGAACGTCTCTTCGAGCTCGCTTTTGACGCGGTCACCGACCTTCGCCAGGATCGGGTCATTGACCAGCGTCTCCGGCGCACCAGCGAGATTGTCGTCCCAGTTGGGTCCCCACTGGATCTGCATCGGCTCGCCGGTGATCGAACTCTTCGGTGCCGCGACCGGGATGGTGTCGCCCAGCGGCGCGGCGGTGAGGTTCTCGTAGTCGTAGGTCCACGGCTCGTAGTAGTCCGTCAGGTGCGGCAGGTTGGGGTTGGCGAAGATGTTCAGCAGCTTGTGGAGTCGACCGCCGGCCAGCAGGCGCAATCGGCCCTTTTTGTCCCGCGTCCAGCCACCCTTCCAGCGGCTCTGATCTTCGTAGGTCCGCGGATATCCGCCGCCGGGCCGGGTTTCGACATTGTTGAACCAGACGTACTCGGTGCCCTCCCGATTGGTCCAAGCCTGTTTGCAGGTCACCGAACAGGTGTGGCACCCAATACATTTGTCCAGGTTCATCACCATGGCCATCTGCGCCATTACTCTCATCGCTTCAGTACCTCACGTCCTGGTTCCGGCGGCGACGCACCACCGTCACCTCGTCGCGCTGGTTTCCGGTGGGGCCCAGGTAGTTGAACGCGAACGCGTGCTGGCCGTAGCCGCCGGCGAGGTGGCTGGGCTTGACCCGGATCCGGGTCAACGAGTTGTGAGTGCCGCCGCGCTTGTTGTTGGTCTCGGCCCGCGGGGTGTCAACGGTGCGCTCCTGCACGTGGTAGACGAACACCACACCTTCCGGCATCCGCTGGCTCACGATCGCGCGCCCCACGAAGATTCCGTTGACGTTGACCGCTTCGATCCAATCATTGTCTTTCACACCGATTTTCGCGGCATCACTCGGGCTCATCCACATGGTGGGGCCGCCGCGGGACAGCGACAGCATGTAGAGGTTGTCCTGGTAGGTGGAGTGGAACGACCACTTCGAGTGCGGGGTCAGGTACCGCACGGTGATCCCGATGCCATCACCGGTCTCACCGAGCTCGGGGGCGTCGAACAGCCGCGCCATGTCCAGCGGCGGGCGGTAGATCGGCAGGTGCTCACCGAGCTCTTCGATCCAGTCGTGCGCGGTGTAGAAGTGCATCCGGCCGGTCAGGGTGTGGAACGGCTTGAGGCATTCGATGTTGATCGTGAAGGGGGCGTAGCGCCGTCCGCCGGTCTCGCTGCCGGACCACTCCGGGCTGGTGACCACCGGCACCGGCCGCGCCTGGGTGTCGGCGTAGGTGATCCGCTTCTCCTCGCTGCCCTCGGACAGGTGCGCCAGCCGCCGGCCGGTGCGCTTCTCCAGCTCCCGGAAGCCCTCCGTCGCGATCCGGCCGTTGGTGGTGCCCGACAGCGCCAGCACGGTGTCGGCCATCCGCGTCGCGGTGGTGAGCGCAGGGCGCCCGGTCCCGGCGCCGGACGTCATCACCCCGAACCTCGCGGCCAGGTCCTCGACCTCTTCATGCGGGAACACGGTGTAGCCCTTGGTGGTCAGACCCAAGGTGTCCACCAGCGGACCAAGTGACTGCCACTTGTCACCGATGGTGGTGTAATCGCGTTCCACCACAGTAACTTTGGGCATGGTCTTGCCCGGAATCGGCGTCTCGCCGCTGCGCAGCCAGTCACGCTCGGTGCCGTCGGGGTAAGCCATCGCATCGGCGGTGTCGTGCTGCATCGCGGTGAGCACCACATCGTTGCGGACGCCGAGGTGCTTAGCCGCCAATGCGCTGAACGTCCGGGCGATCGCGCCGAATGCGTCGTAGTCGCTGCGGGTCTCCCAGGGCGGGTCGATCGCCGCACTGAACGAGTGGACGTAGGGGTGCATATCGGTCGACGACAGGTCGGCCTTCTCGTACCAGGTGGCCGCCGGCAGCACGACGTCGGACATCAGCGTGGTCGAGGTCATCCGGAAGTCGATCGACATGAGCAGGTCCAGCTTGCCCTCGGGAATGTCGCGGTCCCAGCGCACATCGGCGGGTTTCACCCCGCCGGCGGGCGGCTCCCCCATCACGCTGGCGTCGGTGCCCAGCAGGTGCTTGAGGAAGTACTCCCCACCCTTGCCGGAAGCGCCAATGAGGTTGGCCCGCCACACCGTGAGCACCCGCGGCCAGTTCACCGGGTTGTCCGGATCGGTGACCGACAGCTTCAGGTCGCCGGCGGCGAGTTGCTCGGCGATGTACTCCCCCGCATCGCGGCCGGCGGCGTCGGCCTCATCGGCCACATCCAGGCTGGACCGGTCGAACTGCGGATAGAACGGGCTCCAGCCCATCGCGGTGGCCGACGCCAGGATGTCCATGGTGTGCCGGCCATCGAATCGGCCGCGCCCGAGCGGCGTGGTCAGTTTTTCCGCCCCGTAGGCGTCGTAGCGCCACTGGTCGGTGTGTGCGTACCAGTAGGAGGTACCCGGCACTTGTCGCGGCGGCCGCGACCAGTCGTTGCCCGCGGCCATCGTCTGCCATCCGGTCAGCGGGCGCACCTTCTCCTGGCCGACGTAATGCGCCCAGCCGCCGCCGTTGCGTCCCATCGATCCGGTGAGCATCAGCAGCGCCAGCACCGCCCGGTAGGTGGTGTCGCCGTGGAACCACTGGCAGATCCCGCTGCCCATGATGATCATCGACCGTCCGCCGGATTCTTCTGCGTTGCGGGCGAATTCGCGCGCGATCCGGATCGCCTGGGTGGCCGAGACGCCGGTGATCGACTCCTGCCATGCCGGGGTGTTGACCTGCGTGTCGTCGTCGTAACCGGTCGGCCACTCGCCAGGCAGCCAGGGCCGGCGCACCGAGTAGTTCGCCAGCATCAGGTCGAAAACCGTACAGACCAGGTGCTCGCCGACCTGACGCACCGGCACCCCGCGCTCGACGACGGTGCCCTGGCCGCTCACCGTGTCGAAACCGGGCAGCGAGATCAGCGCAGCAGGCTGATCGCCGTTGAGGAATTTCGGGTTCTTGACGGTCAACGCCGGGCGGATATCGCCGAGTTCCAGGTTCCACTTGCCCATGCCCTCGTCGCCCCAGCGGAAGCCCAACGAGCCTTGCGGTACCACCACACCGTCGGTGACCTCGTCCAGCAGGGCCGGCTTGAACGCAGCATTTTCGACATCCTGGCCCAGGTCGGCGGCGGTCAGGTTCTTTCCCGGAACCAGCCGCCCGTCACGCTCCTCCAGCTTGATCAGGAACGGCAGGTCGGTGTAGCGGCGCACGTAGTCGGTGAAGAACGGCACCTCCTGCTTGACGTAGCACTCGGTGAGGATGACGTGGCCCATCGCCATCGCCAGGGCGCCGTCGGTGCCGGCCGCGCACGGCATCCATTCGTCGGCGAACTTGGTGTTGTCGGCGTAGTCGGGGCTGACGGTGACCACCTTGGTGCCCCGGTACCGCACCTCGGCCATCCAGTGCGCGTCGGGCGTGCGGGTGATCGGGACGTTGGAGCCCCACATCATCAGGTAGGCCGCATCCCACCAGTCCCCGGATTCCGGGACGTCGGTCTGGTCGCCGAACACCTGGGGCGAGGCAACCGGCAGGTCGGCGTACCAGTCGTAGAAGGACGTCATCACCCCGCCGAGCAGCTGGATGAAACGC
Organism: Mycolicibacter heraklionensis; assembly: GCF_001021505.1. GTDB lineage: Bacteria > Actinomycetota > Actinomycetes > Mycobacteriales > Mycobacteriaceae > Mycobacterium > Mycobacterium heraklionense. The sequence continues at coordinate 65,667 of NZ_LDPO01000001.1, forward strand.
GCCCCGGCCGCGAACGACACCATCGACATCGCCGGAATGGGCGAGAACCCGGCGACCCGGTCCGGGCCGTAGGTCTTGATGGTGTGCACATGGGCGGCCGCGATCATCTCGGTGGCTTCGGCCCAGGACACCCGGACCAGACCGCCCATGCCGCGGGCCTGCTGGTAGCGCCGGCGGCGCTCGGGATCGGCCTGGATGTCCGCCCAGGCCAGCACCGGGTCGCCCAGGCGTGCCTTGGCCTCCCGGAACATCTCAACCAGCGCTCCGCGCGCGTAGGGGTAGCGCACCCGGGTCGGCGAGTAGGAGTACCAGGAGAACGAGGCGCCGCGCGGGCAGCCGCGCGGCTCGTACTCGGGCCGGTCCGGGCCCACCGAGGGGTAGTCGGTGGCCTGGTTCTCCCAGGTGATGATGCCGTCCTTGACGAAGATCTTCCAGGAGCACGAGCCGGTGCAGTTCACCCCGTGGGTGGACCGGACCACCTTGTCGTGACTCCAGCGGTCCCGGTAGAAGATGTCCGCCTCACGCCCGCCCCGGCGGGTGACGGTGCGTAGATCCGGCGAGACCTGGCCCGGGGTGAAGAACCGGCCACTGCGTTCCAGCAGTTCCTCGAGTGGGCCACCGATTCCGGCGGTTCGGCGAGTGGGCGGTCGCGCTGCGCGTGTCATCGGGACTCTCCTTCGCGGGTCACGCACTCCAGCGGCGCAAGTTCAGGGCGGGGCCGCCGCCGCGCACGTTTTCGGACCCGAAATACCAGCGTAGCTAGGTATATCGCTGCGCGACTGAATTCATCGGCAAGATTTACACAGCCTTTTCACCAGAGTGCCCGAGTCAGCTCGCCGAGCCAAGCTCGATCAGCAGGTACCCAGTCAACGTCGGCCAGTTGCACAGCGGTCACCCAGCGCAGGGCCTGATGATCATGGGGGCGTGGCTCGCCGTGCGCCAGGTCGACCAGGTAGGCGCGCAAGGTCGTGCCGTGGCTCAGCACGACGTCGGCGCCGAGGCGCTCCCCCACCGTGATGGCGTCGGCGTCCAGGCCCAGCTCCTCGCCGAGCTCGCGGGCCAGGGCGGCGGGTTCGCTCTCACCGGGCATGACCTTGCCGCCGGGCAGTTCCCAGAGACCGGCCAGCTCCGGCGGACGGCGTCGCTGCGCGATCAGCACCGCGCGCCCGGCCGCGGATTCGGCGATGACGGCTCCGGCGACAACGATCTGGACGGACACGGTGTAGGACCGTATCGCTGTTCTGCAGGTCCTCGGCACTACTCGACGAGATCGAGGGCGGCACGCACGATCGAGTCGGCGTCGATCTGGTGATACCGATAGACGTCGTCGAGGTCACCGGACTGGCCGAAGCTGGTGACCCCCAGCGACGCGGCGGGCACGCGGTTGATCGTCGAAAGAAACGCCAGCGTGTGCGGATGCCCGTCCACAACGGTGACGATCGGTGCGGCCCGGTCGGCCGGGAAGACCTGGTCCAGGATCCACGAGGGCGCCTCGGCCAGGCCGCGCCGGGCCTGCATCGCTTCGAAGATGCGTCCCGGACTGGTGATGCAGACCACCTCGGCGGCAATGCCGAGGACGCCGAGGCGTTCGGCTGCCTGCAGGGTCTCGGTGATCATCGCGCCCATTCCGGCGAGCATGATTGCGGGCCGCACGCAACTGCGCAAGGTGTAGGCGCCGGCCAACACCTGCCGGCGGCGGCGATCCCGCGCGGCGGGGTCCGTCGGCACCGCGGCCAAGGTCTGGTCGACCGGGCGGGTGGACAGCCGCAGGTATGACGAGCTGCCACCGGGTCGTCCGAGCCGCGAGATGCTCTCCAGCAGCATCCACTCCACCTCGATGGCGAACGCCGGCTCGTAACCGACGCAGCCGGGCTGCTCGAGTCCGATCGAGGGGGTCTTGACGGATTGGTGCGCCCCGCCCTCGGGGGCCAAACTCACCCCGGCCGGCGTGCCGACCAGGATGGACTGCCCGCCGGCGTAGATCCCATAGGACCACGGCTCCAGCGCGCGCTCGACGAACGGGTCATAGAGAACGCCGATCGGAAACAGCGGTTGACCCCATCGGCTCCACGTCGCACCGAGTTCGCCCATCAGCCCGACCAGGTTGACCTCGGCGATCCCCAGTTCCATGTGCTGGCCGGTCGGCTTCTCCCGCCAGTGCATGATCGTTTCGGCGTCGTCGGCGAACCAGTCGTGACGCTCGCTCGGCGACCACACGCCGACCTTGTTGAGCCATCCGGCCAGATTCGTCGACGAGCTGACGTCGGGGCTGACGGTGACGATGCGCCGAGCGGCCTCCGGCGCCTCTCGGGTCACGTCCAGCAGCGTGCGGCCGAGCGCGGCCTGCGTCGTCGACGTACCCGACGGGGTGCGCCCGATATCCACGGGAAGTGGTGGCGGCGGGATGGGGGCGAGGTCGTCGCGGTGCATGCGCGCGGCCGCCGCGGCGCACAGCCGGCCGGCCGGAGTGTCGGGGCCGAACCGTTGCCAGGGCCGTTCGGGATTCATTCCCAGGCTGGCCGCCAGTTCGCCGAACTGTTCGACGGTCAGCAGTGACGAATGGTTCTGTGGATGCCCCTCGGTGGGCAGGCCATAGCCTTTGATGGTGTAGGCGATGATCACCGTCGGACGGGTGTCGTCGATCTGTGCGTAGGCCGCGCGCAGCGCGTCCAGATCGTGCCCGCCGAGGTTGCGAATCGCGCGGCAGAGGGTGTCGTCGTCGAGGTCGCTGATCACCGCGGTGATGGCCTCGGCGTCGGGACCGGCCCCGGGCAGCCGGCTGCGCAGCTGCTCGGCATCGCATCGCAGCAGCCGCTGATATTCCGGATTGGGCATCTGCAGGATCCGGGCGCGCAGCACCGCGCCTCCCGGCCGGGCGAAAATCGATTCGAGCAGCGTCCCGAACGTCACGGTGATGACCTGCCAGCCGGCCGCGGCGAACATGCTCTCCAGCCGTCCCGCGGCGATGTTGGGGACCACCCGGTCCAGCGACTGCCGGTTCAGGTCCACGATCCAGACGATCTCGCCCAGTTCACGCACGGCCGGGTCCAGGATCGCCTCCCACACCGCGCCCTCGTCCAGTTCGGCGTCGCCGAGCAGTGAGTACTGCCGGCCGGACCCGGAGTCGGCGATGGCGCCGTTGAGGTAGCGCCGGGCGATGGCACCCCAAATCGGTGCTGTGGCACCGATTCCCACCGAGCCGGTCGAATAGTCAACGGGATCGGGGTCTTTGGATCTGCTGGGGTAGGCCTGGAGGCCACCGAACGAGCGCAGCGTGGTCAGATACTTCTCGTCGAGCCGGCCCAGCAGGTAGTTGATCGCGTGCAGCACCGGTGATGCGTGGGGTTTGACCGAGACCCGATCTCCGGGCTGCAGATGCTCGAACCAGAGCGAGGTCATGATCGACACCATCGACGCCGAGGACGCCTGGTGACCGCCGACCTTCAGTCCCGAAGCATTCGGGCGGACCCGGTTGGCGTGGTGGATCATCGCCGTGGACAGCCACAGCACGCGGCGCTCGATGTCGGTGAGGGCGTCGACGCCGAGCGTCTGACCGGGCGCGAACGGCAAAGCGGTCATCTGGCGGCTCCTGGGGTTGCAGGGACGAACCCGTCCTTGGCAGAAGATGGGTCAAGTGCACCAACAACACCGCGAATTGACAATTGCATCGATATAGTCTGATCAAATTGCACTCCTACCGGTCGCAACGGGGAAGACGAGGTAGTCAGAATGCCAAGCCGGAGCACTGCCGACGCGATCGATGCACGGTTGTTGCTGGCACTCAACGCCGATCCCCGCGCCGCCACCGTCGCGCTGGCCGAGCAGACCGGGGTATCCCGCAACACAGCCCAGGCGCGACTGGCTCGTTGGTCCGAGACCGGCGCCCTGGCACGATTCGAGCGCACCGTCACTCCGGACTTCCTGGGCTATCCCCTACGCGCCTTTGTCCTGACCAACGTCAAGCAACGACTGCTGCGCGAAGTCGCCGCCGCGCTGGCCGAGGTGCCGGAAATCGTTGAGGTCCACGGCCTCAGCGGCGTCGCCGACCTGCTGGTTCAGGTGGTGGCACGCGACGCCGACGACCTCTATCGGATCGCCGGGCAGATTCTCGGCATCCGCGGGGTCAAACGCACGAACACCGCGCTGGTGATGCGAAACCTCGTCGACTTCCGCCTGACCCCGTTGATCGAACGACTGGCCGCCGACGGCTAACGGTTACGCAAGGTCCGCGACGGGGTTTCGCCGAATCGTCGTTCGTAGTGCAGGGCGAAGCGGCCGAGGTGATTGAAGCCCCACCGGTAGGCCACCTCACTGACCGTGACCGTGTCACTCCGGTCGATGAGGTCCGCTCGCGCACCGTCCAGCCTTGCGTTGCGCAGGTATTGCGCCGGACTGGTATCGAACTCGTCGCGAAACAGCTTCTGTAACTGCCGTACCCCCACACCGGCAGCCTCGGCCAAGTCGACGACGGTGTACTGCGCACCGGGCGCTTCGGCGATGAGATCGACCACCTTGCGCAGCGCCGACGAGCACGCGCGCGTCCCGCCGCGCCGGATGACGTCGCTCATCGAGTGCGGCTGGCCGGCCAGCAACCCGGCGATCACCGCCCGCTCGAGATAGCGGGTCTGCGCGGCCAATGCGGCGTCCGGAACGAAGCCCGGGCGTGCCACGGTGTCCAGCAGCAGCTGGATCATCGACCGCCATCGCGCCCCGGCAGGCGCGGTGAGGTCGAAACCGATGTCGAAGCGCACCCGCTGATCCACGGGCCGGCCGAGAATGCACGCCAGCTCACGCTCCAGCGCCGTCCGGTCGATCTTGATGCTGACCTGAGTGGTGGCCGCGGGCCACGAGTTCACCACGGTGTGTTCGCCGGGGCTGTACACCGCGGCACAGTTCGGGGTGGCGATGAGTTCCTGTGCGCCGCAGCGGGTTGCGGCCGAACCGACCAGGGGCATATCGACGTGGTAGCCGCCCATGTCGCCGGGATCAATCGACACCTCAGCACCGAAATGGACGATCCCGATGGTCAAGTCGGTCAGCCGGAATGCCGACATCTGTGCATCGGTCAGCCGAGCGTCGGGACCCACCAGTTCCAGCCGCGCCGGGTAGTAGACGTCGTTGACGGTATCGCGGTAGACGTCAAAATCGTCGGTGGCGCAGACAACCGTCCGCCGTTCCCTGCCCTGCAGGTTGGTCGGCGAGGTGTCCAGATCCGGCACCGTTGACATTGCCTACCTCGTAGTCGTCGCCCGTGCACCACATGGTACGGGTCGGCGGCCGATCGCCTCGGACGAATGGTGGACCGATCGCCGCAGGTGCCAATGGTCGCGTAGCGGACAAGGCATCGCGCAAAGTGGATATTGCGGATCGTCGGGCCGTCCTAGCCTCGGTCACATCACAAACGTGACCTGGCTAACAGGAGGTTGGTCCGCGGTGTCGGCTAAGCCCAGATTCGCCCACGTCGTCTTTCAGACCAGCCAACCCGAACAGATGCGGGACTGGTACTGCGCGGTGCTCGACGGCCACGTGGTGTACGAGGACCACCAGTTGTGCTTTGTCACCTACGACGACGAACACCACCGGGTGGCGCTGCTCAAAGCGCCGCAACCCTTGCAGGCGAAAAGCGCGACAGCCGCCTACGCCCATCACGTCGCCTACACATTCGAGCACCTCGACGACCTGCTGGACCGGTATTCCGCCTTGCGCGACAACGGCATTTCCCCTGCGGTGTCCATCGCGCACGGGGTGACGACGTCGTTGTACTACCGCGATCCCGACCGCAACTTCGTGGAGTTGCAGATCGACAACCTCGACCCGCAAGCGGCTACCGACTACATGATGCACAGCCCCGAGTACGCCGACGATTCCTACGGCCCGGCGTTCGATCCGGAAGCGATGCTGGTCGCCCGCCGCGCCGGAGCCGGCGTCGAAGAACTCACCAGCCGGGCTTGGGCTCTGCAAGCCGGCTTGCCCCACCCCAAGCCGATCCTCACCGGCGCCGAGTAACGCACGGAAAGTCACCATCATGTCCAGCACACAGCACAGCACCGTCGGGGTCGAACGCCAACGCGCACTCGAACTGATGGCCGGGGTCTGCACACCGGTGACCATCGTGACCACCAGCGACGATCAGGGACCGCACGGGGCCACCGTCAGCTCTTTCGCCGGGCTGTCGCTCGAGCCTCCGCTGGTCACCGTGGCCTTCGAACGTCGATCGTCGCTGCTGCAGCGGATCCTGGGCACCGGCCGTTTCGGGGTCAACCTGCTCGGGCACGGTCAGGACGAGCTGGCGATGCTGTTCGCCCGCCGGGACGCCGATCGCTTCGCCGGCACGCCGTGGCATTACGACGCCGGCCTGCCGCGCATCGACGGAAGTGCCGGCTGGGCCGCATGCGACCTGTACGACACCATGCCGGGCGGCGACCATCTGCTGCTGGTCGGCCTGGTAACCCGAACCCAGCATGCTCAGCTGCCGCCCCTGATCTATGCCCACCGCACCTTCGGCACGCACTCGCGTCACGCCGAGCGGCCCCGCCGCCCCATCGTCGACCAGATCACTGCGTGCTCGAACTGAGCACGGCAATCCCGAGAGGAAACAACCGCCAATGACAACCGTCGACGCAGCCGTCACCATCCCCACCACCGCCGAGTTGGTCTCGCGGATCCAGGAACTTCAGCCCCTGATCGCCAAGAACGCCGCGCAGGGTGAAGCCGAGCGCCGCGTGGTCGAGGAGTCCATCACCGCACTCACCGACGCCGGAGCCTTCAAGATCGCCCAGCCGCGCCGCTACGGAGGCTACGAGACCTCGATGCGCACCATGCTCGACGTGTCCTCGGCGGTCGCCGAGGCCGACGGCGGAACGTCCTGGGTGGTCACCCTGTGCAATGTCTGCGCGTGGATGACCGGGCTGTTCCCCGAGCAGGCCCAGAACGACGTATGGGCCGAGACTCCCGAGGCGAAAGTGTCCGGCGTGCTTGCACCGACCGCGGAGGCGGTCAAGGTGGACGGCGGCTTCCGGGTGACCGGCCGGTGGTTCTACAACTCCGGCTCCTGGCACGCCGACTGGGCGGTGCTCGGGATCCCGATCACCGACGAGGCCGGTGAGACCGTCGACCAGGGTCTGGCGCTGGTCCCCTACACCGATCTCCAGCTGGAGGACACCTGGTTCGTCGCCGGCATGAAATCGAGTGGCTCCAACTGTCTGGTCGCCACCGACGTGTTCGTGCCCGAGCACCGAATCGTCTCTGTGCCCAAGACGATCGCCGGCGACCACGCCACCGAGCATTCGGAGGAAGCGCTCTACCGGTCGGCGTTCGTCCCGCTGCTGTCGCTGGTGCTGGCCGGCCCCCAGCTCGGCATGGGCCGAAAGGCGCTGGAAATCGTTCGGGAGAAGGCGCCCGGAAAGCCGGTCTCCTACACCTTCTACACCTCCCAATCCGACTCGGTGGCGTTCCAGTTGCAGCTTGCGAAGGCCGCGATGATGATCGACACCGCGCATCTGCACGCCTACCGTGCCGCCGAGGCCATCGATGCCGCCGCCGCAGCCGGCGTCTTCCCCGATGAGCTCGCCCGCGCCCGCGTTCGCGCCGACACCGGTTGGGTCCTCGACAACGTCACCAAGGCGATCGATATCCTGCTCAGCGCGCACGGCGCGGGCAGCTTCGCGGACGTCAATCCACTGCAACGTATTTGGCGAGACTCCAACGTTGCTGCGCGCCACGCGGTGGTCACCCCGGCCATCGGATACGAGATCTACGGCAAGGCACTGCTCGGCCGCGACGATCAGATCACCCCGCTGATCTGATGAAGACCGCGCTGAGAAATGTTCGGGTGTTCGACGGCTCTGCGCTGACCGAGCCGGTGACCGTCGTGATCGACGACGCGGTGATCGGCAGCGACGCCGCCGGGGCTGAGATCGTCGACGGTGCCGGCGGTGTGCTGCTCCCGGGTCTCATCGACGCCCACATTCACCTGCATGACATCGAGACACTGCAGCGCATGTGCGCTTACGGGGTGACCACCGCACTCGACATGGCGACCTGGCCGTCGGCGAGGGTCGACGGCCTGCGACATCAGCACGGGTGCACCGACATCCGCAGCGCCGGGACGCCGGCCACAACGTCGGGCAGCACGCACAGCCACATTCCCGGTTTTCCGGCCGCCGGCTTCGTCGACACCCCGGATGCGGCAGCGCAGTTCGTCGCCGAGCGAATCGATGCCGGTTCGGATTACATCAAGATCATCGCCGACAGTCCGGGACCGGACCAGTCCACGATGGACGCACTGGTCATCGCCGCTCACGACCGAGGCAAGCAGACCATCGTGCACGCCACCGCCACCCCCACCTTCGCGATGGCGGTGACCGCCGGCGCCGACATGATCACCCACGTTCCCCTCGACCACCCGCTCGATGCATCGATCATCGGTCGGATGGCCGCGGCCGGCACACTGGCGATCCCGACCTTGACCATGATGGAGGGGATCGCCGCGAAGATCGGAGCGGTGGCCGGGCTCGACTACGCGGCGGCACGCTCGAGCGTCACCGCCATGTATGAGGCCGGCATTCCGATCCTCGCCGGTACCGATGCCAATGCCACTCCGGGCGTACCGTTTTCACCGCGGCACGGTGAGAGTCTGCACCACGAACTCGAACTTCTGGTCGACTCCGGCCTGTCCACGACTGATGCCCTGCGCGCCGCGACCTCGTTGCCGGCCCGATGTTTCGGGCTCAGTGACCGTGGCGTGGTGGCGCCGGGCTACCGCGCGGACCTCATCCTGCTCGACGGCGATCCACTGGCCGACATTCGTGCCACCCGCAACATCCGGCGAGTCTGGTGTGCGGGAATGCAGACGACCCCCGACGGGCGTTTGACGTGACCAACACCCGCATCGACGTGCACACCCACTACCTGGGCGGCTCGGTTCAGCGCTTGTTCAACTCGGGATTCACGCTGCGCGGTGGATACAAGATGTCGGTCCAGTGGTCTCCTTCGGCAGCCATCGAGTTCATGGAACGTCATCACATCGCCACCCAACTCCTCTCGGTGCCATGGGCATTCACCAGCAGACCCGACGACCCCGAGTTCGCGACCAGGTTCTGCCGACAGGTGAACGAAGAATATGCCGCACTGATCGCCGATTACCCCGGCCGATTCGGTGCGTTCGCCGCCATTCCAGCCGATGACCCGGAGCACGCGCTGTCGGAGGTCGCGTACGCGCTCGACGTGCTGGGCCTCGACGGCGTTCTGTTGTCCAGCAACGCCGCCGGCCACTATCTCGGCGGAGATTTCTACGCGCCGATCCTGGCCGAGCTGGCACGCCGGCAAGTACCCGCCTTCGTGCATCCCGCGGACTGTCCCCACATCGCCGACCTCGGGTTCGGCCGTCCCAGCTCGATCATCGAATTCCCCTGCGACACCGCACGCACCGTCACCGATGCGATCTACTCCGGTGTCTTCCAGCGGCACCCCGATCTGATACTGATCCTCGCGCACTGCGGCGGGGTGTTGCCCACCCTGGGCTGGCGGATCGCCGAACACACGCAGATGGGGCGAGGTCCTGCCGACGCCGAGATCGACCCCGCGCATGTGCGCGAAGCGCTGCGAGGCCTCTATTACGAGACCGCGCTGGCCGGCAGTCGCAACTCCCTGCTGCCGACACTGGAAGTCACCACGGCCGATCATGTGCTATTCGGCACCGACTGGCCCGCCGCACCAGAGCCGACAGTGGCGACGAATATCGCCAACCTCACCGGCTTCTCGGGCTGGGCCGACGGGCAGCTGGCACGGGTCGAGGCAACCAACGCTGCCGCGCTGTTCCGCCGATTCGCCTCGGCGGTCCAGCCATGACGATGGCCACGGTCTTCACCACAGCGGCCGAAGCGGTCGCCGACATCACCTCGGGTTCGTCGCTGGCCGTCGGCGGTTTCGGGCTGTGCGGCATTCCCGACGAGTTGATCGCCGCGATCGCGGCCGGCGATGCCACCGATCTCGAAGTGTTCTCCAACAACTGCGGCGTCGACGACCACGGCCTGGGAGTCCTGTTGAGCGCCGGCCGGATTCGCCGCATCACCGCCTCCTACGTCGGCGAGAACAAGGAATTCGCTCGCCAGTACCTCGCCGGCGAGGTCGAGGTGGAACTGACTCCGCAGGGCACCCTCGCCGAGAGACTGCGCGCCGGCGGCACGGGTGTCCCGGCGTTCTATACGCCGGCCGGCGTCGGCACGATGGTCGCCGACGGCGGGCTGCCCTGGCGGTACAGCGCCGACGGCTCGGTGGCAGTCGCCTCTCTCGCCAAGGAGGTCCGAGATTTCCGCGGGAAGCCCTATGTGCTCGAAGAATCCATCACCGCCGACTTCGCCCTGGTGCACGCCCACACCGCCGACACCGACGGCAATCTGGTGTTCAACAAGGCGGCCCGCAATTTCAATCCGCTGGTGGCGATGGCCGGTCGGATCTGCATCGCACAGGTGGAGCATCTGGTGGAGTCGGGTGCACTCGATCCCGACCACGTGCACCTACCCGGTATCTTCACCGCGCGGATCGTGCACACCGGCGCACAGGACAAACGCATCGAAAAACGCACCACCCGAGCCGGGGCGGCGAGCTCATGACCAGACCCGCCCAGATCGGCTACACCCGCGATCAGATCGCCGCACGCGCCGCACGCGAGTTGCGGTCCGGAGAGTATGTCAACCTCGGCATCGGACTGCCGACTCTGATCCCCGATTACCTGGATGACGACGTGACCGTCGTATTGCATTCGGAGAACGGGATTTTGGGCACCGGTCGTTACCCGGTCGAAGATCTTGTCGACGCGGATCTGATCAATGCCGGCAAGGAGACCGTGACCGTCAACCCGGGTGCGGCATTCTTCGACTCCGCGCTGTCGTTCGGGATGATCCGCGGCGGGCACATCGACACCGCAGTGCTGGGCGCCATGCAGGTCTCCGCTGACGGCGATCTCGCCAATTGGATGGTGCCCGGCGCCATGGTCAAGGGCATGGGCGGCGCCATGGACCTGGTGCACGGCGCGCGCCGGGTGATCGTCGTGATGGAGCACACCGACCGTGACGGCAACCCCAAACTTGTTGAGCAGTGCACGCTTCCGCTGACCGGCCGAGGTGTGGTGCACCGCGTCATCACCAACCTTGCCGTCATCGATGTCACGCCGACCGGATTCGTATTGCGGGAATGCGCACCGGGCGTCACCGAGCAACAGGTACGCACCGCGACTGCGGCGCCACTGGCCCACCGAGGAGAAGCATGAACACCGTGACCGCCCAGGTCGATGCGACCCGCGTCGCCGGGCGCCGCTACCCGGCTGCCCACCCGGCGGCGGACGCACCGCTGCTGGTGACACTGCACGGCGGCCTGTTCACCGGCCGCTACTTCGAGGTGGCCGGTTCTGCGGCCGGCTCGTTTGTCGACATCGCCAACCGCAACGGTTTTGACGTCCTGGTCATCGATCGGCCGGGCTACGGCGACAGCGGCCAGCCGGCAGACGATTACGATTACGCCTTCGCCGAACAGGCCCGCGTCCTCGACGCGGCGCTTGCCGACCTGCTCGCCGGCTGCGACAACCCGCCGGTCGTGCTGGTCGGGCACTCCGTGGGCGGCATGATCGCCTTCGAGATCGCCGCACGCGGCCCGGCGTGGAACCTGGTCGGCCTGGCGGCCACGGGGATGGGCGCACGTATCCCGACGGGTGGGGCCGCCGAGCAACTCGGCGCCCTTCCGCTGTCCGGTGTCGTCGACGTCCCGATCGCCGAGCGGGAAAACCTCTGGTACGGGCCTCCCGGCTCCTACACGACTACCGGTGTGGCCGCTGCCCGCAGCTCATACGCACCGGCCCCCATGATCGAGCTGACCACCGCGCCGAAGTGGGCGGCGAGCCGTCTCGACGCGGTGGCGCCGGCGATCGCCGTTCCGATCTACCACGCGCTCGCGGAATTCGATGCGCTCTGGGACGGCTCGACCGAGGCACGGCAGACCTTCCTGGCGAAATTCACCCCGCAGCAACGCGTTCACTCCGAGATCGTCGACGGGGTGGGGCACTGCATCGACCACCACCTGATCGGCGCGTCCGTCCACTACCGGCAGCTGGCTTTCGCGCACGAATGCGCGTACCAGAACAACCACCACTGAAGGAGTTTCATGCGTCTCGCCAACCTCGACAATCGGGCCAGCCTGGTGATCGGCGACACCGGCGCCGAAAAGGCCATCGATATCGCCACGGCATCCGACGGGCGTTTCGGCCCCGATCTCGTTTCCGTGTACGACGCCTGGGAGCAGGTCACGGCGTGGGCGGCCGGCCTGGACTCCGGCGCGCTGACCGGTGCGGTGCCGGTGGATCGCCGGCGCCTGGGCCCGCCGTCGCCCGCTCCGCGACAGGTGCTGGCGGCCGGACTCAATTACCGCTCGCACGCCGCGGAGTCCGGTTTCGAGCTGCCCACCGAAATGCCGCCGGTGTTCACCAAGTACGTCTCCAGCTTCACCGGCCCCGACTCCGAGGTCGTCATCCCGGCCGGCGGCAATGTGGACTGGGAGGTCGAACTGGTGGCCGTCGTCGGTCGCGAAGCCCGCCGGATCGACGCCGACCAGGGTCTGTCGTATGTCGCTGGATTCACTGTGGGGCAAGATATCTCGGAGCGGATATCCCAGCTCCGCGGCCCGGCGGCACAGTTCGGCCTCGGGAAGTCCTTCCCCGGTTTCGCGCCGCAGGGGCCGTGGCTGGTGACACTCGACGAGTTCAGCAATCCCGACGATCTGGAGCTGGGCTGCACCATCGACGGGGAAGAGGTCCAAAAGGCCCGCACCGGCGACCTGATCTTCAGTGTCGGAACCCTGATCGCCATGCTGTCGCAGAACCTGACTCTGTATCCCGGCGACGTCGTCTTCACCGGGACACCGGCCGGCGTCGGGTTCGGCCTCGAACCACCGCGGTACCTGCGCGCCGGCGAGCGCCTCGACAGCTGGATCGAAGGCATCGGCGAGTTGCACCAGACTTTCATCGCCGACACCCGCAGCCATTAGCGGGTTGGGCAATCGTGGCTCTGCACCGATTGAGTTCGGTCGCCATCGGCGTTCCCAATGTCGACGAAACAGCTTCCTACTACGCCGAATTCGGGCTGTTGCGGCACAGCGACGGCTGGTTCAGCACCCGCGACGGCGGCCGGCAGCTGCAGGTGCTGCCGGCGCCCACCCGTCGGCTGATCGAGATGCGGGTCGGTGCCGATGACGGCGACGATATCGACCGCGTCGCGGCCGGTCTGGACCATCTCGGTGTCACCGCAACCCGCGACGACCACAGCGTGACCGCGGTCGACAACGCGACCGGGGTACGGGCGACTGTCGAGGTCACCGCCCGGCTGAACCAACCCGCCGCCGCTACAACGTCGTACAACGGCCCGGGCCGTGTCGTACGGCAGGATGCTCGCGCCCCCGGCGTGCTGCGCACCGGTCCGGTGCGCCCCCGCAAGCTCGGCCACGCCGTGATCGGCACCACCGATCTCGCGGTCACCCAGTCGTTCTTCGTCGACGGGCTCGGCTTCAAAGTCAGCGACGTGATCAAGGGCGCCGGAGCGTTCCTGCGTTGCTCGACCGACCACCACAACGTGCTGGTGCTCAAGGCGCCGGTGGCGTTTCTGCACCACACCTCCTGGCAGGTCGACGACGTCGACGATGTCGGACGCGGCGCGACCGCGATGCTCGAGAATCATCCGGAGCGACACGTCTGGGGGTTGGGCCGCCACCACGCCGGGTCGAATTTCTTCTGGTACCTCAAAGACCCTGCCGGCAATTTCAGTGAGTACTACGCGGACATGGACTGCATCGTCGATGATCAGCTGTGGACGCCGGAGACGCTCGAGGGCGCCCGGGGGCTGTTCAACTGGGGTCCACCGCCGCCGCCGTCCTTTTTGGCCCCGGACGACCTCGCTGCGCTGATGACCGGCGCCCACAGCGGTGGCTGATCAGGGCAGGAGGGAATCCCGTTGCGCATCGTCACCGTCGAGGAGCATTTTCATCACCCCCAAGCCGTCGCACGTGTACTGGAGATAGCCGGGCCAGGGCCCATCGTTCCCGACGACGGGTTCGGTAGTTTCCTGCGGGATTTCATGCCTGACCGGGACTCGGCGGAGCGGCTGGCCGGCAACCGGCTGACCCACATGGACCGCGTCGGTATTGACGTGCAGGTTGTCTCGCACGGCGCAAACAGTCCCGGCAATCTCGACCATCCTGAGGCCGTCGAGCTGTGCAGAATGGTCAACGATTCGCTCGCCCAGCAGATATCGGAGCATCCCGACCGCTTTCGGGGGTTCGCGACCCTCCCGCTGCACAACCCGGCTGCCGCCGCCGACGAACTGAAGCGCTGCGTCAACGAACTGGGCTTCGTCGGTGCACTCATCTCCGGAACGTGCGGCGGGCGGTTCCTCGACGACGAGCGATATGACCTCGTCCTCGCCGCAGCCGAGACCGTTGACCTGCCCATCTACGTCCACCCGGGAGTGCCGGAGGACCCGGTATCGCACGCCTATTACGCCGGCGCCTGGCCGGCTGCGCTGCATTTCCTGTTCTCCGGCCCGGCATTCGGCTGGCACGCCGAGGCGGGCGTCCACATCCTGCGGTTGATCCTGTCCGGGGCGCTGGATCGCCACCCCGGTCTGAAGCTGCTGAGCGGTCACTGGGGCGAATTCGTCGCCGGCTGGCTCGACCGCCTTGACGAGGCGGTCGCCTGGGGCGGCGCCCACCTGGAACGCCCGGTGAGCACCTACTACCGCGAACAGGTGTGGGCCACACCGTCGGGGATGTACAACCAGAACCAGCTGAACTTCATCGTCGCCGAGATCGGCGCCGAACGGATCATCTACTCCGAGGACTTCCCCTACATCGTCCGCGACAATGTCACGGAATTCCTTGAGCAGGCCCGCCTCACCGATGCGCAGCGGCACGCGATCGCACACGGCAATGCCGAGGCTGTGATGGGGGTCTAGTCCCTGCGAAGGCTCAGTTGCTCGGCGGATAACCGGGCGGGGGGTAGTTGCCTCGCAGAATCCAGGGCAACCATCTGAAGCCGAATTCCAGTTCGTCGCTGGCGTCGTAATCGGGGCTGGGATCGAGCGGAAAGTTCTCCGACTCCAGGTACGGAGGCGTCCCTCCGGCCGGCTGGCCGTAGACGGCCACCACCACGGTGCGGTCCAGACTGTTCTCCGACCACACCCCGATCGCACTGTTGGCGCAGTCCGACATCACGGCGAACGAGGTCGGGTCGTAATACCACCGGTTGAGCAGCTCGAGTCCGCTGATGGCCAGCGCGGGGTTGATCGCCACGGTCTGGGCGACGTTGCCCTGGAATCCGGCGGCCTGGGCGCGGCTTTGCGGAGTGGAACCGTCGGATCCGATATCTCCGTCCAGAGCCCGATTGTTCAGCACGTCGACCGCGTGCCACTGCGCCGCCAACTGCAGTTGCGGACTGATTCGCACGTCGTTGGTACAGCCCGCTTGATGTTGGATGGTGTAGACGTTGGCGACCATGCCGTCGTTGAGTCTCTTGTTGTCGGCATGCGCGACCGGCATCGCCGGCCCCGCACCGAGGACGGCCGTAGCTGTGATCGAAACCCCCAATATTCCGAATCGCCGTGGTGCGAACATGAATCGGGCCTCCTGTGCTGCCGCTACGACGCGGGACGGTAGTGGGCTGCCGAGTTGCGCAGCTGCCAGATTAGGGCGGGGCACAGCTCGTTGACCGCCTGAGCGATCAGGTACGACCCCTGATAGTCGTCGGTCGTCGCGAAGTCCGCTTTGACGTCGCCGACCAATTCGGCGTAGCTGCGGCCGTGCGCGACCTTGTCGCAGATTCCGTTGCCGTAGTCCAGGGCTTGGTCGGCATTTGCGAAGTTGTAGCCCGGCCGCACCGTCACGTTCACCAGGTAGGCCACCGGATCGGCGACGGCGGCTGGGGCGGCGAGCAGGACACCCGGCCAGATCACCGCGGTACCTGCCAACGCGGCCAGCTGATTTCGGCACATCTGAGCTACTCCTTCCGCGATCAGATGGGGTCGAAGCCGGCGATCAGCCACCGGCCGTCGACCTTGTCGAGGGTGACCCGCACCCGGGAGGCGGTGTCGGTGGGTGGGTCGTTTCCCATCACGATCGTTTGGTTGATGAAAAGCAGTGCCACCGCGTGGCTGTTTGAAGCCGACACCGAGGCGGCTGCCGGGACGGTGGCGACCGCCGAGATGTGCTTCTGCCGTGCACCCGGTATCACCACGTCGTGAGTCAACGACGTGTAGGAGTCTTTGAGCCCTCCGGTCAAGCGGCCGCGGGCGGCATCGAGGTCCTGCTCGACGCTGTCGGGGCGATACGAGAGCATCGCGATGGCACTGTCGGTGGCCACCTCTACGGACTCGATTGCGGCCTCCCGGATGACGCCGGACCGCTCGTCACACCATTTCAGGTAGCCGGTCACCCCGGTCAGGGCCAGGACCAGTGCGGGCAGCACACCGTATGCCAGCAGGCGCCACCCGCGCTGTCGTTCGGCACCGCCGATACGGCGAAGCGTGGCGCGCATCATGGCACGAACTCCACGTTGGCGACCTTGACGGCATCGCCGACCTGTTGCACGGTCATGCGCATCCGCCAGGCCCTTGGCTCCGGCTCGGCAGCCCCGGCCAGCGAAGTCTTGACCGTCACAGCCACCAGCACCCTGGCCTCGTTGCCGTCCTGGGATTCCAGTCCGGCTTCGGTGATCGTGCCCTCGGACCTGGACTGCGCCTTCTTGACGACGTCGATGAAGGGCTGCGAACGCTTTTCGAAATCGTCGCGAAAGGATCCGGTGGCGGAGTCCAGGATGCGCTGTATGTCGGCATCGGCCTGCGCGTAGTCGATCGTGGTGAGGTTCAGCGCACCTTGGCGCCCGGCCTGAAGGAACAGCTGCCGTTGCTGTTGGGCCAGGTGGGTCTGATAACCGCGGTACCCGAACCAGCCAACCATGGCGCACAGGGCCGCGATCGCGGCCACGCCCACGGCCACGGCCAGGCCCACGCCGGGGCCCTTGCGGTCCTCGGCCAGACCGACGTCGTCGTCCGGCACGGCCGGCCCGTCCTGCGACGCAACCGGGGCCAAGCCTTCTTCTTCGTCTACTTCGACGGCGGCGGTATCAGCATCGACTGCCATGTTTGCTCCTTCGGCAGGCGTTGGGACAGATTCGATTGGTTGTATAGACGCCCGTCCGGACCGACGTAATTGCCGGTGGCAGGGTCGTATTCGGCTACCGCGATCGGCGGTGGAGCCGGGGCCGCAGCGGGCGGTGAACCCGGTGGCAACTGAGGAATGTCCTGTCCGGACCAGGTGGCGTTGGGATCGCCTTTCCAGTTGAATCCGTCGTTGAGCGGAACGTATTGCTCGTCGCTTTCGCACATCTTCACCGTCGGCGCCCGCTTCCCCGGAACGGTCAGGCACGGGTAGTTCCGGGCACCGCGAACACCGAACGGCGAGTCCTGCGGCACCCGGCAGTACAGGGCGCCCTCCGGACGATCCGGATAGTCAACCGCTGACGCCGACCGCCACTGTTGGGGTGGAAGAAAGCCGGTTTGGCAGATCGGAGGAACGTTCACGTTCAGGTTGAAGTCCAGATACAGGCCCTTGTAGTCCTGCTTGGTGTTCAGATTGGCGACCGTCGTACCCGCCTCAACCGCCACCGCTTGTGGCAGCAGGACCAGCAGCTGCTCGATCGCCGGCTGATAGGCGATCGCCACGTCTGCGACGCTGACCAGGTTGGCCAGCAGCACCGGCAGCGTCGGTTGCAGGCGCGAGAAGAGTTCCCGGGCCTCGTCGGCGGCCGGTCCGCCATTCTGCAGCACGCTGGCCACCGCGCTGTCCCGCGTGCGCAACTGATCGCTGATAACAGCCAGGTGTCTGGCCCAGTCGTTGATGGCGTCGGCACTGTCGGTTTGTGAGTCGAGCACCGGCGCCGATTGGTCGATTACCGCGGTCAAGGCGTCCAGATTCTTGTCCGCGTCCATCGCCAAGCGGGTGGACTTGTTGACCAGCCGAGCCAGGTCGGGCCCCAATCCCCCTACCGCGGTGTAGCTTTCGTCGATCACGGTGCGCAAGTTGCCGTGCGGGATAACCGCCAACCCGCGGTTGGTGGCATCGAGCAGCGAGTCCATGGCCGGCGGCACCGACGTGGCCTGCACCGGTATCACGTCCCCGTTCTTCAGCACCGGCCCCTCCCCCGTGCGGGGCCGTAGCTCGACGTACTGCTCACCGATGGCCGACTGGCTGTGGACCTCGGCCTGCAGGTCCGCGGGAATCTTGATCCGGGATGTCAGCAGCAATTCGGCTCGCACCCCGGAGGGAGACAGTTGAACGTTTCGGACGCGACCGACCTCGGTGCCCCGGTAGGTGACGTTGGCGCTGGGGTACAGTCCGCCGGCCTGCTGCAGTTCCAGTGTGACGGCGTAGTGGCCTACGCCGAACAGCATTGCCGGAGCATTGATATAGCGAAAGAGCATCACCGACCCGGCCACTATCGAGATCAGCGTGAAGATGACCAGTTGAATCTTGATACGTCGATTCAGGCGCATGTCAGGGCCCTTGATCGAAACGGTAGGGCGCGACAAGGGGATTGCCGGCCGTGGTGGGGCTGGGCAATTGTCCGATGGTGCGCCCCCATTGCATCTCGAGCTGAGTCAGGTTGCCTTCCCATCGGGTCCCGGTGAAGAACGCGGTGTCCAGGCGGCTCAACGTGAGGTCGATGATCATGGTGATGTTGACCGCGTCGCCGCGGACGAAGTTGGTGATGGTCTCTTTAGGCCACGGGTAGGTCGCCAGCAGGCTCAGTGAACGGGTGAGCGCAGGTCCGGCATCGGCGAGTGACCCCAGCACCGGGCCGATATCTTCCAACTCCGCCACCAGTGCCTCTTTGGTCTGGTTGACCGAGTCGGCGGCCAGCGCACTGAGCTGGCCGAGCTTCACCAGAACCTGCGCGAGGTTGTCGCGTTGCTCGCTGATCACCGACAAAGCGTCGGGAATGGTCTTAAGGGCCTTGTCCAGCACAGGTTTTCGTTCGGCGAACTGGCCGGCTGCGTTGTTGATGCCCTCGGTGGCGGCGATGATGTCGTTCTTCTGCTCATCAAGGTGGCCGATGAATTCGTCGAGCCGGTTGATGACGCCACGCAAGTCGGTTTCCCGCCCGGCGAACGCGGAGCTGAACGCCGTGGTGATGTCCTGGATCTGCCCGAGGCCACCACCGTTGAGCAGCATCGAGGTCACCGCCAGGGTCTGCTCGGTGCTGGGATAGGCGCCAGCACGTTCCAGTGGAATCAGTGCCCCGTTGTGCAGTCGGCCGGTCGGCGGCTCGTCGGCCGGTGACGCCAACTCGACATGCAGGGTGCCGAGCAGACTGGTTTGGCCCACCTTGGCGATGGCGTTGGCGGGCAGGCTGACATCGCCAGCCAGCTTCATCGTGATCAGTGCGTGCCAGCCCTGGCGTTCAACCTTGGTGACGGTGCCGACGGTCACATCGCCGACTCGAACTCGGGTGTTGGGCGCGATGTTGGTGACGTCTGGAAGTTCCGCTTTCACCAGGTACGACCCGACTCCACCACCCTCGGTGCCGGGCAGGGGCAGCGAGTTCACGCCCCGCCACCCGCAACCGCCGACAGCCACCGCGACGACACACAGCATCATCGCCACGGCCTTGCCGGCGAGATCAACCCGCCTCATGACCCGCCTCCCGTCGGAATCATCAGTCCCGGCAGGCCATCGGCGGGATTGGCGGTCGCGGCGTCGGTCCATGCGGGGGCACCCGCGGCCGGGGCAGGTTCGGGAGCCGGCGACGGTGCCGGATGGTCCGGACGCAGCCAGTCCTCGCTGTAAGTGATCTCGTTGGGCCGGGCTTTGGCATTGACGAACGGGTTCGCCCCGATCGGCGGAAAGTTGTACTGGCGGTTCTTGATGATCGGCGCGAGGTACTGGACGCATAACTTCGACGACTGCTCACTGTTGAGACGAGAGGCCGCCTGAATCGCCCCGCACAGGAACGTGATCGGGTTGGAGAAGTTGTTCAACCCGAGTATGCCGGTGATCGAGCCGTGCGCCGGGTCCCAGATGTTGACGAAGTTCTGCAGCGCGTTGGGAAGCACGTGCAAGCTCTGTTTGACGTCGTCGAGGCTGTCCACGAGGGCGGTGCTGATCGACGCGAGCTTGTCGGAGGTGGCGCCGATAGATTCTCGATTCTCGGCGACAAAATCGGTGACGACGGTGACGGCAGTGTTGAGATCGCTGACCGCATTGGCTATCTCGTCGGGGTCGTCGGACAGCAGTGCGGTGACCGCAGCCAGATTCTGGTTGAGCTGGCGCATCAGGTCTGCGCTGTCGTGCAGCGCCGTTACCAGCGTCGAAAGATTCTTGACGGTGGAGAAGATGTCGGTGCTGTGATCGCCGAGCGCCGACATCACTTGTGAAAACTTGATGATCGTGTCGCGGATGGAGGTGCCCTGGCCGCGCAGGTTGTCCGCTGCGGTGTTGATGATTTCTCCGAACGCGCTGGTGCCGCCGGGCTCGGTGGGTTGCAAGCTCTGGCTGAGCTTCTCCAACTGTTGGCGCAGATCGTCGAATTCCACCGGTACCGCGGTGCGGTCTTGCGGAATCACCGCGCCGTCGGGCAGCACAGGACCGGCGGTGTAGGCGGGAGTCAGCTGAATTGCCCGCGAGGTGATCAGCTTCGGCGACAGGATCACCGCGTTGACGTCGGCCGGAAGCCGGTACTTGCCGTCGACCCAAAAGCTGATCCTGGCATGCTGTGGCTGCGGTTCGATGGACCGGATCTGGCCCACCTTCACCCCCAGAATGACCACGTCGTCGCCGGCGAAGATGCCGTTGCTGTTGTCGAAGTAGGCCACGACTTCGGTCCTGGCGGTGGCGGCCACCGCCCGCAGCGTGATGATTCCGGCGATCAGCACCACGACCAGTCCGACGGCCAGCCCGAGGCGAGCGTTGTGTCGTTCCATCAGCCACCCCCTATCGCGGGCGGGCCGGGCGGCGGGCCGCCGGGCGCCGGCGCAGGAAGCGGCTCGCGGTAGGGGTAGCGGGGGTCACCCGGCTTGCCGGTGATCGCGTCGGGAAGCGTGAGATTCGGGGGACCGCCCTGGCCGGTCCGCGGATAGGGCACCGGCAGCGCGGGGGTCCCCGGTTGTCCGGTGGGGGGATCGACGCGCTCCGACGGCAACAGCACATTCGGGTCGAGACCCAGGTCGGAAAATGCGGCGTCGACAAATGGCTGGACGAACTGGCCGGGCAGCAGGTTCGCCACGTAAGCCTTGAAAAACGGGCCCGACGAGACCGACTCGCCCAGCGACATCGCATAGGCATGAAGCAGCTTGATCGACTTTTGCACGCGCTCCTTGCGGTTGTCGATGACAGTCAGGACGTCGTTGAACTTGTCCAGCGCAGGCCGCAGTTGGTCGCGGTTGTCGGCGACGAAGCCTGTGATTTGCTTCGACAAGGCCGCGATCTCGCCCGAGATCTGGTCCAGTGCCGCGCTCTGTGTCTGCAGCTGCGCCAGCAACCCGTCGGTGTCGACGATCAGGCCGGCGACTTGATCTGTCCGCTGCGCCAGCACCGTGGTCGCCGAGTTGGCGCTGGCCAGCAGGCCGCGCAGTTGCCTGTCTCGCTCGTTGAGGGTCTGCGACAGCCGGGCGACACCGCGCAGCGCTGTCTGCAGCTCCGGCGGTGTGTCGTGGAACTCGTGCGCCAGCGTGAGCAACGACTCGTTGACCTGATCGGTGTCGAGTCCGCGGATGGTGTGCGCCAAATCGCCCAGAGCGTCGGGGAGTTGGTAGGCCGGGGTGGTGCGCTCCAGCGGGATCGCACCCGAGAGGCGACCGTCTCCACGCGGGGTGATCTCGAGTACCTTGACTCCGAGCAGGCTTTTGGCTTTGATGGCCGCCTCGGTGCGCTCCCCGAGGCGAATGCTCTTGTCCACGTTGAACGTGACCAGCACGCGTGGTCCTTCCAGCTCGACGCCGGTCACCTCTCCCACCTGGAAGCCGGAAACCTGGACGTGCGCGCCCGATGTCAGCCCGCTCGATTCGGCGAAGTAGGCGGCGTGGACGGCCTTCTTGATGCTGAAGAGGGGCAACCTTTGGTATTGCAGGGCGCCGACGACGACCGCGGCGATCACAGCGGCGCCGACGACACCGATGACCGCTGTGTTCCGCTCGGAGAAGGGCTTCATTTCGGCGCGCACCGCCCGCCGCCCTGGCTGGCGAGCCGCACATACATCGGCTGGCCACCCTTGCCGTTGATCTTGAGCACCGCTTCACAGAGATAGAAGGTGAAAAAGTCGCCGTACAAGCCCTGCCGAGCGACCGCCTGATATGCCTCGGGCAGCGTGTTGAGCAGGTCGTCGAAGTAGTCATGGTCGGCGACGACGACGCTGTTCATCCGGTCGGATTGCGCCACAACATTTCTGAATGGGGGCCGCGCCTGGGCGAGCAGGTCGGCAATCGTCCCGGCCGCGGCGTTGCTGTACGCCAACGAATGGCTGATGTCGGTCTTTCCGGCGGCCAGCCGGTGGACCAACTCGGCCAGTGAGGCTACCGCCGTGTCGAATTGTTTGCTCTGATCGCGCAGCGATCCCAGCACGGTGTCGAGGTTGGTGATCACCTGCCCGATCACCTCGTCGTGGTCGGCCAGCGTGTTGGTCAGCGTCGCGGCCTGGGCCATGAACGAGTTGATTGCCGCACCTTGACCCTGAAATGCTTGGATGAGCTGGCCGGTAAGCGTATTGACTTGCTCCGGATCCAGTGCCCGGAACAGTGGGCGAAAGCCCCCGATCAACGCATCCAGGTCCAGCGAAGGCGCAGTGCGTTGCACCGGAATGGTCTGTCCGGCATCCAGTCGCCCTAGACCGCCCGCACCCTCTTCCAGCTGCAGATAGCGATCCCCGATCAGGTTGTCGTAGCGGATCAGCGCTCGGGTGCCTTCGGTGAGGACCACGGTGTCGTCAGCGGAGAACCGAACCGCCACAACATTGTCGGGCTTGACCGCGATGTGTCGGACTTTGCCGACTTCCACGCCCGCGATACGAACGAAGTCGCCCTGTTTCAACCCGCTGATGTTGGTGAATTCGGCGTTGTAAGTCCGCTCCGGTTGAAAGCGGAGCTGCGCAAACACCATGAACAGCGCAAACGTTCCCAGGCCGCATACCACGACGAAGACGGTGAGACGCCACAGCCCACCTACCAGGTTGTCTCTCACGGCTGCGCTCCCGGTGCGGCCGGCGGCATGCTCGCCGGACTTGGTACGGGTGCGCCGTAAGGTGGCGCTCCCGGATAGGGCACGGGTCCGATCGCCGGCGGTCCCAGATTGCGGATGCTCGGTGGTTCGGGCACTCCGCGAGTGACCGGCAGATAGTCCACCCAACCCGGGAAGCCGATACCCGGGTTCGGCCGGATGTCCAACCCGGTTCCCCAGCCGGTGTTGGTGACCAACTGCCGCACCGGCCAGTTCTTACTGGGGTCGGGCAGCGACCCACAACCCGGCCTGCCGCCCGGGCCGCCCTTGGCCGCCACGATCGGCAGATTGTCCGGGAACCGGTACGGGTCGTCGCCGAACAGGAAGGCGTCGTCGATCACGATGGTGGCCCCGTCGCCGCCGCCCGCCTGCTCGTAACCGCCGTTGTCCAGTGTCCATTTGGCGCCTTGGAGCAGGCAGGTGTATTCGGGGTCGTACGTTGCCAGCAGATCGGTTGTCGGCTCGAGCGCGGTGACCGATCGCACCAGGTTGTCCCGGTTGGGGCCGATCACGTCGATACCGGATTGGGTGAATCCGATGGTGTTGAGCAGCAACGTATTCAGGTCGCCCGCTTGGCCGCTGACCGTGGCGCTGGTGACACTGGCCGCGTCAAGGAGGGACAAGATGTGCTGCGCGGCCGTTCCGTAGGCATTACCTGCACCGGCAAGTGCGCGCCAGTCGTCACGCACGGCTCCCATGCGGGGGTTGACCGCGGCGAGCACATGATTGGTAGCGGTGGTGGCTTCGCCGATCTGGTTCCCACGGCCTCGCACGGCCTCGGCCACCGCGGCGAGGGACGCGTTGAGCTTGGGCGGATCGATCTGGTGCAGCACGCCGACGAGGTTTTCGAAGACGGTGTTGACCTCGGTGCTGACATTGCGGGAACGCAACACCGCCCCGGCGGTGATGTGCTGCGCGCTGGGATTCTCCGGATAGATCAGGTCGACGTACTTCGCTCCGAAGACCGTGGTCGCGCGGATCTCCGCCTGCGAATTGGCCGGAATGTACTTGACCTGGTCGGGAAACAGCTCCAGCTTGACGTGTACCGTCTCGGATCCTCCTTCGACCCCGGCCACCCTGCCCACCGGCACGCCGCGCATCTTGACCTTGGCGCCCGATTCCATCACCAGACCGGCGCGCTGCGACGTCAACGTCACGGGCACTGAGGATTTCAACGTTCCGGCGAACGATGCTGAGCACAACCACACGAATGCCCCGACGGCAACCACCAGAATGGCGGTCCACCACGCCGGGGGGATACGCAATCGCCGGGATCGAGTCGTCATCGCGTCAGCCCGACAGGTGGAAGTTGCCGGACTGCCCATAGACAGCCAGTGAGATGAACACGGTGAGCACACCGGATGCGACCAGCGAAGTTCGCACGGCGCGGCCGACAGCCTCACCGACGCCGGCCGGGCCGCCGGAAGCGGTGAAGCCGTAGTAGGTGTGCACCAGCATGATGACCACGGCCATCGTGACCGCGAGCAGGAACGACCAGATCAGGTCCATCGGGTACAGGAAGGTATTGAAGTAGTGGTCGTAGACGCCCGCGGACTGACCGTAGATCACCGTTGTGCTCAACCGGGCCGCCGTGAAAGACGCGAGCACAGCCACGCAGTACAACGGGATCACCACGATCACCCCGGCCACCAGCCGGGTGGACGCCAGGTAGGCGATCGAGCGAATGCCCATCACCTCGAGGGCATCGATCTCCTCGTTGATCCGCATGGCGCCCAATTGCGCGGTCGCGCCGGCACCGATGGTGGCCGCCAACGCAATCGCCGCGGTCAATGGCGCCGCCAGCCTTACGTTGAAGTAGGCGGACGCGAACCCGGTTAACGCCTCGACACCGATTTCGGAGAACTGGTTGTACCCTGCCACCGAAACCAGTGCCCCCGTGGTGATCGTCAAGAATCCGACGATCACCACGGCGCCGCCGATGACGGCCAGTGCTCCGGTGCCCAAGCCCATCTGCGCGATCAAGCGCAGCAGCTCGGTCCGGTAGCTGACGAACACTTCGCCGGTCGAGCCCAGAGCCTTCGCGTAGAACTGAGTTTGGCCGCCCACCCTGTTCCAACCGGCTGCCCAGTTCCGCAGCAGCAACGTCACTCGGGGGAGCCGTGCAGGCGCAACGGTCATGCTCGACACCTCACGTCGTGACGTTGATGCCGACGGCGGTGGTGATCACGTTGATGGCGAACAGCGCCCCAACGGCGTAGACGACGGTTTCGTTCACGGCGTTGCCTACTCCGGCAGGTCCCCCGCCAACGGAAATTCCCTTGTAGCAGGCGATCAGCCCAGCAGCGAGTCCGAATAACGCGGCCTTGATGATCGCGACGATCATGTCTTCGACCCCGGTGAGCACCGTCATACCGGCCGCATAAGCGCCCGGAGTCACGTGTTGGACGAACACCGAGAAGAAGAAGCCGCCGACGAGACCGACCATGATGACCATCGATGACAACAGCGTCGCGACAAGGGTCGCGGCCAGAACCCGCGGCACCACCAGCGCCTGCAGCGGATCGACGCCCATCACGCGGAGTGCGTCGAGTTCCTCGCGGATGGTGCGGGCACCCAGGTCGGCGCACATGGCCGTCGCCCCGGCGCCGGCAACCACCAACACCGTCACGATCGGGCCGACCTGAGTGACGGTGGCATACGCGGCGGTCAGGCCGCTGAAGTCCGCAGCACCAAACTCTGACAACAAGATGTTGAACGTGAAGCCCACCAGCACCGTGTAGGGAACCGCCAACATCAACGTCGGCAGCAGCGACACACGCGCGACGAACCACGACTGCAGGATCAGTTCGCGCCAGGCAAACGGCCGGCGCGGTACCGCGACCAGCACGTCCAGCGCCATTGCGAAGAAGCCTCCGATGACCGAGGCCGGCTTGGACACCCCCGCCAAGGAGATCAAGACTTGCCCTCCGATTTCACTATCTTGCATTTGTTTCACTATGTTGCATACTGTGTGACCCGAGTCTGAGGGTGACCAACGCCACTTGTCAATAGCTTCGACATGATCGAATACGGTGAATATCGCGGTCGGCCCGCACGTTCGGAGCGACCGGATTCGAACGGGAGATGGGCTGAGATGACGAATCGGGAACCGGTCCACCATTGGCTGGGCGGCGAATGGATCCGCTCGGACCGAACTTCGAACAGCATCAACCCGGCCACCGGCGAAGTCATCGGCAGCTACGCGGACGCGAGTGCCACCGAGGGCCAGGCAGCGATCGACGCCGCCGCACGCAGTTTCGCCGACACCACGTGGCGGATCGACCCCATGCAACGCGCAACCGCGCTGAGCCACTTGGCCGACTCCTACACACTCCGGGCGAATGAGGTCATCGACACCTTGTGCCGCGAGAACGGAAAACTGCGGGACGAGGCCGGATTCGAGGCGCAGTTCATCCCACGCGCACTGCGGTTCGCCGCCGGGCTGGCGGTGCATCCGACCGGGCACGCCACCGACCCACGGCCGGGGCTGCAAGCGATGTCGATCCGCCAACCGGCCGGAGTGGCCGGGCTGATCATCCCGTGGAACTCGCCGGCCTACCTTGCGATCCGGGCGCTCGCGCCGGCGATGGCGGCCGGTTGCACGGCGGTGCTCAAGATGCCCGGCCAGGCCGCCCAGACCGCGGCGCTGATGAGCGACATCCTGGCGAGCATCCCGGAGATCCCGGCCGGCGTCGTCAACGTCGTGATCGAATCCGGTTCGGACGTCGCCCGCCTGTTGGTCGAGTCGCCGCAGGTCCCGGTCATCAGCTACACCGGGAGCACGCAGACCGGCAGACTTGTCGCGCAGGCCGCTGCCGCTCGTTTCAAACGTGTCGGGCTCGAACTCGGCGGCAAGACTCCGCACCTGGTGTTCTCCGACGCCGACCTCGATGCGGCGCTGACCACAGTGGTGCATTCCTCGACCGTGTTCGCCGGCCAGTTCTGCATGACCGGCAGCCGGATTCTGGTACAGCGTGAAATTGCCGACGCATTCATCGAGGCCCTGGCGGGCCGGCTGGAGAACGTGCGCCCCGGCCCCGCATCCGATCCTGCCAGCGAGATCGGCCCGATGATCGACACCGCCTCGGTGGCCCGGGTCGACGCCGCTGTCGAAACGGCGATCGCCGCGGGGGCCAAAGCGATTGTCCGCGGCGGCCCCAGCACCATTCCGGAGTTGGCGGGCGGCGCCTTCTATCATCCGACACTGCTGGCGGTGGACGATTCGTCGCTGCCGATCGTGCAGGAGGAGACCTTCGGCCCGGTTCAGACGGTTCAGGTGTTCGGCACCGAAGACGACGCCGTCGCCCTGGCCAACGACACCGAATACGGTCTCAGCGCGTGCATCTGGAGCCGTGACGTCGACCGGTCGGCCCGGCTTGCCCGCCGGCTCGACGCGGGACTCATCTCGATCAACAGCTGGGCCAACCTCACAGTCGAGTTCGAGGAAGGCGGTTTCAAATCCAGCGGAGTGGGGCGCCTGGGCGGCCTGGCCAGCATCGAGGATTTCCTGGAGTACAAACAGATCACCCAGAGCTATGCCCCGCTGGGCGGTTGACGGCGCTGACGTCTGCGGCGCGCTTCCCTATAGTTCTCTCGTGGCAGACAAGCTAAGGACCGGCTCCGCCAAGACCGACGACGACCCGTCGGCTCGCCAGGGCATCCAATCTGTCGAACTGGCGATGACCGTCCTGCAGGCACTCGAGGACGGTCGTTCCCCGATGAGCCTGACGCAGCTCGCCACCGCCAGCGGCATGACACCCAGCAAGGTGCATCGCTACCTCGTCAGCCTCTCGCGGGTCGGACTCGTCGCACGATCACCGAGTACCGGCCTCTACGACATGGGCCCCGCCCTGCGCCGGCTCGGAATCGAGTCGCTGCGCCGCATGGACGAGGTCGCGCTGATCTCCGAACACCTTCCCGGCCTGCGTGATCGCACATCCCACGCCGTGAACCTGGCGGTCTGGTCGGATCACGGTCCGGTCATCGTCCGGTGGGACTACGGCTCGTATGCCCTGCCTATCACGGTCCGGGTCGGAGCCACGCTCCCACTGCTGACCAGCTCCGTCGGCCGGGTATTCCTGACCTATCTGCCGAGCGCCCTGACCAAACCGGTCGTGCGGCGGGAGTCCGCCGCCGGGTCGCGCCCCCCGACCGCCGATGAGATCGCCGAAATCACTGCGGAGGTGGCGCGCTCCGGTCTGTCGATCACTTCCGGCGGCATCATCCCGGGCATCGCCTCAGTCGCCGCACCAGTCTTCGCAGCCGGGGAGTCGCTGCCGCTTGTCGTCGCAGTGGTTCTCCCGGCCCAGGCCGCGACCCGCACCACCGTCGATGCGGTCTCGAAACAACTGCTTTCGCTGACCGCGACGATGTCGAACGAACTAGGTTCGGCCCAGACCGACCGCGGAGCGAACTGACAAGTCGCGCCATCGGGCCGACGCTGCGGAGACCTCGCCATAAGTTGCCGGGCCAGACCCGTGACGCGTGCTGACCAACCTCGACCAGGCACCGTGTCGTCCGCAGTCGATGGCGATGGTGAACCCTCAGATCGCCCAGCTCGGTTCAGCGCCAGACCCCTCTTGCGTCTTGACACGGCCAACCCTCGCTTTCATTATTGATAAAATCAATGCTCAATAGTGAATCGAGGATGCATGCGAACGATCGGGCTCGAAGAACACTTCCTCACCACAGAGCTGGCGCCCTACAGTGCGAGCTCGAAGGCGATCACCACCCCGGACCGTTGGGCGAAGGTCTCCCGGCAGCTGCTCGATCTGGCCGATCAGAGGCTGGCCGAAATGGACGCCGCGCGGCTCGACATGCAGGTCCTGTCGTTGACGGCTCCCGGGATTCAGGCTGAGCCCGATGCCGGCCTCGCGGTGGCACGCGCCGCTGCCGTCAACGATCTGCTCGCGGCAACGATCGAAGCCCGCCCGGATCGTTTCGCCGGATTCGCCGCACTGCCGCTCCAGGATCCGCAGGCCGCTGCCAAAGAACTCGACCGCGCGGTCAACCAGCTCGGTCTGCGGGGAGCCTTGGTCAACGCCCACACCCAGGGTCGCTACCTTGACGACCCGACGATGCGCGTCGTCTGGGAGTCCGCCGAGGGCCTCGACGTTCCGCTGTACCTACACCCCGCCAATGGATTTGACGTTCCGCATGTGCTCGGCGACCACCCGGAACTGATCGGTCCGATGTGGAGCTGGGGACCCGAAACCGCCGCGCACACCCTGCGATTGATCTTCAGTGGTGTTTTCGACGACTTCCCGAACGCCAAACTGATGATCGGGCACATGGGCGAAAGCCTGCCGTTCTCGCTGTGGCGGCTCGACTCGCGCTGGGATTTCCACAACCATCGTGGCATCGAGCTCGCGCGGGGCAACCCGTCGGAATATCTCCGCCACAATCTCTATGTGACGACCAGCGGGGTCTGCTCCACCGCTCCGCTGGTGTGTACGCTCGCGGAGCTGGGTGCCGACCATGTCTTGTTCGGCACCGACTACCCGTATGAGGACATGGCCACGGCAACCGAGTTCCTGCGCACCACGCCGATCTCCGAGGAAGACCGGGCCAAGATCAGCCATCTCAACGCCGAGCGCCTGTTGCGCCTGTAGCCGATGACCTCCCACTCCGGACGCGTCGCCGTAGTGACCGGCGCCGCAAGCGGATTCGGGCGAGCAATCGCCGTCGAGCTGGCACGCCGCGGCGCGGATATCGTCGCCGTCGATCTGCAACCCGGTGACGAGACCGCAGCAGCGATAACCGACCTCGGTCGCGCTGTGCTGAATCTGCAAGCCGACGTGTCCCAGCCCGATCAAGTCGCGGGGATCGGCCGCGAGATGCTCAGCGTGTTCGGCCGAGTCGACATTCTGGTCAACAACGCGGGCGTCTTCCCGTTCCGCGATCTCTTCGATCTCGGATTCGACGAATGGAAGCGCACGCTGGAGATCAACCTCGATTCACAATTCTTGATGACCAAGGCCGTCATCGACAGCATGCGGCAGCACGGCTGGGGCCGGATCGTCAATGTCGCCTCGAATTCCCTGGGCTTGACCGTGGGCGGCCTGGCGCACTACATGGCCAGCAAGGGCGGCGTGATCGGTCTTACGCGGGCACTCGCCAACGACCTGGCCCCCTACGGGATCACCGTCAACGCGATCGAGCCCGCGGCGTCGAGCACCCCCGGCG
The DNA here is from genome assembly GCF_001021505.1 of Mycolicibacter heraklionensis. Classification (GTDB taxonomy): domain Bacteria; phylum Actinomycetota; class Actinomycetes; order Mycobacteriales; family Mycobacteriaceae; genus Mycobacterium; species Mycobacterium heraklionense. Next base: position 96,153 of record NZ_LDPO01000001.1, read on the forward strand.
GACGGCGCAACATCGGCGACCGGTTGTTGACCGAAGTCGCGGCGATGCAGGCGATCAAACGCGTCGGTACGGCGAGCGACATCACCGGCGCCGTCTGCTTCCTCACCGGTGACGACAGCGCGTTCATCACCGGCCAAACCATCGTGGTTGACGGCGGCCTGCACCGGGTATGACCCTCGAACCATGGCTTTGTTGACTGACGACCAAATCGACGCCGCGCTGACCTCACTCGACGGTTGGGAGCGGGCCGACGGGGCGCTGCGCCGCTCGGTCAAGTTCCCGGCTTTTCTGGCGGGTATCGACGCGGTGCGGCAGGTCGCCGAGCGCGCCGAAGCGGCCGATCACCACCCCGACATAGACATCCGCTGGCGCACGGTGACGTTCGCCCTGGTGACGCATTCCGAAGGCGGCATCACCGACAAGGACGTGGGGATGGCCAGCGAGATCAACCGGATTCTGGCGAGCTGACCCGCGCGGTCGCCATCCAGCCCAGGGTCACCAGCGCGCCGACGATGTAGACCAGGCCGGCCCACGCCAGGTACCAGGGCCGGCCGTCCTGCCAGATGGTCGGCTGGAAGAAACTGAGCAGCCACGGCACCCCGATGAGGGCCACGGCCAGCCAGCCCCAGCCCAGCACCCGGGCGCCGCGGCGATCCGAGCAGGGCCCGTGCAGCAGCCAGATCATCAGCGGCACCAGCCACACCCAGTGATGAGTCCAGGAGATCGGCGAGGCCAGCAGCCCGAACAGCTCGACCACCAGCAACGACCCCAGCGGGTCCGCCCCAGGTCCACTGTTCAGCGCCCGCCAGGCCAGCACCGCCAGCACCGCAGTGACGCCGATCGCGATCAGCACCGGCGGGCTGTAACCCGCGTCGTGTCCGAGGATGCGGGAGATCCCGCCCCGCCAGGACTGGTTGAACGACGTTCCGATCGGGCCTACCCGATGGGCGTCGCCGAGCAGCTCGGTGAAGTAGCGGCGAGCCTGGTCCCCGGTGACCCACACCGACACCGCAATGGTGCCGGCGAAGACGACCGCCGAGAACACCGCAGCGGCCCAGCGCCGTGCCCCGGCCAGGTAGACCCCGGCGATCGCCGGGGTGAGCTTCACCCCGGCGGCCAGCCCAACCAACAGCCCCGAGACCCACCACCGCCGGCTGTAGACCGCATAGAGCACCGCCAACACCAGGATCACGTTGATCTGGCCGTAGTCGAAGGTGCTGCGCAACGGCTCGGTCCAGATCCCCGCGGCGGTCCACAGCATCGCAACCTGACGGCCCGCGGTGGCCGATTCCCCGAGGAGTCGCTGACACAGCCGCACCACGCCATACAGTGCGGCCATCGTGCCGATCTGCCACAGGAGCGCCACCAGCCCGAACGGCAGGAAATGCAGCGGGTAGAACACCACCGCCGCGAACGGCGGGTAAGTGAACGGCAGCGGGAAGTCCGGGGTCTGGTCGGCGTAGACGTAGTCATACAGCGCGCCGGGCTGGGCCAGCGCGGCCGCGCCGCTGATGTAAACGTGCAGGTCGACGAAGTTGGCGCCGTGCGGGGTGAGGTAGGTCCAGGCGAGTCGCGCCGCGATGCTGATCGCCAGCAGCAAGGGGGCCCACGCGGTCAGGCGAGTCGTCAGCGAACGCGCAGGCGGGGTGGCCCCGGTGTTCAAGGTGGTGTCTACCGGCACGACTTTATCGAACGGCCGCCAGATCACCGTCGCGGTTCGGGTCCGTAACGGTTCCATAAATGACACACGTGTCACTTGAGCCTCACCAGCAACAGGCTAGCTTCGGTTTTCAGGAAGCCACCGCCGACGATTGGGGAAGTCATGTCGCGCCTCCAGACGCTGTTCGCCACGACGCATTTCAAGACGCAGGGTGCCACCGCCGCCAAGGCGGCCGTCGCCGCCGGATCGTCGGCCCTGCTGGTCTTCGGCGCCGTCGGCGGGGTGGCCATGGCCGACCCGGCCATGCCGGCACTGCCGCTGCCCACCGCGGGATTTCCCGGGCTGCCCGCCATCGAGCAGTTGAGCCCGGTGATCCAGCAGGCTGCCGCCGACCCCGCCGGGGCGACCTCGCTGCTGATGGCCGCGGCCGCCGCATTCACCGGAAACTCCAACACGCCCGCCAGCTCCCGGCAGGTGGCCGACTCGGTGGCGCAGTTCGTGCAGTCGCCGCCCGAGACGCTGCCGAGCAATCACGTACCGACGGCCGGCTCGGAACCCGGAATGGTGGCCCACCTGCCCAGCGGCATCGACCCGGCCAAGTCGGTGGGCCCGGCGCCCCAGGCCGCACCGAATGCGCCCGAAGCCCTGCCCGCGCCCGCCGAAGCTCTCCCCGACGCGGCCCCGGCAGCCCCCGAAGCCGCGCTCGTGGCGCCGGCGCCCGACGCGGCCCCGGCGGCCAATCCCGGATTCGGTCCGGACGCCCCGCCGACCCAGGACTTCATGTACCCGTCCATCGGCCAGAACTGCCAGGCCGACGGCGGCAACGTCATCGCCACCGCACTGTCGGTGGCCGGCCCGGCCACGATTCCGACCCCCGGCCCCAAGCCCGGTCAGACCGCCTACGTGTTCACCGCCATGGGGACCCCCGGCCCGGCCGAGACGCAGAAGCTGCCGCTGAACGTCACGTGGGTGAACCTGACCACCGGCAAGTCCGGCAGCGCCACCCTGCAGCCGCGCACCGACATCAACCCCGAGGGGCCGACAACGCTGACCGCGATCGTCGACACGGGCTCGGGCAGCATCATGTCGACGATCTTCGGTCAGGTCAGCACCAAGGACCACCAGTGCAACTTCCTGCCCACCATCGGCTCGACCGTGGTGCCCTGACGGCCATGACCGTCCCCCGCAAGTCGGCACCTTGGACGCTGTTGATCGGCTTGGCTGCCGTGTTGGTCCTCGCGATCAGCGGTTGCGCCGGGGAACGGCCGTCACCGGAACGGGCGCCGTCGGATGCCGCTGTTTCCGCGCCCGCGCCGATGAGCCCGCCGAATCAGCCGCTGCACAAGGACGTGCAACGGGACGTCGTGACCACCGGCAGCCTCAATATCGCGGTGACCGACGTCGGCGTAGCGGTGGACCGACTCATCGACCTGACCACCGGACTCGGCGGCCGCGTCGATGATCGCACCGAAAGCACGGCACCGGGTCAGTCCCACACCGCCGAGCTGACCGTGCGCATCCCGTCCGCAAAGGTCGATGCATTCCTCGACGACGCAAAGCAACTGGGAGATGTCTCATCGATCGCCTTGAGGCACGACGACGTCACCGGACAGCGTGTCGACCTCGATGCACGGGTCGCCGCGTTGCAGGCGTCGGTGGACCGGTTGACCGCACTGATGAAGTCAGCCTCCACCACGGCCGATCTGCTGGAGGCCGAGAAGGAGCTGACGTCGCGGCAGGCCGACCTCGACAGCCTGCGGGCGCAGCGCACCCAGCTCGGCGACCAGATCAACTACGCGACGCTCACCGTTTCGCTGGCGTCGGAGTTCGAGTCGACCGCGCCCGGATTCGTCACGTCGGTTCGCCACGGCTGGCACGCACTGCTGTCGTTCACCCACGGCCTGATCTCGGTCACGGGATTCCTACTGCCCTGGCTGCCGGTGATCGTGGCGATCGCCGCCGTCGTGATGGTCCTGCGCCGCAGGGCCCGACGGCCGCGTCAGTAGGCCATGAACAAGATGGCGTCCCGGTCGTACTCCATGCCGGGGTGCACATCGGCGAGGTGCTTCTGCACCACCTCGACGAGGTTGTCCTCGTCCGTGCCGGTCATCGCCTCGCCACACGGACAGTTCAGGTGAGTTTTCACGTCGTCGCCTTTCCCTTACTCTCTCCGGCCTGCTTCGCAGCCAATTTCTGGGCCTTCTTCGTGGACCGCACCTGCTGCAGCGACGACGCATCCACGACGTCGGCGATCGACAGATGTGTTCCGGGCTCACCGTATGCCCCGGCAGCCTCCCGCCATCCCGACGGGGTGACACCGTATTGCTTGCCGAGCAGGGCCAGAAAGATCCGGGCCTTCTGCTCGCCGTAGCCGGGCAGTGCCTTGAGGCGCTTCAACACCTCGGCGCCGTCGGGCTCCCCGACCGTCCACAAGGCGGTCGTGTCGCCGCCATACTGATCGACCACCGCTTTGGCCAGGGCTTGGACACGGCCCGCCATCGAACCCGGAAACCGGTGCACCGCAGGCTTTTCAGCGAACAACGCGGCGAATTCGTCCGGATCGCGCGCGGCGATGTCGTGCGGGTCCAGACTGCCCATCCGGTCAGCGAGCTTCTTCGGGCCGGCGAATGCGACCTCCATCGGAATCTGCTGATCGAGCAGCATTCCGACCAGCAGCGCGAACGGGTCGGCGCTCAGCAACTCATCCGCAGGCGGGTCCCCTACCAGCTGCAGCTTCGGCACCCCGCCAGTCTAGGACCACCCGGGGGCCCCCAACCCGCAGACCGTCCACCCCGGCCAACTAAATGGTTCCGTTGGTCTGTGTCGGTGGAGTGTGCAACCGTGTAGCGACCACGAGCGGATGCATCTCCAGGAGAAGGACCATGAGACGTGTAGCGGCAGCGCTGATCGCAGCGATGGCTACGGCTGTATGTCTGGCGGCCACGGCCGGTGCCATACCGGACCAGGGCACCCCGGAATTCGACACCTACATGGAAGGCCTGGAACGCAACGGGTTCAACCTGAACCCGGACACCGCCTGGCGCCTGGCCCACCAGGCATGCGAAGGCGGACTTCCGGGCTATATCGGGTTGGAACTCGCGGCGCAGGGGGTCGTCGGGCCCGGCGCGAACCAGCGGGTGATGGACGTGGCACGTAAGTACGCCTGCCCAGTGCAGTAGCTAACCGCTCTTGCGGCGGAACTCCCGGCGGCTCTCCACCGGTCCGTGCGACCGCGACTGCTTGGCGCCGGCGTCCTTGTGGTCAGAGCCGCCCGCCGACTTCGCGTTCTTACGTTCCAGCGCCTCCCGGAACTTGCGCTTGTTCTCGTCTGCGGCGGAATCTGATTCGGGCATACCCGGGAGCCTAGCTCAGCGCACGGCGTACTGGGTGGGAGATGCTCAGCGCACACCCGGGGGCATGCCGTACAGGTGATGAACGGGCAGCGTCAGCAGCACGCGGCGATCGGTCACCATGGCCTGGCGGTACTCGTCCCAGTCCGGATGCTCCCCGGCAATGTTGCGGTACAACGCAATCAGCGCTTCGACGGTGTCGTCGTCGGGTGCGGCGGCCGGCGGCGTTAGCTGGGCATCCCCCTCCGCGACGGCGTAGGACCAGCCGTCGTCGGAGCTGACCAGAAGCGACGCTCTGGGATCACGGCGCAGGTTGCGGGTCTTGGCTCGCGGCTCGGTGACCGACACCTGCACGACGAGGGCCCGCGGGTCGAAGTGATACTGCACGTTCGACAGTTGGGGGCGGCCGTCTCGTTTGAGGGTGGCCAGTACGCCAAGTGAGTTCCCGCTGATCAAGGCAAGCAACTTGTCGTCGAATACCTGGCGTCCCATGATCGAAGCGTACCGACGTGTCCGGTTATTACCATCGTTCTTCCGCCGATTGGAGTTCGCCTCATGACCCGTTATGCGCTGTTTCTGCGTGGCGTGAACGTCGGCGGAGTCAATCTCAAGATGGCCGAGGTCGCCGCCGCACTGACCGCCGCCGGATTCACGGAGGTTCGCACGCTGCTCGCGAGCGGCAACGTGCTGCTGGAGTCACCCACCGATGCCGCGGCGGTTCGTGCCGCCGCCGAGTCTGCATTGCGGGAGCGCTTCGGCTATCAGGCCTGGGTGCTGGTCTATAACGTCGAGACGGTGCGCGACATCGTGGCCGGGTTTCCCTTCGAACCCGAGGTCGCGGGTCTGCACTCCTATGTCACGTTCGTCGCTGACGACGCGGTGCTGACCGAACTGTCCAAGCTGTCCGAGCTCGCGGGAGATGCCGACGAGAAGATCGCCCTCGGCGATGGGGTGATCTACTGGCAGATCCCCAAGGGCGACACCCTGACCAGCACCGTGGGTAAGACGATGGGCAACAAGCGCTATAAGTCCGCTACCACCACCCGCAACCTGCGCACCCTGAACAAAGTGCTGCACGCCGCCGCCCACCGGTAAGGCCGCCGCCCACCGGTAAGGTCGCACAGGTGAGCCAGGCACAAAAAGTCACCCTGACCGGGGTCTCCGAAACCGCGTTGCTGACCTTGAACGCTCGGGCGACCGAAGCCCGCCGTTCCGACGGAATCATCGACGACCCGATGGCGATCAGCCTCGTCGATTCGATCGACTTCGATTTCGCGAAGTTCGGGCCCACCCGCCAGGACATCGCCCTGCGCGCACTGGCCTTCGACGACCAGACCCGGCAGTTTCTGCGCCAGCACCCGTCGGGCACCGTGGTGGCTCTGGCCGAGGGCTTGCAGACCAGCTTCTGGCGGGTGAGTGCGAACGTTCCCGACACCGCGTTCCGCTGGCTCACGGTCGATCTGCCGCCGATCATCGACATCCGCACCCGGCTGCTGCCGGCGTCGCCGCAGGTTTCGGTCTGCGCCCAGTCCGCGCTGGACTACAGCTGGATGGACCAGGTCGACCCGGACAAGGGCGTGTTCGTCAGCGCGGAGGGCCTGCTGATGTACCTGCAGCCCGAGCAGTCGCTCGGACTGATCGCCGAGTGCGCCCGCCGTTTCCCCGGCGGTCGGCTGCTCTTCGACGTGCCGCCTCCCGTGCTGGCCATGCTGATGCGCCGCGGGATTCGGACGTCGCTGCGCTACAGGGTTCCGCCGATGCCGTTCAACCTGTCGGTGAACGCCGCCGCCGATCTGGTGAATACCGTGCCAGGCATCCGGGCCGTCCGTGACCTGCAGCTACCGGCCGGCCGCGGGTGGCTGTTCAACACGCTGCTCTCGAGCGCCTACCGGCTGCGCTTCCTGGACCCGGTCCGCCCGTCACTGACCCTGCTGGAGTTCGGCTAGGAGACACCGCTCCCGGCGCTGCCGAAGGCCGCGTCGAGGTAGCGCAGCGCATCGGCCTTGCCCAGCCCGACCGCGCGGGCTGCGGCGACGAAAGCGCCTGCGGCCTGCGTCATGGCGGCGTCAGCCGGGTCGCTGTTGGCCACGAAAGTGCCGAAACGTCCCCGGGTTTCGACGACGCCGCCGGTCTCCAGTTCGCGGTAGGCGCGCGCGACGGTGTTCACCGCCAGGCCCAGCTGATTGGCAAGGTCGCGCACCGTCGGCAGCCGGGTTCCCGCGGGTAGTGACCCGGCCCGGACCGCGGCGATCAGTGCAACTCTGATCTGCTCGAACAGCGGCACGTCTTGATGCACGTCGGTTTTCAGCAGGTCGGAGAAGTTCATTCGGCCAGTATCCCGCTATGTTGGTGGCGTGCGGGTGGTGGTGTTCAGTGGCGCAGGGATCTCGGCGGAGAGCGGGATACCGACCTTCCGCGATGACGAGAAGGGGCTCTGGTCGCAATACGACCCCTACGAGGTCTCGAGCATCGATGGCTGGAATCGGCAGCCAGAACTGGTCTGGGGCTGGTATGTGTGGCGCTGTCAGCTGGCGCGCCGCTATGAGCCGAACCTGGGCCATACCGCGATCGCGGACTGGGAACAGCACGTCGACGACGTTCAGGTCATCACTCAGAACGTCGACAATCTGCACGAGCGCGGCGGCAGCTCCACCGTTCACCATCTGCACGGCCGGATGTTCACCTTCCGCTGCTCGGACTGCGAGCAACCGCACGACACGCAGCTGCCCGAGCTGGCAGAGCCCGTCCTCGAAATAATGCCGCCGCAGTGCGAGTGCGGCGGCTTGATCCGCCCGGACGTGGTCTGGTTCGGCGAACAGTTGCCCGACGAGCCGTGGAACGCAGCGGTCGAGGCAATTGACGCCGCCGATGCGCTGATCGTGGTCGGCACGTCCGGGGTGGTGTACCCGGCGGCCAGCCTGCCCGAACGGGCGCTCGAGCTGGGCAAGACCGTCATTCAGGTCAACCCGGAGCCGACGCCGCTGTCGGAGCGGGCCACGGTGTTCCTGCGCACTACCGCCTCAGCTGCACTGCCGGGAATGGCGCAGCGGCTGCCGTTCCTGCTGGGCTGACCCGTCTCAGGCCGGGCGGCTGGCCGATCCCAGCGCGAATTCCGACACCGGAACCGGGGCCCACGCCGGGAATTGGTGCCCGCGCCGCGACCTATCGACGACGAAGCCGGCAGCGGTGATCATCTGCTCGGTCTCCCGGTGGGTGTGGCAGTTGCCGAACAAGCGGGGCCAGAAGGTGGCGTCGGCCAGCCGCTGCAGGCCGCCGCGCACCCCGGCGCTGGCGACATGCTCGAAGTAGCGCAGCTCGCCGCCGGGCTTCAGCAATGTGAAGAGCTGGCGCAGCACGTCCTCGGGCTGGCCCACCGAGCACAACACCAGCGAGCACACGATCGCGTCGAAGGGCTCGCCGGAGTCCAGGGCCTCAATGGTGCTCGCCACCACGGCAACCGGGACCGGTGCCGCTGCCGCGGCGTCCTGGGCGGCGTCGCGAAGGTGCGACTCGGGTTCGGCGGCCACCACCTCGGTCACGGTATCCGGATAGAAGCCGAAGTTGCTTCCGGTACCCGCCCCGACCTCCAAGACGCGCCCCGACAAGCCCTCCAGGTTCTCCCGGCGGCGGTCCCGCAGCCAGTCGGTCTCGTGGCTGGACATGAAGGTCCAGATCCGGGCGAACAGCGGGTGGTCCAGGGTGGTCGGTGCGGTCATGGGAGCCACCCTAGCGGGACGCCGGAACGAGCCCCGCAAACGCTACCCGTCGGTAGTATTGCCACCATTTCCCGAAACGTGACTCAATGATTCCTTAATAGTGACCAATAAGCTCAGGGTCATGTGGATCGACGACTCAAGTGCCGACGTCATCAAAGTCGACTTCGAGGCCCTGTACCACGGCGATTTCCTCGTCGAGGGCGACACCTCGGAGCAGTTCGACGGCCTGCATTCGCTGGCCAGCTGATTGATCGGCGCCGCGACAGCGGCGCCTTTCAATAGTTGCGTGATTGCGCGACGGCGGCCACCCCCATCCGGGCAGGACGCCATGTGTGAGTCAATCCATTTCTCTTGTATTCAGCTTGAGCCCCGGGGCACTTCGGAAGACCCCCGCGTGCGGCCAGCACTCAGCAATCCGGCCGGTGTCCTTCGACGCCAACGCCGAACGTGCAACCAGTGCGAAAAACCGGCAAGAATTTCGCACTAGATACACGTTCGGCGCGGGTAAGCGTCAGGCCGACGGCCTAAACACCAGTGTCAGGCGACGTTCTCCTCGTCGTCGTCCTCGACCATGCTGCCCAGGCGCCCGAGGATGATCTCTTCGGCCTCCGAAACGATCCGGGACACCAGCTCGTCGACGGTCGGGATGTCGTTGATCAGCCCCATTGCCGTGCCCACCGTCCAGATTCCGGCGTCGACGTCGCCTTCGTCGAAGACGCGGCGGCCGCGCACGCCCGCCACCAGCTCCTGCACGTCCGGGAACTGACCGCCCTTGTTGAGGATCTCGACCACCTCGCGGGACACCGCGTTGCTGGCGACCCGAGCGGTGTTGTGCAACGACCGGAAGATCAGCTCGGTGCCGCGCTCGTCACCGGCCACGATCGCTTCCTTGACGTTCTGGTGGATGCACGACTCCACGGTGCACATGAACCGCGATCCCATGTTGATGCCGTCGGCGCCCAGAGCCAGCGCCGCGACCAGGCCGCGGGCGTCGGCGAAACCGCCGGAGGCGATCATCGGGATCTCGATCTTGGCGGCAGCGGCCGGGATCAGCACCAGGCCGGGGACATCGTCTTCGCCGGGGTGCCCGGCGCACTCGAAACCGTCGATGCTGATGCCATCCACGCCCAGGCTCTGCGCCTTGACGGCGTGGCGCACCGAGGTGCACTTGTGCAGCACCTTGATTCCGTTGTCATGGAACATCGGCAGGTGCGGCGCCGGGTTGGATCCGGCCGTCTCCACGATCTTGATGCCGGCGTCGACGATGACCTGCCGGTACTCGTCGTAGGGCGGTGGGTTGATCGCGGGCAGGATGGTCAGGTTCACCCCGAACGGCTTGTCGGTCAGATCCCGCGTCTTGGCGATCTCGTTGGCCAGGTCGGCCGGCGTCGGCTGGGTGAGCGCGGTGAGGAAACCCAGCGCTCCGGCGTTGGCAACCGCCGCCACGAGCTCCGCGCGACCCACCCACTGCATGCCGCCTTGAGCGATGGGGTGCTCGACCCCGAATACCTCGGTGAACTTCGTTGTAATAGCCATCGTCTCTCCTACCTCGGGGCCATCCGGATCGCACCGTCGAGGCGGATGACCTCGCCGTTGAGCATCGGGTTGTTGATGATGTGCTCGGCCAGTGCGCCGTACTCGTCGGGGTCACCGAGCCGCGACGGGTGCGGCACCTGCGCGCCCAGCGACTTCTGCGCCTCCTCGGGCAGCGAGCCCAGCAGCGGCGTCTTGAACAGGCCCGGAGCGATGGTGCAGACCCGGATCAGATCACGCGACAGGTCACGGGCGATCGGCAGCGTCATACCGACCACGCCGCCCTTGGACGCCGAGTAGGCGGCCTGCCCGATCTGGCCCTCGAACGCCGCCACCGAGGCAGTGTTGATGATGACGCCACGCTCGCCGTTGATCGGCTCGGTCTTGGCGATCCGCTCCGCGGCCAGCCGCAGGACGTTGAACGTGCCGATCAAGTTGACCTGAATGATCTTGGTGAAGGCATCCAGCGGAAACGCGCCATCTTTGCTCAGCGTCTTGATCGCATTGCCGATGCCGGCGCAGTTCACGTTGATCCGCACCGGGCCGAGCGACTCCGCGACGTCCAGCGCCGCGCTGACCGCATCGGGGTCGGCCACGTTGGCCTCCACGAAGCGGGCCCGGTCACCGAGCTCCTTGACGGTGTCCTCGCCCTTGAGGTCGATCACCACGACCTGGCCACCCGCATCCAGCAGGCGTTTGGCCGTCGCCAATCCCAACCCGGAGGCACCGCCGGTGACAACGGCTACCGCGTCCTTGATCTGCACTCCCTTGGCCCCTCTCAGTCCCAACCGTCTGGTTGGTCGGGACTATACCCAGTCGTTCAGGATGGTCTCGTTGTCGGCTCCCAGAACGGCCGGCGGCGTCGGGACGTCGGGAACGCTGCGGGAGAACCGCGGCGCCGGCATCGGCTGCAGATAACCGTCGACGTCGTAGAAGGTGTCGCGTTCGGTGATGTGCGAGTCGGCCTGCACCTCGTTGAAGGCCAACACCGGCGCCACGCAGGCATCGGAGGTGGCGAACACCTGAGCCCAGTGGTCACGGTCGTGGGCGGCGAACGCCGCGGTCAGCTTCTCCCGCAGCACCGGCCAGCCGCTGACGTCGTTCTGCGCCGGCAACTCGGCGGGGTCCAGCTCCAGCTTGGTCAGCAGTTCCGCGTAGAACTGCGGCTCGATCGAGCCGACCGACACATACTTCCCGTCGGCGCACTCGTAGGTGTCGTAGTAGGGCGCACCCGTGTCGAGCATGTTGACGCCACGCTCGTCACTCCACAGCCCCTGCGAGCGGAAGCTCCACATCATCGCCGAGAGCACACTGGCCCCGTCGACCATCGCCGCGTCGATCACCTGCCCCTTGCCGGAACGCTGCAGCTCCCACAGCGCGGCCAGGATGCCGACCAGCAGGAACATCGACCCGCCGCCGAAGTCGCCGGTGAGGTTCAGCGGCGGCACGGGACGTTCGCCCTTGCGGCCGACGGAGTGCAACAGCCCGTTCAGCGAAATGTAGTTGATGTCGTGGCCGGCCTGCTGGGCGCGCGGGCCGGTCTGCCCCCAGCCGGTCATGCGGCCGTAGATCAGCCGCTCATTGACCTTGGCGCAGTCCTCGGGGCCGAGGCCGAGTCGCTCGGTGACGCCGGGCCGGAAGCCCTCGATCAGCACGTCGGCCTTGGCGACCAGCTGCAGCACCAGGTCGCGGCCTTCCGGCGACTTCAGGTCGGCGGTCACCGAGCGCCGGTTGCGCAGCATGGTGTCCTTGCTGGCCCCGCCACCGAATTTCGGCGGCCGCTCCACGCGGACCACGTCGGCGCCCAGGTCGCCGAGGATCATCGCCGCGTGCGGTCCCGGTCCGATCCCGGCCAGCTCGATGACCCGCAGCCCCGCCAGTGGTCCCGCCATATCTGCCTCCTCGTCGTGTGCCTGTGTGATCTGCATCCTAAGGTGACACCCATGACTGCAATCGACTCCGGCATCGACACCCTCGCCCCGACGGCGGGTGTGTCCGTCACCCTGGCCGACGGCGTCCTCTCGGTGACCATCGACCGCCCGGACAGCCTCAACTCGGTGACCACGCCGGTGCTGGCCGGTATCGCCGACGCGATGGAAGCCGCCGCCCGCGACCCGCGGGTGCGCGCGGTGCGGCTCGGCGGCGCCGGGCGCGGGTTCAGCTCCGGAGCCGGGATCGGCGCCGAGGACGCAGCCGACGAGCTGCCGACCGAGATCATCGTCGAGGCCAACCGCGCGATCCGGGCGATCGTCGCGCTGCCGCGGCCGGTGGTGGCCGTGGTACAAGGTCCGGCCGCCGGCGTCGGGGTATCCCTGGCCCTGGCCTGCGACCTGGTCGTGGCCTCGGACAAGGCATTTTTCTTGTTGGCGTTCACCAAGATTGGGCTGATGCCCGACGGTGGCGCCTCAGCGCTGGTCGCCGCGGCCGTCGGCCGCACCCGCGCCATGCGGCTGGCGCTGCTGGCCGAACGACTGTCGGCTGCCGAAGCCCTGGAGTGGGGGCTGATCAGCGCGGTGTACCCGGCGCAGGAGTTCGACGCCGAGGTGGACAAGCTGCTGGCCTCCTTGCTGGCCGGCCCGGCCAAGGCGTTGGCGAAAACTAAGCAGGCCATCAACGCCGCGACCTTGACCGAGCTGAACGCGGCCCTGGACCGTGAATACGTCGGGCAGTCAATCCTGTTGAACTCCCACGACTTCCGCGAGGGAGCCCGCGCTTTTCAGGAGCGTCGTTCGGCCAATTTCACCGACTTCTGATTTGGCGAGCGTGCGCAGAATGCCACGCGCGACGGCGTGTCGCGGGGCAAACACGCACACTCGCGCGGAATTTGCGCGGAATTTGGGGGCTACATCCCGAAAATCGGGGGCAGCGCCAGCACCATCATCAGCCCCCACACCAGGTGGGTCAGCACCGGCGCCAGTATCCCACCGGTGGCTCGACGCTCGATGGCGCAGACGGTGCCGAGCACCAGCGCAGCCAATCCCACCATGAGGTTGCCTGCGGCCATCATCGCCGCAACGTAGAGCAGGGTCGAAAACACCAGCGGGGAGCGGCGACCGAACGCGCTGAACAGCGCGCCGCGGAAGAAAAGCTCCTCGGCGATCGCGTTGACCAGGGCGATCAGCACCACCAGCCGCCACGAGACCTCGGTGGTGTAGGCCAGGATCGCGACCACCTGATCGGCCAGCGGCGGAATGTCTTGCACCGCAAGCCCGCCCAGCAGGAACACCCCGCCGAGTACCAGGCCGACGCCGGTGCCGGTGAACACCGGCCGCTCGTTGCGCCCGCGGAACCGCAACACCCCCAGGTGCAGCGGTCCGGCCACCACGGCCCCCACGGTCCAGACCGCGGCCAAGACCAGCGACAGCCAGTAGAACGCCGGGTCGCCTGGAAGCTTGCTGTGCATGGCGACCAGCACCGCGGCACCGATCAGCACCACCACTCCGACGACGACGCGACGCCGCTGCACCACTGCCCGCGGTTCGTGATAGGGCAGGGCGACCCTGGTCATGATGTCGGTGATCTCGCGCAGCAGGCCGGGGCGGGATGGACTGATCTGGGTCATAGGAGGACGTCCCCTCAGCGGCGGGTTGAGCAACGTCCCTAAAACGTAGCGGCGAAACGGCGGCCGGTGGCCCAAATGCGTTAGTTCGCTCGATGGACTTCGATCAGTCGCCGGTACGCCGCGGCGTTGTACCGATTGTTGCGGACCTCGGCCTCGCTCAGGTCTCGTCGTACCCGGCCCGGCACCCCGGACACCAGCGACCGGGGCGGCACCACCATCCCCTGCGGGATGACGGCACCGGCCGCGACCAGCGACCCCTCCCCCACCACGGCGCCATTGAGGACGATCGCTCCCATCCCGATCAGGCAGTCGTCCTCAATTGTGCAGCCGTGCAGCACCGCGTTGTGCCCGACGCTGACGTGCGCCCCGACTCGACAGGGGAACTCCTTGTCGACGTGGACGGTCACGCCGTCCTGGATGTTGGTGTCGATGCCGATCTCGATCGGCTCGACCTCGGCACGTAGCGTCGCCGAGTACCAGACGCTGGCCCGGGCGGCCAGGCTGACCTGGCCGATCAGGCTGGCGTTGGGCGCCACCCAGGCCTCCGGGTGCAGCTGCGGGGCGCGCCCGCGGATGGAGATGAGAAGCGGCTCGGGCACGCCGCTCAACGCGCCTTCCACACTGGTGCGCGCTTCTCGGCGAACGCCCGGGGTCCCTCCTTGGCGTCCTCGGACCGCAGCAGGGCGGAGAACTCTCGGCCGGTTCGGGCCCAACCGTCCACTTCGCCGGGGATGGCCCCGTCATCGACGCCGTAGGCGATCCGCTTGCTGGCCCGCACGGACAGCGGCGCGTTGCCGGTGATCCGTTCGGCCAGCTCCAGGGCTGCCTCCAGCGCCCCGCCGTCCTCGACCACGCGGTTGACCAGTCCCCAGCGGGCCGCGTCGGCCGCCGAGATGGGCTCCCCGGTGTAGAGCAGCTCCAGGGCAACTTTGCGGGGCAGCTGATCGATGATGCGGAACACCCCGCCGGCACCGGCGATCAGGCCGCGCTTGACCTCGGGCAGCCCGAACTGGGCACGCTGCTCGGCGATCACCAGGTCGCTGGCCAGCGCGATCTCGGTGCCGCCTCCCAGCGCGGTGCCGTTGACCGCCGCGATGACGGGTTTGTCGATGAAGTGCTGCACGAAGCCGGCGAAACCCCACTCCGGGTGTTCGGGGTGGTAGATGTTCTCCCGGTTGGCGATCGCCTTGAGGTCGGCTCCGGCACTGAACGATTTGTCGCCGGCTCCGGTGAGAACGACCGCGCGCACCTCGTCGTCGTCTTGAGCCGCCGCCAAAGCGTCGCCGATGCCGGCGCTGACGGCGCCGTTGATCGCGTTGCGGGCTTCGGGCCGGTTGATCGTGATCAGCAGGACGTTTCCGCGCCGTTCTACCAGAACGGCCGCGTCACTCACAGCAGCTCCAGGATGGTCGCGTTGGCCTGGCCGCCGCCTTCACACATGGTCTGCAGTCCGTAGCGAATCCCGTTGGCGCGCATGTGGTAGAGCATGGTGGTCATGATCCGGGCGCCGGAGCCGCCGAGCGGGTGGCCCAGCGCGATCGCACCGCCGTTGGGGTTGAGCTTCTTCGGGTCGGCACCGATGTCGGCCAGCCAGGCCATGGGCACCGGGGCGAACGCCTCGTTGACCTCGAACACCCCGATGTCGTCGACGCTCAGACCGGAGCGCTGCAGCGCCTTCTGGGTTGCCGGGATCGGCGCGCTCAGCATCATCACCGGGTCAGCACCGGCCAGCGTCGCGGTGTGCACCCGCGCCAGCGGGGTCAGCCCCAGTTCGCGTGCCTTGGCCGCCGACATGAACAGCAGCGCCGCCGAGCCGTCGGAGATCTGGCTGGAGTTACCGGCGTGGATCACGCCGTCCTCTTTGAAGGCGGGCTTGAGCTGGGCCATCTTCTCCAGCGTGGTGCCGCGGCGGATGCCCTCGTCCTCGCTGACGACATTGCCCTCGGAGTCGGTGATCGAGACGATCTCGTCCTTGAAGGCGCCGGAGTCCTGTGCGGCACCGGCTTTTTCGTGCGAGGCGAGCGCGAACTCGTCGAGCGCGGTGCGGCTCAGGCCCCACTTGGTGGCCATCATCTCCGCACCGATGCCCTGGTTGGGGGTCTGGCTGTAGCGCGCCTTGAAGGAGTCGCCGTAGGGCCGGCCACCGTTGGCCAGCGACGAGCCCATCGGGGTGCGCGACATCGACTCGACGCCCCCGGCGACGACGACGTCGTAGTGTCCGGCGATCACACCGGCGGCGGCGAAGTGCACCGACTGCTGACTGGATCCGCACTGGCGGTCCACGGTCACCGCGGGCACCGTCTCCGGCCAGCCCGCGCTCAGCACGGCGGTACGACCGATGTCCAGGGCCTGCTCTCCGGCCTGCATGACGCAACCCCAGATCACGTCGTCGACCAGCGCCGGGTCCACACCGGCCCGGTTGACCAGGCCGTTGAGCACCTGGGCGGACAGTTCGGCCGGGTGTACCCCGGACAGTCCGCCGTTGCGCTTGCCGACAGGCGCGCGCACCGCTTCGACGATGACGGCTTCAGCCATGGGTGCTCCTTAATCAACGAGGTGTAGTTGACGTCGATTGTCAACCAACCCATCGCTGGCGCCCGCGGGGGGGTGGCCGGCCCCTGGTCAGCCGGCCGGAGTGAACTCCAGGTGCAGCTCCTGAAGCCCCCGCATGATGAACGTCGGCTCGTACGAGTAGCGGCGCGCTTCGGGCGGTCCGTGCCGGTCGGCACAGATGCGGATGTCGGCCATCCGGTCCAGGATGCGGTTCAGGGAGATCCTTCCCTCGGCGCGGGCCAGCGGCGCGCCGGGGCATGAGTGCACCCCACGCCCGAACGCGACATGTTCGCGCACGTTGGCCCGGTCGACCCGGAACTGCTCGGGATCGGGGAACTTGCGCGGGTCCCGGTTGCTGGCACCTGGCAACAGCATCACGGTGGTGCCAGCGGGCACCGTTGTCTGCCCGACGGTCGTGGTGGTGCGCGCCATCCGGAAGTGCGATTTGACCGGGCTTTCGGTCCGTAGTGTCTCCTCCAGGAACGCCGGGATGCGGCTGCGGTCCTCACGTAGCAAGGCCTGAATGTCGGGCCGTTCGGCGATCACCCGCAGGCCGGCACTGAGCAGCTTGACGGTGGTCTCCTGGCCGGCGGCGAACAGGAACGTCGCCACCCGCATCACGTCGATGATCTCGGGCGTCGACCCGTCTTCGTATTTCGCCTGGGCCAGGTCGGTCAGCACGTCCCCGCGCGGCTCCCTACGCCGGTCTTCGATGTAGGAGTAGAACTTGTCGTCGAGCCATTGCAGGGGATTGTGGTGGACCGGGTCGTCGTCGTCGACCGCACCCACCAGCTCGTTGGCCAGCACCTTGCGGAATTCGCGGTGGTCGGCGGCGGGCACCCCGAGCAGGTCCGCGATGACCAGCATCGAGAACGGTTTGGCGTAGTCCTCGATGAATTCGCACCGGCCTCGGGCGACGAACTCATCGAGCTGCTGGTCCGCCAGCCGCCACATGAACTCTTCGTTTTCTTTGAGGCGTTTCGGGGTCAGCAGCCGGCTCAGCAGCCCGCGCGTTCGGGTGTGCTCCGGTGGGTCCTGCGTGACGATGTGCTCGTTCATCGGGATCTCGGAGCGGTGTTGCTCGATCAGGTCGCCGACATCGTCACCGACGGGTTCGAACGCCAGCCCGGAGAACGGCCCCGCAACCGACACACACGAGGAGAACGCCGGATCCCGATACACGGCAAGGGCTTCGGCATGCCCGGTGACGGCGAGCACGCCCTGGTGCGGTTCGTGCACGATCGGGCATTTCGCTCGTAGATGGTCGAAATAGGGGTACGGGTCCGGGATCAAGGATTGGTCGGTGAAGAAGTCGACCGATTCGAATTCGCTCACAGCGCGCCTCCTACGCTAGTCACTGCACCATCTCGGTAACGGCGGTCACCTGGGCGCCGGAAATGCTCATGATCTCCTCGAGGTTCTCGGCGATGTCCTCGGCGGTCAGCGGTGTCTTCATCACACCCGCGGTGCGCACCACGGCGATGCGTGCCACCCCGCCCATGCCGACTTGCAGCACCTCTCCGTTGAGCGAGCAGTCTTCATGGGCGAGGAATGCCGCTGCGGGGGCGCACAATTCGGGGGGCATGCTGGCGTTGATGGTGTCCATGACCTCTGTGGGGATGGCCAGCTGGGCTGCCACGGAGTCCGAGTGGGACGCGGACATGCGGGTGTAGGCGCGGGGCGCGACGGCGTTGACCCGGATGCCGTGTGCGATGCCCTCGGTCGCCAGATTGCGGGTCAGGCCGAACACTGCTCCCTTGGCGGCGCCGTAGCTGGTCAGCTCAGAGATGCCGCCCAGCATGGCTTCGGAGACGGTGTTGACGATGCGTCCGTAGCCCGCTGCGACGAAATGCGGCCAGGCGGCACGGGTTACCAGCAGGGTGCCGAAGAAGTGCACGTCGAACATGCTGCGGAATCGCTCGACCGACAAGGTTTCGAACAGGCCCGGATCGTGGATGCCGGCGTTGTTGACCACCACGTCGATCCGGCCGAACGTCTCGACCGCAGTATCGATGATGGCTTGTGCGCCTTGCGGGTCGGCTACCGAGGCATAACATGCGACCGCCTGGCCGCCGCCGTCGGTGATCTCACGCACCACCTCGTCTGCCGGCGCCGACGACGAACCGACACCGTCGATGCCGGCCCCGTAGTCGGCCACCACCACGCGAGCTCCCCTGGCCGCCAACAGCATCGCGTGGCTGCGTCCCACCCCGCGCCCCGCGCCGGTGACGACGGCCACCCGCCCGTCAAAGCGCAACGGGCTCATGGGGCATCGAAGAGTACCGGCAGCGCCGTCGGTGACCGGAACACCTGGCCGCGGATGTGCGGATCACCCCCGTCGGGGTCCAGCCGAAGGTTGGGCAGCCGGTCGAACATCAGACCCAGCGCGTCGCGCATCTCCATCCGGGCCAGGTGGCTGCCCAGGCAGACGTGGGCGCCATGCCCCCACGAGACGTGGACCTTGGACTCGCGGAAGATGTCGAACAGGTTCGGTTCGCAGTAGCGGTCCTCCTGACGGTTGGCGGCCCCCAGCATCGGCATCACCGCGGAGCCGGCCGGAATGGGCACCCCGCCCAATTCGGTGTCACAGGTGGCCACCCGGGTGATGGTCAGCAGCGGCGCATCCCAGCGCACCCCCTCTTCGATCGCCTGAGGGAGCAGGGACCGATCGGTGCGGACGGCGTCGAGTTGATCGGTGTGGGTGAGCAGGGCGAACAACAGGTTGCCCAGTGAGCGGTAGGTGGTCTCGATGCCTGCCGGCAGCAGCAGCCGCAGGAACGAGAAGATCTCCTCGTCGGACAACTTCTGGCCGTCGATCTCGGCGTCGGCGAGCCGGCTGATCAGATCATTGCGCGGTTCGACCCGACGAGCGGCCAGGATCGGAGTGAAGTAGTCGCGCAGGGCCAGCGACGCGGCGCGCCCCCGTTCGGGATTGATGGTGAAGGACAGCAGCGAGATGGACCAGCGCTGGAATTGCTCGTAGTCCTGCTCGGGCAGGCCCAGGATCCGGGCGATGATCCGGGTCGGGTATTCGAAGTTGAATTCCTTGACCAGGTCGGCGTGGCCCCGCTGGGCGAACCGGTCGATCAGCAGATTGGCCACCGGTATCACCAGCTCGTGTTCCCAGCCGGCCACCGCCCTGGGCGAGAACGCCTTGGACACCAGTGCCCGGTGGCGGCCGTGCACGGGCTCGTCCATGCCCAGCATGACCTGCTCGCCGAGCACGTCGCCGAAGGTGTCGATGATGATCGACGACGAGAATGCCTCGTTGTCGCGCAACATCTTTATCACGTCTTCGTGGCGGTACACCATGAAGACCGGCTTGGATTCCTCATGCGGCATCCCCGACATGTCGATACGCTGCACCGGCTCTTCGCGACGCAACCGGGCCAGTTCGGTGTACGGGTCACGAACGTCCCCCGACACCACGTCGTCGAAGGCGCCGAAGTCCTCCAGATCGTCAAACAGTTGCACAGCTGCTCCTCTTAACCGGCGGGGTAAGCCACGGATTTGATCTCGGTGTACTGGTCGAATCCGGCGACGCCGTTCTGGCGTCCGACCCCGCTGGCCTTGTAGCCGCCGAACGGTGTGTCGGCGCCATAACCCGCGGCACCGTTGATGCCCAGGAATCCTGCGCGCAGGCGTTTGGCCACGGCCAGAGCGTGTTCCAGCGATCCCGACATGACGTTGCCGGCCAGCCCGTACACACTGTCGTTGGCGATCCGCACCGCGTCGTCCTCATCGTCGTAAGGAATGACGACGAGCACCGGGCCGAAAATCTCTTCTTGGGCGATGGTCATCGAGTTGTCGACGTCGGTGAACAGCGTCGGGCGGACGAAGAATCCGCGCTCCAAGCCGTTCGGTGAATCCGCTCCCCCGACCAGGAGTCGGGCACCTTCATCGATACCCTTCTGGATGTACCCGCGAATCCGACTGCGCTGCTTGGCCGAAATCACCGGACCGCACAGTGTTGCCGGATCCTGCGGGTCACCTGGGGCAACGCCCTCATAGATGCCCTGCAGAATGGCGACACCTTCGGCGTAGCGCGACCGCGGCAATAGCAGCCGAGTCGGGTTGGCGCAGCCTTGGCCGGCGTGCATGCACGGCGCGATGCCCATCATGGCGCCAAGCGCCAGATCGGCGTCCTCGAGCACGATCGTCGCGGACTTTCCGCCGAGTTCCAGGAAGAGCCGCTTCATGGTCGCCGCGCCCTTTTCCATGATGCGTCTGCCCACGGCGGTGGATCCGGTGAACGAGATCATGTCGACTTTGGGCGACAGCGTCAGCTCCTCGCCGATCAGCGGGTCCGACGCGGTGACCACGTTGACGACTCCCGCTGGGATGTCGGTGTTCTCGGCGATCAACCGGCCCAGGCGGGTGGCGTTGAACGGGGTGTCCGGTGCGGGTTTCAGAACCACAGTGTTTCCGGTCGCCAGCGCTTGGCCGATCTTGTGGATGGTGACCTCGAACGGGAAGTTCCACGGCACAATGGCCCCGACCACACCGACGGCTTCACGCCAGACCTTTCGGGTGGTGTTGGCCCCGGTCACCGAGACGAACGCGTCGCCCAGCGACGTTTCCCACGGGTAGTCGTCGATCAGCTGCGCCGGGTAGTTCAGCGCGTCGGACAGCGGCGCGTCGAGCTGCGGTCCGTGCGTGATCGCCCGCGGGCAGCCGACTTCGGCGATCAGTTCTTCGCGCAGTTGTTCTTGTTCGGCTTCCAGCGCCTCCTGCAGTTGCCGCAGACAGCGCTGCCGGAACGCATGATCGACCGACCAGTCGGTGTCGTCGAAGGCGCGCCGCGCGGCGTCGATGGCCCGGTGCATGTCCGCAGCGGACGCGTCGGCGACCTCCCCGAGCAGCTCCTCAGTGGCCGGGTTGGTGTTGGCGAACGTACCTGCTTGCCCGTCGACGAGTTTGCCGTCGATCATCATCCGGGATTCGAACCGCACCGGGAGTTGCTCAGCCATTCTGGTCCTTCGTCAAAGAGCCGAACCGCGGCAGCCCCATCATCACCCGGATCATCTGGTGCAGTGCTGCGGCGGGCAATACTCGGCTGGCAATCAACAGCATTCGTGCGTCGGGGCCCACCGGGCGCCGCACAAAAGGCGCACGAGACTCCAGCGCCTTGGCCAGTCCGGCCGCGAACCGCTGCGGCGAGCGGGCCGCGACCTTCATGGCGAAGCGACCCCGTCGGTCCATGGTGGCGTGGTGTCGCGCGTAGGGGCCGGCGAAGTCGCGGCAGTCGGTGGTACCGGCGTCGGTGATGATCTCGGTGTCGTAGGTGCCCGTCACCAGAACGGTGACGCCGAGGCCGAACGGAGCGATCTCGCAGGCCAGCGATTCACCCCACCGCTCCAATGCGCCTTTGGCGGCGGAGTACGCCGCGGTCGCGGGCATGCCGCGGACTCCGCCCTGGCTGGAGACCAAGACGATGCGTCCGCGGCCGGCCGCCCTCATCGACGGCAACAGCGCGTTGGTCAACGCCACCGGTCCGAACACCGAGGTTGCGAACATGCGCTCCCACAGCTCGGTCGGGGTCTCTTCGGCCATCCCCGCTGCGGATATCCCGGCGTTGTGCACCACGGCGTTCGGCGCACCGACCGCTGCTTCGATGGCTTTCGCCGCTGCGGCCACCGATGCGGCATCGGTGAGGTCCAGCGGGATTCCGATCAGCCGCGTGTCGTCCTCGGACGCACCGGTGGCCTCGCGCAGTGCCTGCAGTCCCTTTTCGGGAGAACGCATCCCGGCGACTACCCGCCAGCCGCTGCGGTACATGCGCACCGCCGACGCCAGCCCCAGCCCCCGCGAGGCGCCGGTGATGACGATGCTGCGCGGCTCACCCATTGACCGGTCCGCAGCGTCCTCCGTCGGCGGGCAGCTCGACGTCGGGACGGCCGTCGGGCTGGCCGCTCAGCCACGTCGACCAGATGCCCACCGAGTACGGACCTGGTTGACCCGCCTCCTCGTAGAAGCCTTGCGGGTCATAGATCTTGGCTTCGGGGTACGGCCAGGGGCAGGCCACCGTCCGAGACAGGTGCGCCGCCTTGACCAAGGCGAAGGTGCTGCCGTAGCAGAAGTAGCCGAGGTTGATCAGGACCAGCATCACCATGAACATCCCGAGCACGGGGCGGCCGGCGAAGATCTTCGCCCGCTGCGCCAGCTTTTCGGCCACCGTCCGGCCGGTGTCGTCGCGGTACAGCAACACCCCGGCCGGAACCATCACGAAGTTCACCGCGAAAATCTCGAAGATGAACGGGAATTGGTGCGTCTGGCCCATGAAGATCGAGCCGAACGGGACCTGGGAATAGATGTACATTCCAGTCTGCACCAGCGTGATCTCCAGCGCCGCGTCGATCACCATCCCGAACGGCAGGATGCAGATCGCCAGGCTGATCAGCGGATGGCGCCACACAAAGGAGTCGACCGGCCGGCGCGCCTGAATCCGGCGCAGCAGCCAGATGCCCGGGAAGTACGGGGCCAGGTAGAACATGATGTAGCCCAGCACCACGAACGGCTCGACGGTCGGCGACAGCGAGACCAGCGGCCAGTCCTCGGGCAGGTGATGCAGTTCCGGGTTGTAGACCGCATACGGCGCCCAGTTCATGATCGGGTCCTGCCAGACGATCAGCGTGGTGACGATCCCCATCAACAGCACGGGGTGATAGGGGTGGCGACGCCAGGCCACCACGTAGACCACGGTGATGAGAACCATCACGACGACGGTGAACGCCTCCAGCAGCCCCAGCCAGTGCTCGAATCCGAAGAGCACCGGCACCGGCCGCGGCGGCGGTGACCCGACGTCGACGGGGTTACGGACCCGGTCGGAGCCCAAACCCGTGCGGGCATTGGCCAGAAAGAAGCCGAGCACTCCGACCGCGGCGGCTATCCAGATCCACAGCCACGGCGATCCCCGTTCCGGCTCATGAGTTGTAGCGGGGGCGGACGGCGCTGACTGCTCTGCGGTCATCGGGTTATTCCTCTCCGAAACGATCGACGAGATGAGAGTTGACGCCGTCGGCGTCGAGCCTGCGGGCCACCAGATAGCCGGCGCCCATCCAGGCGCGGCGCGTCCAGTTCCCGAACGACACCCGGGTGCCCGGCGCCCCGGAGGCGGCGGGCATCATCTTCACCCGCTCCAGGGCTTCCTTGACGCCGCGCGGGCTCAGCGGATGGGCGTCGCTCAGTGCGCGTACCAGTGTCATTGCGACGTCCCGGTTCACCACCGACACGCACCACTGGGTGCGACGGCCGTAAGCCTGCTGGTAGTCGTCGAGGAACGCCTGCCCGATCGGATTGCCCTCGTCGTACTGGTCGATGCCGACCCAGCCCATGAACGCGTTCCACATGATCGGGTTGATCCAGGCGTTCTGGAAGGCGGTGCTGGTGAATCGGGGCGGGTCCCAATTCAGCTCCTGCAATGCCGGGTTGATGAAGACCACACCGAATCCGAAGCCGCAGTGCACGATCGCCGGCGCCTTGGCTTCGTGCAAGGTACGCACTGCGGCCGAGACATCTTGGGCGGTCTGAGCGATCGTCGCCTCGGCCACGATCCGGATGCCCTTGCGCCGACACGCTTCGCGGAAGTTCTTCAGGTAGGTTTCGCCCACCAGCGACTGTTCCTTGAGCACTCCGACTTCCGTGTGCCCCGCCTTGGCGAGCAGGTCCGTCCAGAAGATGGGCTCATCGGTCAGCGATCCCTGCGGGAACGCGAAGAACCACTCCCCCAGCGCTTCGTCGGAGCCGGTGACACTGATGCACGGCACCTTGAAACGCTCCTCGATCGCCTCGCGCGTCGGCACACAGTTGTCGGTGATGTGCGGCCCGAAGATGGCCAGGCAGCCCTCGTCGCACAATTCGCCGTAGGCGTCGATGACCGCCTTGACCGAGCCCTTGGGCAGGCCCTCGACTTCGCGATAGACGATCTCGATCGGCCGGTCCAGCAGACCTTGTTCGGTCACCTGCTTGAAGACCAGGTCGAACGGTTGGGTCAGGTCTTCGAAATAGGTCTTCGGGAAGCCTTCGGGGAGCCGGAAGTCCATCAGATAACCGATCTTGATCGGTTCCGCGGTGCTCTCGTAGGACATCTCGCCTCCGTGATGAACCTAATATTTGTTCAGACACTAGCGCGCAGTCGACGGACCGTCAATCATCTCTCGGGCAGGTACACGTCGATCATCTCCGCAAGTCCGCCGCTCACCTGCGAGTCGTCGGTCAGCGGTCCCGCGATGGCCGCGCGGGCCGCCTCGCGCGGGGCCAGCCCCTCGGCGATCAGTCGCCCGGCGGCGATCAGCACCCGCGTCGACGCCACCTCACGCAGCCCGCCGGTCTCCACGCGTCGAATCGCCTGCCCGAGCCGGACCAGTTCGGCGGATCGCTCGTGGTCGACACCGGCCTCACACGCAACGATCTTCTCCTCGACGTCGGTTGCGGGGAAACCGAATTCAATGGCCACCATCCGCTGCCGAGTCGAATCCTTGAGATCCTTGAGCACACTCTGGTACCCGGGGTTGTAGGACACCACCAGGCCGAACCCCGGCGCGGCATCGAGGGTCACGCCCAGCCGCTCGATCGGCAACTGGCGGCGGTGATCGGCCAGCGGGTGCAGCACCACGGTGGTGTCCTGGCGGGCCTCCACCACCTCGTCGAGGTAACAGATCGCGCCCTCGCGCACCGCCCGCGTCAGCGGCCCGTCCACCCACTCGGTCTCACCGCCGCGCAGCAGGAAACGGCCGACCAGATCCGCGGTGGTCAGATCGTCATGGCAGGCAACGGTGACCAGCGGCCGGTCCAAGTCATGGGCCATCGCTTCGACGAAGCGGGTCTTCCCGCAGCCGGTGGGGCCTTTGAGAACGATCGACAACCCTTGCCGGTAGGCGGCTTTGAAGACCTGTTCCTCGTTGCCGGTCGACACGTAGTAGGGGCGCGGACCGTGGGCCGCAGGTGTCATGTTCTTCATACCCTTCTCTTCACGCAACACGTCGTCGCAGGTCGGCCGAGCACAACGCCGAGCGGAACAGCGGTCCGATCACCCGGTTGAGTTGGTCCAAGCGGGGAATGGTCGCGTGCGCGGCGCTGCCGAACACCCGGCGCAACTCCTCGACGTCGGTGGCCGCCCCGACGGTCAGACACAGGCAACCGGTGCCGCGTCGGCGCGCCTCAGCGAGTGCGCGGCGGGCATCGGCCGCGCCGTAGCGGCGCTCGTAGCCGTGGTCATAGGCGAGCCCGTCGGAGAGCACGACAAGCAGCCGCCGCGGAGTCCCGCCACGGCGTTCCAAGACGGTGGAGCCGTGCCGGATGGCGGCCCCCAGCCGCGAGTAGGCACCGGGTTTCAGACCCTGCAACCGCCGCATCGCCAGGACGTCGAGCGCCTCGTCGAAGCGCTTGACCGGGCTGACGTGCACCGCGGATCTGCCCTGCGAGTGAAACGCATAGAGCGCGAGGCGATCCCCCAGGTCATGCAAAGCCGTGGCCAACGCAGCGGCCGCCGCGCGTTGTTGCTCGTGCACGGTCTCACCAAGGGTGCCGGGCTCAGCCGCGGAGGCCGAGACGTCCAGCAGGATCAGCACGGCAAGATCTCGCCGCCGGCGCAGGCTGTCCAGGTAGACCGCTTCGTCGGGCGCCGAACCGGCCAGCGCTTCGACCCGGCCCTCGATCGCCGCATCCAGATCGATGTCGTCGCCCTGCGGTTGCCGGTGATAGCGATCCAAGCCCACCCCGAGCCGGGCCAACGGCCGGCGCAAGCCGTAGTCGGCGGGCCGCAGCACCGTCTTGGTATCGGGACTGGGCACGACCTCCACGACGGTGCACCAGTTCGGCCGGTAGCACCGGCGGTGAACGTCCCATTCGTGATACGTCGCGCCCACCGGGTCGCGCGCGACGTTGTCATCCTCAACGGCGCCGACACCGGCCGACGACACGGCATTGCCGAAACCCCGGACCCCCGATCGAGTCCGATGGGTGGGCGCATCCGCACCCGGTGGCCCATTGCCCCGCAACCGGCGGGTCACCTCGAGCATCTTGGCGACCAGTCGGCCGAGCGCGCCGCTGCCGCCGACCGGACTCGAGAAGATGTCTACCGCGTCTTCGGCGGCGTCACCCTCGTCGAGGTCGGCCAGCGGTCCGCTCTGGCGGCGCGGTCGCTGCGCGTCCTGGGCCAGCGGCTTGGCTCCGTTCTTGTGCTCAGCCAATAACTTTCCCGGCCGAATGACGCCGAACGCGGGTGGTGCAGTGGCGTCGACCGCGTTTGCCAAGGTCAGCGATTCGGCGGGCGATTCGCTGCGGGCGGCCAGCTCGTGGTCGATCAACGACGCCACCGCCGGCGGCAGCAGCTCGACGCCGGCCGCCAACGCCCGATGCCCTTCGACAGCGAGGTAGCGGGCCGTGAGCGCGGGGCGCCGGACCAGCCTGCGCACCAGTTCGGGCTCCAGGCTTCCGGCCGCGAGCAGGCAGGCCTGAACGGTGACCGCCTCGAGTTGACCGGCCGCGCCGGCGGCCGGGTCCACGAAGACGGTCTTGCCGTCGGTCCACGCGAGTTCGCCGACACCGGCTGCTGCCACCTGCAGTGCACGGCCGGACAGCGCGGATGCCAACAGGTTCCAGCGCTGCACGGATTCGGCGGCTTCGTGGTGGTTCGTCACGGACCCCCATCCGCTAATTGACCAAATATCTGTTCCACCGTAGAGTCCGGCACGACCGCAGTCAATCAGTCGAGGGGTAGGCGCCGCGTTGATCGATTTCATCGGCCAGGTTGTCGTCGTGACCGGGGCTGGGCGCGGCCTCGGCCGGCTCTACGCGCTAGAGCTGGCGAAGCGCGGCGCCTCGGTAGTGGTCAACGACCTCGGTGGGTCGATGGACGGCGACGGCGCGGACGCCCAGGTGGCCGACCTGGTGGTCGACGAGATCACTTCCGCCGGCGGCGTCGCCGTCGCATCGCACGACTCGGTGGATGGCCCGACCGGCGGGGAGGCAATCGTCGCGCGTGCCGTCGAACGTTTCGGCCGCCTCGATGCCGTGGTCAGCAATGCCGGGATCTTCAACAGCATTGCGTTTGAGGACATGTCCGCCGACAGCTGGCGGCGAATGCTACGAGTGCACCTGGACGGCGGGTTCTACCTGAGCCGGCCCGCCTACCGGGTGATGAAGAAGCAGGGCTACGGCCGGTTCGTGTTCATCTCGTCATCGGGCGGCATGTTCGGCCAACCGTTGGAGGCGCACTACGCCGCCGCCAAAGCCGGATTGGTCGGGCTGTCCAACGTTATCGCGATCGAGGGCGCGCCACACGGCATCAGATCCAATACCGTACTGCCGTTTGGGTTTTCCCGAATGGTCACCGATACGGTGGCCGACCCGACGGCGATCGAAGAAGCCGGGTTCCTCCAGGCGATCCGGCCCGAGCTGGTGGTTCCGATGGTGGTCTACCTGGCCAGCCGCGACTGCGGTCTCACCCATCACAACTACTCAGCCTGCGCAGGCCGGTTCGCACGTGTCTTCGTCGGCCTCGGCCACGGGTGGGCTGCCGATACCGGTGACGATCCCACCGCCGACGACGTCGCGGCGCACCTGGCACAAGTGTCGTCGACCGAGCCGTTCACGGTTCCGGACTCCATTTTCGACGAGGTGTTCGGTGTCTGCGATCGGCTCGGCATCGCGATGTGAGTGTCATCGGGTGGCAACGGGTAGCCGCGCCCACCCCCGCACGCTGGCGGTGTGCGCGCGTTCAGCACCTGCGTAGTCGACTTCCCAGTCCGGCCACCGCTTGAGGACCTCCTCGAAGGCCACCCGCGCCTCCAGCCGGGCCAGCGCCGACCCGAGGCAGAAGTGCACGCCCTTGCCGAAGCTGAGGTGGCCGCCCTCGCGGTGGATGTCGAAGCGATCCGGGTCGGCGAAATGCCGATGGTCACGGTTGGCAGAACCGTTCAGCAGCAACATGAACGACCCTTCGGGAACCTGGCGGCCGTAGTGCTCGACGTCGCGCGCGACATAGCGCGCCTGCACCGGCGACGGCGGTTCGTAGCGCAGGGTTTCCTCGACCGCACCGGGAATCAGCGAAGGATCGCGGGCGACCTCGCGGCGTTGATCGGGATGATCCGAGAGCAGTTGCGCCATGAAACCGATCAGCCGGGCCGTGGTCTCATTTCCGGCCCCGGCGATCATGGCGGTATAGGCCAGCACTTCGGTGCGAGACAGCGGACGTCGCGTGCCGTCGGGCTCGTCGATCTCCGCCCGCAACAGATCGGTCATCAGGTCATCGGAGGGATGGTTGGCGCGCCACTCGATGTACTCGGCGAACATGACGATGGCGTCGGCGAATATCTGTTGGCTGATGTCACCGGGTTCGCGCCCCTCGGCCATCTCGATGAAAGAACCGTTGCGCTCCCGGATCGCCTCCTGGTCCGTCTCCGGGATCCCGAGTAGATAGCCGATCGTCCGCATCGGCATCACCACCCCGAGATCGGCGATGAAGTCGAACCCGCCGGCACCTACCAGGGGGTCCAGCTCCTTGACGCAGAAGTCACGGATCAGAGGTTCTACGGACAGCATCCGCCGCGGGGTGAAGACTCGCGAGAGCAGGCTGCGGTGCAGGTCGTGCAGTGGCGGATCCTCGAACAGCAGGATGCCCGGCGGTACCTCGAGGTTGTTGAACAAGATGTCGGCGGTGGTCCCTCGACCAGAGCGATAGGTGTCCCAGTTCGGCAGCTCGCGCGCCACGTCGTCGTAGCGGCTCAGCGCGTAGAAATTGTATTTCTCGTTGTAGTACAAGGGCGTTTCGTCACGCATGCGCTTCCACACCGGATACGGATCGTCATCGATATCGCTGTCGAACGGGTCGTAGTAGAGCCCGACCGCGCTGGCGCCTGTCATGGTCGTGTCCCTTGGTCGCTCCGGTGCAGGAAGCCGTGCAGGCTCGCCTGGGTGAGTTCCTCGACGATCACCTTTCGCGAAGGAGGCCTGGCCCCGAAGTACGTCGACCGCAGTGCGGCCATTCCGGCGATCATCGCCACGGTGGAGTGCGCCGGCAGGTTCGGGTGCGCTGATCCGATCGATCGCAGGTTCATCCCCTCCGCGCTGATCTGGCCGAGCAGCGTGATCGCCCGCCGAACGTCGGCAATGCCAGCCTGCGCTGCCTCTTCCTCGGTGAGCGAGTCCGCGGCCATGAGCGTGACCAGCAGCCCCTGATGGCGGACGAACACGTCGTAGAGCCGCCCGACAAAATGGCGGGCCAACTCTTCTTCGCCGGTCTGTTCCGGATCGAGCGACTGCCACGTCCGGCAGAATTCATCGACGAAACTAGTGAACGGCGTGACGAGTGCCTCACGGAACAACGTCGCCTTCGAGCCGAAGTGACGGAACAACAGGGGTTCGGTGACCCCGGCCACCTGCGCGATCTCGCGCGTGGTGGTGCTGCGATAGTCCTGGCGGGCGAAGAGGTCTCGGGCGGCGTCAAGCAGCAGCCGACGCGGCTCGCCGCGCGACCTGCGCATGGCCGGGCCAGGCTGCGCGGTGTTGGAAACTCGCTGGGGCAATCTGTTCCACTCCTTGAATCGCACTCGCCGTCGGACAACTTTAGGATAGTCTCCACTATCTACATTGGATAGTGGCCGCTATCTATTGAAAGTCGCCGTCGAAGGAGGCGCGGACGTGGGTGCTGTGATCATGCTGGGCACGCTGTTCGGACTGATCGTCCTGATCTACGCCCTCGTGCTGCGTTTCGATCCGGAAGCACGCCGGTGAACGCCGGGCTGGCGCCCTCACTGCAGGCCGCCCAAAGTTTCTCCTACATCAGCGGAATCGCGTTCTTCGCTATGGGCGCCTACCTGAGCTGGCGGCGGCGACACCTGCACCCACTGCTGCTCTTGAGCATCTCAGCCATATCGTTCTCCTGGATCGAGGCACCCTACGACTGGGCGGTGTATGCGCAGTTTCCGCCGGCACTGCCCCGCATGCCTTCGTGGTGGCCGCTGAATATGACCTGGGGCGGCCTGCCCTTGGCCGTGCCCATCGGATACATCTCGTACTTCGTGCTGCCCGCGCTGGTGGGTGCCCGGCTCGGGCGCGGAATGGCCACGAGGTTCGGTTGGCGACGACCGACGACGTTGCTGACCGTGGGGCTCATCGTGGGCTGCTGCTGGGCATTTCTTTTCAACGCCATCCTGGGCGCCCGACTCGGTAACTTCTGTTACGGCTACGTGATTCCCGGCCTGGCGCTGTGGGAGGGAACCCCGCACCAGTACCCGCTTTACGACTCGCTGGCCATGGGTGTGCAGATGATGGTCTTCACCTACCTGCTCGGCCGAACGGATTCGCAAGGAAGGAATGTCATCGAGATGTGGGCCGACAAACGGTCGACCACTCGGCTGCAATCGTCGGTGCTGTCCATCATCGCGGTCATTGTGATCGGAAACGGGTTGTACGGAGCGGTCTTCGCGCCCCATCTCGCCACCAAGCTCGGCGGCTGGGTGACCGCGGGCCCCAGCGAGCCACTGTTCCCGGGCGTGCCGAACCAGCCTCTCGAGGGCCGTTGACGGTGCCTTGACAAGGCCCTCACCAGGCGGCGCCAAAGCGTTGACCACATACCGCACCGCGCGATAGGCTCCGCTGACGAAACCAAACATTGGGTCCGCTATGCCGAGACGACGGCATTGCGGCTTCTGCAGGTGGGGCCGGTTTGGTACGTAGGTCGGTCAACGGCTTGGCGTCCGATGGTGACTTTCGGGTCGCGATCGTCGAGCAGAACGGGGAGGGTCCGCTGACTGTCTCATCGGAGCGTGGGGAGTATGCCGACGGAGATTCGCTCGCCGAGGTCGGAGCATGGCTTCGGTCCTACGCCTGGTCGCACCCGTTGCGATCGCTGGGAACGGTGGGCGGCCAGACCACTCTCGGGCTGCGCACCGTGCAGTACCTGTTCATCGACCTGTTCACCGGACGCTTCGCGATGTCGGAGTTCGTCAAGCAGGCGGCATTCATGGCCGGCACCGCACTGGTGCCGACACTGCTGGTGACGATCCCCGTCGGTGTCACGCTGTCGATCCAGTTCGCCGTGCTGGCCGGCCAAGTCGGCGCGGAGTCTCTGTCAGGCGCCGCGAACGGGCTGGTGGTGATACGCCAGGGCGCTCCCCTGGTCGCCGCGATATTGCTGGCGGCAGCGGTCGGTTCGGCGGTGAGTGCGGACCTGGGTTCCCGGACCATGCGCGAAGAAGTCGATGCGATGGAGGTGATGGGGGTTTCCGTCATACGCCGATTGGTCGTTCCGCGCTTCGCCGCGCTGATTCTGGTCGGCGTTGCGTTGACCGGTCTCGCGACGTGCGCCGGGTTCTTCGTCGGCTACCTGTTCAACGTCTACGTTCAGAGCGGAACACCGGGATCTTTCGTCGCAACCTTCGCCTCCTTCGCGACCGTCGATGACCTCGTCCTGGCCCTGGCCAAGGCGATCGCCTTCGGCGCGATCGTCGCCGTCGTGGCATGTCATAAGGGCTTGGACACCCGTGGCGGACCGGCCGGGGTCGCGAATTCGGTGAACGCTGCGGTGGTCGAATCGATTCTGCTGCTGATGATCGTCAATGTCGGAATGAGCCAGCTCTACCTGCTGCTCTTTCCCAAAGCGAGCTTGTAGTCGCCATGGCCGTAGCCGTCTACCGCCCCCGTGCGGTTCACCATGTCTTTCAAGCGGCCGAGGTCGTGTGGCGGCCCATCGCCAAGGCCGGCCACATGCTGGACTTCATCTGTCGTGTTCTGGTGGCGGTCCCGGTCATGCTGGCTCGCTACCGTCGGGAGTTCATCCGCAACCTGTCCGACATCGCCTGGGGCAACGGGGCGCTCGTCGTGGGCGGCGGCACGATGGGGGTATCGGTCGTGCTGGGTATCACTGCCGGCGCACTACTGGCCATCGAGGGTTACAACGCACTGAACCTGTTGGGCCTGGGTCCGGCAACCGGCCTGTTGTCCTCGTGGGGATCGACCCGCGAGTTGGTGCCGGTCATGATCGCCATCGCTTTCACCACCCAGGCGGGCTGCCGTTTCACCGCCCAACTGGGCGCCATGCGCATCGCCGAAGAGATCGACGCCATGGATGCGCTGGCGATCAAGCCCATTCCCTACCTGGTGACCACCCGGGTGGCGGCGTCGGTGTTGGCTGCCATTCCGCTGTTCCTGGTCTGCCTGGCTGCGGCATACCTTTCTGCGCAGGTCGTGGTCGGAGTCATCGCGCACACCTCCGCGGGCACCTACGGACACTATTTCGCCCTGTTCAGCAGCGCTCGTGACGTCTTCTACGCGACGATCAAAGGCGTCGTTTTCATCTTCTTTGCCGCCGTAATTCAGTGCTACTACGGCTATTTCGCTTCGGGAGGTCCGCAGGGCGTCGGAGTCGCCGCGGGCCACGCGATGCGGGCCACCATCACGGTGGTGATCATTTTGAACGCCCTACTGACGATGGCGATGTGGGGCGTCAACGCCGGCGCGAGGTTCGGTGGCTGATCATGCCGAACTCTTTCGACGCCAATGACCGCGGACCTTCCAACCTTCGACTGTTCGTCAGCGGGTTGGTCTTGTTGGCGATCGTGGCGATCGGCGTGGCACTGCTGATCGCGCAGTCACAGGGTGTCCTGCAGCATTCCGTTCGGGTCAGTGCCGAACTCACCAACGTCGGCGACGGCCTGCCGGTGAAATCCGACGTGAAGTTCCGCGGCGTCCTGGTCGGATTCGTGTCAGCAGTCACGCCCGCGACGGCGGGTCATCCCAACATCGTCCGTATCGACCTCAGCCCCGCGTATGCGCCCGGGATTCCCGACACAGTTACCGCCCGAGTGGTGCCGTCCAACGTCTTCGCGGTCTCGTCAGTGCAGCTGGTCGACAACGGCACCCACTCGGCCCCGGTGCGGTCGGGAGCGGTGATCGGCGAAGATCAGGCGTTGCCGACGGTGCTGTTCCAGACCACGCTGAACAAGTTCCGTCAAGTGCTCGCCGCCGTGGGCCGCCGGCCCTCCACCGACAGCGTCGGATGGCTCACTGCCTTGGGCGATGCCACCAGCGGACGGGGCGATCGGCTGCAGCAGGCCGGTCGCAACCTGAACGAGATCGTCGACGAACTCAACACGGTTGTCACCGGCGACGAGCTGGGACCGTCGACGATCGCCGCACTGACCGAGGCCACCGCTGCGCTCGGTCACACCGCGCCGGAACTCCTCGACGCACTCGACGGCGCCGTTACGCCCATGCGCACGCTCGCCGAAAAGCGTTCGGAACTGATGAATCTGCTGTCCGCCGGCCTCGGTACAACCGGAATTCTCGGCGATGCCTTCGACCACAACACCGACCGGATGATCGACATCTCCACCAAGCTGACACCCGTCTTGGGCGTGCTGGGCGATCACGCCGAGACCCTGCACGCGATCGCCACCCGGCTGACCACACTGGTCGGCCGGGTCATGGAAGTCGCCTGGAACTACGACACGAACCAGCTGCAAGCCAAAGCCGTCATCTCGCTGAACCCGACCAGGACCTACGTACGAGCTGACTGCCCGCGTTACGGCGACATGGCCGGGCCCAGTTGCTTCACCGCCCCCGAGGTCCCGACCGCGCCGGCATTGACACCGTCGCTCGAATCCCGCGGGTTTCCACTGCCTCCCGGCATTACCGAGAACCGCCCCAACTTCGCACCGCCGCGGGGTTCGGTGTTGCCGCCCGCCGGCGGCCCCGAACCGGCACCGCCGGAGCCGGTAGCCCCGGGCCCCGAGCCCGCGGCTCCGGCACAGCCTCAGGCGGCCGTCATCGGCGGCAACGTGGGCCCGGTCGGCAGCACCAGGGAGAAGCAACAGTTGGAGGTCATCATGGGCGATCAGGCCAACACTGCCGCCGAACTGCTCCTCGCACCGCTGCTGCGCGGCAATACGGTTCGGTTGACGGCGTACTCCGGCGGTGACCGATGAGGTATCGCAAGGCGTTACTCGGGCTGAGCCTGTTCCTGGTGGTTTCCACCACCGCCACGTGGTTGGTCTTCGTCACCCTGCGCCGCGAAGTCACCGGCCCGACGAACAGCTACAGCGCGGTATTCACCGACGTATCCGGTCTGCACAGCGGCGACGACGTACGCACCGCGGGTGTTCGGGTGGGACGCGTGGACCGAGTCGAGTTGGAGGGCAACCTGGCCAAGGTCACCTTCCGGGTGCCGAAGACCCACGCACTCTACGACGACACCACCGCATCGGTGACGTATCAGAACATCATCGGCCAGCGGTACCTGGGACTCTCCCCCGGAACCGCGTCCCCGCACAACTTGTTACCGGATCACGCCAGCATCCCGGTCGAGCGCACCAACCCGTCGTTCGACATCTCCTATCTGCTCAACGGATTCGAGCCGCTGTTCACCCTTTTGAGCCCGCAACAGGTGGACAACCTCACCAGCGGCATCATTGCGGCCTTACAAGGCGATTCCGCGTCTTTGGTGACATTGATCAGTCAGACCTCGGCACTTGCCGAGTCGTTCGCGGGTCCCGATCAGATCCTCGGCGACGTCATCGCAAACCTCGACGAGGTCGCCGCGATCCTGGCGCGCCAAGACCGCGACCTGCAAGCCGTGATCGACCACTCCCGCGCCGCCTTGTCGACCCTGGCCGCCCGCCGCGATGAGCTGGTGGCGTCGACCGGTTCGATCACCCACGCAACGGATCGATTGTCGGTGCTCCTGGATGCGGTCTATCCACAGCTTGAAGAATTGCTGCTGCGCGAGCCCGGATTCGTCGGGCATCTCACGGGCGAGGGACGGCAACGGTTCGCTCATTACGGCGCGAATCTCGTACTGGTTCTCAAAGGCCTCGCCCGGGCAACCCAAAGCGGAAGCTACATCGACGGATACATCTGCGACATCAACTCCACGGTGTTCGCGTTCCTGGGCCGGGTGATCCCCGGCACCGTCAAACTCGCCTCGCCGGGCAACATCGTCCAACATTCACCGATCTGCAGGTAGACGCACGATGTCGCTGAGCCGCAAGCGCCCGATCGAGGGTTACAACCCGATCTGGGTGGGCACCGTCTCAGTGGCCGTCATGGCATTGGTCATCATGGCCATCGTCGGTATCGGCAAGTTGTCACTCGGCCGGACCGGGTATCGGGCCGAGTTCGCGCAGGCCGCCCAGCTCAGTCCCGGTGACCAGGTCACCGTGGCGGGAATCGAAGTCGGCACCGTGAAAGACGTCGCACTCAGCGGCGATCGCATCACAGTGAAATTCACCGTCGGCAACGGTGTGCGGTTGGGCGATGCGTCGCGGGCGGCAATCAAACTGACAACTCTGCTGGGCCGGCGCTATCTGGAGCTCTCCCCCGCCGGAGCCGGCGAACTTCCTTCCCGCACCATCACATTGGCCAACACGTCGGTCCCCTATAACCTCCAGGCCACGCTGGCCGACGCGACCACCACCTTCGAGCAGGTGGACGCCGACCGCATCGCTGAGTCGATGGCCGAGATGAGCAACGGCCTCTCCGGCGTACCCGAGGCGCTGCCCGAGGCCCTGCGCAACGTCCAATCACTGGCGGCCGTGATCTCAGCCCGCCGCGATCAGATCGGTTCACTGTTGAAGAACGTAGACACCATCACCCGCGTCATCCGCGACCAGAAGGCCGACCTCGGCGCGCTGGTGATCCAAGGCAGAGACCTACTCCAAACGGTCAACGCCCGGCAGGCTTCGTTACACCGGCTACTCGAGGGCACCACCGTATTGGTCGACACTTTGAAGACGATCTTCGACGACGAGCCCGCGATCAACGAAATGCTGGCCAACATGCAGCAATTCGCCGAGATGGCCGCCAAGCACGACGCGCTGGTCCGCAACACGCTGCAAGTGATGCCGGTGGCCTTCCGCAATCTGGCCAATGCCAGCGGCAGCGGCACCGCACTCGACATCAATCTGCCGTCCGGGGTGCTCATCGATTCCTGGATGTGTGCGCTCAGTGGGCGCGGCACGCAGTTCGGGCTGGCGCAATACTTCACCGATTGCCAACCCACCGCGGACCCGTTTCCGGGTTGGCCGCCACCGGACCCGGCGAGGCTGCCCGGATGAACCGTCACACCACTCGCACCAAGTCCATCGCGATCGGATTGGCCCTCGTCGCGTTCAGCGGAATTCTGATCTGGTGCCTCACATCCGGCGACCCACACCGCGCGCTGACCGTTACGGCGCAGTTCGAAGAAGCCGTCGGACTCTACGAGGGCAATGCGGTATCAGTGCTCGGCATGCCGGTCGGGAAAGTCACCGAGATCAACCCCAAAGACAGCTACGTGGAGGTGAAGCTCGTCATCGATAGGGACATCGACATTCCCGCCGATGTTCAGGCGGTTACCGTCGCCACGTCCATCCTCACCGATCGGCATGTCGAACTGACGCCCACGTACGGCGGCGGTCCAAAATTGCGCGACGGCGACGTGGTGGGTCTGGCCCGCACCAGAACGCCCGTCGAGTTCGATCGCACACTGGCCATGGCCGACAAGCTGTCTCGCGCTCTGGACGGTGATGGTCAGGGCCGCGGTCCGCTTGCCAACCTGATCGGAATCGGGGCCAAGATATCGTCCGGCAACGGACCCGAGATCAAGTCGGCCCTCGATCAGCTCTCTGCGGCCTTACGCCTGAGCTCCGACAACGGCGCCGCCACCGGAAAGACCATTTCGTCCATCGCCGCCAGCCTCGCCGACTTGACCCAGGCGGCTGCGGACAACGACACCACGATCCGCGAATTCGGTTCGAACATTCGCGCGCTCAGCGATGTGATCGCCGCCGAGAACCTTGGTGCCGGCAGTACCGGCGCCAAGGCCAACCAGATCCTGGACCAGGCCGCAGCCCTGCTGGAAAGGAATCGCGACACCATGAAAGGCGCCGTCGGTGATTTCGGCGCCCTCACGACCACTCTCACCGACAATCGCCGCCAGGTCGAAGAGATCCTCGACGTTCTGCCCCTGGTGGGCACCAACATCTACAACGCCGTTGATCCCAGCGGCCACACCCTGCGGATCCACCCCACGCTCGACAAGCTGCTGCTCAACGGCCAGATGGCCAAGGAGATCTGCAATCTGGCCGGTATCAAAGACCTTGGCTGTGCCACCGGGACGGTCGCCGACAATGCACCAGAATTCGGCACCACTTTCTTCGTGGAGGGAATGACCGGACTACTCGAACACATGGCGGGAGTCGGACGATGACGCCACAGCGGGGGATCACCGCGGTCCGCCGTGCGGTCCGATCCGCGGTCGCCGCGGGATTGGTATGGGCGTTGGCCGGTTGCGCGGGCGGCCTGGCAGACATTCCCCTGCCGGCGCCGGGGCGGGTCGACGGGGACATCACCCTGACAGCCCTATTCACCAACGCGTTGAACCTTCCCGTGAAAGCGAAGGTAAAGCTCAACGGCGCCGACATCGGCGAAGTCGAATCCATTCATGCTCAAGACTTCTCGGCTGTGGTGACGATGAAAGTCAGTGCCGACATAGCGCTGTACACCGACACCATCGCCGAGTTGCGCTCAGCGACTCCACTGGGCGACATCTTCATCGCGGTGCGACGCGGATCCAATACCACGGACGATTCTGCGCGGCTGCGCGACGGCGACACCATCGCCTTGGACCACACGACTTCCGCCGCAACGATCGAAGACGTACTCGGCTCGGCCGCGCTCCTGGTCAACGGCGGCGCGATACGCCGTCTGGTGTCAACGGTCAATGGGGCGGGCACGGCGGTGGGCGGGCGGGGCGAAAAGGTCGCCGCACTGCTGCATAACTCCAACGCACTGCTGGCGCGGCTGAATGACCGCTCGACGCAGATCGACAACGCGCTGCGCAACACCTCCGATCTCGCCGCCACCTTGTCGGATCGCCGCGAGACCCTCAATACGGTTCTCGCAGCGGCCACGCCGGCCACGGAGGCCCTCGCCGACAACGCCACCAGCGTCGCCGACCTGCTTTCTGCGACCGGCCGGATCACCGCCCAGCTCAACCGCTTTCCATCGATGCAGGGCACCGATACCCGGAGCACCATCAGCGATCTCAACCGACTGTCCGACGTCTTCAACCAGATCGCCACCGACCCTGACCTCAATCTGAACATCTGGAATCGGATGATCACCGGGATCACCCATATCACCAGCGGGCCCGACATCCACGCGGTCGGAGTCGTCACGCAGCTGGCGATCGCGGCGTTGCCCGACAAGAACTATCCCGGTGATCCCGGAATTCACGGTCCCGACGGCACGGACTGGCACGCCATGATCGGCAGCCTCCGATATGAGTGGAACCTGTTGTTGAGCCGCATATACGGGCCTGAGCATCAGCCGCGATGATGAACAGCCCACTGCACCTCCTGGAAGCGCCGGCGCGACTGCTGGTCGATTCGGCACACACCCTGCGCCGCCACCGTGTCGCGGTGTCGGCGGCTGGCATCATCATCACCCTGATCGTCGTGTTGGTCTATATCGTCGGCGGAACCCTGGGCATAAGCCCTTTCCGTTCGACCATCGCCGTGCGGGTGCACCTGCGCGAATCAGGGGGTCTGCTGCCGAATCAGGACGTCACGTTGCGTGGGGTACGGATCGGCAAGGTCGACGCGGTATTGCTCGGCGACACCGATGTCGTCGCATCGGTCTCGATCGACAGCCGGAAGCGGGTGCCGCGAAACAGCCGAGTCCGGGTTTCAGCTCTGTCAGCGGCTGGCGAGCAGTACCTGGACTTCCAGCCCGAGCAGCCCGGCGGGCCCGCCCTTACCGACGGTGCCGTCATCGACCAGGACCAGACCGCGGTGCCGGTCTCGCTGGCGCAACTTCTTGCCGACGCCAACGGGCTGCTGGCTCAAGTGGATCCAGAGAAGCTTGCTGCCATCACCACCGAACTTCGGGTATCGAATCAGGGGCCGGCCAAGCTCGCGGCCCTGCTTGACGGCGGGGCATTCCTCATCTCAACCCTCGACTCGGTACTGCCCGAAACAGTGAGTGTCCTGCGGACCAGCCGTACCGTCCTGACCACCTTCGCCGACACCGGACCCGGGTTGATCAGCACCTCGCACAACCTGCACGACATCATGGCAGGAGCCCGGTCCATGGATGGTGGATTCCGCGTCCTGATGGATCGCGGCCAGCGTCCCCTCACCATGATGGACAGAATCGTCGACGACAACTCCGACACGATGGTCCAGCTGCTGGGCAATCTCGTCAGCACCGCCCAACTCTCGTCCGCGCGGCTGCCCGCCCTGAACGAAATCGTCAACTCGGATCGCGGCGGCTCGGCGGTAGAGGCGTTGAGCGGCGTGGTGCGCGACGGGGCGGTCTGGGTGATCGCGGATCTCTACCCGCGGTACAGCTGCGACTACGGGCTTCCGCCGCTTCCGCCCGCCATACCGAACTATCCCGAGCCGTATCTGTACACCTACTGCAAAAATCCCGACCCGTCCGTTCTGGTCCGCGGCGCCCGTAACGCACCACGTCCGCCCGAGGATGACACGGCGGGCCCACCCCCCGGTTATGACCCGAGGGCTCAAGCCGATCCGGTTCCGCCGGACCCACGCACGCTGCAGACGCCATTCGGTGGCGTACCGATGCAGGTGCAACTACCCCCGGACCCGCCGAGCTGATGAAAGAGG
Source organism: Mycolicibacter heraklionensis (assembly GCF_001021505.1). GTDB lineage: Bacteria > Actinomycetota > Actinomycetes > Mycobacteriales > Mycobacteriaceae > Mycobacterium > Mycobacterium heraklionense. The sequence continues at coordinate 136,136 of NZ_LDPO01000001.1, forward strand.
CAAGCATGGCAACGCAACTCGTCGAGCAAGACGTCGCGGCCGGCGTCTCCGAGAAGAACAGCGCAGCTGCTGGCGCGACAACCGCCGAACCCCGGCACCGACGCCGCCGTAACCTGTTCGCGGCCACGGCCGTCATATCCGCAGCGGCAGCACTGGCATTCCTGGGCTGGCAATACAAACAGCACGACGATGTCGCGGCGGCGAGTGGAGCGGCGCTGGCCGCCGCCCGCGACTACGCCGTAGCGCTGACGAGCATCGATTCCAGCGGTGTCGACGACAACTTTGCGAAGGTCGTCGACGGTGCCACGGGCGAGTTCAAGGACATGTACAGCCAGTCCGCGACCCAGTTGCGACAGGTGCTGATCGACAACAAGGCGATGAGCAAGGGAGTTGTCGTGGACGCTGCGGTCAAGTCGGCGGCCAAGCACAAGGTCGAGGTCCTGCTGTTCGTTGACCAGGCGATCACCAACGTAGCCAATCCCAATACCCGGCTTGACCGTAGCCGGGTGGCAATGACGATGGAACTGATCGGCGGCCGATGGCTGGCCAGTCGCGTCGAGCTGAAATAGTGCTCGCTGCACGGTGTATTGCGATGCTGCTGGTGCTGCTCACACTGAGCAACATCGTCCTTGCGGGTGTGGCCCGAGCCGGGCCTGCCGAAGCAATGATCTCCGGTACCAGCCCGGACGGGCTGGGGACTTGGACAGTGCACTATCAACGCCTCGACGACGGCGGCTCACCGGTGGACCAGGCCATCAACGATCACATTGACGCCGAGGCGAACCGTGAAGTCACCCAAGCCACGTGGGACGGATCCACCAGACGGCCCTGGACATTCGATGCGACCGGAACGATCAGCGTGCGGCCCGCGACCGTGTCCGAGGTGTTCGTCGGTGCATACAACACCGCCGAACCGCACATGCCAAGGCAAACGGTGGGCACTGTCGTCTGCGACACCCGCAGCGGCGACATCATCACCTGGGACAACCTGTTTCGCGACAAAACGGCCGGCCTGATCCGCCTCGGGGAGGGGGTAGAGGCGAGGCTCGCCACGGTGGCTTCGCCGACGCAGTTGCGCGACTGGCGGCGCGCCGGCCAGTTTGCCCCGGTCGATGTCAACTTCAAGTATTGGATCCCAACGCGCGAGGGCGTTGAGTTTCACTTTCCCCCGGTCCAATTCGGCCCAGGGATCAAGGTCGTCACGGTCCCCTGGCCGACGATCGACGATCAGATCGCGCCGGAGTTTCTCTCGATCTCCCAACGTTGACCAAATATCTGTTCCGCCGTAGAGTCGGACGGGCGACGAGTGTGGCATACCCGCACAGCACAAGGAGCCCGTATGAACATGGACGACTTCGTCCTCGTTTCCGTCGACGATCATCTTGTCGAGCCGCCCGACATGTTCGACGGTCACATCCCAGATAGGTACAAACACGATGTGCCCAAGTTGATCCAGCGCGCCGACGGTACTGACGCCTGGGTCTTCGAGGGACAAGAGGCCACCAACGTCGGCCTCAACGCAGTGGCCGGTCGTCCGCCGGATGAGTATGGCGCGGAGCCGACGAAATTGAGCGAGATCCGGGAGGGGTGCTACAACATCCACGAGCGGATCCGCGACATGAACGCCAACGGCGTTGCCGCCGCGATGAACTTCCCGTCCTATCCGCAGTTCTGCGGACAGTACTTCGCGCGCGCCAAGGACAAAGACCTCGGGTTGGCGGTGCTGCGGGCCTACAACGACTGGCACATCGACGAATGGTGCGCCACCTACCCGGGTCGGATGATCCCGCTGGCTCTGCCGCCGATCTGGGACCCGAACCTGATGGCCGACGAAGTCCGGCGAGTGGCCAAGAAGGGCTGCCACGCGGTCACCTTCTCGGAGAACCCGACCAAGCTGGAATACCCGTCGCTGCACGATCCACATTGGGATCCGTTCTGGCAGGCCTGCAGTGACGAAAACACGGTCGTCTGCCTGCACATCGGGTCGTCTTCGTCGGTCGTGATCACGTCCATCGATGCCCCGGTCGACACGATGATCACCTTGCAACCGATGAGCATCGTCAACGCGGCGGCGGACCTGGTCTGGTCGCCGACGCTGCGCAAGTTTCCCGAGCTGACCTTCGCGCTCTCCGAAGGCGGCATCGGCTGGATTCCGTACTTCCTCGAGCGCGTCGACCGGGTCTACAAGATGCACCGCGCCTGGACCCATCAGAACTTTGGTGACAAGCTGCCCAGCGAGGTCTTCCTGGAGCGGATCGTGACGTGTTTCATCGACGACGGCTTCGGTATCGAGAGCCGGCACAAGCTCAACCTCGACATGATCACCTGGGAGTGCGACTACCCCCACTCGGACTCGACGTGGCCGCTGGCGCCGGAGTCGCTCGCCGGTTACCTGACCGGGGTTCCCGATGACGAGATCGACAAGATCACCCACGAGAACGCACTGCGGCTCTTCTCCTTTGACATGTTCGGGCACCTGGCTCGGGACCAGGTCACGGTAGGCGCACTGCGGGCGCAGGCCCGCGATGTGGACCTGGGTTACCGCTCCTCGGAGCGGCTGAAGAAGACCGGCACCGACACCGTGACGGTCCTCGACCTGGCCGCCAAGCTGCCCACCGGAACCTGACCGGGCCCCGGCCCCAACTGCCCGGTCCAGCAGTCACATTCTGGTACCGTTCAACCAAATATTCGGTCGTTCGTGCTCGGGCCGTCCCGGCTGATCACGGGAGCAGTGGAGGTGCGGTGGGGCGCCGAAAGCCAACCGGAGCGGCATCTTCTGCGAACCACACCGGCGGCTATGACGACGGCACACGCCGCACCGAGATTCTCCAGACCGCCGCCACGTTGATCGCCTCGTCGGGCCTACGAACCTCGCTGCAGGAGATCGCCGACGCCGCCGGGATTCTGCCCGGCAGCCTGTACCACCATTTCGACTCCAAAGAAGCCATCCTGGTCGAGCTGGTCCGGCGCTACCATGCCGACCTCGAGCGCCTCGGCGAGGTGGCACATGAGCGGTTGGACGAACTGGGACCCCAGCCAGGTGCCGAAGCCATCGTCGAACTGGGATCGGCGATCGCGCGGTGCGCCGTCGCACATCGTGCCGCGCTGCAGATGTCGTTCTACGAGGCGCCCAGCGCAAACCCCGAACTGGTCAAGCTGCTTCAGGAACCGCCCACCAACGCCCAGCAGGCGATGCTGCAGACGCTGCGGGCCGCACGATGGAGCGGCTACATCCGGCCCGATATCGACCTGCCGACGCTGGCCGACCGGATCTGTCAGTCGATGATGCACGTAGGGCTGGACGTCATTCGGCACAAGGCGGCCGCTGATCAGACCGCAGCGCTGCTCAGCCGCATCATGTTGCAGGGCTTGGCCGCCCGTGAGCACAGCGATGAGGAGTTGGACCACTCCCCCGCCTTCGTCGCCGCCGAAGAGGCAATCAAGACCTGGGCTGACGAGAATCCGGCGGAAGACAACGACAAGGCCGCGCACATTCGCGCGGTGGCTCGCGCTGAGTTCGGCAGCAAGGGCTACGAGGTCACCACCGTTCGCGACATCGCTTCCGCGGCGGGAATGGGAACCGGCACGGTCTACCGATTGATCGGTTCCAAGGACGAACTCCTGGCATCGATCATGGCGTCGTTCGGAGCCAAAGCCGGTGGCGGGTTCGCGGCCGTGCTGCGCGCGGACGCAACGCCCATTGAGAAACTCGACGCCCTGAGCTGGATCAATATCAATGCCCTGGAACAGTTCCCAGATGAGTGGAAGATCCAGCTCGCGTGGATGCGCTATTCCCCGCCGGACACTCCCAACCCCGGCCTGGCATTCACCACCCGGCTGCGACAGCTCAAGTCGCTGTTGTCCGACGGGACCCGCTCGGGCGAAATCCGAATCGAGACTCCCTCCATGGAGATGTTGTCGCGATGCGTGATGGACTTGCTGTGGATTCCGGAGAACATCGTGCGGGGCCAGGGCACCCGTACCGCGTTGACCCTGGCCCGCGACACGCTGGTCCGGGGGGCCGCGCAGCGCAAACCCACCGGGTAGCAACACCCCACCCGGGGTGCTACCAAAGTTTTGTTCCGAAACCTATTGATAAAGGCCAAGCGGTCGCATAGGTTCGGTCCATGTCCGGAAAGCTCAGCGGCAAGGTCGCATTCATCACCGGTGCTGCCCGGGGGCAGGGGCGTGCCCATGCCCTCGCGATGGCCAGAGAAGGTGCCGACATCATCGCCGTCGACATCTGTCGCCAGATCGAGTCGAACCCCTACCCGCTTGCCACCCCCGACGATCTGGCCGAAACCGAACGGGCGGTCAAGGAACTCGGCCGACGGGTGGTCGCCCGGATCGCCGACGTCCGCGAGCGCCACGAGTTGCGCGACGCGGTCGAGGCCGGGATGGCCGATCTGGGCAGGATCGACATCGTGGTCGCGAACGCGGGAATTCTGCCGATGGCGATGGGCAAGCCGGACCCGATGCAGTTCGTCGACGCCTCCGACGTGGACCTGCTGGGCGTGATGAACACGGTTGCCGTCGCCATTCCGCATCTGCCCGACGGGGCATCCATCATCGTCACGGGCTCGACCGCCGGGATGATCCGCGGAACCACCGACAACCCGAACATGGGGCCGGGCGGCGCCGGCTACGGCTGGAGCAAGCGCATCGTCATGGAGTACGTCGACGAGATGTCTCTACACCTGGCGCCCAGGATGATCCGGGTCAACGCCATTCACCCGACCAACTGCAACACCCACCTCTTGCAGAACGACGGCATGTATTCGATGTTCCGTCCCGACCTGACCGCCGAAGGCAAGAAGGCCACCCGCGAGGACGCCGAGCCGCTGTTCACTCTCTTCCAGGCCATGCCGATCCCCTACGTGGAGCCTGAAGACATGGCCAACCTCGGGGTGTTCCTGGCCAGCGATGACGCGCGCTACATCACCGGCCAGCACATCCGCGTCGATGCCGGCTCATTGCTCAAGTGGCCCAACGGCCCAGGCAGGTAGACCTCAGAACCGCAGCAGGTAGCGTCGATTCCATGGCGCGCATCGTGATCATCGGCGGCCACGGCAAGGTCGCCCTGCTACTCGCCCGGATCCTGACCGAACCGCCGCATGAACCGGGCGACCAGGTCACTTCGGTGTTCCGCAACCCCGACCACGCCGAAGAGGTCGCGGTCACCGGCGCGGTCCCGGTGGTGGCCGATATCGAGCAGCTCGACACCGACGGCCTGGCCCGGCTCGTGGCCGACCATGACGCGGTGGTGTTCTCCGCCGGCGCCGGCGGTGGCAACCCGGCACGCACCTACGCCGTGGACCGCGACGCGGCGATCCGCAGCATCGACGCCGCCGCGAAAGCCGGTGTCCGGCGGTTCGTGATGGTGTCCTATTTCGGCGCCGGCCCCGACCATGGTGTTCCCGAAGAGGATCCGTTCTTCCCGTACGCGCAGGCCAAGGCCGCCGCCGACGCCCACCTGCGGGCCACGGATCTGGACTGGACGGTGCTGGGGCCGAGCCGACTCACCGACGATCCTGCGACCGGCCGGATCGCCGTCGGCCCGGACGCCAACAAAGGACAGGTGTCACGCGGCAACGTCGCGTTAGCGATCGCGGCCTGCCTGTCCAACGACTCGACGGTCGGGCGCACCATCGAGTTCAACGACGGCCAGACGCCCATCCCGGAGGCACTTGCGGCCGGTCGGCCAGGGTAATCTCGATCACGCAACTGGTTTGCCGTCGTCGCCGCAAGGCGGTTTCGGCATCGAGCGCAACGCGGTTTTCCGCGGAGCGCGAGAGGGAACCCGGTGAGAATCCGGGACTGTCCCGCAGCGGTATGCAGGAACGACCGCCGTCACAAAGCACTGGTCACGGGTTCGCCCACCGACTGGGAAGCGACGGCCACTAGGAGCACCTCGGTGCGCGCCTGCGAGTCCGAATACCTGCCCGTTGTGCTGGGCGCGCCGCGCCCAGCGGATCAACGCCTCGCGGAATGGGCGTCTGGTTTTGAGGGTTATAGTGCTTTATATAGGCACGGGACCGGATCAGCTGGGCGGCTGCTGGCGTTGACCCACCCTCGTCAATTGAAGGACCACATCGTGACCGTTCAACCTTTTACCGCAACCATTCTCGGCTCGCCGCGAATCGGGCCTCGACGTGAACTCAAGCGCGCCACCGAAAGCTACTGGGCCGGCCGGATCGGCCAGGACGAACTGAAGAAGGTGGCCGCCGGCCTGCGCCGCGACACCTGGGCTCAGCTGACCGCCGCCGGGCTGGACTCGGTGCCGGTGAACACGTTCTCCTACTACGACCAGATGCTCGACACCGCGGTGCTGCTGGGTGCTCTCCCGGCCCGGGTAGCCGGCGTCGCCGACGAGCTGGACCGTTACTTCGCCGCGGCCCGGGGCAACAAGGAGATCGCTCCGCTGGAGATGACGAAGTGGTTCGACACCAACTACCACTACATCGTTCCCGAGATCGCCCCGGACACGACGTTCACGCTGAACCCCGCCAAGGTGCTCTCCGAGCTCGCCGAGGCCCAGGAACAGGGCTTCGGCGGAAACGTGGCCCGTCCGGTGATCATCGGACCGGTCACGTTCCTGCTGCTCAGCAAGGCCGTCGACGGTGCGCCTGCGCCGATCTCCCGCCTCGACGAGCTGACCGATGTCTACGCCGAGCTGCTGGGCAAGCTGGCCGACGCCGGCGCCGAGTGGGTACAGATCGACGAGCCGGTGCTGGTGACCGACATCTCTGCCGACGCCCCCGCGCTGGCCGAGCAGGTGTACAACCGCCTCGGCGGGCTGAGCAAGCGGCCGTCGATCTTCGTGGCCACCTACTTCGGCGACCCCGGCGCCGGGCTGCCGGCCCTGGCCCGCACCCCTGTCGAGGCGATCGGCGTCGACCTGGTCTACGGCCCCAACACCGCCATCGCCGCAGTGCCGGAGTTGGCCTCCAAGACGCTGGTCGCCGGTGTCGTCGACGGCCGCAACATCTGGCGCACCGACCTGCAGGCCGCGCTGGCCAAGCTGGCGGCGCTGCTGGGCCCAGCCGGTGCCGTAGCTGTGTCTACGTCGTGCTCGACGTTGCACGTGCCCTACTCGCTGGAGCCCGAGACCGGTCTGGACGACGGGCTGCGCAGCTGGCTGGCGTTCGGCGCCGAGAAAGTGACCGAGGTGGCCACCCTGGCCCGCGCCCTGCGTGAGGGCCGCGAAGCGGTGGCCGACGAGATCGCCGCGTCCAACGCCGCGGTCGCGTCGCGCAAGTCCGACCCGCGGCTGAACAACGCCGCGCTGCGCGCGGAGATCGCCAAGATCAAGGCGGCCGGGATTCAGCGTGGTTCGGCCGAGGCGCGCCGCGCCGCGCAGGACGAGCGGCTGCACCTGCCGCCGTTGCCGACCACCACGATCGGCTCGTTCCCGCAGACCGTGGAGATCCGCAAGGCCCGTGCCGCGCTGGTGGCCGGAGAGATCGACGAGGCGGAGTACACCAACCGGATGAAGGCCGAGATCGCGGCCGTCATCAAGCTGCAGGAGGAGCTGGGCCTGGACGTGCTGGTGCACGGCGAGCCGGAGCGCAACGACATGGTGCAGTACTTCGCCGAGCAGCTGGACGGCTTCTTCGCCACCAGCAACGGCTGGGTGCAGTCCTACGGCAGCCGCTGCGTGCGTCCGCCGGTGCTGTTCGGCGACGTCACGCGGCCGCACCCGATGACGACTGCCTGGGCCACCTACGCCCAGTCGCTGACCGACAAGCCGGTCAAGGGCATGCTCACCGGTCCGGTCACCATCCTGGCCTGGTCGTTCGTCCGTGACGACCAGCCGCTGGCCGACACCGCCTACCAGGTGGCGCTGGCCATCCGCGAGGAGACGGTGGACCTGGAGAAGGCCGGCATCGCGGTGATCCAGGTCGACGAGCCCGCCCTGCGCGAGCTGCTGCCGGTGCGCGACGCCGACAAGGCGGCCTACCTGGACTGGGCGGTCGGCTCGTTCCGGATGGCCACCTCGGGGGTCTCCGATGCGACGCAGATCCACACCCACCTGTGCTACTCGGAGTTCGGCGAGGTGATCGGTGCGATCGCCGACCTGGACGCCGACGTCACCTCGATCGAGGCGGCCCGCTCGCACATGGAGGTGCTCGACGACCTCAACGCGATCGGGTTCTCCAACGGGGTGGGGCCGGGTGTCTACGACATCCACTCGCCGCGGGTTCCGTCCACCGACGAGATGGCCGCTTCGCTACGCGAGGCGCTGGATGCTGTTCCGGCGCAACGACTCTGGGTCAACCCGGACTGCGGCCTGAAAACCCGTAAGCCCGACGAGGTGAACGCGTCGTTGGCCAACCTGGTCGCCGCCGCGAAGGAAGCTCGCGCCAGCCTGTGACCGTCTGACATGTTGCGCCCCAGAGCTGTCTCTGGGGCGCAACATGTCCGTTCTAATGAGATACGGAGTCCCCTGGTGCCGTTGAACACCATTGCACTGGAATTGGTGCCGCCCAATACCGATCGCGGAGTCGAGCACGCCCGCGAAGAGGCCCACAAGGTCCTGCAGTTATCCGAGCAAGCGGGTATCGCGGGCCGGATCGGTCATGTCATGATCCCCGGGTTGATCCCCGAGGATGACGATCGGCCGGTCGAGATCCAACCCAAACTCGATGTCTCCGACTTCTGGTCGGTCATTCACCCCGAACTGCCCGGCGTACACGGGCTGTGCACGCAGGTCACCGCCTTCCTCGACGAGACGGCACTGCGGACGCGACTGTCGGGTCTGCGCCAGGCCGGATTTGACGGAATCATCTTCGTCGGTGTCCCGCGCACGCTGAACGACGGTGAGGGCGGCGGCGTCGCACCCACCGATGCCCTGTCGAAATTCGACGATCTGGTCGACCACCGGGGTGTCATCCTCATCCCGACACGAGACTCAGAGCAGGAACGCTTCGCCTTCAAATGTGACCGGGGCGCCACCTTCGGGATGACGCAGCTGCTCTACTCCGATGCGATTGTGGGATTCCTCCGCGACTTCAAGAACGTCAGTGACCACCGGCCGGAGGTCCTGTTGTCGTTCGGCTTCGTGCCGAAGATGGAGTCCAAAGTCGGGCTGATCGATTGGCTGATCCAGGACCCGGGGAATGAGGCCGTCGCCGCCGAGCAGGACTTCGTCCGGACTCTGGCCGCAGGCGAACCTGACGTCAAACGTCGCCTGTTGCTCGATCTGTATAAGCGGGTGATCGACGGCGTGGCCGAGTTGGGCTTCCCGTTGAGCCTGCACTTCGAGGCTCCCTACGGCATTTCGAAACCCGCATTCGACACCTTCGCCGAGATGCTCGCCTATTGGTCGCCGCGCTCCTGAAACCGGCGCGAAACCGTCTGCAACGCAGAGCATTCACCGGCATTTCAAGTCGGGTCTCGCCGACGTTCAGCTGTCCGCTGCCTGCCGGCCCTAAGTTCGGTCGGGAAGGGGAGTAGTTCCTACCCGCCACACCAGTGGCGGATGTGAATGGTCGTCAATACGGCGGTTCGACCCGCCCGGTCATTCAGCGGACCCAGGACTTTCGCGAGCGAGACCTTCGGACGATTCACCATGTCGACCGAAGGTCCCGCGGGCTATCTCCAAGGATTCGGTCGCCGAGCGAAGGAGACCGATGCCCCCCTCGATACCCGCCCTGATCGACGATGCCGAACCGGGCTATGACGTGGTTGCCGACCCACCGGCGGAGGTCGAGCACCCACGGCGACACCTTCGCCCGGCCCCCGAACCCGGCGATGGTCTGATAGCGGTCAGCAGCGCCGCGATGGCCGGCATCAACGCCGTCGGCCTGGGTCTCGCAGTTGCCAGTCGCGTCCTGCGGCTTCGCCGGTTGCCCTCCAGTCTCCAGGGCGCTGTCATCACCCTGGACCACCAGCCACAACTGCGCCGTCTGCTGGAGGAACGAATCGGCAAGCGCGCCACCGCCACTGCGTTGGGGATGGCGACCACCGCCGTCAACGCACTCGGTGCGGCGCCGTCGATGCTGGCCGTGGACCTGGCGATCAACACCATCAGGGCCGCCGAAGCGCGCGCTGACGCCCGGGCCTGGGCGCGGCGCGAGCCGGAGCTGGCCCGTCCGGCTGCCGGGTCCGCCCAGCGCACGGCGGAATCCCCGGAGAGCCCGGTCGACCAAAACCTGCAACGCGGGACCTGGATTCAGGCGATCGGCGCAGCCGTCGTCGCCGCGATCAGTCGCGACCCCGAACTGGCCGGCAATGCCGCACTGATCGCGGTGCCCAAAGCGACCCGAGCCACTCACGAATCGTTCGCCGCGACGTTGGGACGCGGGCTGGCCAACCGCGACGAGGCACTGCAGATCGACCCTGACAGCCTGCGCCGGCTGGACCGCGTCAACGTGGTGGTCTTCGATCCGCGGGTGCTGCGGACCGAATCGTTGCGCTTGGCGCGCGTTCGCGGCGCCGACGAGAAGGATCTGACCGCCTGGGAGAGCGCCCGGGCGATGCTCGAGGAAGGTGACCTGCGGCCAGGTTGGCATCCCGTCACCGGCCGCCCCGGCACCGAGGCACTGTTTGCTCCGGCGCCGCATCCGCTGGCGGCAGCGACACTCGCTGAGACACAGCGCGCCCAGGTGCAGACAGTGACCGCGGACGACGCCATCGGCCTGGGTGTACTTCGGCCCGCGTTCGACGAAATCGCTCCAATGACAGGCGATTCGATTGACGAAGCGCTGCTCGACGCGGTGCGCGACTACCAGCAGGAAGGCCACACCGTCGCGGTGATCTCCTCGACGGCTACCCAGGCGCTGTCGGCGGCCGACCTCGGCGTCGGCATCCTGCCCGACGCCAGCGAGCCGGTGGCGGACCTGATCGTCGATGACTTGTCCGGGGTGTGGCGGGTACTGCATGCCCTGCCCGCAGCCCAGGCGGCCACCCGCCTTGGTATCGCCTTATCCACCGGCGCTTCGGCATTGGGTTCGATGCTGCTCATTCCCACGGTGCGAGGACGCGGTCCCGAACCGGTCGCGCTGGGCGCGGCCGTGGGTCTGGTGTCCGGCTACTGGTCGGCCCGCCAGGTGATCACGGCGCCGCTGCCCCGGCCGGTCCCGGTCGACGAATGGCATGCGATGTCGGTCGAACAGGTGCGTGCCGCCTTGGCCTCGCCGTCGCAGCCCGACTTCGCACCGGACGCCGGCACCGCCAAGCGGCACGTGGTCTGGCAGTTCCTCGATGCGGTGCGTGACGAACTGTCCGACCCGCTGACGCCCGTCCTCGGACTGGGTGCCGCTGCCACCGCGCTGCTGGGCGCACCAATCGACGCGCTCATGGTCGGCTCTGTCCTGGCCAGCAACGCCGTCCTGGCGGCCGGTCAACGGTTGAGTGCCGAGCTGCGGCTGGATCGGCTACTGGCCGAGCAGATCCCGCCCGCCTGGAAGGTGACGATCCGGCCCGACGGCACACGCGACCGTGTTCAAGTGCTCCCCGAGCAGCTGCAGCGTGGTGATCTGATCGAGGTGGGTCCCGACGATGTGGTGCCCGCGGACGCCCGGGTGATCGAACTGGAGAAGTTGGAGGTCGACGAGGCCTCACTGACCGGTGAGTCGTTGCCGGTGACCAAGCAGATCGACGCCACTCCGGGCGCCGAGCTGGCCGAGCGGCGCTGCATGCTGTTCGCGGGCACCACCGTGGCCTCCGGGACCGGTCTGGCGTTGGTGACCGCGGTGGGTCCCGACACCGAGGTGCGGCGCGCCGCCGACCTTGTCACCAGCCGGCACGGGGATATCGGCCTGACCCATCAGCTCGGACAGATCACCAGCCGGACCTGGCCGCTGAGTCTGATGGCCGGCGGTCTGGTCAGCGTGCTCGGGGTGTTGCGGGCCACCCGGCTGCAGCAGGCGGTGGCCAACGGAGTGTCGGTGGCCGTCGCCGCTGTCCCCGAGGGCCTGCCGGTGGTGGCGACGCTGGCTCAGCACGCCTCGGCGCAGCGCCTCACCAAATCCGGTGTGCTGGTGCGGGTCCCCCGCTCCGTTGAGGCCCTGGGCCGCGTCGACGTGGTGTGCTTCGACAAGACCGGCACGTTGAGCGAGAACCGGTTGCGGGTCACCGAGGTGCGGACGGCAGCCGGTCATTCCCGTGACGAGGTGCTGCGTTGCGCGGTACGCGCGACCCCGTCGGCCAAGGGACAGAGCCACGTCGACGCCACCGACGCCGCGATCGTGGCGGCGGCCGAATCCGTGCCCGGCGCCGTCGCGCCGGGGGCCGCCGACGCCCATCTGCCGTTCCGTTCCGGGCGGCCCTTCGCGGCATCGGTGTTCGGCACCGAATTGACCATCAAGGGGGCACCCGAGGTGGTGCTGGCTGCCTGCGACGATGTCGCGGCCGATATCCACGATGTGGTGGAGCAACTGGCCGACGAAGGACTGCGGGTGCTCGCGGTAGCCCGGCGTGAGCTCAGTCCCGCTCAGGTGCAGTCGCTTTCGGCCGATCCTGACGACCCCGAAGCCCAGCTCGCGGCCATGGCCCAGCAGTGCGCCGAGGGCTTGACCCTGGTCGGCTTCGTCGGCATCGCCGACACCCCGCGCGCCGGGTCTGCCGGCCTGCTCGCCGAGCTGCACCGCCGGCAGGTACCGGTGCGGATGATCACCGGTGATCACCCGACCACCGGCCGGGCCATCGCCCGCAAGATGGGTGTGCAGCTGGCTCCCGATCAGGTCATCACCGGCTCGGAATGGGAAACCCTCTCGGGTAAGGAGCAGGAACGCGCGGTGGCCGAGCGGGTGGTGTTCGCCCGGATGTCGCCGGCGAACAAGGTGCAGGTGGTGCAGGCGCTGGAACGCAGCGGCAAGGTGTCGGCGATGGTCGGCGACGGCGCCAACGACGCCGCCGCAATCCGGGCCGCCACGGTCGGCATCGGGATCGTCGCCCAGGGCAGCGACGCCGCCCACACGGCCGCCGACGTGGTGCTGCTCGACGGCCGCATCGAGACCCTGCTGGACGCCCTCAACGAGGGCAGCCAACTGTGGCAGCGGGTGCAGGCGGCGGTGGCGGTGCTGCTGGGCGGTAACGCCAGCGGCGCACTGTTCGCGATCATCGGCAGCGCCCTGACCGGTCAGTCACCGTTGAGCACCCGGCAACTGCTGCTGGTCAACATCGTGACCGACGCGTTCCCGGCCACGGCGCTGGCGATCAGCCAACCCCGGCGGCCCATGCCCTTCGGGGGTCGCGGGCCCGACGAGAAGGCACTGTTGCGCGCGGTGGCGCTGCGTGGCACGACCACGGCCAGCGCAACCCTTGCGGCCTGGTTCATGGCGCGGCTGACCGGTTTTCCCCGACGCGCATCCACCGTGGCGCTGGTCGCCCTGGTGACCACCCAGCTGGGCCAGACACTGTTGGAGTCACGCTCGCCGGTGCTGCTGGCGACCGCGGGCGGGTCGTTCGCGGCAATGGCACTGTTGATCAGCATCCCCGGTATCAGCCAGTTCATGGGATGCACGCCGCTGGGTCCGATCGGCTGGGCTCAGGCGCTGGGATCGGCGGCGGTCGCGACCACCGCGGCGGGCATCGCGCCCCGCTTCTTGCCGACCGCCAGTGCGAAGGACGCTGTTAGCGCGTGACACCGGATTCAGCGGCGACGGGCGAGATACTCCTGCTTGAGCACCCAGGTGCGCCCGTCGTCGCTGCGTTCGTCTCGCCAGCGAAAGGAGTCCGGGCCGATGTCGCGGAAGCTCCATCGGATCGCGGAGCCGTCCGGCAGGGTGCCGTCCTGCAGTCAGGCCGCCAAGATGTCGAACTCGTTGCCCTGGGGGTCGGCCAGGATTCTCCATCGGTAACCGCCGTCGGCGTGGTCTGCCAATGGAATTACGCCAAGCCGTCGGTGTCATAGCCGGACACCAGGTAATACTCGCGGATTGGCCCGTTGACACCGAGTTCGCCTTCGACGACGTGCGTGCCCAAAGCGACGTAGGTGCGATCCACTTCGACGAACGCCCCGCGGTGTACCGCGCCCGCCAGTTCCGCCGCCGGAACAAAGTACGGACGGCCTCATTCGGCGACGCCTCCCCTGCAATTACGTCGTCGGGCTTGTTCTGCTTTCTCACTCTTGCTGCGATTCCAGAAGTCTCGCCACTCGGGGAACTGTGCTAATACGTACAGGCCTCCACCCCATCTGGGTAGTCCCGAACATCAATGCGGGCCCCGTTCGGGCCTAACGAGTAGGCCGGCTTGGGCCATGTGCGTTATAGCCCAAGCCGCCCGATTGGTAAAAAGCTCCTGCTTGCCGCTAGGCAGCATTGCCTGCCCACCCTCAACGAAACACTCAGCGCCGCCGAGTCTCTTCTCTGTGCATGCAGCTTTGGTCCGTCCCGTGGCTAGCCGCGAGTACTAGACGCATCAAAGCCTGGAAGGCAGGTAATCCCACGAACTCCGACGGTAGCTAACCCCCTCGGCGGGATGCCCCAGAACCGACTGCGACTTCGAGCGTGCGACGCGCTCGCGAGCAAGCCCGGCAGGTCTGAGACTTCGCTGCTATTACATGTTACAACCACATGGACAACAGGGAAACAAACTGCGATCCAGTGTGGGGAGAAAATTGGAGCTAACAGAGCTGGCGAACGCTATTGAGCCAGCAAGAACAGCGCTTCTGCTCGGCGCTGGAGCATCGATACCGTCCGGGGCGCCGACAGGCGCGGCTCTCGCGAGGCACCTCGCAGGGAAGCTCTCACCTGTACCCGACGGCGACGATCTATCCGAAATCGCAGGCATCTTCGAAAACCGGCTAGGGCGCAAAGACCTTGTGCTGGCGGTGCGCCGACGGCTCAACGACCTGGAGCCGACCGGCGGAATGTTGGCTTTACCTGCGTTCAATTGGAAAGCTATCTACACCACTAATTTCGATCAATTGGTTGAAAAATCCTACAAGCTATCAAAGACCGAGCTGAATGTAGTTCGAACCAACTATGAGTTTTCTACTAAATCCTCGAACGATAACATCGTCCCTCTCTACAAAATACATGGGTGCATCAGCAAAGATATCGCACTTGGCGATCACGCTCAGATGGTCTTGACCGAGGTCGACTACGAAGATGTCGAGAAATACCGTCAAGCACTATTCTCAAGCCTCCAGCTTCAAATGATATCCAGCACCACCCTGATAATCGGCCAATCTTTGACGGACGCTCATTTGCGCGATCTTGCGAAGACGGTCGGCAGCCTTCGAATGGAGGGCGTGCCAGGGCGAATTTATCTACTGGTTTACGACTACGACCCCGACCGGGCCAAACTCCTTGAGCAGCGTGGAATCCAAGTTGCAGCGGGAACCCTAGAAGATTTTCTATTCCAGCTTGGCTCGCTACAGCCTCCACCGAGTGGCAATGCCTTGACGCACTCGGCGAGTTCTCCCGGAACCCTCCCGCCCAGTCTTGCGACGACCACTATTGCGGTTGACCACGCCAGCGGCTTGACACCGAATATCGTTCGCTTGTTCAACGGGAGTCCCGGATCGTATGCGGATATACACCATAACTTCACCATTCAGCGTCACCGCGAGGACCTTCTATTTGAGGCCCAAAATCAGCGGCGTGGCTATTTCCTCGTATTGTCTGGTGCTGCCGGGGTCGGTAAGACCACTCTTGCAAGACGCCTAATGTACCGCCGCCATACGGAACGATTCGTTGCATGGGAGCATCAGAATGACTACCCGCTCGACGTCCAAGCTTGGCTCAACGTGGAGGCGTCCCTCCGCAGCGCAAAAAGGCAAGGGATGCTCCTGATCGATGACTGCGCCAGAAATCTAGGGACCGTAAATCGCCTCGTAGATGGCTTGGGCAAGATCGATCGTCCGTTCCTCCGCCTGGTTGTCACCGTTAACACGTCCCAATGGAAGACACGCCCCAAATCACCCTTCTTTTTCAGCCGCGGCACCATTGAGCGCTTGTCCTCGCTGGCGGAAAGTGACCTCCGGTCCTTAATTAACCTTGTAGATCGAAAACAGGAGATCCGTAACCTCGTAGAAGATGATTTCCTGCGGTTAGGCTTTGATGACAAAATTCGACGTTTGCGCGAGCGCTGTAGCTCCGAAATGTATGTGTGCCTGAAGAATATCTTCCAGACAGAGCAGCTTGACACAATTGTGCTACGCGAATTTGCGGAACTCGATGAAGATGCACAGAAGGTCTACCGCTATGTAGCAGCAATACAAGCAATGGGCGGGAAAGTGCATCGGCAGCTGGTGCTGCGCCTCCTCCAGGTCGAAGCTGGCGGGTTCTTTAATCTGCTAGGGCGCATGGAAGACGTGGTGTCAGAATACGACATTAAACCGAAGGACGGCTTGTATGGCTTGACGACGCGGCACGACGTGATCGCAGAAACGATCGCCAAATATAAGTTCGCCGACGAGGGCGAGCTGTTCCGTTTAATCGAGCGATTGATCGATGGTTTGAACCCCACGCAATTCGTAGAACTGGAAACAGCGCGCGGCATGGCAGCGCACGAAATGGGGATCCAGCGCCTCACCGATCGAGGTCAGCGCGAACAGCTTCTTCGGAGGTTGATCGACGTAGTTCCTGCCGAACGGACCCCAAGGCGGCGACTCATCCGATTGCTACTTGAAGAAGGTAAGTACGACGAAGCCGATCAAGCAATCCGGGTGGCTCGACGCGAGATCGGGAAAGACTCGATTATCAAACGCTACCAAGCAACATTGCTGATTCGTCGTGCCGAGACAGCTCCTGGACTACAAGACAGCGACCGCTTCGCGATGCTCCTGGAAGCAGCCAGGGTTGCTCGCGAGTGCGTCGCGCACGCACCCCACGATCGCTACAACTATCGAGTACTCGCTGATGTGGGTATCGCTATGGCTCAAGGGCATGGCAAACCCGAGCTCCTCGACGAGACAATCGAGATGATGCGGCAGGTTGAGACGGAAGTGGCGGATCCCGACTTCATTCGGGATCGTCGCGACCTTGAATCGACCCAGCGGCGTACGAACGCTGCGGCATCAGAATCCCCAACCGACATTATGTGGGCGGACGCTGATGATTGAAAGAGAAACTCACCGGGAAGCGCCCCTAGCTAGGATAGCTAAACTAGTCGTAGACGCAGCCGGCGGATGACTTGGGCGATCGGCACCTGGCCCGGGCTGTAGTAGCGGTACCCCGATGAGGGATCGACCTGAACGGGCGCCAGCAGGCCGCGCTCGTGATAGAGCCGCAACGCCTTGACGGTCAGATAGGTCATCCGGGAGAAGTCCCCGATGGGCAACAGTGTCGGCATGCAGTCCAGTCTCGAATCTCCCCCGGGGGCAGAGTCAACAGATCGGTGCAACTAGCCTCGGCGCATGGAGTTGAACACGCTGCGTCACGAGGTCGAAGACGGCATTCTCACCGTGTACCTGGACCGACCGGACAATCTCAACGCGTTCACCGTCGAAATGGCCGAGGAGCTGGAGCGCACCTTCGTCGAGGTCAACAACAACGACGCCGTCCGCGCGGTGATCGTCACCGGCTCCGGGCGCGCGTTCTGTGCGGGCATGGACCTGTCCAGCTCGGGCAACGTGTTCGGGCTCGACGAGTCCAAGTCGCCGTCACTGGCCGACATGGCCGACCTCGACGACCCGGAGCTGGCCCGGGTGCGCGACACCGGCGGACGGGTGACGCTGGCGATCTACGGCTGTCGCAAGCCGGTGATCGCCGCGGTCAATGGCGCCGCGGTCGGCATCGGCGCCACCATGATGCTGGCGATGGACGCCCGGCTGTTCTCGACCAAGGCACGCTTCGGCCTGGTGTTCGGGAAGCTGGGGATCACCCCGGAGGCCTGCTCCACGTGGTTCCTGCCCCGCATCGTCGGTGTGCCAACGGCTTTGGATCTGCTCTACCGTGCTGACATCCTCGACGCCGAGGGCGCGCGCGCCTGCGGGATCGCCCAGTCCGTCCACGAACCAGAGACACTCCTGGCCGAGGCACGGGCGATCGCCGACGCCTGGACCAAGGGCCGTTCGCCGGTCTCGTTCGCGTTGATCCGCCAGATGCTCTACCGCAACTCCGCGCAGCCCGACCCGGTCGAGGCGCACCGGGTGGACTCGTTGGCGATGTTCTACACCAGCATCGGTGACGGCGCCGACGGGGTGCGCGCGTTTCTGGAGAAGCGCGACCCGCAGTTCACCTCCCGGGCCTCGGCGATGCCGCCGTTCTACGACGAGTGGGTCAAGCCCAACTCCTAACCGGCCGGTGCCCATCCCGGGCCGCGAAACAGGTGGCCCCACACCGCACGCCAACTACGCGCCGCGCGGATGTCGCGCCAGATAGCGACGTACTCGTGGGTGGCCACCCGCACCGGATTGAACGTGTCGATGTTCTTGGTCAACCCGTAGACCGCGCGCTCGTCCTCGGGCTCAAACGTGCCGAACAGCCGGTCCCACACGATGAGGATTCCGCCGTAGTTCTTGTCGAGGTATTGCGGGTTCGCCCCGTGGTGCACCCGGTGGTGTGACGGGGTGTTGAAGACGAACTCGATTGGCCGCCAGAGCTTGCCGACCCGCTCGGTGTGGATGAAGAACTGGTAGAGCAGGCTGACCGACTGCTGCAGCAGGATCATCCACGGGGCGAAACCGGCGAACGCCAACAGGATCCAGAACGGGACCGCGGTGAACGGCGTCCAGGTCTGACGCAGGGCGGTGGACAGGTTGTAGTGCTGGCTGGAGTGGTGCACCACGTGGCTGGCCCAGAACACCCGGATGGTGTGGTGGGTGCGGTGATACCAGTAGTAGGCGAAGTCGTCGGCGACGAACAGCGCGATCCAGGTCAGCGGGTTGGCGGCCGGAAGGTGAACCGGCGCCAGCAGATAGACCCCGCTGAAGACCGCCAGCACCACCAGCTTCCAGCCGATGTTGATGATCACGTTGCCGATGCCCATCGTCAGACTGGTGCCGGTATCGCGCAGTTCGTAGCCGCGCTCGTCGTCGTCGGGCCGCACGGCGAACGACACGACTTCCAGCAGCAGGCAGAGTACGAAGACCGGGATGGCGTGCGCGATCAGGTCGAACATACGGCTATCCCTCCCCCTCGGCGCCGGCCTGGCAGGCCGTGACGAACCGGGTCAGCAACTCGTCGGCGAGGCGGTACGCCGCCTCCTCGTCGGCGGCGGCGATCGCGGCGGCAAGGTCGATGTGGGCGCTGCGATCGGCGAACTCGGCGGCACCCAGCGCGTAGATGGCGTCGCGGCCGATCTCGTCGTACGCGGCGACCAAGGTGTTGAGAGCCAGCCGATAGGCGATATTGCCGGACCCGTCAATTACGGCGATCCAGAACGCCAAGTCGGCGTCGCTGACCGCGGTGAGGTCCCCGGAGGTCGGATACTCCGCGGCAGCCGCGGTGATCGCGGCCCGCTGTTCTCCCGAAGCGTTCCGCGCGCAGAGCCGCGCGGCGTCCGCGGCGATCGAGCGTCGCATCACCGCGACGTCGCCGATGATCTGGCGCGCCGGGATCGCCCCGGCGACGGCCAACCCGGTCAGGGCATCCAGACCGGCGCTTTGGCGCCAGTCCAGCACCCGGGTCTTTCCGCCGTGACTGATACGGACCAGTCCCGCCTGTTGCAGCCGCTTGAGTGCTTCGCGGACCGCATGCCGGTTGACCTGCAGAGTCAGCGCCAGTTCGCGCTCCGACGGAAGCGGCTCACCGGCCAGCAGGCGTCCGGTCAGAATCTCTTCGACAAGCCGCACAAAGATCGTGTCGGAGAGCGCGGTGCGGGAAATGGGCGCCAGGTCCATGGTCTACATGCTCAGGCAACCCACCCCACTGGTCAACTGGTTGTACCAGTTATCTGGATCACACCGCGGCGGCGCGATCGACGTATATGGGCAGGTCGTCCTGCCAGGGCTGGCGCTCCACCATGTCCGCCACTTTGACGTGGCCGCGTTCGAACTCACCGGTGGCGGCGTCCACCAGCCGGTAGGCCTGGGTCTGGCGATGGATCGGCTGCGCGTCGAGGATCACCACGCGCACCTCCCCCGGCTCGAATCCGCAGCGCTGCTGCAGCGCCTCGATCAGCTGCTCATTGGTCATGTGGCCGTCACCGAAGTTCCAGCCGACCGCCGTCGAACAGATCCGCTCCCCATCGGTCAGCGAGTAGTCGCTCTCGTCGCCGTCGGCCATCGCCCGGTGCGCCAGGCTGAACAGCGCCCGGCCGTGGGTGTTGAAGCCGCGGAACGCATATCCCATGTAGATCGGGATCTGCGCGGCTTCCGCACTGCCGTAGAAGCGTTCCAGCTGCGCGGCGGGCATGCTGGCGATCGCGACGATGCCGCGCGCGATCTTCTCTTCGGCCGACGGCTTCAGGCACCACAGCGTGGTGTCCCAGTTCCCGGCGTAGTACCGCATCCCGGGCAGGAACGAAACCTTGCGCGGGAACAGGTTCCCCACCACCACCGTGCCCGCGCTGACGGCGAACAACAGCGCGACCGCCAGCGGGTTGTTGAGGTCGGACAGCCCGAGATCGGCGTGCGCGACGAACAGCGACAGCACCCCGAAGATCATGAATACGTTCCACTCCAGCGGCACTCCCATCGGGATCGCCGCCAGGATGCCCAGGTGGAAACAGACCATCACGAAAGCCGCGATCGCGGTGGGCAGGCCCCCGTGGCAGAAGAACAGCGGCAGCGGCACCAGCATCTCGATCGCCGTGCTCACGTGCGCCAGCGCCTTCGACGGGCCGCCCGGCCGGAGGTCTTCGGGGAAGTTCTTGAAGAATGCGCGTTTGAGCGCCTTGGGCCGGATCAGCGGGTTGTTGCTCATCATGGTCGAGATCACGAACGGGAAATGCCGGTTGAGCTTTGACGTCGCCGCGCCCATCCAGATCACCATGAAGATGGCTTTGGCCGCGACGATCATGTCGACCCCGGTGAACAGGAACGCCGCTGCCAGCGGGGCGTAGACCTCGCCACGCGCGGCCAGGAAGATCACCTTGTCCCGCAGGCCGACCACCGCCAGGATCCCCAGAATCGTCAGGATCTGCCAGTGCGGCAGCACCCCGACTTCGGTGTGCAGCGCGGCAATGGGCCCGGTCCCGTCGGAGACCAGCGCGACCAGCAGCATCCCCAGCAGTGCCGCGTACAAGGCGGCGTCCACCGGCGTGCGGCCGGTTCCAGCGGTCAGCGGAATGCGCCGCGGCCACGGTGGCAGCCGGATGGTGCCCGGCCGCAGCCAGTACAGGATCGACCCCATCGGCGGGAAGAAGCGGTTGTTGAGTGGACCGAAGCCGCAGCCCAGGCCGATCACCTCGAACAACATCGTGTAGAGCACGACCTTCTCGAAGACGATCGGCTCGCTCCACCACTGCCGCACTTGCCCGAAGCCATCGATACCGGCGGTGCTCAACGCGAACAGCCAGGCGCCCAGGATGTAGAGGCCGATCTTGAGCACGTAGAACAGGTGCAGCACCACCGGCGTGCCGAAACCCACCTCGGCCCAGTGCCGGGCCATCGGCCGGATCTTCTCGCTGCGCGTGCCCTTGCTCCATTCGGCGAAGTCGACAACGGGCAGTTCAGGTTTGAGAAATCCCATGACGGTCAGACTAGAACGTGTTCTAGGTCTGCGCGGCGAAACCGGGCGCTCACAGCGACCGGCTGATGATCTCCTTCATGATCTCGCTGGTGCCGCCGTAGATCCGGTTCACCCGCGACCCGGTGTACATGTTGGCGATCGGGTACTCGGCCATGTAGCCGTAGCCGCCGAAGATCTGCAGGCACTTGTCGACGATCTGGTCGGACTTCTCGGCGGCGAACAGTTTGGCCATCGACGCGGTCATCGGGTCGTTCTTGCCGCCGACGTACTGGCTGATCGCGTAGTCGACCAGGGTCTTGATCGCGAGCGTCTCCGTCTTGCATTCGGCCAGCACGAATTTGGTGTGCTGGAAGTTGCCGATGGGCCGGCCGAACGCCTCGCGTTCCTTGGAGTAGCGGATGGCCTCCAGTACGGCCGCCTCGGCCAGTGCCGCGCACAGCGTCCCGATGATCAGCCGCTCCCGGGCCAGCTGGTCCATCAGCTGGTAGAAGCCCAGACCCTCCTTCTCACCGAGCAGGTTGGCGACCGGCACCCGCATATCGGTGAAGAACAGTTCCCGGGTGTCCTGGCCGTGCTGGCCGATCTTCTGCAGCACCCGGCCGCGTTCGAAGCCGGCCAGTCCGCTGGTCTCGGCGACGATCAGCGACACCCCGGCGGCCCCCTGGGACGGGTCGGTCTTGGCGACGATCACCAGCAGGTCGCAGTGGGTTCCGTTGGAGATGAACGTCTTCGAGCCGTTGATGACGTAGTGGTCGCCGTCGCGCACCGCGGTGGTGCGCACCGACTGCAGATCCGAGCCGGTACCCGGCTCGGTCATCGCGATGGCCAGCACCGCCTCGCCGCTGATGACCTTGGGCAGCCAGCGTTTGCGTTGCTCGTCGTTGCCGTAGGCGTACAGGTAGTGCGCCACGATCGGCGAATGCACCGAGAAGCCGAAGCACTGGTCGTGGGCGTAGACGAGTTCTTCCTGGACCACCGAGTGCATGGCGTAGTCGCCGCCGGCTCCGCCGAATTCCTCGGGCAGATCCAGTCCCAGCAGGCCGGCGTCGCCGGCCTTGTTCCAGAACTCGCGGTCTACGCCGTGTTGGGCGACCCAGCGCTCCTGGTGGGGGGTGGCCTCCTTGCGCAGGAATTCCGCGGCGTGCTTGCGCAGTTCGCGATGCTGGTCGGTCTCCCAGAGCGGGCGGTAATCGGGGAACAGTTGCGACATTCCCGGATGGTAGCTCCGGGTCGGGCTCAGACCGCCTTGAGGGCGCGCTGCGGACTGCCCGAGTAGGCACTCAGCGGGCGGATCAGCGCGTTGGACGCGGTCTGCTCGATGATGTGCGCGGTCCATCCGGTGATGCGGCTCATCACGAACAGCGGGGTGAACATCGGGATGTCGAAGCCCATCAGGTAGTAGGCCGGCCCGGTCGGGAAGTCCAGGTTGGGCTTGATCCCGGTGGCGGCGAACATCTCGGCTTCCAGGATCTGGTAGATGTCCAACCAGCGCTGGCCGCCGCGGGCCGCCGCGACGCGTTCCAGCGCCGCTTTCATGGTCGGCACCCGGGAGTCACCGTGCTTGTACACGCGGTGACCGAAGCCCATCACCTTGTCCTTGCGGGATAGCTTGCCGTGCAGCCACTCCGCGGCGTTGGCCGGCTCACCGATCTCGATCATGTCGTGCATGACCGCCTCGTTCGCCCCGCCGTGCAGCGAGCCCTTGAGCGCGCCGATCGCGGCGGTGACCGCGCTGTAGATGTCGGACTGGGTGGAGGTGACCACTCGTGCGGCGAAGGTGGACGCGTTGAAGCTGTGCTCGGCGTAGAGGGTCATGGACTGCTCGAACGCCTGCACGATCACCGGCTCGGGCACCTCACCGAAGCACATCCGCAGGAAGTTCTCGGCGTAGCCGAGGTGGCTGTGCGGCGCGATCGGGTCCAGACCGCGCCGGCGGCGCATGTCCGCGGCCACGATGGTCGGCAGCACTGCGAACATCCGCAGCGCCTTGGCGAAGTTCGCCGACTCACTAGGGTCGTCCTCTTCGGCGTCCTCGGCACCCAGGTAGCTGATCGCGGTGCGCACCACGTCCATCGGGTGGCAGTTCTCCGGGAGCTTTTCCACCAGCGCCAGCAGCGACCGGTCCGCCCGCCGGGCCGCCCGCTCACGCTGGCAGAACAGCGCCAGCTCGGCGTCGGTCGGCAACTCACCGTGCCAGAGCAGGTAGGCGACCTGCTCGAAGCTCACACGCGCGGCCAGGTCCTGTACGGGGTAGCCACGGTAGGTCAGCGAGTTGGTCTCCGGTACCACCTTGGAGATAGCGGTGGTGTCGACGACAACACCTGCGAGTCCCTTGCGGATTTCTGCGGTGGTCACCGTTGGCCTCCCTGGATGGTGAAGTTGAAGATCTCAGAGTCGAACTGGTTGTACTCGGCGTAACGCAGCAGCTCGTAGAGCCGGCTGCGGTGCTGCATCTGATCCAGTAGCCCGGATTGTGTTCCGGCCGTGTCGATCTCCCGCAGCCCGACTTCGACGGCGAACATCGCCAGCCGCAGTGTGGTGACGGGATAGATCACGGCGTTGTAGCCGAGGTCGGAGAGTTGAGCAGCGGTGAGCAGCTCGGATTTGCCGAACTCGGTCATGTTGGCCAGCAACGGGACATCGACTGCAGCACGGAACTGTTCGAAATCGGCCGGCCCGCGCAGCGCTTCGGTGAAGATCAGGTCCGCTCCGGCGTCGGCATAGGCCTTCGCCCGGTCGATCGCGGCCGAAAGCCCTTCGATGCCAGCGGCATCGGTGCGGGCGGAGATGATGAAGTTCGGGTCCCGACGTGCCGCGACCGCGGCCCGCAGTCGCTTGACCATCTCACTTGTCGGCACCACGGCCTTGCCGTCGAGGTGCCCGCATCGCTTGGGGTTGACCTGGTCCTCGAGGTGGCAGCCGGCCAACCCGGAGTCTTCGAGCACCGTGATGGTGCGGGCGGCGCTCATCGGCTCGCCGAAGCCGGTGTCGGCGTCGATAAACGTCGGTAGCTCGGTGGCGGCCGCGATCTGCGCGCCGCGCCCGGCCACCTCGGTCAGCGTGGTCAGCCCGATGTCCGGCAGCCCCAGATCGGCCGAGAGCACCGCACCGGAGACGTAGACACCCTCGAAGCCGATCTCGGCCACCAGCTTGGCGACCAGGGGCGAGAACGCCCCCGGGAACCGTTGCAGCCGACCGGATTGCAGTCCGGCCCGGAAGTCCGCCCGCTTGTCCGCCGGGACCGCGGCGGCCCCGAGCAGCCCACTCACCGGAAGATCCCGTCGGGAGTCGACGGCGCCTGGTCCAGCACCGCGGGCTCGACCACAATGTTGAGCTCACTGAGCTGAGCACCGGAAAGCCCCGCAAGGCCCTCGGCGGCGGCGAGGAACCGCTCCTGCTCGGCCACCGTCACGACACCCTCGGCGAGCTCGGTGAACTTGCCGATGTACTGCTTGCGTTCGAACGGCCGGGCCCCCAGCGGGTGCGCGTCGGCGATCGCGAGCTCGTCGGTGATGACTTCCCCGCTGGCCAGGGTGATCTCGGCGCGCGCTCCGAATGCCTTCTCACCTGGGTCGGTCGAGTGGTAGCGCCGGGTCCACTCCGGGTCCTCGACGGTGGAGATCTTGCGCCACAACGCGATGGTCTCGGGACGGTGCGCACGCTCCGGGGAGTACGACCGTACGTGGTGCCAGCTGCCGTCCTCCAGGGCGACGGCGAAGATGTACATCACCGAGTGGTCCAGGGTCTCCCGCGAGGCGTCCGGGTCGAACTTCTGCGGGTCGCCGGAGCCGGTCCCGATCACGTAGTGGGTGTGGTGGCTGGTGTGCAACTTGATCGTGGCCACCTGGCTCAGGTCGCCGATCCGCCCGCGCAGCCGCTTGGCCAGGTCGATCAGCGCCTGGCTCTGGTATTCCGCGGAGTACTCCTTGGTGTAGGTGTCCAAGATGCCGCGCTTGGCCTCGCCGGGGCCGGGCAGCGGCACCTGGTAGGTGTGGTCTTTGCCCGACAGCATCCAGGCGATCACGCCGTCCTCGCCCTCCCAGATCGGGGCGGGTGCGCCCTCACCGCGCATCGCCCGGTCCACGGCCTCGATGCCGACCTTGCCGGCCCAGGCGGGCGCGTAGGCCTTCCAGCTGGAGATCAGTCCCTTGCGGGACTGGCGGGTGGCGGTGGTCAGGTGCAGCGCCTGGCCGATCGCCTGGTAGATGACCTCGGGGTCCAGCCGCAGCATGGTGCCGATTCCGGCGGCCACCGACGGTCCCAGGTGGGCGACGTGGTCGATCTTGTGCTCGTGCAGGCAGATGCCCTTGACCAGGTCGACCTGGATCTCGTAGGCGGTGGCCAGGCCGCGGATCAGGTCGGTGCCGGAGAGCCCGAGCTGCTGGGCGACCGCCACCAGCGGGGGGATGTTGTCGCCGGGGTGCGAGTACTCCGCGGCCAGGAAGGTGTCGTGGAAGTCCAGTTCGCGCACCGCGGTGCCGTTGGCCCAGGCGGCCCACTCGGCGGAGTAGGTTCCCTCGATACCGAAGACCGCAGCACCTGGGGTCGATGGGTGCGCCTGAGCCTGTCGGCGGGCGACGGTCACCGGCCGGCGCAGTACGGAAGCAGCGCTGACGGCGGCGTTGTCGATGATCCGGTTGATGACCATTGCCGCGGTGTCGTCGGGAACCGCCACCGGGTCGGCGGCCACTTGCGCGATCTTCCAGGCGAGGTGCTCGGAGCGGGGGAAGTCATCGGCACTGCGGCGGGTCTTCACGTCATGTAGCTGCATATTCCACACCCTACGCACCACAGCTCAACCCTGATATGCACGGGAAATGCGTATTAATGCGTCCTATGTTGACCGGAATTGCAAACTTTGCGAACGTATTGGCGGGTTACGCTGCACGACATGGCACCCACCACCACCCGGACCTTCGCTGGGGCGCGGCTGCGACGCCTACGTGAGGAACGCGGCCTGACCCAGGTGGCCCTGGCACGCGCGCTGAACCTCTCGACCAGCTACGTCAATCAGCTCGAGAACGACCAGCGGCCGATCACTGTCCCGGTGTTGCTGGCACTGACCGACCGGTTCAGCCTGCCCGCGCAGTACTTCTCCGGGGACGCCGACGCCCGAATGGTGGCCGATCTGCGCGACATGTTCACTGCGACCGCCGGTGAACACGCCGCCAGCGACAGTCAGATCGAGGAACTCGTCGCGCGCATGCCCGATATCGGCAACAGTCTGCTGACCATGCATCGCCAGCTGCGCGGTGCCACCGAGGAATTGGAGTCCTACCGGTCACAGATCTCCGGTGACTCGGCGCAGTCGGTGGCCCGGCCCATGCCGTTCGAGGAGGTCCGTGACTTCTTCTACGACCGCAACAACTACATCGGTGAGCTCGACAACGCTGCCGAGCGACTGTTCGTTGAGACCGGGATGCGCTTCGGCGGCTTAGACATTCAGCTGTCGACGCTGATGGCCGAACGATTCGACATCACCGTCGCGATCGTCGACGACCTCCCCACCGGAACCAAACGGGTCTTCGACCCAGCGACCCGGGTGCTGCGCATCGCGCATTGGTTGCTGGCGGGCCAGCGAGCCTTCCAAATCGCCACCCAACTGGCTCTGCTCACCCAACAGGAGCTGATGTCGGACATTGTGGCGCAGGACCAGTCGTTGAGCCCGGAGTCTCGCGATGTCGCCAAGATCGGGTTGGCCAACTACTTCGCCGGCGCGTTCCTGTTGCCGTATCGGCAGTTTCAGCGTTCGGCAACCGACCTGCGCTACGACATCGACTTGCTGGGACGCCGCTTCGAGGTCGGTTTCGAGACCGTGTGCCATCGGCTCTCAACCCTGCAACAGCCGGGACGACGCGGGGTGCCATTCATCTTCGTGCGCACCGACAAGGCGGGAAACATCTCGAAGCGTCAGTCCGCCACCGCGTTTCACTTCAGCCGGGTCGGCGGCAGCTGTCCGCTGTGGGTGGTGCACGACGCGTTCAGCCAACCGGGCCGGATCGTCACCCAGGTGGCGCAGATGCCCGACGGCCGCAAGTACTTCTGGATCGCCACCACGACACCGCCCGAGGGGCGCGGCTATCTGGGCCAGCACAAGACTTTCGCCGTCGGGTTGGGCTGCGACCTGGCGCACGCCGACAAGCTGGTGTACTCCACCGGTGTCGCCCTGAATGACGACGCCACCGTGGTGCCGATCGGAGCGGGTTGCAAGATCTGCGAGCGCGAGGCATGCCCGCAGCGCGCCTTCCCCTATCTGGGCCGGCGGGTCGTCGTCGACGAGAACGCCGGCAGCGGGCTGCCCTACTCGCCGGTCGTGTCGGTTCCGCCCGGACGGTAGAACAGTGCCAGCTGGCCGATGGCGCCTGCCAGCCCGAGGCCGAGCGAGATCCACAGGCCCGGCCAGCCGTTCTTCCAGCAATGGCAGAAGATCTGGTGGTCCGCACTGAGGTAGCCCGGCCCGAGCATCGCCACCACGACGGCGCCGGTGGCCAGCACCAGGTTGTACTCCCAGCCGTTGGTCAGCACGAAGAAGCCGTTCGAGCGGTGCACGGTCCACACCGCCACCGCCATCAGGGCCACGAATCCGGCGGCGGCGATCGGGGTCAGCAGCCCCACCGCCAGCCCCAGCCCGGCGGCGATCTCCGCGGTTGCCGCCGTCACCGCCTGGAACTTGCCGTACTTCATCCCGATGCTTTCGAACCACCCCGCCGTGCCCGGGATTCGGCCTCCGCCGAAGAACTTGTTGAACCCGTGCGCCGCCATGGTCAGACCCAGAACCAGACGCAGGAGCAGCAATGCGACATCAGCAGCAGTGACCATCTGCTCAAACTACAACGCGGCGTCCAGCAGTCGCAGATATACCTCGATATCCCTGACCGCTGACTCGGCGGCATGCACGCTGATCACCACGGTGTCGCCGATGCCGTGCACCCCGTGGGTCAGTCCCATCGCCGGGGACAGCGCCGGGAACCCTGCGGTCAGCAGCACCGGCGCCGCACCGAAATGCAGGTCCGCGGCGCCGCGGTGCACGCTGGAGACCACGGTGTTGCCGGTGACTCGCTCCGGCCGGGCGTCGGGGTCGAAATTGTCGACGCCCCAGCGCAGCAGTGCCGCGGGTGTCGCGGCGAAGGCCCGATCGGCCGCGGCCGACGCGGGGTGGCGACCACGGAGCCGGCCCCCGGCGATGTCGGCAGCGATCCGTTCGCAGCGGGCATCGTGGCTCAGCAGCGGGTACAGCCCGACCGGAATGTTGCCGAAGTGATTGTGGGCTTGGCGTTCACCGGCTTTGGCCATCGGCACTTCGGCGCCCAGTTCATCGCAGGGTTCGTCGAGATACTCCGACAGCGCCGCCGACACCGCCGACAGCACCGCCACGGTCACGCTCGGTCCGCTCAGTTCGCTGCGCTGCCGCACCAGGGTGCGCACTGCTCGGCCGCCGGCCGGCCGGTTGTTGGTGGCCAACGGCGGGCGGTCGCCGACCGGGGGCGGCAGCAGTCCCGCCGCAGTGTCGTCGACCCGGCTGCGGTGGGTGCGCGCCGCGACAACGGCGCGCCACGGCAGGAAGCCGCGGCCCGGCGTGTGCACCGGGGCCACCGGTGCGGCACGGCCGAACAGCCAGGCGGCCAACGCTGAAGCCCGCCCGCCGTCTGCCAGCGCATGCGCCACTTGCAGCACCGCGACCGTGCCCGCGTCGCGGTGCCCGGGAATGTCGTGGACCGGTGCGAATACGTGCAAACGCCAGGGCCTCACCCGGACGTCGAGCTGCTCGCCGGCCAGGCCCACCACCGCATCCAGGCAACCGGCCCAGCCGTCGCCCGGGGCGCGACGCCGGCTCGCGGCTACGTCCTCGCTGGGCTCGGTGATCGGCACCCACCGCGGGTAGCGCAGCACACCGGCGTCGGCGACCCGGATGCTCAGGTCCGGGATCGCCCGGGCCCGGTCGAGCACCTCCGCGATGGCGTCGTCGAGGTCGGCCGGCACCCCGGCGAAGGCGTACAGCAGGAACTGGTCGCTGGGGATCTTCGCCGACATCCAGTAGAACTGCGCGTCGATCGCGGTCATCAGCCGGCCGCGCGCCGGCGCACGCATCAGGTCAGGAATCGCAGCACCCGATCCGCAACCTCATCGGGCTGTTCGAGTTGCAGGAAGTGGCCGGCGTTCTCGACGATGGCCACGGCGCTCCCGTCGGGCAAGGCCGGTTCCACCCACCGCGTGAACCCCGGCGACATGCAGCCGTCGGTGCGCCCGTGCAGGTACAGGCTCTGCAAGCGTGGCAGCTGCAGCCAGTGTCGGTGCAGCTCGGCGTAGCGGTCGGGAACCCGCAGGCTGCGGAGCGCCCGGTACGGTCCGAGCGCGGCGCGCCAACCCTCCGGCGTTCCGATGGCCGCGTCGACGTGCCGCAGATCCTCCTCGGCGGGATACCCCGGCGACCACCGCCGCCACAACAGCGGCAGCACCCACGAGGCGGAGTGGTCCGGCAGCCACGGCAGTTGGAAGTAGCTGATGTACCAGCTGCGCAGCAGTTGCGCCGGCAGGTAGCCGGCCAGGGTGAGCCGGTCTGTCCCGCGGACCGCGCGCAGCGACGCCGGTGGCGGAACCGACATGATCACCGCCTTGGTGAACGGACTGTCCGGCATCGCAGCCAGCCCGGTGGCGGCCATCGCGCCCCAGTCATGCCCGATCACCACGTCGCGACCGGTCCCGCCGACGGCGGCGTGCACGCGCAGTGCGTCGTCCATCAGCGCGCCGATGTGGTAGCTGCCGTCGGCCGGAATCGCGGACGGGGCGTAGCCGCGCATGAACGGCGCCACCACATGCCAGCCGGCCGCGACCAGCCGCGGCGCCAACCGGCGCCAGCCGTAGGCGGTGTCGGGAAATCCGTGCAGGCACAACGCCACCGGGTCACCCGGCGTCCCCCAACTCAAGGCCTTGAGCGCGACCCCGGGCGTAGACACATCGATCCACCGCGGTTCACTCATCACATACCCCTCAGGCCACCCCGGGCAGGCGTTTCTGTCCGCCCTGTCGTCCAAACTATCTACCATCTTGAGATGCGCACAGCCCAGACCGTCGAGTACGACGGCGTCGGCGGAGTAACGCTGGTCGCCGACGAGTGGAACCGGGGTGCCACCGAAGCCGCTGAGCATCCGAGCATCGTGATGCTGCACGGCGGTGGACAGAATCGGCATTCCTGGCACAAGACCGGCCAGATCCTGGCCGACCGGGGCTATCACGTCGTCGCGCTCGACACCCGCGGCCACGGCGACAGCGACCGCGCACCGAACGCCGACTATGCCATCGAGACGCTGACCGCCGATGCAGTCGCGGTGATCACGGCGATCGGCCGGCCGGTGGCACTGATCGGGGCGAGCATGGGCGGGCTGACCGGCATTCTGGTGGCCGATCAGGCCGGGCCGCAGCGGGTGACCAAGCTGGTGTTGGTCGACGTGGTGCCGCGTTACGAGAAGGACGGCAGCGCCCGGATCCGCGACTTCATGTTCGGCCACATCGACGGCTTCGATTCCCTCGAACAGGCCGCCGATGCGGTGGCCGCGTATCTGCCGCACCGGACCAAGCCCCGCAGCCCCGAGGGGCTGAAGAAGAATCTGCGGTTCCGCGACGGCCGATGGTACTGGCACTGGGATCCGGCGCTGATGACCAAACCCGGCGACGACCCGGCGCTGCGCACCGAGAAGATCGAGGCGGCCGCCATGGGCCTGCAGGTCCCCATCCTGCTGATCCGCGGCAAGCTGTCCGACGTGGTCAGCGCCGAGGGTGTCGCGGACTTCCTGTCCAAGGTCCCGGGCGCGCGGCTCGTCGAATTGTCCGACGCAGGGCACACCGCGGCCGGCGACGACAACGATGCCTTCAGCGCGGCCGTCGTCGAGTTCGTGTCCGGCTGAATGTTCGGGATCGGATGGCTGACGCCGACGCTGCTGGCGGCCGGTGTGCTGGCGGCGGTGGCGCTCACCGAAGCCGTCGGCCTCGCGCTGTTGACCCGTCAGTTGCGGACGGTCCGCGCCGAGAACGAGGCGCTGCGCAGTCAGGTCGACACCCGCAACCTACTGCTGACCGGCGGACGTGAGGCCGTCAAGACCGTCTGGCAGACCGCAAACCTGGTGCGCAAGAAGGGATTCGGCGCGGCCGTACGCAGTTCGATCGAAGACCTCGCCGACTGGGCGGAGGTGGAACGTCCCGACCTGGCCCGCCTGACCCCGAACGGACACGTGGTGGTGCTGTTCACCGACATCGAAGGATCCACCGCGCTCAACGAGCGGATCGGCGATCGCGCCTGGGTGAAGCTGATCGCCCGGCACGACGAGATGGTGCAGCGTCTGGTCGCGCAGCACTCCGGGCATGTGGTCAAGAGCCAGGGCGACGGCTTCATGATCGCCTTCGCTCAACCCGACCAAGCGGTGCGGTGCGCCATCGACATCCAGCACGCGCTGGCGTCGCGACGCGGGCGTAAGCCGCAGCACCCGATCCGGGTCCGGATCGGCGTGCACATGGGCCGCTCGGTGCGCCGCGGTGACGACCTGTTCGGGCGCAACGTCGCGATGGCCGCACGAGTGGCCGCGGCCGCCGAGGGCGGCCAGATCCTGATCAGTGGACCGGTGCGCGACGCCGTCAAGGACTGCGACGACATCGTCGTCGGCGCCGGCCGCGACGCCGAGCTGAAGGGCTTCGCCGGCACGCACCGCCTCTATGCCGTCGACCTCACCACGGAGTAGTCCGCGCTAGTCTTCGCCGCCGGCCTCGGCCAGCCGCTCATGTAGCCGGGCGCGGATTTCGTCGGGCGTGTAGGCCCGTCGCCGTCGCTGGTCCCGCGCCACCAGCACTCCGCCGGCGGCGACCCCGACCACACCCGCCAGGCCGATCCATTTCCAGATGCTGCGCACGCTCACACTTTATGGTGCTGAGCGTGGACGAACACACAGTGACGTTGGAGCGGGCGCTGGCCGAGACGCGCACCGGCGATATCTGGCTCTTCCGGGGCCGCTCCGGCCCGGACCGCGCCATCCAAACCCTGTCCAATGCCCCGGTGAACCACGTCGGGATGACGGTGGCCCTCGATGACCTGCCGCCGCTGATCTGGCATGCCGAGCTCGGCGACAAGCTGCACGACTTCTGGACCGGCACCAACCACCGCGGTGTACAGCTCAACGACGCCCGGGCCGCGGTGGAACAGTGGATGGGCCGCTATGAGCAGCGCTGCTGGTTCCGCCAGCTCAGCGGGACCATCACCCGCAAGCAGGAGAACCACCTGCTGCAGGCGATCGCGCGGATGGACGGCACCGCCTTCCCCACCACAGCGCGGCTCACGGGCCGGTGGCTGCGGGGGCGGCTGCCGACCGCGCGCGACTGGACGCGCGGCATCCCGTTTCTGGACCGCAAGGTCCACGAGATCACCCAACGGCGCAAGGCCCGCCACAGCCGCGTCGGACTGCAGACCGCGTACTGCGCCGAGACGGTGGCCATCACCTACGAGGAGATGGGATTGCTGTCGACCGACAAGAACTCCAACTGGTTCGACCCCGGATCGTTCTGGAGCGGCGATATCCTGCCGCTGACCCCCGGTTACCAGCTGGGCCGGGAGATCGTCGTCGTGCGCTAATCGACCGTCAGCTCACCCATCGCCGACCAGTCCGTGGCGTCGATCTGCTGGCTGATGATCTTCGGCGTCGACACCAATGCCTGCGGCATGTCGGCCATGGCCTGCTTGAAGTGGTCGCTGTTGACGTGCGCACTGCCGGCGTCGCCGTCCCGGAAGGCCTCGACGAGCACGTACTCGTTTGGATTCTCCAGGCTGCGTGACCAGTCGAACCACAGGTTGCCCGGCTCGGCGCGAGTGGCCGCGGTGAAGCCGGCCACCAGCTGCGGCCAGCGCTCCGCCCACTCCGGCTTGACCGTGAACTTGACCACGATGAAGATCACCGCCGCTACCCGATCTCCAGCGTGCTGCGCACCGGAGTGACGTTGGTGGTCAAATCCAGTACCGGGCAGTGCTTTTCGACGACCTGGTGCAGTTCCCGGTACCGCTCTTCGGTTTCCGGGCCGGTCACGGTGACAACCACCCGCACCTCCTTGAAGCCGGGGCGGACCGCGTCGTCCAGCCCGAAGAACCCGCGCACGTCGAGATCTCCCTCGGCGCGCCCGGTGATCTCGTCGACCGCGATACCCAGCTTCTCGGCCCAGTACCGCCAGGTGACCACCTGGCAGGACAGCAGTGACCCCAGGTAGTACTCGACCGGATTGGGGGCGGTGTTCTCACCGCCGAGCGCCGGCGGCTCGTCAACTTCGACCGTGTATTGGCCCAGGGTGATCGTGCTGGCCACTGCGTCATGGGCTACGGCAGAGGCACGGAAGACGACCTGGGAGCCGGCCGGGTCGGCGGCGGCCGGGTCACTGGTGGCGGCGACGACGGCGGCCAGGCGAGTTGTCGAAGAAGTCATGCCGGTAAGGGTAGAGACCCGCCCTCAGGTCGGCGAACGACGCGGCCACCAGGTCGTCGGATCGAATACCATTTGCCGCCGCCAGGGGCTAGCCTGAGCGACGTGGAGGTACTACGACACGTAATAGTTCTGCTGCACATCGTCGGATTCGCGGTGACCTTCGGCGCGTTGATCGCCGAAGCCGCGGCACGTCGTTTCCAGCTCACCCCGGTGATGGACTACGGCGTGGTGCTGTCGTTGCTGACCGGACTTGCGCTGGCCGCGCCCTGGCCCGCTGGAGTGGTGCTCAACTACCCCAAGATCGAGATCAAGCTGGTGATCCTGATCGCCCTGGGCGCCGTTCTGGGCATCGGCCGGGCCCGGCAACGCAAGTCAGGCGGGGAAGCCCCTCGCCCGCTGTTCTACGCCGCGGGCGCGCTGGCCCTGACGGCCGCCGGGCTGGCCGTCATCTGGTAGCCGTCACGCAACGCTGGTTTCGATCAACGTGATCGTGACGACGAACGTCCCCTAGCTGTAGGTTCTTACGGCTGGTTGTTCAGATCTCGCCGGGACTCGGCCATCGCGCGCCTGACTTCAGCGTTCTCCCGCCTAGCCGCGGCTTGCTGACGGTCCGCTCGGTCGTCGACGCGTTGTAGTCGCTCCCGCTCGCGCTGCGCAGTTGCTCCCTCACGCTCGTCCGCACGCGCCTCTCGATCGTCTGCGTCCTGTTCGCGAGTGTCTGCGATCTGGTCCCGCTGGTCAGCGGCGCGATCTCGTTCATCAGCGACTCGCTCGCGCCGCAGCAGCTCCGCCTCGCGCTGCGTGAGGGCCTTCTGACGGTCATCGGATGCGACCACAGCTCAACCCTAGCGCCGCGACCGGGCCGCTGTGTGGGCGCCGGCCGGGCCGACGCAGCCACGAACCCGCAGGGCGCGGGTCGCTACCCTTTAACCGATGGACGTGATCGACGACGAAGGCCCGTTCTTTCACGGCACCAAGGCTCAACTGGTGGTTGGTGAACTGCTCAGCGCGGGCTTCCGGTCCAACTACCGGCCCGAGATCGTGATGAACCACATCTACTTCACCGCGCTAGTCAACGGTGCAGGGCTGGCGGCCGAGCTCGCGGCCGGCGACGGGGAGCCGCGGGTGTATCGCGTCGAACCGACCGGGGAATTCGAGAACGACCCCAATGTCACCGACAAGAAGTTCCCCGGCAATCCGACCCGCTCGTATCGCAGCAGTGCACCGCTGGTCGTTGTCGAAGAGATCCTTGACTGGCCGCGACTGACACCCGAGGCCCTTCAGGAATGGCGTGATCGGCTGGCCGCGTTGCGCGCTGACGGGCTCGACGAGATCATCAACTGAGCGACGCTCCCGAAGACGTTGCTTCCGGCAACCATCCGCTGAAGAACAACGGCACCGCCGGCGGCCACTGCCCGGTACGGGACGGTGACGCGCTCGATGGACAGCCGCACGGTGTCGATCAGCCCAGTCACCCGGCGCCGCCTGGCACGAAGCTTCACCACATAGTGGCCTCCGATGCACGCCGCAGCCACCACCACGACAATCCAGAGCAGCGCCGCCACCAGATAGATCACCTCAACCACCGACATGAGGATGACCCTCCCCTACCGCCGTCGCGGTGAGGTCACCGGCGAGACACACGTCGGTGACTTCTCGTTCGGTGCTCTCCGCGCTCCTTGGAGAGGTGATCGCGGTGAAACCGGGCGGTCAGACGCGCGCGTGGCCCGCAATGAGCGAAGCACCACATCTCGTACGAGACTCCATTGACCCGCAAGACTTTCCGTCATCAGCAGCTACGCACGCTCCAAAGGCGTGATGGCCTCGACCTGATCCATCAGCGCACGACGCTGGGTCCGGAGTTCGTAGTGCGACTGAAGGTTCATCCAGAACTCCTCCGACGTCCCGAAGTACCGCGCCAGACGGATCGCCGTGTCGGCCGTGATTCCACGCTTGCCGTGCACGATCTCGTTGATCCGACGCGGCGGCACACCGATGGACACGGCCAGCTTGTTCTGGGTGATCCCAAAGCCCTCGATGAAGTCCTCCATCAGGATCTCCCCCGGATGGATCGGCTCGATCCGATCCGAGTCAGTGGTAGTCGATGAGTTCGACATCTTCTGCACCTCCTTCTGTCCAGACAAAGCAGATTCGCCATTGGGCATTCACCCGGACACTGTGCTGTCCGCGACGATCACCGCCCAGTCGTTCCAAGCGGTTGCCCGGAGGGATTCGAAGATCGTCGACGACCTTGGCTGCGTGGATCAGTTCGAGTTTCCGCAACGTCGCCCGCTGGATCGTCCGATCCACACCCGTGACGTACCGCTCCTGCCAGATCCGCTCGGTGTCCTTGTCGCCGAACGATCTGATCACGAGACCATCGTATAACGCATCTCGTCAATAACGTTATACGTTAAACCGATACTCCACCACGTTCCGTCACCGATAAACATCACCACGATGCCGTACGTCGATAACCCGGACAACGACGACGTCCTCGTGGATCTCGTAGACAACCCGAAACTCGCCGCGCCGCGCCGACCAGCGATCAGCCAACTCGTCGCGCAGGCGCTTGCCGACCCTCTGCGGGTTCTCGGCAAGCGGACCGCGAATGAACTCCCAACAAGCCGCGGCGACCACCTCGGGAAGCTCCTCGCACAAACTTCGCCGGGCGCGCCGAGTCAGCTCGACCCGGTACGTCATGAAGTGATGATGCCCCTCGCACGGAGTTCGGCCTCCACCTCGTTAAGCGGGTAGACGCGGCCGGCCGCGATATCGGCGTCCGCCTCGCGAATGGCCTCCATCGCTTCTCGATCACCCAGAATCTCGAGCGTCTCTATGAGTGAGTCGTAGTCGTCGGCGCTGATCAGCACGGCGGCGCGGCGCCCGTTCTTGGTGACCTCCACCCGCTGATGCGTGCGCACGGCCTCATCCACCAATTTGGACAGGTTGGCCCGCACCTCAGCGAGCGGCAGCGTAGTCATGTACAGAATTCTAGCGCGGCGGAAGACGGGCGCGGTGACGCTAGGCGAATGAACCAGGGCACGCATGGAAACTCGCTGGTCAGGGGCCACGATCGACTGCGCCGACCCAGTTCGGATGCCAACATTCTGAGGGCCGCTCCTCGGAATCGAGCCCTCGGATGAGGGCGACGAGGGCGTAGTTCTGGGCAGTCTGGCGCTGCCCGTTTCCCCCCGTTCGGCGCGTTCAGACCATCGGTCATGACGCCAGGCCCCGCGGGTCAGGTTGCGCTGCGGACGTCGCTCAACGCGCGCAGCAACTCCTCATCCGGATCCGCCACCGCTGGGTCGGCCGCTCCGTCGGTGAGCAGCCGACGCCACCGTTCCAGGTCGAAATCCAGCGGCACCGTGCTGGTGATGAAGTCGTCGACGAGGTCGGCGAAGCGTAGCGGGTCGTCACGGAACGGGAAATGACCGGAATCGACGAAGGTTTCCAGCCGCGAATGCGGCATAGCGGCGTGTGCGAGCTTGGCGTGCGAATACGGCAGCACCAGATCGTGGGTGCCCCAGACGATCATGATCGGGAGCCGTTCGGTGAGATAACTGCGGTCGAGCATGGTGACCATCTGCCCGCGCCAATCCACCACGGCGCGCAGCGTCCGCACGAACGCCGCCCGCTTGTTCGGCGAACTCAAATCACCTAGCACCCGCAAGATCTCGGGCAGATCGACCAGAAGCGCAGGCAGGTTCACCTTGTCGATCTGCCCCCGAACCATCCGAAGCGCTGTCTCCAATCCTGGCACTGAAAGTGCGGCCAGCGCCTGCGGTGCGGCCGGCAGCGACGCCAGCCGCAGCGCGGGGTTGACCTCACGCTTCACACCGCCGGCTGCCACCAACACCAGCCGCTCAACCATCTGTGGGTACTGGTAGCAGAACTGCATCGCCACCCCGCCGCCCAAGGAGTGCCCGATGACCGTCACCCGGTCAAAACTCAAGACCGACAGCAGATCTCGCATGCCGTTGGCGAACGCGGCGACGGAATAGTCAGCGCGCGGCTGATCCGAGAGCCCGTGACCGAGGAGATCCGGGGCGATCACCGTGTACTTCTGCGCCAGCAGCGGGATCAGCGGCTTCCAGGTCGACGAATTGTCTCCAATCCCGTGGATCAACAGCAGCGGCGGCCCGTCCCCGGCCACCCGATACGCCCGGCGATATCCGTGCACGGTTCGGTATTCGACTCGGGCCGGATCATCCGAAACCGTCCGCAATCGAGGCTTGCGCGTAACCATTCAGCGCTCCCTCCATCCGCAGTTACCCTTCAGCTAACCGCCTACCGACCCTTTGCGCACCCGATGTTTCAATGATTTAACGCGCGACCCGTTTCCACCGCCTGGCCCGCTCGCAGCAACCCGTTGTGAGCTGAACCACCCCGGGTTTGATGCACGCCTTGATGTGCACCGAAACCGGGGCATCTCAGTCAGCCGTCTTACGTGGTGAGCCTCATGGAGTTCGTGGACGGTGAGGTGGTCCGCGAGACGCAGTATTTCGGCGACCCCTTCAGCCCCGGACCATCGCGCGTTCAATGGGTCGAACCCATCGACTGACCGCGGTCTCAGACGTCGGCGGCCTGCCGGATCAGGTCAATCAGCGTCGGAACCAACGCCACCACATGGTCGTAGTGGTCGCGCCAGTCCACCTGGGCGAGGCCGAGGTAGTCCTGTCCGGCTAGCTCCAGCAGAACACGGTCCTGTCCGGTCAGTCTGGGTGCGACACGTTGCGCGGCAACGTCCTTGGCGACAATCTTCCCGGTCTCGATCGTGACCAGGATGCGAGCCAAGGTCAGTAGGAAGAACCGCTCCTCGCCCGCCGGGTCGTCCATGAGCTCGGGCAGCAAGGCGAGCTGGGCACTCCGCAGCAGATCCGGCGGCACCGAAGCGACGAGATCTTCGAGCGGCTGACCAAGCAACACCCGATGCGCGCTCTGGGCGGTGGCCAGCAGCACGGCTACGTCGGGGTCGGAAACCGCAGGCGGGACATGGCCGTCCAGCAGCTCCGCGCGCAGCCATTCGCCGAATTGAAAGTCGCGGCGGGGTGTCTGCGGCAACGGATCAACGTCGGTCACGACCAGGCTGGTCAGTTCCAACGGCCGACGATCGGCGACATCGGGGAATTCGGCAGCATGCCCGCGCCACCCGGACGCACGCAGCAGCACGGAGACCAGCGACGCCCGCTCGGACTCGGACAACGTCGCGCGGGTGAGGACCAACAGATCGACGTCGCTGTCTTGCCGCAGCCCGGAGCTTGCCGCCGAACCGTAGAGATAGGCCCCTACCAGCTCACCCGGCCGGTGCTCGTCCAGATAGCGCAGCACCGGCGTGAGCAGTGCGTCCATGTGCAGCAATGGGTATGGCCGGCCCGCGTCGTCACGCTCACTGCGACCGGTGACGACGAAACCGCGCCGAACGTAGAACCCGACCGCCTGCCCGTTCTGCTCATTGACGTCGACCAAGCAGACCTGCTGCTTGGCCATCGCGTGTTCGAGTAGAGCTGTCCCGACGCCATGGCCGCGGGCATCGGCGTGGACAAACAACATCTCCAGGTGCTCGCCCGCTGTGCCGGCGAAACCCACCGGCTCACCGTCTATCTCCGCGACCGTGAGACGAACCCCGGGAAAGTAGTTGTCCGCCAGCTGGCTTTCGATGGCCGCGCGGTCGGCTTCTGTCAGAAAGTCGTGCGTTGCGTCGACGGCGCTGCGCCAGATCGCCACCAGCCGGGGATATTCGGCCGGGCCGACGCAGTCACGAATCCGCACCGCGGTCAGGCTACCGGGTCAGTGCAGCCGAAAGCGCTTTGGTATCAGGAAGAATGATCTCTTCAACGACCTTGCCCCACACGATGCGCCCGAAATAGACGCCGCGGTAGACGAGCCGGCCGTCTTGTTCGGTGTGGTAGCGAGTCGCCACCCGTGTCGACCAAGGGCCGCCTTCGACGAGCGTCTCGTCGACCACGAACCGTAGGTTCGGCAACCGGGCCAGCAGCTGATCGCGCAGCCAATTGCGCACCGTCTCAGCCCCGCGAAGGTCGGCGGACAATTCGTGGTCACCGAGGAACACGAAGTGGATGTCATCGGCCAGCGGAGTTTCGTCGAACCGCTGCTCGGACAGTCGTTGCCACCCGGCCGCAGCCTGCTTGCGTACCAACCAGCGATAGATCATCGTGCGAGCGTATGCCGCCAATGGAGCCGTGGCGCAGGAACAGCCGATGCTCCAATCGATACCCTCGACCCAATGGACGCGATCGACGACGAGGCCCGTTCTTTCACGGCACCAAGGCCGAACTGGTGGTTGGGGACCCACTCACCACCGGCTTTTGCTCCAACTACCGACCCGAGATCGTGATGAACCGCATCTACTTCACCGCGCTGGTCAGCGGTGGCACGCCGCGGGTGTATCGCGTGGAACCCACCGGTGAGTGCGAGAACGATCCCAACGTCACCGACAAGAAGTTCCCCGGCAATCCGACCCGCTCCTACCGCAGCAGCGAGCCGCTGCGCGTCGTCGAAGAGATCCACGATTGGCCGCGACTGACGCCCGAGGCGCTTCAGGAATGGCGCGACCG
This sequence comes from Mycolicibacter heraklionensis, assembly GCF_001021505.1. GTDB lineage: Bacteria > Actinomycetota > Actinomycetes > Mycobacteriales > Mycobacteriaceae > Mycobacterium > Mycobacterium heraklionense. The sequence goes on from NZ_LDPO01000001.1 coordinate 176,693, forward strand.
GTTGGCGGCGATGCGAGCCGAGGGGATCGACGTAATCATCAACTGAGCGATGCTCCCGAAGACTCCGCTGCCGGCAACTACCCGCTGATGAACGGCGACACCGCCGGCGGCCACTGCCCGGTACGGGACGATGGTGCGCTCGATGGACAGCCGCACGGTGTCGATCAGCCCGGTCACCTGGCGCCGCCTGGCACGAAGCTTGATCAGGTAGTGGCCTCCGATGCACGCCGCGGCCACCACCACGACAATCCACAGCACCGCCGCGACCAGATAGATCGCCTCAACCACCGACATGAGGAAGAGCCTCCCCTATCGCCGTCGCGGTGAGGTCACCGCCGAGACACACGTCGGCGACTTCTCAGCGGCCTCACGCTCCTCGGCGAAGGGACCGCGGTGTTCTCGAGCGTCACACGTTGAACCGGAACTCCACCACGTCCCCATCGGCCATGACGTAGTCCTTGCCCTCCATGCGCACCTTGCCGGCGGCCTTGGCGGCGGCCATCGACCCGGCCTCGACCAGGTCGTCGTAGGAGACCACCTCGGCCTTGATGAAGCCCTTCTCGAAGTCGGTGTGGATCACCCCCGCCGCCTTGGGTGCGGTGTCGCCCTGGTGGATGGTCCAGGCTCGCGCCTCCTTGGGCCCGGCGGTCAGGTAGGTCTGCAACTTCAGGGTGTGAAAACCGGCCCGTGCCAACGCATCCAGGCCGCGCTCGCTCTGCCCGATCGACTCCAGCAATTCCATCGCCGACTCGTCGTCGAGCTCGGCGAGCTCGGCTTCGATCTTGGCGTCCAAAAACACCGCGTCGGCCGGGGCCACCAGCTCCCGCAGCGAGGCGACCCGTGCGGCATCGGTGAGCACCGACTCGTCGGCGTTGAACACATACAGGAACGGTTTGGTGGTCAGCAGGTTCAGCTCGCGCAGCGGCGCGGTGTCCACCCCGGCGGCGAACAGGGTCTTGCCGGTGTCGAGGATCGCCGCGGCGGCCACCGCGGCCTCGTGCACGGGCTTGCGGTCTTTGTTGTTGCGGGCTTCCTTTTCCAGCCGAGGGATCGCCTTCTCCAGGGTCTGCATGTCGGCCAGGATCAGCTCGGTGGCGATCACCTCGATGTCGGCTTCGGGATCGACCTTGCCGTCCACGTGCACCACGTCGTCGTCGGCGAAGACCCGCACCACCTGGCAGATGGCGTCGCACTCGCGGATGTTGGCCAGGAACTTGTTGCCCAGGCCGGCGCCCTCCGAGGCACCCTTGACGATGCCGGCGATGTCGACGAACGTCACCGGCGCGGGCAGGATCCGCTCGGATCCGAAGATCTCGGCCAGCTTGGCCAGCCGGGGGTCGGGCAGCGGCACCACGCCCTCGTTCGGCTCGATCGTCGCGAACGGGTAGTTGGCGGCCAACACATCGTTGTGTGTCAGCGCGTTGAACAGGGTCGACTTACCAACGTTGGGCAACCCCACGATTCCCAGGCTCAGGCTCACAGGGAGCCAAGTCTAAAGCCCGGGGCGTGCCGCCGTGCGCCCCCGCCGCCGCCAGCCGGTACCGTCAGTGTGTGGCAGTAGCGCGGGAGAAGTCGGCAGTGGCAGCTGACCACCGTTCGATTTTGCCGAGCATCGCCGGTTTGCCGTGGTGGAGCGCCGTGGCGGTGGCGGTGGTCGCGACCGCGATCGGAGTGGCGTTCGACGCCGGCTCCGGAGACAAAGAACTGACCATCGTCTTCTCCACGCTCTACGCGATGGGGTGTATCGCCGCGGTGCTCATGGTGCAGCAATCGGCGGTGTTCACCACGGTGGTTCAGCCGCCCTTGATCCTGTTCGTCAGCGTGCCCAGCGCGTACTGGATGTTGCGCGGCGGCGGCTTTCCCGGCCTCAAGGCCATCGTCATCAACTGCGGCTATCCCCTGATCGAACGATTCCCGTTGATGGTGTTCACGGCCGCAGCCGTATTGCTGATCGGGATGGTTCGCTGGTACCTCGGCATGCTGGGCGGAACCGCGAAGCGCACTACCGAGGACGACGGCACCCCGAAACGGGCCACGCTCAGCGACCGAATCGGCGCCATGCTCACCTCGGCCCTCAACCGCAACCCCGCGCACGCCATCGAGCGGCCGGCGCCGCGTGAGCAGCGCAAGGGTCAGCGTCCCCGCCGCGCCACCGCGGAGGCCCGTCGGGCCGCGCGGGAGTCCGCCGGGGCCGGGTCGCGGACCCGTTCCACCGAGCGCCGCGGTGCGGCCAACGGCTCGGCGCCGACGCGTTCGCGGCACGTCCGGCCGGACATGGACGCCCGCGCCGCGGAGCACCCGCGCCCGCGCCGCCGCCCGACAGCCGACGGACGTGACGAGCCGATGCAGCGCCGCCGGCGCCCGGCCCCCGAGGGGTACGACGAGCGGCAGCCGCGACGCCGGCCGGCACCCGACTGGCAAGACGAGCCGCGGCGGCGGCCGCGCCCGCCCCAGGACGCGTCACGCTACCGCCCCACCGAAGCATCCGAATCGCTGCCCCGCCGCCGGCCGGCGCCGACGGCCGCCGAGGGCCGTGGCAACGGAACCGGCACCCGCCACCCCGTTTCGCAGGTGCGCTACCGCAGGTCCGGCGGCGACGAGGCCGACGCGCAACCCCGCACTCGCTCGCGTCAACCGCGCGACGAAGCCGACTCCTGGGAGTTCGACATCTAACGGCGACTCGGCCGGATCTCGCGGGGCAGGGCAAACACCAAAGTCTCATTGGCGGTGGCCACCGGGAACACCGTGCCGTAGCCGTACTCGGCAAGCCGCTCCAGCACACCGCGAACCAGGATCTCCGGCACCGACGCACCGGAGGTGACGCCGATGGTCTGCACCTGGCCGGCTTCGGGAGCCAGCCACGCCGGGTCGATGTCCTCGGCGTAATCGACCAGGTGGGCGGCCGTGGCACCGGCGCCCAGCGCCACCTCGACCAGTCGGCAGGAGTTCGAGGAGTTGCGCGAGCCCACCACAATCACCAGCTCGCACTCCGGGGCCATCGCCTTGACCGCGGTCTGGCGGTTCTGGGTGGCGTAGCAGATGTCGTCGCTGGGCGGGTCCTGCAGATTCGGGAACCGCTCACGCAGCTTGACCACCGTCTGCATCGTCTCGTCGACGCTGAGCGTGGTCTGCGACAGCCACACCACCTTGTTCTCGTCGCGTACCTGCACCGAGTCCACGGCGTCCAGACCGTCGACCAGCTGCACGTCGTTGGGGGCCTCGCCGATGATCCCGACGACCTCTTCATGGCCGGCGTGGCCGATCAGCAGGATGTCGTAGCCGTCCCGGGCGAATCGTTTGGCCTCGTTGTGCACCTTGGTCACCAGCGGGCAGGTCGCGTCGATCACCCGCAAGCTGCGGTCGGCGGCCGATTCGTGCACGGTCGGGGCCACGCCGTGCGCGGAGAACACCACCATCGCGCCTTCGGGAACCTCGTCGGTCTCGTGCACGAAGACCGCACCCTTGTTGGTCAGGGTGTCCACCACATGCTTGTTGTGCACGATCTCGTGCCGCACGTACACCGGGGCGCCGTGCTTCTCCAGCGCCCGCTCGACCGTCTCGACCGCCCGGTCCACGCCCGCGCAGTAGCCACGTGGCTCCGCCAGCAGCACCCGCTTGCCGGCGGGGGCGCCGCTCACCTGCGCGGCTGAACTGTAGGCGATCTCCACGTCGACGGTTTGGGGCATGGCAACCAGCGTACGGTCTGCCGACGCGAGACCGCCAGCTCGCGTCACGCCGGTCAATACTTGGAGATGACCGGCAGGTAAGGCAGGCTGGGGGCCATGGCAACTGCACCCTTTGGAGTCCGGCTTCTGGTCGGCGCGGCCACCGTCGCGGTCGAGGAGACCCTGAAGCTGCCGCAAACCATCCTGACCTACCCGATGACGCTGGCCAGCCAGGCCGCGCACGCGGTGATGCGCTGGCAGCAGGGTGTCGCCGAGCTGGTCAACAAGGGCGACACCACCCTCGAGTCGCTGTTCCCGCCGAAGGACGAGCAGCCGGAGTGGGCGACCTTCGACGATGATCTCGAAGACGGCGTGGACGGCAGCGCCGCGACTTTCGACGACGACACCGGCCCGCGCACCGAGGGGCGGTTCGCCCTCTATTCCTTCAGCGAAGACGGAGCCGCCCCGCCGAGCGCACCCGCCGACAACGACGCGCCCGCCGGCCGGAAGGACGCCGCCAACGCAGACGCGCCCACCCCCGACCTGGTCGACGAGCTCGACTACGGGTCGTTGACCCTGGCCCAGCTGCGGGCCCGGCTGGCCTCGCTCAGCCTCGATGAGCTGGAGACCCTGCTCGCCTATGAAGAGGCCACCAAGGCCCGGGCACCGTTCCAGACGTTGCTGGCCAACAGGATCACCCGCACCACCGCCAAGTGACCGCCCCCGCGCCGGGCGAGTCCGCCGAGAACCCGTTCCCGGTCCGCGCGGTTGCCATCCGGGTCAAGGGCTGGATCGACCGGCTGGGATCGGTGTGGGTGGAGGGCCAGCTCACCCAGATCAATCTGCGTCCGGGCGTGCGGACGGTGTTCATGGTGCTGCGTGACCCCGCCGCCGACATGTCGCTGACGGTGACGTGCAGCCCCGAACTGGTGGCGTCGGCGCCGGTCAAGCTGACCGAAGGCACCCAGGTGGTGGTCTGCGGCAAACCCAACTTCTACACCGCCCGGGGCACCTTCTCCCTGCGCCTGAGCGAGATCCGCGCCGTGGGCATCGGCGAACTACTGGCCCGCATCGAGCGGCTGCGTCGGCTGCTGGACGCCGAGGGGTTGTTCGACCCGCGACTCAAACGGCCGCTCCCGTTCCTGCCGGGCACGATCGGCCTGATCACCGGGCGCGCCAGCGCCGCCGAGCACGACGTGATGACGGTCGCCGGTGGTCGCTGGCCGGCGGTGCGCTTCGCGGTGCGCAATACCGCCGTCCAGGGGCCGACCGCCGTCCCCCAGATCGTCGAGGCGCTGCGCGACCTGGACGCCGACCCGGCCGTGGAGGTGATCGTGCTGGCCCGCGGCGGCGGCAGCGTCGAGGACCTGCTGCCGTTCTCCGACGAAACCCTGTGCCGGGCGATCGCGGCGTGCCGCACCCCGGTGGTCAGCGCGATCGGCCACGAACCCGACAGCCCGCTGTGCGATTTGGTCGCTGACCTGCGCGCAGCCACCCCCACCGACGCGGCGAAGAGGATCGTCCCGGACGCCGCCGCCGAACAGGCGCTGGTCGACGACCTACGCCGGCGCAGCGCGCAGGCCGTACGCAACTGGGTGATACGCGAGGACCGGGTGCTGAAGCAGTTGCGCAGCCGACCGGTGCTGGCTGACCCGCTGCGCGCGCTGACCGAGCGCGGCGAGGAGGTGCGGCGTGCCCTGGCCGCGGTGCGCCGTGATGTCACTCGGCTGATCACGGTGCAGACCGAACGGGTGGGGCACCTGGCGGCGCGGCTGGCTACCCTGGGCCCGGCCGCGACATTGGCGCGCGGCTACGCGGTCGTCCAGACTGTCGGCGCAGCGGGGCCGCACGTACTGCGGTCGGTCGACGATGCACCGGCCGGCACCCGACTGCGAATCCGGGTGGCCGACGGGGCCGTCGCGGCGACGAGTGAGGGGCGACTTCTTGAAGGACCCAGCGATGCCAGCTGAGCAATCCGATCCGGTGACACCCGTTAGTGAACTCGGCTATGAACAATGCCGTGACGAGCTGATCGACGTGGTGCAGCGGCTGGAGCAGGGCGGGATGGATCTCGACGCGTCGCTGAGCCTCTGGGAAAGGGGCGAGCAGCTGGCCAAGCGGTGTGAAGAGCACCTGGCCGGCGCCCGGCGCCGAGTCCAGGAGGCGCTGGATTCCGACCCCGGCGAGAACGGCCGCGCGTGACTTCCCTCTTTACAAGACCACGGGAACTGAAACACGTTCAGTTATGCTCGGCCGATGGGTGATCCATCACTGACTACTGAACTCGGCCGGGTACTGGTCACCGGGGGCTCCGGCTTCGTCGGAACCAATTTCGTCAAGACCCTGCTGGAACGCGGCTACCAGGTGCGGTCCTTCGACCGCGCGCCGTCTTCCCTGCCCGACCATCCCAACCTGGAGAAGTTGGAAGGCGACATCTGCGATCCCGAGACGGTGGCCGCGGCGGTCTCCGATATCGACACCGTGTTCCACACCGCCGCGATCATCGATCTGCAGGGCGGTGCGAAAGTCACCGACGAGATCCGCCGGCGCAGCTTCGCGGTCAACGTCGACGGCACCAAGAACCTGGTTCAGGCCGGGCAGCTGGCCGGGGTGAAGCGGTTCGTCTACACCGCATCCAACAGCGTCGTGATGGGCGGCAAAGCCATCTCGGGTGGCAACGAAACCATGGCCTACACCACCAAGTTCAACGACCTCTACACCGAGACGAAGGTGGTCGCCGAGAAGTTCGTGCTGGGCGAAAATGGCGTTGGCGGCATGCTGACCTGTTCCATTCGCCCGTCGGGCATCTGGGGTGACGGTGACCAGACCATGTTCCGCAAGCTGTTTGAAAGCGTGGTCGCCGGTCACGTCAAAGTTCTCATCGGCAGCAAGCGCGCCAAGCTCGACAACTCCTACGTGCACAACCTGATTCACGGCTTCATCCTGGCCGCGGAGCACTTGGTGCCGGGCGGGTCGGCCCCCGGCCAGGCCTACTTCATCAACGACGGCGAACCGATCAACATGTTCGAGTTCGCTCGACCGGTCATGGAGGCATGCGGTGAGCGCTGGCCCCGACTGCGGGTTTCCGGCCGAATGGTGCGTGATGTGATGTTCGCCTGGCAGTGGCTGCACTTCCGGTTCGGTCTGCCCGAACCGCTGTTGGAACCCGGTGCGGTGGAACGGCTTTACCTGAACAACTATTTCTCGATCGACAAAGCCCACCGCGACCTCGGCTACCGGCCGCTGTTCACCACCGAGCAGGCGATGGCCGACTGCATGCCGTACTACAAGGAGCTCTTCGCGAAGGTCAAGGCCGAAGCGCATCCGCACCTGGCGACGGTGGTCGCCGAGCCGCACCCCGAGTAGTCCGGCATCATTACTGGGAAGTTTCTTTCGGAACGCTGTATCCAGCCACGGGTCTGCGGTGACACGATAACGACGTGAACGGCGTTGGGCCGCCATCGGAACTGCCAGCCTTGGTGTGCAGTTCATGCGGCACTGGGCTGCCCGCGACCTTCAGGTTCTGCAACGAGTGCGGAACAGCAGTGCCGACTGCCCGGCCACCGGCCGAGTACAAGCAGGTGACGGTGCTGTTCGCCGACGTGGTGCGCTGGATGGACATCGCCGCAGCGGTGGGCGCCGAGCGTTTACGTGAGATCATGGCCGACCTCGCTGACCGCTGTGCGGCGGTGGTGCAGCGCTACGGCAGCACGGTCACACAGTGGACGGGCGACGGGATCATGGCGGTGTTCGGCGCCCCGGTCGCCCTGGAAGACCACGCGATACGGGCCTGTCGGGCGGCCTTGGACGTCCAAGAGGAGTCGAAGCGGCTTGCTGTCGATGTCGGTGAGCGCGATGGCGTCGAGCTGCGGTTGCGGGTCGGGTTGAACTCCGGTGAGGTGATCGCGGGCGGGATCGGCTCGGGCCCGTTCGGCTACGCCGCCGTGGGTGAGCAGGTCGGGATGGCCCAGCGGATGGAATCGGTTGCGCCGCCGGGTGGAATCATGCTCAGCGTCTCGACCGCCCAACTCGTTGAAGGCACGGCTGCACTGGGTGAAGTCGAGTTGGTTCGGATCAAGGGTGCCCGGGAACCGGTGCCCGCCCGCCGGCTGTTGGGCATGGCCGACCGCCATTCCGCTGTCCGGCGTGCTGAGTCGAGTCTCATCGGCCGGCGCGGGGAGCTGACCACCGTAGAGACGATGCTGGACCGCGCGATCCACGGTCAGGGCGGTGTGGCCACCGTGGTGGGGGCGCCGGGTATCGGAAAGAGCCGGATGGCCCGGGAAGCCGCCGCGACTGCGGCCGGTCGCGGGGTGGAGGTGGCGTGGGCGTTCTGCGAGTCGCATGCTGGCGACGTCCCGTTCCACGCAGTGGCGAGACTGTTGCGGGCAAGTCTCGGCGTGGCCGATCGGCGAGGCGAAGACGCCCGCGCGTGGGTCCGGGAACGCGTTCCCCATTCCGATCCGCAGGATCTGCTGCTGCTCGATGATCTGCTGGGCATCGCCGACCCCGACGTGGCCCTGCCCCAGATCGACCCGGATGTGCGCCGGAGCCGGCTGACCGGGCTGATCAACACCGCATCGTTGGCCCGCACCGAACCAACGCTGTTCGTCATCGAAGATGCGCACTGGATCGACATCGCCAGCGAATCGCTGATCGCCGATTTCTTGGCGGTGATCCCGCGCACCCCATCGATGGTGCTGATCACCTATCGCCCTGAATACCGCGGCGCGCTGATGCAGATACCCGGCGCCCAGCGAATAGTCCTTGCGCCACTGGATGATACGGAGATATCGGCGCTGATCGGCGAGCTTTTGGGGTCGCATCCCTCAGTCGGCGAGCTGGCCGCGATCATCGCCGGGCGAGCTGCCGGAAATCCGTTCTTCGCCGAGGAGATGGTGCGCGAGTTGGCCCAGCGCGGGGAGCTGGCCGGCGAACACGGCGACTACATCTGCCACACCAGGGCCGCGGACGTCACGGTGCCGGCCACGGTACAGGCGGCCATCGAGGCGCGCATCGACCAGCTCAGCAGCCAGGCCAAACGAACATTGAACGCGGCGTCGGTGATCGGGGCACGCTTCGGCGCGGAGTTACTGCCCGCACTGGGCGTCGATGCGGAGTTCGACGAGCTGCTCGGCGCGGAACTGATCGATCAGGTGCGTTTCACCCCGAGCGCCGAATATGCCTTTCGGCATCCGTTGATCCGCGCGGTGGTCTACGAATCACAGCTCAAATCCGATCGCGCCCAGTGGCACCGGAAGCTGGCCGCCGCGATCCAAGAACGTGCTCCCGGATCGCTGGAGGACAACGCGGCGCTGATTGCCGAACATCTGCAGGCCGCGGGCGAGCTGAACGCGGCCTACGCCTGGCACATGCGGGCCGGCGCATGGTCCACCAACCGCGATCTGGTCGCGGCCCGGGGCAGCTGGGAGCGGGCCCGGCGCATCGCCGACGCACTGCCTGCCGACGACCCAGACCAACTGTCGATGCGCATCGCCCCGCGGACCATGTTGTGCGCCACCGACTGGCAAGCCCGAGAGGTCCAGGAAAGCCGTGGCCGCTTCGAGGAGCTGCGGGAACTGTGCAGCGCGGCCGGGGACCAGGTGTCGCTGGCCATCGGGATGACCGCGCTGGCCACCGAGCTGATCTACGCGGGCCGCTCACGTGAAGGCTCGCAGCTGGCATTCCAACAGATGGCGCTGTTCGAGTCGATCGGCGATCCCTCCCCGACCATGGGGTTGGCGTTCATGGCCTTCGTCAACTGGCTCTGCGTCGGGGAATTCGGTGCGATCCTGCGGTGGTCGCAGACCATCGTCGACCTGGCCGCGGGCGACCCCGCCAAAGGTGCCAACTTCGGTGTGGGATCGCCGCTGGCGATCGCGTTGGCATGGCGCGGCACTGCTCGGTGGTGGTTGGGTCGTCCCGGATGGCGTCAAGACATCGATGATGCCGTCGCGATGGCCCGATTAAGCAACGCGGAAACCCTCGGCAGCACCGTCGCCTGGACCTACGGTTTCGCGATGCAGTACGGGGTGCTTCGGCCCAGCGACTCCGCGCAAAGCGCGTGCGAGGAGGCGGTGCAATCGGCCCAACGCGCCAGCAGCGACCGCGCACTGGGTTTGGCCGGCTACGCGTTAGGGGTCGTGCTGCTCAACCGGGACAACGCGGCCGACCGTCATCGCGGGCTGGAATTGATCATGCAGTGCCGCGACATATGGCTGCGCAAGCGCGCACTCTTCCTCATCCCGGTCACCGACGTCTGGGCCGCCCGGGAGACGGCCCGCGCCGGCGACCGCGACGGCGCCATTGCGACGATGCGCGAAGCGGTCGACGACTTGCGCCATGCCGGAAACGTCTTCTATGGCATGTGGGGCACCGGCGTCCTGGTGGAGACGCTGCTGGAGCGCGGCACAGCCGACGACCTCGCCGATGCCGAAGAGGCGATCGACTGGTTGGCGAGCCTGCCGACCGGTCAAAGTTCGGCGATGTGCGAGATCACGCTGCTACGGCTGACCGCGCTGCTCTGCCGTGCGCGCGGCGACGAGGCCGCCTACCTGGAGATGGTGAATCGCTATCGCGCCCTGGCGGAATCGCTCGGCTTCGAACGCCACATCGACTGGGCGGAGGCAATGCTGGCTAGGAGAACAGCTCGATGAAGTTGTCCACGGTGCCCAGGACGGCGAACAGCGCTGGTGCGGCACCGAGAAGCGCGTCGAAGGGGACCAGACCTGAATAAGCCGCCAGTGGAAGCCCGATCGCGTCAAGAAGGTCACCGGCCTGGAGCTGGTCGACAAAGATGTTCGCGGCGTATGCGGGGAGGCTGGTGAACAGCGCACTGACCGCGTCGGCGGCGGGCAGCAGCGCCGAGTAGTCGTAGGCCAGCGTGCTGTTGATCATGGTGATGATGTCGGCCGGCGGTGAGTTGAGCGTCACGTCGGAAACCGGGAAGCCGGCGAGCGTGAGAATCCCCTCTATCACATCGTCGAATGTCGGGTTCTCCGGCGCGAATCCGTGGGTGTAGATCGAGTCCGCGAACGGCAGCCAGGGCGCGAGCTGCTCTTCGTAGCTGACTGGATTCGCAATGGCGTTGAGGGCGTCGTTGATTCCCTGCTGCAGGCCATTGCCCAGTGCCGTGGAAAGCTGGCTTAGGTCGATCTGCGGGAACAACCCGAACGTCGTGGGGACGTTCGCCGGCCCCTGATTCCATCCTTCGTCGATGCTGCCGTAGCCCAGGTTCACCAGGATCCGAGTGACGGGCTCCAGCAGGTCATACAGGGGCTGGCCGATCCCGGGCAGGAACAGCAGCGGCATCAGCAACGGCAGGCTCGCGCTCGGGATCATGTAGTAGTCGGTGAGGCCTTCGCCGGACAGCGCCTCGGATCCCGGCAGCAGAATCGCACTATCGATCTGCTCCGGGGTGAGGTTGGCGTAGATGAAGTGCTGGGTGAAGTTTCCGATCAGGGCGTTGAGGACCGACAACAGATTGAGCGGGTAGTGCGGAAAGTCGGCGCTGGCGTCGTATTCGAGGCTGTAGATGTCGGTCGGATACAGATCCGACGGGGTCGCGGGGCTGAACGGGAAGTTCGCGGCGGTGAAGGCCCAGCTGTTGCCGGCCGGAAAATCGAAGGTGCTCAACAGGCCGCCGTTGGGATTGTTGACATCGCCCACCAGCACGAAGTGCACCAGGTCGCTGGGGACACCCGCGTCGCGAAGTTGCGGCATGATCTGCGAGGCCACCCCCGCGCTCTGCGAGTAGCCGAAAACCACGACGGGATTCTCCGACGTCACCCCACCGGCGGCGATCTGGTTTTGGATGTCGGAGAGCATGATCGGTTGTCCGTGGCTCAGCGACGCCCCGAATCCCATGCTCTTGACGCCGGTGATCGGATAGAGCTCGTTGGGCAGCAGCGCGGCCTGCGTCGTGCCGGTGAAGCCGCCCGGCTGCAGATACAGCGTGTTGATCGCATCGAGAAACTGCGGGGGCGGCAGCACCGGGCCACCGCTGCCGTCGTAGACCAATGCCGTACCACCGCTGGCGAGTTGGATGTCGCGGTCCTGGGAGTCTGGCGGTGCCGCCACTGCGGGGACGGCGATCAGGTTGGCGCCGAGTACTGCTGCGGCCGTGATGAAATGCGGTCGCCGTATTGCCTGCATGGCCATCTCCCGTCATGGTCAGGAACGCCCGAATTCGCTTGGCGCTCCGCTGCCAGGATCGTCACCCACGTTGGGGTAAGCCGCGCTCAGTAACGCGCCACTGCAATCTCACGGTCTGCGCGGCCGTACCACTGAGTGGGGAGTTGAGCTGCCCGGCGCCCGCATCACACGTCAGGCGGTTCGCAGTACGTCGGCCGTCTCCAACCGCCGCGCATGGATCGCCGGATACACCGCTGCTGCCAACACCAGCACAGTCACCGCGGCCACCCCGGTTCGCAGCGGTAGGCCAAGCACATCACCGTCAATCTTGGTGCCGTAGAACACCGGTGAGCCCATCGACCAGAGATAGGTCAGTCCCACTCCCCCGAGCCCACCGAGTAGCGCCACCAGCAGGCCCAGCAGCCCGGCATGAGCCGCGACGACAGCCTGCTCCTGCCCGGGCCGTGCGCCGATCGCCCGCAACACGGCCCGCTCCCGCTTGCGTTGCACCAGCCCCAGGACGAAGACGTTGAGCACGCTCAGCCCGGCTGCGGCCATCACCACGTATGCGGCGACCGTCAGGGGCTCCAGAAATCGCGTGAGTCCGCCTGTGGCGGCAGTACGCCACTGCTGGTTGTCATACACCGACAGGCCGGCGCCCAGCGCCAGAAAGTCAGCGCGATGCGCGGTCGCCTCGGCGGCGGTCGGATAGCGCACGGCGATCTGATCGCGCGCCGCGGCCCAGTCCGAGCGCGCCACGGCTTCCGAGGCCACCACGATGTCGCCCACCGCGGAGTCATCGATCATCCGCGGTGAGATGATCCCGGCCACCCGGTATCGCTTCGATCCCGCCACGGTAGGCAGCTCGACCGTCCCGCCCCTGGCCACGCCGAGCCGGCTGGCGGCGATCTCGCTCAGGCCGATCTGCCCGGCCCGTAGCCCCTCCCAGAATGTGTCTGAGGCACCGGTCGGCTGGTACAACCCCTGGCTGAACCAGTCACCCGGCGTAACGCCGATGACGAGGCGCGCCAAGGTGCCCGAGGAGATCATCGACCTCCACCGCGACGACACGCTGTGCCCGTCGGCCGCGTCGGTTACCAGCGCCAGCGTGGCGTCGGGGAGTTGGCCGTCCCGCTGATCGAGTATCGACTGCGCGGTGATGAGCAAGGAGTCGGGCAATCGCTGGGCCTTCTGCGCTGCGACCTGCTCGGTGCCAAGCAACTGCATGCTCTGCGCCGCAATGGCCAAGCTTGCCCCGGTAGCCAGTATCGCCGCGGAGACGGCGAACAGCAGCGCGTAGCGCCGGACGTCGGCTCCCAGCAGACGCCCGACGTCGGGGCGGGCGACAGTCAACAGTTCGATCAGCAGCCGTGCACCACGCGGGGCGAGCCACACCGTCATCATCGCCACCCCGAACTGCCACAACGATATTGCGTTGATACCTACATTTGCAGGCAGCGACCCGTGTTCGAAGATCGTCATCACGACGAAGGCGCCCGCCAGCGCCGCCGTCCCGGCCAGCAGCGGCCAGATCGGGATGGTCCGGGCACGCTGCACCCCGCCGGCGCTCGCCATCGACGCCAACGGCCCCTCCCGGGCCAGCCGCATGGCCGGTCCGATCATCGCGAGGATTCCGCAGAGCGTCCCCGCCGCCGCGCCCACCACGATCAGGCTCGGTGTGAAGTGCGCTGTCACAGTGCCACCCGAGCCGGACAACATGGACCGCCCGAACCGGTCCACCAAGTAGCATCCCAGCAGAAAGCCGCCGGGAACCCCCGCCAGTCCCCCGAGAAAGCCCACCGCGGCGCCCTCGCCGAGCATTCCGCCAAACAGCCCGACCGGCTTGGCGCCGATCGCTCCGATGGTCCCCAGCACCGCCCGCCGATCCTCCACGGCCAACAGGATGGTGTTCATCGCGATGAGGAAACCGATCAAGACACCGCACAGCGCGGTCAAGTCAAGACTCTGTGTGGCGTTGGCGAACACGGCCGGCTGGTGCGGACGGGGCGGGCCTGCCGTTGCGACGCCGGCGATGACGCGGTCGATACCGGCGGTGATCTCACCGCCCGGTCTCGGCACCACGAACGCGCCGGTAGCGTAACCGCGCGCCGAGAGCAGGTCAGCGGCGATGTCCGCGGAGGGCGCCAACAGGACGTAGCCGCCGTTGATTCCCGACACGCGGTCGAACTCCGAGAACGTCCACCCCACATGCGCCGAGCCCGGGGGCAGACCGGGGATGCGCAGTTCGGCGCCGAGCTGCAGGTGATGGCGCTGCGCGATCACCGTCGGAATCTCCAGTGGCACACCGGGGCCGGCCGCGGGCTTCTCGTCATTGGCCCGCCGCTCGCAGTTGAACGAACCGACCAGCAGCTCGATCTGACACGACCCGCCCAGCAGGAAGAAACCCGGGGGCGACTGAGCGGCACGTGTGCCGCCGCCTCCGTCGATGTCCACCGGTGTCAGATTGGCGACGATCGGGATGACCGCCTGCGCTCCGGTCACCTCGGCGCTCAGCCGGTCCACCGTCTCGATCGGTAACCGGCCGTTGACGTTCGGAGTGACCTCGACCACCCCGTTGCCCGCGGCGTGGGCAAGCGACGGGCCGAACGCGTCGAACGGACGGACCAGCTCGGACTTGAGTACCAAGACCCCGAGAACCACCGTCACCCCCACCGCGACGCCGATCACACTGAGCAGGGTGCGGCGCCAATCGGCTGCCAATGCGGCGAGGTGGATCCGCCGAAAAGACAGCCATCCGAACGACGGTCGCGCCATCATCGCCTCGCGCCGGCTACGCCGGCGACTGCGTAAGCGCGACCGTCGACCAAGTGCACCTCGCGGGATCCGTAGCGGGCTACACCCCGGTCGTGTGTCACCACCACCACCGCGGTGCCGTCCTCATCAGACAGCGAGCGCAGCAGCTCCACGATTTCCATCGACGTACGCCGGTCGAGGTTCCCGGTCGGCTCGTCGGCGAGGATGACGGACGGCCGGGCCACCAGCGCACGCGCCACCGCGACCCGCTGCATCTGTCCACCTGACAGTTCCGCCGGCCGGTGTCTGGCTCGGTCGGCGAGCCCCACCCGGTGCAGCAGTTCCTCGGCGCGTGCGTCCGCTGACCGAGCCGACACGCCGTCGAGCACCAACGGCAAAGACACATTCTGGACGGCAGTCAGCATCGGCACCAGGTTGAAGAACTGGAACACGAACCCGAGGTTGCGTCGCCGGAACTCGGCGCGGGCCCGAGCGCTCATCGCCCACACGTCGTGACCGGCCACGGCGACCGTGCCGGTATCCGGCGCATCCAACCCGCCCGCGATGTGCAGCAGGGTCGATTTGCCGGCCCCCGACGGTCCGGTCACGACGACGAATTCTCCGGCGTTGACTCCGAAGTCGAACTCGACAAGCACGCTCACCTGCTCGTCTCCCCGGTGGTAGTGCTTGGCGACTCCCTCGAGCTGCAGTGCTGCCGGCTTCGGATCACCGCGATAGCGGTGTCGGCCGGAAGCACGCTGCTCACCGACCGGCGCGGGTTGCGCCGTCACAGGTGGCGCATCTCTCGCGCCATGGCAGCGTCCTCGAGAAAGAAGTTCAACGGAGATGGATAGTGCGTCCGTTCCGGCCGCCTCGCGGGGTGGATCATCGCCCGCAAGGCGTCGACTACATGGAAATGGTTCAAGCGCGGCGTCAGCAACGGATGGGCGTGCACCGCGGACAACGTGGACATGATGTGCGCCTTCTTTCTTCTGTCCTGCGATCTTGAAATCGTTGCTCGCGCCTGGCACGGCGAGCGCAGTAGCGGACCACTGCAATCTCGCCGGTTTGCAGTACTGCACTACCGAGCTCGTTCCACGGCACACCAGCGACCATTTCTTCAGGGCGCAGCAGCACATCACCGTTGGAGGGACGCATGACCGCTCTGGCTATGGCCAATCCCGGCGAAGAAACGACGGCATCCAGAAACCCGCCACCGGTGCGCCTACCCAAGCTCGTGCAGGGGGTTGGATTCGCCTTCTTCCGCCGCAAAGCGATGAGGTACTGGATCTCGCGGCACGGACACGTCTTCGAGATCAACGTCCCCTTCTTTGGCCCATCCGTCGTCGTGTCCGAACCTGCCCTGGTGAGGTCGGTGTGTACTGCGAGCACCGATCAGTTGTCCAATGTGCAACCGAACCTCAGCAACTGGTTCGGACCCGGATCCGTCTTCGGGCTCGAAGGCGCTGTGCATCACGCTCGTCGCCGGCTGCTCGCGCCGGCACTTCACGGCCGGAGTCTGGAAAACTACGAGAAGGTCATCGAGGAAGAAACCCAGCGCGAATGTGCAAACTGGCCTGAGGGCAAAGAATTTCGGATTCTCGAGCCAATGAGCAGGATCACACTGAACGTGATATTGCGGGCCATCTTCGGTGCTGATGGCGCCGAAGCCTCGGACCTCGACCAACTACGTGAGATCGTCCCGCCCTATATGAAGCTGGGGCAGGTCATGGCCTTCGTGCCGGCGCCACCATTCTGGGCCGGACGCCACGGCCCGTGGGCCAAGCTGGACAAGCTCCGCAAGGCGATCGACCGGATCATGTTCACCCAGATCGCGCAGGCCGATGCCGATCCGGATCTCGCCAAACGGGCGGACATCCTCGCAATGTTGCTGCGCAGCAGGCACGACGACGGAACCCCGATACCGCGACGCGACCTCTGCGACGAGCTGCTGACCTTCATCGGCGCGGGGCACGAAACCACGGCAACGGCATTGAGCTGGACGTTCGAGCGGCTGCGTCGTCACCCAGATCTGCTGGCCGATCTGGTCAGAGAGGTCGATGAGGGGGGCGGTGAGCTTCGCCGGGCCACAATCTTGGAGGTGCTGCGAGTACGCACCGTCGTCGACGTGATCGGCCGCCAGGTTACGGCGTCGAACTTCGACCTCGGCCAGTGGCGGATTCCGCGGGGACGCACCGTGCTCGTGCGTATCGCCGATCTGCACGACAATCCAGAGATCTTCCCGCACCCGGGACGGTTCGATCCGTATCGCTTCCGCTACACCAGGCCCGTTTCACCTGCATGGCTGGCGTTCGGTGGTGGAGCACGCCGCTGCCTCGGCGCTGATTTTGCGATCGCCGAAATAGATGTCGTGCTGCGGACGGTGTTGCGGAATTTCTCGATCCAGTCCGACGACGCCGCCGCCGAGAAGTCGTATTTCCGGGGAGTCGCTCATACCCCGAAACTTGGCGCCCGCATCACAATGCACCGGCGAACGTAGACCATCATGTCGACCCACCTCGTCCGGCCACTGCACCCACGGCGGTTCGAAATCCGCTGCAACGTCGGCGATGCGATTGTCGCGAACCTGGCGGTCCACATGGTCTTCTTCTTCCAACGGCAACTCGATGCCAGGGCGCTCGCCGGCGCATTTGCGCAGGCGCTCACCGATCTTCCAGTCTTCGCGGGACGGATGGGCATGAGCCGCGGCAGGATGCGGATCCGATGCCACGGGCAGGGGGTGCCGTTCAGCACTGCGTCATCGGACCGCACGCTGCGTGAGGCGATTCGTTCGGCGTCGGATGACACCGGAGGCTGGCTCGTCGACCCGGTGAGCGGCCCGACGGCTCGATGGGGACGAGGTCCGTTGTGCAAGGTGCGTGTCACGCAACTCGCGAACGATGCAACGGCGATCGGCGTCTCCTGGCACCACGCGATCGGCGACATGCAGACAGCGATGCACTTGATGAACTCATGGGTAGCTGCCGCTGCCGGCAAGCCGGTCGCCGAGCCCTTGATCGTGGAAGATCGTGCCGCCTTCCTCGATGACCATCTGCCTGCCGACGGCACTCGGGAGCCCGGGGTGCGTTGTCTCGGGTTCGCCGAACTTGCCCGCAGTGCGCTGTACCTGGCAAAGGATGCCCGGAAGCAGCGGACTCTGAATCTCTACTTCAGCGACGACGAAATCGCCCGCATGCGTGACGCCTACGGCAGCCGGATGCGTTTGTCTGCCAACGACGTTGTATGCGCGCATGTGTCCGAATCGCTCATGAAGTCAGATCCCGCGGTGAATCGACGTAGTCTCGCGATCGCCGTGAATGCACGGAAGCGTTGTGGCCTCGATCCGATGCTTGTCGGCAACATCATCACGACGCTCAACCTGGACCTGCGACGTGGGGAGGCCGCCAGTTCAATCGCCGAACGCATCCGCCACAGTGTGGACCACTTTGCCGACGAACACTGCGACATGCGCATCAACCAGCAGTTTCTGGACGCTGCCGGCGCATGGCGGGCCGCTCGCTGCGTATCCACTGCCTTCAATCCGGCCCGGTGGAATCCGATAATCACCAACTGGAGCGGCTTCGGCGTTTACCGCATCCACTTCGAAGACACCTTGCCGTCGTACTGCACTCCGTTGATGAGGTTGCCCGTAGCGGGACTCGGCGCCCTGATGGAAGGGGCAGACGGCCGTGGGCTGGTCTTTCAGATGTCATTGCCGCCCCGGGAATTCGAGGCCATGTCAAGTCCTGCGATCCGGGAACACCTGCACCGGTTTCAACGTGCCGGCTGACCCGGGTCAGGAGATCAGACTGTCCACAAGTGCCCCGATGTCCTCGATGCCGGACGCGCCGGGATCGAGCACCGGGTTCAGATCTTCGACCAGCGCGGTGATGTCCCCGGTGCCCGAAGCCTCTGCTGAGTAGACATACGGATCGAAACCAAAGAGACCCGCGATCCAGTCCCATGCGGTTTCGAAGAACTGCCCAACGCTGACCACGAGGCCGCCAAAGACGAAAAAGCCGCCGAGAAGGATATCGGTGAGGAGGTTCGCGATGAAGTCCCCGAAATCACCGAGGGGATCGGCAAGGGCCGGTTCGGCACTGAGCACCCAGTTCAATGCCCCGTCATCGGAGGTCAGGTCCTCGATGACCGCAGCCAACGGCGACACGCTCTCGGCGCCGAGACTATTCGCCACCGCATCGACGGGACTCACCAGATCGATGGAATGCTCAGCGGCCGTAAGCGCCACCGCCCGGTACTCGACATTGGGCCCGCCCACCGGGGGGATGACGAGGAGGAAGGCACCTAGCAGGGCGCCAGAGGCATGAGTCATAATTGTTCCTCCTTGATCAGCGCCCACCGGGCCGCTGCCCGGTGCACTTCCTCCGCAGAACCCCTGACCAGCTGGACGACTTCCATGTTCCGGCTGTAATGCGTGGCAACCCAGCCGATGCCGTGTTCGTAGTCGACGCGCAGCAATGTGCCGTCCTTGGCCCAATCGTGACCGCACTCATGTGGAGCGATCATCGTCATCTCCCGCCGATTTCGTTCTGCGATACGAATCGTCAGTGACGTGAGATAGGACGACGTCAGTAGTGCAGCACTGCAGTTTCACTCAGTCTTCGGACGGCGTCACTGAGTAACCGTTCAGCTCCGGCGGCGGGGACGCAGGGCTGCCAGTTCGTCACGGCCCTTGGTGTCCGTCTTCAACATGGCTCGATAGATGTGGCTTTCCACGGTACGAACGGAGACGCTCAGTCGCTCGGCGATCGCTCGGTTGGACAGTCCCGCGCCGATCAACATCACGATCTCTTGTTCGCGATCGGTCAGCGGCAACGGCTCTGCGGCCTGGCGCAGCGCCGGGGTACTGGCACCACCGCACTGATCGGCCAGTGTGGCGGCGCGGGTCGCGCACACCAGCGCTGTTCCCCGCAGGTCTTGGCGGCGGTACTCGATCGCTGCGCGGGCGGCGGCATCGACCGCGGCAACCAGATCCCCGATGCGCTCGAATTCCAGCGACACAGCAGCCATCTCCGCGGCGTCGCCGTCACGCAGCGCGGCGGCGAGCCGTGCGGCCAGCCCCACCCGCGGACCCTCGACGACAGCTTCGAGTTCGCGCAATCGGACCGCACCGGTACGATCCCCGAACTGGGCGGCGGTCTGCAGACAGACCACTTCCGCTGCGAATTGCCCTCTCGCCGCGGCTGTCTCGGCCGCCGACCTCACGATCGTGATCGCCTCGCTGACTGCGCCCTGACTGGCGACCACCCACGCCCGGGCCAGGCTCCGGTCACAGTCGAGCAGTCGGAACGGACGCCGCAGCTTGTCGAGCGTGGCAAGAGCAGCGACGGCCTCGTCAGTTGCACCACGCATCGCCAGCGCGGTGATGGCCGGCACGAGATAGCGGTAACCCCAACCGATGGCATGGCTGGCGGACAATCCTGCTGCCGCCTGTTCCAGCAGTCGGCAAGCGGCGTCGAGGCGACCGGCGCCCAGGGCAGCCACGCCTGCCACGGCGGCGCCGAGTGACCCGGCCGCTCCCGGCAGCTCGGCTGCCTGTTGGCTGACCCGCTCGGCCGCCTCGACCGCCTCGTTCACTCGTCCCGCCAACAGCAAAGCGCCGACGTGTGCATCGGCGATGTTGAAACTCATCTGTGGCGCGTCCAGGGAACGGGCGACAATGCCATACCCGGCCTCAGCCGTGGCCAGGGCCTCGGCGGTGCACCCGGCGTCCGCGGCTATGGCGGAGAGCACCCAGGCGATCTCAGCGCCGACAACGGCCGGCAACTCCTCCACGTCAAGTACTTCGGCGGCCTGCCTCGCCGCATCCGGGCGGTCCACGGCAAACCAGTACACCGTGAGGAAGGCATCGATATAACTGCGAGCCTGCTGCGCTACGGTGCGCGACGCCTCGTCGATGATCTCCTTCGCCCGCGCCGGCTCACCGAGTGCCCAGAGCATGTTGCTGGCTCGCAGAAACGCCAACCGGGCGCGGTCGCTGTCGGCCAGGTCGCCGCCGGCGATCTCGGCGAGCACACTGTCAGCCTCCCCGCCGTGTCCCAGCCATGACAGTGCGTGTGCGCGAACGAAAGTCGGCTCCGGTCCCCCGCCGGCCCGGATCGCGGCTCCGGCAAGTCTTTCGGCGAGAGTCAAGTCCGCCAGCCAGACGGCGCCATGGGCTGCCCTGACCAGCAACTCGGCGTCGGGCACGAGGTCGGAGTCAAGACTTAAGGTGGCACGGCGCACCACCACCTGGATATCGTCTCGATCCTCGGCCGCGGCGAGTTCCGCGGCAACCAGGCCT
Source organism: Mycolicibacter heraklionensis (assembly GCF_001021505.1). Lineage (GTDB taxonomy): Bacteria > Actinomycetota > Actinomycetes > Mycobacteriales > Mycobacteriaceae > Mycobacterium > Mycobacterium heraklionense. The sequence goes on from NZ_LDPO01000001.1 coordinate 197,549, forward strand.
CGTAACCGCCGCAGCCGGGTGGCCGGCGCGCGGGTGCGCCGCACTTCACCGTAGAGCGGATGCGCGACCCGCACCTGTACACCGCCGACGAGGGACTCCACCGTGATCAGGCCGCGGGTATCGGCTTCCTCGACCGCCGCCGGATCGGTGATCCGGGTCAAGGCAGTCAGATCGATCGGCTCCCCGACCGCCAATGTGTCGATCACATCGCTGATCGGCCCGGGCAAGGCGCCGAAACGGGATTCGATGAGATCGACCAGGCCCAGCGGCATGATCGGATCCCCGATCCACCGCCAGTAGCCGCGTTGTTGTTCGATCCGGCCGTCGGCGAACTCCTGCTCGACGATGTGACGCAGGTACAACACATTCCCGTGAGTCAGCTTCCAAAGACGCTGAACCGCTTGAGGATCCACCGGCCCGTTCAGAGCTGCCGACAGCAGTGTGTCGGTTTCGTCGATCGACAACGGCTGCAGGTCAAGTCGTTCGAACCGGCCGGACACCCAAAGCTCGCGCACCGCGGCGGGAATGGGTTCGCCGTCGCGGACGGTGAGAATCACCTTGGCCAAGCCCCGCTGCACGATCTGCTGCACAACAAATGCCGACAGGTCGTCGAGCAGGTACACGTCATCGACGCCGACCACCACCATGGCGCCGGGCGGGGCCGCGACCAGCGACTCGATCACCCCCCGCAGCAACTGAACCGTGTCGGTGACACCCGGCGGCGTCCACGCCGCGAAGGCGCCGAGCGGAATGGCGCGGGCCGCAGATGTGCCTACCGCCCAGCGCGTTTCGACTCCGCGCGCTTGGGCCGCCGACAATGCCTCACGTGCGATCTGGCTCTTCCCCACACCGGAAGCGCCGTGGATGACGATTCCGGCGACATCCGGGGCCGCGATGGCCGCCTCAACAGTCCGCATCTCCGCCGGGCGGGCGGTCAACGGCCACGACACACGCACGATCCCTGCCCTCACTTCATGGCCTCGGCCAACACGATATGCCCTTCGTAGCCAACCTCGGTGGCCCGCTTGAGGTACTGGTCGGCGAGTCCGCGGTAGCCGTCCTGGTCACCGTTCGCGCGTGCAAGCAACGCACGCATCCCGAGGAGCGGGACGTCGAACAACGCGTAGCCCTCGTCGGTGGGCACCGCTGCCAATCGGTCAATGGCGACCTGCGCCTCCGTGAGGTCAGTGCTGTTGCCGCGCTGTAGCAGTGCTTCCACCAACACTCTGGTGGTCTCACCGCGGGTGATCATGTCGCCGGTGTCGTACAGGTAGTCGACGGCGGTGCGGGCCAGCTCGACAGCGTCATCGATCTCGCCGATGCGAGCCTTCTCCCGCGCGAGCTCGGCATCAAAAAATCGCACGGCCCCTTGTGCGTAGCCGTGCCGCAGATAGGCGTCGCGGTACTGAGTCAGCAGCGCCAAGCCGGCTTCACGTTGGGAAGCATCCTGGTTGAGCAGAACGAGACCTCGAGCCAGTCGTGCGGTATCCACCGCGTAGTCGTCACCGGACTGCTCGGCCATCTCCAGCGCCCGAGCGGTCTCGCGCTCGGCCGCCGCGTCGGGCAATACCACCCGGGCGTAGACGGCGAAGCCATACTTGCCCAGCACGACCGTGACATAGGTCCTGGCGTCGACACGGCGGGCCATCGCCATCGCCTGATCGAGGTCTTCTTTCCAGCCGGTGAGCCCAAGGCCATACCGGCAGGAACCGCGGAACATGAGCGCGATCGCCAGCGGTGAGCCGATCAGCAGATTGCCCTTGGCCAGATCTCCGTCGGCCAGGTCGATGACGCGCTGCGCCAAGCGCAGGCCTTCAGCGGCCTCGCCGGCCTGAACCTTGATGTTGCACGGCGCGATGGCAAGCGCAACCGTCATGGTCGGGTCGCCGATCAACTCCAGCTGTCGGCTGCAGTCCGAGGCGACACGTGATGCCTCGACGCACCGGCTGTGAAAGATCAGCACCGTCATCAGACCGGCCATGCCAATGGCCAGCGAGAGTTTGTCGTCGACGGCGGTGCACAGTTCGCGCAGCTCGGCGAAGCCGGCATCGGCGACGCTGCCGCTGACCCAGCTGGTGCTCGCGCAGAGCATGGTGCGCGGGGCGATCCGCTCGGACTCCCGACCCGGGTGGTCGGCGGGCAATCGGTCGGCGATCGCGCGGGCACGCTCCCAACTGACTCGCGCGGCTCTGATGTCGCGATGCTGTGCCCAGGCCCCGGCCCGCATGCGCCAGCCGTACGCCGCGGGCAGGTCACCGGCGGCCTCCAGATGCTCGGCGATCAGCGCCGCGTTCTCGTCGACCGCATCGGAGTGACGTTGTTCGATCGCGGTGGCCAGCCGCCGGTGCAGATCGGCACGCTGCGCCTTGAGTTGTGACTCGTAGGCGACGATCCGAACCAGCGGATGACGGAAGGCGTACTCCGCGTGCGGGGTGAACCGCACCTGCTCCACGAATTCGGCAGCGATCAACCCATCCAGCTGCACACCGCTGTGGAGAACCGCCAATTGCTCTGCGTCGAAACGCAGTCCGATCACCGCAGCGGCATTCAGCGTCTGTTTGGCGACCGGTTCGAGCCGATCGATACGGGCGGCGATGGCGGCCTGCAATGTCGCCGGCACGACGATGTCGGCATCATCGACAGCGCAGACATAGCCACCGCGGGAACCGCTGAGCACCCCGCGCTCGGCCAGGTCCCGCACGATCTCCTCGGCGAAGAACGGATTTCCGGCCGCCCGCTCGACGATCCGCCCGCACAACGTCGACACAGACGGGTGCGAGCCGAGCAATTCGGTTGCCAACGTTAGGGAGTGGGCCGCATTCAACGGTGCCAGGGTGATGGTCTGCGAGTTCGGCGTCCGGGCCAGAACGCCGTGGTATTCGGGCCGGTAGGTGATCACCACCAGTGATGCGGTCTGCGGGATCACCGCGAGAAAATCGGCCAGCAACAGTTCGCTGACCTCATCGATCCAATGCACGTCCTCAATGACGTACACGACCGGCTCCTGCCGTTCCATGGAAACCTTGTTGACCAGCCGCGTCAGTCGGCGGCGCCGCGCATCGGGATCGATCACAGCCAGATCGACGCTGTCGCCCCGAATACCGAGTAGATCGTCGAGCAGGAGCAGATCCTGTGGATCGGCGTCCGGCGCGCGCCCCCTGATTCGCGCACGCGCCGCCGCGTCGTCGAGTCCGCTGATCCCGAGCGCGGTGACAAGCAGCCCGGTAACCGCGTGGAACGGGACATCGGCGGCGTGCGACTCGCAGTAGGCGGCGAACACCTCCACGCCCCGGCCTTGAGCGACGCCGCTGATCTCGCGGGCAATGCGGCTCTTCCCTATTCCCGGTGGTCCCACAACACCGATCACGCAGCCAGTACCGCTGATCGCCTGCTCGAGAATGCCGGTCAGTGCCCCCATCTCCCAGCCGCGACCCACCAACGAAGGATCCTGTCGAGCGGCATGCCGATGCTCCGGCGACACCCCCAACAACCGATGCGCCCGTACCGGTTCTGTCGCACCCTTGATCTGGACCCACTCCGGGTCCGCCAGTACCACCCAGCCCCCGACCAAGCGCGCCGTCGAATCGCTGAGCAAGACCCCGCCTGCCGGCGCGACCGATTCCATCCGCTGCGCCCGCCCGACCTGCTCACCCATCGCGGTATAGCTGCCTGGCCCCGAACCGATCTCACCCGCAACAACCTCGCCCGAGTTCAGGCCGACTCGTAGTTGCAGCCCACCGTCGCCGGTCGCGGTATTCACCCGCTGAATCTCCAACGCCGCCAGACATGCCCGAAAAGCGTGGTCCTCCAACGCCACCGGCGCACCGAACACCGCCATCACGGCATCTCCGATAAACTTCTCCACCCGCCCGCCATACCGCCGCACCACCTCCGCGCACCGGTTGAACAGCTCGGTCATGATCTCGCGCAACCGCTCCGGGCCCACCGCAGCGGCGATGTCCATCGAATGGACCACGTCGGCGAACAGCACCGTGACTTGCTTGTATTCGGCGGGCGGTGGCGCCGCGACCGGAGCGCCACATTCGAAACAGAACTTGGCGTTCAGCGGCAACTCGGTGGCACACGAAGCGCAGGCGGTCATGTCATCGCCGCCGCACCAGCGCCGACGCGCGCAGCCCCAAGCAGTGCCTGCCGCACGTCCGGCACATGATTGTCGCGCTCATCGCTAGGCCGCCGATCCGGAATTTCATCCGACCGGAAAAGAATAAACTCATCCACCCTGACCAGCTACGTATTGCAAAATCGCGAGAACACTTTCCAATCGAGGGGTCTCATGGACACGGTCCTGGTTACCGGCGCATTCGGGCTGGTCGGTTCGGCGGTGGTGCGGCAGTTGGCCGCCGAGGGCCGTGCCGTGGTCGCGACCGACCTCAACACCCCGGCCCACCGCAAGGCGGTCGCCGCCCTGCCGGCGTCGGTGCAGGTGCGCTACGCCGATCTGACCGATCCTGCCGCGGTCGACGCCCTGGTCGGCGCTGTCCGACCCGCCGCGATCATCCACCTGGCCGCGGTGATCCCGCCGTTCATCTACATGCGCCGTGAGCTGGCGCGACGGGTCAACGTCGAGGCCACCGGGCACCTGTTGGCGGCCTTCGCCGCGCAGCCCGAACCTCCGTCGAGCCTCGCTAAACCGCCGGGTTCATACGGCGGTTCCAGCTTCGGCTCTCCTCCGTCGAGCCTCGCTAAACCGCCGCGATTCGTGCTGGCCTCAAGCATCGCGGTGTACGGGTCACGCAACCCCCACACCGTCTCAGGCGTGCTGACCGCAGACACCCCGACCCATCCCGCCGACGTCTACGGCGACCACAAAGTGCAGGCCGAACAACTGGTCCGCGCCTCGCCGTTGGACTGGGTCATCCTGCGGTTGGGCGGGGTGCTGACGGTCAACCCGGGCTCCTACATGAAGCTCGACAACCTGTACTTCGAGCAGCTGCTCCCCACCGACGGCAGGCTACAGACCGTCGACGTCCGCGATGTCGCATCCGCGTTCGTCGCAGCCACCACCGCGCCCGTCGTCGGGGAAACCCTGCTGATCGGTGGCGACGACTCGCACCGCCAGATCCAGGGCGACGTCGCGTCGGCGATAGCCGGCGCGCTGGGGCTGGTCAACGGCCTGCCCGCCGGACTTCCGGGCAATCCCGACCGCGACGAGGACTGGTTCAACACCGACTGGATGGACTCCAGCCGCGCCCAGGAGGCGCTGGGCTTCCAGCACCACTCCTGGCCGGACATGCTGGCCGAGACGGCCGCCCGAGCCGGCGCACAGCGCTACCTGCTGCGGGCGGTCGCTCCACTGGCCCGCGCCGTGCTGCGCACCCGCTCCCCCTACCACCGCACGGGCCAGCGGTTCGCCGACCCGTGGCGGGCCATCGCCGACAAATGGAGTGACCCACGCCCATGAACCAAGAATTCACTCCCACCCAACGACGGGCGCTGGCGGTCTTCACCGTGATCGCGCTGATGTTCGGCGCCTATTTCCTGCGCATCTACTTCGTGCTGATCGTGGTGGCCGCGGTCGGCGCCTACCTGTTCACCCCGTTGTTCCGGCTGCTCGGCCGGCGGGTGTCCACCGGGTTGGCGGCCACCGGGACACTGCTGGCGGCACTGGTCGCTGTCATCGTGCCGGTCGGGTTAACAGTTTTTCTGGCCGTTGTGCAGATCTCCCGCACCGTCGGCGAGGTCGCCGAATGGGTGCAGGCCACCGACCCCAACGCCCTGGGCGACAAAGTGCTGAAATTCATCAACGGCGCACTGGCCAAGGTGCCGTTCGTGCACGTCGAGCTGACCATGGAATCGCTGCGCGGCGCGATGGTCAACGTCGCGCAGAAGGGCGGCGATCTGCTGCTGCACGTGTTGCAGGGCGCCGTCGGCGGCGTGGTCGGCGCGGTCACCTCGGCGATCATCTTCTTGTACGTATTCCTCGCGCTGCTGACCCACCGCGAGGAACTGCAGACCCTGATTCGCCGGCTCAACCCGCTGGGCGCCGAGGTGACCGATCTGTACCTGGCCAAGATGGGCTCGATGGTGCGCGGCACCGTCGGCGGCCAGTTCGTCATCGCGTTCTGCCAGGGGGTCGCCGGCGCCGCCTCGATCTACATCGCCGGATTCCACCAGGCGTTCTTCATCTTCGCGATCCTGCTGACTGCGCTGTCGATCATCCCACTGGGCGGGGGCATCGTGACCATGCCGTTCGGCATCGGCATGGCGTTGTTCGGCAACGTCGCCGGTGGGCTTTTCGTGTTTTTCTTCCACCTGATCGTGGTGACCAACATCGACAATTTCCTGCGCCCGGTGCTGGTGCCGCGCGACGCCCGGCTCAATTCCGCGCTGATGCTGCTGGCCGTCTTCGCCGGTATCGCCATGTTCGGCTTCTGGGGCATCGTGATCGGCCCGGTGGTGATGATCATCATCGTCACCACTATCGACGTCTACCTGGCGGTATACCACGGTGTGGAATTGCAGACCCACGACGAGGAACCGAAGCAGCGACGAAAATGGTTGCGGCGCCGAGCGGCTCAGGCCAGCAGCGAAGAGAGTTCCGTGCGGGACACCGAAACTTCCTGCGGGCCATCGACTTGTGAGAGCCACTGACCCCGGAAGTTGCAGGCGTCGACGAGGTATACGGCGCCGCCGGTGTTGACGGTCACGCCGGAGGGATGATCGAGGTCGGTGAACGGCAAGCTGGCCCTGGGCGGTTGTCGGGATATCGACATCGCGGGGGGAACATCCAGCGGCCGACGCCGCCATGGCGATCACCGCATCTTCGGGCCAAATATGGGGTGAACACCTCATGCGTTTCGACGGGTCCGTCGCGCACATTGAGAAGCGTGCGCGGGGCCAGATACCGCGGGTATCGGAATGGGCCGAAAGGAATAGAGAATTGAATTCCTACTTGCTCACGCCCCGGGGCACGTGGGGGCCTCCCGGGCCAGGCCCAATCCCGCGCGCAACGACCTATGCCCCTGTTACACCTGGCGCCAGGGAAAAGCTGGTATTACGCGGACGCACCTGGTATGCAAGTCATCGAGGGCATTGCTCCTGCGCGACCTATTCCGCCTTTGTGGATCCCCTAGTCGCGAATGGGAGGAAAAGAATTGAACAGCAGCTATTCGCTGAAACGGGCCATTGCCGGGGCCCTGCTGTGGAGTGTCGGAGCCGCTTCGGCACTAGTCGCGGGCATCGCCCACGCCGAGCCCGGAGCAAGCGACAGTGATTGGGGCCCACCACATCATTGGTGCCCCGGAGAGCAGCCGGTGCCGAAGACCGGCAATCACATCACCGACCCACTGAACTGGGATTGGAATGTGTGTCACACGTATTACTTCGTGTGGCCGGGGATGGGCAACGTTTCCAGCCTGATCTGGGACGGAGAGAATCCACCGCCCAGGCCCCCACCCGCGCCGGCCCTCAACTTCTGCCCGATCCCGCCATGGTGCCCCTGAGTTAGCTCCCGCCAAGAAGATCCCGAGACACATATGCGGCGGCGGCCTCGCCGTCACTGAGCCCGGCCACCAGTTCGAACACGGTGGCGCAACACCGCGAGCCATTGCCGACCGCGACCGGTGTCAGCTGCGGATCACCCCGGGTCATTTTGACGCCCGCCACGACGATGTGATGACACGATCTTCCTCGTGGGCGACAGCACGGTGCCGCATCTACCGGTGCCGCTGACAAGTTTCATCGGGCGCCAGGGGCAGATCGATGAGCTGCGCTCACTGCTGGCCGTGAGTCGGCTGCTGACGCTGAGCGGCGCGGGTGGTTCGGGAAAGACTCGTTTGGCGATTGAAGTCACCCGTCAGATCGCGCCCCTCTTCACGGCGGGAGCCTGCTACGTCGACTGCGCTCCGCTCGCACACCCGGATCTGGTAGCGGTCGCCTTTGCCCAGGCACTGGGCCTACCGGATCAACCTGGCCGCTCAGCTACGGACAGCCTGCTGAATTTCATCGGCGACCGGCAGCTGCTCCTGGTTTGCGACAACTGCGAGCACCTGCTGCACCCCATCGCATCCTTGATCGATGTGCTGTTGACCGGCTGCCGGAATGTGACGGTGATGACCACCAGCAGGGAGCCACTGGGGCTGGCCGGAGAGACCACCTGGCGTGTGCCGTCGCTGTCGTTGGATGACGAAGCGTTGACGTTGTTCACCGACCGAGCTCGCCTGGTGCTCCCGACGTTCACCCTGACCGACGCGAACCGGGCCACGATCGCTGAGATCTGCCGCCGCCTCGACGGCATGCCGTTGGCCCTCGAACTGGCTGCCGCCCGCCTACGGGCCATGTCGCCCACCGAGATTCTTGAGGGGTTGCAGCATCGCTTCGCGCTGCTGACCGGTGGCGCGCGCACGGCTGTTCCACGTCAGCAGACGTTACGGGCATCGGTGGACTGGTCACACGCGCTGCTCACCCCGGATGAGCGCGTCCTGTTCCGGCGTCTTGCGGTGTTTGTCGGGGGATTCGATCTGTCCGCTGCTGCCGCGACCGCCTCCGGTGACGGCCTGGGCGCTGACCAGATCCTCGAACTCCTCACCCAGCTGATCGACAAGTCCCTGGTGATGGTCGTCGACAACCAGGACCGGACCCGGTACCGGCTACTGGAGACGGTGCGTGAGTACGCCTTTGAACGGCTCGAGGAGGCCGGCGAATGCGACGTCGCGCAGTGCCGGCACCGGGACTTCTACGCAGCGACGGCATCCGCGATCGACGCACTCTCCGGTACCAGCCTGCAGTGCGGGCTGCAGCAGGCCGTCCTGGAACTCGACAACTTCCGCGCCGCGTTCGCCTGGAGCCGCCACTGCGCCGACGACGACACGGCGCTGACAATGGCGTCGTCGCTGCTACCGCTTTGGCTGGCCTCGGGCCGCATTCTGGAGGGGCTGGCCTGGTTTGACGCTGTCCTCACCAACGACCACTCGACAGACCTGGCGCCCGCTACGCGGGCGGCCGCACTGGCCGATCGAGCACTGCTGGACGGCTGGGTGGCTAGTGCCCACCAGCCCGAACCAGCGGAGCTCGCTGTGGCCCAGTCCCGAACACAGGACAACCCGGCGCTGCTCGCGCGGGCCCTGACCACCCGCGGCATCATTGCTGCCCTGCACGGCGAGCCAGGCGAGCAGTATTTCGCCGAGGCCGCCGAGCTGGCCCGGTCGGTGGACGACCGCTGGCGGCTCTGCCAAATCTTGGGCTGGCGAGCGAATATGGCCTTTCTGGAAGGTGATCCGGTCAGGGTGCGCGCTGCAGCCTCCGAAGGTGTCCAGATTGCCGACAAGATCGGTGATCGGTTCACCTCCCGCCAGTGCCGCACGTGGTCGTCCTGGGCGCAGCTGGTCGCTGGAGATGCGGTCGGCGCGGCAGCGCACTTCGGGGCGATAGCCGACGAAGCCCGCACCGACCGGGACGTGCTCTGGGAAGTGGTGAGCGGGCACTACCGTGCGCAATCCTTCAGCTATCAAGGAGATCCGCGCTCAGCCATGGCCGAGATCGCCCCGACGGTGTCGGCGGCCGAAGAACTTGGGCAGCTATGGATGGGCAACTCGCGCGGCGTACGTGCCATCATGGCGTTGGCCGACGGCCGTATCGACGAAGCCGATCACTGCATCCGAGTGGCCTGGGAATCGCTGTCTGGGGTTCCGCTGCACCAACGGATGTACACCTATGTGCTCGCCGAAGTCGCGCTGGCGCGCGGTGATCTGATCGGGGCACGTCGCGTGGCCGACGAAGCGGTCTCGTCGACCACCGGGTGGCATCGCATCCTGTCACTGACCACCCGGGCGCGGGTGAAGCTGGCCGAACGCGAGCCGGAGCTCTGCGAACGCGACGCTTACGCTGCTCTCGCCCTCGCCGTGGACCTCGACGCGGGTCTGTCGCTTCCGGACCTGCTCGAATGCCTGGCCGCAACGGCCTGCGTCAACGGAATTCCGCGCCGTTCCGCCCGGCTGCTGGGCGCAGCCGACGGTATGCGCCGACGAATGCACACGGCCCGGTTCACGGTTCACGACGCCGCCAATCGAGCGACAATGCGGGCGGTCCGTAATGCTTTGGGCAACAAGGACTTCGACGCCGCATTAGCCGAAGGCGCGACGCTGACCGGTTTCGAAGCGATCGAGTATGCGCAGCGCGGCAAAGGGCAACGCCGGCGGCCCTCCATGGGCTGGGGCTCGCTGACACCGACCGAGCGCGAGGTCGTCCGGCTGGTGTGCGCTGGTCTGGCCAACAAGGAGATCGCCACCCGCCTGCTGGTCTCACCGCGCACCGTGCAGACCCATCTCACCCACGTCTACACCAAGCTCAACCTGACCTCACGGGTACAACTGGTTCAGGAAGCCGGACGCCACGACGACTGAACGCGATCCGACGAATCATGCCGGGACGCAGCAGCCGGCTCGGCTGGTCGACGAGCCACGCAACTTTGATGAACTGCTCGAACACCTCGATGTCGTGCTCGGCGGTCGCCAGCACTCGCTCCAGATAGCCATTGAGCACCCGCGTCGCAAACGGCGGTGTTCCGGCGATTTCGGGCAGGCTCAAGTCACCACCGGCGGCCATCTGCCACGCTTGCCGGATCGGCTTGGCCGCCGCCCGAAAGAACCTCCGCGACAGGTCATCTGTGCCCTGGGCCAGGCAGTCGCGCAGCACGAGTGCTTCCACCGCCGCCACCGTCATGCCCTGCGCATAGATCGGGTTGAAACTGCACACGGCGTCACCGACGACCACCAGTCCCGCCGGTGGGTGAGCCAGCTTGTCATAGCGACGCCACCGGCTGGAAGGAAACCGGTGTTGGGCGACTGGGCTCGCCGGCTCAGCGGAACGCACCGCTGCCAGAATGTGCGGCGGTGTCACGGCGGCCACGAAGTCGCACATGCCCGCCAGGTCGAGTGGTGGATGACGCCCCGCCATGCCGAAGACCGTGAAGAAGACGGTGTCGTTCTCACACTTGGCGAGGGCAACTCCGGTCGGGCGCCCCGGCACCGGCGACACGATCAGACCGTATTCGCGCAAGCTCTCGTCGGGTAGCCGCAGGAGCTGGCTGGCGTACATCAGGTCCACGCGGACCTCGTCTTCGGTGGGCGCGGCGAATCCGGCCCGCTCCAACAGCGCGGGAGTCCGCGAGCCGCGCCCCGTCGCGTCTACCACCAGGTCGGCTGCCAACTCGGCTGTGACGTTGTCGGTGCGGTCGACGACGCGTACGCCGCTCACCCGGCCGGTTTCGGTGAGACAAAGCTCCACTGCCTCACGGCCACCGAGGACGCTGACATTGGGCAGGGCCATGACCCGACCGCGGACGTGTCGTTCGAGGAAAGGGCGCGTCATGTTGTAGGCCCGGAATGCCGGGGCGGCACCGGAATGGACGGCCACATGCCCGTTCATGCAGAAGTGCAGCCGGGAAAGGTCCGTGCCGTCATTGAGGACCGCGCCCCGCTCAACGAGTTGATCCAAGAAGCCGGGAAACAGCTCTTCCAGCGCCATTGCGCCGCGCATCAACAGGCCATGGGTGTGCCTGCCCTGCGGCACTCCGCGGCGGACCGCCACCGACTCCGCCACGGTGTCTCGCTCGATCACCGTCACCGCCGTGTAGAAGTCGGCCAGGGTGCGCGCGGCGAGGAGACCGGCCATGCTTCCGCCCAACACGATCGCGTGATTGCCCATCACCGTCCACCTCCTGTTTCAGCTCAGGATGTGGCACCGGCGGGCTCGCACCATCGGTCAAAGCGCGTAGCCGAAATCTGTGGGGTCGTAGTCCCTACCGAGTCGTCCCCTATCGGGTCGCCGGCAGCGGCGCCTGCGACTGCACGGCCGCGGCCAGAGTCCGGAACAACTCGGGACCGCCCGAACTGCTGATCGCGAGCTGGGCTGCCCCGGATTTTCCGGCCAGGCGGGTGGTCCACACCGAATCGCCGTCGCCTTGGTAGACCACCCACCGGATGCCGTCGACGTCCTCGGTCCCGGTCGGGTGCAGGCCAGGCTGGATCGACGCGACCAGCGGGACCTCGTCGGCGTTGCTCTGCGTCAGGCTCACGTACATCCCGGTCGGGCTGACGTAGCCCACCCGAGAGGTGACCGCGCGCAACCGCTGGCCCGCGGAGTCGGTGCGGCCGTCGGTGATGCTGCCGCGGGTGCCGGAGTTGGGTTGCCAGCCGTCGGGCAGCTGCGGCAGCCGGACCGGGAACCCGAGAGTCTGCGCATCAGCGTTCAGCGCCGCGACGGCGTCATAGGGCGGCACCGGCCCGGCGGTGATGCCCCCCGGCCGAAATGCGCAGGTTCCGGCCAGTCCGGCCAGCGCAACGCACGCCAGGGCCAGCGGCACCAGCGACCAGAACATGTCGCGCCAGTCCTGCAATATGCGTGGTTTCGCGGGCTTGGGCGCCGGCTGGGGCTCTGTGGTCACGGAAGCCAGTATCCCAGCTCAACGGTGCCGATCTGGTTCTGGGAGAATCATCAGCCGTGACTGGCATGACGGGACCAACTCGACGCGAAGCCCCAGACCGCAACCTGGCCTTGGAGCTGGTGCGGGTGACCGAGGCCGGTGCCATGGCATCCGGCCGCTGGGTGGGCCGCGGCGACAAGGAAGGCGGCGACGGCGCGGCCGTCGACGCGATGCGCGAACTGGTGAACTCGGTGTCCATGCGCGGCGTGGTGGTGATCGGCGAGGGCGAGAAGGACCACGCGCCGATGCTCTACAACGGCGAAGAAGTGGGCAACGGTGACGGCCCCGACTGCGACTTCGCCGTCGACCCGGTCGACGGCACCACCCTGATGAGCAAGGGCATGCCCAACGCGATCTCGGTGCTGGCGGTGGCCGAGCGCGGCGCGATGTTCGACCCGTCGGCGGTGTTCTACATGAACAAGATCGCCGTCGGCCCGGAGGCCGCCGACGTGCTGGACATCACCAAGCCGATCGCGGACAACATCGCCGCGGTCGCCAAGGTCAAGGGCCTGTCACCCCGGGATATGACGGTGTGCATCCTGGACCGGCCCCGGCACCGCCAGCTGATCCACGACGTGCGCGCCACCGGTGCGCGCATCCGGCTGATCACCGACGGTGACGTGGCCGGCGCCATTTCGGCGTGCCGCCCCGACTCGGGCACCGACATGCTCGCCGGGATCGGCGGAACCCCCGAGGGCATCATCGCCGCGGCCGCGATCCGCTGTATGGGCGGGGCGATCCAGGCCCAGCTGGCGCCCACCGACGAGGCCGAGCGGCAGAAAGCCCTCGACGCCGGCTACGACCTGGACGCGGTGCTGAGCACCGAGGACCTGGTCTCCGGTGAGAACGTGTTCTTCTGTGCCACCGGGGTCACCGACGGCGACCTGCTCAAGGGCGTGCGCTACTACCCCGGCGGCTGCACCACCCAGTCGATCGTGATGCGTTCCAAGTCCGGCACCGTCCGGATGATCGAGGCCTACCACCGGCTGTCGAAGCTCAATGAGTACTCGGCCGTCGACTTCACCGGCGACTCCCGCGCCGCCTACCCCCTGCCCTGACCGTCAAGCGAGGACCCAAAGCTATGAGCGAGATCGAATACCGCATCGAACACGACACCATGGGCGAGGTCCGGGTGCCGGTGACCGCGCTGTGGCGCGCGCAGACCCAGCGCGCGGTGGAGAACTTCCCGATCTCCGGGCGCGGCCTGGAGCGCACCCAGATCCGGGCGCTCGGGCTGCTCAAGAGCGCGTGCGCGCAGGTGAACGCCGACCTTGGCCTGCTGGCCCCGGAGAAGGCCGCCGCCATCAAGGCCGCCGCCGCCGAGATCGCCGACGGCAAGCACGACGACCAGTTCCCCATCGACGTGTTCCAGACCGGCTCGGGCACCAGCTCGAACATGAACACCAACGAGGTGATCGCATCGATCGCCGCCGCGAACGGCGTCACGGTGCACCCCAACGACGACGTGAACATGTCGCAGTCCTCCAACGACACCTTCCCGACCGCCACCCACATCGCGGCCACCGAGGCCGCGGTGCGCCATCTGATTCCGGCGCTGCAGATCCTGCACGACGCGCTGGCCGCCAAGGCCGTCGAGTGGCGCACCGTGGTCAAGTCGGGCCGCACCCACCTGATGGACGCCGTCCCGGTGACACTCGGCCAGGAGTTCTCCGGTTACGCCCGCCAGATCGAGGCCGGCATAGAAAGAGTGCGCGGGTGCCTTCCGAGGCTGGGTGAGCTGGCCATCGGCGGCACCGCCGTCGGCACCGGGTTGAACGCCCCGGAGGGTTTCGGCGCCAAGGTGGTCGAGGTGCTGGTCGCCGAGACCGGGATCACCGAGCTGCGTACCGCGGCGAACTCGTTCGAGGCCCAGGCGGCGCGCGACGGCCTGGTCGAGGCGTCCGGGGCGCTGCGCACCATCGCGGTGTCGCTGACCAAGATCGCCAACGACATCCGCTGGATGGGTTCGGGGCCGCTGACCGGCCTGGCCGAAATTCAGCTGCCGGACCTGCAGCCCGGCAGCTCGATCATGCCGGGCAAGGTGAATCCCGTTCTGCCCGAAGCGGTTACCCAGGTGGCGGCGCAGGTGATCGGCAACGACGCGGCGATCGCCTGGGGCGGCGGTAACGGCGCCTTCGAGCTGAACGTCTACATCCCAATGATGGCCCGCAACATGCTGGAGTCGTTCAAGCTGCTGACCAACGTCTCGAAGCTGTTCGCCGAGCGCTGCATCGTCGGACTGGTCGCCAATGAGGAGCACCTGCGGGAGCTGGCCGAGTCCAGCCCGTCGATCGTGACGCCGCTGAACTCCGCTATCGGCTACGAGGAGGCCGCCGCGGTGGCCAAGCAGGCCCTCAAGGAGCGCAAGACCATCCGTCAGACGGTGATCGACCGCGGCCTGATCGGCGAGAAGCTGTCGGAGGCCGAGCTGGACAAGCGCCTCGACGTGCTGGCGATGGCCAAGGTGAAGGACTAGTCCGCCAGGCCGCGGATGAACGCTGACCCCGCCGGGCCTCAGCTGGGCCGGGCGACGCTGGCGAAAGTCTCTCGTCGGCTCATCCCTTTCCTGGCGCTGTTGTTCGTCGTCAACTACCTGGACCGGGTCAATATCGGCTTCGCCGGGCCCAACGGGATGAACGCCGAGCTCGGCCTGACCGCCACCACCTTCGGGTTCGCGTCGGGGATCTTCTTCTTCGGCTACCTGTTGCTGGAGATACCCAGCAATATCGCGCTGCACAGGTTCGGCGGCCGACGCTGGCTGGCCCGGATCATGCTGACCTGGGGAATCGTCAGCACCGCAATCGCTTTCGTGCCCAACGCAGCGACGCTCGTCGCGCTGCGGTTCCTGCTGGGCGTGGCCGAGGCCGGCTTCTTCCCGGGCATCATCCTCTACCTCACGTTCTGGTTCCCGCAGAAGCAGCGATCCCGGGCGATCTCGCTGTTCATGGTGTCGGTGCCGGTGTCCACAGCCATCGGCGCCACCTTGTCCGCACTCGTCATCGACTGGGGCCATGGCGTTTTCGGACTGGCCGGGTGGCGGTTCATGTTCCTCGTCGAGGGGTTGCCGGCCATTGCGTTGGCGTTCGCCTGCTGGTTCTACCTGACCGATCGCCCGGCCGCGGCGGGCTGGCTCAACGCCGACGAGCGGCAGTGGCTGGAAACCACCTTGGCCGACGAACGTGCTGCCGCGGAGGCCGGTCAGCACTGGCCGCTGCGCAAGGCGCTCAGCCACCCCAGGATCCTGGCCCTGGCGTTCGTCTACTTCGGGATCGTCTACGGGCTGTACGCCGTTGGGTTCTTCCTGCCGACCATCGTCTCGGGATTTCAGCAGCAGTACGGCAGCCACCTGAGCATCATCGGGCGCGGCCTGGTGACCGCTATCCCCTACGCGATCGCGGCGATCGTGATGGTGCCCTGGGCCCGCCACGCCGACCGGACGGGCGAGCGCGTCTGGCATGTGGCGATCCCCGCGATCGTCGGCGGGGTGTGCATCCCGGCGGCGCTGTATATGGCCAACCCGTACCTGGCGATGGTCGCGATCACGTTGACGACGTGTTCGATCATGTGCGCCATGCCGGTGTTCTGGGCGCTGCCCTCGACGTTCCTCACCGGAACCGCGGCGGCCGGCGGCATCGCCTTGATCAACTCGCTGGGCAACATCAGCGGCTTCGGTGGTCCCTACGTCACGGGTTGGCTGACGGATCTGACCGGCGACGGCAAGGCCGCACTATGGGTGGTGGGGGCATTCTCGCTGGCTTCGGCCGCCGTCGTGATCGTTCTCGGCTCCGCCCCGTCTACCAGACCAGCGGCGCCAGATACTTCTGCGCGTAGGCGCTGACCGCCTCGTCGTCACTCGGCTCGAGCACCGGCGTCGACACCTGGGCAATCGACGCAGCCAAGCGCACATGCAGTTCGGCGGCGGCCACCAAGTCGGCGTCGGGCATGGTGGCGCCGGCGGCGCGCAGTGCCTTGGCCATCGCGCTCGACGCGCTTTCCAGGAATGCCTCGGCCTCCTGGTACATCCCGGCCATCATCGGCACACCGGCGTCAAGCCGGAGCAGCTTTCGCACCACCGGATCGGTGGTGAGCAGCCGCAACCCAGCACGAAACGCCGCCACCGCCGCGTTCTTCGGCCCGGAGTCCACCGCGACGGTGCGCAGCTGAACCATCGCATTGTCGAAGGCCCGGCGACCGAGCTCGGTGATCAGTGCGTCCCGCGTCGGGAAGCGCCGGTACAGGGTGCTGCGGCTGACCCCCGCCTGGCGGGCGATGACATCGAGGCTGGCGCGGCCCACCCCGACCAGTCCGACTTCTTCGGCGGCCGCTTTGAGGATGGCCGCCTCTTGCTCGGCTGGGCTCGCGGTACTGCGTCGCGATGTCATCGGCACCAGTGTGTCATCCCATCGGGCAGCCGCCGGGCGGCGCAAAGGAATCCAGCGCGACTGAGCGGTGCATCTTCACCAGCTTCTCGTACTGCAGCCGGTTGTAGGCCAGCGGCACCAGCACGACGCGATCGGGCAACACCCGCCACGCCATCTGCAGCAGCTGGGTGTAGAAGTTGAATTCGACGTCGTGGTGTGGCTGCCACCGGAAGCCGGTCAGCTCCCGTACGCCGGGATGCATGATCCCGAACGAACAGATCTTGACCACCCGGCCGGCCCCCGCGCTGACCACAGACCACAGCGGAGCAGCCGCGGTACGAACCGGTGCCGGTAGCGCCGACGGCAGCGGCAACTTGCCCAGGCCGGCAGTGACCCGATCCAAGAACGGGTTGGCCGCCAAGTCGGTCTGCACCATCTGGTCGTAGTATTCGACGGCCTCGGCGTAGGTCGCAGGGAACTTGCCGGCCTTGCCGGGCAACTCGAGCGCACGGAACGCCTCAACCAGTTGCTGGTAGGCCGCCTCTCGCTCGGCGTCATTCCATTTGATACCGGTGACCGGAGTGAACGAATTGAGGGTCACGAACATGCCGCTGACGGCAATCCAGTTCCACAGGCGCGGGTTCAGCGCGCTGTAGCGGACATCGGCGAAGTCCCCCTTGCCGCGGCCGTGAACGTCGCGGTGCATCCGCTTGAGTCGCTCACCCTCGGCGGCACGATCCTCGGCGTCGCCCCAGATGGCAAGCAGCGCAGAGAATCCGCTGCGGATGGCGCGGTCGGTGAAGTTGCGTTCGAAGCGTCCGGTCTTGTCCACTGCGGCGGCCACCGGCACCAACGCCACCTCGTCGAACGCCGCGGCCCCGAACAGGCCAGACAACACGCTGCCGGAGTGCCTGCGGAACTGGGCCATCACCTCAGGCCGAATCCGAGTGGCGGGATCGATGCTGGTGATCGGACGGGTCGCTGCCGTCATCTGTGGCCTCCTCGGCTCGCTTGACACAAAGAATAGTTTTTTGTGTCAAGGTGTCAAGGGTCGAGAGCCGAGGATCCCCGGACCCAAGCCGCGAGATCGCAACCATGCAGGAAAAGTTCGAGTAGCCACCTGCGTGAGCGCAATCTCGCGAACAAGCACCTAGCAGCGTCACGCCCCGTTGTTGGGTCCCCCCGAATTCGCCCCGGCGATGTCGGTGATCGGGAAATTCGGCATCGGCGGCGGCGACGGCGTGGCCGGCAGTCCCGGGATGTCCGAGGGTGGGATGTCGTGCAGCTCGTTGACCGGCGGGCCGTTCTCCCGGCTCCCGTACACGCTGCCCGGCGCGCGCGGGCCGAGCAGCTGGCTGACCGTAACCACGTGGTAGCCATTGGCTTTGAGCACTGGCAGGAACTGGTAGACCAGATCCACCGTGGACGAGTAGGTGTCGTGGAACAACACCACCGACCCCGGCTTGATCTGGGTCATCAGCATGTAGCGGGTGGCATTGGTGTCGGCGTCGTTGATCCAGTCGAACGGGATGACATCCCACAGGATCGCGGCCTGTCCGGCCTCGGCGGCCCGAGCGTTGACCGCCGCGTCGGTGAGCCCGCCGGGTGGGCGCCAGAGCGTCGGAGTGACGCCGGTGGCGGAGCGGATCGCGTCGGTGGCCTTGGCGAACTGCGCGGGCACGTCCGCCGCCGGGATCGTGGTCATGTTGGGGTGTTCCCAGGTATGACTGCCGATCTCCATGCCGGCGTCAGCGATCCGCTTGGCGCCAGCCGGGTCGGCCGCCACCTTGTTGCCGATCAGGAAGAACGTGGAGCGCGCACCGGCGTCGTTCAAGATCCCCAACAGCCGGTCGGTGTAGGGCGACGGACCGTCGTCGAATGTCAGCGCCACACACTTGTCCACGGCGCAGTCCACCGGTTCGGCCGACGCCTCGTGGACATGGCTGGTGCAGGCGCCGAGCACCGCAACGGCCATCGCAACGACACCGACATGCCAGGGTTTTGCCACCCCGGCAGCCTACCGGGGCTCAGCTCAGGTCGGGTCCGCTGATCTCCTCGAGCATCTCGGTGACCAGGGCGGCAATCGGCGACCGTTCGCTGCGCAGCAGGGTGATGTGCGCGAACAACGGGTGACCTTTGAGCTTCTCGATCACCGCGGCGATCCCGTCGTGCCGGCCGACCCGCAGGTTGTCCCGCTGCGCGACGTCGTGGGTGAGCACCACCCGCGAGCCGGTGCCCAGCCGCGACAGCACGGTCAGCAGCACGTTGCGCTCCAGCGATTGCGCTTCGTCGACGATCACGAACGAGTCGTGCAGCGAGCGGCCGCGGATGTGCGTCAGTGGCAGCACTTCGAGCATGCCGCGCGACAGCACCTCCTCGAGCACCGCCGGGCTGGCCAGGCCCTCAAGGGTGTCGAACACCGCCTGAGCCCACGGCCCCATCTTCTCGTTCTCACTACCCGGCAGATAGCCGAGTTCCTGTCCGCCGACGGCGTACAGCGGGCGGAACACCACCACCTTGCGCTGAGTGCGCCGCTCCAAGACGGCCTCCAGACCGGCGCACAGCGCCAGCGCAGACTTCCCGGTGCCGGCCTTGCCGCCCAGCGAGACGATGCCCACCGATTCGTCCAGGAGCAGATCCAGCGCCACCCGCTGCTCGGCGGACCGCCCGCGCAGGCCGAACGCCTCCCGGTCGCCGCGGACCAGCTGCACCCGCTTGGCCGCGTTCACCCGGCCCAATGCGTGCGAGCTGCCGGCGAGAAGACGGATTCCGGTGTGGCACGGCAGATCCCGGGCGACGGCCAGGTCGATCTCGCCCTCATCGAACAGCGCGTCGACGTCCTCGACAGACGCCTCGACCTCGTCCATTCCGGTCCAGCCGGAGACGATGACGTCCTGGGCGTGGTACTCGTCGGCGGCCAGCCCCAGGGCGGCGGCCTTGACCCGCAGCGGAATGTCCTTGCTCACCAACGTGACCCGGCGCCCTTCGGCCGCCAGGTTAGCCGCACAGGTCAAGATCCGCGAGTCGTTGCTGTCCGTGCGGAACCCGGTCGGCAGCACCGCCGGGTCGCTGTGGTTGAGCTCGACGTGCAACGTACCGCCCTGCGTCCCAACGGGAATGGGCTGGTCAAGCCGTCCGTGCTCTAGTCGCATGTCGTCGAAGATGCGCAGTGCCTGGCGGGCGAACCAGCCGAGCTCGTGATGGTGGCGTTTAGCCTCCAACTCGCTGATAACCACCAGTGGGACGACAACCTCATGTTCGGCGAACCGGGTGCAAGCCCACGGGTCCGACAGCAGCACGGAGGTGTCGAGCACGTACGTCCGGATTTCAGGCACTAAGCGCTCCAGCGGTGAGGGCACGCGCGACCCCGCGCGAACATTTCGACGGGGGGCACGGCACAGGACCGGGGCCGGTCCTGTCGTAATCACGACCGGTGGTGCCGATGAGACAGCGAAGCGTGTGGCTAGCCATCGATTGCGACGGTACCCCCGTCGCCGCGTGCGCGCTGCGCAGGCGCGCCGGAGTTTTCAGCCGATGACGAACGGCTTCAGATCGGGGTTGGCAGCCAAGCCCCAAGCGCTGATTCGGTCGGAGATCACCCGGCGCAACTGGTCGGGCCCGAAGATGCCCGCTTCGGCGATTCCGGCCTGCCGGTCGGCGTAGCCATCGATGTCGGCGCCGACGATCTTGAGCTCGGCGGCGCGGGCTGCGATCGCGGCCACCGTCTCGTCATGCACGTAGTCCAGGCAGTGCGCGACCAGGTTGGAGAAGAACTCCTCGTGGCGTTCCTCGTCGGCTGCGATCCGACCGATCAGCCCCTTGAGCACCGGCTCGTCGGTCTTGTCGGCCAGATTGCGGCAGAACTCGGCGCAGGCGCGCTCGTAGAAGGCCATGAACACCAGCGTCTCGACCTGGCTGTAATGGTTGGCGCGGTAGCCCTTCTGGACGTGCTCCATGCGAACACGCTCGTTCTCGTCGGGGTCGATCTCCCGGGTCACGATCAGGTACTCGCGCAACGCGATGGCGTGCAGGTGCTCTTCGGCGGTCCACCTGCCGATCCAGCGTCCCCACTTGTCCTCGAGGATGAAGTGCTCGACCAGCTCACGGTGGTAGCCGGCCAGGCTGTCCTTCTCGACGAGCAGGATCTCGCAGGCGTCGGTGATCGCCTTGGGCAAGCTGACCTGCGACGGGTCCCAGTCCTTGCCACCGAGGAAGGCGAAGTTCTGGCCCTGCTCGAACGGCACGAAGTCGTGCGCGAACCACGGGTCCACCGTGTCAATGTGCCGGACCAGGTTCGCGTCGACCACCGGCTCCAGCTCGCGGATCAGTGCATTAGCAACGGGACGTTCAGCCATGAAAGTAACTGTAACCCGAATTCACACTATCTTGTCAACCCGGGTGCGGCGTGTCCCGTCAGGCGAGCTTCCAGTCCTCCAGGCCGTCGTAGAGCGGGAAGTCCTGCGCCAGCTTGGCGACCCGGGCCCGCAGCGCCGGCACGTCAGCGGCCGAACCGGCCGCCAGCGCCGTGGCGATGACATCGGCGACCTCGGTGAACTCGGCGTCGCCGAAGCCACGGGCAGCCAGCGCGGGGGTGCCCACCCGAAGCCCGGAGGTGACCATCGGCGGTCGCGGGTCGTTCGGGACGGCGTTGCGGTTGACGGTGATGCCGACCTCGTGCAGCAGGTCCTCGGCCATCTGGCCGTCCAGCGGCGAGTCCCGCAGGTCGACCAGCACCAGGTGCACATCGGTGCCGCCACTGACCACCGAGACGCCGGCCTTGGCCACGTCGGCGGCCAGCAGCCGCTCGGCGAGGATCTTCGCGCCGGAGAGCACCCGCTGCTGACGCTCGGCGAATTCGGGGGTGCCGGCGATCTTCAGCGCGACGGCCTTGGCGGCGATCACGTGCATCAGCGGACCGCCCTGCTGGCCGGGGAAGACCGCCGAGTTGATCTGCTTGGCGAATTCCTTCTGGCCGACGATCAGACCGGAGCGGGGGCCGCCGAGGGTCTTGTGCACGGTGGTGGAGACCACCTGGGCGTGCGGCACCGGCGACGGGTGCAGCCCGGCGGCCACCAGCCCGGCGAAGTGGGCCATGTCCACCCACAGCGTCGCGTCGACCTCGTCGGCGATCGAGCGGAACGCCGCAAAGTCAACGATGCGCGGGTAGGCCGACCAGCCGGCAATGATCACCTTCGGCTTGAACTCGAGTGCCTGCGACCGGACCACGTCCATGTCGATGCGGTGGGTGACGGGGTCGACGCCGTAGAAGGCGTTCTCATAAAGCTTGCCGGAGAAGTTCAGCCGCATCCCGTGGGTCAGGTGTCCTCCGTTGGCCAGGTCGAGGCCCAGCAGTCGGTCACCGGGCTCCATCAGCGCCTGCAGCACCGCGGCGTTGGCCTGCGCGCCCGAGTGCGGCTGGACGTTGGCGAAGTCGGCGCCGAACAACTCCTTGGCGCGGTCACGGGCGATGTTCTCCACCACGTCGACGTGCTCGCACCCGCCGTAGTAGCGCCGGCCCGGCAGGCCCTCGGCGTACTTGTTCGTCAACACGCTGCCCTGCGCCTGCAGCACCGCCCGCGGCACGAAGTTCTCCGAGGCGATCATCTCCAGCGTGTCGCGCTGACGCCCCAGTTCCTTGCCGAGCAGCTCGGCGATGTCGGGGTCGAGGTCGGCCAGCGGAGTCGACATGGTGGATGCGGGGCGGGTGTTCGGTGCGGCAGTCACGCCCTCCAGTCTGGCACGGTGACGTTCACTCGATCGCCGCAGGCCAGCGATCGCTCCCGTTGCGCCGAATGTGCGGATTTATCCGCAAATTACGAGGTCCGGTGTGTAAATCCGCACACTCACCCGGCCGGGCCGGTGCTGTGGGGGCGCTACTGGGCCCGCAACGCCGACGGGGTGAGCGGCTCGTCGAGCAGCCGACCGAACCGCTCGGTGAGGCTCACCCCGGGCGGCGCGGCGTCCAGCCAGCCGCGCAGCAGCCGGTAGCCCTCCACATACGTGGAGGTGTAGGCCCGCCACAGCGGCGAGGACAGGAACCGCAGCGTCTGGCGGGCCCGGTCGTCGGTGATCAGCAGCCAGCGGCGCAGGTAGTCGGCCACCTCGTCGGCGTCGCGGTGCTCGTCGTGCAGCATCAGCGCCGCGTCCTGCCGGACGTCGGCCAGCGCCGCGGCGGCCTCGGACACCGCTTCGGCCCGCTCACCGTCGAACTGCAGGCCCAGGTCGGCGTAGATCTCAGCGGCCCAGGCACCCCAGCCCGGCCCGACCGCGGCATACAGCGCCAAGTCGGCCAGGCCCTCGGCCATCAGGCACTGCGGAGTGTTGACCAGGAAGATGGTCTGCTCGGCCTGGCCGAGCTTGGCGACCAGCCCGGCCTCCTTGCGGCAGTGCTCGGTGTGATGACCCGGGTAGGACTCGTGGGCCACCAGCCGCGGCAGATTCGACATCAGCTGTTTGAGGTCGGCGTTGACCGCCACTGTGGAGCGGTAGTCGCCGCGGTAATAGTTGAACCCCGACCACGGCTTGTCGGTGACCACCTCGTAGGTGATGGTTTCGGTTTCCGGCAGCGGGAAGTCCACCCGCACCCGGTCGCGCAGCGCCGAGGAGAACGCGTGGATGGCCGCTTCGAGCCGCTCCGGCGGAATCTCCTCGGCCCGCCGGTGCGCGGCCATCCGCTCGGCCAGCGGACCAGCGCCACCCAGCGCTTCGTCGAGCCGGGCATGGGCTTGGCGATAGCGGTCGGGGTCCCCCTTGACGATGACCGGCAGGTCAAAATAGTCACTGACCTCGTCGACGAAGCCGACCTGCTCCCCGGCGAACTTGCGCCCGGCGCACGCCAGCGCCCGCAGGTGCACCCGGAGGTACTCGGCACGCGCCGGATCGAGGCCGCTGGGCAGCGCCGCGACCAGCTTCTCGGCCTGGCGGGCCAGGTCGGACGGGTTGGGCATCGGCTCGTTAGCGACCAGTCGCTGCAACTCGGGGTCGCCGGTGAAGGCGTCGACATAACCCTGTTCGATGCGGTCGAAGCGCAGACCGAGCAACAGGTATTCACGGATCAAGGCGGCGGGCTCCATACCCGATCAGGCTAACCGTCGCGGCTACTGCAAGACTGTATGGTCATGCGGCGGCTTAGCGAGCCGAGTCCCTACGTGGAGTTCGACCGACGTCAATGGCGGACACTGCGTATGTCGACGCCGATGCCGCTTACCGAGGAAGAAGTCGTGGCGCTACGCGGCCTCGGCGAGCAGGTCGACCTGTTGGAGGTCGAAGAGGTCTATCTGCCGCTCGCGCGTCTTCTGCACCTGCAGGTCGCCGCCCGCCAGCAGCTCTTCGCCGCGACCGCGGAGTTCCTCGGGGAGAACGATCAGAGCCCCGACCGGCCGGTGCCGTTCATCATCGGCGTGGCCGGCAGCGTGGCCGTCGGTAAGTCGACGACGGCCCGCGTGCTGCAGGCGCTGCTGGCCCGCTGGGATCACCACCCGCGGGTGGACCTGGTCACCACCGACGGCTTCCTCTATCCCAATGACGAGTTGGCGCGCCGGAACTTGATGCACCGCAAAGGGTTTCCGGAAAGCTACAACCGCCGGGCGCTGATGCGGTTTGTCACCTCGGTGAAGTCCGGCGCAGACTATGTGTGCGCGCCGGTGTACTCACACCTGAGTTACGACATCGTTCCCAGCGCCAAGCAGGTGGTCCGCCACCCCGACATCTTGATCCTCGAAGGCCTCAACGTGCTGCAGACCGGGCCGACGCTGATGATCTCCGACCTGTTCGACTTCTCGCTGTACGTCGACGCCCGGGTGGAAGACATCGAGCACTGGTACATCTCGCGGTTCTTGGCGATGCGCTCCACCTCGTTCGCCAACCCCGACTCGCACTTCCACCACTACGCGGCACTCAATGACCAGCAGGCGGTGGCCGCCGCGCGCGACATCTGGCGATCGATCAACCGGCCCAACCTGATCGAGAACATCCTGCCCACCCGGCCGCGAGCGACCCTGGTACTGCGCAAGGACGCCGATCACTCCATCAACAGGCTGCGGCTGCGCAAGCTTTAGCCCTAGATCGCTAGGGCTGCGTAGCGGTTCCCGGCTGCGGCTGGCCTGGCGGCGGGGGCGCCGGCTCGGGCCCAGGCGGTGGCGGCGGCAACTCGTCCGCGGGTGCGGGCGCCGGCAGCGGCTCGGGCGGCGGGGGGAAACCCGGCGGCGGCGGAAAGCCCGGGGGCGGCGGGAACAGCGGAGGTGCCGGCTCGGGCGCCGGCGGCGGAATCTCGCCCGCTGGGGGCGGCAGTTCACCTGCGGGCGGCGGCGGCACCGCGGGCGTCGGTGTCGGGTTGGCGGCGGCCGCCAACGTGTCCGGGCACATTTCGCGCTGCGCCCCGTCGATCATGACCTTGGTGACGCCGTCGGCAACCTTCGTGCCGAACCGGTCCTTGGCCGGGCGACCCTTCCGCAGGTTCTCGCAGATGATCTTGCCGAACTGCACCGCCCCGGACGGGGTGGTCAGCCCGGGACTGTTCTGGTATTTGAAGCCGTGCGACTCAAGGTAACTGAGGTAGGTCTTCTCGTCGGCCTGCGCCGGCGCGGCGGCGTAGATCAGGGTTCCGGGGATCAGCGTCATCGCCGCCAGCCGCCACTTCATGGGACAGAACTGTAGACGGTGACGGCCGCGGCGACACGTTGAGTGGGCTGCGTCTCAGCCCAGGCGGCGCAACCCCCGGTACTGCATCCGCGCGAAGAACGCCGTGTAGACGGCGCTCGCCAGCATGGCGACCACGCCGATTCCGGTCAGCGGCAGCAAGCCCGCCGCGACCACCGCAATCGCCGCAACGGTGCACGCCACATTGGCGGCAATCACACCGATGCCCGCGCGGCGCAGGTCCGGCAGCGCGGACAGGAAGTAGACGACGACTCCGTAAAGGATGCAGAAGGAGGCCACGGCGTATTCATGGGCCGCGGTGAGGCCCTCCAGGGCCGCCATGGGGCGGGCGGCGAACACGCCGGCCAGGCCGACGGTTCCGGTGACGGCGGCGTCGGCGCGGAGCGCGAAGCGCAACAGCGAGTCGGTCGAGTCGAACAGGACCGGGGTGGTGATGGCGGTCATGAGGAAACTCCCTTCGAGTGTGGTGGGAACACCCCTCGACCTTGCGGCGCAACCGCTGCCACATCGACCCGCGACGCTGCCAAGCACTGCCAAGCGCAGGTCAGAGACCTGACGACACCGTCGTCCGGCCTCGTAGGTCGGCGGCGATCACCCGGGCCCCGGCGTTCTGCCAGTTGTGCAGCGAACGCTGCGGTACCTCGGTGACCAGCCACTGCCACGCCTGCCGGGCGGTGGGATCCAGTCCGGCCGCGGTGGCGTTCTGCGCATAGGCGCGCACTCCGACCACGTAGGGGAAGTACAGGGCGTTGTAGTGCCGCCACTGCTCGGTGGTGCCGAACTCGCCGCCGTCGCGCGGTTTGAGCGCGGCGATCCGGTCGGCCAGCAGGGCCTTGAGTTCGTTGGCTCGCTCCAGCGGCGCATCGGGTGCGCCACGGGCGGCCAACCGCTCGTCGATCACCGGCAACGCGGTCAGCGGGCTGGCGACCAGCTTCGACAGGTCGCTGTAGTGCCCCAACGCCCGCCGGGTCAGCCGGACGAAGGTTTCCTCGTCGAGGTCGTCGAGCGGGCTGGTCGAGCGCAGGGCCAGCGCGGCCTCGGTGCCGCGCAACGCGGCGCGGTCGGCCCGCAGCGCCGGAGAGCGCCAGAACGCCAGCCGGTCCCAGAGTCCGGCCAGCCGGTCGACGAACACCTGGACCTCAATGCCGACCGCGATCGTGGTGAACAGCAGCACCGTCAGTGCGGTCTGGGCCACGGATTCGGTTCGGGTCAGCCACAGCCCGATCAACACCTGCCCGCCCAGCAACGCCGCCATCGCGACGGCGGCAAGAAACGACCGCAGCATGTCCAGCCGCAGCGCCTGCCCCTCGTCGAAGGCGTCCCACAGCGCCACCGCCAGGCCCAGCAGAAGCACGTCGACGCCGGTGCTGGCCAGCGCGAATCCGCTGGGCACCACGCCCAGCGGGATGATCAGGATGGCGTTGGCCAGGGCGAAGAACAACGTCGCGACGGCGGCCACGCCGAGCACCGAACCGGGCTGCGCCGGACGGATCAGCGCCTTGACCATGGCCGCCAACGTCGACACCGAGATCACCGCGAACAGCAGCCAGTGCCCGGCCCGCGGTGGGCCTTCGACACTGCCGGCCCACGTTGCCCCGACCAGCGCGGCGGCCGCGACCGCGCCGATGAACGCCACATCGCGTGCCCGACCAGTCCAGCGGTCACACGGCCGGGTCAGCTCCAAGAGCACGGCGAACCAGGCCACCCCGGGCAGTACCGCCAGGTAGATCTCCACGCGCCCGAGCAGCGCCGGATGCCACACCGCCCGCACCGCGTCGGCGGCCACAACAGCGGCGAAACCGCACAGCCCGACAGCGGCCAGCACCAGTACCGGTTTGCGAGGGTCGCGGGCCAGCAGGTACATCCCGAGCCACCAACTCAGGGTGAAGACCAGCGCCGACAACACGACCACTCCCTCGCTACCGCCCGAATCTCCGGTGCCGCACGCTGTAGTCGCGCAGCGCTCGCAGGAAGTCGACCCGGCGAAACGCCGGCCAGTGCGCCTCGGTGAACCACATCTCCGAGTAGGCGCTCTGCCACAGCAGGAAGCCGGACAACCGCTGCTCCCCGGAGGTGCGGATCACCAGGTCCGGGTCCGGCTGACCCGAGGTGTAGAGGTTCTCCGAGATGCCCTCGACGGTCACCGCGTCGACGAGTTCCTCGGCGGTGGCGCCGTTGGCCAGCTGCTTGCTGAGCAGCCCGCGCACCGCATCGACGATCTCCTGCCGGCCGCCGTAGGCGACTGCGACATTGACGTGCAGGTTGGAGGCCCCACCGCCGTTGGCGGTGGTGCTCTCTACCGCCTCACGCAGGCGGCGAGCGGGCTCTTCGCCCAGCAGCTCCAGATCCCCCACGGTGCGCACGCTCCACCGGTTTGCCGGCGCGCAGATCTCCTCCACCACGTCGGTGATGATCTCGATGAGCGCGGCCAGTTCAGCGGGGTCGCGCTGCAGGTTCTCGGTGGACAGCAGGTAGACGGTCGCCATCTCGATGCCCGCGTCGGCGCACCAGCGCAGCATCTCGGCGATCTTGGCCGCGCCCATCCGGTAGCCGTAGCTGACGTCGTCGTAGCCCGCGTCTCGCGCCCACCGCCGGTTACCGTCGCAGAGAACCGCGATGTGGCGCGGCAGATTCGACCGCGACGCCGCCAAGCCCTGCCGGAGACGCAGCTCATAGATCCGGTACAGCGGCTCCTTCAAGCGCGCCGGGATGATCGCCACAAAAACCCAGACTACTGTGATCTGCGAGCATTGACGGGAATCAGTCCGGGATCCGCGTGGAGTTCAGGAAGGCCCATGAGCACCCACACCGAAACCATCGCCGAGCCGAATCCGAACGATCTGCCGGCGGGCATCACCGTGCCGCACGCCAAGCCGCGGGCCCGCGGGTGGATTCACTTCGTGTCCGCCATCGTGGCGCTCGTGGCCGGTATCGCTCTGGTCGCGGTGACCTGGCCGCTGGCCGGGCTCGAGGCCGGCTTGGCGTCGGTGGCGTACTCCATCTCGGTGGTGGGGATGTTCGCGGTCAGCGCGACCTACCACCGGATCACCTGGAAGACGGTCGCCGCCCGGATGCGGATGAAGCGCCTCGACCACGCGATGATCTTCATCTTCATCGCCGGCACCTACACCCCGTTCGCGCTGCTGGCGATGGACCACGGCGCCCAAGAACGGCTGGTGATGACGATCGTGTGGGGTGGCGCGCTGGCCGGCGTGGTGCTCAAGCTGTGCTGGCCGACCGCCCCGAAGTGGGTCGGGGTGCCGCTCTACCTGTTGCTGGGCTGGGTGTCAGCGTTTTTCATCGCGACGATCATGCACAACGCCGGTGTCGCCGCAATGGTGCTGCTGGCCGTGGGAGGCATGCTCTACAGCGTCGGCGCGATCATGTACGCGCTGAAGTGGCCAGACCCCTGGCCCGAAACGTTCGGCTACCACGAGTTCTTCCACGCCTGCACCGCACTGGCCGCGGTCTGCCAGTACATCGCGATCTGGTTCGCGGCGCTCTACTAGCCGGGGGCGCCGCGGTTCCGGCTAGAGCTGGGTGACGTTCTCCGCCGACCAGTAGGCCTTCATCCCGGCGATCTTGCCGTCGCCGTCGAACACCATCACGTCGATCGGCTCGATGCGCATCCGGTGCTCACCGTTGGTGATTGTCAGCGCAAAGTGCAACGCCGCCTCGTTTCCGGAGACCCTCAGCGTCACCAGTTCACACTGACGGTTCAGCCCGGAGAGGGTCGAGTAGAAGTTGCGAATGGCCTGGTGACCGATGTGCACCTCGCCGCCGACCGGGTCCTCCAGGGTGGCGTCGGCCGCGTACAGCTGCACCAGATCCTCGACTTCACCGCCGCCGACCAGTTCGATGTAGCGGTGGACGGTCTCGGTGATGGCCTGTGCCTTTTCCGGTGCGGTCGTCATGTGCCGCACGTTACACGGATGGCGGATTTACGGGCACCTCAAGGGCAACGCCAAGTGCCGAGGCCAACTGCGCCGCGCTACGCACCGGCAAGTCACACACCGGGCCCCGACAGACGTAGGCGGTGTCGACGCCGTTGACCCGGTCTCGCCCGGTCAGCAGCTCGGACGAGTCGGCCGCCCCGCCGACCACGATCGTCCCGCCGGGAGCCAGGCGGCGCGCCTGCGCCAACAGCTCCGAGTCCGGCCGGTCGCAGGCCACCGCGATCTGCAGCGGACCCCGCACGTAGGCCTCGGCGATGCCGAGCCAGTGCCCGACGGCGCGGGGGGTGCGCTCCAACAGCACGGCATGCGCCGCCAGCGCATCGGTGGCCGCCTGGCGGTAACGCTCGCCACGGTCGGCGGAGACCAGATGGGCCGCGGTCAGCAGCGCCTCGGTGATCAACGCCGCGCCCGACGGGGTGGCGCCGTCCAGCGGGTCGCTGGGCCGCAGCACCAGAGCCTCGGCATCGTCGGCGCTGTCGAACCAGCGCCCGGGTGAGTCCGGGTCGGCGAAATGCTCCAGCGCGGTGTCCAGCAGGCCGGCCGCGGCATCACACAGGTGTTGCTCACCGCTGAGCTGGTACAGGCTGAGCAGGCCGGTGGCCAGCGCGCCGTAGTCCTCCAAGATCGCGACGCTGTCCCCCACCCGGCCGCCCAGGCTGGCCCGGCGCAGCCGGCCGTCCACCAGGTGCAGGTCCAGCAGCGTGCCGGCGCACTCCTGGGCCGCAGCGGCCAGGCTTGGATCTCCCAGAGCCACAGCCGCTTCGGCCAACGCGGTGAGCGTCATTCCGTTCCAGGCGGTGACCACCTTGTCGTCGCGCCCGGGCTGGGGCCGGGACCGCCGAGCCGCCAGCAGCCGCTGCCGGACCCGGTCGAGGCGCTCCGAATCATCGGGATCGGCCTGAAGTTGCAGCACGGAGCGGCCCTGTTCATTCGGCGGTCCCAGCTTCCCCTCTCCTTCGTCGAGCCTCGCTGAACCGCCGGACTCGAAGGTGCCGCTCGCCGTGACCCCGAAAACCTCTGCCGCCCAAGCCCCGTCGTCGGCACCGAGAACCTCGGTCAGCTGCTCGGGCGTCCACACATAGGTCAAACCCTCGCGGCCGTCGGCGTCGGCATCCAGCGACGAGATGAACATCCCGCCGTCGGACAGCTCGTCGCGCAGGAATCGGGCGGTCTGGGCGGTCACCCGCGCGGCCAGCGGGTCGCCGGTGCGCCGGGCCCAGTGCGCGTAGGCCCGCAGCAGCAAGGCGTTGTCGTAGAGCATCTTCTCGAAATGCGGCACCACCCAGGCGTTGTCGACGCTGTAGCGGGCGAAGCCGCCGGCAAGCTGGTCGTAGATGCCGCCGCGGGCCATCGCCGCCCCGGCGCGTTCCACCGCGTCGAGCGCCGGGCGGGTCGCGGTCCGTTCATGGTGGCGCAGCAGGGTTTCCAGCAGCGCCGACGGCGGGAACTTCGGCGCACCGCCGAATCCGCCGTGGACGACGTCCTCGTCCCGCAGCACCGCGGCCACCGCGGCGTCGCACAGCATCGCATCGACCGGTGGGCCGCCCCCCGGCAGTCCGGCGGCCATCGAGCGCAACTCGGCGGCAATGTTGTCGGACGCCTCCTCCACTTCGTCGCGACGTTCGCTCCAGGTGGCGGTGATCGCCGAAAGCAGGTTCAGGAAAGCGTCTTTGGGGTAGTACGTGCCGCAGTAGAACGGCCGGCCATCCGGGGTCAGGAAACAGGTCATCGGCCAGCCGCCTCGCCCGGTCAGCGCCTGGGTGGCGGTCATGTAGATAGCGTCGATATCCGGGCGCTCCTCCCGGTCCACCTTGATGCACACGAAGCCCGCGTTCATGGCCGCGGCGACTTCGGCGTCCTCGAACGAGCCGTGCGCCATCACGTGACACCAGTGGCAGGCCGCGTAGCCGACCGACAGCAGGATCGGCACGTCGCGTTCGGCGGCCTCGGCCAGCGCCTCGGGTGTCCATTCCCACCACTGCACTGGGTTGTCGGCGTGTTGGCGCAGATAGGGGCTGGCGGACGCTGCGAGACGGTTGGCCATCCATCCACGCTAATCCCGATCACCATCCGCAGCCCCCCGGACCCGCAGGCAGACGCCGTCTGCCCGGCTGGTGACCAGATCGAAAACGGTTGCTGAACTCTTGAATTCGCCTGCAAAGCACCACTGTTGCCGGTCCGCGCCATTGCTAGCATTCGCCGATGAGATGACCCGAGGGATGTGATTGACATCAATCGACGTGCCGTATCGAGCTTGCTGGCCGTGAGCGCTGCGCTGCTGTCCGGGTGCGGCGGCGGCCATGACGCACCACCACCACCGAGCCATGCGACACGGGCTGCGGTGTCCGGGGTGGACTGTGGCGGAGACCCGAACCTCAAGGCCAGCGGTTCCACCGCTCAGGCCAACGCGATGACCCGGTTCGTCGCGACGTTCAGCCAGGCCTGCCCCGGCCAGAGCCTGACCTACCAGGCGAACGGTTCCGGTGCGGGCATTGACGAATTCATGTCCGACCAAACCGATTTCGGTGGCTCCGACTCGCCGCTGAGCAAGGGGGAATACGACCGGGCCCAGCAGCGCTGCGGCGCGCCGGTATGGAACCTGCCGATGGTGTTCGGCCCTATCGCCATCGCGTTCCGCCTGGGCGGCCTGACATCGCTGAACCTGGACGGCCCCACCGCGGCCAAGATCTTCAACGGCACCATCACCACCTGGAACGATCCCGCGATCGCCGCTCTGAACACCGGCACCGATCTGCCCGACCTGCCGATTCGGGTGGTGTCCCGCAGCGACGAGTCCGGGACCACGGACAACTTTCAGCGCTACCTGGACACCGCATCCGCAGGTACCTGGGGCAAGGGGGCCGGACGAACGTTCAACGGCGCTGCCGGGCAGACCGCGCACGGCAACGAGGGCGTCGCCGCGGCCGCGGCCGATCTCGAGGGATCGGTCACCTACACCGAGTGGTCATTCGCTCAGAGCCACCACCTCGGCATGGCCAACGTCATCACCTCGGCCGGCCCGGACCCGGTCGCGATCAGCGAGGACTCGGTCGGCAAGACGATTTCGTCGGCCTGGTTTATCCGCGAAGGCAACGACCTGGCATTGGACACCATCTCCTTCTACCGGCCGAACCAGCCCGGCGCTTACCCGATCGTGCTGGCCACCTACGAGATCGTCTGCTCGAAGTATCCCGACCCACAGGTCGGAACTGCGGTGCGCGCTTTCCTGCAAAGCGCGATCGGCGACGGCCAGATCGATCTGGCCGAGCACGGCTACGTCCCCATCCCCGATGCGTTCAAGCCGCGCTTATCGGCCGCTATCAGCGCGATCGCCTAAATGAGCCCGTACCGCTACCTCCACATGGCATGCGATCCATAACCGCGCCCCCCGAGGTCACCTCCGCGCTGGTCCACACCGGTCCCGGCGCGAGATCCCTCGTCGAGGCGTCGAGCGCGTGGCGACAGCTTGGTACGTACCTGGATGAATACGCCGACGACTACGTTGCCGCGCTGTCGTCGTTGGTGGATTCGTGGCGTGGTCACTCCGCGGCTGCCATGGTGCAGTCCGCCGAGCCCTACCTGGTGTGGCTGCGCGCCACCGCACAGCAGTGCCGGCGGACCGCAGCGTCGATTCAGCACGCCGCAGCGGCCTTCGAAACGCTCCGTACCGCGGTGACCCCGACCGCGGCAATCAAGGCCAACCGCACTCGCCGGGTGCAACTGCTGGCGACCAATCGGTTCGGGACCAACTCGGCGGCGATCGCGGAGAACGAGAGCCAGTATCTGAGCATGTGGACCACCAACACCGCCGCGATGACCCGCTATCAGGCGGCCTCGGCGCAGGCCACCGCGCTTCCCTCGTTCAGCACACCGACACCGGCGACCGCCGACACCGGAACCACCTCTGCTGATTCGACTTCGGCGTCGTTGGAGTCCTCGCTGACCGCGTTCGACCCCAACAACGGCTGGACCGGCCTGGCGAACACCTATGCCAACCAGTTCGTGTCGTCCGGATTTCCGATCAACCTGCTCAGCTACCTAGCCCAGAACACGTCGGCGCAGGCGTTGCAGAACGTCAACGCCGCGATGGCACAGGGCCTTGCCGAGGGCGAGGCGGCCCTGACCCCCGCAATCCCACTGGGCGGACTGGGCGCACTTGGCGCCGCCGGACTTAGCGAAATGCCCTCGGCGGCAATCGGTGTCGGACTGAAGGTGGGGCCGCTGACCGTGCCGCCCGCCGCAGCGGGGTTTGGGGCCGCCACGCAGGCGCCGGTTCAGCTGGCGTCGTCGGCGGCACCGCTGCCCGCAAGCCAGTCCACGACGTTCGCCGGCGTCCCGCCGATCATGCCGCCGATGGTGCCCCCATCGAATTCCGCGGGCAGTGGCTGGCGCAAGCGCAAGCAGCAGAAGTACGAGGATCTGGAAGTCGGTTTGGAGCTACGCGGCCCGGTCATGCCGAAGCCGCCGTCTGCCGGCTGAGCAGCACTAACCGTGATGCCTCGGGCAGAACGCACTGACGCTGACCCCGACGAAGAACCCGGCGTGGTAGCCGTCGAGCTGACTGCTTTGCATCACTTCGGACACCACGTCGTTCTTCTGCCGACCGCTGTCGAGCTCGTCGCAGACCTCATGGCCGGCGATGACCGCAGACTGCCCATTGGCGAAGTCGATGCCCTTGGAGTTGAGGGCGCCGAGGAAAGTCGTGTCGACCGCATCGGCGTGCACAGCCGGAACCTTGATGAGGCCGGCCAGTAGCACCGTCAAGATGACCGGCGATACCGCCAACCCGGGTGAGCGATCTGCGAGCATGGCCAACCCCGAACCTTTCTCCCAAGCCGCGGTCAGGGCAATCATCGCACGCTGCACTGGCGTCGGCGATACGCACGCTGCCGACGAAACCCTAAGGGGCAAAGGTTAATCCGGCAGTCGCGTTCCCGAAACCCGGCGTTGGGGAACTGTTGGCTCGGCGACTACTTGGGCGCTGATCCCGGCCCGTCGTCGCCCGGGAGATCTCCGGACGAAGCGGACCCGACGGTCCCCTCGTCGGCGGCTTGGTCCGGGTCGGGGTGATCCGGGTCGAAGGTTTCCGGCAGCTTCTTGAGCTGCCGGTTCATCGACCACACCAGCCCGAACGTGCCGAGCATCAACAGCACGATGACCAACAGCCCGAACGGGCTCGCCTTGCCGAAATCCGGCCCGGTATCGCGCGGCACACCGTCCGCCAAGAAGTTGTCGGCCAAGATGTCGTCGGCCGCCATCCACAGCGCAGTCAACACAGCGTGGTTCATCCGTTGTCCTCGATCCCGGCGAACAGGTCCGTCTCCGGCAGAGTAACCGGCACCCGAGAGCGGGCCAGCTCGAACTCCTCGGTCGGCCAGAGTCGCTGCTGCCACTCGATCGGCGCGGCGAAGAAGTCGCCGTTGGGGTCGATCTGGGTGGCGTGCGCGCGCAGCGCGTCGTCGCGCTGGCCGAAGTAGTCGGCGCATTCGACGCGGGTGGTCACCCGGTCGGCGAACACGTCATGATCCGGCTGCCAGTGTTCCAGCCATTTGGCGAACGGGCCGACCTCGCCGTTGCGGGCGAACTCGTCCTGCAGCAGCTGCATCCGTTGCCGCAGGAACCCGTGGTTGTAGTAGAGCTTGGCGACCGTCCAGGGCTGACCGGCGTCGGGAAAAAGTCGATGGTCGCCGGCCGCCTCGAACGCGGCCACCGACACCTGATGGCAGCGGATGTGGTCGGGGTGCGGGTAGCCGCCGTTCTCGTCGTACGTGGTCATCACATGCGGCCGGAACTCGCGCACCGCGCGCACCAGGGCTTCGGTGGACACCTCCAGCGGTACCAGCGCAAAGCAGTCCTCGGGCAGCGGCGGCAGCGGGTCGCCCTTGGGCAGGCCGGAGTCGACGAAACCCAGCCAATGGTGTTCGACCCCGAGGATCTCGGCGGCCTTGGCCATCTCGTCACGCCGGACCTCGGCGATGCGACCGTGCACATCGGGCAGGTCCATCGCGGGGTTGAGGATGTCGCCGCGCTCGCCACCGGTCAGCGTCACCACCATCACGCGGTGCCCGGCGGCGGTGTAGCGGGCCAGCGTGGCCGCGCCCTTGCTGGACTCGTCGTCGGGGTGGGCGTGCACCGCCATCAACCGCAGTCCACTCATGCGCACATTCCCCGTTCCCTCCAGGTTCCTCCTGCCGGAACCCCGGACCGGACGCCTATAGTTCCAGATGGTTTCCAGCCACCATCGTTACACCACCTACGGCGGGTGCGGTAACCGCTCCCGACTCCACCGGCGACCATGGGACACACCTCACGATGACCGACTCCAAGCCGGCCCGTTACGGGGATACCCAGGGCAGTGCCCTGCCCCGTCGGCTGCTGGCGATCGCACTGGGCGCGCTGGCGATCGCCACCGTCGCCGCCCTCGCGGTGGTGGGCTACCAGCGCTTTGCGACTGCCGAGGTCAAAGGCGAGCTGTACGGCTACGAGGTGCTCGACGACCAGACGGTCTCGGTTAAGTTCAGCGTGACTCGATCGGATCCGTCCCGCCCTGCGGCGTGCATCGTGCGGGTCCGCTCCAGCGACGGCAGCGAGACTGGCCGGCGTGAAGTGCTGATTCCGCCGTCGGAGTCGGCCACCGTACAGGTGACGACGACCGTGAAATCTTCCCAGCCACCTGTCATGGGCGACGTCTACGGTTGCGGCAGCGACGTCCCCGATTACCTACGATCGGCCTGATGCCGCGGTGGTACCCTGTACGGATACACGGTTCCAGCTGGGACCGTGTATTGCTGCATTAGAACGATGCACGAGAACGATGTCGCCCCGCTGCCCGATGGCGCCGGATCCGACGACACAAGGAGCACAGTGAGATGACGGACACCCAGGTGACCTGGTTGACGCAGGAGTCACACGACCGGCTCAAGGCGGAGCTCGACCAGCTGATCGCGAACCGTCCGGTGATCGCCGCGGAGATCAACGACCGCCGCGAAGAGGGCGACCTGCGCGAGAACGGCGGCTACCACGCCGCGCGTGAGGAGCAGGGCCAGCAGGAGGCCCGTATCCGGCAGCTGCAGGAGTTGCTCAACAACGCCAAGGTCGGTGAGGCTCCGACGCAGTCCGGCGTGGCACTGCCGGGTTCGGTGGTCAAGGTCTTCTACGACGGCGACAAGTCCGACACCGAGACCTTCCTGATCGCCACTCGCCAGGAGGGCGTCAACGACGACAAGCTCGAGGTGTATTCACCGAACTCGCCGCTCGGCCACGCCCTGCTCGGCGCCAAGGTGGACGAGGAGCGCAGTTACACCGTGCCCAGCGGCAAGACCGTCAAGGTGACCCTGGTCAGCGCGGAGCCCTACCACTCCTGAGCCCATCTCGCGGCTCAGTCCAGCGCCTGTTTGAGGTCGGCGATCAAATCGTCGATGTCCTCGATGCCCACCGACAGGCGCACCAGGTCGTCGGGAACCTCGAGTTGCGAACCCGCCGTCGACGCGTGCGTCATGGCGCCCGGTAGTTCGATCAGCGACTCCACCCCGCCCAGCGACTCGGCCAGGATGAAGATCTCGGTTCCGGCGCACAGCTTCTCAGCGGCCGCCCGGCCGCCACGCATCCGGACCGACACCATGCCGCCGAACCCGCGCATCTGCGCCGCGGCGACATCGTAGCCGGGATGCTCCGGCAGCCCCGGGTAAAGCACTCGGCTCACCGCGGAATGCCCGTTGAGGAATTCGGCGACCGCGGCGGCGTTCTCGCTGTGCCGCTGCATCCGCAGCACCAACGTCTTCAGGCCGCGCATGGTCAGGTAGGCGTCGAAGGGGCCCGGCACCGCCCCCGCTCCGTTCTGCAGAAAGGCGAAAGCCGCGTCGAGCTCTTCGTCGTCGGTGATCAGCGCACCGCCCACCACATCGGAGTGGCCGCCGATGTACTTGGTGGTCGAATGCAGCACCACATCGGCGCCCAGCGTCAACGGCTGCTGCAGCGCGGGCGAGGCGAAGGTGTTGTCCACCAGCACCTTCGCGCCGGCTTCTTTGCCGATGGCGGCGATACTCGCGATGTCGGCGATCGACAGCAGCGGGTTGGTGGGGGTCTCCACCCAGATCAGCCGGGTCTTGTCGGTGAGCGCCCCGCGGACCGCATCCAGGTCGGAGAGCGCCACCGGGGTATGCGCCACCCCCCACTGAGTGAAGACCTTGTCGATCAGCCGGAAGGTGCCACCGTAGGCATCGTCGGGAATGATCAGGTGATCACCGGGGCGCAGGATCGACCGCAACGCGCAGTCCGTGGCGGCCATCCCCGAACCGAACGCCCGGCCGAACCGGCCCCGCTCCACCGCGGCCAGCGCGGTCTCCAGTGCGGCCC
Source organism: Mycolicibacter heraklionensis (assembly GCF_001021505.1). Taxonomy (GTDB): domain Bacteria; phylum Actinomycetota; class Actinomycetes; order Mycobacteriales; family Mycobacteriaceae; genus Mycobacterium; species Mycobacterium heraklionense. The sequence goes on from NZ_LDPO01000001.1 coordinate 235,321, forward strand.
GGGTCGGATTGCCGGTGCGCGCGTACTCGAACCCGCCGCGCAGACCGCCGACGCCGTCCTGGGCGAAGGTGCTGCTGGCGTAGATCGGTGCGTTGACGGCTCCGGTTGCCGGGTCCGGACGGTATCCGGCATGGATCGCCGTGGTGGACAGACCAGTACTGCGGTGCGGTTGCTTCTGGCTCAACGGATCGGCAGGCAGACGGTGGTCATGATCTTGTCGGCGATCGTCTGGCGTTTGGCGTCCCACAGCGGGAACAGGTAGCCGATGCACAAGATCGCGCCGTCGATGATGTGGGCCAACTGGCGCACGATCGACATCCCGAACCCGATGGGCTGGCCGGTCGCTTCGGAGACCACCTTGAACTTCAGCACCGACTTACCGATGCTCGACCCGGTGGTGCCCTGCCGATAGCCGAAGTTCCAGATCCCGTAGGCGAGCGCGGCCAGCCAGCCGATGAACATCAGCGCGGCGCCGGTGCTGGACGGCGTGACCGTGCAGGCGAATCCGTCGGAGCTGGTGATGCACTCCCGGTCGGCGGTGGTTCCGGCGATCATCGACGGAATGCCGTAGAGCACCAGGATCGGCAGGAAGTCGATGAAGTAGGCGCCCACGCGAGTCAGCCAGGAGGTGTAAGCCTCTTGCGGCAGCTGGCCCACCGGGCTGCCGACCGCACCCGGGTACGCGCCGTAGCCGGGAGGCGGCGGTGGGTAGTTGCCCTGCGGAGGCGGGGGAAAGTCGGTCATCTCCACCCTTTCGGGTCGGGTCGGTGAACGGTCCAAACGCTACCGCAGGACAGTGAACGCAAGCGCCCTTATCGACGGCGTGGCCCGTCGGACAAAAAGCCCAAGAGATCGTGGCGCGTGATGACACCCACCGGTTTGCCGTCCTCGACCACCATCACCGCGTCCACCTGGGCCAGCGCGGTCGCGGCGACGCCGACGACCTCGCCGGATCCGATCAGCGGCAGCGGCGGGCCCATGTGCTGCGACACCGCGTCGGCAAGCTTCGCGCGGCCCTCGAACACCGCGGACAGCAGCTCGCGCTCGGACACGCTGCCGGCCACTTCACCGGCCATCACCGGCGGTTCGGCACCCACGACGGGCATCTGCGACACCCCGTACTCCCGCAGGATCCCGATGGCGTCGCGCAGCGTCTCCGAGGGGTGGGTGTGCACCAGGTCCGGCAGGATCCCGGACTTGGCGCGCAGCACGTCGCCGACGGTGGGCTGCACCGTCGAGCCGTCCAGCCGGGACCGCAGGAACCCGTAGGACGACATCCAGGCGTCGTTGAAGATCTTCGACATGTAGCCACGTCCGCCGTCGGGCAGCAGGACGACGACGAGTGCGTCGGGCCCGGCTTTGACCGCCGCCTCCACCGCCGCCACGACGGCCATTCCGCAGGACCCGCCGACCAGTAGCGCTTCCTCACGGGCGAGGCGCCGGGTCATGTCGAACGAGTCCGCGTCGGACACCGCGATGATCTCGTCGGGAATGCTCGGGTCATAGGCGTCAGGCCAGAAGTCCTCGCCGACCCCTTCCACCAGGTACGGCCGGCCGGTACCACCGGAGTACACCGAGCCTTCCGGGTCGGCGCCGATGATCTGCACCCGGCCGCCCGACACCTCTTTGAGGTAGCGGCCGGTGCCGGTGATGGTGCCGCCGGTGCCGATCCCGGCGACGAAATGGGTGACCTGGCCGTCGGTGTCGGACCAGATCTCCGGACCGGTGGTCTCGTAGTGACTCTCCGGGCCCGCCGGGTTGGAGTACTGATCGGGCTTCCAGGCGCCGTCGATCTCTTCGACCAGCCGGTTGGAGACGCTGTAGTAGCTGGCCGGGTCGTCCGGTGGCACCGCAGTCGGGCACACCACCACGTCGGCGCCGTAGGCCCGCAACACATTCTGCTTGTCCTCGCTGACCTTGTCCGGGCAGACGAACACGCACTTGTAACCGCGGCGCTGGGCCACCAGCGCCAGGCCGACACCGGTGTTGCCGGAGGTGGGTTCGACGATCGTGCCGCCGGGCTTGAGCGCTCCGCTGGCCTCGGCCGCGTCGATCATCTTCACCGCGATGCGGTCTTTGGAGCTCGCACCCGGGTTGAGGTACTCGACCTTGGCCACCACCCGGCCGGCCCCGGGGGGAACGATCGAAGTCAGCTCGACCAGTGGGGTGTTGCCGATCAGGTCACTGATGTGGCGCGCTATCCGCATGCCTGACATCGTCTCAGGCGGCTCGGTTCAGCAGCCCATGGCCTGCCTAACCGGTGGCCTCGCGGATGTATTCGCCGATCTGGCGCAGCGAACGGGTGGCCTCCGGCACGAACGGTGCCGCGATCTGGAAGACGTGGATCTGGCCGGGCCACACCCGCAGCTCCACCGGAACCCCGGCGGCCGCGAGCACCTTGGCCCCCAGCCGGGCGTCGTGCAGCAGCACCTCGGAGCCGGAGACATGGATCAGGGTGCGCGGAAGCCCGGGCTTGACGTGTTGCAGGGGTTCGAGGACCTGGCTGCCGTGAGTGCGGTCGCGCCGGGCCGCGGCCTCGATCAGTTCGACGAACGCGTCGAACGCCTTGGGTGGGAACTCCGCACCGGCGTGGATGTTGGGGTGCGCCTTCTTGGCTTCCTTGGCGATCTCCAGCAGTGGCGACAACGCGACGATCGCCGCCGGCATGTCTTCCTCGCCCTCCTCCAGCAACCGTTCGGCCAGCGCCAGCGACAGGTAGCCGCCGGCGGAGTCGCCGGCCAGCACGATCTGGTCCGGTTCGTAGCCCTGCCGGCGCAGCCAGCGGTAGCCGTCGTAGCAGTCGTCGATCGCATCCGCGATGGAGTACTTGGGGATCATCCGGTACTCCACCACCAGCACCGGACTGTCGGCATACTTCGACAGCTTGGTGACCAGCCGGCCGTGGGTGTTGGCCCCGCAGGTCAGGAAGGCCCCGCCGTGCATGTAGAGCACGACGCGGCGGGTGCCGTCGGCCGGCAGGACGCCGGCGGCACGCACCATCTGCGCCTTGCAGCGCGGTAGCCGGATGGTGGCGCGGATGGTGCCCGGCGCCGGCAACATCGCCTTGGCGGCGAAGTCGAGCAGCCCGAACGGCCACGGCATCCGCGGTAGATAGCTGCCGACCGAGAGAACCGGCCGAATGGTGGCCCGGGCCGCCAGCCACGCGAGCCGTCCCTCGACGCTGGCTGACTCCTCGAAGACCTCGACGGGCAGCCCGTCATGACGGCCGTAACGGTGGGGTCGCGAGGTGGGATAGAGACGGGTGCGAACACGTAACGAGCTGGGAATTGTGTCGGGTGCGGTCATGATGGACACTCCCTCCAGCCGGCCCGGGCCGGCACAGCCAACGCGGTACCAAGTATCGTCACACGCGGAAATTTGAGAAGAAATCTTATGATTCGTTCCGATACTGCATCGGGTCCGCTTCGTGACCATTTTTGTTTGCTGCGCTCAGGCGACAGGCGAGTCCTTTCCCTAAAATCGAGACATGGCGATCCGGGCAACGCGACGCTCAGCGGTCACGCTGGGCACTGCGGGCGCGTTCGCTTTCAGCGGCACCCTCTACCTGGGTGTGCGCAATCTTCTGGCGGGCCAGGCCGACCGGGCCCGCCAGACGATCCCCAAAGCGTGGGACCTTCCACCCCGTGCTGACGGTTTATACGGTGCCGACGACACTGAAGTTCAGCCCTTCCACCGCGGAGCGAACGTCGATCTGCACCTGATGGTTTTCGGCGACTCAACCGCGACCGGCTATGGCTGTCTTTCGGCGGGAGAGGTTCCCGGCGCGCTGATCGCCAAGGCGCTGGCGCAGCGCACCGGATTGCGGGTTCGCTTGAGCACCAAGGCAATTGTCGGTGCCACCTCCAAGGGCCTGGCCGGTCAGGTGGACGCGATGTTCGTCGCGGGTCCGCCGCCGGATGTGGCGGTGATCATGATCGGCGCCAACGACGTCACCGCACTGAACAGCATCGCCGGCTCGGTGCAGCGACTGCGTGCCGCGGTGAAGCGACTACGCGCCAGCGGCGCGGTGGTGATCGTGGGCACATGCCCGAAGTTCGGCGCGATCAGCGCGATACCGCGGCCGCTGCGCTGGGTCGCGCACGTCCGGGCCTGCCAGCTCGCCCGGGCACAGACCCTGGCGGTCAAGGCTGTCGGCGGTATCGCCGTGCCCTTCGCCGACTTCCGAGCGCGGGAGTTCCATGACAGCCCGCACCTGCTGTTCGCCGCGGACCAGTACCACCCGTCGGCGGCCGGTTACGCCCTGGCGGCGGGCCAAATGATCCCGGCGCTCTGCGCAGCGCTGGACCGGCCCGATTCCCGCGTGGTGGCCTCTTCGGACTAGATTCGGCTCTATTACCCGATCTCTAGGAGCCAGAAGTGCCTGAAGCTGTCATCGTCTCAACTGCGCGTTCGCCGATCGGCCGGGCCGGTAAGGGATCCCTGGTCACCATGCGGCCCGACGACCTCGCCGCCCAGATGGTGCGCGCCGCCCTGGACAAGGTGCCTGCGCTGGACCCACGCGAGATCGACGACCTGATGATGGGCTGCGGCCAGCCGGGCGGCGCCTCTGGCTACAACATCGGGCGGGTGGTCTCGGTGCTGCTCGGCTACGACTTCCTGCCCGGCACCACGGTGAACCGGTACTGCTCGTCGTCGCTGCAGACCACCCGGATGGCGTTCCACGCGATCAAGGCCGGCGAGGGTGACGCGTTCATCTCGGCCGGTGTCGAGACCGTCTCGCAGTTCGCGATCGGTGCCGCCGACGGTGCCCCGAACAGCAAGAACCCGCTGTTCAACGACGCTGTCGCCCGCTCCGAGGCTGCTGCGGCCGGTGCCACCGAGTGGCACGACCCGCGCGGCGACGGCCTGCTGCCCGACGTCTACATCGCGATGGGCCAGACCGCCGAGAACGTGGTGCTGCACACCGGAATCAGCCGCGAAGACCAGGACCACTGGGGCGTGCGCAGCCAGAACCGCGCCGAGGAGGCCATCAAGAGCGGCTTCTTCGCCCGCGAGATCTCGCCGGTCACGCTGCCCGACGGCACCGTGGTGAGCACCGACGACGGCCCGCGCGCCGGCACCACCTACGAGAAGATCAGCCAGCTCAAGCCGGTGTTCCGGCCCAACGGCACGATTACCGCCGGCAACGCCTGCCCGCTGAACGACGGCGCCGCCGCGGTGATCATCACCAGCGACACCAAGGCCAAGGAGCTGGGCCTGCAGCCGCTGGCCCGGATCGTGTCCACCGGGGTGTCGGGCCTGTCGCCGGAGATCATGGGCCTGGGCCCGATCGAGGCCGTCAAGAAGGCGCTGGCGAACGCGAAGATGTCGGTCTCCGACATCGACCTGTTCGAGATCAACGAGGCCTTCGCGGTGCAGGTGCTCGGCTCGGCCCGCGAGCTGGGCATCGACGAGGACAAGCTGAACGTGTCCGGCGGGGCGATCGCCCTGGGCCACCCGTTCGGTATGACCGGCGCCCGGATCACCGCCACCCTGCTGAACAACCTGGCGACCCACGACAAGACCTTCGGCGTGGAGACCATGTGTGTGGGTGGCGGCCAGGGCATGGCCATGGTGGTCGAGCGCCTCTCCTGATCTCCCTTTGCCGTTGACTCTGCGCCTACCAGGCAAAAGCGCGAGTACCCCGCCTGGTCAGCGCAGAGTCAACGGCGTTTTAGGGCGCCCCATGACTGGCGGACGCGTCGAACGACGTCGTAGCCCCGGTGTTCGGCAAGCACCTTGATGTGCGTCCAGCCGACGCTCTGGATGTACTCCAGCCTCTCCACATCTTTGACGTACTGCAGCCGATCGGTGCGATGTTGATCGCCGTCGTACTCGACCGTGAGCATGATGTCCTCCCACCCCATGTCGAGGAAGTACTTGGGGTAGCCGTCCTCGCCGAGTACGGGGATCTGGGTCTGCGGCCTGGGAAAGCCGGCGTCACCGAGCAGCAGCCGCAACCAGGTCTCCTTCGGTGACTGCGCGCCGGCATCGACGAGGTACAGCGCGGCTTCGAGTTGACGCAGCCCGCGGGTATGACGATGCCGCGCCGCCAGCTGCGCCACATCGTCGATCTTGAAATGCGTGGCGTTGGCCAGCGCGTCCAGTCTGGCGACCGCCTGACGCAACGGGCCGCGTCGGCCCAGGTCGAAGGCGGTGCGCTCGGGAGTGGTGGCGACGACGCCGCCAAGACGCTGGGATTCGCCGTCCAGGATCAGGTCCGCACGGGTCTTGACGCCGTGCGGGGCTCGCGCGTTGCGCCAGATCAGTTCGACGATCACGTCGTCGTCGACCCAGTTCGCCCCATGCAGGGCCGAGGCGGCAAGACCGCTGACGACTGCTTGGCGATGCGCCCACAGCCAGGCGCCCTCAGTGCGGTGCCGCAACGTCGGCTTGACGCGTCTGTCCAGGTAGACGTTCGGCATGATCGCCGTGTGGTATTTGTCCAGCTCGTGCCAGGTGACCGCACCGGCCGCCAATGCCTCGCTACCGAGGAATGGTTCACCTTCCATGCCGGCATGCTGCCAGCGGTCTCCGACAGCACCCCAGATAGCAGTTGACTCTGCGCGTACCAGGCGAAAGTGCGAGTAGCCTGCCTGGTCAGCGCAGAGTCAACGGGGAAAAGCTAGCGGGTCACTCGCTCTGGAAGTAGCTGAGCAGCCGCAGGATCTCCAGGTACAGCCAGACCAGGGTCACGGTCAGGCCCAGTGCGATACCCCAGGCGGCCTTCTCCGGCGCGCCGGCGCGGATCAGCTGGTCGGCTGCGTCGAAGTCGATCAGGAAGCTGAACGCGGCGATACCGATGCACACCAGCGAGAAGATGATCGACAGCGTCCCACCGCTGCGCAGGCCCAGGCCTTCGCCACCGCCGACGCCGAACAGCGACAGCACCAGGTTGCCGATCATCAGGGCCAGCACACCGAACATGCCGGCGACGAGCATCCGGGTGAACTTCGGGGTGACCCGGATGGCGCCGGTCTTGTAGACGACGAGCATGCCGCCGAACACACCGAGGGTGCCCATCACGGCCTGGCCGATCATCGAGCCGGCGTTGCTGGTGCCGACCGTGACCGCGGTCAGCACGAAGGAGATGGCGCCGAGGAACATGCCCTCCAGCACCGCGTAGCTGAGCACCAGGGCCTTGCTGTCCTGCTTGCGAGTGAACGTGGCCACCAGAACCAGGGCCAGTCCGCCGAATGCGCCGACGAAGGTCAGCGGCCCGGCCAGCGCCTGATTGCCCGCGACCAGGAAGAAAGAAACGATCGCTGCGACGCTGAGCACCCCCAGCGTGATGCCGGTCTTGGTGACGACGTCATCGATGGTCAGCGGGCGAGTGACCTCCCGCTGGTACTGCTGTAGCGACGGGTCGGCCTGGTAGGTCTGTCCCACCTGCTGAGTCGCACCGGCGACGCCGGTTCCGAACTGCGCGTAGCCGCCCTGTTTGGGCAACGAACGAAATACCGGGTTGCTGGTCTCCCGCACCGTCCCGATCCTTTCTTAATGCTGTCTCGTGCTCGGACACGAAGTTGTGCGAACACTTGCTCAACGGTCCACGACCCGTCGAAGTTCCCAACGGACTAGCGGCCGCTCTGCTGCCAAACCTTACCCGCGGAACGTTGACGGCGGGTAAGGATCTACATTGCGAAGGCGTGACAGGCGAATCTGACGGTGCCCGGAATCCCGACGTCCTGAATCCCGACGTCCTGGCCCACGTTGACAACGGTGTCGGTCTGCTGACACTCAACCGTCCGAAGGCGATCAACTCGCTGAACCTTCCGATGGTGACCGCGATGACCGCGGCACTTTCTGCCTGGGCCGACGACCCGGCGGTGACGGCGGTGGTGCTCGCCGGGGCCGGCGAGCGCGGTCTGTGCGCCGGCGGCGACGTGGTCGCGATCTATCACAGCGCCAAAGCCGACGGCGCCGAAGCACGCCGGTTCTGGTACGACGAGTACCTGCTGAATGCGCAGATCGGCGGATTCGGCAAGCCGTACGTGTCGTTGATGGACGGCATCGTGATGGGCGGCGGCGTCGGAGTCGGGGCGCACGCCAACACCCGGGTAGTCACCGACACCACCAAGATGGCCATGCCCGAGGTCGGTATCGGGTTCATCCCCGATGTCGGCGGCACCTACCTGCTCTCCCGCGCCCCCGGCCGGCTCGGCCTGCACGCGGCACTGACCGGCGCACCGTTCTCCGGTCCGGATGCCATTGCGCTGGGTTTCGCCGACCACTACGTGCCGCACACGGCGTTGGAGGCCTTCACCGCGGCGATCATCGCCGACGGCGTGGACCGCGCCCTGGCGGCACACGCGATCGAGCCGCCGCCGAGTCAGCTTGCCGCACACCGTGACTGGATCGACGAGTGCTACTCACACGGCACCGTCGCCGAGATCGTGGACGCGCTGGCCGGCCACGCCAGCCCCGACGCCAACGCCGCCGCCGAACTGATCGGCACCCGCTCCCCGATCGCGTGCGCGGTGACGTTGGAGGCGGTACGTCGGGCCGGCCAGCTCGCCACCCTGCAAGACGTCCTGGTGCAGGAATTCCGGGTGTCGTGCGCGTCGCTGCGCTCGCATGACCTGGTGGAGGGCATCCGCGCCCAGTTGGTCGACAAGGACCGCAACCCGCAGTGGTCGCCGGCCACGCTGGCCGAGGTGACCGCCGCCGACATCGAGTCGTACTTCGTTCCCGCCGAACCCGACCTGACCTTCTAAGGAGACACCATGAGTTACGAAACCATCCTCGTCACCCGCGACGGCCGCGTCGGCACCATCACCCTGAACCGGCCGCAAGCGCTCAACGCCCTCAACAGCCAGGTGATGAACGAAGTCACCACCGCCGCAGCTGAATTTGACGCCGACCCCGGCATCGGGGCGATCATCATCACCGGCAACGCCAAAGCGTTCGCCGCCGGCGCGGACATCAAGGAGATGGCCGAGAAGAGTTTCGCCGACGTGTTCGCCGCCGACTTCTTCGCGGCCTGGTCCAAACTGGCCGCGGTGCGCACCCCGACCATCGCCGCGGTGGCCGGGCACGCCCTGGGCGGCGGCTGCGAACTGGCGATGATGTGCGACCTGCTGATCGCCGCCGACACCGCCAAGTTCGGCCAGCCCGAGATCAAGCTGGGCGTGTTGCCCGGCATGGGCGGCTCCCAGCGCCTGACCCGGGCCATCGGCAAGGCCAAGGCGATGGACCTGATCCTGACCGGCCGCACCATCGACGCCGCCGAAGCCGAGCGGTCCGGCCTGGTGTCGCGCGTGGTGCCGGCCGACGACCTGCTCGCCGAGGCCGGCAAGGTCGCCGCCACCATCGCCGGGATGAGCCTGTCGGCCGCCCGGATGGCCAAGGAAGCGGTCAACCGGGCCTTCGAATCCACCCTGGCCGAAGGCCTGCTCTACGAGCGCCGGCTGTTCCACTCGGCGTTCGCCACCGAAGACCAAACCGAAGGCATGACCGCCTTCACCGAGAAGCGCGCACCGAATTTCACCCACCGCTGAGTAGACCCGCCGCTGAGTAGATCCCGATGAGCGCGACAGCCACCGACACCGCCACCGCGGAAGCGACCGTGGAACCGACCGCGCGCCCACCGTGGTGGGTCCGGCACTACACGTTCACCGGCACCGCGGTGGGCCTGGTGTTCCTGTGGCTGTCGCTGACGCCGTCGCTGCTGCCGCGCGGACCGCTGTTCCAGGGTTTGGTCAGCGGCGGCTCGGGCGCCATCGGCTATGCCCTGGGGGTGTTCAGCGTCTGGCTGGTGCGCTACATGCGCTCCAAGGACACCAGCCCGCCGGCCCCGCCGTGGGCCTGGCGAGTGCTCATTCCCGCCGCGGTGATCATCCATCTCTGGGTGGTGTGGACGATCCACGGCTGGCAGGACCAGATGCGCGACTTGATGGGTGTGCCGCGGCTGACTTGGTACAACTACCCCCAAGCCGGTGCGATAGCGGTGGTCACACTGTTCGTCCTGGTCGAGGTCGGCCAACTGATCAGGATGCTGATCAACTTTCTGATGCGCCAGCTCGAAAGGGTTGCCCCGCCGCGGGTTTCGGCGGTGGTCGCGGTGGCGTTGCTGGTGGCCCTGTTTGTGGCGGTGCTCAACGGCGTGGTGCTCAAGACCGCGATGCACGTCATGAACAGCACCTTCGCCGCGGTCAACGAGGAGACCAGCCCCGACCGGGCCGCCCCGTCGACCCGGCTGCGCTCCGGCGGGCCGGAGTCGCTGGCCTCCTGGGCGTCGCTGGGCCATCAGGGGCGCATCTTCATCGCCGGTGGACCGACCGTCGAGCAACTCAGCGCATTCAACGGCACACCGGCCACCGAGCCAATCCGCGCCTACGCCGGCCTGAATTCCGCCGACGGGATCAAGGCGACCGCTGAGCTGGCCGCGGCCGAATTGGCCCGTACCGGCGGACTGAGCCGCGCGGTGGTGGCGGTGGCCACCACGACCGGCACCGGCTGGATCAACGAGGCGGAGGCCTCGGCCCTGGAGTACATGTTCAACGGCGACACCGCGATCGTGAGCATGCAGTATTCGTTCCTGCCCAGCTGGTTGTCGTTCCTGGTCGACAAGGAGAACGCTCGCCAGGCCGGCCAGGCCCTGTTCGAAGCCGTCGACAAACAGGTGCGGGCCCTGCCAGAGTCCAAGCGCCCCAAACTGGTGGTGTTCGGCGAAAGTCTCGGCTCGTTCGGTGGCGAAGCCTCCTTCATGAGCCTTAACAACGTGCTGGCGCGTACCGACGGTGCGTTGTTCTCCGGGCCGACGTTTCAGAACACCATCTGGACCGACCTGACCATCAACCGCGATCCCGGTTCCCCGCAATGGCTGCCGATCTACCACGACGGCCACGCGGTGCGGTTCGTCGCTCGCTCGGCTGACCTGGCGCGCCCCGAAGGCCCTTGGGGTGCACCGGATACACCGCGAGTGGTGTATCTACAGCACGCCTCCGACCCGATCGCCTGGTGGCATCCGTCATTGCTGTACCACAAGCCGGACTGGTTGAGAGAGCCACGCGGCTACGACGTGCTGCCGCAGGTGCACTGGACCCCGATTGTGACGTTCCTGCAGGTCTCCGCCGACATGGCGGTGGCGGTCGACGTGCCCGACGGCCACGGCCACAGCTACGTCGCCGATGCCGCCAATGCGTGGGCGGCGATCCTACATCCAGCGGCGTGGACCCCGGAGAAAACTGAACGACTCCGCCCCCTGCTGCACTCCAACGCTTAGTGCGGCAAGCGGGGCCGGCTCCACCAGCTCCCCGACGGCGGCCAGGGCCTGATAGCCGCCGATGACGTCGGTGGCGCGGTGCAGCCCCAAGTCCTGCAACGCGGCCGCGGCCAGGCTCGAGGTGTAGCCCTGCGAGCACAGAATGATCCACTGCACGTCGTCGTCGACCGCCTGTGGCAGCCGGGCATCGCTGGTCGGGTCGCAGCGCCACTCCAGCACGTTGCGTTCGATCACCAGCGCGCCGGGCACCTCGCCCTCCGCCGCGCGTTGGGCCGCGGGCCGGATGTCGACCAGGTATGCGCCATCGCGCAGTGCCTCAGGGACCTCATCAGCGGTCAGCCGGCGCAGCTTGGCCCGAGCCGATTCGAGCATATGGTCGATGCGGCTGGTGACGTGGGTTGTGGTCATGACGCCTCCGGATGTTGGGTGAGTTCGGTGCGCTGCCTACGCAAAGTATGGTCCTGCGCGACGTCGTAGTAGGACATTTCCGCCAGTGGCGGCGAGTAGGCATGCACGCTCAGCGTGGGGGTCGGCAGCTGGACCGGCTCAGACCCAGTGGTCGGGGGCGCCCAGACGACATCATGCACCCAGCCCCGGGTGAACGCGGCCTGGTCTCCGGCGTCGAGCCGTCGTTGCGCCAACTGGCGACCATCCCAATGGAATTCATCCAGCGAGCCGGACAGCACCGTCAGCGCGCCGAGCGAGTCGCCGTGGTCGTGCAGTTCGGTGGCATGCCCCGGCACCCAGCTGATCAGCCAGATGTCGAGCCGCTCGTCGCCGTGGATTCGGGCGAACCAGCGCTGGTCCTCGGGAAGCCCCGATGCGGGCAGCAAGTGGTTGTAGCGGCCTTGCAGCACCGCGTCGGCGGCCAGGTCGGTGGTCTGTAAGAGGTCGGGCAGGCGCAGCGAGCGTGGCCGGGCGGCCGGGCGCCGCAGCGCGATGGGATCAGCGATAACCATGTTGAAAACTCCAGAGCGGATGGGGTGGATTCAGGAAAGGGGTCGGCGGCAGCGTTCAGCTGCGGCAACAACAACCCTGGAATCCGACGTGCTCCATCACAACGGCCATGCTATGCGGGTGCGACGCCCGACGCGCCGGCCGGTCACTCGCCGGAGCGGGAATTCCGGCGTCCCGGCGCGGCAATACCCACTTTGACCTGCTCGTTCCCGACGGTACTACGGTTGTAATCGCAATGACGGAAAGAACCGGCGCGGCATTGCCCGCAAAATGGTGGACATGACCTCTGCTGCGGAACCCCGCGCGGCCCGGGCACCCCGGGTGGCCCTGGTGCTGGGCAGTGGCGGCGCGCGCGGCTACGCCCACATCGGGGTGATCGCCGAGCTTCGCGACCGCGGCTACGACATCGTCGGGATCTCCGGATCGTCGATGGGTGCACTGGTGGGCGGGCTGCAGGCTGCCGGTCGGCTCGACGACTTCGCCGAGTGGGCCAAGTCGCTGACCCAGGGCGCGGTACTGCGCCTGCTGGATCCGTCGTTCACCGCGGCGGGCGTGCTGCGGGCGGAGAAGATTCTCGATGTCGTCCGCGACATCTTGGGCGATATCGATATTGAAGAGCTGCCGATTCCCTATACCGCGGTGGCGACCGATCTGATCGCGGGCCGGTCGGTGTGGTTGCAGCGCGGCCCGGTCGATACCGCCATCCGCGCCTCGATCGCCATCCCCGGGGTGATCGCACCGCATGTGGTCGACGGACGCCTGCTCGCCGACGGCGGCATCCTCGACCCGCTGCCGATGGCCCCGTTGAGCTCCGTCAACGCCGACCTGACGCTGGCAGTAAGCCTCAACGGCGGCGACCCCACGGCCGCCGGCCCGGCGGCCGAAGACTCCGAGCGGGGCGCGCCGGCCGGTCGATTGAATCGCATGTGGCGCAGTACGTCTGCGCTGCTGGACACCAGCGGGGCGCGATCCCTGCTGGACCGGCCGACGGCCCGAGCGATCCTGGACCGGTTCAGCGGTGGGGAGTCCGAACCCGGCGGTTCAGCGAGTCTCGACGCAGGAGAGGCGAAGCTGGGACCGCCGCATGGGCCCGGCGAGGACGAGGACTTCGCGCCCGAGGTGCCCAAACTCGGCAGTTTCGAGGTGATGAACCGGACCATCGACATTGCCCAGGCGGCGCTGGCCCGCCATCAGCTGGCGTCGCACCCGCCCGATCTGCTCATCGAAGTGCCTCGCGTCGCCTGCCGCAGCCTGGACTTCCACCGCGCCGCCGAGTTGGTCGACGTGGGCCGGGAACTCGCCGCCCGCGCCCTCGACGCGGCGAAATCGCTTTAGCGCTCTAGCCTTCGGCCACGAACTCGGCGATGGCGCCGGCCTGCCGTCGGCCCTGTTCGCGTCCGGCCTGCGCCGCCGGCAACCGGCACGCCGGGTCGAGCGGATTGCCGCCGAAGGCACGTAGCGCGTCATCGTCGGCCAGGACCGCGCACACTCGACCGTCGAACGCCGCGATCTCCCCGTCGACGCCGCCACCGGTGGGCACCAGCAGCACGGCCTCGTCGCAATCGGCGGCGACATCGAGGTTGATCGTGCTGCGCACGCCGCCATCCATGTAGCGGTGGGTGCCGATCACCACCGGAGGCCACGCACCGGGTACCGCGCAACTGGCCGCGACGGCGTCGATGAGCTCCACCCCGGAGTCGCGGTCGAAGACCGTCAGCTCCCCGGTGTCGATGTCGATCGCGGTGATCCGCAGCGTGCGATCCGGCCAGTCGTGTGAGGGCAGACGGGCGGCGATGATGCCCCGCCGCACCGGTGCGGCAACCGTCTGCGCCGCCAGGGCAACCGCGCCGATACCTTGCAGCTTCTGCGCGGTGGTGGTGTCGGGCTCGGTGATCGCCGCCATGAACAGGTCGGTCAACGCATCGGCACCGACACCGGGATCGATCTCCGACGAGGTCTCGGCCACCTGCCGGGCGAACAACTCCGCCAGCCCCAGCCCGCTGCCGATCTGGGCGGCCACCGCCGACCCGGCCGATGTCCCCACCAGCACCGCGGATTCGAGCAGTTCCCGCGCGGTGTCGGGCGACTCGTCGGCGATGCCGCACAGCACACCGGTCTCCCAGGCGATGCCGGCTACCCCGCCACCGCCGAGCACCAGGGCGCGTTTGACTGTCATGTCATTCCTTTCCAGGGGTGTTGAGCCTCCTGGGCAGCGGCGGTCAGATCGTCCCGGCGCAGTTGCCGGGCAGGAGAATCGGGGAAAGCCAACTCGCCGGTGATGGTCAGCTCGGCGTCGACGTGAACCAGTTCCCCCGGGTCGATCAACCGCCAGCGCGAATCGGCGTCCATCGGTTCGGTGGCGAACACCACCGCCGGACGGCCCCGCAACTGCTCGGAGTGCGCCCGGATCCGCGGGGTCTGCAGGTCCAGTCCCGCCGGCGCGGCTCCGTCGCGGCGGTCCAGCAGGTACAGCTCGTGGGTGTCGGGGTAGCGCAGCGCCCACATGTCGGTGGCGGTGCTCAGCAGGATATTGAGCGCGTAGATCGGCACGTTGGACGCCAGCCAGCCGACCGCGTCGCGCAGCCCGGCGCCGACGTCGCCGTCATGCGCACGGACACAACCGGTGATCAGTGCAAAGACCCGTTCCGAATCGGTCTGTCCCGCAACAAGGTCCGCGGTTCCGAGTTCGCGGAGTCGTTCCTCGACGGCGTCGAGGCCATGCAGCACGCCGTTGTGCGCGAAGATGCGGCCGTCCTGCAGGAACGGGTGGGTGTTGGCGACGTCCCGCACACCGGTGGTTGCGTAGCGCACATGCGCGACGAAGGTGGTGCCGGTCAGCTCGTGTGCCTCAGTGGAGAATTCGGCGTCCTGCCACGCCGCGATCGGCTCTTTGTGCAGCTGCGGCAGTCCGTTGGTGTCGAAGACGCCGATGCCGGTGCCGTCCGGGTTGCGCCGGCTCTGCTCGGCGAGGTTGTCCGGAGCGTCGAGCAGCCAGAACGTGGCGGTGACGACGTCGGTCCCGGCGTGCAGCCCGAAAAGTCGGCACATCGGCGAGGTCAGCCCGCCAACAGGGCGGACAGTCGCGCCAACGCCTGACGGGCGTAGCCCTTCCACAGCCGGCCCAGCACCGGCAGCAGCGGCGCGGCCACCTTTGACCGCGGGTGGATCACCCAGCTCCAGGTGATCGTGGTACCGGAACCGACGGGTGCGAACTGCCAACGACCCTCGACGTGGGCCACCAGTACGGCCAGCGGGCCGGTGATGTCGGTAAGCCGGTATCCGAACGACAGCGGCGGATCGACCTCGGTCAACTCCTCCCGCATGCTGCCGCCGCCGGTCAGCACGACGGTGCGGGTCTGCCCGGCGCTCGCCCAGTCGCCGGTCTGGTCCCGGATCTCTTTGATCGGCGGAATCGGCCCGTACCAGCGGCGGAAAAGCTCCGGCAGGGGTAGCGGCAGCGTTCCGGCGAACGCGTCCGCGACGGTGGCGGACACCGTCCGGGACTGTTCGACAACCAGGGCCATGAGCCGAGGGTAGCGCTCAGCGCGCCAGGTGCGGAGCGGCCCGACCGGTGATCAGCGGCAGGTCGAAGAACCCGGCGAACCCGGCCGGGGCCGCACAGGTCGCCGGGATGGCGTTGACGCAGTGCGCCGCGGTCGCCACGACACCGGGATTGCTGATCAGCCCGGCTTCGACGGTTTCGGGCTGCCAGCCCTTGACGGTGACGAACGTGTCGGGATTGCCCCGCACCTCCATCTCGTAACGCTCCCCTGCCGGACCGAAAGTCCATGGGGGGTCAAGGTTTTCTTCACCCATCATCCAGTTGACCGTGACCCGTGCCACCACCTCGTCGCCGACGGTCGCCTCCCAGTGGAACCGGCGACCGGCCACCTGACCGGGTTCGATGGAACCGATCGGAGAGTCGATGGGCGCGGTGGCCACCGCCACTTCCTGCGATGAGCGGATGTGCTCGTCGGCGGCGAAGCCCAGCCGGTCCACGCACAGTCGAACCGATTGACGGAACCCGCCGTCGAGCAGCTTCTGCATCGGGCCGCTCAGGGCCTGATCCGGGGTGCCGCCGAATCCCATCACGTGGCGCAGCACATCCGGCGCGTCGTAGGTGCGCAGGTCCGAATACTCTTCGCCGCGAATGAATGTCACGCCGGTGGACATCACCGACAGCAGCAGCGGGAACAGCTCGAAGGCCGCGCCCGGGCCGATACCGGCACCGTGCAGGGTCACGCCACCTTCGCGCGCCGCAGCCGCCAACGGTCCCACCTCCTTCTCGGACGGGTAGAACCAGCCGACCGGGGTGAGAACGTTCTTGCCGGAACGCAGCAGCGCCGCAACCTCGTCGGGGTTGGGCAGCAGCGGCGCGTAGATCACCGCGTCGGCATCCAGCGCCAGGATCTCGTCCACGCTGTCGGTGGCCGTCACACCCACCGGTTCAGTGCCGATGATCTCCCCGACGTCCTTGCCGCTCTTGGACTTCGAGTGCACCCAACAACCGACCAGCTCCAAATCGGGATGCTCAAGCACGCCCTTGATCGCGGCGACGCCGACTCCTCCGGTTGCCCATTGGATGACACGCAGGCTCATCAGTCACGCACCTCGCTCACTTGGTATTGATCCTCGGAATACCGGGCCCGGATGGTCTTCTTGTCGTATTTGCCAACGCTGGTGCGCGGGATCGCCTCGATGAAGGTCCAGCGCTCCGGCAGCCACCAGCGGGCGACCTTGTCGGACAAGAACGCTCGCAGTTCGGAGCCGGTGACCGAGGCACCAGCCCGGGCCACCACCACGGCCAGCGGCCGTTCCTGCCAACGCTCGTCGGGCACCCCGACCACCGCGGCTTCGACGACGTCGGGGTGGGCGATCAGCTCATTCTCCAGTTCCACCGAGGAGATCCACTCCCCGCCGGACTTGATCACGTCTTTCGCCCGATCGGTCAGCGTGATGAAGCCCTGCTCGTCGATGCGGCCCACGTCGCCGGTGCGCAGCCAGCCCGAAGCGAACTTGGACTCATCCTGGCCGCGGAAGTAGGCGCCGGTGATCCATGCGCCCCGCACTTCCAGCTCGCCGACCGCCTCGCCGTCGTTGGGCAGCACCCGGTCCTCGTCGTCGACGATTCGGGTCTCGACACCGCATACCGGCCGCCCCTGGGTGCCGCGTAGCGCCCAGTGCTGCTCGGGTGGGGTGCCCGGCGGCGGCCAGGCCATGGTGGCCATCGGCGAGGTCTCGGTCATGCCCCACAGCTGTCGCACCTGCACACCGTGGCGCTGCTCGAACGCCTGCATCAGCGACACCGGAACCGCCGAGCCGCCGCAGGCCACCATCCGCAACGACGAAATGTCATGGCCGGGTTCGCGCTCCAGATAGTGCAGGACGTCGTTCCAGATCGTCGGCACCGCGCCGGCCACCGTGGGCCGCTGGGTCTCGATCAGGGCGACCAACGACTTGGCGTCCAAATGCCGGTCGGGCAACGCCAGGTCCGCGCCGGCCATCAGCGCCGAATACGGCAGTCCCCAGGCGTTGGCGTGGAACATCGGCACGATCGGCAGCACGCAGTCGATCGCGCCGATCGCGGTGCCGTTGGTGGTGCATCCGGCCATGGCGTGCAAGTAGCTGGACCGGTGGCTGTACACCACGCCCTTGGGGTTGCCGGTGGTGCCGCTGGTGTAGCACATGGCGGCCGCCGAATTCTCGTCGATGACCGGCCAGTCGAACTCGCACGCCTCGGCGGCCAACAGGTCGGCGTAGCCCAGCACGGTCTTGCCGGAGGCCTCCAACGTGGCGGTGTCGCCGTCGCCCACGACGATCACGGTGTGCACGGTCTCCAGTTGCGCCAGTACCGGCGCCAGCAGCGGCACCAATGACGCGTCGACCAGGACCACCCGGTCCTCGGCCTCGTTGGCGACGAAGACGATCTGCTCGGCGAACAGGCGGATGTTGAGCGTGTGCAGCACCGCGCCCATCGCCGGCACCGCCAGGTAGGCGGCCAGGTGTTCGGTGTTGTTCCACATGAAGGTGGCCACCCGCTCGTCGCCGGTGATGCCCAGGCGCCGCAGGGCATTCGCCAGCCGGGCCGCCTGCTTACCCAGCTCCCGGTAGGTGGTGCTCCGATACCCGTCGTCGGCCACGGTGGTGACAGTGCGAGAACCGTGGACAGTCGTCACGTGGTTCAGGATGGCGCCGACCGTCAGCGGCCAGTGCTGCATGGTGCTCTGCATCGACCTATTCGATCACGCCGGCACCTGGAATGCGGCGTGGGTTACAACGCGGGTTCGAGTTGCAGCATTCGGGTGACCGCGTCGTCGAGCTCCAGCTGCTCGTGCAGCGACGCTGACGGCGCCGGCAGGTCGGCCAGCGACGCGATGGTCACCTTGCCGTCGAGTCCGGCGATGTAGAGCCGACTGCCGTCCGGGCTCTCGGCGGCGCAGGAAGGCTCGGTGATGCCGGTCAGCGTGCCGAGGGTCTCGCTGGTGCGCGCACACAGCACCAGAACGGCGCCCTCGGTCACCAGGTAAATCCGCTGGCCGTCGCGCCCGGCGATCAGCTGGATCAGCTGGGCCTCAAGGGCGCGACCGGCGCTGACCGCGTGGGTGCGGGCGTCGACGACGTGGACCCGGCTGCGGCCGTCGGGACCGGATGTCGCCACGTACAGCCGAGCGCCTTCCGGGCTGACCGCGACATCGATGATGCTCGCGCCGATCTTGATGGTGTCGACGACGTTCAGGTCGCGGTCCAGCACCGTGACCGTGTCGCCGGAGGGCTGGCGGACCGCCGCGTAGAGACGCCGGCCGTCCGCGCTGATCCGCAGGCCGGCTGCCGCCGCCGCGGGGTCACCGGAGACCGTGACGGACCCGGCGAGACGCATGGCCGCGTCGAGCACGACCACGTCGACGCCGGCCGAGCCGGTACGGGTGAGGTACACGCGGCTGCTGGCCGGGTCGGCGACCAGGTCACCGATGTCCATGGCCACCGGGTAGCACCCGGCGATCTCGGCGGTGTCGACGTCGATCGCCAGCACGGCGTCCAGTGCGGTCGAACCCGCGGTGACGTAGGCCCAGCCGGTGCCGGCGGGGCCGGCGGCGATCGAGAAGGGCTCGTCGGCCTGGAACACGGTGTTCACGATCTTGCAGCTGGCGGTGTCGATGATCGAGACCGTGTCGTCGCCGTAGTTGGTGGCCAGCAGTCGTCGGCCGTCCGCGGTGACCGCGATGCCGCCGATCGGGCCGCGATCCAGTGTCACGGTGTTGGCGACGCGGGCTGCAGAGTTGGCCAATCTATAAGCCGGCACGTCGTCCACATCGCTCCTATCGACCACTGTTCGCATCGTTTCGTTTCGTCTCGTCACTGCCCACGCTCCCCGTGGCTACCGCAGCGCGGCCCGGTCGAGACCGGGGATGCCGAGGCGGGGCGTCTGGTCGATCCTAGCGGTGAATTCGAAGTAACAGGAAAATGTCGTAATTATTGTGATCGAGGTCGCAGGCTAATCCCAACTGCCCCACGCTGGGGCGGGCGAAACCGCAAGATCCGAACGCTTCAGCAACCCCGTCGATACGGCCTGAACAGGTTTTTTACCGTTATTGGACAACTTGTGATCCGCGTCGCGATTAACATTGAATAAGAATTTAAGAACTCCCACCAGGAAATTCGGCGCTTCTCGTCGCAGCGCCCTTGCAAATTCTCCGGTGGGCGGGTATAGGCCAGACAAAGGCGCCGGTCAGGCGGTCCGCCGGGGCCGACGGGGGCCCGCGAACCTAGGATTCGCACGCCACACCATCGCCGTCTCGATCAAGTTGGTAGATGTCGTTGCCGACGACCGAGACGGGGCCTTGGACATACGCCGGACCGTTGCCACCCTTCCCCTGACAGTCGACGTCACGCGCGATCGGCACACAGGCGCCCGCGTAGTTGGAATCGCACTGCGGCTCCTGCTGCTGCGACGTGGCTACGGCGCCGGCCACTGGAGCGAGCGCAAGCGCGGCAGCGATGCCGACTGTCAGCACGATCTGTCTCCGCATGCCGGCAAACAGTAGCCGCCGCAGGTCGTTCATCGAGGGGAAATGGCGTGCCCCCAGTCGGACTCGAACCGACACTGTGCGGATTTTAAGAACGGGGCGGTGGCCGTTTTGACCTCGGCGTTAGCAACCCGATGTGACCCTAAAGGGGCTGGTACTGAACATATTTGGTCGATTCTAGCTACCTGACCTTTGGGTGCCTTTTCAGGGTTATCCCCCTCGGGGTTGCGTAAGAGTTGCGTAACGGAACTCGGATTTTCCGTGTTTGCTGGCCCAGCGGCGGCAGCTGGCCGCGGGGGGCGGCAGCCGAGGCGGCGGACACGGCCGACGACACGCCCGAGCTTGTCGGTGTCCGATGGGATCATGACTAGGTGCCTCTGGATGCTGCTTGGGTTGGTGTGATCGGTACCGGAATCGGTGCCGCTATCGGCGCAGTCGGAAACGGTGTGGTCGAGCTGGCGAAGGCCGCGACCGCAGGTAGGCAACAGCGCAAGGCCGACGCCGAAAGGCGCGTCGATGAGGCGGCCGAGGCGAAGGCGGTGCGGGAGGCCAAGGCAGCTGAGAAAACAGCGCAGCGGGAACATGAAGCTGCCGAGGCCGAAGCTCGGCGACAACGCGAAGCGGAGCAACGTGAACGGGACCAGCGTGCTGCACTGCGCGCCGAACGTGCCGAGAAAATACGTCGGTGGCGCGAAGGTCTAGCCGCATCCCATGAGGAGTTCGAAAAATGGGATGTGATTGACAGGCGCTCAGGACCGAAGCCAGCCAGTTTCGCATTCATACCTGAACCGAACATCGTAAGCGCGCCTTGGTTTCAGAGCCTCCGGCCGCATCTGTCTGCGAGCGGCCAGACGATGAAGCTCCGCAGCGGCGATACCGTTCACTGTGACCGTGAAGTTGCCGATGCGTTAGCCGTTGAGATTGCCGATATTGAGCATTCCTGGGGGCTTACCTGACCGGCTCTGCCGTTCAGCCGAATAGTTTGATCACGTTCCCCGTCCGCTTGGTCGCCGGGCGTGCTGCCTTGGCCGGGGCGGGTGGCTCCGGCAGGGCGTTCAGCGCGCCGCCGTCCTGCTCGGGGATGTAGTCGCCGTACACGTCCAACGTCAGCGTGTAGGTCGAATGGCCGAGCCACTTGGACACCTGCATGAAGTGCACCCCCGCCGAGAGCTGCAACACCGCGAACGTGTGGCGCAGGTCGTGTAGGCGCACCCCGCGAGCGGCGGGCGTTGTCGCGGTGGCCGGGCGGCTGGCAGGTAGTCCGACCGCATCGAGCGCGGGTTTCACGATCGTGTCGTAGAACGCACCGAGCGCGAGCGGCTGCGACCAGTCCAACGGCACGGCATACCGCTGCCCGGTCGCCCGGTAACCGCCGCCGTTCTTCCGGCTCGGCCACAGCGGGGCGGTCGGCTCGTCGGCGCGCTCGTGCACGTCGGTGAGGTAGTCGGCCATCCGCACGGCCAGCCAGTCCGGCAGGGGCACAGTCCGGCGGCTGCGCTTGCTCTTGAGCGTCCCGTCTACCCACGCGCCGCCCTTGCGGCCTTTCGTACGGCGCACGTTCACCGAGCAGCGCGGGCCGGGGACGAACACCAGATCACGGACCTCTAGCCCGCTGACCTCGGCGGCGCGCAATCCGGTGTAGGCCATGAACTCAACCATCAACGCGTACACCGGGTACGCCGGTAGCGCCGGGCCGGTATAGCCAGCGGGCGGGACACCGGCAATGGCGGCGCTCAGCGCCCCGACCTGTTCGGCGGTCAGCGGGTGGTGCTCAAAGGCGGGGCGGTCTCCGGTTGCACGGGCCGCGCTGAAATCGACCGCGTCGCACGGGCTCGCCGGGATCGCCTTGTGCTGCACGGCGTACTTGAACACTCGCCGCGTCACGTCCCACGCGTGCTTGACGGTGCCAGGGGTGAGCGGCTGGCGATTGCCTTGCGTTGACGCCCGCTGAACCAGGGAGGCGAGCAGCTGCTCACAGCGCGTGCCGGTGATCGTGGCTATGGCGGTGCCGCCGAGTTCGCCGAGCACGTAACACCGCAGCAGTCGCCCGTACTCGTCGGCGGTACCGCTCTTGAGCTTGCCCTGACTGACCTTGACCGCTTGCTGGTCGAGCCACGCCTTTGCGTAGTACCCGAACGGCAACTGTCCGGCCTTTTTCGCCTCGGCCAGGGCCGAGGTGCCCGTGGTGTGTCGGGCGGCGTTCAGCTCGTCGCGGCGGGCGGTGGCGGCGTCGTAGTCGCCGTAGGTCTCGCTGCGGGTGCGGTACTGGCCTTTGATCTGCACCCCGAAGTCATCGCGCTTCGGCTCGCGCCACAGCACGCGGAACTTGCGGATCAGCTTCCCGTCCTTACGCTGGCGCGTCACAACCGATTTCACGTGTGCCATGTGTTCACTTCCCTACTGCTCGTTGGGGCATGGTGCGTGCCGCCGAGTTCGGCACCTGCGGCAGGCGTCGCACCTGCCAGACTGGCGGTGCTGGCGCGGCCAGCAGGGCGGCGTGCTCGTAGTCAGCGCGGGCAGCCACGGCGGTGCGGCGCTGGCGCTCGCGATCGATGCCGTAGGCCAGCCCGGCGGCTGCCAACACGGCCAGCAGCCAGGGGTAAGCGGTGACCGAGATTAGGCCGACGACGGCCAGGGCCACGGCTGCGCCCGGGTGCCGGTCAGTCCAGCGGGCCAGCCGATAGTGCTGCTGATACCCGCAGCGCGGGCAGTTGTGAGTGCTCATGCTGGCACCGCCTCGGTGTTGTGCCGCTTGAGTATTCGGGCCACTGTCGCCGCGCACCACTTGCCGCCGCGCTTTGTCGGGTGGCCCTCGGCGGTCAGCGCGTCGGCTATCGCCCGCGTCGATGCCCCCTGTGCGTCGAGCTGGCGCATCAGCGACAGCGCGCGCTGCTCGGCGGGCACCGGCACTAGCTTGCCGCCGCGTGAGCGGTAGCCGTAGGGCAGTGCGCCGTGCGCGTAGCCACCGCGAGCCGCCTTGGCCTTGCGGGCCGCTGCCAGCCGGTCGGTTATCATCTCGCGGTCGTACTCACTGATCGCGCCGAGGATCGTGCGAACTAGCTTGCGGCTCGGGTCTTTTGACGCGCCGGTCAGCATCTCGTTTTCGTTGGCCCGGGTCGACAGCACGACGCCGCCGAACTCAGTGAGGTTGCGTAGCAACAGCTCTTGCACCATCACGTCACGGGCTAGCCGGTCAATGCGGGCAACGACAACACCGTCTGCCCTGCCTGACTTCACGGCCGAAGCAGCGGTGCGCCATCCGCAGCGGCTCGCCAGCTCGGAGGTTCCCGAAATCGTGTCGGTCTCCCACGCGACGACCCGGTGCCCGTTCGCCCTGGCCCACTGCCTGATGGCGTCGCGCTGAACGTCCGGCCCGAATGCCTCTTGTTGGCGTGCGGTCGATGTCCGCACGTATCCGATTACTCGCACGATGCCCCTTTCGTTAGGCCGCTGACCTGCGGTGTAGCTGTATCTAGGAATAAAGCTACGCCCCGATCAGTCACCTGGCAACGTCTCGCGACGACGAAACACGTTGTCCCACACACCATTACGCCACCCATCGCCCATGCAACACATGGGGTTTGGGCTTATTCACGGTTTACCCGGCGCAGCTCATCGACGTAAAACTCCTGCTCACGGCCGTCTGCGAACCGCACCCGGTGCATCAGCTCGCCGCCGTCGAGCCGCACCTTGCGCACCGTCCCGACCTCGCCGAAGTGCGGTGCCCCCGGCGCGTTGACCCTCACGAGGTCGCCGTAGCCGAGCAGCGTGACCTCGGGCCGGGCGGTGCGTTCGCCCTTCGCGGGCTGCCAGCGGTCCGGCCAGCCCCCATCCGTTCCCGTCATCGCGCGGCCTGAGCGTGGCTGTGCCGTTGCGGGCGTCCGGTTACCCGCGGGCGGGGCCGCATGGGCGCACATGGGCGCACAGCGGGCAGGCCGGGGCCACTGTGGCTACACACGGCGGCCACGTGTCCGGCGAGTGCCCTGCGGGATCGCCGCCTGCTCGGCTGCGGCCTCTTCAAGGGTCATCAACCCAGTACCCGGCCGTTTTCGCGGCGCTGCTGTACGACCGTCTGCCGGTTCGGCCAGGTCGCCCTGCCACGGCGGGGGCTTTCGCGGCGCCGCGGTCGGCTCAGGCGGTGTAGCGGCGGCGTCGGGCTCGACTAGCTCGGCGTCGATCACCGCGGGCTCGGCGCTCGCAGCCAGGGCGGGCGGCTCGGCGCGCTGGCTGTCCTCGCGAGGCTTGCGCTCGATCCCGGCGAAAATCTTCTCCCACGGGCGCGGCTCGACGCTGACCTCGACGGCCTGCTTGGCGCTCATGCCCGCCCGGTCGAGCGCGTCGCGGATCGCGGCCAGGGCCACGGTGTCGGGTGCGTCGCCGTCGAGCGCCAGGCCGAGCAGCCGTTGCACGAGCACGTCGGCGGCTTGCTGTAGTCGCCGCTGCGCCTTGGCGCGGGTCTGCTTTGCCGCGCCGCCATGACTGCGGCAAACGTTCGACCCGATCATGCTCGGCAGTCGGCACCGCTTGCCGGTTCGCTTGCTGCGCGCCGTGCATTGCGTCTCGCCCGTCGCAAGCTCCCTCAAGAGGTCGCGGCGGTCTTGAGGTTTGTCGGTCATCGCGGGCTCCGTTCATCGGGTTCCGGGTGGTCTGGTGTTTTCGACGGGCCGGGGCGGTGCGCCGGGGTTGCGGCGCGGCCGGGTCGGGTGCCCGCCTCGGGTTCGGTGCTGCGGTGCCCACCAATACGGCGGCGTCGGCTCGGTGTAGGCGTTCACGGGTGCCCCCTCGGTCGGCGGTGGGACTACGCGGCTGGCGCAGTCGGTGGCGCAGTCGGCGCACTCGGCGCAGTCACGATTTCGGCCCGTCGCCGGGCTCGCGGCGCTGTCCGGGTAGGTGTCCGGGTGTCCGGGCGGCTGTCCGGGTAAAAAAGCGGGCTCTACCTGCACTGTCCGGGTGTCCGGGCTACTTTCGGGCGCCCTTGCCCTATACGCGTAGGGCGCTATCTCTTTATCTCTCTTCATCTTTAAAGTTCTAAAACGAACCCGGACTACCCGGACACCGCAGGTAGAGGGAACCTTTTGCCCGGCCCGATACCCGGACTTAGCCCGGCCCCCGGCCGTCGAACCCGGACAGGGCAGCGGCCTAATCACTCGGCACCACCCGCAATTTCACGCCAGACGTGTTTCCGCACCTGAGTGCAACGCCGCGGAAGCACGGCACGCGGTCGCCGTCGACAGTGCGCTTTGTCTGCGTGATCTTGTGCCCGCCAGGCAGGGGCAGTGAGTACAGATCGCCCGCGAACTTGTTCGCGGCGGTGGCGGTGTGACCGTTCTTCTGGCACCACGCCTTCCACCGCGTGTAGAGGTCGTCTTTCGGTTCCATCAGATCGGGGCCGACATGGCAGCACTCGTCAATGAAGCTGGCGAGGTAGCTGGCGTTCTCCCGGATCACGGTCAGGATCTCTTGCCCCGATTCCGGTTGTACGAACCGCCCGCGTTTCACGAGCCGCCGGTATGCCGCCAGCGCCAGGTCCACGAACGCGGGCAGCTCGGCGGTGAGCTTGTCGTCCAGGTCGTAATCGGCGTTGTCGGCGAAGCTGTTCGGGGTGACGATCGCCAGCAGGCGGCGGCGCATCGCCCCGGCGTTGTCGGGCAGTACCGGGGCCTCGTTGCTCAACATGATGAATGTCAACGGAAGTCGCACGCTGACTGAGCGCCGGTCGTAGGGGCGGCGCACGCTGATCGCGTCCCCGCCGACAACCTGTAGCAGTAGGTCGGTGAACCGTTTCATGTCCAGTTGCACGCGTTGATCGGAGAACGTCACGAGGGTTTTCCCAAGCAGCGGCTCAATCGGAAAGCCGTTGTTCTTGTAGTCGTCCATCCGCACGCCTGCGTGTTTCCGGCCGAGCATTCTAGATAGCAGCCGGTCGAATGTTCCTTTGCCGGACCCGGACGGGCCGACTATGACGAGCATTTTCTGAAAGCGGTCGTCACCGACGAGCCGCGTACCAACGAATTCCATCAGCGTTTCGATCGCTTCCGGGTCGTTGCCGGTCAGGTCGTTCAGGAACTTTTGCCCCGCTACCAGCTTCACATCGGGCTCGTAGTCACAGTCGATGCACTCGGTGTTGAAGTAGTCCGGCGTGTGCGGCATCAGCACCCGGTCGTCAATTCGCAACAGCCCGTTAATAAATGGCAGCACGCGGCATGTGCGGCCGTCGCGCCAAGTGCCCTCTTCCACGTCATCCGGCCACAGCGTCTCCGCCTTGAGCGCGTCAATTACGTTGGTTAGCTTGGCTTTGTCGGGGTTCCACGCGATTTCGATCCTGATCCCGTTGGCGGCGATTTTTTCGTAGTTCGCATGTTCAAGTTGCCGGTAGAGCTGCTGGCGTATCTGATCCTCACTCGTCGGGTACCAGCACCTCCGATCCCACCGAAACCAATCACCCCGCCAATACGCAATCGGCCGGCAATCTTGCTTGGCTCGTGTCACGACCTCTTGGGCCACCCTTTGCGGCTGGCCTGGGTTAGGCCAGCGATTCCGGTGCGCCCGCGCCCACAGCCCTTCGGCGCTGTCTTCGTCGGCGACGGGCACCCCGTCGCGCACCATCCGCTCAAACTCGTCGGTGTCGCCGTTGCGGTGTTCGCCGCCGATCGCCGCCTCCCAAATCGTCCGCAGCTCGCCGACAGCGTGCCGGGCCGGGAACCGCCCGGCCTTGGCTTCCCGCAGCGCCCAGCACACCGCATTCCACATGCTTTCGTGACGACCGCCGGGTGCCGGATCGAAGTCGGCCAGGATCGGGGCCAGGGCGTACGGCTCACGGTTGTCGGCGTAGGTGTCGAGAAACGCCTCGGCGTTCGTGTCCAGCTCGGACGGTGTCAGGGTCCGGGACTCGGCAGGGTCCGGGGCCGCGCTGAGCTTCGCTGCGATCTCGTCGGGCAGCAATGGGATTGGTTCAGACGGCCCGCTCGTGTAGGCGTGACCCTCGGTCGGGTGCGTCGTCGGTGCGAGCACGACCGCGCCGCCGTAGCAGCGGACCTGACCCCATACCTCCGAGCCCCTCGGCGATTTCAGCTTGCCGAGACTGCAGCCGAACCGCTCGCCGGGGCGTAGCCGCCAGATGTAGTGGCCGCGCCGGTTGTTCGGGTCGGCCGTTGTGCGGCGGAACACTGCCCGCTCAAGGTGACCCCACAGCCATTCCGGCACGTGCTCCGGCGCGTCGACATCGAGCACGAGCAATCCCGCGCCGCCGGGGTGCATCGCTATCCCGGCATCGGGCCACCGTCGCCACCAGTCCCGAATCGTGTCGAGGTCGGTCGTTGCCCGTTGCGGCCAGCCGAGCCCAAGATAGCTACCGGGGTTCTTCGTGCCGGGGCACACCGGGACGACAGGCACCCCCGCCTTGGCGTAGACCTCCGCAGCATCAGCGTTCGACATACTGCGGACATCAGGCCAGGCGGCCTGTTCGTCATCCTGGCCGCTGTTCGTCAGCTCGGGTAATGTCGACATTGCGCCCCTTTCCGCGCCCTGCCCCGGTCATCAGCAGCAGATGGCCGGGGCACCTTTTGCTAGACAGTGGTTTTCAGCGAACGCAAGAGGTCGATTACGTCCTGATCGCTGTAGAGGTTGCGGTGCCCGACGCGGGTCGGCTGGACCCGGCCATCCCGCACGGCAACCCGGACAACGTTCCGGGTCATCCATCCCCCGACCTCGGCGTTGGCCTTGTCGAAAAACTCCGCTTCGGTCATGTATGGCCGTTCAATTCCCATGAGGCTCATCGGTTCCCCTCTTCCCTGTATGTGCGGTTGCCCGTGAAAACACAAAGACGGCAAGGCTCGCAGACCCGATACCGGGCCGTGCGCTGTTGCTCTTGCCGTCCATGCGGTCATTCAGTTGTGGCCGGATGATGTTCAGATCATCATGCGCTCACGCTACCCCTACCGCCTCGGCTCCGCCAATGAATCCGATTGCAGTGCAATGGGTTTACAACCCTATTAGGGCTATTTGTGTACAGCAGTCCCACTGGCACCACGAGCGCCGCCGCGGTCTGCTTGACCCGGCGCACGCCGAGGGGTATTGGGCCGTTGTTGCTGGGGCTCTTGGGCGGCC
This sequence comes from Mycolicibacter heraklionensis, assembly GCF_001021505.1. GTDB lineage: Bacteria > Actinomycetota > Actinomycetes > Mycobacteriales > Mycobacteriaceae > Mycobacterium > Mycobacterium heraklionense. The sequence goes on from NZ_LDPO01000001.1 coordinate 263,635, forward strand.
GCGCGCAGCTTCCGGGCATCCCGCTCGATCTGCGCCGCCGTGGCCCTGCGTTCCCGGTTACGTCGAGGCATCGCCGGATGCCTGCTCGGGTAGCTTCGGCAGGTACTTACGCAAGCTGTGGCTCGACGCGCTGCCGGGCTCGGGCGGTGCCCCGCCCCCGATGCCGTCAGCACCGCGAGCCGCCCCGACCTGCCCGGCCAGCCCGCGGCCCTGCCGGTTCGCCGAGGCGTTCGCGCGCCGCTGCCGGATCACCGCCCGCAGCTCCGGGCTGTTGACGCTCGGCGCATATCGGCCGGTCGTCGGGTTGCGGCGCTTGGGCTTCGGGGCGCTCACTGCTCGCGCTCCTGCTCGGCGCGGATCGACCGCCAGCGTTCGACCATTTGGGTTCTCACGGCATCGAACGCAACACGGGCGTCCGCCTCGGCCAGGATGTCCTCGCCGAGCCGCAGGTCACACAGGTACTCGGCGCACGGCAAACACGCCTCGAAGATCAGCAGGAATTGCCCGCGCTGCACCGGCACAAACACCGTGTACACCCCGTCACCTGTGCACGCTGCGCTGTCGTGCATCGTGCAGCGGTCCAGCGGCCAGGCAGTCACCCAAAACCAGTCGTGCAGCGCAGCGTCATCCCGAAACACGTGGACAGAGTTGGGCCGATTGACAAAGTGGACGAACATCGCGGCCTGCATGCTCGGGTTGTCCGGATCGTATTTCGCAGTGCCCGCTGGGCTTTGGTCGACATATTCAAGATCATGCGACGTGTGTAGGTGGTGCATGACAGCGTTGGCACGCTCGTACATGTGCGGCATGGTGCTTGGGTCGAACAGGTCGAAGTAGTTGCCTAAACTAAAGCGGCTGAACGTATGTCGCACCGCCCTGTCAGTCTCGCGGCGAGCCTCCACATGCTGCTCGGCGCTGGCCTTGATTGCGGCGCGCTCTGCTGGCGTCACGCACGGCCCGCCGGGGTACGTTTCCATTAGGTCAGTCATTGCGAACGTGTCCTCTCGAAATCGGTTGGTGTTTAACGATTCGTCGTTGCGGGCCGGACGCGGGACATCAGCCAGCGCCACAGCCCAAGTGTCGAGTAGTGGACGGCCCCGCCGATCACGGCGGATTCCAGATCGCGGGAAACCGTGGCGCTCTTGACGAGCCGGGGCGACACCGCCGGGATGCCGAGCGTTTCCCGGCACCACCGCGCCGCGGCCTCCTGACCACGTAGGCGCGGCACCGGATCTAGCTGTAGCTCGGCTGGCGGCTCGGGCAATTTCAGCACTCGGGACATAAACCGGAGACTACCGCGGGACTGACCGCGTCGCACTTTTGAACGGCCGCAGCCAGTTTCCGGCTGACCGCAGCTGTTCACCTACTGCACCAACATGCTCACGTGAACGCGCCCAACAGGTTTCGTCTGTACGCTTGTTGCAACGTGATTGACGGGAGAAACGACATGGCGAACCTCGTAGCCGTCCGGCTGACCGGCGGCGACAGCCAAGGCGGAATTGCCGCCAGCGGTGACGTGCTGGTGAACAAGACGAACGACGGCGTACCGCTGCAATCGCTGTGGGCAGAGCTGGAAGACGTGACCCGGCTCTACAACGACCACAAAGACGCGCTGTTGTCGCTGATGGCGTTCGACGTGACGGTGCCCGCTGACGCCGTGCCGCAAAGCATGATCGCCGAACAGTTCGACCGCGCCAGCGAGTTCGGCGTCCCAACGGGCTCGGCTGTGCCCCCGTCGTACCTGAAATTGGGGTACACCCTTGGGGATTACGACAAGGCCAGCCGCCTTTCGTGGCGCTTCCTCCGGGACAGCTCGGCCGAACAGGTCCGCGCTCAGATCACCCGCCTAATCGAGGGCGACCGGCGGCTACGGCAGGGCTTGGTATTTGGGCGGCTATTCGACCCCACCGAAGAGGCGAACGAATGGCAAAACCGAGTGTTTGGGCTTTGGTCCGGGGATGGCATCGTGCCCCCGCCCTACATGGGCAAGACCTTCACCGGCGACCACTCCCACTACCTGACATCTGGTGCAGCGCAACTGGATTCAGGCGACGTCGAGAGCTTGATCACTCATGTGAAAGAGCACGGATATGGGGTAGACCCCAAGTCGCAGTTGGTAATTTTGACGAACCCAACCGATGGGGACGAGGTGGCGACCTGGCGCGCGGGCGTTGAGAACGCGAATAGCGTTGAGGCTAAATGGGATTTTGTCCCCTCGGCTCTGATGCCTGCGTGGATTTCCAACGAGGCCATCCACGGCGCAGTGCCGAACGCTGACTTTCACGGCCTGGCCGTTCAAGGTAGCTACGGTTCCGCGCTTCTGGTCTGCTCCGAGTTGATCCCCGCGGGGTACGTAGCCGTTGTGGCGACGAGTGGGCCGAACAGCGACAGCAACCCGCTTGCCGTCCGGCATCACGAGAACCCCGCTTACCGCGGCCTGCGCGCCATCCCTGGCCCGGTACCCGGCTACCCGCTGCAAGAGACCTTCATGGCCCGCACTATCGGGGTCGGCACCCGGCACCGCGGCGCGGCGGCGGTCTGCCAGGTCACCGCGAACGCCAGCTACACCGCGCCGGAACTCAATTTCTAGGGGCTCCGCGATGCCGAACTACCGGCCCGACGACGACAGCCACCCGCAGCCGCCCGGCGTCGGCAATCCGTGGGCAGTTGGGAACACCGAGCCGAGCGAGTACAGCTGGGGGCCAGGGTTGTCGCCACGCTGTGCCCGGAACGCCTCACCGGCCCGCGGCGGCATGTACGCGGGGCGGTCACCACGCCACGGCCAGCCGGTGCGTACCGGCTACCCCGGTGAGCCCGTAGCCGGGCGGCAGCCCACCCCGCGCCGCTAGACCGGCACCTAGCCGCGCACAGCGCTGCGCGTGCCGCCGCTCTGCTAGGGGCTGCCCCGCAAGTGACAGCGGTCCGCGCAAACCATTTTGTCTGGCAGCGACACAAGACTGCTGCCGCCCCATGCCCCCGTGTCACTTTCACTGAGCACAAGCATCGGCGCGCCGCACCGGGAGCATCGCTTGGTCGGATGTTCGTATGGCGTCATGTTTCCCCCGTTCCCGGTCGTGGGTTCATGTTCTCCCCATATTCGCACGGTTGTTCGATCTAACGCACTACGACACGCCGGGGCGTGCGCGTTACCGGCCCCTGACTTGCCGCCGCAGTAGCCGCTTGGCCTTGGCGAGGTACGCCGGGTCACGAGTGAAGGCGTAGAGGTTCAGCGCCGTGCAGATGCCACTGCCGAGGTTCAACTCTGTCGGCACACCGCCGGTCTCATCGAGGCGCGCCAACGCCCACGCAAAATCCGCTTCCGGCGTCGAGGTGTCGCCCGGCAATCTGCTCATCTGCCCGTCTCCCGTGTCGCCCGCGAGGGTAGTCCGCTCGCGACGCTTCCGCCGCGTTCGTGCTGGTAGCCGAGGCCGGTCCGCCAAGTTTGCTACAGAGAACTTAGTCGAGCTACGCACCCGCGCCATTGCGTAACGGTTGCGTAAGGGAAGTCCGGTACCTAGTCGATCTAATGACCTAGAAACGCTCTGACCAGGCCAAACACCGTGCCCCCAGTCGGACTCGAACCGACACTGTGCGGATTTTAAGTCCGCTGCCTCTGCCAATTGGGCTATGGGGGCGTTGCAGCTCAGAGCGTACTGGCGTCGGCGTGACCACCGGCTACTCAGTCTCCTTCGGGTGGCCGGGGCCGGCGTGCCTCAGCCACAGCGTGCGATTGGCGACATCGACGAGATACCAAATTCGGCCGGCGCCTGTCACCTCGTACTGCCATTGCTCCATGTCGACACCGCGGTGAGCCGCGGTGGCCAGCCGGCCCTTGAGTTGGTGATGCCTACCGGCCGGCGTCGGCCGCTGGGGACGTGCCCGAAGTTCGCGCCAGGCCACTGCGGTGTTGGCGGCGGCTTGCTGGCTCAGCGCTTCCCAGCCCTTGGCGGCCTCGCTGGTGGCGAACCGCAGCTCCCACTCACCACCAGCGGCGGGCGGCGCGACACGATCTCCACGCTTTGGTGCCACCTACGTACGGGCTACCGGCTCTGGCACGGGGCCGAAGTCCTCGTCACTGGGCGCGGACAGAACGCCCGCGAGTTCAGGGTCGGCCAGTACCTCGGCGGTGTGCCGCCAAGCGTGGATCACCTGGGTCACCGGCGCCGGGTTGTCGATCGACTCAGCCGCCTTCATCGTCGACACCAGCTCGACAACGAACTCACGGACCTCATCGGGCGACAGAAACGCCACCCAGGGAAACACTTCGGGAACTACATCGGCGATCAGATCCTGAACGTGCGGACCACCCTGCTGAATCAACGCGACAAACAGTCGAGACGTCAACGAGGATGCTTCGCGCGCCTGCGCGGCCCGCGAGGCGGTTGTCAGCACCAGGTCTTCGGCGTCACGCCGGCGCACCACCAGGACACGGTTCGCCGACCGGCGCAGCCAGGCCTCGACCGTGGCTTTCCCCCGCAGCTGCAGATCGGAAAACGACACCACATCCATGACATCTAAACTACTTTTAAAGTCAACGCCCGGCAATGCCGACAGCAGGACACCCGGCTCTACGGCACGGAGCCAATCAGGCGGAGGGTGTTCCCGGGAAGAAGTCAGGCGTGCTCGGGGCAGTAGTTCTGCGCGGCGATCCGCGCGAACTCCGCGGCACGCTGCAGCGTGAAGCCGGGGTTGGTGGTCTGAACCGCGACCACGGTGTCCATCGGGGTGAGTCCGGCGTCCATCAGCTGGCACACTGAGTGACCGGCCGAGATCGCCACCTGGTCCGAGCCCCGGTGGCTCAAACCGGCCCCGGACAGCTGGGTCAGGAAGGCGGCGTCGCTGCCGACCGGCTCTGCGTGCGCCGGCGCAGCCAGACCGACCATGGCGGTGATGCCCGCCAGCAGCAGAAACCGATTCATAGCTCGTAGTGTGCTGAGCGTTCGTTAATAACGTGTTACGCACCGTTTACTCCCCCGGATCCGGATGTTAAATCCGTGTTACCGGGCCCTCACCACCCCCGGGCGAACTGCTGGCACTACCGCTTACCCAGCGCTAAAAATGTTGTCCATCAACCTGATTGACAGCCAGCCGCAGGACGCCGAAATGGCGGCGCCCACGCACAGCGGGTCATTGTGAGCTAGACCACTTCATTGCAACGCGAAAGCCCTTCGGCGAACACCCGATACCGCCACGCACGGCTTTTGCGTCCATGCCCCCGTTCGGCCTCCGGGGCGCGAAATCGTGACGCCGCACACACCTGCGACGCGCCCGCACTGAGGTGCATGTAAAGAGTTCCGACACCGCGGTTAAGAAGCGGTTAACCAGCTTTCACAATCGCACAGTCATGCGGAACTGTGGTGCCCGGAGCCGATTCATCACCGGGCTTCGTAAGGAGAATCCCATGTCTTTCGTGACCACCCAGCCGGAGGCGCTGGCGTCGGCGGCCAGCACCCTGCAGGCGATCGGCGCCGCGCTCAACGCCCAGAGCGCCGCGGCGTCCGCCCCCACCACCGGCGTCGCTCCTGCGGCCGCTGACGAGGTCTCGGCGTTGACCGCGGCGCAGTTCGCCGCGCACGCCAGCCTGTATCAGACGGTTGCCGCGCAGGCTTCGGCCATTCACGAGATGTTCGTGGCCACGCTTAAGAGCAGCTCCGAGTCGTACGCGGCCACCGAAGCCGCGAACGCGGCGGCGGCGGGTTAGGCGGCAGACATGTGGGATTACGGAGCCCTGCCCCCCGAGATCAACTCCGGGCGCATCTACACCGGACCGGGGTCGACGCCGATGATGACGGCCGCCGCGGCCTGGCGCGGACTGGCCGCCGAACTGAGCGCGGCCGCCCACTCCTACGAGACGGTGATCAGCGAGTTGTCCGGCGAGGAATGGCTCGGCCCGGCATCGTCATCGATGTCCGCCGCCGCGGCCCCCTACATCGCCTGGATGAACAACACCGCCGCACTGGCCGAACAGGCCGCAGTCCAGGCCACCTCCGCCGCCGCAGCATTTGAGACGGCGCGGGCGGCCACGGTGCCCCCGGCGGCGGTCACCACCAACCGGGTGCAGCAGGCGGCGCTGGTCGCGACCAACATCCTGGGCATCAATACCCCGGCGATCGCGGCTCTGGACGCCAACTACGCGCAGATGTGGGCGCAGGACGCCGCGGCGATGTACGGCTACGCCAGCGGCTCGGCTGCCGCGACGCAGGTCACCCCGTTCAACGAGCCGGCCCAGAACACCAACCCGGCCGGGCTGGCCAACCAGGGTGCTGCGGTCACCCAAGCCGGCGGCAGCAGCACCGCCAACAGCACCGCGCAGACGGCGCAGATGATCTCGTCGCTGCCGAACGCCCTGCAGAGCATGGCCTCGCCGGCAGCGTCGACCGACTGGATCGAGCAGGTCATCGAGTTCCTCTACAACGACACGGTGAACGGCTACGCGTTCATGGTCGGCACCCCGCTGTACAACCTGTTCAACACCGCCGGCACCGGCGCGGCCTTCATCCCGTCGGCTCTGCTGCCAAGCCTTATCGGTTTCATGACCGGCGGTGGCTTCAGCGGCACCACCGGCAGTGCGCTCGGAAGTGGCCTGGGCGCGGCGTTGAGCCCCGGAGGTGCACTCGGTGCCCTGGGTGCGCTCGGCGGCGGCCTGTCCAGCGGCGTCAGCAGCGCATTCGGGGTCAGCGCGGTCACCCCGGCCGTCACCGCCACCATGGGTAAAGCCTCGCTGGTCGGGACGTCATTCTCGGCGCCAGCGGGCTGGACGGCAGCCACCCCCGGCGCCGCGGCGCTGACCAGCGGGCCCGGCGGTTGGGCGGTCCCCTCGGAGACCCACAACAACATGGCCTCCGTGCCCCCGCCGGTGCCGGCCGGCGTCGGGCAGCGCGGCATGAACTACGGCACGCCGCGTTACGGGTTCCGGCCCAAATTCATGCCCAAGCCGATGGTGGTCTAGGAGCAACGATGATCGACTACGCCCTGCTGTCGCCGGAGATCAACTCCGGTCGTCTGTACGCCGGTCCCGGCTCCACGCCGATGATGACGGTCGCCTCCGCGTGGCGCGGACTGGCCGCGGAGATCTCCTCGGCTTTGACGTCGTGCGAAACGACGATCACCCAGCTCGTCGACGAAGAGTGGATGGGCCCGGCATCGGCATCGATGACCGCCGCCACCAAGCCCTACCTGGCCTGGATGGCCGACACGGCGGCGAAGGCCGAGGAGGCGGCCACCCAGGCCACCGCCGCAGCGGCCGCGTTCGAGGCGGCCCACGCGGCCACCCCTCCCCCGGCAGTGATCGCCGCCAACCGCGCTCAGCAGAAGCAATTGGTGGCCACCAACGTCGTCGGCCAGAACTCCGCCGCGATCATGGCCAGCGACGCACAGTATTTCGAGATGTGGGCCCAGGCCACCGATGTCATGTACAGCTACGCCGCGTCCTCGGCCGCGGCGACCAAGGTGACGCCGTTCAGCGAGCCCAACCAGACCACGAATCCGGACGGAACAGCCAACCAAGCCGCCGCGGTCAGTCAAGCCAACGGCACGGCCGCCAGCAACAACGCCGCACAGACGGCGCAGGCGATCTCGTCGCTGCCGAACACCCTGCAGACCCTGACCTCGCCCGGTCCCGCTGACGCCGGCCTGCCTCCGCCCACCCTGGCCGGGCTCCTCGAAGCCATCGGGCGCAACGCGTCGATCAACGGTGTGGTGTCGCTGGTGACCTACCCGCTCAACGGCGTGATGAGCTTCACGGGAACCTCGGCGGCGTTCACCCCGGCAAGCTTGATCCCGACCATGACCACGTTCTTCTCCGGCGGCGGTTTCAACGCCCTCGGCGGTGGTGCGGCAGGTGCCGGTATCGGCGCCCTGCTGGCCCCCGGTGGTCCGCTGAGCAGCCTGGGTGCGCTGGGCGGCGGCGCGGCATCGGCTTTCGCGGCGAGCGCGCCGACCGTGACGGCCGGGGTGGGCCAGGCCACCCTGGTCGGGGAGTTGTCCGCGCCGTCGGCATGGGCCGCGGCCGCGCCCGCTGCCAGCGCCGTCGATACGGCCAGCGCCTTACAGGGCAGCAGCTGGGCGGCCGCCCCGGAACAGATCGAGTCGATGGCGGCCATGCCCGGCGGCATGCCGATGGGCGCCGAACGGGGCGGCTTCGGCCTCGGCACTCCCCGCTACGGCTTCAAGCCGACCGTGATGGCCCGGCCAGTGGTTGCCGGCTAAGACCCCTCACCGCAGGACGGAACCCGCAGATAAGGAGAGAGAAATCATGGCAACACGTTTTATGACTGACCCGGACGCGATGCGTTCGATGGCGGGCCGTTTTGATGTGCATGCGCAGACGGTGGAGGACGAGGCGCGTCGGATGTGGGCGTCGTCGACCAACATCTCCGGTGCTGGCTGGGGTGGTCTGGCGGAGCGGACCTCGATGGACACCATGGGTCAGATGCAGACCGCGTTTCGCAACATCGTGAACATGCTGCACGGGGTGCGGGATGGGCTGATTCGCGACGCGAACCACTACGAGCAGCAGGAAGCTGCTTCTCAGCAGATCCTGTCGAGCTAGAAGGAGAACCGCAGATGTCGATTAACTACCAGTTCGGTGATGTGGATGCCCACGGCGCGTTGATTCGTGCGCAGGCTGCTTCGTTGGAGGCTGAGCACCAGGCGATCGTGCACGATGTGCTGGCTGCCGGTGACTTCTGGGGTGGTGCGGGTTCGGTGGCGTGCCAGGAGTTTGTGGCGCAGTTGGGCCGCAACTTCGCGGTGATCTACGAGCAGGCCAACTCTCACGGTCAGAAGGTGCAGTCGGCCGGCAACAACATGGCCAACACCGACGCCTCGGTGGGCTCCAGCTGGGCGTAACGTCAGGCAAGGCCCGGGAAACCCGACGCAGCAGAGGGGGCTGCGTCGGGTTTTTCCGTTCCCGGGCATCAAGGATCCATCAAGGTTCGATTCCGCTCCGTTAAGAGCACGTAAGGGCAACAGCTAACCGAGCACCGTTGCGGCACGGTGGATCTCGTGGCCGGCACCGCGCCGGCTCGATCGGTTAGGAGATGGTGATGCCGTTGATGTCGTTCGTGAGCGCCCAGCCTGCAGAGCTGGCGGCCGCGGCCGGCGAATTGACCGGTATCGGCTCGGCGATGGCCGCCCAGAACGCGGCTGCCGCCCCTGCGACTACTGGCGTGATCCCCGCTGCGGCAGACCCGGTGTCGGCGTTGACCGCAGCACAGTTCGTCACGCACGCCGGCCTGTACCAAGCGGTCAGTGCCCAGGCGAATGCGATTCACCAGATGTTCGTCACCACCCTGACGACCAGCGCGGCAGCGTACCAGGCGACCGAGGCCGCCAACGCGATCGCAGCGCGCTGAGTTCAGCAAAAAACAAGCAAGACAAAGGAACTCGAGAACATGATGGAGTTCGGTGCGTTGCCACCGGAAGTCAACTCCGCGTGGATGTACACCGGGCCGGGAGCGGCGCCGCTGATGGCCGCCGCCACGGCCTGGCGCGGACTGGCCGCGGAGCTGGGGTCGACCGCCGCCGCCTACCAGGCGGTGATCGCCCGGATGGCCGGTGAGGTGTGGGCCGGTCCGGCGTCGGCGTCGATGGCCGCCGCGGCGGCGCCCTTCGTGGCGTGGATGAACACCACCGCCGCTCAGGCCGAGCAGGCCGCCACCCAGGCCACCGCGGCCGCGGCCGCCTTCGAGACCGCGTTCGCCATGACGGTTCCTCCGCCGGTGATCGTGGCCAACCGCAGCCTGCTGATGGCCCTGGTGGCGACTAACTTCCTGGGGCAGAACACCCCGGCGATCACGGCCACCGAGGCGCAGTACGCCGAAATGTGGGCCCAGGACGCCGCCGCCATGTACGGCTACGCGAGCGGTTCGGCCGCCGCGTCGCAGATAACGCCGTTCAGCCCACCCGCCCAGACCACCAACCCGGCCGGGTTGGCCGGCCAGGCCGCCGCGGTCACCCAGGCCGCCGGCAGCTCGGCGGCGGGCAACAGCCCGAGCAGCCAACTGATCTCGGTGTTGCCCGGCGTGCTGCAGAGTCTGGCGTCGCCGGCCCAGGGCAGCTCGCCATCATCGGCGTCGTCGAGTCTGTCGGGGATTCTGGGCAGCCTGTTCGACAACAGCCAGATCACCGACAGCATCAACGGAATGGTCAACACCGGAGCCTGGAACGTCGCCAGCACGCTGTCGACCGCAGTCGGCTTCTTGAGCAGTCTCGGCAGCAGTGCGGGATCGTCGATGGGGACGGCGGGCTCCGCGGCCGCCGGCGGGCTGAGCTCGGCCGTCGGCGCGGTGGCACCAATGGCCTCGCTGGGTACGGCGGGCTTCGCGGGGCTCGGCGGGCTGGGCTCATTCGGCGGTGCGCCGGTTTCGGCGGCCCTCGGTCAGGCCGGCTCGCTCGGCATGCTGTCGGTGCCGCCGAGCTGGGCTGCCGGAACCGCCGCCAGCACCGTGTCGGCACTGCCGGGCGCCGGGTTGAACGTGCCCGCAGCAAACGGGACGTCGGCGGTACCGGCCGGCATGCCGATCGGCGCGCTCGGCGGGCGCAGTGGCCCCAGCGGGAATCTGCCGCAGTACGGGTTCAAACCCAGCGTCGTCGCACACCCGGTCCTGGCCGGCTGACGCCGGAAGACCACAACCAACAACCAAGGAGCTATGGCAATGACCACCCGTTTCATGACCGACCCGGACGCCATGCGTTCAACTGCGGCCCGTTTCGACGCGCACGCGCAGACCGTGGAGGACGAAGCCCGGCGGATGTGGGCGTCGTCGACCAGCATCTCCGGCTCCGGCTGGGGCGGCCTGGCCGAACGCACGTCCTACGACACCATGGGCCAGATGCAAACCGCATTCAGCAACATCGTCACCATGCTGCATAGCGTCCGCGACGGACTTATCCGGGACGCCAACCAGTACGAACAGCAGGAAGCTGCCTCGCAGCAGATCCTGAGCAGCTAACAACACCGCTACCCCAGGGAGTAATGATCGAGATGTCCATCAACTATCAGTTCGGCGACGTCGACGCCCACGGCGCCTTGATTCGCGCCCAGGCCGCCGCCCTGGAGGCCGAGCACCAGGCGATCGTGCAAGACGTGCTGGCCGCCGGGGACTTCTGGGGCGGCGCCGGCTCGGTGGCCTGCCAGGAGTTCATCACCGCGCTCGGGCGGAACTTCCAGGTCATCTACGAACAGGCCAACGCCCACGGCCAGAAGGTCCAGACGGCCGGCAACAACATGGCCAACACCGACGCCGCCGTGGGCTCCAGCTGGGCCTGAAAGCAAACCGTCAATAATCCGTACGAGACCGTAAAGAACTCGTTAACGACCTCTGGCCGTCGGGAGTCCGACGAAACAGTGGAGCGGTGACCGAGCCCAGCTGGGGGCCGGCTCGTATCCGCCGAGGAGATGTCATGTCGTTCCTGACCACCCACCCCGAGGCGCTGGCTGCGGCGTCCGGCAACCTACAGACGATCGCCGCGGCGCTCAACGCCCAGAACGCGGCCGCCGCCCGCCCGATCACCGGGCTGGCCCCGGCCGCCGCCGACGAGGTCTCCGCACTGCAGGCCACCCAGTTCTCCGCCTACGGCACGCTGTATCAGCAGATCAGCGCGCAGGCTGCGGCAATGCAGGAGATGTTCATCCACACCCTGCGCGCCAGCGCCGACTCCTACGGAGAGACCGAGACCGCCAACTCGGCGGCGGCGACCACCACGGCGGGGCTGGGCACGGCTACCGGCCTGGGGACCGTGGGCGCCGGAGCCGCCGCCGACCCGACATTCGGGCTGGGCGGAATCGCCAGCAACTCCGCCATCCTGGCCGCCATGCAGGCCACCAACCTCGGCTCGGCCGCCTCGGAGTTCACCGGCCTGGGCAAGGGCTACATCACCAACCCGCCGGGCGTCATCCACCACCTCGAAGGCGCCGCCGAGCACGCCCACCTCATCTCGCAGGCCGCGCCAGGCCCCGCCGCCCCGGTGGCCGCGGCCGCTGCCGGCCAAGCAGCCCCGCTCAACAAGATGTCGGCACCGCCGAACTGGGCCGGCGAAGCCGCCCCGGCGGCCGAGTCGCGCCCGCTCGTCGCGGCGGGTGCCGCCGAGGCCGAGCCGCACGGCGCCGCCACGGTGCCCGCCGGAGCGCCGGCGGTGGCCTCCTCGGATCGTGGTGGCCCCGGGTTCGGCCGACCTCGCTACGGTGTCAAGCCCGTCGTGATGCCGCGCAAGCCGATCGTCTAGCGGCGACCAACGCCAGGCCGAAACCCACCAGAGGAAACGGACTTCCACGACATGGACTACGCAGCACTGCCCCCGGAGATCAACTCCGCACGGATGTACTCGGGCGCCGGGGCCGCGCCCATGACGGCCGCCGCGACCACATGGAATGCGCTGGGCGCCGAACTGGCCACGACCGCGGCTTCCTACGAGTCGGTGATCTCGACGTTGACCGACGAAGAGTGGCGGGGCCCGGCCGCAACGGCGATGGCCGCCGCGGCGCGGCCCTACGTGGCGTGGCTCAACACCACGGCCGCGGCCGCCGAGCACGCCGCCGCCCAGGCGTCGGCATCGGCCGCCGCCTACGAGGCGGCGTTTGCGATGACGGTGCCACCACCGGTGGTCGCCGCCAACCGGGCACAGTTCGCGGCGCTGGTGGCGACGAACTTCCTCGGGTTCAACACCGCGGCGATCGCGGCGCTGGAGGCGCAGTACGCCGAGATGTGGGCACAGGACGCCATGGCCATGTACGGCTACGCGGTGTCGTCATCGCTTGCCGGGGTACTGCAACCGCTGAGCTCGCCCGCTCCCAGCACCAACCCGGCCGGGATCGCCGGTCAGGGCGCAGCCGTCGCCCAGGCCTCGACCAGCAGCGCGCAGAACGGGTTGTCGCAGTTGGTATCCGGACTGCCCTCGGCCATGCAAACCCTGGCGGCGCCGGCCGCGGCATCACAACCGGCGCAGAGTGGCATCACCGACTTCCTGTCCAACTTCGTCAACTCCACCCAGAACATCGGGATCTGGAACGGGCTGCAGACCTACAGCTCGGCGTTGAGCAACGCCGGCGCCTGGCACCTGTTCGCCGGCATCGCCAGCGCATACGCCATCGCCACCGGGCCGACGGCGCCACCGGTCTGGCCGGAGATGGTTTTGGCGGACGCGGTGACGACACCGGCCGGAGCCGCACCCGGCGGCGCCCCGGTGCTGGCCGGTGTCGGCAAGGCCGCCCCGGTGGGCGGGCTGTCGGTGCCCCAGAGTTGGCCGGCGGCCGTCCCGACAACGGCCACCTCGATCCCCGACAGCACTGCCACCCTGGTGAGCCACGGCTGGACCGAGGCAGAGGAGGCCGGCACGGTCAACACCGTGGGCGCCGGGATGCCAGGTGTGGCATCAGCGGGTCGCAGCGGCTCCGGTCTGAGCAACCCGAGGTACGGGTTCAAACCCACCGTGATGGTGCGGCCTGTCGTCGCTGGCTGATGTCGTCGGTTGCCGCGATGATGGTCTGGTGAGTCTCGTGAGCCAGCGCGGCGAGCGCGGAGAACCACGCGGAGAACTGCGCATCTACCTCGGAGCCTCGCCCGGGGTCGGAAAGACCTACGCGATGCTCGGCGAAGCGCACCGCCGCGCCGATCGCGGCACCGATGTGGTCGCCGCGGCGGTCGAGACCCACGGCCGCAGCAAGACCGCGGAGCTGCTGCAGGGCATCGAGATCATCGGCGAGCCCGGCGGCGAACTCGATGTCGATGCGGTGCTGGCCCGTCACCCCGAAGTGGTCCTGATCGACGACCTCGCCCACACCAACCCCGCGGGCAGCCGAAATGCCAAACGCTGGCAGGACATCGAGGAGTTGCTGGCCGCCGGGATCACCGTGGTCTCCACCGTCAACGTGCAGCAGCTGGAGAGTCTGAGCGACGTTGTCACCAAGATCACCGGGACCACTCAGCACGACACCGTGCCGGACGCCGTCGTGCGCCAAGCAGCGCAGATCGAACTCATCGATGTGGCACCGGAAGCCTTGCGCCGCAGGCTATCCCACGGCAACGTCTATCCGCCGGAAAAGGTCGACGCGGCGTTGGCCAACTACTTCCGTGGCGAGACGCTAACCGCGCTGCGGGAATTGGCGCTGCTGTGGCTGGCCGGGCAGGTGGACGCGACACTCACCCGCTACCGTGCCGACAAGAAGATCACCGAAACCTGGGAGGCGCGGGAGCGCATCGTGGCCGCGGTGACCGGTGGCCCGGAATCCGAGACGTTGGTCCGGCGGGCCTCCAGGATCGCGTCGAAGGCCGGCGGCGACCTGCTGGTGCTGCATGTCCTGGGTGGCGATGGGCTCTCTGGCGCGCCGGCACCCCGGGTGGGCAAGATCCGCCAACTGGCGATCAGCCTGGGCGCCTCGCTGCATACCGTGATCGGCGACGACGTGCCGACCGCGCTGCTGGACTTCGCCCGTGACGTCAACGCCACCCAGTTGGTGATCGGCAGTTCGCGCCGTTCCCGCTGGGCGCGGATCCTCGACGAAGGTGTCGGCGCGGCCGTGGTGCAGCAGTCCGGCGACATCGACGTGCACATCGTCACCTACGAGGACGCCAAGCCGAGTTTCCGTGGGTTGACGGTGTCGCCGCGGGAGCGACGTGCGGTGTCCTGGCTGGCCGCCGTGGTGGTGCCGTGCCTGATGTGCGCGATCATGGTGGGCTGGCTGGACCGCTACTTCGACGCCGGACAGAGCGCACTGTTCTTTGTGGGCGTGCTGCTGGTGGCGCTGCTCGGCGGTATCGCCCCCGCGGTGCTCTCGGCGTTGCTGTCCGGAGTGCTGCTGAACTACTTCGTGCTCGCTCCGCGACGTGATTTCACCATCGCCGAGCACGACGTCGCCGTGACCGAGGTCGTCCTGCTGTTGGTGGCCGTCGCGGTGGCGGCCCTGGTGGACGGCGCGGCCAAACGCACTCGGGAGGCCGGCCGTGCCTCCCGCGAAGCCGAGCTGATGACGCTGTTCGCCGGCTCGGTGCTGCGCGGCGCGGACCTGGACACCCTGCTGGAGCGGGTTCGCGAGACCTATGCGCAACGAGCCGTGAGCCTGGTCCGCGTACCGAGCGGCACCGCGACGCCCGAAGTCGTCGCCTCGGTCGGTGAAAACCCGTGCACGTCGGTAGCTCTCGCGGACACCTCGATCGATGTCGGCGATGACGAGTTCTGGATGCTGATGGCCGGCCGGCAGTTGGCCTCGCGTGACCGCCGGGTGCTGTCGGTGGTGGCTCGGCAGGCGGCCGGACTGGTCCGGCAGGAGGAACTGGCCGCCGAGGCCAGCCGGGCCGACGCGGTGATGCGGACCGACGAGCTGCGCCGTTCCCTGCTGTCGGCGGTCAGCCACGACCTGCGCACCCCATTGGCGGCAGCCAAGGCAGCGGTGTCGAGTCTGCGCGCCGACGACGTCGACTTCTCCCCCGACGACACCGCCGAACTGCTGGCCACGGTGGAGGAGTCGGTCGATCAGCTCACCGGCCTGGTGGGCAACCTGCTCGATTCCTCGCGACTGGCCGCGGGCGTGATCCGGCCGGAGTTGACCAAGGTGTACCTGGAAGAGGTGGTGCAGCGCGCTTTGATCGGAATCGGTAAGCGCAGCAACACCTTCGGCCACGGCCGTGGCCTCGACCAGGTGAAGGTCGAGGTGGGCCCGACCGTGGCGATGGCCGATGTCGGACTGTTGGAGCGCGTGCTGGCCAACGTGATCGACAACGCGTTGCGCTACGCCTCCGACAGCGTGGTGCGGGTGACAGCCGGCCGGGTCGGCGACCGGGTCCTGATCAACGTCGCCGACGAGGGCCGCGGGCTGCCCCGTGGCGGCGAGGCGCACGTATTCGATCCGTTCCAGCGCCTCGGCGACCGCGACAACACCAGCGGCGTCGGCCTCGGGCTGTCGGTCGCACGGGGATTCACCGAGGCGATGGGCGGCACCATCTCGGCGACAGAGACACCAGGCGGCGGGTTGACCATGGTGGTGGACCTGGCCGCACCGGCAGGAGAGAGCTGATGACCACACGAGTTCTGGTAGTCGACGACGAGCCGCAGATTCTGCGCGCGCTGAAGATCAACCTGTCGGTACGCGGCTACGAAGTCGTCACCGCGGCGACCGGCGCCGGCGCGTTGCGTGCCGCCGCCGAGCAGCGCCCGGACGTGGTGATCCTCGATCTGGGGCTGCCCGACATCTCCGGCATCGAGGTGCTGGCCGGGCTGCGCGGCTGGCTGACGGTGCCGGTGATCGTGCTGTCCGCCCGTACCGACTCGGCCGACAAGGTGGAGGCGCTCGACGCCGGCGCCGACGACTACGTGACCAAGCCGTTCGGAATGGACGAGTTCCTGGCTCGGCTGCGTGCCGCCGCACGGCGCAACGCCGCGACCGCCGAAATCGACCAGCCAATAGTGGAAACCGCCTCGTTCACCGTGGATCTGGCGGCCAAGAAAGTCACCAAGAACGGCGGCGAGGTCCACCTGACCCCCACCGAATGGGGCATGCTGGAGATGCTGGTGCGAAACCGGGGAAAGCTGGTCGGACGCGACGAGTTACTCACCCAGGTATGGGGCCCGGCATACGCAAAGGAAACGCAGTACCTGCGGGTCTATCTGGCGCAGTTGCGGCGCAAACTCGAAAACGATCCGTCGAACCCCAAGCACCTGCTCACCGAGGCGGGGATGGGCTACCGATTCGAAGTGTGAATTTTTGAGGTTTTGAAATCCGCCGGTTCGGATATGCCGTGGAGACACTAGCGGAAGGAGTTTGCCGTGATGTTCTCCCAAATCGCCAAGAAGACGGCGGTAACAGCAGCCGGCCTGGCCACGGCCGGAATGCTGGCGGTGGCGCCGGCTTCTGCAGACCCAACGGTCGTCGGATTCGGCCAGACGCAGGAGATTCAAAGTCCAGGCGGGGCCATCGATTACACCGTCAAGAATCTGCAACCCAGCGGCCACAATGACGGTATTTGGTACGCGGATGTGACGGCGCAGGCGGTAAGCGGATCCCCCACCCCCAATATCGCTGACTTCAATGCGCGTGCCGTCAACAGTTCAACATTCGCGGTGATGAAGGGCAATGAGGTCGACGGCCTGCCCAACGGGCCGATCGCCGCAGGCAGCCAGACCAGCGGGCGACTCTACTTCGACGTCAAGAACGGCACCGCGCCGGACAGCGTCGTCTACCGCGACGCCGCCGGAGTCGACAAGGTCGTCTGGAAGCACTGACAATCCCGTCCTGGTCACGTCGCTTGGGGGGCGGCCAGATCCACCATCATGGTGAGTCCGCCCCCCGGCGTCTCCGTGGCGGAGATCGTCCCGCCCATCGACTCGACGAACCCCCGCACTACCGACAAGCCCAGGCCGATACCGGTGGTGTTGTTCTGGTCGCCGATCCGCTGGAACGGCTCGAACAGACGCTCACCGTCCGACGGTAGGCCGCGCCCCTGGTCGGCGACGTTGATGAGAACCCGATCGCCGAACTGACACGCACTGACCCGTATCGGGCCGTCGGGGGCGTAGCGCAGCGCGTTGTCGAGAAGGTTGGCCAGCACCCGGTCCAGCAGTCCGGCGTCGGCCAGCACCACTGCGTCACCGACGTCCACTTTGACCCGGTCGATGCCGGAGCGGACGAAGCCGCTGTTGCCGCGACCGATGCTGACCAGGGCCCGTTCCACGGCTTCTTCCAAGTACACCCGGCCCAGCTCGGGGCGCACCACGCCGGCGGCCAACCGGGAAGAGTCGAGGAGGTTACCGACCAGCGCGGTGAGTTGGTCGATCGACTCCTCTACGGTGGCCAGCAGTTCAGCGGTGTCGTCGGGGGAGAAGTCGACGTCGTCGGCGCGCAGACTCGACACCGCGGCTTTCGCAGCCGCCAGCGGCGTACGCAGGTCGTGGCTGACCGCCGACAGCAGGGAACGGCGGAGCTCGTCGGCCCGGGTGACCGCGTCGGCTCGGCTTGCCTCGTCGGTCAGTTCACGCTGCCGGACCAAGCCGGCGGCCTGCTTGGCCACTGCGGACAGCACCCGCCGATCGCGGGCCGCCAACTGTCTGCCGGCGATCAGCATCCAGAACTCGTGATCGCCGACATCGATGGCGGTGTCGGCAGACTCGACCGTCGTACACGGCTCACTGCCCGCCGCGGCGATGACCGTCTGGCCGGCCTGCCGGCCGTCGAGGGTGCGCATCCGCAAGATGCTCACCGCCCGTACGGCGTAGGTCTCCCGGACTCGTTCCAGCAGCGTCTCAAGGTCGGCGCCCCGCAACACCGACCCGGCGAACAGAGCCAGCAACTCCGCCTCCTGGGAGGCACGGCCGGCTTCCCTGGCGCGTTCGGCGGCGCGATCCACCAGCACCGATACCGCGACCGCAACCAGCAGCAGGACGATCTCGGTGACCGCCGAGTCGGTTTCGGCGATGGTGAAACTGTGCCGGGGCTCAATCAGAAAGTAGTTGAGCAGCAAGCCGGATATCAGGGCCGAAAGAATTGCGGGGGCGACGCCGCCGAGCAGGGCCACCGCCAGCACGCTGACGAAGAACAGTGCGCTCTCTCCGCCCAAGCGCAGTACCGGATCCAGCCATGTCGCCGTGATCGCGCAGACCGCCGACGGTACGAGCAGCGCCGCCAGCCACGGCAGCGCACGACGTTGTCGCGGCGAGATCGGTGCGATTCGGAAGCCCTGCTTGGACTCTTCATGAGTCACGATGTGTACGTCGATCTTGCCGGACCGCCGCACCACCACCGCGCCGATGCCCTCGTCGAACAAGCGCGCCCAGCGCGACCGCCGCGACGTCCCGATCACCAGCTGGGTGGCGTTGACTTCCCGGGCGAAGTCCAACAGCGCGGTCGGTACGTCGTCGCCGACGACGATGTGCAGCGAGGCACCGAGACTGCCCGCCAGCTCGCGGATCTTTCCCATCCGCGCACTCGGTACGGCGGGGTGTCCGTCGCCGGCCAGCACATGAAGCGCCAGCAACTCGGCGCTGGACTTCGATGCGATCCGCGAGGCACGCCGAACCAGCGTCTCCGATTCCGGGCCGCCGGTGACGGCCACCACCACGCGTTCGCGGGCTTCCCAGGTGGCGGTGATCTTCTTGTCCGCGCGGTACTTCGCCAGTGCGGCGTCGACCTGGTCGGCCACCCACAGCAGCGCCAGTTCCCGCAGCGCAGTGAGGTTCCCGCTGCGGAAGTAGTTGGACAACGCCGCGTCGACCTTCTCCGGCGCGTACACGTTGCCGTGGGCGAGCCTTCGGCGAAGCGCCTCCGGCGCGATGTCGACGAGTTCAATCTGCGACGCCTGACGGACGAACGAATCCGGCACCGTCTCCTGCTGCTCAACCCCGGTGATTTCAGCGACGACGTCATTGAGGCTCTCCAAATGCTGCACGTTGACCGTAGAGATCACCGTGATCCCCGCAGCGAGCAGTTCTTCGACGTCCTGCCACCGTTTGTGGTTCACGCTGCCCGGCGTATTGGTGTGGGCCAACTCGTCGACGAGCACCACCTGCGGCCGTCGCGCCAACACCGCGGGGACGTCGAGCTCGGGAAAGCACTTGCCCCGGTAGTCAATCCAACGGGGCGCGACGACCTCGATTCCCTGCAGCAGTTCGGCTGTCTTTCTCCGACCGTGTGTCTCGACCACAGCCGCCACCAGGTCGGTGCCTCGTTCCAGCCGCCGGTGAGCCTCGCCGAGCATCGCGTACGTCTTGCCGACGCCAGGCGCCGCACCCAGATAGATGCGCAACTCCCCACGCTTGCCGCGGGTGCCGTAATCGCTCACCGGACGATCATCCATCGGAACAGCAGCCGGGGACAGGATGCTCGTGGTCTAGTTCCAGGTTGACCGCGACGACGTTGACGCGGGCCTCACCGAGGAATCCGAGCAGTCGGCCGCTCTGGTGAGCGCGCACCACGGCACGGACCTGCTCGGCGCTGATCCCCCGGGCCCTTGCAACCCGGTCGACCTGAAGATCGGCGTAGTCCGGTGAGATGTCGGGGTCCAGGCCGCTGCCGCTGGCGGTGACGGCGTCGGCCGGAACCCGCGGGTGTTCGGGCGCCGTCCCCCGGATCGGCACGATCTGGCCGGCGGAGTAGTCCTCACCCGGCCGGGCGCATTCCACCCGAACACCGCGATAGCTGGTCAGAAACGGCCCGTGGCCGGCGACGCACGGTTCGTTGACACTGACCACGCGTGCCGGATGGGCGACGGTGCCGCTGCGGTCGCGCGGGCCGAACACCGCGAGCACCGCACCCTTCCCACCGGGGGTGCAGAACGGCCGCGACCCGGCTCCCGCGTCAAGCCCCTCCGCCTCCTCGACCGCCACGCTGCGGGCGCAGACCTGGGTGAGCAGGCTCGGCTGACCGGGCATATCGACGATGCTCTCCGGACCCAGATTGCTTGCCCCGCTGGCCAAGGCGTCATAGCCGGCCCCGGCGCCCGACGGCCTGCTCTGGAAGTACTGCGGCAGCGGTAGGCCGGCGGTGTCGGTGAACGACTGCCCGATCAGTGCGCTGGCCACCGGTTGGCCTTCGTTTTCGATCAATGAGCCATCGGAGCGCTCGCGCAGACCCGGGATCTGCGCCACCAACCAGACGAACACCGGGTAGCCGACACCGAGCACGACGGTCAGGACGAGCAGCGCACGCAGCGCGGCCCAGTGGCTGCGAATCAGGCTCGCGAATCTCATGTCACGCCATCCCGGGCAGTAGTTGAACCAGCAGGTCGATGAGCTTGATCCCGACGAACGGGGCCACGATCCCGCCCAGGCCGTAGACCGCGAGGTTGCGGCTGAGCAGCTTGGACGCGCTGCCCGGAACGTAGCGAACCCCGCGCAGCGCCAACGGGATCAGTGCGGCGATGACCACCGCATTGAAGACCACCGCCGACAGGATCGCCGATTGCGGGCTGTGCAACCTCATCACGTTGAGCAGACCCAAGCCCGGGAAGATCGTCACGAAAAGCGCTGGGATGATGGCGAAGTACTTGGCGATGTCGTTGGCGATCGAGAAGGTGGTCAGCGCGCCCCGGGTGATCAGCAGCTGTTTGCCGATCTCCACGATCTCGATCAGCTTGGTGGGGTCGGAGTCCAGGTCCACCATGTTGCCCGCCTCTTTGGCGGCGCTGGTGCCGGTGTTCATCGCCACCCC
This sequence comes from Mycolicibacter heraklionensis, assembly GCF_001021505.1. Classification (GTDB taxonomy): domain Bacteria; phylum Actinomycetota; class Actinomycetes; order Mycobacteriales; family Mycobacteriaceae; genus Mycobacterium; species Mycobacterium heraklionense. The sequence goes on from NZ_LDPO01000001.1 coordinate 284,771, forward strand.
GACGTCGGCCTGCGCCAGCGCCGGTGCGTCGTTGGTGCCGTCGCCGGTCATCGCGACCAGCCGACCGCCCTGCTGCTCCCGTTTGATCAGCATCAGCTTGTCTTCGGGGGTGGCTTCGGCGAGGAAGTCGTCGACCCCGGCTTCGTCGGCAATCGCCTTGGCGGTCAACGGGTTGTCGCCGGTGATCATCACGGTCCGGATACCCATCCGGCGCATCGCGTCGAACCGCTCGCGCATGCCCTGCTTCACCACGTCTCGCAGGTGAATGACACCGAGCACCTGGGCGGGCCCGCCCACCAGCACCTCGCCGACCACCAGCGGTGTGCCGCCGGCGGCGCTGATGCCGTCGACGATCCGGCCGAGCTCGGCGGGGATGTCACCGCCGTGGCCGCGCACCCAGTCGCTGACGGAATTGGCGGCGCCCTTGCGCAATTGGCGTCCGGCGATGTCGACGCCGGACATGCGCGTCACCGCCGTGAACTCCACCCAGGACGCGGCCGTGAGCTCACCCGGCGTCCGGGTTCGCAGGCCGTAGGCCTCCTTGGCGTAAACCACGATTGAGCGGCCTTCGGGGGTTTCGTCGGCGAGACTGGACAGCTGTGCGGCATCGGCGAGTTCGGCGGCGGTCACCCCGGTGAGCGGAAGGAACTCCGAGGCATGCCGGTTGCCCAGCGTGATCGTGCCGGTCTTGTCCAGCAGCAACGTGTTGACGTCGCCGGCGGCTTCCACCGCCCGCCCGGACATGGCGAGCACATTGCGCTGCACCAGCCGGTCCATGCCGGCAATTCCGATGGCGGACAGCAACGCACCGATCGTGGTGGGGATCAGACAGACCAGCAGTGCCACCAAGACGATGCCGGTGACGCCGTTACCGTCGAGCGCCGCCGTATCCGCGACACCCGGGTTGTTGGCCTTGGAATAGATCGCCAACGGCTGCAGGGTTGCGACCGCCACCACGAAGATCAGGGTCAGCGCGGCCAGCAGGATGTTGAGCGCGATCTCATTCGGAGTCTTCTGCCGGTTGGCTCCCTCGACCAGCGCGATCATCCGGTCGACGAAGCTCTGCCCGGGTTTCTGGGTTATCCGGACTACGATCCGGTCCGACAACACCAGCGTCCCGCCCGTGACCGCGGAACGATCACCGCCGGATTCGCGGATCACCGGGGCTGATTCGCCGGTGATCGCCGATTCGTCCACGGACGCAATGCCCTCGACCACGTCACCGTCGCCCGGGATGACCTGGCCCGCTTCGACCACGACGATGTCACCCCGTTGCAGCAGCGGTGCCGCGACCGCCTCTTCGACTCCGGGCGTGTTGGGCGTCCATCCGCGCAGCCGACGTGCGACGGTGTCGGACTTGGACTTTCGCAGAGCGTCGGCCTGCGCCTTACCGCGGCCCTCGGCGACGGCCTCGGCCAGGTTGGCGATGACGACAGTCAGCCACAACCAGCACACGATCAGCCAGCCGAACCATGTCGGCTCGCCGATGGCCAGCACCGTGGACCACACGGCGCCGACCTCGACGATCAACATCACCGGGTTGCGCCACAGGGTACGGGGATCGAGCTTGCGCAACGCCGCGGGCAGTGACGCAAGCGAGACAGTTGTAGCCGAGCGCATGTCAGTGCAGCCCTTCAGCGAGTGGCCCCAACGCCAGTGCCGGCAGAAAGGTGAGGGCAACCAGAATGAGCGTCACCCCGACGACCATGCCGACGAACTGGGGCTTGTGAGTGGGCAGCGTGCCAAGGGATTCCGGAGTCTGCCCCTGCGCCGCGAGCGCCCCGGCCAGCGCAAGCACCAGGATCATCGGCAGAAACCTGCCGATGAGCATCGCGATGCCCAGTGCGGTCTCGTACCACGTCCCGTCGGCTGCCAAGCCCGCGAACGCGGAGCCGTTGTTATTCGCCGCGGAGGTGAACGCGTAGAGCACCTCGGAGAGCCCGTGCGGTCCGGTGTTGGCCATCGCCGAGCGCAGGCCCGGCAAGGCGATCGAAATTGCCGTTCCGCACAGCACAACCACTGGAGTCACCAGAAAATAGCTTGCCGCCAGCTTGATCTCGCGTGCACTGATCTTCTTGCCCAGGTATTCCGGCGTACGGCCGACCATCAGCCCGGCGACGAACACCGTGATCACCGCGAGGATCAAGATGCCGTACAGGCCCGAGCCGACACCGCCGGGAGCGACTTCCCCCAGTTGCATGTCGACCATCGTCAGCAGGCCGCCCAGACTGGTGTAGGAGTCGTGCGTGGAATCCACTGCGCCGGTGGAGGTCAGCGTGGTCGCCGCGGCGAAGACCGCCGAGTCGGCCACGCCGAGCCGCTGCTCGATCCCCTCACTCGCGGCCCCCACGGCGGTCGGGACGGTGCCGTGATGCGCCAGCTGCGACCAGCCGAGCAGGCTGACGCTGATGAGGGCGATCACGGCCATGATGGCGGCGATGGCGTGACCCTGCTTGGTGTTGCCCACCATGCGGCCGAACGTGCGGGGCAGCGAGAACGCGATGACCACCAGCAGGAAGATCTCGACCCAGTTGGTCCATGCGGTCGGGTTCTCGAACGGATGCGCGGAGTTGGCGTTATAGAAGCCGCCCCCGTTGGTGCCCAGCAGCTTGATCACTTCCTGGCTGGCCACCGGGCCACCCGGAATGGTCTGCGGCGCACCGGTCAGGGTCGTGATTGTCTGGTCGTTGAGGTGAAAGTTCTGGACAACCCCGCCGGCGATCAACACCGTCGCGCCGACGACCGCGATCGGGAGCAGGATGCGCAGGGTGCCACGAACCAGATCAACCCAGAATGAGCCCAGCACGGCGGTGCGCCGGCCCACGAGCCCGCGGACAAAGGCGACGGCTACCGCCATGCCGACCGCGGCGGAGACGAAGTTCTGCACCGCCAGGCCGGTCATCTGCACCAGATGGCCCTGCGTCGACTCGCCGGGATAGGCCTGCCAGTTGGTGTTGGTGACAAAGCTGACCGCGGTGTTCCACGACAACCCAGGCGTCATCGATGTCGCCGGATCATCCAGATGCAGGGGAAGTGCGCCCTGAATGAGCTGCAGAACGAACAAGAACACCACGCAGACGGCCGAAAACGCCAGAACACTGCGCGCGTAGCCGACCCAGGTCTGTTCGGACTCCGGGTTGACACCGATCGCCCGGTAGACGAATCGCTCACTGCGGGAGTGTGTTTCACGGGTGTAGACCCGATACATGTAGTCGCCCAAAGGTACGTGCACCGCCACCAGCGCCACGACCAACGACGCCAGGAACAACACGCCCGCGGCTGTCGTACTCAACTAGAACCGTTCCGGGAACAGCAGTGCGGCCACCAACAGCACGACCACCGCAAGGGCCAGCGCCAGACCGACGGCATTGGTAAGGCTCACAGTCGCTCAACCAACTTCAACACCCCGCCGAGCAGGGCGAAGATCGCCACCGTCAGCAGCAGGTAGGTCACTACAGCCACGCGTTCTCCGTTCTCGAGAACCCGATCGGGTCTGCGACGAAGCTAGACCCGGTGAGCAGGCACGGCGGCGGCCGTTGACGCTTTCTTTACGCTCGGCGAGGTGACTTTTACGCCTTTACGGCCGTCAGGCGATCGACAGCACGATGCCGTCCAGGATGTCGTGTTCGCTGACCACCAGCTCCGCGATTCCGGCGCGCTCAGCCAAGATGCGGGCCAGCTCCTCGACCACGATCGCCCCGCCGCCGATGACATCGACGCGGCCGGGGTGCATCGGCCCCAGGGCGGCCCGCTCGGCACGGCTCATGCCGATCAGTTGATCGCAGACCGCCGTCAGATCGTCGAAGCCGACCCGCGACAGATGTATTGCGGCCGAATCGTATTCGGGCAGCCCGTGCGCCAGGGCCGACAGCGTGGTCATGGTCCCCGCCACTCCCACCCAGGTTCTGGCGTGCTGCACCGGCACCGCCTGCACCGCCTCGCCGAGCAGCTCGCGAGCCACCTCGCGAGCGGCCGAGACTTCCTCGGTGGTCGGCGGGTCGGAGTGCAGGCACCGTTCGGTCAACCGGACACAGCCGACGTTGGCCGAGTAACTCGCCGACACCCCGTTGTCCGGATCGCCCAGCACCACCTCGGTGGATCCGCCACCGAGATCGACGACCACGAATGGCCCGTCGGCACTGTCCAACTCACCCACCGCGCCGCGGAAGGACAGCTGCGCTTCCTCTTGCCCGGTGATCACCTCGGCGACCGCCCCCGCAACGGCTTGTCCCAATACCTGCGCGGTCATGGCGAAGAACACGTCGCGGTTGGCCGCGTCGCGGGTAGCCGAGGTCGCCACCATCCGCACTCGTGAAACACCGTGTGCCACCAGCAACTCGGTGTAGTCGGCCAGTGCCGCGCGGGTGCGCTCCAACGCCTCGGGGGCGAACTGTCCGGTCGCGTCGACGCCCTCGCCCAGCCGGACGATGCGCATCTCCCGGTGGATGTCGCGCAGCCGGCCGTCGACCGGCTCAGCGATCAGCAGCCGAATCGAGTTGGTGCCGCAATCGATTCCGGCCAGACGAGTCACAGCCACTCCTCCGGCCGGAGAATCCCGGCCATCGCGGGCTCGGCGGCCAGGATGGCCAGCGTCTCGTCGCCGAACGGGTTGACGCCGCGGCCCTTGGCCAGGGAATGCGCCATCAGCACGTGCAGGCATTTCACCCGGTCGGGCATGCCCCCGCCGGTGAACGTGGTTCCCAGCGGTTGGATCGCGTCGCGTTCGGCGAGATAGGACTCGTGGGCGGCCCGGTAGCCGGCGGCGAGTTCGGGATCGTGCTGCAGCCGCTCGGTCATGTCGGCCATCAAGCCCGAGGACTCCAACCGGCTGGCCGCGGCGGTCAGCGCCGGATGGGTCAGGTAGTACAGGGTGGGAAACGGTGTCCCGTCCGGCAGCTTCGGGGCCGTTTTGACCACGGCGGGCTCGCCATTGGGGCACCGATAGGAAATCTCCAGGACGCCGCGAGGCTCTCGGCCCAATTGCCGGCCCACCGCGTCCAGGTCGGCGGGATCAACCACCGGGCACCACCGGTGCGGGCGGAACCGGAACCCACGGCGGTGCCGGCGGCGGCGGAGGAGGGTGCGGCGCGTCGGCGATGGTGTGCCACAGCGCGGTGTACCAGGGATCACCGCTGGGGGCGGCCAGGGGTTCGGCGCCCGGCTCGCCCGGCACCTCCGGCGACGCCGGCAGCTGGACCTGGTAGGGGATCTCGCCGGGCATGACGAAGCCGAGCCGCTGGCGGGCCTGCGCCCGGATGTGCGCGGGGTCGTCCAGGTTGGCCTTCTGTTGCTGCAGGTCGGTGATCTGGCGGTGCAGGGTGGTCTCCAATTGGGACTGCTGTTTCATCTCGGCGTGCTGGGCGAAGAAGGTACGGACCGGCCCGGCGACGGTCAGCGTGAGCACGCACATCACCGCGGCCAGGATGACCGCCCGCCGGGCGGTGAAACCGACCCGCAGCTCCGAGCTCTGCTCGGCCGCCGCGGCAATGGCTCGTTTGACCGCTCCGGCGGGTGACGGCGGCGTGCGCGAGCTGCCCGTCGCGCGGCGCACCACCGCTGCAGGACGCGGCCGTGCACGTCGCGTCTCTCCGGCCCGGCCCGGCCGTGATTTCGCGGCGCGCCGCTTGTCGGGCCGTTTCGGATCGGACATGGCAGCGCCCCCTGGCTGCTACTTGCTCTCCGGCGCGTAGCGGGGGAAGGCCAGCTCGCCGGCATAGCGGGCGGCGTCGCCGAGTTCCTCCTCGATGCGCAGCAGCTGGTTGTACTTGGCCACCCGCTCGCTGCGGGCCGGGGCACCGGTCTTGATCTGGCCACTGCTGACGGCCACAGCGAGGTCGGCGATGGTGGTGTCCTCGGTCTCGCCGCTGCGGTGGCTCATCATGGTGCGGTAACCGCTGTGGTGGGCCAGGGTGACGGCGTCCAGGGTTTCGGTCAGCGTGCCGATCTGGTTGACCTTGACCAGCAATGCATTTGCCGCACCCCGCTCGATGCCCTCCTCGAGGCGTTCGGGGTTGGTGACGAACAGGTCGTCGCCGACGAGCTGCACCCGGTCCCCGATCGCCGAGGTCAGCGACACCCAGCCGTCCCAGTCGTCCTCGGACAGCGGGTCTTCGATCGACACCAGCGGGTAGTTGTCGAGCAACTTGGCGTAGAACTCGGTCAGCTGGGCCGCGGTGCGGTTCTGCTTCTCGAACGCGTAGCCGCTGCCCTCGGTGTAGAACTCGGTGGCCGCGACGTCCAGCGCCAGCGCGACATCGGTGCCCAGCTTGAGCCCGGTGGCCTCGATCGCGGTGCTGATCAGGTCCAGCGCGGCGGTGGTGCCGGCGACGTCGGGAGCGAAACCGCCCTCGTCACCGAGCCCGGTGGACAGGCCCTGCTTCTTGAGCACTGACTTCAACGAGTGGTAGACCTCGGCACCCCAGCGCAGCGCCTCGGCGAAGTTGGGGGCGCCGATCGGGGCGACCATGAACTCCTGGACGTCGACACCGGTGTCGGCGTGCGCGCCGCCGTTGAGGATGTTCATCATCGGCACCGGCAGGATGTGGGCGTTGGGGCCGCCGAGGTAGCGGTACAGCGGCAGCGCCGCGGAGTCCGCGGCGGCCTTGGCCACCGCCAGCGACACCCCCAGCATGGCGTTGGCGCCCAGCCGGGACTTGTCCGGGGTGCCGTCGAGGTCCACCAGGGCCTGGTCCACCAGCCGCTGGTCGTCCGCGCTGATCCCGATCACCACCGGCGCGATCTGGTCCAGTACCGCGGTGACCGCCTTCTGCACACCCTTGCCGCCGTAGCGGGTGCCACCGTCGCGCAGTTCCACGGCCTCGTGTTCGCCGGTGGAGGCGCCGGAGGGCACCGCGGCCCGGGCGAAGGTGCCGTCCTCCAGCGCGACCTCGACCTCGACCGTGGGGTTGCCGCGGGAATCGAGAATCTCGCGGGCGCCGACCTGCTGGATGATGGACACTGACTTCTCCTTGAGCGTGGGTGGGGCCGGCCGTCTTGTCCTATCGATGGCCTGTTGGGAGCCTATCCCGTACCAGACGCCTCACAGCGGGCGACCGGCCGCGTACGCGGCGGCCCAATCCCGGACAGCGCGGGCGTAGATCTCCGACTCGTTGTAGGCCATCAACGCCGTCATCCAGCCCTTGGGTGTGGCCAGATCTTTGCCGCGCCAGCACAGATAGCCGGCCGCCGACAGTGCGGCGTCATCGATGTTGTCCGGGCTGACGACGCCGTCGTTGTTGGCGTCGACGCCGTAGAGCCGCCAGGTCTCCGGAATGAACTGCATCGGGCCCATCGCGCGGACCACGCCGTCGTCGTCGGCCAGCTCCGGCTGGACGTCCTCGACGATGTGAAGATTGCCGCCGGACCCGTCGAGCCGGACGCCGCGGATCTTGGGTCGCACGTCGCCGTTGCGTGCCACCGTGGCGTTGTTGTAGTGGCCGTGATGACTCTCGATCTGGCCGATGGCCGCCAGCGTGGTCCAGCCAAGATGACAGTTGGGGTTCTCCACCTCCGCGACCCGTGCGGCGTAGGCGTAGGCCTCCAGCGCGGTGATCGGGATGCCGAGCATCGGGGCCCGCTCGGCGGCCCACTGATAGAGCTGGTCGGCGGGCCGGCCCGAGGCGACGTCGGTACTCACCGGCGGCACCGGGTCTCCGGGGGGTGGCGGCACGCCCTGCGGGATGGGATTACCGAGCTGCCAGCTGCAGCTGGACGCCAGCAGCACAGCCGTCGCGCCGACGACGGCGGCCGTCCGCAGCCAACGTAGCGCCGACACCGCTCTCCCCAACCTCGAAGCTATGGTTTTGCGTCCATCGTTCCATGACCGGTCCAAGAGCGAGGCACCACCGACTGCCCGCGCCGCCTGCACACCTGGTAAAAACCGGCTCTGCCAGCGCGAATCCAAGCCGGTCTAACCGGTGAGCTCACCGCGTTCCGGATCGGCCAGCAGCGCGTCACGCGCGCGTGCGACTCGGGACCGAATAGTCCCCACCGGGCAACCACAGACCGCGGCCGCGTCGGAATAGGACAGGCCGAAGAGCTGGGTCAGCAGCAATGCCTCGCGCTGATCGGTCGACAGGCCGGCGATCAACGCGGTCACCTCGACGACGTCCTCGAAGCCGCGGGCGGGCCGGTCGCGGTCGAGCAGCAGCTCGGGGTCGGCGCCCGGCGCGGTGCGCGGACGCGACTTGAGGTACCGAATGTGGTCGGCCACCACCCGGCGCGCGATGGCCAGCAGCCAGGTCCGGGCGCTGGAACGGCCGGCGAACCGCGGGATCGCGCCGATGGCTCGCAGGAAGGTTTCCTGGGTCAGGTCGTCGGCGCTGACACCGTCGAAAAGGTAAGCCACGAATCGCCAGACGTCGTGCTGAGTGGCCTTGATGAAAGCCTCCAGCGCGCTGGCATCACCGGCTGCGGCGGCGACGGCGAGAGCGGTGACAGCATCGTCGTCGACCCGGTCAGCTCCCGCCATGAACATCCACCTTAGACCCGGGGTCGCGACGCTATTACGACGCATGGTCGTAGAGCCGTCGGAGCGGTTGACCGACCGCAGATGGCGGCGCCGGCCCCGACTGCCGGACGCCGCCGGGCCAGCCCCATCCGCAGCGCCGTCGACGTCCCACCGGGCCGGGCGCGGGCCTGCGCCACCGATGCGTTGGCGCGCGACCAGCAAAGCGAATACCAAGCCGATCAGCACCGGCAGGTGGCTGGCGATCCGAGCTGCCGTCACCTGACCGTGGTAGGCGTCGACAGCCACGTAACCGCCCAATGCCAGGGCATACACTCCGGCGATCGCGGCAACGCCGACCGCCACGGACGGCCAGATACCGGCGGCGATCATCGCCCCGCCGAGCGCCAGCAACCAAGCGGTGGACTCATGCAGCAAATGCGCTCCGGTGGCGGCGCCGTGCCCGTGTCCGTGCGCCGACACCATGCCGAAGTCCACGCCGGCGATCTGCACCGCCGCCATCGCCACCTGGAGCACCCCGACGGCTATCAGCGCCGGCCGCCGAAAACCCCACCGCGACCACAGGCTGCCGCCGGAGCTCTCGGCGGTGACCGATGTCACCCCGGCGGCCGCCAGAATCTGGGCGGCCAGGTCAGGGCCGGCGTCGCCGTCGGCGTCACTGTTGATGTCGGTCAGCCGGCGGGCTTGGGCGGCAGCGCCGACCAGCCAGCGCCGGCAACTGCGGCACGATGCCAGGTGCGCGTCGACCTGCTGCGCCGGCAGCTCCTGCTGCTCGCCGTCGAGCAGCGACGACAGGGTCTCGCGCACCACCTCGCACCGCATGCCGCCATAGTCGCTCATTCGGCGCCCGGATACAAAGATTCGTCTGCAGGGAACCAAACCGGGCCACGCCGCGACCAATTGGTTGACCGAACAAGATCACGTTGGGAAGAGGTGCTCGATGACCGCACCGGTCTGGCTGGCGTCGCCGCCGGAGGTGCACTCGGCGCTGCTGAACGCCGGGCCCGGCCCCGGGCCGCTGCTGGAATCGGCGTCGGCGTACTCGGTGCTGAGCGCGGAATACGCCGAAGTGGCGGCCGAACTCGACGCGGTGCTGGCCGGAGTGCAGGCCGGTGCCTGGCAGGGCCCCAGCGCCCAGCAGTACGCGGCCGCGCACGGCCCGTATCTGAGCTGGCTGGCCGAGAGCGCCGCCAAGAGCACCGCCGCGGCCGGCCTGCATCAAACCGCGGCCACGGCCTACACCGCCGCGCTGGCCGGCATGCCCACGCTGGCCGAACTGGCCGCCAACCACGCTGTGCACGCGGCGCTGGTGGCGACGAACTTCTTCGGCGTCAACACCATCCCGATCGCGCTGAACGAAGCCGACTATGCCCGGATGTGGGTCCAGGCCGCGGAGATGATGACTGTCTACCAGGGCGTCGCGGGAGCGGCGCTGGCCTCGGTTCCGCCTGTGACGCCCGCGCCGCCGATCATGGCCCCGGGGGCCGCCGAGGCCGCTGCCGCGCCCAGTTGGGAGCAGCAGCTCAAGGACCTGATCACGCAGTACAACATGGGCTTTGCGGACCCGATCGCCAAGTGGCTGTGGTCGCAGTTGGGCTTCGACGGATATCCGATCGAGGCGTTTCCGTTTGCCAGCTCGGTCACCCAGATGCTGCTGCAGATCCCGGGGATGTCCCCCATTCTGGCCGGGGCCTTCGGCTGGTTCACCTTTCACACGCTGATGCTGTTGTGGCCGATCGGGCAGATTGCCCTGCAGATGGCGATCCCGATCGTGATGGCCGCGTTGCCCGCTCTGGCCGCCGCCGCCGGACTCGGTGCGCTCGGCGCTATCGGTGCGGTCGGGCTCGACCAGACCGTCGAGCCGACCCCGCCGATGCCGGTGGGCGGCAGCGTCGGCGCCCCGGTCGCCGCGGGTGCCCCGGTGCCGGCGGGCGCCGAGGCGTGCGCCTGCGCGGACCCGATCTCCTCGGCGGGAACCACCGCTCCGGCCACCGCAGGCGCCGGCATGCCGGCCGGCGGCGCGGCGGGTGGCGGGCCGGGCGTCGGATTCGGGCCGACCTCCTGCCTGTACCTGGTGAGCAGTGTCTCCTCGTCGGCGCGCTGCTCCAGCGGTGCGCGACGTTCCCGCAGTGCCGACGAAGAGGCCTCGGAGAGCCAGGGCGCCCCCGGTGAGGCGACGGCGCAGGCGCTGGCCGCCAAGCGCCGGCAGCGCCAGCGCGCCAAGCAGCGCGGATTCGGCGACGAATACATGGATATGAACATCGGTGTGACGCCGGAGTGGGAGACGCCCCCGGGCGCCAGCGCCTCGGATTCCGGGGCCGGCCCGCTGGGCTTCGCCGGCACGGCCGCCGGGACCGGCCGACAGGCGTCCGGAATCGCCGTGCTCACCGGTGACGGGCTCGACACCGAACCGCGGATCCCGATGCTGCCGGGCAGTTGGGGCGAGAACCCGAACTGACCGGTTGCGGCGCGGGGCGCTAGGGCTGCGGCCAGTGGGCGCGCCACTGATCTTCGGTGGGCTCGCCGATGATCGCCTTTTCCACCGCACGGACGGTGTCCATGAGTTCCAAAACCGCTGTCCGCAAGTCGTTTTCCGCATCGATGTCGGCGGCAACGGTGACGGTGGTGACGGCCTCGGGGATCAGGTCGGCGGGTACGCCGGCGCGCGCGAGCCGTTGCAGCACCTTCTGGGCCAACGCCAAGGCCGGCTGCGCGGTCGGCACGTCATCGAGAATCGAGTCACGCGACTTCTTCTCGAGATTCTTACGCTCTTCCCACTGCGCCACCTGCTCGGCAAGCGAGATCTCCTCGCCGGCGAGCACCGCGGGCGCCCGATTGATCAGTTTGCGCAGCAGCGAGTCGGCGACGTCGTCGATGCCGAACGCGTTCTCCGGTGCGTCCTCGGCGATGCGGGCGTGGAACAGCACCTGCAAGAGCACGTCGCCGAGTTCCGCGCACAGCTCGTCGGCGTCGCCGCTGCGGACCGCGTCGAACAGTTCGTAGGTCTCCTCGAGCAGGAACCGGCGCAGCGAGTCGTGGGTCTGTTCGCTCTCCCACGGGCCGGTGGTGCGTAGCCGGTCCATGATCGCGACCGCGTCGATCAGCCGCTCCCCCGGCGGCGCATCCGGCGCCGCGATCAGGGCTTCGCCGGCCTCCAGGCGGGCAACAACGTCGGGATGGTTGCGGTCCGAAGACAACAGCACGGGCGCTTGCACGTCTGAGAGCACCGATCGTGCGGCCGGCAACGACCAGGGCACCACGATCGGCAGTTCCTCGGTGTAGGCGACCTCACCGGCAAGCAGCGCGAGGGCTTCGACCGGCACGAGCGAGGGCCGGCGGGGGTCCACCAGGACGACGGTCATCGTGGTTACCGTACTGCGGGCGCCGCGCCGGTGACGTCGATGAGACCCTGCGGCTTGCCGTCCAGCGCGGAAATCAGATCGGCCACCATCTGGACGAGTTCGACGTCGCGGATACGGGGCGCGCCGACGCCGCCGCCGGCCCGCGGGATCGGCACCTGCACGGTGGCGGTGGTGGCGCGGTAACTGGCCGACGGATGCATCCGCTTGAGCCGCAACTGGGCGGAGTCCGGCAACGTCATCGGGGCCAGCCGCAGCGTGGTCGCCGACGCCGCCGACACCTCGGTGATCCCGGCTGCTCGGCACAGCAGCCGCAGCCGGGCCACCGCCACCAGCCGCCCGGCCGGCTCGGGCAGCGGCCCGTAGCGATCGGTCAGCTCATCGATGACAGCGTTGATCGCGGCGTCGTCGGGCGCAGCGGCTAGCCGTCGGTAGGCCTCCAGCCGCAGCCGGTCGGAGTTGATGTACTCCGGCGGCAGATGCGCGTCGACCGGCAGGTCGATCCGGACGTCCTTGACCTCCTCGGTGGTGATCGTCTCGCCGTTGAACGCCGCCCGATAGGCCTCGACGGCCTCGCCGACCAGCCGCACATACAGGTCGAAGCCCACCCCGGCGACGTGCCCGGACTGCTCCACCCCCAGCACGTTGCCGGCGCCGCGGATCTCCAGGTCCTTCATCGCCACCGCCATCCCGGCGCCGAGTTCGTTGTTCTGGGCGATGGTGGCCAACCGGTCGTGGGCGGTCTCGGTCAGCGGGCTCTCCCGCGGATAGAGGAAGTAGGCGTAGCCGCGCTCCCGGCTGCGGCCCACCCGGCCCCGCAGCTGGTGCAGCTGGGAGAGCCCGAAGGTGTCGGCACGCTCCACGATCAACGTGTTGGCGTTGGAGATGTCCAGGCCGGTCTCGATGATCGTGGTGCACACCAGAATGTCGTACTCCCGGTTCCAGAAGCCCTGCACCGTGGTTTCCAGCATTTCCTCGGGCATCTGGCCGTGCGCGACCACGACCCGGGCCTCGGGCACCAGCGCACGCACCCGGGCGGCGGCCGCGTCGATGGAGCTGACCCGGTTGTGCACGTAGAACACCTGGCCATCGCGCAGCAGCTCGCGCCGCAATGCCGCGGCGACCTGCTTCTCATCGTGCGGGCCGACGTAGGTCAGCACGGGATAGCGGTCTTCGGGTGGGGTGAGGATCGTCGACATCTCCCGGATGCCGGCCAGGCTCATCTCCAGGGTGCGCGGGATCGGCGTGGCGCTCATGGTGAGCACGTCGACGTGGGTGCGCAGGGCCTTGATGTGCTCCTTGTGCTCGACGCCGAACCGCTGTTCCTCGTCGACGATCACCAGGCCGAGGTCCTTCCAGCGCACCCCGGTCTGCAGCAGCCGGTGGGTGCCGATCACCACGTCGACGGAGCCGTCGGCCAGGCCGTCGATAGTCGCCTTGGATTCTCGGGCGTCGGTGAACCGCGACAGCCCCTTGACGGTGACCGGGAAGCCGGCCATCCGGGTGCTGAACGTCTGCAGGTGCTGATCGGCCAGCAGCGTGGTGGGCACCAGCACCGCGACCTGCTTGCCGTCCTGGACGGCTTTGAACGCCGCTCGCACCGCGATCTCGGTCTTGCCGTAGCCGACGTCGCCGCAGATCACCCGGTCCATCGGGACGGGCTTTTCCATGTCGGCCTTGACCTCGCTGATCGCGGTGAGCTGGTCGACGGTCTCGGTGAACCCGAAGGCGTCCTCCATCTCGGCCTGCCACGGGCTGTCCGGGGCGAACGCGTGGCCGGGCGCAGCCTGGCGTTTGGCGTAGAGCGCGACGAGTTCGTCGGCGATCTCGCGGACGGCCTTGCGGGCCTTGGTCTTGGTCTGGGCCCAGTCGCTGCCACCGAGCCGGCTCAGCGCCGGGGCCTGGCCGCCGACGTAGCGGGACAGCTGGTCCAGGGAGTCCATCGGCACGTAGAGCTTGTCGGTCCCGTTGGCTCCACGTTTGCCCGACGCATACTCGAGCACCAGGTATTCGCGCCGCGCCCCGCCGACGGTGCGCTCGGTCATCTCCACGAACTTGCCGATGCCGTGCTGGTCGTGCACCACCAGGTCGCCGGCGGTCAGCGCCAACGGGTCGACGGCGTTGCGGCGCTTGGCTGCCAGCCGCTTGCCTTCCGGCCCGCTCACCCGGTTGCCGGTCAGATCGGCCTCGGTCACCACCACCAGGTTGGCGCCCGGGATGATCAGACCCTCGTGCAGCGGGCCCTTCAGCACCCCGACCACGCCGGGCTGCGGCGCGGCACCCGCATCCAACAGTGTTGCCGCAGTCTCGGATTCGGCCAGCTGCTCCACGATCCGCCGCGCCGTGCCGACGCCGGGGGCCACCACCGCGGCACGCCCCCCGGTCGCGATGTGCGCCCGCAGCATGGCGAAGATCTCGTCGATGTCGCGCTGCCGCCCCCGTGCCGACGGCGACGCGCGCACATCGAGTTCGACCGCCTCCGGGTCGGGCAGCTGGCTCAGCGTCCACCACGGATGCCCGGTGTCCAGGGCCGCCTGGCGCACTTGGGCGAACTCACGGAATCCCGATCCGCCGAGCTGCTCGATGTCGATCGGCGCCTCACCGCCGATCGCCGCTGTCGACCAGGACGCCTCCAGGAATTCGCGTCCGGTCTTGATCAGGTCGGCGGCGCGGGCGCGGATCTTCTCCGGATCGCAGACCAGCACCGGGGTACCGGCGGGCAGCTGATCGGTCAGCAGCGCCTGCGGGCCGGGCCGCAGCACCGGGCCCAGCGCCTCCATGCCGTCGACCGGGATGCCCTCGGCCAGCTTGGCCAGCATGTCGCCGACGGTGCCCAACACGGCGTTGTCGGCGTGCGGCTGATCGCGTGCCAGCTCGGCCGCGCGCGCCCGGACCTCGTCGGTGAGCAGCAGCTCCCGACAGGGCACCGCGACCACGGTGCCGACCTCGACCTCGGGGATGGAGCGCTGATCGGCCACCGAGAACGGCCGGATCTCGGTGACCTCGTCACCCCAGAACTCGACGCGCACCGGATGCTCGGCGGTCGGCGGGAACAGGTCGAGGATCCCGCCGCGGACCGCGAACTCGCCGCGCTTGCCCACCAGGTCCACCCGGGTGTAGGCCAGCTCGACCAACCGGGCGATCACCGCCTCGAACGGAATCTCGTCACCGACGGCCAGCATGACCGGCTCGATCGCGTCCAGTTGGCCGGTCATCGGCTGCAGCAGCGACCGGGCCGTGGTCACCACCACGCGCAGGGGCGGCCCCAGCCGGGCGTCGTCGGGGCGGGCCAGCCGGCGCAGCAGCAGCAGGCGGGCGCCCACGGTGTCCACCCCGGGCGAGAGCCGCTCGTGCGGCAGCGTCTCCCAGGACGGAAACAGTGCCACCGTGTCGCCGTACACCCCGCGCAGCTCCGCGGTCAGGTCGTCGGCTTCGTGGCCGGTGGCGGTGACCACCAGCAGCGCGCTGCTGCGGGCCAGGGCTGCCGCGGTGAACGGACGCGCTCCGACCGGGCCCACCAGCGCGAGTTCGGCGGGCGGGTCGCCGGCGCGCTCGATGAGTTCGGCGAAGGCGGGCGCGCCCAGCGCCAGGTCTACGAGGCCCGCAATCGGGTTTTGGACAGTCTGGTACCCCGGTGCGGTCATGATGTGGACAATTCTAGGCGCTGCCCGATTCACGTTGCGGCACTGGTCAACCCGAGGGCAGGCGGCGCCGCATTATTCAGCGGTACGCATCGCTGCGCTTGACGACGGCGAAGATGATGACGACACCGGCGGCATCGTCGATCTGGTAGATGATGCGGTATTGCCCGAACCGGACACGCCAATCGTGGTGCGGGCCGACGAGCTTTCGCGCCCCGACCGGACGCGGATCGTCAGCGAGGGCAATGATCGCCTGTAATGCGGTCTCGAACGCGTCGCGCGGCAGACGTTGCAGCTGTTTGAGGATGTCAGGGTGGAATTCGACCCTCACGACGCGACGAATGCCTCGGCGTCCACACCCAGTGCGTCGAGCATCTCGCCCAATGACATCGTGGTGAACTCGTGCTCCCGAACGCTTCGCAGCCGGAGTGTGTCGGCGACGTCGGCGTGTTCGTGCAGCCGTTCGTAGTCGGCCATCGAAATCAGGACGGCGATCTCGGTGCCACTGTCGGTGATGATCGCCTCTTCACCGGTGGTGGCCACCTCGCGGACGATGGCACCAAGCTGTGCGCGCAACTCACGCAAGCTGTGTGTACTCATGTTAAACAAGTTACGCCCAGCCATCGGTGCGGGCAATTCGGTATTCGAGCTTATTCGTCGTGCAGGGTCGGGTCGGACTCCAGGTGAGTCAATCCGTTCCAACACAGGTTGACCAGGTGCGCGGCCACCACTTCTTTCTTGGGTTCGCGTACGTCGAGCCACCACTGGGCCGTCATCGACACCGACCCGACCAACGCCTGGGCGTACAGCGGCGCGGTCTCGGGGTCCAGGCCGCGTTTGGCGAAGTCGCCGGCCAAGATGGACGACACCTGGCCGATCGCGTCGTTGAGCAAGGTCGAGTAGGTGCCGGAACTGATCGACGCCGGAGAGTCGCGGATCAGGATGCGGAATCCGTCGGTGTGCTCGTCGACGTAGGTCAGCAGGGCCAGCGCGACGCGCTCCACCCGCAGCCGGGACTGGTTGTTGGTGGCCTTGGTCAACGACGTGGTGATGCCGTCCAGCAATGCCGACATCTCGCGGTCGACCACCACGGCGTAAAGCCCCTCCTTGCCACCGAAGTGCTCATAGACCACGGGCTTGGACACGTTGGCGCGCTGCGCGATCTCCTCGATAGAGGTGCCCTCATAACCGCGTTCGGCGAACAGCGAGCGGGCGACATCGATGAGTTGGTGACGACGCTCGCTACCTGTCATCCGGGCTCGAGGCGCCCGGCCGTCCTTGTCCAGACCAGCCACGCGACCAGGGTAGTCCGTTGGACTAGAGTCACTGCGGAACACCGATCCGTCGTGGTGTAATCGGCAGCACCTCTGATTTTGGTTCAGATAGTTCAGGTTCGAGTCCTGGCGACGGAGCTCACGGATTTGCTCTTACTTTTTGCCGCGAACGTGCGCAGAGTGACAGGCTAGGCGGCGTGTCGACGCACAAACACGCTCCCCCGCAAGCGGGAGGTACCCCCAAGTCGCGCCCGGATACGCAGGACGCCGTCATCGTCTTGGCGGCCGGGGCCGGAACCCGGATGGTCTCCGACACCCCCAAAGTGCTGCATGAGCTGGGCGGGCGCAGCATGCTGGCGCACTGCCTGTCCGCGGCCGCCGGCGTCGGGCCCCGCCACTTGGTGGTGGTGTTGGGCCACGAGCACGGGCGCATCACCGGCCCGGTCGCCGAGCTGGCGCAGGCCCTGGACTTTCCCATCGACATCGCCCTGCAGGACCAGCAGCTCGGGACCGGGCACGCGGTGCTGTGCGGCCTGGCCGCCCTGCCGGACGACTTCACCGGCACCGTCGTCGTCACCTCCGGCGACATCCCGCTGCTGGACACCGCCACGCTGCAGGCGCTGATCGACACCCATCGCACCGCCCCTGCCGCGGTCACGGTGCTGACCACCACGCTGGCCGACCCCACCGGCTACGGCCGCATCCTGCACACCCAGGACGGTGAAGTGACGGCCATTGTCGAGCAGGCCGACGCCACCGAATCGCAGCGGGAGATCCGCGAGGTCAATGCCGGGGTGTACGCCTTCGACATCGCCGCGCTGCGTTCCGCGCTGGGCCGGCTGGGCTCCGACAACGCCCAGCACGAGCTGTACCTCACCGATGTGATCGGCATCGTCCGCGGCGACGGCCAGGTGGTGCACGCCCGCCACGTCGACGACGCGGCGTTGGTGGCCGGCGTCAACGACCGGGTGCAACTGTCCGCGCTGGCTACCGAACTCAACCGCCGCCTGGTGGCCACCCACCAGCGGGCCGGCGTCACCATCGTCGACCCCACCACCACCTGGATCGACGTGGACGTGACCATCGGGCGCGACACCACCGTCGCGCCCGGAACCCAGCTGCTGGGCCGCACCGTCGTCGGCGCGCACTGCACGATCGGACCCGACACCACTCTGACCGATGTCACGGTGGGCGACGGCGCGTCGGTGATCCGCAGCCACGCCACCTCGTCGTCGGTCGGCGCCGGCGCCACGGTCGGGCCGTTCAGCTATCTGCGCCCCGGCACCGTGCTGGGCGCCGACGGCAAGCTGGGCGCGTTCGTCGAGACCAAGAACTCGACCATCGGCGCCGGGACCAAGGTTCCGCACCTGACCTACGTCGGCGACGCCGATATCGGCGACCACAGCAACATCGGCGCCTCCAGCGTGTTCGTCAACTACGACGGCCAGACCAAACGGCGGACCACGGTCGGCTCGCACGTGCGCACCGGCTCGGACACCATGTTCGTCGCACCGGTCACCATCGGCGACGGCGCCTACACGGGCGCCGGGACCGTGGTGCGCCACGATGTGCCGCCGGGCGCACTGGCCGTCTCGGCCGGCCCGCAACGCAACATCGAGAACTGGGTGCAGCGCAAGCGGCCCGGCAGTCAGGCCGCCGCGGCGGCCGACGCCGCGAACAGCGCCGAAGAATCCGGGCACACTCCACCCGATCGGTCATCGTGAGGTTGATCGCGTTGAGGCAGCCCGAGGCGAAATCGCGCACCGGGCTACGTACCATAAGGCCCGAGTTAACTCGACCGAAATCCACAATCTCCTACGGCGGGGGCAGCACGTGAGCCACGACTGGACAGACAATCGCAAGAACCTGATGCTCTTCGCTGGTCGTGCGCACCCGGAGCTGGCTGATCAGGTCGCCAAGGAACTGGACGTACCAGTGACGGCGCAGACCGCCCGGGACTTTGCCAACGGCGAGATCTTCGTGCGCTTCGACGAGTCGGTGCGGGGTTGCGACGCCTTCGTGCTGCAGTCGCACCCGGCGCCGCTGAACCAGTGGTTGATGGAACAGCTGATCATGATCGATGCGCTCAAGCGCGGCAGCGCCAAGCGGATCACCGCGATCCTGCCGTTCTACCCCTACGCCCGCCAGGACAAGAAGCACCGCGGCCGTGAGCCGATCTCGGCTCGCCTGGTGGCCGACCTGCTCAAGACGGCCGGCGCCGACCGGATCGTCACCGTGGACCTGCACACCGACCAGATCCAGGGCTTCTTCGACGGCCCGGTGGACCACATGCGGGCCCAGCCGCTGCTGATCGGCTACATCAAGGAGAACTACGGCAACTCCGATGTCGTGGTGGTCTCCCCCGACTCCGGCCGGGTGCGCATCGCCGAGAAGTGGGCGGACTCGTTAGGTGGCGTACCGCTGGCTTTCATTCACAAGACCCGCGACCCGCTGGTGCCCAACCAGGTCAAGTCCAACCGGGTGGTCGGTGAAGTGGCGGGCAAGACCTGCGTGCTGATCGACGACATGATCGACACCGGCGGCACCATCGCCGCGGCGGTCAACCTGCTGCGCGAAGACGGCGCCCGCAACGTGATCATCGCCGCCACTCACGGGGTGTTGAGCGACCCGGCTGCCGAGCGGCTGGCGGCCTGCGGGGCCAGCGAGGTGATCGTCACCAACACCCTGCCGATCCCCGAGGACAAGCGGTTCCCGCAGCTGACCGTGCTGTCGATCGCTCCGCTGCTGGCCAGCACCATCCGCGCAGTGTTCGAAAACGGCTCGGTCACCGGCCTTTTCGACGGAGACGCCTGACATGGCTGACGCGGTGGTCTATCACAACCCGCGCTGCTCGACCTCACGCAAGACGCTGGATCTGCTGCGCGAGAACGGTATCGAGCCGACGGTCGTGGAGTACCTGAAGACCCCGCCGTCGCGTGCCGAGCTGGCGGAGATGATCAGTGCCGCGGGGATCGGTGTGCGCGACGCGGTGCGCACCGGCGAGGCGGTGTACGCCGAGCTGAACCTGGCCGATGCAACCGATGACGAACTGCTCGACGCGATGGCCGCCAACCCGATCCTGATCCAGCGGCCGTTCGTCGTCACCGGTAACGGCACCCGGCTGGCCCGTCCGATTGACGCGGTCCGCGAGATCCTGTGACCCCGCTGCGCTTGGCCGCCGCGGCCCTGGCATGCGCGACCGTGGTGAGCACAACGTCGGGGTGCGGCGCCAAAACCCCGGACTATCACTCGATTTGGGGCAACGGCAGTACGACCACCACCTCATCGGAGCCGGAGGCCCCGGTCACCGTGGGGCGCTACCTGGAGGATCAGGGAGTGGCCGCTGAGGCGGTGGCCCCCAACGCACCGACCGACCTGACCGTGTCGATCCCGACGCCGCCGGGCTGGACGAAGAAAGAAAACCCGATGCTGCCGGCCACCACCCTGGTCCTGGGCAAGGGCGAGAAGTTCCCGCGGGCGATCTTGAGTGTGGTCAAGCTCAACGGGAACTTCGACTCGAAAGAAGCCATCCGCCACGGTGTGGTGGACGCCCAGCTCTCGCCGAACTTCCGGCTGTTGGACGCCTCCAACGAGGACTACCAAGGCTTCCCGTCCTCGATGGTGCAGGGCACCTACGACATGGACGGCCAGCGCCTGCACAGCTGGTTCCGGATGGTGATCGCCACCGGTTCGGGGCCGGCGGAACAGCGTTACCTGGTGCAGTTGGCGGTCACCGCCCCGGCCGACGAGGCGCCCAAACATGCCACCGACGTCGAGGCGATCATGAAGGGGTTCACCGTCGCCGCCAAGTGAGTCCCCACCGGCCCCGGGCTTGTTACAGTGCGACGCACCCGTCGAAGGGAGTTCCACCATGCCCCTTATTCGCCTGTCATCGCTGAGCCTTGCGGGCCTCGGCGTCGCCGCAGTCGCTACCGGCCTGCTGGCACCGGTGGCGCTGGCAGACCCGCCCGGCTGCACCGCCGCCGACATGGCCAACGTGCTGACCGGCGTCGCCGCGTCGACATCCGGATACCTCTACGCGCATCCCGACATCAACGAGTTCTACACCGACCTGCGCAACCGGCCCGACGACGAAGTGCCCGAGGCGATTCGCAGCTTCTTCGCCGACAAACCACAAGCCCACGCCGACTTGCTGGGGCTGCGCCAGCCGCTGGCTGACTTCCGCGCCCGCTGCGGACTGCCCCAACCCGAGCACCCGCTGCTGGACCAGTGATGACACGCCGGGTCTGGGTCATCGCCGCACTGGCACTGACCAGCCTGCCGGGGGTCGTCGTCGTGTTCACACCGGCCGGCAGCGCCACGGCGCAGGGCTGCGTCGGTGTGGGCCGCCGCGTCTACGTCAGCGGATGCGCCGACCCGGTGCCCCCGCCGTCCTATTACGCGCCGCTGCCCGAAGACGTGCCGCCACCTCCGCCACCGCCACCTCCCCCGGTCAACACCTGCGTGGGCTACAACGGGCGTTGGGTGCACGCCAACAACTGCAACTGAGCGCCGCAGCGATCTAGGGTGGCAGCCATGAGCTCTTGGACCGCCGCCGATCTACCGTCCTTCGCCGGCCGCACCGTTGTGGTCACCGGCGCCAACAGCGGATTGGGCGTCGTCACCGCACGCGAGCTGGCCCGCGTCGGCGCCGCCGTCACCCTGGCCGTCCGCGACACCGCCAAGGGCCAGGCCGCAGCGGCGGGCATGCCCGGCAACGTGGTGGTGCGTGCCCTGGATCTGGCGGACCTGTCCTCGGTGCGGCGGTTCGCCGACGAGACACCGGGGGTCGACGTGCTGATCAACAACGCCGGGATCATGGCCGTGCCCTACGCCAAGACCGTCGACGGCTTCGAGAGCCAGATCGGCACCAACCATCTGGGTCACTTCGCCCTGACCAACCTGCTGCTGCCCAAGCTCACCGACCGGGTGGTGACGGTGTCGTCGTTCCTGCACCGGATGGGCTACGTCAGCCTCAAGGACCTGAACTGGGAGTCGAGGCGGTATTCGGCGTGGCTGGCCTACGGCCAGTCCAAGCTGGCCAACCTGCTGTTCACCAGCGAGCTGCAGCGCCGACTGGTGGCGGCGGGCTCACCCCTGCGGGCGCTGGCCGCCCACCCCGGCTACTCGAGCACCAATCTGCAGGGCCACACCGGCAATCGGGTCGGCGACGTGCTGATGCGCACGCTCGGCAACGGCCTGTTGGCCACCAGCCCCGATTTCGGTGCACGCCAAACCCTGTATGCCGCGTCCCAGGATCTGTCCGGCAATACCTTCGTCGGTCCGCGGTTCGCCTTCATCGGCCGCACCGGGTCGGTGGGCCGCAGCCTGCTGGCCAAGCGCGGCTCCACCGCCGCCGGGCTGTGGGAGCTGTCTGCGCAGCTCACCGGGGTTCAATTTCCGCTCTGAGGTGCGGATGCGCTAGCCTGACCAGGCGTCACGGCGAGGGCGGCCACCCAATTCGGCCGCCGTTATCGACGAGGACCTCCTGGATGGTTGTCGCGATCTGGCCGTGCCTCATGCACGCCGCAGCAACCAAGGAGTTCCGATGGCCAAGTCCCAGACCACCAACCAGCTCACCGTCTCGGTGCGGACCGAGACCGGTAAGGGCGCCTCCCGGCGGGCCCGCCGCGAAGGCAAGGTCCCCGCGGTCCTCTACGGCCACGGCACCGACCCGCAGCACCTGGAGCTCAATGCCCACGACTTCGCCGCCGTGCTGCGCCACTCCGGCACCAACGCGGTGCTCACCCTCAACATCGAGGGTAAGGAGCAGCTGGCGCTGACCAAGGCGCTGGACGTGCACCCGATCCGTCGCACCATCCAGCACGCCGACCTGTTGGTGGTCAAACGCGGCGAGAAGGTCGTCGTCGAGGTCAACGTCGTCATCGAGGGCGACGCCATGTCCGGCACCCTGGTCACCCAGGACGCCACCACCGTGGAGATCGAGGCCGAGGCGCTGTCGATCCCCGAGCAGCTGACCGTCTCCATCGAGGGCGCCGAGGCCGGCACCCAGTTCACCGCCGGCGGCCTGGAGCTGCCCAAGGGCGTGACGCTGGTGTCCGACCCGGACCTGCTGCTGGTCAACGTGGTCGAGCCGCGGGCCGAAGAGGAGCCCGAAGCCGAAGCCGCGGGCGAGGCAGCCGAGGCGGAGGCCGGCGAGGCCGAAGCCGGCGAGGCCGAGTAGGCCGAGCACGGCGTGGCCGAGTCACCGCCGATACTGGTGGTCGGCCTGGGCAACCCGGGCCCGAACTACGCCCGCACCCGGCACAACGTCGGCTTCATGGTTCTCGACCTGCTGGCCGAGCGGATCGGGTCGGCGTTCAAGCTGCACAAGAAGTCGGGGGCCGACGTGGCCACCGGGCGCCTGAGCGGGCGCTCGGTGGTGCTGGCGCGACCACGCTGCTACATGAACGAGTCGGGCCGCCAGGTGGGCCCACTCGCCAAGTTCTATTCGGTGCCCACCGGCGGCGTCGTGGTGATTCATGACGACCTCGACCTGGACTTCGGCCGGATCCGGCTCAAGCAGGGCGGCGGCGAAGGCGGTCACAACGGGCTGCGCTCGGTCGCGACCGTGTTGGGCAGCAAGGACTTTCAGCGAGTCCGTTTCGGGATCGGCCGGCCGCCCGGCCGCCAGGATCCGGCGGCGTTCGTGCTGCAGGCATTCACCGCCAAAGAGCGCGACGAGTTGCCCACGATCTGCGAGCAGGCCGCCGACGCCACCGAGCTGCTGATCGAGCTCGGGCTGGAACCGGCCCAGAACGTCGTGCACGCCTGGGGTTAACGGGCCCGCCACCTCCCGCGAGGGTGCGTGTTTGTACGGCAAATTCCGGCGTGTCGGCGTACAAACACGCACCCTCGCGGAAAGAGGAAACGCGGCAGGCGCGCTAGGTGACCAGGGCGACGGAGTTGGCCCGGCGCAGCTTGCCCGACGGGGTCTTGGGGATGCTGCCCGGCCCGAGCACCACCACGTTGCGGGGCCGCATGTCGACCTCGGTGACCACCTCATGGGCGACCTGGTGCTCGATGCGGCGTACCTCGGCAGGGTCCTGCCAGGCGTTGGATTCCACCGCGACCGCGAACGTCTCCCGGGAGTGCCCGGCGTCCAGGCGTACCGCGACCGCGCAGCCCGGGCGCACACCCTCGACCCGGCCCGCAGCCCGCTCGATGTCGGTCGGGTAGATGTTGCGGCCCGCCATGATGATGACGTCCTTGACCCGGCCACACACCACGACGTGGCCGTCCTCCATCTGGTAGCCCAGGTCGCCGGTGTCGTACCAACCGTGCTCGTCCTGCGCCGGCAGGAAGCCCGCCATGGTCAGATAGCCCGGGGTCACCGGCTCGCCGCGCAGCTGGATCACGCCGACCCCGCGCGGCGGCAACGAGTTGCCGTGCTCGTCGACGATCCGGATCTCGATGCCCTCCAGCAGCGGCCCCAGCGAGGCCAGTCGCCGGGTGTTGCCCTTGGTGGCGGGCACCGCCCGGCGCAACGCGGCCAGCAGATCGGCGTCGACCTCGTCGACCACCAGGCCCGCGCCGCACTTGGAGAACGACACCGCCAGCACCGTTTCGGCCATGCCGTAGGCCGGCAGGATGGCGGCCGGGTTCAGCCCGAACGGCTTACCGGCATCGATCAGGTCCTCGACGTCGGCCGGCTCCACCGGCTCAGCACCCGAGAGCGCGAACCGCAGCGTGGACAGGTCGAACTGTCCCGGCGTGGCCTGCTTGCGCAGCCGCTTGGCGAACAGCGCGTAGGCGAAGTTCGGGGCCGCGGTCATGGTGCCCTTGTACTTGTCGATCAGCTTGGCCCACAGCAGGGTGTCCCGCAGGAAGTCCATCGGGGTGATCTTGACCAGCTCGGCGCCGAAGTACATCGGCACGGTCAGGAAGCCGATCATGCCCATGTCGTGGAAGCACGGCAGCCAGCTGACCATGACGTCCTTCTCGACGTCATACTCGGCGCTGATGAACATCGCCTCGGCGTTGGAGTAGATGTTGCGGTGGGTGATCTGCACGGCCTTCGGCGACCCGGTCGACCCGGACGTCAGCTGCATCAGCGCCAGATCGTCTTCACCGGCTTCTTCCGGATCGATCGGCTCGGCGGCCAGCAGGTCAGTGACCGTGACCACCTTCAGACCCTTCTCCTCCAGCACCGGCGCGGCTGCCATGAAGGGGTCGGAGATGATGACGGCCTTGGCGTCGATCATGTCGACGACGGTCATGGTGTCCTCGGCCCAGACCGCCAGGTCGGTGCGCGGGGTGGGCTGGTGCAGCATGGTCAGGCTGGCGGCGCGCATCCACACGCCCTGGGCGGTGGGAGCGATTTCGACCGGGGCGCCTGCGAGCACCCCGACCGCGTCTCCCGGGCCGACCCCGGCCGCGGCCAGCCCGCCGGCGATGCGCCGGGCGCGTTCATGGACCTCGCCCCAGGTGTGTCGGACGGGGGCGTGCGGTTCACCGGTAACCATGCCCTTGGACGACTCCCGGGCACTACGGAACATGTTGTCGGTAAACCTGCTCACGACGGCCTCCTAGCCGGCACCGGTACTTTCCATACGGGCTCAGATTTCATGCTCCACCTGCTGGAGACCACATCGCGACAGGCACGCGCGCACAATTCGGTGGCGGTTAGATCTCGATACCGTAATGCGCGGCCCACCAGAGCGGCGAGCGTCTGGGTGGCAGGGCTGTCCTGGCCGCAAATAGTCACCGCGGGCCATCTTAAACTCCTCTTAATCCGCGGGCAAATCTGCCAGCGGATCGGTGTCGCGGCTAGGCCCCACTCACCGACGACGGCACCACTCGGGCGCCGTAGACCGGGCCGCTGGCCACCCGCACCGCCCGTCCCGCGCCGAGCGCCGAGAGTTCGACGGCGACGTCGGCCGCCGACTGCGCCGACAGGCACAGGAACGCACATGTCGGGCCGGATCCGGACACCACACCGGCCAGGGCACCGGCCTCCACGCCGGCGCGCAGGGTCCGGCGCAAGCCCGGGTTGAGGCTGACGGCCGCCGCCTGCAGGTCATTGCCGAGCAATCCGGCCAGCCGCTGCGGGTCACCGGCGGCCAGCGCCGCCAGCACCGGCTCGGGCTCACCCGATTCCGGCAACTTGCGCCCCGTGTCGCGCAGCCGGTCCAGCTCGGCGAAGACCGCCGGCGTCGACAGCCCACGGTCGGCGAACGCCAGCACCCAGTGGAACGTCTCCCGGGTGAGCACCGTTGCCAGTTCCTCGCCGCGACCGGTGCCCAACGCGGTACCGCCGTGCAGCGCGAACGGCACGTCACTGCCCAGCCGGGCGGCCAGCGAATGCAGGTCGCGACGCGGCACGCCGAGTTCCCACAACACATTCATGCCGACCAGCACCGCCGCGGCGTCGGCGCTGCCGCCGGCCATGCCGCCGGCCACCGGGATCGACTTGTCGATGCTGATCGCCACGTCCGGAGCGCGGCCCACATACTCGGCCATCAGCTCGGCGGCCTGCCACGCCAGGTTGCGCTCATCGGTCGGCAGCACATCGGCACCCTCGCCGCTGACCCGCAACGACAGCACGTCGGCGTCGCGGACGGTCACCTCGTCGACCAACGAAACCGCGTGGAAAACGGTGGTCAGCTCGTGGTAGCCGTCATCGCGACGGTCACCGACGGCCAAGTAGAGGTTGAGCTTGCCCGGTACCCGCACGGTGACCGAACCGGTCGGGGACCAGTCGGTGGCGGTATTGCCGTCGGATGCGGTCACGCCGATGAGACTATCGGTCCACACCGGCTCCGAGGGGGCTTAGTGCCAGGGCTCGGACTGGGTACGCCTACTCGATCAGGTTCGATCAGGAGGAGAACAGGTCGGAGAAGTCGGAGCTGATCGAGCTGAACGCGTTCATCAGCACCTCCAACTCGAACCCGCCCGCCATGGTGACCAGCCCGGTGGTGGCCGCCAGCGGCATCCCGATCGCGCCCAGCAGATCACCCGACATCAGTTCGTTGAAGAACAGGCTCGCGGCGTAGGCCGGCAGCGTGGTGATCAGCGAATTGATGATGTCGGCGGTCGGGAGCAGAGTCGCGTACAAGGTCGCCGCGGCGCCGCTGAGCGTGTTGACGACGTCCATCAGGCTCGGCAGGGAGAAGTCCGCGGGGCCGCTGTCCAGGCCGAACAGATCCGTCGCGCTGCCGGACCCGATGTTCTGCAGGTCCGCGATGAAGTCGTTCCAACCCTGCTCGGCACCGTTCACCAGAGCGGTGAGCACGTCCATCGGGTTGACGTCGGGGAAGACCCCGAACGGCGTGGAGACGTCCGCCGGGCCCTGGTCCCAACCGTGTTCGATGTCGCCGTAGCCGAGGTTGATCAGCACCCGCAGGGCCGGCTGCAACAGGTCAGCGAACGCATTGCCGAAGGCGTTGCCGCGCAACAGCTCCAGCAGCGGCAGGTTCTCGGTGGGGATCATGAAGTACTGGTTGTTACCGGTGTAGTCGCCGGAGGTGTCCAGCTCGATGGCCGTCGCCAGCTGGGCGTCGGTCAGCGACGGGTAGGTGCCGTGGATGAACATGATGCCCAGGAAGGCATTGATGTCGGCCAGGAAGTTCAGCGGGTATTTCGGGAAGTCGGCGAAGCCGTCGTATTCCTGGATGTAATTCGCTGTCTCCCAGGGCGTCTCGGACGGCGCGCCTCCGCTGAAGGTGACCCCGAGGGCGGGCAGGCTCAGCGGGACACCGGGAACGTCGAAGCGGGACAGCAGGCCGCCGTTGGGGTTGGCCGGGCTGCCCAGCGTCACGAAGGACAGCTGGTCGGAGGTCGGACGCTCGTCCTCGGGCAGAGCCAGCAGCTGGTCCATCACCAGTCCGTTGATGACACCGCTCTGCGAATAGCCCAGTACGACAAGGTCATTGCCCTTGCCGACCTCTTCCAGGATCTTCTGGTACAGGATGGTGGAGCCCTGCTGCAGCGAGGTGTCCAGCGGCAGCGTCTTCACGCCGGTGAGCGGGTAGAGGCCCTCCGGCGTGAACAGCGGGTTGGTGGCGTCCACCGGGAAAGTCGGCTGACCCTCGAACTTCGGGGTCGACGGGTCGATGAACCGGTCGGTGAGGGCGGTCAGGTACTGCGGCGGTGGGATCGGGAGTCCGCTGCCACCCATGATCCAGGACTCGGTGTCCAGCAGGGTCGTCTGGGCGATCACTGTCTTGGCGGTCGCGGCCAGCTCGGGCGCCACCACGGGCGCGACGCCCAGTGCGGCAATGGCGGCCAGGGTCAGCGGCACCGCACCGAAGGAAGTCAGGTTGCGATGGGACAGAGTTGTCATGGCGGCCTCCCGGGGTGACGTATGCGGACGATTATCACCTCGCACCAGCGAAATGTCATCGATTTTTGGCTATTCAATCATGTTGTTCTTAGTTTTCTGCGAGGCGTCCCCTAACCGCGCCGAAGACCGCTCCAGCGCCATAACCTGGGCCCATGACTGGAGTCGGCGTCGACTACGGCGGCTACCTGATCGAGCGCGAGGTCGGGCGTGGCGGGCACGCCGGCGTGTACCGGGCCCATCACCGCAGCGACCCCGACACGATCGTGGCGCTGAAGGTCCTCGACGAGTGGCACCGCTCCCCCGCCGAGCAGGGCCGGCTGGACCGCGAGTTCGCCTTCGCGAACGCGCTCAAGCACCCCAATATCGTCGCGGTGTACCGGCACGGGCCGTTCTGGCTGGCGATGCAGTACATCGACGGGGGCAAGGCGACCGGCCTGCGAACGCTCGAGGATCGCCTGGCCGCGCTGACCCAGGTGGCCGCCGCGCTCGACTACGCACACCGGCGCGGCATCGTGCACTCTGACGTCAAACCCGCCAACATCCTGATCCCCGCGGATTTCGGGCGCGCCGGGGCGGTGCTGACCGACTTCGGGACGGCCCACGCCGTCGTCGAAGACGTGTGGCACCGGCCCCGACATACCGGAAACCCCGAGGTCTCACTGCCCTACACCGCGCCGGAGATCCTGCAGGGCAAGGCCCCATCGGCGGCCACCGACGAATACGCCCTGGCCTGCACGGCGGTCGAGCTGCTCACCGGGGCACCACCGTTTGCCGCCCAGAACGCGGCCGATCTGGCCGATGCGCATCTGCGCCTGCTGCCGCCGCCCCTGTCCGACACACTCGGTCCGGCGGCGCGGGCCGCCGACGTGGTGGTGCAACGTGCGCTGGCGAAGTTTCCGGCGCGCCGCTACGAGTCCTGCGCCGACTTCGTCGAAGAGTTGTCCCGCGCGCTGCTGTCGCACGCCGGGCCCGCCAAGGCCGTCGAAACCTGAAGCAGGCGAACGAAATCCGCGATCGCCAGCGTCTCGCCGCGACGCATCGGATCGATACCCGCCGCCCCCAACAGTTCGGCGGATCGCGCACCCGACCCAGCCCAGTCGGCGAACGCGTTGCGGGAGGTCTTGCGGCGCTGGGCGAATGCGACGTCGACCAGAGCGAAGACCTGCCGGCGGAACGCGTCGTCGACCGGCCACGGAGCGGCGTCGTACCGGTCGATGCGCACCAGCCCGGAATTCACTCGCGGTACCGGCCAGAACACACTCGGCGGCACGGTGCCGCAGCGACGCACCGCACCGAAAAATCGGGCCTTGGCGCTGGGCACCCCGTAGTCCTTGCCGCCCGGCTCGGCGGCCAGCCGCTCGGCCACCTCCAACTGCACCATGACCGTCACGGTGCGGATGGAGTCGAACTCCGACAGCAGGTGCAGCAACGCCGGGACCGCCACGTTGTAGGGCAGATTTGCCACCACCGCGGTCGGCGCGGTCGCCAGCTCGTCCCGGCGCAGGGTCAAGACATCGGCGCCGAGCACCTCCAAACGGGTCGCATCAGCGGGTGCGTGTTCGGCGATGGTCTGCGGCAACCGCGCGGCGAGCACCGGATCCTTCTCGACGGCGATCACCGTCGGGCCGTGCTCGAGCAGCGCCAGGGTCAGCGACCCGAGCCCAGGCCCGACTTCGAGGACATGGTCGTCGGCGGTGATTCCGGCGCCGTCCACAATCCGGCGCACGGTGTTCGCATCGTGAACAAAGTTCTGCCCCAGTGATTTCCGGGGCCGCAGGTCGAGTTCGTTCGCCAGGGCCCTGATGTCACCGGCCCCGAGTAGCCCGATGGTCAGCGTCTCCCGCTGCACACCGGCCAGGCGCCCCAGCCTTGGCGGGCCTGGGTGACCTCCGCGATCGCGATCTGCTCTTCACGGGTGGCCATATCCGCGCGCGGTGCGTACTTCAGACCGCCGTTGGCCACCCAGGTGCCGTAGTCGAACTGCACGCCGCCGTAGAAGCCGTTGCCGGTGTTGATCGCCCAGTTTCCGTGCGACTCACAGTTGGCGATGCGGTCCCAGGCGGCTCCGTAGACCGACGGCGGCACCTCGGTGCCGGGCTTGGCACCGACCCGCAGCACCGAGTCACGGGCCGGGGCCACCACCTCGTTGGCGACCGGCAGACGACCGGTCTCGGCGCCGTTGACGGTGGCCACCGAGTAGGTCACGTCCTGGGTGCCCGGGGTGCCCGGGTCCTCGACGACCTGCCGGCTGATGTTCATGGTCGGGTCTTCGATGCGACGGGCGGGCGGCGGAAGCGGCACCCGCTCGGTGACCTGCTTGACCCGGATCCGCGTCACCTGGATCTGCATGCCCTCGCTGATCGGCGTCGACGCCGCCGGGGTGACCTTGTCGGCCTGCTGTAGCGGGGCGCCGTCGGCGGCCAGCAGCTCGGCGACATTGGGCGCGGCCCGGTGCACCGTGCGCACGACGCCACCGTCGTCGATCGTGACGGTCTTGGCGCTGACGACCGGCAGCGCCATCCCGGCCAGCGGGACCCGGCTACCGCGGGACGCCGCGGCGGGGGCGGTGTCGGTCATCGACAGCTGGGCCAGCGCCTCGTCCACCGAGAGCGCCGTTGTCCACACCTGCTGGGGCTCGCGACCGTCCAGGGACACCTGCAGCGGCCGGCCACGACGGACCAGGATCGTGTCGGAGTCGTGCACCTGAGCATTGCGGGCGGGGCTCACATCGTCGCGGTCGCCGAGGTCGAAGCCGTTCTCGGCGACGACGTCGATCACCCGCGACCGCATGGTGGTGACGGTGATGGGAGTTCCGTCCACATCCAGCGTCACGGTCTTGACGCTGGCGAGCGCGAAGCCGCCGGCAAAGGTCAGCACCAGTAACAGCGCGCCGACCAGCACCCGCAGCATCGGCGATGGCGCCTGATGCAGCCTGGTCAAAGTGTTCAAGGCAGAAAACCTAACGACGTTGAAGGCACGGCAATGGGGCATTGTCTGCCCCAGGTTCGATAACGGAACGGTAACGAACCCGACCGGCAGTCGGCAACCGAATGTGACCTGCTCGACCTTCAGTCCAACCCGTACACCCGACGGGCGTTGCGGTTCGTCACCTGCGCCAGTTCGGCTGCCGATGTTGCCAACAGCTCGGCCAGCGCTCTGACAGTGTATGGCAGACAGTAGGGCTCGTTCGGTGAACCGCGGTACGGATGTGGAGTCAAAAATGGTGCGTCGGTCTCCACCAGCAGCTGCGCATGGGGAATCAATGCCACCGCTTCCCGCAGGTCACGGGCGTTTTTGAAGCTGACCGTGCCGGACAGGCTCAGGATCCAGCCGGCGTCGACGCAGGTGTGAGCCATTTCGGGACCCGAGGAGAAACAGTGGAAGATCACCGTCCCGGGAGCACCTTCGGCGCGCAAAACATCGAGCACGGCGCCGTCGGCGTCGCGATTGTGGATCATCAACGGTTTGCCGGTGCGTTTGGCCAGGTCGATATGCCAGGCGAAGGCGTCGCGCTGGGTCTGCGGATCGGCGCAGCCCTCGAGGCGCCCGGGCCAGTACAGGTCCATACCGGTCTCCCCGATCGCCACCACCCGCGGATGGGCGGCCAGCGCCTCGATCTCGGCGCGGGCCGCGTCGGTGAGGGTGCCGGCCCGGGTGGGATGCAGCGCGACCGCCGCGTAGACCCGGTCGTCGGCGTCGGCGGCCTGGGTCACCCAGCGAGCCGAAGCCAGGTCGTCGGCGACGGTCACCGCCGCCTGCACCCCGACCGCGGCGGCCCGGTCCATGATCGCGCGCACCGAAGACGCGTCGGCACCGCCGCAGGCGTCGAGGTGAGTGTGGGCGTCGACCAGCGGGCTCAGCGGCTCCGGTGCGGGCGGCGGAGTTTTGGCTGATCGTTTCGAGCTCACCCGCACACAATAGGGTGAACGGTGATGAAGCCTTTCTACGTCACCACCGCGATCACCTACCCCAACGGTGAGCCGCACATCGGCCACGCCTACGAGTACATCGCGACCGACGCGATCGCCCGGTTCCACCGACTCGACGGATTCGACGTGCGGTACCTGACCGGCACCGACGAGCACGGGCTGAAGATGGCCGAGACCGCCGCCGCCGAAGGCATTCCGACCGCGGAGCTGGCGCGGCGCAACTCCGATGTTTTCCAGCGGCTGCAGGAGAAGCTCAACATCTCCTTCGACCGGTTCATTCGCACCACCGACGCCGATCACCTGGAGGCGTCCAAGGTGATCTGGCAGCGCATGGTCGACGCCGGTGACATCTACCCCGGCGCCTACAGCGGCTGGTATTCGGTGCGCGACGAGCGGTTCTTCACCGAGGGCGAGACCCGGCTGACCGAGGATGGTTCCCGGGTGGCGGCCGAGACCGGCGCGCCGGTCACCTGGACCGAGGAGCAGACCTTCTTCTTCCGGCTCTCGGCCTACGCCGACCGGCTGCTGGCGCACTACCAGGCCAACCCGGACTTCATCGCTCCCGAGGTGCGCCGCAACGAGGTGGTCAGCTTCGTCTCCGGCGGGCTGCGGGATCTGTCGATCTCGCGCACCTCGTTCGACTGGGGCGTGCCGGTTCCCGGACACCCCGATCACGTCATGTACGTCTGGGTGGACGCGCTGACCAACTATCTGACCGGGGTCGGCTATCCCGACACCGACTCGGAGTCGTTTCGCCGGTACTGGCCCGCCGATCTGCACATGATCGGCAAGGACATCATCCGGTTCCACACCGTGTACTGGCCCGCGTTTCTGATGTCGGCCGGAATCGAGTTGCCGCGCCGAGTTTTTGCGCACGGCTTCCTGCTCAACAGCGGCGAGAAGATGAGCAAGTCGGTGGGCAACGTGATCGACCCGGTGGAGTTCGTCGACAAGTACGGGGTCGATCAGGTGCGCTTTTTCCTGCTGCGTGAGATCCCGTTCGGCCAGGACGGCAGCATCTCCGATGAGGCGATGATCGGCCGCGTCAACGCCGACCTGGCCAACGAGCTGGGCAACCTGGCGCAGCGCTCGCTGTCGATGGTGGCCCGCAACCTCGACGGGGTGGTGCCCGAGCCGACCGCCCAAGCCGCTGACGGCGAGGAACTGCTGGCACTGGCCGACGAGCTGCTGGAGAAGATGCGGGCCGCGTTCGGAACGCAGTCCATGCACCTGGGCCTGGAGGCGATCTGGCAGATGCTGGGCGCGGCCAACCGCTACTTCTCGGCCAACGAGCCGTGGAAACTGGCCAAGAGCGAGTCGGCGGCCGATCAGGCCCGCTTCGGCACGGTTTTGTACACCACGCTGGAGGTGGTGCGGATCGCGGCGCTGCTGGTGCAACCGGTGATGCCGGACTCGGCAGCCAAGCTGCTGGATCTGCTGGGCCAGACCGACGAGCAGCGGATGTTCACCGCCGTGCCCGAGCGCCTGGCGCCGGGTCTGACGCTCCCGGCGCCGTCCGGGGTGTTTCCGCGCTACCAGCCCCAGTAGCGCGAGGCGCTAGCCATCGTGGCCGCGGGCGATGACCCCGACCATCTTGAGGTTGATGCGGACGAAACGCCAGCACTGCACCAGCAGGCTCTGCCGCAGCCGCAACGTCCGACGGGTCGGCAGCGGGGCATCGGCGATGCGCTCGGCGGTCTGGCGGTTCGCCGCTGTGTTGGTGGCGTCGTCGTTGATGGAGTCGTCCATGAGTGAGCCTTCCCTTCCAGTCATTCCGGGATCAGCCACCAGAACGGCCGTGCCTTGGCCTTGTAGATGAACAGGTAATGCAGCAGCAGTTTCATCCAGTGGCCGGCGAGGCCGATTTCGCCGGACGTACCGGCGAGGTCGCGGCCGGTCTGCGGGTAGCGCGCCGGGTCGGGCACCACCGGAAACATCGTCATCGCCGCTGCCGAGCCCTGCCGCAAACCGGTGCCCGCCGAAGCGATGCAGGCCGCACCCATGGTCGCCATCGACGCGCGGTGAGCGGGTGCATCGACGCCCCGGATGATCCGGTCGCGGATGGTCCGAGCGATCGTCTTCGCCATGATCCCCGACGGCATCCCGGTGCGCGGCGGGCTGGGCGTGATGACCGTGCCGTTGCGGCTCGTGCGAGGCCGGGAGATCGGATGTGGCGGCGCAAACGCGATGCCGGGCGCAAAGACGTTCGGGTAGGCCGGCGACTGGTAGGTGTGCGGCCAGTCCTCGGCGGACCATTCTTCGTAGGGCTTGCCCGAGTAGTCCGCGTCGACCTTCATGAACCCGGACGGCGCGAACAGCGTCGTGGTGATGTCCGTGCCGGCCCGGTCGTAGGCGGTGAGGTTGGCACCCTTGAACGGCGGGAGCAACATCGCGAAGTCGAAGTCGAGCTGGTGTTCGGTGCCGTCGAGTTGCTCGTAGCGCAGTTGCCCGTCCATCACCTCGTGCACGTGCGCCTGGGTGACCGCCTTGACGCCGCGCTCGCGGAACAGCGACTCGGTCCACAGCCGGCTGGACTGCGTGAAGCCTTTGTCGACGAAATCCAAACCGTCGACGCCGAAGTCACCGAGTTCGTACTCGTTGGTCAGGTAGACGATCTCGGCGAGGTCGCGCACGCCGGCATCGCGCAGGGCGCGCTCCACGTTGAACGTGTACTCGAACGCCGCGCCTTCGCAGGTGCAGGTGCCATGCCCGACGCCGACCACAAGGCGTTGCGGCACACCGTCCTTCAGCTTGGCGATAACCCGGTCGAACGCCTGGCCGGCCTCGACGGCGTGGCCGGCGGTGCACACCGACCAGGAGTGACCGCCCGGACCAAGCCCGGGGGTGGCCGCGAAGTTCAGCAGCGGACCGGTCGCGTTGACCAGATAGTCGTAGGTGAGGTTGTCGGTCTCGCCGCGGCGCGCGGGGTCGGTGTAGGTGAAGTCCACCGACGGCTTCGCCTCCTCGGCGGTGCCTTCGGGGTGGATGGTGGTCGCCCACGCCTGACGGAACCCGATGTGTTTGCGGTCGTAAATCGGTTTGAGCGGAATCAGCACCTTCGCCGCGTCCATCCGGCCCACGCCCACCCAGATGTTGGAGGGGATCCAGTTCCAGTCCGGTTCGGGTGAGACCACAACGACTTCGTGCTGACGCGGCAACATGCGGCGCAGATGCAAGGCGGCGGTGTGCCCGGCGATGCCGGCCCCGAGGATAACGGTTCGCGTCATCGGTACTCCCTCTCCCTGGTGGCCCGGGCTTGCGGGTGCTGCTCCACGACTGCCGGCCACGCCAGCCATATTACCCCCGGGGGTATATTTCGCGCCAGGGGCCCGGCCGCCACCGCATCGGGCGGGCGTGATGTGGGCCACAGGCTGTCACGTTCGGGCCGTCCGCGGTGTCTTGAGGGCATGACCAACACACACAACTCCCCCAGCACCCGCACCCGCGTCGTCGTCATCGGCGGCGGCTACGCAGGCACCATGGCGGCCAACCGCCTACGGGCACGTCCGGACGTCGACGTCACCCTGGTCAATCCGCGGCCGGCGTTCGTCGAACGGATCCGGCTGCACCAGCATGTGGCCGGCACCTACCGAGCCGACATCGACTACCACGACCTACTCGGTGACGGGGTCCGGCTGCTGGTCGATGAGGCCACCCGGATCGACGCCGCCAATCGACGCATCCAGCTGGCATCGGGCACCGTGCTGCGCTACGACTACCTCATCTATGCGGTGGGCAGCACCGGCGCGATCACCGCGGCGGTTCCCGGTGCCGCCGAATTCGCCTACTCCATCTGTGAATTCGAGTCCGCAGTCCAGCTGCAGGGCCGGCTCGCCGAGGTGGCGCCGGACGCACCGGTGACCGTGGTGGGCGGTGGACTGACCGGAATCGAGGCGGCCTCTGAACTGGCCGGGCAGGGTCGTCCGGTGACCCTGGTCTGCGGCGGAATGCTCGGACCGTCGCTGCACGCGGCGGGCCGTCGCTCGGTGGCCAAGGCGCTGCGCAAGCTGGGTGTCGACGTACGCGAGGCCGCGGTCGTCGCCGAGGTGCGGGCCGACGCACTGGAGCTGCGCGACGGCACCGTGCTGCCCAGCGCGGTGACGGTCTGGACGGCGGGCTTCGGCGTCCCGGACTTGGCCGCGGCCAGTGGACTGGCCACCGACGCAGTGGGCCGGCTGCTCACCGACGAGACCCTGACCAGCATCGACAACCCGTGGATCATGGCAGCCGGAGATGCCGTCGCCCCCTCGGGCCAGCCGTTGCGGATGAGCTGCCAGGCCGCCTTGCCGCTGGGCGCCCAAGCCGCCAACACCGTGCTGGCCCGCATCGCCGGCACCTCACCGGCACCGCTGGACCAGTCGTTCGCCGCGCAGTGCATCAGCGTGGGCCGGAACGCGGCGACCGTCCAGTTGTCCCGCCGCGACGACACCCCGATCAAGGCGTTCGTCGGCGGGCGGCTCGGCACCGTGGTCAAGGAGGCGATCTGCAAGTACACGGTGAAGTGGATTCGGGGCGAGGCCACCAAGCCGGGCTCGTACCGTTGGATGAAGGGCGGCCGGGCGGCCCAAATCGCACCGGGGCACGTGGAACGGGGGGCTGCGGTGTGAGAAGCGAGGGGGCACCTCCCGCTTGCGGGGGACACGCCGAGCGGTTCACCGAGCTGCGGCCACTGCTGTTCACCATCGCCTACGAGATCCTGGGCTCGGCAACCGAATCCGACGACGTCTTGCAGGACAGCTACCTGCGCTGGGCCGAGGTCGATCTGGCCGAAGTCCACGACGTCAAGGCGTACCTGGCCAGCCTGGTCACCCGGCAGGCACTCAACGCGCTGCGGGCCGACGCCCGGCGGCGCGAGGAGTACGTCGGGCCGTGGCTGCCCGAGCCGCTGCTGCTCACCGAACATGACCCGTCTGCCGATGTCGTGCTGGCCGAATCGGTTTCGATGGCGATGTTGGTGGTGCTGGAGACCCTCAGCCCGGACGAACGCGCGGTGTTCGTGCTGCGCGAAGTGTTCGGGTTCGGCTACGACGAGATCGGGGCCGCGGTCGGCAAATCGGCGGCCGCGGCCCGTCAGGTCGCGCATCGGGCCCGTGGCCACGTCCAGGCCCGGCGGCCGCGCTACACCCCGGTGGACCCGGAGGAAAGCGCTCGGGTCACCGCAGAGTTCATGACCGCGGCGGCCGGCGGCGACCTCACGACCGTGCTGTCGATGCTGGCACCCGATGTGGTGTGGACCGCCGACAGCGGCGGCAAGGCCAGCGCGGCCCGGCGGCCGATCGTCGGAGCCGACAAGGTCGCCCGCACAGTCATCGGGCTGCTGCGGCAGGGGGCGCAGATGCCCGACGTCCGGGTGGAGATGGGCGTCTGCAACTCCGCGCCCGCGGTGCTGCTCTTTCATGCCGACCGGCTGGAGGGTGTGTTCACGTTCGAGATCGTCGACGGCCTGATCACGAACTTCTACGCGATGCGCAACCCGGACAAGCTGGCGGCGGTGGCGGCTGCCCGGGAGATCACCCGCGGCGCCGACGTCTGACAAGCTAGTGCCGTGCGGATCGAGCGGCTCGGCGACGTGGGGGCGGCACCGGAGGTGCTGCGCGCGGTCGGCGATGCCACCGACCGGCGTGGGCTGCCCCCGCCGGCCGCGCTGACCGGCGAGTGGTTCGGGTCACGGGCAGTGATCGCGCCCAGCGTGGCGGTCGAGCCGGTGGGCCCCGGCGAGGTGTTCGACGTCGCTCCAGGCGCCCAGTCCGACGCGGTGGGTGGCGGCTGGATCGGGTATCTGTCCTACCCCGATGCCGGAGCCGACGGCCTGGGCCCCCGCATCCCGGAAGCTGCCGGTGGCTGGACCGACTGCGTGCTGCGTCAGGACGACCAGGGCCAGTGGTGGTTCGAGAGCCTGTCCGGCGCGGCGATGCCGAGCTGGCTGGCCGAGGCACTGACGACGCCCGCCCCTGCCCAGGGATGCCACATCTACTGGGAGACCCCGGACCGGCAGGCCCACCGCGCCGGGGTGCTGTCCTGCCTGGAGGCCATCCGGGCCGGTGAGGTCTATCAGGCCTGCGTGTGCACCCGATTCACCGGGACCGTCACCGGCGCACCGCTGGACTTCTTCGCCGACGCCGTGGCGCGCACCGGGCCGGCGCGTGCCGCCTATGTCGCGGGCGACTGGGGCGCGGTGGCCTCGCTGTCACCGGAGCTGTTCCTGCGCCGCCGCGGTCAGGTCGTGGACTCCAGCCCGATCAAGGGCACCCTGCCGCTGTACGCCCGCCCGTCGGCGCTGCGCGCTTCGACCAAGGACGTGGCGGAGAACATCATGATTGTGGACCTGGTCCGCAACGACCTGGGCCGGGTGGCGACCACCGGCACGGTCACCGTGCCCGAACTGTTGGCGGTGCGCCCCGCCCCGGGGGTCTGGCATCTGGTGTCCACGGTCTCGGCCAGCGTGCCGGATCAGCTGCCCATGGCGGCGTTGCTGGACGCCACGTTCCCGCCCGCATCGGTGACCGGAACCCCCAAACACCGTGCCCGCCAGCTGCTTTCGGAGTGGGAGTTGTCGCGCCGCGGCGCCTACTGCGGCACCGTCGGGCTGGCGTCACCGGTGGCCGGCTGCGAACTCAACGTCGCGATACGCACCGTGGAATTCGACGCCGACGGTGGCGCCGTGCTGGGGGTCGGCGGCGGTATCACCGCGGACTCCGACGTCGACGCCGAGTGGCAGGAGTGCCTGCACAAGGCCGCCCCGATCGTCGCCGCCGGTCAGTCCCGGCAACGCAGCACCGCGTCGTAAACCCTCAAACCGTTGCGCCGCGGCGCGGCATCAGCAATGCCAGCACCAGCGCCACGATCAACAGCGCCGGCACGTCGCCGAGCAGATGACCGCGTTCGGCAGCGTCGCCAATCGCCTGCGCCGTCATGATCGCGGCGTGCACAACACTGGAGGCCACCGTGAACCAGATGAGGCTGCGGTGGGCCAGCGGATCACGCGCGGCGAACAACAGGAACACCCCGAGCGTGGCGTACATGCCGAGGATCATCACCAGGTAGTGCGAGGAGTCCGCGCCGGCGTGACCCCAGGCCCAGCCCGCCGGCCAGATCACGGTCAGCGGATAGATCCCGACGATGAAGATCAGGCCGACGACGGTCAGCGCAACCTTCAGCGGTGTCGATTCGGTCGTGTCATTCGACGTCATACGCGCCCTCCCGAGGCCAGGAAGCTACTGCAGCAAAGCTTAACGACGCCGGGACGAATCCGATATCCCCTCACTCCCGGGAGCGCAGCACCGCGTCGTACAGCTCGCGTCGCGATACCGCGGCCGGCACGTCGGCGATCACCCGCGCGCAGGCGTCCTTGACGCGCATGCCCTCGCCCGCCAGCCGGATCACCTCGCCCACCAGGGTTGCCAGGTCGGCGCGCGGGGTGGCCCCGGCCAACACCACGGTGATCTCCCCCAGCACGCCGTCGACCGCCCAGTCGGCCAGCTCGGCCAGGGTCCCGCGCCGCACCTCTTCGTGGGTCTTGGTCAGCTCCCGGCACACCACCGCGCGGCGCTGGCCGCCGAGCTCGTCGACCGCGTCGCGCAGGCAGTCGGCCAGCCGCCGCGGCGACTCGAAGAACACACACGTGCGTCGTTCGTCGGCCAGTGACCCCAGCCAGGCCCGTCGCGCCGCCTTCTTGCGGGGCGCGAAGCCCTCGAAACAGAACCGCTCCGCGGCCAGTCCGGACACCGCCAGAGCGGTCGTCACCGCCGACGGGCCGGGCAGGCAGGTCACCGGCAACCCGGCGTCGGCGCACGCGGCCACCAGCCGGTAGCCCGGGTCGCTGATCAACGGCATCCCGG
Source organism: Mycolicibacter heraklionensis (assembly GCF_001021505.1). GTDB lineage: Bacteria > Actinomycetota > Actinomycetes > Mycobacteriales > Mycobacteriaceae > Mycobacterium > Mycobacterium heraklionense. The sequence continues at coordinate 324,563 of NZ_LDPO01000001.1, forward strand.
CGTCGCTGACCACCAGCACGGTGGCCCCGGCGTCGATGTCGGCAAGCAGCGCCGGCACCCGCGCCGCCTCGTTGGCGTCGAACAGACTGACCACCCGCCCGGCGATCTGCACGCCGAGCGCCTTGGCCAGCGTCCGCACCCGCCGGGTGTCCTCGGCGGCCACCACGTCGGCGGTGCTCAGTGCTTCGACCAGCCGCGGCGAGGCATCGGAGGGCTGGCCCAGCGGGGTGGCACCCAGCAGCAATCGACCATCGGGCATGGCGCACAGCCTACGATCGTCGGAATGAGTGCTCCGACCGCTACCAGGCCCGCGGCCGTGCCGGAGCGCAGTGCTCCGGTGATCAGCCCTGGGCTGTTGGTGCCGGTCGCCGATTTCGGGCCGACCGACCGGGCCCGGGGCTGGGCCGTGACCGCGGCGGTGACGCTGCTGGCCGCGGTGACCCGCTTTTCGAGCCTGTACACGCCGACCGACGCCGGCACCCCGATCTTCGACGAGAAGCACTACGCGCCGCAGGCCTGGCAGATGCTGCACAACCACGGTGTCGAGGACAATCCGGGCTACGGCCTGGTGGTGCACCCGCCGGTGGGCAAGCAGCTGATCGCGATCGGTGAGGCACTGTTCGGCTACAACGGGCTGGGCTGGCGGTTCACCAGTGCGCTGCTCGGGGTGCTCGCGATAGTGCTGCTGGTGCGGATCGTGCGGCGGATGACCCGCTCGACGCTGGCCGGCGGGATCGCCGGACTGCTGCTGGTGGGCGACGGCGTCAGCTTCGTCGCGGCGCGCACCGCGCTGCTGGACGGCTTCCTGACGTTCTTCGTGGTGGCCGCGTTCGGGGCGCTGATCGTCGACCGCGACCAGGTGCGCATGCGCATGCACACCGTGCTGACCGACGGTCGCTGCGGCGCGACGCCCTGGGGCCCTCGGCTCGGGGTGCGCTGGTGGCGGTTCGGCGCCGGGGTGTTGCTCGGATTGGCCTGCGCCACCAAATGGTCCGGCCTGTACTTCGTGGTGTTCTTCGGCGCGATGTCGCTGGCGTTCGACGTGGCCGCCCGCCGGCAGTACCGCGTGCGGCGGCCCTGGCTGGGGACGCTGCGCCGCGACCTCGGCCCCACCGCCTACGCGATGGTGCTCATCCCGTTCGGGGTGTATCTGGCGTCGTATGCGCCGTGGTTCGCCTCCGAGACCGGCGTGGACCGGCACGAGGTCGGCCAGTCGATCGGGCTTCAGAGCCGGTTCCCGGTGCCCGACGCGCTGCGCTCGCTGTGGCACTACACCTACCAGGCGTATCACTTCCATGCCGGGCTGACGAACGCCGCCGGCAACCACCACCCGTGGGAGTCCAAGCCGTGGACGTGGCCGATGTCGCTGCGCCCGGTGCTCTATGCGATCGACCAGCATGACGTCCCCGGCTGCGGCGCGCAGTCCTGCGTCAAAGCCGTGATGATGGTGGGCACGCCGGCGATGTGGTGGCTGGCCGTGCCGGTGCTGGGCTATGCGTTGTGGCGCAGCCTGGTGCACCACGACTGGCGCTACGCCGCGGCGTTGGTGGGCTACTGCGCGGGCTGGCTGCCGTGGTTCGCCGATATCGGTCGGCAGATGTACTTCTTCTACGCGGTGCCGATGGCGCCTTTCCTGGCGATGCTGCTAGCCCTGATCTGCGTCGACATCGTGAACGACGGCAGAACCGGCACCGAGGAGCGCTGGGCGCTCGGGTTGCTCGCGGTCTCCGGTTACGTGGCACTGGTGCTGACCAACTTCGCCTGGCTGTATCCGATTCTGACCGGCGTGCCGATCTCGCCGGCCACCTGGAATATGGAGATCTGGCTGCCCAGTTGGTCGTAGCCCGGCCTCGCAGCGCCCTGCCCCCGAGATTGCGCCCAGGGCTGTTGGCGGAGCCTATCCACAGCCGTGGGCGCAATCTCAACGCGCGGACCGCTGGATGTCGGTGCCGCTCATCACCATCGACCCATGTTCGAGGTGTTCAAAGGAACCGAGGCGCTCGCCGGCGGCCTCACTCGCGGCAACTTGCGGTGGAACTACTCCGCACTCTTTCCCGACGTCTACCTGTCAAAGGAAGCGCCACCGACATTGCGCGCCAATACCGTTGGCGCCTGGCTCTGGTCGGGGCGCAAGGGCGTGATCGCGGGCCGTGCCGCGGCGGCACTGCACGGCGCCCGGTGGATCGACGCGACTACGCCGATCGAGATGATCTGGCGCAACGGACGGCCACCGACGGGAATCATCGTGCGCAATGAACGCATCGACGCCGACGAGCTGGTCGACATCGACGGGATGTTGGTGACCGGACCGGCACGTACGGCTCTAGACCTCGGCCGGCATCTACCCCGTGACCTGGCCGTGCGGCACCTCGATTCGTTGAGCCGTGCCACCGGCGTGAGTGCCGGCGAAGCCCTGCTGTTGGCCAAACGTCACCCTGGGGCCCGAGGACTGCGCCGATCGAAAGTCGCACTCGATCTGATGGACAGGGGTGCCGAGTCACCAAAGGAGAGCTGGTTGCGGATGGTGCTGATCGACGGTGGGCTCACCCCGCCGGTTACGCAGATACGTGTCGGCGACGGCGCCTGTGTGGCTTATCTGGACATGGGGTGGCGGGACGCGATGGTTGCCGTCGAATACGACGGAGAGCACCATCGGACCGACCGGCGGCAGTATGCGAAGGACGTCCGCCGTGGCGAGATGATTCGAGACCTCGGATGGTGGGTGATCAGGGTGATCAAGGAGGATCACCCTGCCGTCATCGTCGCGCGCGCTCGTGAGGCCCTTGCGCGACGATCGGACTTGAGATTGCCGCCAGGGCTGTGATCGCCGGACTGGTCACAACCCTCACGGCAACCTCGACGAATCGAACGGATGTGCGATAGTCTGCGTATCGTGGCGATACCGGTTCAGGAGTCGCTGTTCGACCTCAGCGAACGCCGACAGCTCCGCGACGGCGCCTGGCTCGACGTACGTCCGGGCTGGCTGTCCGACGCCAGCAGCGAACTGGTGGGCGAGCTGCAGACGGTCATTCCCTGGCGAGCCGAACGCCGCCGGATGTATGACCGGGTGCTCGACGTCCCGCGGCTGGTCAGCTTTCACGACCTGACGACCGGGGAAGCACCGCACCCGGCGATCGCGAAACTGCGCCGCCGGCTCAATGACATCTACGCCGGGGAACTCGGCGAGCCCTTCACCACGGTGGGGCTCTGTCTCTACCGTCACGGGGGCGACAGCGTGGCCTGGCACGGGGACACCATCGGCCGCGGCGCCACCCAGGACACCATGGTCGCAATCGTCAGCGTCGGCGCCACCCGCACGCTGGCCCTGCGGCCACGCGGGGGCGGTCCCGCCCTGCGGTTGGCTCAACACCACGGCGACCTGGTGGTGATGGGTGGCTCATGCCAGCGGACGTGGGAGCACTCGATCCCCAAGACGGCCACGCCCACCGGCCCGCGGATCAGCATTCAGTTCCGCCCGCGTGGCGTGCGGTAGCCGAACCGGCGGCTCCGCTAGTTCCGGATCGCTTCCACCGCGGCCACCAACAGCTCGCGGGCCCGGGCGGTGTCGACCGGGGTGACGGGCTGGCCCGGCCGCACCAGCGGGTTGGCGGTGACCAGCACCTGGTAGGGGCCGAAGTAGGCCGAGTAGTTGTAGAGCTCGCCGACGCGGGACTTGCCGGCCGCGACGGCCTCGATCACCCGGTGCACGCCCAGGGTCTTCACCCCGTCGATATGCGGCACGTCGACGGTTTCGATCAAGCCGCGCATCTGGCCTCCGGAGAAGCCGATTCGCCGGCAGGTGCGGCCCGGCTCATTGACCGGAACCGGCTCTGAGGTCTCCAGGGCGATGGTGATGAAGCGGTTGCCTTTCCCTTCGGCGGCGACGGCGGCCATGTTGCCCTGCACACCCTGCGGCAGCTGCTGACTGATGGCGAACTTCGAGCAGTCGGCCGGGTCGAAGGTCAGGCCCGGGGGCAGCGCGGTGCCCGCCAGCAGCTTGGGGTCGATCCCGGTGCGCGAGATCGCCTTGGCCTCGAATTCCGGGCCGAAGGACGACTTGAGGTCGACCACCTTGTCGATGTCGGCGGACACCTCGGCGGGGCGGGAGCTGCAAGCGGCGAGCAGGCAGACACAGCCGATGGCCAGCACCGCGCGAAGGGTCAACATCGCAGCCAATTTACCCAACGCGACCTGGGCCGCGGCCAGCGGTTACCCCACGGCTTGGATGGCTTGGCGGCCAACCTCTTTGATCCGATCGGCAGTCACGCGGTCGAACGGCAGCTGGTCCTCGCCCGGTACGTCGAGGACGGTGGTGACGACGCCGGGGTCGTCGCGCTCCCAGTAGGCGCCCAGATGATCGAGGATTGCGCGCATGGGCGCATTCTCCGAGAGCACCCGCGCGGTGAACTTCTCGATGCCCTCGAGCCGGGCGATGACCGCCACCGCTCCCACCAGATAGGTGCCGATCCCGCGGCCCTGGTAGCTGTCGCCGACGATGAACGCGATCTCGGCGAAGGTTGGGTTTTCGGGATCGCGGACGAATCGCCCGTCCGCGACGAACGAGCCGTCGAGCTCGGTGATCACCCAGACGAAGTGGTCGACGTAGTCGACCTCGAACAGGTAGTGCATCAGCGCGGGACTCGGGGTCCGGGTGGTCTGGAACCGCCGGTAGAGCGTCTCCCCGGAGAACTCGACGTGCCCTGTCACGGTTCGCGCGCTGTCGCCGGGCAGCACCGGCCGCAACAGCAGGTCGGTGCCGTCGCGGGCCTGGATCGGTACGGCGGTGAGGTAGGCGGCCAGGCGCTGGCGCGCGATGCGCACCAGCCTTCCCATGACCTCGGGAACATGCACCATCTCGTGGAAGGCCTGCTCGTCACCGATCCAGCCGGTCAGCGGCGTCGAGGTGGTGACCGTCGCCGTTCGCAGGCCCTTGCGGAGCAGCGCGATCTCACCGACCACCATGCCGGCCGTCACCTCGTTGACGACCACGGCGCCGTCGTCGCCGATGTGCTTGACCTGGGCCGATCCCGACGAGATCAGCAGGAATGACACAGCCTGCTCGCCCTGCCGCATGAGTTCGGCACCGGCCGGGGCCTGCAGCGGTCGCAACCCGGCGAGCAGCGGCGCCAGATCAGCCGCCGAGCAGTCGGCGAAGATCTCCATCTCCGCGAGGTCAGCGGCGGGTAAGGCCTGGTCAGGCACCGTGGCGAGCGGGTCCCGCCGCGACTTCACCATCGAGTGCTCCGCCCCTTGTTCGCCAATCAAGGTTAACCAGTGCCCCGCGAATGTTAATGATTTAACAATGCCGTAACGGCCAGGATTCGGCGTTAGCGATTAAGGCCGCTAGCCTGTGCCCGCGACAGCGACACGCGAGGAAGAGATCACACATTATGACCGAACTGAACCCGAAGCTGCACGACATCTACGACGAGGTGCTGCGGCGCAACCCCGGTGAGGCCGAGTTCCATCAGGCCGTTTTCGAGGTGCTCAGCAGCCTCGGCCCGGTGGTGACCAAGCACCCGGAGTACGTGGACAGCGCCGTCATCCGGCGGATGTGCGAGCCCGAGCGCCAGATCATTTTCCGGGTGCCGTGGCTCGACGACAACGGCGACGTGCAGATCAACCGGGGTTTCCGGGTGGAGTTCAACTCGGCTCTGGGCCCGTACAAGGGCGGCCTGCGGTTCCACCCCTCGGTCTACCTGGGCATCATCAAGTTCCTCGGCTTCGAGCAGATCTTCAAGAACTCCCTGACCGGCCTGCCGATCGGCGGCGGTAAGGGCGGGTCGGACTTCGACCCCAAGGGCCGCTCCGACAACGAGATCATGCGGTTCTGCCAGTCCTTCATGACCGAGCTCTACCGCCACCTGGGCGAGTACACCGACGTCCCCGCCGGTGACATCGGCGTGGGCGGGCGCGAGATCGGCTACCTGTTCGGCCAGTACAAGCGCATCACCAACCGCTACGAGTCGGGCGTGCTGACCGGCAAGGGCCTGACCTGGGGCGGGTCGCAGGTCCGCACCGAGGCCACCGGCTACGGCGCGGTGTTCTTCGCCGACGAGATCCTCAAGACGGCCAAGGACTCCTTCGAGGGCAAGCGGGCCGTGGTCTCGGGTTCGGGCAACGTGGCGATCTACGCGATCGAGAAGATCCACCAGCTGGGCGGCACCGTGGTGGCCTGCTCGGACTCCAGTGGCTACATCGTCGACGAGAAGGGCATCGACCTGGAGCTGCTCAAGGAGATCAAGGAGGTCAAGCGCGAGCGCATCGAGGCCTACGCCAAGACCCGCGGCGGCACGACCCAGTTCGTCAACAGCGGCGGTTCCATCTGGGACGTGCCCTGCCAGATCGCGATTCCGTCGGCCACCCAGAACGAGCTGGACGGCAACCACGCCGCCACGCTGGCCCGCAACGGCTGCAAGATCGTCGCCGAGGGCGCCAACATGCCGTGCACCCCGGAGGCCGTCAAGCTGTTTTCCGAGGCCGGCGTGACCGTTGCGCCGGGCAAGGCGGCCAACGCCGGTGGTGTGGCCACCAGCGCGCTGGAGATGCAGCAGAACGCGTCGCGGGACTCGTGGAGCTTCGAGTACACCGAGCAGCGGCTGGCCGCGATCATGCAGAGCATTCACCACCGCTGCCTGGTCACCGCCGATGAGTATGGCGCCCCGGGCAACTACGTGCTGGGCGCCAACATCGCCGGCTTCATCCAGGTCGCCGACGCGATGACCGCGCTGGGGCTCATTTAGCGCCTGATGACTCTGCGTCCATGGCGGGGTGCACTCGCACTTCTCCGCCATGGACGCAGAGTCGACGTGCTTTCGACCCCTTATCGCCTAGCATCGCCGGTATGAATCGGATTCTGGGTGTAGCCGTGTTCGTCGGGACCGCCGCCATCGCCCTGCTCGGCAGCGCACCGGCCTACGCCGACGACGCCAGCTATCTGGCGGCACTCGACGCCAACGGCGTCTTCCGGTCCGGTCCGCCCAACGCACGCCTGTCGGCCGGACACCGGTTCTGCAACCAATTGCGCAGCGGCTCCACGGTCGACCAAGTCGTCGACGACTACGTGCGTCGGCCGTCGTTCGGCGGGCCGTCCATGGTCGACGATCTGACGGTCAACCTGCGCCCGGTGATCGACATCGCGCAGCACGAACTGTGCCCTGACACCCTGCACTGATTCTTCGGGTTATCCCGCCTTGCGTTCAGCGGCGGCGACGAGCTTGCGCATCAGCGTTCCGAGCACCACCCGCAGGACCAGCCAGTAAGCCACACCCACTGCGCGCCAACGTGTCTCGTACCGGCCGCGCCACGTCACCCGGGTGCCGTCGGCGTCCTCGACGAAGGTCACCCGCGCCTGATAGTCGCGGATCGGGCCATCGGTGAGCATGGTGTAGCCATGTCGGCCGGGGGGTTCGTGGATGGTGATCATCTCGCGGGTCGGCCGTCTGCGCCGCCCGACGGCCCGGATTGCGCCCACACCGGCGTCGCCGGTCGGGCTCAGGGACTCCCATGTGGAGTACGGGATCAACGGCGCGGCCCACTGCGACCACCGGGCGCCGTCGGAGACAAGGGCAAACAGGGTCTGCGGCGATGCCGTGGTGCGACTCCGGACCACACACTCGTAGCGGCGCATCATGGCCGACACAATAACAGAACGCTGTTCTATTATAGGGGTCATGTCGATACCCCGTCCCCTGCCGTTCGCGCGCGCCCGCAACGAGGCGCAGCGCCAGGACCGGTTGACGCGGCTCACCGCCGCCACCCGCGAACTGCTGACCCACACGCGGGCCACCGCACTGACGCTGGGCGACGTGGCGACAGCGGCCGGTCTGGCGAAGTCGGGCATCCTGCGCTACGCCGGTTCGCGCGAAGCGCTGTTGCTGCGAGTGATGCACGACGAACACCTGGCCTGGATCGACACACTGGCCCGCGAACTGCCGGGCAGGACGCCGGCGGAAGCCCTGGCCCGCACCCTCGCGGCGCGGCCCGTACTGTGCGAGCTCATCGCGGCTTCGCCAGCGCTGATCGCCAAGCTCAGTCCCGACGAGATGGGTGTCCTGATGACCCAGGCCCGCGACGCTCAGCAGCGCCTCGGTTCGGCCCTGCGGCTCTCGCTGCCGCTCTCCGACGACCAGCTCAGCGCCCTGACGGCGGCGGTGCACGCCTTCACCGGCACCGCCTGGGCCTGGACGAATCCGAATTCGATCCGGCCGATCGTCACCGACTTCGAGTCGACCGTCGGGCGACTGCTGCGAGTCTTCATCGCCGGGCTGGAGTCGGTGGACCGGTGAATCAGTCCGGGGCAGCGCCTTCGTCGCCCGATTTCGCAAGTATCTCGTCGATCAGTGGGATGTCGACAGCACCGTCAGAAGCCACCACCGGCGCCCACTGGCCGGCGTCCAGGTCGTGCTTTTCGGTGAGGAACCGCAGCCGATAGGCCTGCTGGGCGCGTTCGAATGTTTGATGCGCGATGCGTGCGTTGAGTCCGCCGTTGACCACCGCGCCCAAGATCGGAACCGCCTGCGCCAGTTTGCGTTTGGCCAGCCGGAATCCCAGCGCCATGGAGACCTGACGGATCACGTTATCCGCCTGCTGCGGCTGCAGATGGTGCCACGACGCCTGACGCATCATCTGCTGCGTCAGGCGCGACAGCGAAGCCAATGCCGCAGCCTTCTCCGCGGAGTTGCCGGCGGCGGAATAGGCGATCACCCCCGAGGCGAACGCCTGCTCATCTGGCTCGCGGACGTCGTAACCGTAGTGTGCCGCAACCAATGCCACGATGCGGCCCATCCCGACCAGCACCGCGGTCACGTCAGCCACGACGGCCGAGGCCGCGACCGTCATGGTCGTACCGCCGGTGACCGCACTCGTGACCGCCGAGCCCGTTACTGCCAGTGACGACGCCGCGCCTTCGGCCACTGCCAAGGCGATGTAGCGCTCTTTGCGGCGCGGCATCGAGCGGTCGCAGTGCTTCAGGTCGAGCGTCTTCACCTCGTCATAGGACTGCACCGCGACGCCTTCTTCGGCGAACATCGCGAAAACGTTGGCCGGCTTGACCGAATTGAGTCCCCGCTCTACCAGAACGGCGTGCAGGGTCTCCAATGCCTTGGTGGTGAGCTGGTCCACCTTGCCGATGGCTGCCGTGGCGCCCGGGACCTGTTCGACCCCGGAGCGGACTTGGGAAACCACGTCTTTGGCGCGATCCGTGATGCCCTGGCTGAGGCCTTCGAACCATCCGGGCGGTTCGGCGCCGGTAGCCGCGTCCAACAGCACGCCCCAAGCCTTGCGCTCATAGGGGGACATGTCCGGCCGACCAGACTGAGCCACGTGGGAAATCCTACCGGTCACTGCCGGTCGAGGAATTGGCGAAGATCAAGCCCCATCGGCGAATCAAGAGGGATCTCACCCGAGGCGACGACGGCCCGGGTCAGCGGGTGCAGCATACGGATCAAGTCGTGCCGTTCGGTATCGCTCAGCGCCTCATACCCCGGGGCGGCGAGCCGGTCGGTTTGCTCTTCGATCTGCGCTTTGAGCCGGACGCCTTCCGGGGTGAGCCCATCGGCTCGGGCAAGACCCTTGTCGCGCAGCGCGTTCGCCAGCCGGTTCCACTCGTCATCGGTGAATTCGCGGGCGACGGTGTAGGTATGGCGTGGGGTCCCCGAGGCCAGCGCGTGGAACACATGCGATTCGCGGCCCTCGATACCGGCAGCCAGAAGGGCCGCGATGTGACCATCGCCGCGATGCTCGCGCAGCACGGTGGCCGCGTGCCACAGCTTTGCCAAGGGCTGCTCCGGCAGCCGCAGTGCATGATTGGCGGCACCCAGAACACGGCCGGCGAGGGGCGCCGCAGACGCCACCCGTGCGGCGAGTTCGGCCGCGCGGGCCACCTCCGGGCCGTCCGCCAGATCCGCGAGGTGGCGCCGCAGTGCGGCGACTGCGCCCGCTTGACGTGCCTCGAGGGCAGCTTCGGGCGGCGCGAACTGCCACGCGGCGGGCAGCGCCTTGGCGACACGTTCGAAGGAGAAGTTGTAGAACACCGCATGCACGACTTCGGCGCCGACCGCACCCAGGGGAGCGGCGCGGCCCGCGAAGTAGCCCATCCAGAATCCGCGATAGCCGGCGGCGTCGAGCGCGGCCAGAGGCTCCGGTGAGAAGTAGACAACCGCGTGCAGGGGCTCCAGCAGCCGCCAGGCCTCCCGAGCGCTAGACACGGTGGCCGCCGGATTGTGTGGCGCGAACTGACATGAGCATGGTCATTCCACTACCTCCCATACCTCACTCTCGGCCCCTCCGCCCACCAGGCTGCCTTCGAATCGACGTGTACGCAAAGTGACGGTACGGTTAACAGAAGGTGAACTGACGTTTGCCGGTCCCGTCAGAGCGTGTGTTGTCGTAAGCCGAGTTCGAAGGATTACTTCCCCATGTCCACTCATCTGATCATCAGGGCGATCATCGGCATCGTCACCTTCGGCGCAGTCGCCTTCACGGGCGCCTACAGCCCCCCGGTCGCCCGTGCCGACCACCCCGCCAACTGCGATGTCCGCCCCTGGGGCTTTCTGGGCAGACAGACGCGGGTTATCTGCGACTCGCCGATCCGGCCAGACGGCTATTGGACGCGCCAGCGGATCATCGGGTTTCCCGCCCACTATCAAAACGCGACCAGCCGCTGCTCTAACAGCAAGTACTACAGCAACTGCACGTACTACCCCGGTGGCTGGGTCGACGCCGAGGTATCAAGTCACGACACCTACGAGGTCCGCGCCGACAACGTCCTGCCCGACGAGCCCGGGCACATGCCTGACCCGGCGCCGCTACCCCCTCCGCCCGACGGCTCTGCGCCCCAGATGCCGCCGGACCGCGACTGAGCAACCACATCACTCGTACCGGCCCCCAGGGTTGAGCGGGGAAACTCCGACGCCCAAGCCGTCATTGCGGTGACGTTGCAGTAGCAGCCGACGCGATGGAGCAAACGAGTCCACCGGCGAACGCGTTGCTGTAGACAACAGATATGGCAGTCAAGCAGTCCAGGACTGGCCGAGTTATACCGACAGTCCTATCGATTATCAGCGGCCTCGCGTTCGCCTATGGCGCGTTGCTGTGGCAGCGCCGGGACGATACGAAGATCGCCTCCGCTCGCCTAGCCGAACTCGTTCACGACTCCCGGGTGGCCTTTTTGCCCGGCGACAGCGAACTGGTCCGCAGCGCGGTAGCCCAAGGCTGGTCGGTCATCGCAGGCTATGGCCTCGTGTTGGCAGCCTGCGCGGTGATCTATCAGATGCTTACCTTCTCCGCGGCAGGCCGACGAGCCATTCCGCTGGTGTGGGGTATCGCCGTTCTCGCCGTCGCGGCCAACGCCATCGAGAACACCTTGCTGTATCTCTCCCTGGCGCATCCCGGTCTACGTTTCTGGGTGACCGTCACCGCGGCAACGAAGTGGGCGGCATTCGTCGCCGCAGCATTGGTAGTCGCGGTCACCGCAGCATTGGTGACTCGGTTGGCTAAGTCCTATATGTCCCAGTACTTGATCCGGCGGCGCTCGGACCTGCACAGCGGCCGACCGTGGTGGACTGGATTGCTTGCGCCGCTTGATATTCCACAGATTTCCGAGCATGCCGACGCGGACGAGCGAGCGTGGCGCCTTGCCTACAATGTGCCTGGCTCGGGCAAACATGCCGGAGGGACCGCGTTGTGCTTGTCCGGAGGAGGGGTGCGGTCGGCTTGCGTAGCAATGGGAGCGATGCAGGTCTTCTCGAGTCAGCAACTGCCCGGTAGCGATCGCAAGTTATTGGACGACTTTTCTTACATCATATCGGTGTCCGGGGGCGGTTTCAGTGCCGGCGCACGCCTTCTAGCCGTACAGCCTCCGCCAAGATCGGAAGGGCAGCCCGAAAATCCCGAGACGATATCTTTGCCCATATCGGCGCGCTTCGCACCCGGCTCTCCGGAGTTCAATTACCTGCGAAGACATTCCAGCTATATCGCCGACACCGTGCCGGCTCTGCTCATGGCGTTGGCTCAGGTAGTTCGAAATCTTTTGGCCTCGTTGGCTATGCTCTTTTCTTCTGCGATCCTGATCGGCTGGCTGGCGGGTTGGCTCTACGCCATCATCCCGATCGCGGCCAGAGTCCCGGGAACGAATCGGGCGGGACAGCTGATTGCCCTCAACCCTTACCCGCCGCCAATCTGGGTGGCGCTCTTGATTATTCTCGGCGCAGCGCTGCTGGTTGCCGCCGGCGCCCTGATCGCGGAGTGGCGTTCGGTGCAGCCTGAAGCCACACGCTGGAAGGAGCGGTTGGGCACGATTGCAGAGGCCATCATGCTTTATGCGTTGATGTTCTTCATCCTGGCCGCGGCCTTACCGCAACTTCTCGCGTGGTGCTCGCCCATCACTCCCGCCATTCCCGAGGGCCATTCGAGCCGAGCGTTTGCAGGGGCGCTAGGTGGAGCAGCCGCCATCGCGGTCGTGCAGTTGGCCACCGCAGTGGTGTCGATGGTACGACCGAAGGACTCCGGCAGTTCCCAGAATGACTCCGGGCTCTGGTCATGGATCAAGAAGATGCTGCCCCCGTCGGTGCTCCAACTGCTCCTGACCACCTTGACCCTGACCATGCTGGCCGCGGTGTGGTTCGCGATCCTGGGAACCGCCGGCGCATGGGTCTTCAACTACGCCACCCATGATGGCACCACGTTGCACTCCGTTCCGTATTGGAAAGAATGCTGGCTGGCCGTCGTCGGAGTGGCACTCTTCCTCGGCTTCTGCGATGTCACATCGCTGAGCCTGCATCCGTTCTACCGCACCAGGATTGCTCGCGCGTTCGCCGTACGCCGGCTGTCTGGAAGCGCGCAGCCCTACCCCAAGACGGAGCCGACCTGGCTGGACACTTATGGCCGGTCTGCCGCCGGTGGACCGGAATTCGTGTTCGCCGCTGCGGCAGCGGTGTCCGGGGAACGTAAACCCGGGCCAGGCCAAAACGTCGTCTCCTTCGTCCTTGGAGCTGACCACATCGGCGGCCCGGCACTGGGCTGGCTTCGCACCGCGGGTTTGCGGCAACTGGCACCTGCCCGCATTCAGCGCGACCTTACTGTCCAGGCGGCGATGGCGATCAGCGGCGCAGCGTTCGCCTCGTCGATGGGCCGGCAGACCAGCGGAATTCAGGCCCTCCTGGCCGCCTCGGGGGCACGGCTGGGAACCTGGCTGCCGAACCCGGTGTTCGTCGGAGACCTCGAGCACAACCAATCGAACAGGGCATTCCCAAAGGCATTGCCGTCGGTGCGCGGGGCGAGCTACTTCTACCGAGAACTGTTCGGCATCAACAAGTCCGACGCCCGATTGGTCCAGGTGACCGACGGCGGTCACTACGAGAATCTGGGGCTGGTCGAGGCACTGCGACGCAGGTGTCGACTCATCTACTGCATCGACGGTGGCGGCGACACCCCGCCGCTGCTGTCCGGGCTAGCCGATGCGACGCGGTTGGCCAGAAGCGAACTCGGCGTGGAGATCTCCCCGTATCCGGTGTCATCTTCCACCGCTGCGCCACCTGCTGATCGAGCCGAGCAAACCGACGGTACGGTGGCATTCTCGGAGGCCGAGCTTGCCCCCGGCTCCGGCACCCGGTTTCCGCGGTCGCACCCCTTCGAGCGCCTCAACGGACGCTTGACCGCTGGGGCGGTATTGCGGGCCAAGATCACCTATCCCGCCGCCGCCGGCCTGCGGGAGGGCACGGGCATCTTGATCCTCGCCAAAGCGACGCTGTGGCAGCAGTTACCCGATTGGGTCCTGACTCACGCCGCTTCGAAGGGTAACGACGCCTTTCCGCACGACAGCACCGAAAACCAGTGGTTCACCGAAGCTCAGTTCGATGCGTACATCGAAGTCGGCCGTCTCATCGCGACCGAGGCGCTGCGAGCGCCCTACCCGGCAGACCTGCCAGCACCGCGAAACTGGGGCCAGTTCCAATGACCAGAAGGTGTCGATGTTGAAGCATTCATCGCCGGTGAAGGAGGAGGCATGGAGTCGCCGCAGCCGGAAAGTCGGTATCAACGCCTTGCGCACGGGATCGCGGAGCGGCGGTTGACAGGATTGACCCGCGGCGAACGGGCCGCGGTGCTGCTCCTAATCGGCATGAGCGGTATTGCCGTATTCATCTCTGCTCTCATGGTTTTCGATAAAAGTGCCGTCGATGTCAAATCCGAACCGACGTGGCACGGCGTGAACGGTGTGATGATCCTCGGTGGCTTGGCTGTATCGACATCGCTGCTCGCCGCTGCCTTGCGGCCGAGCGAGAAGTCGGGAGCGTCGGGTCGGGTGTTGACGGCGACCGCCGCGGCGTTGCCCTACGGTGGACTCGCTGCGCTGTGTCTCACCGTGCTGTTCCTCGATCTGACGTCGCTCGGCGCTGCGTCGACGATGCTGGCGCTAGCGTTCTGGATCTGCCTGGCCGCCGGTTGCCTGTGGGCTGTCAGACGCGCCCCGACACTCCCGGCCCGACTGCTAGAACGCAGTCAGGCTATGAAGGTACTCGTCCCGGCAGCCTTGCTGTTGCTGTTGGCGGCCCTAGCGGCCGTTGTCGGGCGATCGACGTGGATCGTGGAATGGGTGCTGGCGCCGACGCTCATCCTGGTCGCATTCAGCGCGGTCGCCGTACTGCCCGCGCTGTCCACTGTCGGTGCCGCCAAAGGTCTTGAGACACTCCATAATCGAGGCACGAAAGTGGCCGAGAAGGTACGGGTCAGGCCGTGGACATTGTTCGGTATGGGCCTTGCGAAACTCGCGATCATCACCTGGCTGTGGCTGGCGTACCGGAGCCAAGGGCAGTCAGGATCGAAAGTGGGTACGTCGTGGTCGGCGTGGATAGCCGGAGTGGCGCTGGCTCTACTGGTGATGACTCTGTTCTCAGTGAACAGGCGGTTGACCTTCTCCGACTCCGACCACCTCACCGTGTCGCGCACCACGGGCCTGCTCGTTGGGGCAGCTCTTATCCCCATCGTGGTTGTCGCCTTCGTCAGCGGAGTGCGCACTACCCGGCCCGACAAACTGCTGACCATCATCGCCATCGCGATCGTCATCATCGCGGCGGTGGTCGCGAGCCGAATGGAGCAGCGACGCCAAAGGATAGCCGCGGTGGCCGCCACCCTAGCTTTAGCCGTATTCTCCTCGCTCTGGCTCCTGCCGCGGCAGATCGGCGGGACTAGGCCGGAATCCACCGTGGTGAGAAGCCTTCGGGAGGTCTCCAACCCGCCGGCGCAAACGGCGCAGCCCATCACCGTCGGCTCGGCTTTGGAGATCATCGAGGCTGTGCTCGCCGTCAGTGTGGTCGCTTTGCTCGTCGCGACATTTGCGAGCGGGCGCAAGTCGTTGGGGGTTTATCTGACGGCGGTACTGGTTTGGCTGCTCAGCAGATACCTGGTGGCGCCGAAGGTGGCCCCCGAGATGACCGACCTCAACTTCGACCTGGTACTGACTGCGGTACTGACGGCCACCGCGGCGCTCTGGGCGGCCGGACGCCGAGGCCCGATCGACCCGTTCGAGATCGCGGCCACCATGACCGTGACGTTCTTCCTCATCGAGTTGCCGCTGCTCGGCGGTCTGATGCCGAATCCGCCGTCGCTCAAGTTGTGGCTGGCGGTGCTCGCCCTCGTCACCGCGGCGGTGGGGGCGATCTGGAGCATCCTGGCGGATTTGGCGAAGCCTGCCGAACAACGGGACGGGTTCGTCCGTCTGTGCACGTCCACGCTACTGCTCTATCTACTTCTCGCGTTCGCCTGGACGCTGACTGACGGTGCGACAGCGCTTGTGCAAGGTATCTCGGGCCTCGTGCTCAGCTACCTCGCGATTCCCCTCGGCCTGCTCCTGGTCGCGGCAGCCGCAGACGAGCAGACGACAGAGCACGCCACCAGCCGGCAGGCGTCACGTCCGCACCCAGCGCCTTAGCGGTCGACTTCGCCCGCTTCTCGACCCGCACCCATTTTCTGCTGCGACATCGATTTCCGCCGTAGCGGATCAGCCGCAGAACTGTAACGGCCGGCAAACAGTTCTGTTGTGCTGCCCAAGATTGCTGATATGCAATTGACCACCCGTGCTACTAATGCATCGTGACCGACCTGGACCAACCGTCACCGAAGCTGCCCGATTGGAGCACTGCCAGCACGAACCGGGGTTCGCATCGGCGTCCGAATCAGGCGGGTGCCCACCGGATCGGAAACGAGGCGGGCCGCCGTCCCCGTCGGTATTACCCGATCTCCGAAATCCTGCATATGCCGGATCTGCCCGCTCCGCGAAAGGCCGCACCGGCCTCCGGCTGGCGCAGACTCGTTTATGCCGCCTCATTCCACGGCATCAATGCCGGAGAATCACCGATTGAACAGCATTTCCGTGGACTCCGCGACCAGATCCGTCAGCGTATGCACAAGAACTTGGTGATCGGCGTGGTCTCCGGTAAAGGCGGCGTCGGCAAGACCACGATGACCACGTGTATCGGCGGCGTATTCCGGGAATGTCGGTCAGACAACGTGGTGGCGATCGACGCCACACCCGGCTTCGGGACGTTGGCCGACCGGATCGACGCCGGCTCACCTGACGGCTACACCGAGATCATCTTCAAGGCCGACGTTCGGGGCTACACCGATATCCGAGAACATCTCGGCCACAACAACATCGGTTTGGATGTGCTGTCGGGCAATCGGACATCCGACCAGCCTCGTCCGCTCGTGCCGTCGATGCTGAACGAGGCGCTTGCCCGCCTGCGCCGCACTCATCAGGTCGTCCTGATCGACACGTCGGACAATCCGGAGCATCCGGTGATGAAGGCGGTATTCAACTCCTGCGACGCCTTGATCTTTGTGTCCGGACTCACCGGCGACACCGCACTGCCGGTCGCCCGTTGCATCGATCTACTGCGCTCAATGGACTACGACGAACTGTTGGCGCGTTCGATGGTCATCCTCAACAACAGCCGGAACCACGCCACTCCGAATGCGCGACGCTACCTCACCGATCTGTTCACCGAGGCCGAGATCCGTGCCGAATACAT
The DNA here is from genome assembly GCF_001021505.1 of Mycolicibacter heraklionensis. Lineage (GTDB taxonomy): Bacteria > Actinomycetota > Actinomycetes > Mycobacteriales > Mycobacteriaceae > Mycobacterium > Mycobacterium heraklionense. The sequence continues at coordinate 341,590 of NZ_LDPO01000001.1, forward strand.
GCCGTACGACTCGCACCTTGCCAAAGGCGGGATTATCGACACACAGAACGAGCTTCGGCCGCAGAGCCGGCTACGACTGTTCGAAATCGCGGCGGCGCTGGCGGATCAACATGTGCGCAGAGCCGATCGACTGAACTGACCGGGCTCGACAATCTGAACTACACCAACTCTGTGGAGCTAAGGGGAATCGAACCCCAGATCTGACCTGGATGTTTAGGTGGCGAGCTGGGAAAACACACTGGTGTAGATAGTGCCATCGCGCAGCGCCGAACAGGCGAAATACGTGCGTGTGTTACGTCACGTAACGTTGCTGGCTTTCGCTGGTGGTCGATCGGGTGCTGTCCAACGACGCCCGGGCGGCTCGGCGCCAGCGGGTCAAACAGTGCGTCGTCGTATCGTCGGCGCGCAGGCACGTAAACCGTAACCCCTTGATCTGATGCCACGCGCGGCGATACATTCCGAGCACCAAAGCACTCCAAACGAAGGGGATGCGGCATGTTTGCAGCACGGCAGAATCGCGTCGCCGGTCGGCTGGCGCTGGTGCTCGGCGCGACCGCGCTGGCCGTCGCCATGGCAGGGACGGCGAACGCGGACCCCCACATCCCCAACCCGTCGACCGGTGACTGCGCCGGCGGCAGCGCAGGTTCGCCGATCTACATGGGGTACTGCGACGGCGAGCACTACCCCGACGGCAGTTACTGGCACACCCGGCAGTGGGGTATCCCGATCTACGGCAACCAGAACGGTCTGGCCGGCACCCACGGCGGCCCGAACGGCGCCGAGTGCGTGATCGACAACGGATCACCGCTGCCGCCCGCAGCGCCCCCGGGCGGATGCGGCGGCGCCCAGCAATGAGCGACACCGAGACCCAGCTCGGCGCGACCGCCTACATCGCGCCCGCATATACCGACCGTCTCGGCGACTACCCGCCGCTTGAGCGTGCATGGGAAGACGTCGACGTAGTCGTTGGCACCGAGACCGAGGCCGAGCGGCAGCCGCTCCCCCGCACGCTGCTCGGCCTGCTCGGCTTCGTCGCTGTCGGCGGCCTGGTGCTCGGTGCGTACGTCACCGGCACTCGCGTCGAGCGCCACGTCGACGTCGCGGATCTCGCGCCGATCATCGAGACGACGACTGTCACCGAGGCGCCGTCGGCCGCCGAGGTGATCAATGCGCAGAACGACAAGCTGCTCGACACCGTGCGGTCCAATCAGCTCCCAGTTTCGACCGAGGCCGCGATGACGGTCGTCAACGCGCGGGCGTTCTGCGACTATCTCGCCACCGGGCACCGCACGCTGCATGATCAGGACGTTTTCGTCCAGGGCCTGTATCCCGGGTTCAACAGCAGCGACGTCGGCGCCTTCGAGGGTATGGCGGTCGGGATCATGTGCCCGCGGTTCGTGCCGCTGTACCAGCCCGGCGCTGACGGCACGAGCTAACGCCGCACCAAGTCACACAATTTTGTCTAGTATGCTTGACTAGAATGAGTCTAGCGCGCTAGACTAATATCATGATCGCACCGGCACCGACACGAGAGATCGTCAAGCAGCTCAAGAAATTGGGCTTCACCAGTCGCGACGGCAAGGGCAGTCACACCAAGTGGATCTGCCCCCACGGCAAATATGACGTCTCGCTGCCCGACGGTCACCGGACCATCAGCCCGGGCGTGCGCCGCCAGGTCAACGAGGCGATCCAGGCTTGCGCAACCAACTGCGAAAGAGAGGTCTGACATGCACACCTATCAGGTCAACGTCACCCGCGACGACCGGTGGTGGATGATCGACGTGCCCGAACTCGCCGGGTACGTCGGTGCTGACGGTGCGATCAACCTCAGCACTACCACCCAAGCCCGCCGACTCGCTGACGTGCCTAGCGAGTCCGCTGACTTCATCTGCACCGTTACCGACTCCGCGCCGTCCACCGTGCAGTTGAGGATCTCGATCAAGGTCGCCGACATCGACGTCACTGCAGAGGCCAAGAAAGTGGCGGTCGAGCGTGAGCTAGCCGAGGCCCATTCAGCTTCGGCCCAGGCAACAGCTCGTCTACTCGCGCGGGGACTCGCTGCACATGGCGTCGCTGTCCGTGACGTCGGCGAGGTGCTGCACGTCTCGTTTCAGCGGGCGCAACAGCTGATTTCCGAGCCGGGCTGAAACGCAAAAACGCGCCTCGGTGCCGGGATTTCTCCCAGTACCGAGGCGCGTTGTTGGTGCGACGGGGTGTGATAGTGCCCGTGCGTTCTCGATGTTACCGCTTCCAGTAGTCCGGTAGTCGCTGCAGCGGATCGGCCTCGGCGGGCAGCCAGCCGAGCAGGTGCAGCACGAGGTAGATGACGCCGCTGATGACCGGCACCGGGGCCAGCCGTCGAGCGTCTCGACAACCGGCCGACAGTGTCTCGCCGGGCGGGCAGGTCACGTCCCACCAGATGACGCCAGCGGCGAGCGCAATCCATGCCTTCGCCGCCGGCCGCATTACAGCATCCCGTCGAGCTCGGGCGGTGCCTGCGGTGGCGTGGCCTCGGGGAATCGCTGCTGTACCCAATCGAGGATCTGCCGCAGGTACGACACGGTGACGACCTGCAGGTGCTCGGCGCGGTCGGCGCGCTGGTCGGCCTTGCGGGTCCGGGCTTCGGCGTTGTCGAGACGATGCTCGACCGTCTCGAGTCGGCCCTTCAGGCCGTCGGCGTACCTCGACCAGTCGACCGACGTCGCGCCGCGGACCTCGGCGTCAGCGCTGCGCTTGGCCGGCCGGTAGGCGATCGCCGCAACGACGATCGCCCCGACCATGCCCGACAGGCCGCTCGTCAGTGCGACCTGCAGCGCAGAGTTCACGGCAGCGCGTCAACGCTGGCGAGGACCGTGTCGGCTTTCTTGAGGAAGCCGGAGACTGTCGCGATCGCCGTCAGTGCGCCGGTCAGTACCGCGCCCCAGGTCGTCGGTACCAGCGGCCCGATCGGAGACTGCAGGATGCCAGTGATGATGGCACCCAAGCCAGTCAGGGCAGCGATGACGAACTGTAGATCCTTGTGGATGCCGGTGGGGAGCTTCAGAGCCATGACGGTGGTTCCTTTCAGTTCACTAAATTGAATCGTATCGGCTGCTAAACGCCGAGTTCGTGCGGCAATGACAGGCCGAGCTTGTGGGCGTCGTCGATGCAGGCGTCCATCTGCGGGAAATACTGGTAGTGCGGCGAGTTGGGGCCGGCGGCGAAGAACACCATCACGTGGAACAGCTCCATCACGCCAGCGATCGGCTCGCCGAGCACGCCGGCCGCAGCGACCACGTCGGAGAACGTCGGCTGCATGACGATCTTCATGAACGTGCGGCCGACCTTGCCCTCGGCGGCTGGCGCTGACCACGGGTTGATGCCAACGCTGCAGCAGGTGTAGATGTCGCCCTTGTTCGCGCACGAGTGCACGATCGGCCGGCCGTCCGGTGCGAGCCGGTTCGTCTGCTCGGCGGTCAGGTCCAGCTCGAGCCCGATACCGCCGGTCTCGACACCGTCCTGCTCGATCGACTCGGGCAGTCCGGCCAGGGCGTTGCCGTGCGCGATGCCCGGCGTTCGGAAAATGTGGCCCAACTGGTAGATCCGGTAGACGTAGGGCAGCAGGTCGTGCAGCACACCGTTATCCGGCAGCATGTCCAGCGCGTAGACCTGGTCCCAGACCATCGAGCCCTGGCTGTAGCCGCTGCCGGCGATCACGAATCCTTCGAGGGTTCCGTGCAGCGCCTGGTAGACGTTGGCGTCCGTGCGGATCGCGGCGACCAGGTTGGCGCGGCCGGTCTGCACGCTCGGCCACATCGGCAGCGTGGCTGCCGGGTAGCCGATGCAACGTGACTGCCAGAGCCCATCGGCCAGGTTGGTCAGGCCGCCAACGATGCCCGAGCTGAACCCGGACCACCAGCCGTGGCCGTCGTCGATGATCGGCTGCGGTGGGGCCGGTGCGCCCGGGTAGACGGTGCCGTCGACGGCGTAGAAATAGCCAGCGGGCCGGTAGGTGCGGCCGTTGAGCTTCGCGCGGATGTCGACGAACAGGCTCGAGGTCATGTCAGCTCGTCGAGCGTGGCGGTCGGGTCGACGCTCGAGTAGTCGGCCGTCGGTTCGCCGTCCATCGCGCCGGCGTAGCTGGTCGGCCACGGCCGCAGCTCGGACGCGAGTTGGATGTACAGCCAGAGGCGGTCACGCGACAGCGGCGTCGGGCAACCGTCGAGCATCCAATACCACTGCAGCAGCCACGCCTTTTTCGGGTCCGCGACGTTGCCGAGCGGGTCGACGTGCCGGCCACCCTGCAGGCGAAGATCTGCGGTGACCTGGTCGTAGGTCGCGGCCGAGCCGACGACGGGGTGACCGGGTGTGAATTCGGTCTGGTACGGCTTGATGCCGTCGGCGTTGCCGTACGTGCAGCGGCCGAGCGCCTCGGGCGTGTACTGGTACCCGAGCACCGAGCCGTCCGGGCCGACGCCGCCAAGGTGCGCGAAAACGTCCTGATCGGCGGTCATCGGCCGACCTCATCTGCAGCTGCACGAGCGACGGCCGCGTCGATCCACTGCATCACTTCCTCGAGCTTGGTCAGCGCGAGTGACTTCTCGCGGCCAGGCGGGATCTCGCGGTCGATCCGATGCGCCAGCGGCTTCACATCTTGGCCAATCGACGCGCCGTCGCTTGTGAGCGCATATCCGAATCGTCGATCGATGTCGGCGGGCGATTCGTGGTAGCTCATGGTCAGTTCTCCTCGTTCGTGGTGGCGAGCACGTCGACGCATCCGGAGATGCCGAAATGGGCGCCGAGCGCGCCGAGCATCTCGGCGTTGGTGCGTCCGCCGTTGAAGTCCCAGCGGATCAGCTCCTGGTCCCATACTTCGGAGACCTCGCCAGCCTCGTCGGCAGGCTTGGGTACGGCGGGCGGGTTGTGTTCCACAGTGTTTCCTCCGGTCGGTGATGCGGGGTCGGGCTGCGCGGGCGCGTAGCCGAGTAGCGTGCGGAGTTCGTCGACGGTGCCGCGGAATGCGTTGACGTCGACCGATTTGCCGTCGATGATGGCGCCGTCACTGAACTGCCAGATAACGGGCGAGACGCCGCCGTAGCCGAGCCAGCCGATACCGGAATCGCCGCGGGCGTCCTGGTACTCGATCGAGCCGTAGGTGCCACGCTCGAAGTAGGACGACGACACCAGGCCGGGTACACCGACCAGTGACGGCGAGCCGATCTGCTGCCAGTACCAGTGCGGCAAGTAGGACAGCGCGACGTTGACGCCGACGGCGTTGAACGCGCGCACGACCGCCCAGAAATTGTCGATGCCACCGGAATTAGCCTCGAAGTCGAGCATCACGTTCGCGCCGCCGCCGTTGGCGATGAACTTCGCAGCCTGCGATGCCGGGTCGTTGGTGGTGACGTAGTGATAGCCGATCACCGGAACGTTGTTGGCGTTGCACCAATCTCGGACGGTCGGCCAGTACGGGTCGCGGTAGTAGTTGCCTTCGCTGACCTTGTGCTCCATCCACGTGTAGCCCTCGCGGTGAAAGCAGTCGTCGAGCCAGCCGGCGATCTCGGCAAACGATGCCCAGTTGTTGTTGGACAGGTCCGGGCCATAGAGCGTCACGTCATCCTCCTGCGGGGTGTTTGGGCATTACGGTCGGTTGGTCGCCGTAGCGTGGTTGCGCGGCGGCGTGTTGGTCGCGGCTGCGCTGGTTGATGTTCGGCAGCGCCAGCGGTATCGGTGCTGGTAGTGGCGTTGTGCCGGTCGGGCCTGGTATGAAATCTGGTATTTTTTCGGCCGTTTTCGGTGGCTGCGCCCAGTTCGGTGGGACCGTCAGACCGCCGATGCGACCGCCAGCACCGACGCGCACAGCGACCGCGGTGCGGACACTCGGCGTCGGCGCGGCCACTGCGGGTGATTCGATGATGTTGCGCACGCGGTTGAGCACATCGGGCACGGCCGCGACGCTGCTGGCGGCCCACAGCCCGGTCATCAGCGCCAGCACACTCGTCGGCAGCTCGTACGGCGCGTCGCTCAGCAGCGACTGAAACGTCTCGTCGAGCCACGCGCCCGGGTCGGTGGCAGTATCGACGCCGACCTGCTGTCCGGCGGCCGGAACCTGCAGCTGCCCGGTCGCGGTGGCCGCCGCTGCGGCGTAGGCGTGCATGGCAGCGATGTCCTGCGCCCACATCTGCTCGTATGCGGACTCGAGCAGCGCGATCGCGGTGCTGTACTGACCGAGGATGTTGAGGCCGGTCAGCATCGCCCACAGCTGCCGGTTCGCGGCGATGTGGGCCGGGCTGGCGACGGCGGCGTGCACCTGCTGGAATGCGGTCGCCGCCGCGGTGGCAACTTGGCCGGTGTTGGCCGCCGAAGTTGCCAGTTCGGTCAGCAGCGCGACGTAGCTGCCGACGGTGGTGCGCATGGACGTCGCAGCCGAGCCGTGCCACGGGATGCCAGCCGTCACCGCAGTCACGGCTTGTGCCGCGGCGTGCAGTTCGTCGGCGAGCTGCTGCCATGCCAGCGCCGCCTGCTCGAGCGGCGCCGCGCCGGGGCCTGCGTAGATCGCCGCCGATGTCACCTCGGGTGGCGCGTACAGGCTCACCGGCCTGTTATTCGACGCTCGTCAGCGCCTGCAGTTGTGCGCGCAGAGCCTCGACGTCGATGCCGGTCGCGGTGGCGACGCCGGTGCGGAACTTCTCGACGGTCAGGTAGGCGTACGCCTCGTCGGATGCCTGTTCGTAGCCGGCCTGCGTGATCTCGACGAGCGAGCCCCACGACACCAGCACGGCGTTGCCGTCCCGGAACGCCACACACGGCACGTAGTGGCCGCCGGCTGGCTGCGGACGTGTCACGGCGTCCCAGGTTTTCGGGAACTGCTGTATCCACTGTCGCGGCATCTGCAGGCCGAGGCCGACGCCGTCGAAGTAGTAGGCGGCGTAGCGTAGTTGCTCCCAGTTGCCGGGGTCCAGCGCCACGTAGGCGCCGATCGGGTGCCGGCGCCCTGCGGCGTCGGACAGTCCCGTGCTGCGACGTTTCGCGAGCGCGGCGGCGATATCGGTGCCATTGTCGGTCGGGTTCTCCCCCGTCGCGGGGTCGACGGCGGCGTTGGGGTCGTAGCCCGTCAGCTCGCGGTAGTTGGCGATCGCCGTGGCCGCGTCGACGGGCACGCTGCGGCCAGCCTCGGCGTTCCACAGCATGATCTCGTGCAGGGCGCCGGCTTCGTAGCAGTCGCCGACCTGGTCGTTGCCCAACATGCCCCAGTCCCAACCGATGAGCCGCTCGTGGCCGAAATCGGCTGGCGGCTCGTCGAGTTTGGTGGTGTCGGCGAAATCGCTGAAACGCAGCTTCACCGCGCCGGGACGAGCGGGTCGCTTTCCGAGCTTCATCACGATCGGTGCTCCTTACGGGTGGCTGATGGTGAGGACGACGCCGTCATTCCAAGTGATCTGGAAGGTGCCATTGGTGTCGGATTCGGCACCACCGAAGTCGATGACCGTCAGGATCGGGTTGGCAGCCGCGGTGCCCGGTGTGGTGTCGACGACCGCGGCCTTGTAGGCGGTGATCGTCGAGTCGTTCCATACCGGGTTGTCGGCCGTGAGTGACAACGTTTTCGACGCGTAGCTGACGGCTTGGTTGGTGAGTGCCTGACCGCCGGTGGTGTAGCCGTTGCCGTTGGGGATCTCGTGGGCGCCGAGGTCGGACTGGTAGCGGTGCGAGTCCGAGAATGTGTAGCCGTTGTCGAGCAGGATCACCTTCAGCGTGTCGCTGGACAGGTTGATCTGCTTGGCGGCCAGCGACTGCAGGAAGCCGCCCGGGACGGTGTTTGTGATGGTCATATTGGTTGTGTCCTTTCGGGACTGGTTGGGATCAGATCCATTCGAGAAGTAGGTATCCGGGCTGTCCGACGCCCGCGACGCCAGTGGTGCCGCCGGTGCCGGAGCCGCGGCCGCCGCCGCCGCCGCCGTAGCTGCCACCGTCACCGGCGTCGCCGGATTGCTGGAATCCGAAGTTGTTGACGGTGCCCGCACCGCCACCGCCACCGCCGGGCCGCCCCGGCGATGTGGTGCCGTTGGTGCCGTTTCCGGCCTTGGGCCGCGAGCTCGTCGTCGGCGCGCTGCCGGCGCCGCCGGCCCCGCCGCCGGACGTGGTGGAACTGCCGCCCCTGCCGCCGGTGAGCGTCCCGGCGACCGATGCCGCTGTGCCGCCGCCACCACCGCCGGCGCCGGCGGCACTACCGCCAGCTCCACCGCCGCCGTTGCCACCCACGCCGCCCGGACCCGATCCGGTTGCAGCAGTGACACCGACCACGTTGAGCAGACCCCCGTAGCCACCCGACGTCGTGGTGCTGCTGCCGCCGTTGCCGGCGATGACCGTCAGTGATCCGCTGGTGAACCGGCCACGACTGCATGTGTAGGTCGAGCCGAGTGACGCGACGGGAATGAACGTGCGGGCGACGTAGGCGCCGCCGCCACCACCACCGCCGTTGTTGACCGAACTGCCGTTGCCGCCCTGGCCGATCGCCGTGACGTACACACCGGAACAGCCAGCGGGCACGTCCTGGTTGGTGTGGGTGACGTTTTCCTCGTTGAACGGATCGAACGGCGTGATCGCGGTGACGGTCGGAGCCGGCGCGGCGATCGTGACCGTTTGTGCGGTCGGAACCGTCACAGTGACGTTGATGACGCTGTGGACGGTGACGGTCGGTGCTGGCGCCGACACCGATGCCGTAGCCGTTGGCACGACCACCGTGGCCGAACCGGTGACGGTCGGTGCTGGCGCCGACACCGTGGCCGTAGCCGTCGGCACGACCACCGTGTCGTCGATTTGGTCGGTGACGATCAAGCTCGGAGTTGGTGCGGTAACCGACACCGTCGCGGTCGGTACCAGTGCAGTTGCCGAGGTTGCACCGGCGAATCGGAGCGCGATCCACGCAAGCGTGCCGTCGGGCGCCGTGTAGACCGTCGATTGCACGCCAACTGTTGACATCTCGTAAATGGCGCCGTCGCTGATGTCGGCGACGTAGACCACACCGTTCGGGTCGACCGCGACGCTCTGCGGCTGCGAGAGTCCGGTGAACGGAACGGTGGATTGCACACCGGCCGCCGACATCTTGTAGACGGCACGGTTACCGGAGTCGGCGAGGTAGACGTCTCTGGTTGATGGGTCGACCGCGACGCCGAACGGCTGCAGGAGTCCGGTGAACGGAACGGTGGTTTGCACACCGGCCGCCGACAGCTCGTAAACAGCGGCGTTGCTGACGTCGGAGACGTAGATGTCGCCAGTCGCGGAGTTGACCGCGACGCCTTCGGGTCTGCCGAGTCCGGTGAACGGAACGGTGGATTGCACGCCAGCCTGCGACAGTCGATAGACCGCGCCATTGGCATAAGACGCGACGTAGACGTCGCCGGTCATCGAGTTAACAGCGATGCCGTTCACCGATGAGAGCCCCGTGAAGGGCAGCCTGGTCTGAACGCCGTTCTCGATGGTGTAGACCGCTACGGTGCTCTGGTCGGCGACGTACACATTGCCGGCAGTGTCGACTGCGATGCCGAGCGGCAGCGCGAGGCTGAACGGCAGCTGCGTCTTCACGCCCACGTCGTCGATCTCGTAGACGTCGGTGTCGGTCAGGTAGATGTAGGTCTGCGTTCCGATCGCGATGGCCGGTGCCGGGGCTTCGACGGCGATGGTGGCGGCCGGAACCTCGATGAGTGCCGATCCCGTCGCGGTCGGGCCGATGCCGGTTACGGTGACAGTCGCTGTCGGGACGGTGACCGCGGTGACTGCGGTGACGGTCGGTGCTGGCGCAGCGATCTCGATGGCAGCAGTCGGCACCGTGGCCGCTGTGATGGCCGCGACCGCCGGAGCGGGCGCGTCGACGGTGACACTGGCGGCAGGCACCGCGATCGATGTAACCGCCGCGACCGCCGGGACCGGCGCTTGCACGCTGACACTGGCGGCCGGCACCGCGGCCACCGCCGAGCCAGAAACAGCAGCCGGCGCGGGCGCGGCCACCGTAACCGCAGCGGTAGGCACTGCGATCACCGCGGAACCCGTGACAGTCGGGGCCGGAGCGGTGACGGACAGCTCGGCGGTCGGTGCATCGATCGTGCTGCTGCCCGATATGTAGACCGCCGGTGCCGGTGCCGCGACGGTGACGGCTGCGGTCGGCACGACGATGCTGGCCGATCCACTGACCTCCGGTGCCGGTGCCGCGACGGTGACGGCTGCGGTCGGCACGACGATGCTGGCCGATCCACTGACCTCCGGTGCCGGCGCGGCCACCATGACCGCTGCGCTGGGTGCGGTGATCGTGGTGATCGCCGCAACATCCGGCACGGGTGCAGCGACCTCGATGCTGGCAGTCGGCACGGAAAGCACAACACCTTGCGCGAAGCCGGCTTCACCGGCCTCGACGAGGACGGTGGCGCTCGGCACCTCAACGTCGGCCGAGCCGCTGGCCGTCGGCGCGTCCGCAGCGACCGTGATGGTCGCTGTCGGGACGGTGACGGCGGTGATGGCCGCGACAGCGGGTACGGGTGCAGCGACCTCGACGGTCGCGGTCGGGACCGCGGCCACAGCCGAGCCGGTGACGGCGACTGGTGTCGGCGCGGACACAGTGACGGCGGCCGTCGGTACTGCCGCGGTCGTGAGAGTCTCGGCGGTCGGTGCTGGCGCCTGCACGGTGATGGCGGCGGTCGGAACGATGGCGACGGCCGAACCTGATACGGCTGGCGCTGGCGCCGCGACGGTAACCGTGGCAACCGGAACCTCGGCGTCGACGCCGACGATCACAGTCGGAACCGGCGCAGCCACCTCGACCACCGCGGTCGGCACCAACAACGACGTCGACCGCTCGACTGTCGGGGCCGGCGCTGCCACCGTCAGCTCGGCCGTCGGCACCGCGACGTCGACGTTTAGGCTGCCGTAGGGTCCGCAGACCTCGAACGTCCGCGACCGGGCGGCGACCTCGGCGATCCGCTCGGCGGCCTGCACGACGGACACGCGCAGTCGGGACGCCGCAACCGCGAAAACACGATCAACTACCGGAATTTCAACGGTGCGCGGCTGCGACAGCAGTGCAGCAACGACACGCGGTCGCGGCGCCTCGACAGTCAGGTCGCGATCGGCCGCGGTGACCGTTGCCGAACGACCAGCAGGCGCCGGGACGGTGACAATGCGCGGCCGAGTCGCGCAGCAGGTCATGGAATGTACTGCTCGTTGATCGAAATCTGAATCGACATCGACTCCTCGCGGCCAGCCGCGGTCGTGATGTGGTTCGTCACGTCGTAGACGACGCCGACCGTGCCGCCCTCGACGAACGCCGTCGCTGTGGTGTCGGTGGACGATGGCGTTGGTGAGTCGGCGATCGTCACGCCGAGCGCCGCGGTGTTGGTCAGCGGCGGCGACGCCGTCGTGGCCGCCGCCCGGCCGTCATCGGTGAAACTGACAACCGACGGCCCAAGCGTGACGAGCAGCTTGTTTTCCTGCCCGGATTCTGTGCCGGCGTAGACCTTGATGGCGGTCGCGTTCGGCACCCTCGGCCACGCGAGTTGCGCCAGCCCGTTCGCGTCGGCCCACGTCGCCGATACCTCGTTGGACGCGGTGGTCTCACCGTTAGCATCGACCGCGGTGATCACCCAATAACGGGAGCCCGCCGGCAGCACACCCCCGGTATTAGCGGTGCCCACCAGCGTCAGCGCGACCGGCGGTGTCAGGTTCTCGACAGACCATTCCGACTCGGCGATCGTGTCGCCATCCGGCAACCACTTCGCCCAGTCGACCGTGTAGTCGAGTTTCGCACTCGGACCCTGCGAGAAAGTCATGTGATGGCCTTCGGCTCGTGAATATTGTTGTGCTACAGCAGACTTCGGTTGGCCAGCGCGATTTCCATGACCGTAAACCATTTCGAATCGCCGATGATCTGCCACGACCCGGGCGTCCCGAGCGTCGTTGTGCCGGTGTAGGTCGGCGGCGCGGGCGCGGTCGTGTGGTAGGACGTCAACGAGCCGCCCGGAATGACCGCCACCGTGTCGCCCGGCTTCAGATCCACAACGGTCTGATATTCCAGTCCGGCCGCCGTGGTCACGCCCGCGGCGTAGGTGCGGATGATGCCGTTGACGACCACGTACATGTTCGCGGTGAACATGGTGCCGTCGATGCTGCCGTCACTGTTGATGGTGGTACTGCCGGCGTCGGCGGCCGTCGGCTCATACCGGCCGCGGACCCAATAAGCGCCGGCCAGACTGACTTTGAAGCAGTTCATGTTCGGCGCCGACAGGTCCGGGGTCAGCGACTGCACATTGTCGAACGTGTTGGCCGGCAACGGCGGCACGCCGTTACTGTCGGCGCCGAACGCCGTCAGCGTGACCGGAGTGGTCGATTCACGGATGAGTCGTCCGAACGAGCCGACCTCGGTGTCCGGTGCCTGCAGCAGGATCTCGAGCACGACCCACGAGTTGCCCGACCCCGACGCCGCGGTCATCCCGAACGTGTTGTTCGCCGAGCTGGCCGCGACATCACCGATCGCGACCGCCAGGCCGTGCGTCGACGCCCATGCCTTCGTGGTGCGCTGCGTGGCGCCCGTCATCGATGACAGGGCCGCAGCCGTCGATGATGCGGCCCGGTTGACGAACAGTGCCACCGACAACGACCGCGGATCGTCGACGGTCTGCCCGGTCGTCAGCGACAGGCTGGCCGTGCTCTGGCCGCCGTGGTTGAAGCCACCGACACCGACCGAGTTGACATCGCAGTAGCTGACCGATGTGGCGGCGAAGCCGTTCCATGTCGCGCTGGTCTCGGTCTCGACGGTCAGTGACACCGTGTACGTGCCCGGGTTGACGAACGCGCCGAGCAGCACACCGACCACGTCGTTGGGCGACGAGAACTGCAGCACAGGCACGTTCACCAGGCCGTCGGATGAGACGGCGGTCGCGCTGAATCGGGCGATCGCGACGTTCTCAGGGTTGTCGAAGATCGCGCCGATCAGCAGGTAGTTCGCTGCGGCGCTGACGGTGTGCGACCAGGTGATTGTCTTCGTGGTGCCGGTGTAGCTGCCGGTCGATGCGCCGGCGCTGGCCGCGGCGTCGAACGTGATCGCGGCGTCGCTGCCGGCGGCGGTGTTGACGACGATGTTCTGCTGCGGGATCTTCTGCAGTGCCTGCACGACGGCCGCGGTGTCGGGCACGACGCCGGTGGCGTTGCCGCCGTAGACGGCCTGGTGGATACCGTCGGCGACGGCCTGCGCTGATGCGCTGGCGGTGGCCGCGTTGGTGGCGATCGCCGGTACACCGCTGGCGTTCTCCGAGCCGGGTGTCGTCAGATCCGGCACGGTCTGCACCGCGATCTGTGTAGATGTCGCCGGGTTCGGTGTGCTGGCCGCGCCGGGGTTGAACAGGTTCGTGAAGAACGTTGACAGGCCGTCGATGACGGGATCGACTCCGGCCTCGATGTCGGCCACGGTCTGCGGGCTGGCTCCGAAGAACCCGCCGATGCCGTTGATCAGATTGTTCGCCGCGGTGGTGACGGTGTTCGCGGTCTGTTGCGCGCCGGTGGCCGCGGCGTGCGCGTCGTCGGCGGTGCTGGCCGCCGCGCTGGCCGTGCCGGTCGCGGTCGCAGCACTCGCCACCGCGCCCGCGACGTCGTCGCCGAGGCTCGCGTTGCCCGATGTCGACGAGACCACGGTGTGCGGGATCTGCGACGGCGCGTTGACGGTGACCGTGGCGCCCGGGCCGATCATGTCGACGGCGAGCTGCTGCACATCCGGTCCGATGTCTTCCCATCCGCGGCCGTCGGCGAAAACCACGTCGTTGAACAGGTTTTGCAGGTCGACATGGATGTTGTCGTAGCTCGACGGCAGAGCCGAGTGCTGAATATTCGACGTGTTGGTGCCGACGACCGCGCCCGGACCGAACAGGTCACCGATGAACACGTTAAGTGCGTGCGTGAAATCGGCGGCGTCTCCGGTCTGCGATAGACCCATCGCGGCGAGACCGTCATCGATCAGTGTCTGCAGGTCGGTGCTGGCTTTTTCGGCGGCGGTTTGCGCCTCACCGGCTGCCGTCTGCGCATCGTCGGCGGTGGTCTGCGCGTTGGCGGCCGTGGTTTGGGCGCCCTCCGCTGCTGCCAGAGCGGCCTGCGCTTTCGCTTCCATCTCCTCGCCGTATTGCTGCAGGAACGCGAACGGCTTCATGCCCAGTACGTCGACGCTGGCGAGCGCGAACGCCACCTGTGCGAGCACCTCGTCGACGATTGCCTCGCCGAACGCCTTCGTCTGCGGCGAGTTGAACGGCGGCGTCTTCGCCGGCACAGTTCGGTGCACCGACGGCACCGGCGTCGTCGCTTTCGGGTATTGGCTCACAGCAACGCGGGGATCTGGTTGCAGGTGAACGCCGTCTGCGATGCCGCCGTCGACCAGGTGTCGTTTGTCGGGTTCGACTGCGTGGCAACGAAAAATATCGTGGCCGTCTCATTGGCCGCGACCTTGGCCGGTGTCGCGGGGATCGGCAGCTGCGGCGTCAGGTTGATCGCGATCTGCGCCTGGCCGCCGATCGCCCAACCGACCCCGACCTGCGGACCCGTCGGACTGTTGAGGTTCGCCGTCAACGTGATCAGTGTGTTCTGCGTACCGGACACCACGCACTGCCCGTGAGGCTGCGGATACCAGGCGTAGGGCCGCGCCGGCAGTGCCAGCTCGGTCAGGGTGCGCGACGCCTGCGACGACGCCGGCGTCGAGATCGGCTGCCCGGTGAAGATGTCGGTGATGAGCTGCGGCACGTAGTCGAACATGTTCGTGGCTTCGTTCCACGCCAGCGTCCAACCGTCGGCGGTCGGTGTTCCGTTCACGTCGGGCGCGCTGGTCAGGTCGTTGCCGGGGCCGGGGTCGCCGGGCTGCCCTTGGTTCATGTAGATGACGACGTCGTAGACCGCGGGGATGCCGGGGCCGCCGGGGCTGACCGGGATGAATTGGCCGGCCGGGTCGGGTAGCGGCTGCCCGTATGGCACGGGTATGACGTCGAGCTTGCGGAACTGCGGTGACGGCCCTGGCCGGCCCTCCGCGAGCGGGGGGATGTTGATCAACGCGCCGCCGGGTCCGAACACGCACACTGCGGTCTGCGTGGTGCCGGGTTCGATGCCGGCCGGGAATAGCACGTCTCCGCGGTACATCACGGCGCCTGCTGGATAGCCGACAGGCGAGAAGTCCCAGACGCCGCTCATCTCGGGTGCAGTCACGTTCTATCCTCCGGGGCTGGCGAGCAACAGCAGGTTGATGTTTTCTTCGGCCTCAACGATTTTTCGTTGCGCGATGATGGCCGCGGAGTCATCGCGGCGGCCATCGCCGATGGTCGCGGTCACTCGCGCCCACTGCTCACGCGAGTCCTCGATTTCGATCTCGTCGACGACGTCGGTGTAGAGCACGCTGCGTCGTACGACCGACGACATCGCGGCCGGCCAGATATCACGGAACAGGCGGAACGGCTGGCCGTTGTAGAACGTCAGCTTTGCGACCGGGTACCCGCGGCACTGATATTGCGCATCGAGCGCGGCAAACGTCGCGTCTACGTTGTAGGTCGACTGAGTCGGGAAGAACTTTTCCGGGAAGCCGTACGGTCCCATTTCGACTCGCATGTCGAAGTTTTCGTAACTCTCGAATGCGAGCACGGCGTTATCGATGATTCCGTCGAGCATGTCCGACGGAATCCCCGAGACTCCGATCGCGATAGTTAGCAGATCTATCAGGTACGCGCTCGTTGCGTTGAAGAACGCGTTCAACCACTGCGGGCTGCGTCCACCGATGACCGTTTTCCATGCGAGCGGATGATGGTGTGCCACATCGAGTTTCACGATGCCGCCGACTTTTATGTCGGCGTTGAATATCGTCCACGGCGGCACGAAATTCACACCGATAACCGGCGCGATCTCGATGTTTGAACCCGGCGGAACATACTCGTTGTTCGGGTTCAGGAACATCTGCGCGACCTTGCCGTACACCGAATCGGTAAGGCTCACAGCGTTTTTGATGCCGCCATCTAGCACCGTGTCCGTCGGCCCTGTGACATTGCTGTAATCGCGAACATTGAAGATGTACGTGGGCACTGTCAGGTCGAACATGCGGCCGGCCGGCTGCGGGTCGCCCGGCATCCACAGGTCGATCGTGGCGTACAGCCCGTTTTCGTCGAGCTGCTCCTTCATCAGCTTCCAGCAGCTATCCATCTTGCCGTGGATGTTGATCCAATTCGACGTGTCGGTAAGCTCGTCATCCCAGATGACACACACTGGCGTCGTGCACATTTGAGCCAGCTGCGTCAGGTTGATCTGGTAGTCGGCGAGCAGCGTGCCGAGCCACGTGCGCCAGTCCGGGTCGAGTGAGCCGAGCTGATTCAAGAATTCGTTCAGACCGGACTGAATGCGAAATGCGTTCTCGGCCACCATGGTCTTGATGACGGTGATCGCGGGGCCGGTGTACATAGCCTCGAGCGGCTGAAACTCGATCGGCAAGCCGGGGTCCGGGAACACGAGGATCGCGTCGAGGATCGCGAGGTTGTGGATCAGGTCGCAGTCGACGGTCTCGCTGCCGTCCTCGTTGATCTTGTCGTGCGCGGTGAGTACGCGGCCATTCCAGACCCGCTGCCCGTCCAGGTCGACGTTGATCGGCACGACCGTCTTGTCGCAGGCCAGCACCACATCGGCCAGCGGGTCGTTGCCGAGCAGCGTCAGGCTGCCGGTCGGGATCTCCCGGCGCGGCAGCTTCACCGTCGTGCGAATGTAGTTGTTCGGCCGACCCAGCTCGCGATACAGCCGGTCATAGACCGTCAGCGACAGGTTCGTCGGTGGCCGCTGCGCGACCTCGGCGATCTCGCGTGCCGCCTGCGACGCCGCGACCGGGTCATCGCCGAGGATCGCCGCGAGCTGCTCGCCGCTGCCGCTCATTCCGGCGACACCCGCATCGGGTCTAGTCGGGCGACAACCTTCGAGGCCGGTGAGCCGGCGGTGATCGACACGGCGATGTGCTGCGGCTGCGCCAGGCGCGGCTGCGCGACACCCGGCACGAGGTTGGTGAACAGGCCGTTAAGCAGGCTGTACAGCGGTCCTTGCGGCGGCGCGATACCGAACTCCGATTCGAACTGTCGCAGCACCGGCGGCACGTTGTTGTTCGTCACGAAATTCACAATCGACTCGATCAATTTCTGATCGGGCGTCACCGCGAGCTGCGGTGTCCCGGCGGTGATATCGACGACCTGCGTGACACGCGCCCGGGTGTCGATCAGCGCGATCTGGCCGGGCAGTAGCGGCCCGAACGTGATCGGGGTCTCGGTGCCCGTCGACGGGCCGTTGCTGAACGAGAACAAGCCGGGGCCGTAGCACAAGAGCTGCACGGGCGCGTCTTGGTCGCCGATGTTCGCCAGCGTCAAGAACCCCTGCGCATCCGAGACGCCGGGCGCGAACGTCGAGAACGACGGCATCCCAAACCAGAATGCCTCGTCGTGCAGAATCTGGTGGGTCAGCTCGACTTCGCCGGCGACCGCTCGCATCCGCTGCTGCGCGTCGGCCCACGGCGCGCCGAGACGCGGTGTGCAGTACCAGTAGCCGCGGTCCTGCGTGATCCACTCGAGTTTGCCGGTGCGATCCGGTCGCCACGCCGCTTTCCACTGCGACAGAGCCTCGGACAGGCCGCGCGGGGTCCGCGAATGCACCTGCACCTTGAACGATGCTTTCAGTTCGTCGTAGACCGCGCCCATCCACGTCGAGCCGGCCTGCCGCGCCGTTTTCTGGCTGATGTGGTCGAAACCCGGCATCAGGTTCTTGATGTCGCCGACCAGCACGACGCCGTCCTGCACGCCAGGCGTCGGAGCCGTCGGACCCGCGACGTGGAACTTCGTGACGCCGTCCCACGACGTGTAATACAGCATCTCGTGGTCGCCCTTGACCAGTTCGCGTGCACCCCAACGCTTTACCGGGCCGTCGGGGAAGATCATTTGATGCGGCTCGTTACCGGGAACTTCGTGCCGCCGGCCGCGGTCTGCGCGAGTCGCTGCGACTGCTCGGCGAAGTCATCGACGTTCTTGGCCTTGATCGTCGGGTTGTACATGTGCACGTGGGTGTCGCCACCTGCCGCCTCGGCCGCATCTTCCTGCTGATTGCGGACACTCTCGTTCTCGAGCGGACGCTTCGCGTTGCCGGCCACGATCGGCGATGAGGGCTTGGCCCCGGCGATACCGGACAGGATCTTGCCGGGCAGCGTGTTGCCGAAATCGGACAACGGCGAGTCGGACGGCATGAACGTGCTCATGAGTCCCTCGACGCCGATCGCGGCGAGCTGGCCGCCGTAGGCGATGGTGCGGTTCATCATCTGCGACAGAATCTGCACGGCCGCACCGGAGCCGGGCGCGAACATGTCAGCGGCCATCGCACCGGCACCCTCGGCAGCGCCGAGCGCGCCGCCGGAGATCGACAAGCCGGGCTTTCCGCCACCAGTGGACCCCATCGGCTGCCCCGGTGCTGTCGACGCCGGCTCATCGCCCTCAGTGACCGGGCCGCCGCCGGCGTAATGCTTGGCGTTACGCAGCCGGTTCATGCCGTCCATGCCGACGGCGTTAACGGCGCTCTTGGGCTCCACGAACTCGCCGGGCTGCAGCCACGACAACTGAGTATCTTGCGCGTTCGGTGGCCGCAGCAGCGAGCCGAGCATCGCGCCCTCCATCGGCGCGATCGCCATGTTGCCCAGGAACGTCACGACCCACTTCGCCAGGCCCGGCAGACCGTCTTTGAGACCAAACGCGTCGTCCATCTCGGCGCCGAAATCCATCGCCGGCAGATCCTGGCGGCCGTTGTGCCGCTGCATACCGCCCATACCGTCGTTACCGGGGCCGGGCGTGACATCGTCACCGTGATTGCTGTTGCGGTGCCGGCGATGCGCGTTGCTGTCCTCGTCGCTGGACTTGATGAAAACCGGGTCGTTGCGCGTGCCAACTGGCCCCTGCGGCGCGTTCGGGTCGGTGAGCACGATGCCGCCCTCACCGGGGCCGGGAGCGCGGCGGCTACCGCCGGTCGAGTACCCGGTGAGCATCCCGGCGCGGGCCGCCGCGCGCAGCCGCAGCATCGCGTTCTGGCCGCCCACAGCGCTGACCTCGTCCGCGGTCCACACGTGCTCACCGGGCGCCAGCAGCGACAGCTCGGAGTCGACACCATCCGGTCCGTCACCGCGGATCGGACCACCGCCGGCGTGACCAGGAATGTGCAGGAAGTGCTCGACCTTACCGAAACCGTCCGCGGCCATATGACCGAGCGCGCCGACCGCCTTACCGACCGCACCGGGGATGTCGCCGAGCGAATGCAGCAGCCCATCGACGCCGTCCTTGATCGCCTGAAACGGGTGCGCGTCCTTGATCTTCTCGAAATCGGCCTTCGCCGTCTCGATCACGTGACCGACCTTGTGACCGAAATCGTCGAGCGCGTGCCAGGTGTCGTTCACTGCGTGCCACAGGTGCATGAAGCTGTCGTAGGCGCCGGTGACCGGCCGGGCGACCTGCTCGATCGACTTCCACACGATGCCGAACGCTTGCCCGATTCCCTCGCGGTGCTGGACTATCCAGTTCATCGCCGTGTTGAGCTTCTCGAGCCCGGACGTGACCGTCGGCAAGAACGCAGTGCCCATCGACACTTTCAACGAGTCCCAGGCCGCACCGAGCTTTTTGATGTTGCCCTGGTAGGTGTCGAGGGCTTCGGCGCTGCCCTCGACGTTGCCCTTGTCGTCGGGCTTGGAGCCCGCGATGCTGGCGGCCGTGCGCTGCGCCGACGCGTTGGCTTCACCGGTGAGTTGTTGGAACGCCTGCCCCGACACCTGGTCGCCGATGAGCGCCTGAATCGCTTGCTGCCGTGTCTGCTGCGAGCCCTGCCCGGACGCCAGCAACTGCGAAAACCCGCGCGACTGCTGAAACAGCGTGTTGAACTGCTCGACCTTTTTGACGTCATCGTCGTCGATGTCGCCGCGTGACTTCCGGTATTGCTTGAACGTCAGCTCACCCGAACGGATCTCATCGGCAACCTTGCGCTGCTCGGGGTTCATCGCCGCGAGCATCTGCTGAATCGACTGCTGTACCTGCGCGTTCTGGTAGTTGGCGTCGATGTTGACCATGCCGTTTTTGTCGGTGTGCGCGGTGATCGCGTCGGCCAGCTTTTGGATCGTGCCCAGCGGGTCCGCGGAGAACTGGGTCTTGACCTGCATCGGGTCCAGGCCGAGCGCGCCCCATTCGGCTCGCATCTGGTTAGTCGGTGCCTGAATTTTCTGAATCAGGTGCAGCACGTCCTGGCCTGCGTTGTCGGCGTGCATCCCCGACTGCGTCATCTGCGCGACCATCGCCATCCACTGCGGCGCACCGATTCCCATGCTCGACGCGACCGGCTCGACGATGTGCATCGCGCCCGCGAACTCGCCCAGCGGCACCTTGGCAGCGCCGGCGCCGGTGACGATCTGCGACCCCACCGACGCCGCATCGGATGCCTTCAGTTGGTAATCACTGATCTGCGTGGTGATCGCCGACAGGGCTGTTTCCAGCGGCACGTCCTCGATGGCCGCCATCTGCGCACCGGCCTTGAGCACCGAACCCATATCGCCGGCGTTGCGGTGCCCTGCCTTCGCAACAAAGTAGGCGCCGTTCATCAGCTCACCGGGGTCGATGCCGACTTGCGGCGCCATCGACAGCACCATGTTCTGAATCGACTGCAGCTTGTCGACGGGAATGTCGGCCGCAGTGTGCAGCTTCATCAGCTCGGCCTGGAAGTCAGCGGCAGGTGGAACGCTCTTGGCGATCGCGATGCCGAGGCCAGCCACTGCGGCGGTGACACCACCGACGGCGAGCGCCGTGCCGCTCAAGCCGGCGAATGCGCCGCCGAACAGGCCAGCCGACTCGGCGCTCTTGGCGGTCGCGTCCGTGACGGCGCGGTGCGCGGCCTCGGTGTCGTTGAGTGCGTCGACGTAGTTGCGTGCGTCGCGGCCGGAGCGCGCCCGGGCGTCGGCCAGCGCCAGTTCGGCCGTCATCGCCTTCGAGGACAGGTCACCGTGCTTACCGCGAACCTCGGCCAGACGCGTTTCGGCGATCTCGGCCTGCCGCCGCGACCGTTCCATGCGGGACGCGGCGGCGGCCTCGGCGTCAGCGGTCGCCGAATAGGTCGCCTGCAAACCATCGAGGTCGCGGCGCACCCGATCGGCACGGCCGAGCACACCGTCGAACAACGAACCGGTTGCGCGCGCGAAATCGTCGCTGATGGCGCGTCCAGCTCGGCCGAAGATTGCTTCGGCTTCGCGTGCCGCTTCCATCGCGGCGGTGCGTGAGAGTCGGGTCATGACGTCGATGTAGATCGGCATCGGCCCTACTCCCTTCGTTTCCCGCGGTTGATGGCGTCACGCACCGACGAGCGGTAGCGGTCACGGATCTCGGCTTGCTTTCGTTGTTCGCGGCGCCGCAGCGCCTCGACGAGCGGCTCGTCGAGGCCGTCCCGCGACGGCGGTTCGCCGCCGCGGTCGGCGCGTGACAATGCGACCTCGAGGGCTGTCCGGGCGGCGATCTTGCGGTCATACGTCCAGTCGACGAACTCCGCCTCGACCACCGCGCCGTCCGGCAGCGGCGTCAGCACCGAATACAGCCGCAGGCTCGACTGGCCGTCTTCGATGACCTCGACGAGCCGGTGCGTGCGCTCGACGCGCTCACGGAATGAGCTCGTCTCGGGCAGGTCCGACAGCAGCGCGAGCAGCTCCCGACTGCTCATGGCTCCGGTGTGCCATTCCCGGATGTGACGTCCGGGGTGGTAGCGGCTAAGCGCCGCTTCCGTCTCCCGCGGGAGTAGGCGCCACAGTGCCAAGGCTTCCCGCACTTTTCGAGTCCTCCCGGCGGCGCCGGGCCAGCTCGGTCTGCATCTTCCACCAGGCGACGTTGACGTCGTTGCCGCGGCCACCGGCGGCGACGAACGCCTCGTAGCGGTCGCCGAGGATCGCCCGGGCGAGCTGAATGTGGTAGTGCTCCACCAGCTCACCGTTTTTGCGGTACGGCTCGAGCAGGTTGCCGTCCTCGTCCTTGTCCCAGCCCTCGGATTCCAGCTTGAGCTGGTCGTAGCGGCGCTGCTGGTCGTCGTCGAGCAGCGACGGGTTCGGGATCTCGAACACACCGCCATCGGTGACGATGCGCACCGATGCCGCGAATCCGAGGTAGTCGGCGGCTTGCTCGCGGGCCTCGGCGACACTGTTGTACTGGCTCATGATTTTCTAATCTCCTTGTGGGTGTTGCGTTTTCGTGAATCGACCCGAGGCGCACCCTCGGGGAGTGGGGTGCGCCTCGAGTCGATGGATCAGGCGACCGCGGTGATCGAGTTCGATGCCGTCGACGTCGCGGTCTGGTCGTTGGCGCCCTCGGCCACGACCTTGAACACATAGGCACTGCTGGTCGTCAGCCCGGACACGGTCAGCGTGGTCGTGCTGCCGTTGACCGTCGGCGACCCCTGCAGCGTCGCCGACGTGAACTCGCCCGCACCGCCGACCTGCTGCAGCACCGTGTAGGTGTACGGTTCGTCACCGGTCGGCGTGGTGAACGCCACGGTCGCCTTATCGCCGCTGACCGCGGTGGCGACCGGTGCGGTGGACGAGAACGTCGGCGCGCCACCCAGGCCGCGCCACTGCACACCGTCACGGCAGATCCACATGACCTCACCGGTGTTCGGGTCGAACAGCGGATTGAACGTGAGCTGCCCAGACTCGGTCTTCTTACGGCCGAGGTCGATCTTGCCCTTTTTGTTGGTCTGGCAACGCGGCAGAACACGCGCCATGAGCTGGCCGCTGCCGTCGGTGCCGAATGCGATGATCACGCGATCCTGCAGGTAATCCATCGGGCCGCGCTTGACCTGATAGCCGGGCGTGCCGATCGCCGGCAGGTTGTACAGCGGCAGCTCGAAGTGCAGCGCATCGGTCACCGGGTTCGCCTCGAGCGGCGTGAAACTCAGCGCGTCGTCGAGCTTGGTGATCACGTTGCGGGTAGTGCGCACTGACTGCGCGGTCGGTGTCTGCTGCACGGTGATGTCGGGGGCGATCTCGGTGGTGTCGGGCTCGAGTTCTCCCGGGTGATAGAAACCGAGGTTCGGGCCGTCCGAGGTGATGAACAGATCCGAACGGATCGAGCCGTCAGCCGCGAACGGTGTCAGCAGCCCCAGGTTGCCCAGGCCAACGGCCGGATCGGAGCAGTCGAACGTCGAACCGTCCGGATTCCAGTAGTCGCGGATGAACACGTCTGTGGTCTGCCAGTACCGCTGCGCCAGCGGGTTGACGTTCGGCTCGACGATCTCGGTGTAGGTACCGCCTTCAGCGGGCAGAGACATGATGGATTCCCTTCGATGTGTGCCCGGTTGGGCCGTGGACAGGTCAGTTGCCTGGTTGGTTGCGCAGGACCGCGACGTAGCGCGCGATGTAGCGTTTGACGAACGGGTCGCTGTACTTGTCGAACCTCGGCCCCATGTGCGGCTCGACGCGGCCCTGCACGACCAGGCCGCTCGGCAGCACCACGTCGTCGCCGGCGGTCAGCGACATCAGCCTGCGGTCGCCCTCGAGCGCGACATCCAATGCCTTATCGCGGGTCTCGCCGAGCGTCGCGACCGACACCAACGCCCGCTGCATCACGCGGTCGCTATGCGGGTGCAGGGACGTCACGACGAACGCCGGCAGGTCGTCGTCACTGCCGTGCTCTGGCCCAACGAAGTAGCCGAGCGGCATCAGCGCGCCGATGATGAACGCCTCCGGCGGTATGGACTTGCCGTAGTCGATCATCGGTGCCGTCTCCCCTTGCCGGGCCGGCCCGCTGCGCGGCGGCTGCGGCGTCGTTCGTTCTGGCCGCGACGGAATTCCGCGGATCGCTGCTGACGTGCCATGCGGACTCGGGTCTGCTGCACGGCGATCTCGTCGGCCCCGGCTCCGGCCGCGTGCAGCTCGGCGAGCCGGACGAGTGCCTTGCGTAGGTGCGACTGCGCGTGCATCACGCCGTCATCGCCGATCACCGGTGCTGTACCGCCGAAGTGCTCGGCCGTCCGGCTGAACACCGCGTACTCAGGCATGTGGATCGTGCCCAACTCCTGCCACAGTGCGAGCGGATCGAGTCGCGAGATCACACGCCGCACACCCCGCCGCGGGTGCTCGACGTGGATCGAATCGCGGAAACCGCCCGGCTCGTCGAACGGCGGCGCATCGCGTTTCGGTGGCCGGTCGCCGAACACCGGCGCAATCGACCGCGCGTATTCGCAGACCTCGCCGGCGAAGTGATCGAGGCCGTCCTCGACCTCGCGCGCCGTCAGGGCCGCGCCGGCGGCGGCGAGAATCGCCTCGATCTCACCCGCCATCAGTCGGCATCGCTTCCACGGTTCGGGCTCTTCATCAGGTCGATCGCCCCGACGAGCAGACCGGCAGTGATGTATGGCGGTTGCGGTCCGTGTCGCGGGAAATTGCCGATGCGTCCGATCCGGTCGCCGGCGTCATCGATGCGTTGCGCGCCGAGAACCAATACGGCATCGGTAACGACCTCGTCGTCGTCGAACATCAGCGCGGCTACCGCTTCGATCGCCGCCTCGAGCGCGGCTACTGATTCAGCCTTATCCGCCATCGGTCGGCTTTCCGCCGCCGCGCCATTCGCAGACGATCCACACGTGGTCGGGTTGGCCGTCGAGGTCGTATTGCACCTCGGGTCGGCCGATGATCTTGTAATCCCGCTGGCCGAGCGCGGTGCCGCGCTCCGGCCGCAACCGGGCCGTGTTCGGAATCTCGGCGATGTACACCAGCTCGCCGTCCTGGTCGAAGTCAACGGTCGGGATGCCCTGGCCGTCGACGATCGGTAGGAACACCCACGCGCGCTCACTGTTGGTCGTGGTGTCCGACTGTTCTTCGGTCGGACCTGTCGAGACCACGTCGAACACGCAACCGAACACCTCGGCGACCGATTCACCGAATTTCGGCTGGTTGAGACCGTCCTTTTGGCCGGTGGCGACGTCGGTGACGACGTAAACGGTGTCGCCGCCCGGGTATTCGCCGCTCACGGGTACGTCCACGGCGTGCCGACGCCAGACCACGGCGTAGGCCAGCCCGCGTGACGGTCGTCGGCGTCGAAATCGTTCGGCACGCAACTCGACATCGGCACGGCCTCGAGCGGGATGCCGAGCAGCTGCTTGTGCGTGTCGGTGAACTCGAGCGCTTTCATGGGCTCGGCGAAACTGCCGGCGTCCATGCGGTGTCCGGCCGTCTTCGAGTAGGTCTGCAGCTTGCCGTAGCGCTGGTAACGCACGGCATTACTGACGACGTCGTAGACGACGAACTGCGCCGCCGGATCGTCGGAGCTGATGCCGGGTTTGTGGTCGTAGATCCACGACGACGCGACGGTGAGCAGCAGCGTCGCCATCGCGCGACGTTGCGGGGTGAGCGGCGGACCATCCCACAGGGCAAGAAACCCGCTGATGTCCAGAAACGGCTGCACGGGACTGGTCACCGCCGCTCACCCCACCATCGTCAGTCGCGGTACTTGGCGATGAGATCGACCTTGCTCATCGCGTCGGCCTCGGCGAACTCCATGCCTTGGCTGACCGCGTAGGCGACCCACTGCTCTTTCGACGCGACCTGCGCAGGCCGATCGACCGGCTCAATAGCCGCTTCGGTGGTCGGCTCCTGCGCGAATGCACCCGGTGGCACCGTGGGCTGCGGGACGTCATCCCGCAGCCCGTCGGCGTCGTGGTCGCCGAGCGGCACGACGAGCCCCAGACGCACGAAATGCGCTCGCTGCACGTCGTTGAGCCACCGAATCACCGAACCGGCGTAGTACGGCTGCAGTCGACCATCCGGGTCGGCTGCGTTGACCATCGGAGCGACAACCTCGTAACCGCTCACGAGGGCAGAATCCCGGTGATCTCAACGGCGGCCAACGGCTCGACGATGAACGGCGTCGTGATCCGGCGGGCACGAACACGCCACCGGTCGTTCGAGTCCTCGCGCATCGACTTCGTCTGCACCAACGAACGGCCAGCACCGGCGCCACCGTCGGCGTCGGCACCGGGCGTTGTTGCCCCGGTGTAGCCGGGCGCCGGCAGCTTCTCGTCGGCCATGCCGCCGAACACCTTCGTGTCGATCACAGCCGCGTACGGCGACGTCGGCAGGTTCGGGGAGCCGAGCCACAGCTTGCCGGCCAGCTTCCCTGCCATGCTCGAGTTGAGGCCCTCGAACACCGGCATCGCGGTAACGCCGCTGCTGCCGATGTCCTCACGCGCCCACCGCGCGTTAAGCGCTTCGTCGCTGAACACCAGCGCGAACGTCTCGAGGTCGCAGAGCACCGTGTCGGCGACGTACCCCTGCTTGAGTTTCCGCAGCACCTGGTCGCCCATCATCACGTCGCGCAGAATGTTCGCCGCCGCATCACCCGAGCCGTCCCAGTACCGC
The DNA here is from genome assembly GCF_001021505.1 of Mycolicibacter heraklionensis. Classification (GTDB taxonomy): domain Bacteria; phylum Actinomycetota; class Actinomycetes; order Mycobacteriales; family Mycobacteriaceae; genus Mycobacterium; species Mycobacterium heraklionense. The sequence continues at coordinate 368,009 of NZ_LDPO01000001.1, forward strand.
TTGGTGGTCGGCGCGGTGCTGGTGATCGAGTTCGCGCCGGCGGCCTGTTGCTGGGTGATAGCTGCGACGATCGCGGACATCGCGACACTGTCGATCGTGTCGACCATGCTGTTGATCAGCTTGACCAGCGATACCTGCAGCGGCTGCCAGTTCTGGCGTGCGATCGACTCGTCGAAGATCAGCGTGTCGAGGCCCCACTTCACGGTCGATGCGATCTGCGCCGGGCCGGTGGGGATCGGGGCCAGCGGGTATTCACCGCCGGGCTCGATCGCCTGCGGCTGCCGGCCAGCGAAGATCGATTCGATCTGCTCGTACAGGATCGAGCCGGAATCGGTGTAGATCTGCGACTTGAGGATCTTGTCGGAGACGTACATCTGGTCGGCAATGGTGCGCAGCGCCCGGTAGAGCATGGTCGGGTCGTTGAGGAACCGCGAAATCGCGATGATGTCCTGCGTAGTCAGATCACCCGTCGGCGCGCCGGGAGGGTTCAAAACGGTCATGGCCGTTTACCTTTCAGGTAGTGAGAACGGCACCGGATCGCCAAGGAGGAAACGATCCGGTGCCGTTCGATTGGGGGGTGGGGTCAGTAGGACAGTCGGACGTCGACCAGGCTGTTGGCGGCGGCGGCCATCGCGTAGCCGACGATCTGGCCGACCGGAGTGTCGACGGCGGCCGCGGCGACAGCACCGCTGGCCGCGGCGATGACCGGAGCGCCGGCCGCGATCGCCCCGGACGCCGCCAGCGGGTGCACGCCCTCGAACCACACGGCGACCTTCTGGCCGGCCTTCACCGTGCGGACGGCGACGCCGAACTGCTTGGCGGCGGCCGCCGAGGCCGGCGCCACCTTGTAGTCGCCACTGTTCACCACCAGCTGACCGGCGGTGATGTCCGCGGTCGCGATGCAGGTGATCGTGCAGCCGCCGAGGAACTTCGGCATGTAGTCCGTGCCGGCCATGTCAGTTACCGCCCTTCGGGTTGAAGCCGAGCTTGCTCATGAACGTCTCGTAGCCCTGCTGCGCGACGTTGTCCTCACCGCCTTCGGGTGCGGGGATGCTGTGGCCCATCTCGGCGACCGGGATCAGGCCGGGCGCCAGCGCCGCCAGCACCTGCTTGTTGCCCTCGCGGTCAGCCTTGAGCGCCTCGAGCCAGTGATCCTTGCGGGCCGGAGCGATCTTGCCGGCGGCGATCGCGGCCTCAACGGTGCGCGTGTCCTCGTCGGCGATCTGCTGATCACGCGCCACGCGCCCGGCCTCGGCGTCCGACCGCAGCTGGTCGTACACCGATGCCTCGATCTGCATCACGCCGGCGGCCGGCGCGGCGGCCGCTGCCACGCGCTGCGCGGCCTCGGCTTCGGTGGCCGCAACGTGCGCGTCCCAGGCAGCCGTGACGGCGTCCTCGTCAGCGTCGGCGGCGATGCCGAGTGCCGCGGCGATCTTCTCGGGGAGAGCCATTGCGGCCCCTTCCTGTTGGGAAACCGCGGCTGCGGCTTCGATCTTGATGGAAAACTTCGCCGCTGCCTTCTCGATCGCCGACTTGATGTGATCGAGTTGCGTTGCGGTGTACGGCTTTTGATTCTTTTTCTCGTTGATGAACGACCACGCGCTCTTGACGTGGTCGCGATCGTTGAGCGGGTACCGCTTCACGCCGTGACCGGGTTCGGCCGGCTGGTCGTCGCGGTCGAGGTAGCCCGGGTCCGCGTAGTCGACGTCACCCCACGGCTCTTTGGCGTCGGTGCGGTCGCGGAACGTGGACGCCTCGACCGTGAACGCGACAGCGGTGCCGCCGATCTCACGCGCGGCGGCGACCTGGTACAGCTCGGCGACGTCCTGCACGCTCTTAAGCGTGTCGATGCCGGGCGGTGTCGCGCCGAGCAGCGCCAGGCCGGTCAGCACGAAATCGTGCTGCTCGCCGGCGGCGTCGGTGTAGTCCTCCTGGCCTTCGATCGACAGCGACGGGTACGCGCTCGGCATGATGTCGGCCAGCCATTCCGGCACGCCGGCCAGGTCGCCGTAAAGCACGTCGCCGTCCTCCGAGGTGGACAGGTTGTCGACGAAGCCCACGGCCGGATCTCCGGTGAATCGCGGGTCACCGTGTCCGAGCCGGATCGTCGGCTTGCGCAGGATGCCTGCCTCGTGCGCGGCCACCGCGGCGGCGATCGTCTCGCGAGTGACCGAGAAATCACCCGAACGCAGCTTGTAGTTGCCGACGCGCATCAGCTCCCGGTCCTTGACCGTCTTGAGGTTCACCATCAGCCCGCACCGTTCTCGTTATCGGCGAGCGCCGCGGGTTCGACGCCGAGCGCCGCAAACAGCGTGGCGAAGCCGAGCTGCAGACCGGCCGCGACCGCGGCGCCGATGCGCTGCTCGATCTGCTCGGCGATCGCCTCGAGCTCCTCGACGTTGAGCACGGGCGCGACGTTGACTGTCAAGCCGGTCTTTTCGGGGTTGTGGCTCACCATCGGGTCGTCCACCTTCCAGATTCGGGGTCGTGATTCTCTCGGTCGCGGCACGCGAGACCGTGGCAGTCGAACAGTCGGCACAGCGGCCAGCGCAGCAGCCAGGTCAGGTAGTCGATGAGCGTGTTCACCACAGCGTCAGCTCTCCGTCGCTCGAGATCGTGGCGCGCGGCCGGCGGCTGGCGGTGACGCGTGCCCGCGAGGTGAACGCCATGCCGTCGGGCGTGTGCGTGGTCGCGATCGGCACGGTGACCGGCGGTCGGTTGTCGGGAACCGGCAGCTTCTCGTCGTCGCCGTCCTGCGCGTCGGGATCGGCTCCCGGCAGGCCCATCGACTGCCGCTCGAACGCCTCGAGTTGCGGGTCGGGCGTGATGATTCCGGCGTTGACCAGCATCTGCAGGGCAGCGGCCGATGCGTCCTGCTGCGATCCGATCGCGTCGAACACGATCCTCGGGGACGGTGAGTCCTCGCCGAAATTCGTATCGACGATGTCCTCGACGATGTGCGCCTGCGCGACATCCCGCACGGTTTCGGCGGTCTGCTGCACGCCCTGGGAGAACGTATCGGCCTGCACCGAGGCCAGGGCGAAGCTGCCACCGCGATCGAGGTTCAGGAAGTGCGCCAGCGCCGCGAGTGCCATCTGCTTGTCGTGGTATTCGATCGCCTGCCGGATGAAGCCGGACGGCAGGTTGCCCTTAACACCGGCCAGCTCGAAATCGGCGCCGTCAGGGAGCGCGACACCGGCGTTGTTGCCGCCGCGGTACTGCTGCGCGATCTTCAGGTACGGGGCCAGTGCTTCGGAGCCGAGGGCGGCCGACACCGATTGCGGCGCTTTCACGACCGGGACACCGACGCCGTTACGTCGGGCGGCTGTGGCTTCGATGCGGATCAGCTCGTCTTTGAGCAGCCAGTTCTTGTATGCCGGCCGGAATATGCTGTTGCCGGTCCAGACTCCGGGATCGCGGTCGCGTGTGTAGACGACGAGCCGGTTCACCGGGATCTCTTGCGCCCAGGCGCCGAGGAAGTTCGGGGCGCCGGCGGCGGCCCCGAATCCGGTACCGGGCGGCCACTGCTGAATGCCGATCAGTCCGCCGTCGGCGTCGACATTCCAGAACGCGATGGTCGATTGCGGGCGAGGCGCGAGCTTGCGCAGTCGCAGCTTGCCCTTGTCGTCGAGCCGGTATACCTGCTCGAAAACAGCGTGCCCGAAGTGCAGGTGACGCATCGCCCACTGCAGGTGTTCGAGCCACGAAAAACGGCCCTTCGTGCGCGGCTGGGGCTTATTGGCGTCCTCGCCGACGACCGGCAGCCCGAGGTCGTCTGAGACGTGCTGAACGACCGCGTCCGGCGCGCCGTTGGGGTCGATACGCCACTGCGTTTGCATGATCGGCAGTGCGATCGCGTAGTAGACGCTCGCCAGCCGCGATTCCTCGCGCCACATCCGTGTGTAGGTGCGGATCGCGTCGGGCCACAGTAGTTCGGGTACCTGCTCGAACTGGTCCCACTGACTGTAAGCCGACAGCAGTCCGGGAAATGCGTTCGTGAACCCAAGTTCGGTGGTCATCGAAGCCACTGCCTACGACCACCTTTCGCTATCGGGCGCCGCTAGAAAGGCGCGTTCATTACGTCGAGATCACTGTCGCCGCGGTCGTGCTCCGGTCCCGTGTCCTGCATCGGCGGCGGCGAATTGCGCGGCGGCTCCGAGAAATTGAGCAGACCCCAGTGGGCGAGCATCATCGCGACCGTCGGCCCCATCCACGAGCCGGCCGACGGCGTCGGCACCGACCGCAAACCGTCCGGCAGATCCTTTTTCAGCGTCGTCAGCACCGCCTGGTCGAGCACCCGCTGACCGCTGTGACTCAACTGCTGCTGATCGACGGCCTCGAGGATTCCCTCCCACGCGACCAGGTATTCACCGAAGTTCGTCATGTGCGGCTCGAGACCGGCCTCGATCAGGAACGGCTTCAGGATCGCCGCCGGCGACTTTTGGTCAATCACGATCACAGCCGGATCGCATTCGGTGACAATCGCAACGATCTTCTCGACGACATCGGTAGCGCTGGCGTTCTGGCAGAACCCGACCTCGACGGCGACCGTCTTCCCCGCGGAACGCTGCGCGCCGACGATGACCCATGTCCGTGACGACGGCCCGCGGTCGATGGCGATCGCACCGGGGCCGGGCGTCACCAGGCCGGGCGTCATGTCGTGCAGCCGGCCCCACAGCTCCGGGGTGATCGGCGGTTTCTGTAGATCCTCGAGGGTCGGCCAGTCACCGACGCCGAGCCGCTCAACAAAGAAGATTTTCGGCGTATACCGCATCGCCTGGTATTCGTTCTCGATGTAATCGAGAGTCATAAACCCATACCCGACAGACGGATTCGACCGCAGCCGCTCCCGTGTGCTCGTCGGGTCGGCGTCGTCCTCACAACCCCATTCGAGGTAACACAGGCGCGGGCTGCTGCGGTCGATCGCGCGCTTGCGGACGCCGGCGAAGACGTGGCCGTGGTCGTGCACGATCTGGTCGACCGCACTGCCCGCGTAGACGATCTGCGGATTCGGCCGCGCGCTCATCGTCGGCATCATCGCGCCGACCGTTTCCGGCTTGATGATCATCGCCTCGTCGAGGATCACCCGATCGCCCGACAGACCACGCGTTACGGCCCCTGTTCGCGAGACGAACAGCATTCGCGGCGCCTCAGGGTCGTGCGCGTCCGGTCCGAGAACGAAACCCTCCTCGCCGTGCGAGCGTTTCGGCTTGTACTTCTCCCCCGATGCTTTCAGCAGGGACTCGACGCGCCGCATGATCTCTTTGACCGTGCGGAATTCGTGCGCCGAATAGACGATCAATTCCTCGTCGAACACCAGTAGCCCGGCGATCATCATTACTTCGATAATCGCGGATTTGCCATTCTGCCGAGGGACCGTCAACCCAACCTCGAACGCCGACCACAGGCCCTGGTCGGTCTCCCCTAGCGCGTGATGCAGGGCGAGTTTCTGCCACGGGTAGAGCTCCATCCCGAGCTGCTCGACGAACGCGATCGCCTCGGGGGCCGCGCTGGTCTCAGCCGGTGGTGCTACCAGAATCCGGGGTGTCTGATCGCCGCGCGGCGTCTCGTCGTCGCTTGTCACGCTGCGCTTTCACCTCGTCACGCTTGGAATGCGGCGGCGGGGACTTCGCGTCCAGCTCGGCCATCACCGTCAGCAGTTGCCGCGTCAGCGATGTCAGCTTGCGGGCGTCCCGGCAGGCGTCGATCTCCGTCGCCAGCTTCACTTTCAACGCTCGCAGCGCGTCCTCGGTGGTCGTGCTGGCCGCGACACCGCCGCCGACTGCCGCCAGGCTGTCGCGCATCCCGTCGAGCAGCTTCAGGCAGATCCGGGCCGCCGCCGGCGCATCTTCGCCCATGCCGATCGCGGTGCGATACTGCGATCGGAACAGCGCCTCGCGACGCTCGAGCTCGACGGCCTCGGCGTTCTCGGCCAGGAACTCACGTCGCGGCGCCCGCCGGATCATCGCCGCGCGTAGCACATCCTCGACGACCTGCTCGCTGACGACGAGATCCTCGGCGAGATCGTGGTACGTCGCGCCCGCGAGGAACTTCCGCAGCACCGATTCGGGGTCGATGGTGTCGCGGACGTCGGTGACGTCATCATCGTCGTCGAGCGGCGTCGTTTCCATCGAAATCAGCACCAATTCCGGCATTTAAGCTGGTCAGCGCGATTTCGGTCAAAAATGCCGCTGACCTGCCATTTTTCCATTTTTTTCGTTACGGAGGGGGGCGCACGACGTGGGGCGAGGCGTCGCGGCACCCCCCCGGGGTCGAACAAATGTTCGGGGGGGTTGCTGGTCCGGCGTTTCCGCTGGTCATTGAGGCGAGAGGGTTCGCTGGCATGCTGATGCCTTACGCGGGCTGATCTTGCTGTGACCAGGGCCAACGCATGACGAACGGTCCGAGTTCGTCGAGGTTGGTCGGCGGCTTGCGTCCCACGAGCGCGGGTCGCAAGTGGTCGCGGCTGCCGTCGCCGCGCTCACCGTTGCATGGACCATGCAGCAGACGGTCGGCTACCGTGCCGCCTTGCGAGCGCGGAATCGAGTGGTCTGCTTGGAGTCCCTGCACGAGGTACATGGGCTCGCCGCACCACCAGCAGAGCGTGCCCTCAATGTGCCGGCTCTTGAGGTATTCGGCTTGCACGCGGTGTGCGTGGCCGAGCCCCTTCTCTTTGGTGGTGCGCTTGTTGGGCGCCATGTTTTCTCAGCCGCTAGTCGGCGTAAGAGTCACGATCAAGTCGCCGTTATCGGCGCACCTGAGTTCTCCTTGTAGTGGCACGTTTTTGGAGCGGTTTATGGCGGTAACCAGGGCGCGAACGAATTCTATTGCCTGGTCGTTGGTCAGTTTCCGCGGAGAAGTTCCGGGCTGGAATATGTTCATCGCGAAACTCGATAGCCGTGTTCGGTCAGTAACCGCACGATCGCTTCGGCGGTGTCGCGTCGGGCTTCGTTGATGCGCCCGGCGGCGATGTCACTGCGGCCGAATGTGGAGAACTGCATCAGGCGAATGACGTTGCCGTCGCGTCCGGGTAGCTTGCCGAGGTTGTTCTCGATGAGGACTGCGGCACTACGTTCGTCTTCGGACATAGTGGTGCCGCTGGCATCTCGAGGTGCCACGGTAGCAGCGGGTTGGTCCATTGTCATGCTCCTGTCGTGTGTATCGGCGTGTTGCTGGTGCGTTTGTTGGCGCTTTGTTCGACGAGTTTCTGCACGTCAGCGAACAGAAACAGCGGCTTGCCGGCGCCGTCGTAGTGCGCGGGTTGCAGCTTGCCCTCGCGGCGCCAGCGGTAGAACGTCGTCTTGCTGATCGGGATCTCGAAACCGTCGAGAATGCGCAGCACCTCGTGGGCGTGGAAGTGCCAGTGCCCGAGGCCGTCCAGGTTCTCGCGGATCAGCTCGTCGACCTGGTGCTCGGTCTTGCATTGCCGGCAGCGAATGGTCTTGGCGCGTCGGTGTGCGGTGATCTCGGCATCGCAGCGACGGTCGGGCGTCTCGGGGTGTGGGGCCGGGCAAGGTCCGCAGTAGCGCGGCGGCCGGCGCCGGTTGATCGAGTGCTCGATCGCGGTGATGGTGCGTTTGATGTCGGCGTGCAGCTGCGCGACGTGCTCGTTGTAGGCGATGGCTTCGATGTTGTCTGCGAGCCACGTCGCAGCTTGGCGTGCGGCATTGTGGCCGCCCCAGATGGTCAGGTCGGTGCGGATGTCGGCGTGCAGGATGATCGCCCACGAGATGATGGTGATCGCGGTGCTTTTCTGCAGGCTGTTGGCGTTGAAGTTGACCGGCATTGGCGCGTCGTGCTCGGTGATGTGGCGTGCCTGCTCGCCGAGCTTTGTTGCACCGCTGCAGGCGTCGTCGAGGTAGTCGAGTGCGCCGGGTCCGCGGTGTCCGCTGTGGGTTGCGGTGCTGACGAGTGAGCGCAGCATGTCGCGCAGCTCGTCGGCGTGCACGCGGCAGATGCGCCGCCGGGTGCCGGTGGCGTTGTCGCACTTTGGGATCGGGCACTGGCTCACAGGGCGACCGCCGCTCGAAGCGCGTCGGTGGTGGCGCGTAGCGGCGCGTGGCAGGTCATGCAGTGCGGTCTGCCGAAGTATGCGAGCTTGCCCAGGAGTCGGTTCGTATCGCGGATCAGCGCGGCGTAGCAGGGCTTGCACAGGATGACGACGACGTTGCCGAAATCGTTGGTGGCTTGGGCGTCGCAGCAGTCGATGGCGTGGATCTCCATCGCGTATTTCGCGGGGTTCTTGCAGCCGCGGGCGGATTGGCAGGTGAGGGTCTGCCAGTCGAGTCGCGCGAGGACGTCCTCGGGTCGGATTTCGTTCACTAAACTAAATCCTCCGGCATGTTTTTGTCGGCTAGTGGCGGCGTGGACGAGCTTTCGGGGTCATCCGGGCGTGGTTGTGCCCGGCTGGCAGCTAGCGCGGCTCTGGCGGCCGCTGAGCCGTTTTCGTTGATCGCGTCCTGTTCGGGGTTGTGTCCGCAGACGCGGCCGTTGCGGTAGCCGTCGGCGTCGCACAGCGTGCAGTCGGCGATATCGCGGGCTTTGAGCGCGGCGGCTGCGTGTGCTGCGTCGGATTGGGCTTGAGCGTGCCGGCGGCGCTGCCGGTCGTGCCAGCGTTCGTTGGCTCGCCGGAAGTTCGCGCACGGTCCGCAGTTGGGGATCTCGGCGTCAGCGGGTAGTTCGGCGTGTTGTTTGCATCGCGTGGGGGGTTCGTCGTCCGGGCCGGGAACGCTGGCCGTGTCGCCGTCGCCGGCCTCGCGTGCGCGCTCGCGCGAACCCACCGGACCAACATCGGTAGGTGGGTTTGAAACAGAAACAGAACCTGAAACAGAAACTGAGGGTATGGGATTGGGTATCCGATTGGGTATCGGGTCAGCACCTGTTTCCGCAGGTCGCGCATTGGGTATCTCATTGGGTACCCGATTGGGTATCGGGTTGGGTGCCGCATTGGGTATCTCATACCGTTCGGCGAGGGAAGCCAAGTGCTCACGGGCCGCGATGCACGCCAGCTCGAGCGCCGTACGCAGACGCTGCGCGTGATCGGACTCGCCGCGCACCTCAGGCACGGACATCAGCTCGAGTTCGCCGTACATCACCGTCGCGAACTTCGGTGAGTCGAACACCGACAGGAACCGCAGCGCCGACAGGAACACCGTCGGCTGTTTCTCGAGCCCGTCGTTGCGCATCCGCGTGCGAATCAACAGTTCTCCGGTGTCCTCGTCGAGGAACACATACCGACGGGCCTCCATGCGCGCCAGGGCCGCGCGCAGCTCATCGGTCGTCGGCAGCCGGTCACCGTCCCGCATGGCCTTCGCCCACCGCGTGAAGTTGATCGGCTGCACCCCGGCCGCGTTCACCGCACGCTGACCGCTGAGCACCTGAAACAGCAGCTTGTCGAACACCGGCTGCGCGGTGAAATCGTCGTCGGACCACTGCGAAAACAGGTTCTTCGCGAACTCGCGGGTCGTCATGTAGCGGGGTTCTCCGTTCCGAATAGGGCGCGCTTGGGCACGCGAGTCATGTGGACGATGCCGGTCGACAGCGCGCGCCAGGGCGCGATGATCGTGTGGCAGTCGTGGCCGGCCGGCGCGGTGCAGACACCGCACGATCGTTCGAGAGCGGCCTGCACGCGCGGGTCGTTCCTGTCGGACAGCCATGTGATCACGGCAGTTCCTCGCTGGCGTAGGCAAACCGCGCCGTCAGGCACGGCCAGTCGACCGGGCCTAGGCAGTGGTCGCACACGGTGCGTCCATCCCCGCCGAGGTAGTCGCGGGTGAACGGGCGGTGCAGTTCCCGTATCGGCGTTAGAGCCTCACGGGCAGCGACGATCAGGTCGGGTGGCATAGGGATCTGTCGTCCCTTCCACGCCCGTCGTGCGGCCTCGACTGCCGGATCGCTCATGCTGGTGTCCATCGCCGCGGCGCAACGCGGCCGGGTATGTACAGCGGGTGTTTCGGTGAGCCATTGCCGTTGATGCCAAGACACCACAGTTCCCGCTGACGTAGCGCGCCCGCGGTGTCGGTGACGTCACCGTGACAGTTGTGCCACCAATGCGATGCCGCAGGATGAGAACCCCACGCCACGATCGTGAGGCCGGCGCCGCCGGCGGTCAGGAACTCGCGGTTGCGTGGCCCGATCGGGTCGTCGATCGCGACGAGGCCCCGCGGGTCGGTCGAGCGATACGCATACAGGTTGCGCACGATGATGCCGTCGTAACGCCACGCTCGAGCGAACCCCATGCAGCGCCGGATGGTCGGATCGTCAGCCGCAGCGTCCGCAGTGCTCGGGTTGAGCATGATGAACTCGACGAGCTTGCCCGCACCCCAACGCCGGATCAGTTCGTACCGGTACAGGCCGCAGTCGCTGATCACCGCAGAGCTGGTGGATTCGGCCGACTCGAACAGTCCGAGCTGCTGTGTGTCCGGGCAGCTGTAGCTGGTGCAGCAGCAGTAACGGCCGAGGCCTTCGTCGTTGATGATGAACATGCACGACGGCTGATGATGACCGCCGGGGTGCCCGCAGGCCTTACACGGCCGCGTGGTGTGTCCAGGCCAGTCGCCCATCAGACGTGGGCCGTTTCTGCGTTCCGGGCGCGCTGTCGTTCGCCCTGGTGCCGTGTCATCGCGACGCGCTCACCGTCGCTGAATCCGTACGCGTAGATCCGCGCGGCCAGCATGTGCAGCGAGTAGATACCCGACTCGTCGAGCGGTGTGCTGTTGTCGAATTTCCGGGCGTCGTCGAGTTCGCGCTCCGCGTAGCGGTCGACCAGTTCGGCGACCTGCGGGGTAACAATGCGATTCTCGCTCATGGTGTTTCCCTGTCGGTTTGGCGTTGGATGTGGTCGCGGACGCTGGTGATGATGTCGTCGAGGGCGTCGAGCCGGTTGCGGCGTGAGCGGCCGTGGACGTCGGGGTATTGCGGGCAGCGGCCGACGAAATAGCCGGCATCGTTCAACTCGGCGTAGAAATCGCAGTCGGCGAGATCCGGGCCGGTCATGCGCTGCGCTCGTCTCGGGCGATCTCGCCGAGTCGGCGTTTCAGCTCGCGGTATTGGTAACTGGATTCGAGGGATTCGGTCGCCTGTTTGATGGCGGCTAGGCGATTGCGCGCGAGGTGCTTTACGTCGTCGAGGGTGCGTTTGCCATTGAGGGTTTCGACGATGGCATCGGCGAGTTCTTCGGTGTCGGTTGGCAGGTATCCGCATCGGTCATGGATGACGGCGACTAGTTCTCGGGCACGTTGGACTTCGGGTGTGATGCCGGCGCGGCGTCCGACTTCCTGATTGACCTGTTCGCGGATGTCTGCGCGTGCGCGCTCGTCGGCGCGACGTTGACCGTTCAGGATGGCTTCGGCGCGCAGGGTGTCCTGTCGGGCCATGATCGACCGGACGGCATGCCACGCCGGCGTGTGATCGACCTTGGTCTCGGCCTTGACCAGCACGCGCATCCGGGTTTTCGACGGGCCGGGCACCATCAGTCCCCAGCCGGCGGGTAGTTCACCGTCCTGAACGATCGTGGGATCGTTGACGACCAGGTACCACTGGTGACATTGGTCGGCCCACCGGTCGGCTTTGCCGGGTTTGCGTAGCTCGTTGAGCCAGTCGGCGCGACTGACCTTGAGCTCGTGGCCGACGAGGATACGGCCGCTGGTGCTGGTGAATCCGACATAGATAGCGTCGCAGCCGCCGCCGGCCGCACCATTCCAGCCGACCTCGGGCAGGAAGATCCCGCCGGGCAGCGGCGCACCGGGCTTGATGTAATGCCGCTGCAGCCGGTCCATCAGCTCGCGGGTGGTCATCGTCGGCGCGGTCATGGCATCCCCTGAAATAGATCGAGTTGCATCGGCAGCGGCAGCCCCGGCGGCGGCCCGGTGTGGTCGGCGACTATCACGGCATACGGGCGGCATTCGGCGACGCTGCCGTCGTTGAGTCGGACGTAGGCAAATGCGCCGGTGATGCGTTCGACGTAGCCGGGCCGGACGTCGCCGGCTCCGAACACGACGGCGACGTCCTGGTCGATGCGGAGTTCGTCGAAGTTCGTCGCGCAGTGGCTCACGACGCCGCTCCGAATAGTTCGAGTTGGCCGGTCGGCTCTTGTTGGTGGCAGTCGCACGGGCAGTGGTAGGTGCGACTCGGGTGCACGATGCGGTCGACGACGGCCACGTTGGTGTCCGGGTAGGGGTCGGTGCCGGTCCGGCCGCGCATGGGCGGCATGGACACGTAGCCGCCGGGCAGCCAGACGCCGCCGTGCTGCGCGCCGCCGGGACGATGCTCGCAACGATCATGGCGCCCCGCCGCGCACCACGACGTCGGGCCCAGCTCGCGACAGTCAGTCATGGGCGGCTCGCTGCGTGTGTGCGTCGCGCAGTGCGGCATTGAAATCGCGGGCGAGCCGAGCACGTCGCGCACTGTCGGCGAGACTCAGACCGTATCCGGGGAACATCTGCGCGAGCTGGCCCCGGGAGACGTGAACGGTGCGTGCGGCTTCGCGGTAGCCGCTGCCGTCCTTGAGCAGCTGCTCGGCGGCGATGAGACGCTCGTCGCGCTGATCGGTCATCACGCGGCGTCACCGCCCGTGAGTGCCTGCATGATGCGGTCGGCGATGGTGCTCTCGACGTCGCAGATGATCTCGTGGTCGTCGTCATCGGGCGTGGTGGCGCGGTGCGCTCGGAGATCCTCGACGACGGCCGCGACGCGGTCGATGGCGGCGAGTAGGCCGGCGACGAGTTGCGGGCTGGCGGCGATGAATTCGGCGTGTGCGTTGCGGACGGCGACGACGTCGGCGCGGTAGACCTTCGGATGATCGCGTGGTGTGTCGTCGGGCAGTCCCTGGTTGCGGGCGACCTCGTAGGTTGCGTGATCGCGGCCGAGTTGCACGGTCATGTGCTCGGTTTCGATGAACGCGAGGTATTTCTGCGGGTGGTCGGTCTCGTGTTCGATGTAGTCGTCGCGGCTGATGCAGTCCTGCAGTTCGCCGGTTCGGTCCCATTCCGCGCCGATTTCCTCGGCGGTGCGGTGGTCGGTGCAGGTTCGCATGATGTCGATGACGCCGTAACCGGGCGCGCGGGAGTGCAGCGCGACGTCGCCGTGGCCGGCGGTGTTGCCGCCCCACCACCACGGTCCCGGGTTGACTCGTTGGAGCATTGCGCGGGCGCGGTTGATGTCGGCGTTCATGCGAGCGTCCCGTCCGGGTGGAATGCCGCACCGGCCGGTACGCGTTGCTCGTGGACGATGCGCTCACGGTTGTAGGGCCGGCAGTGCTGGTCGGGTGTGGCTGCGCATTGTGGGCAGCGTTTGGCGAGTGCGGCGAGTGTGCGGGGGTCGTGGGCGTCGGCCGCCCATTCGGGAGCGTTCACGATCGGTCCTCCTGTGTTGGGCGCCAGCCGCGTTCGATGAGCTTGCGGGCGCGGAAGTGGTGGACGACGTCGGCCGACCAGCCGGCGTCGACGTAGGGGTCGGCGAGGGCCAGCTCGGCGGCGAGCTGCTCGACCAGGCATCGCTGACAGTCCGCGATGTGGCAGTCGACGGTCGGTGCTGGTGGTGCTGGCCGGCGCATGGGTGCAGTCCAGAGTCCGGCGTCGGCGGGGATCTCCGGGAACAACGAGACGTCGGGCGCGGTCACGATGCGTCCTCGGCGGGGCGCCAGCCCCGGTCGATGAGTGCCATCACGATCGAGTCGGCACCGGGTGTGATGTCGCCGCCATCGGCCAGGATCTCGCGGTAGTCGGCGCGCAGTCGGCCGATGAGCCGGGACCGCTCGCGGGCGGAGCGCCGTTCGACTCCCCGGCAGTGATTGCCGGCGGCCAGGATCGCGAGACCGAGCTTGACGGCTTCGTCCGCCGACATTAGTGGCAGACCGCCAACGCTAACGCCGCCGTCGGACGCGCCCACATGCGGCGGTAGACCGTAGACCTGCGCGGGCGTCCACCAGAACGCGATACCGCCCTCGTTGATGACGTCGATCTCAGGCAGTCCGACGAGCAGCGTCCGGTCCATTGAGGCGAGCGCGTCGAGCACCCATTGCCGCATCTCGTCGGGCGGCTTGATGTGCCGGATAATAGGTTCAGCAGCGACCAGCGCGTCCACGAGCGCTTCGACGGGGTCGTCGGTCATACGATTCTCGATTCGACGCGGTGGACTCGGACGACGGTCGGGAACATGCCGGCGAATCGGTAGCCGCCGGTGGTGATGTCGTAGGTCTGGCCGACGTGCAGTTGTTGCCAGATGTCCCAGGATTGCCAGCCGGCGCCGATGCTGTCGGTGACGTTGAAGCTGCCGCAGCTGGTGTCGAGGCGTTTGGTGCGGCTGCTGTTGCCGTCGACGGTCGTGTAGAGCACCGTCTTGTCGGTGACCAGGCACGCGTGGTGTTCCTGGCGGTTGAGCGTTGAGCAACCGGTGAGTGCGACGCCCAATGCCAGTGCGGCCGCCGCGATCTTGATGTGGCGCATTAGGTTTCGGTCCCTTCGGTGAGTTCGGCGAGCTTGCGGCGGTCGATCTTGATCTGCCGCTCGTTCATGTCGATTCGGCTTCGGAGTGCGGCACGATCAACGGCCCGCGTCACGTCGTCGAGCGCGGCGAGCGCTCTGCTCGCGGCTTCCTGCACCTCGTGGGTGGTGAAGTGCTGCCGGAATGCGAGCTGCGTGACGGTGCACCGGTTCGCGAAATCGTCGGGCGCGATGTGCCCTGCCGGTGATTTGCTCACTCCGCACCGTCCTCGGTGGCGAGCAGTGCTGCGTTCAGCACCTCGTTGGCTTCGTCGGCCAGGCGTCCGGCTTTCTCCCAGGCGGCGAGCTTCGTGCCGATCTTGACGATCTGGTCGTCGGTGAGGTTGTCGAAACCGTGGAGACCGAGCGGCTCGAACGGTTCACCGAGTAGTGCGGTGATCAGCACGATTTCCTCGCGACGGTCGCGGCATTCGGTACCGGTGAGCAGTTCCGCGAGCCGGTCCTCGGCGTCGGCGCGTTTCGAGTCCACAGTTCGTGGTGCTGGTGCTGCCTCGTCATCGGCGACGGCGTCGCGGAGGCCGTCGAGTCCGCGGCCGCCCTTGCGTGGCTGCGATCGCGGCGGTTCGATGTCGGCGTCGATGACGGTCGGCTGCGCGGCGTCCTCGAGGATCACGCCGGAGAAATCAGCGGGATAGGCTTTGCGCCACGCTTGGGCCTCGGTGCACTTCGCGATCTGGTTGGCGCCCATCTTCTTCCACATCGACGTCATCTCGCCGCTGCCCTTGTACTGGACGTATTCGTTGAAGTTGCAGGTGGCGGTGTAGCGGCGGCCGTTCTTGCGGATGGTGTAGCGGCAGGCGGCGGGCTGGCCGGCGCTCTCGGGCCAGTAGTCGAGCCAGCGGTCGTAGTCGCTGCCGGGTTTGCCGCGCCACATCGGGTCGTCGTGTTCGAGTTCGTCGCCGAATGCGCGGGCGGCGCGCTCACCGATGAGTCGGTAGCCGTCGATGCCGGTCTGAATGGTGAACTTCATCATCCGCTGTGTCTCGACGCGGCTGTTGCCGTTCTCGAGCTGCACGCGCACCTTGACGTCGGTCTCGCGGCCGATCATGTAGATCTGCCGGGCGAACGGGTCGAGGCCGGTGCGTTGGCAGATGTGGAAGAACAAGTCGAGGTCGGCGGGCTCGGCGTCCTCGACGCCGATCTGCCTGAGCATCGCGATCTCGTGCGGCGTGAACTCGCTTCGGCCGCCGAACATTACGGGCGCGACGGTGGTTGTGGTGGGTTCGGGGATCGTGACCGCGCGGGCGGTGTTGCCGGTGACGCCGGGACCGTCGATGTGGACGTTCGGGGTATCGGTGGTGTCGATCGGGTTCATGGGGTGGTGTCTCCTTTGTGGGTTACCAGGCGCCACGGTTGGCGTCGTGCAGGGCTTCGTGGTTCTTGGCTTCGATGCGCAGCGCGACGGCGCCGCGGGCTGCTGGTGTGCGCTTGGCGACGGTGATGCCGCCGCACTCGGCGATCTGCGCGTTACCCATCGCGTCGAGCAGTGCGGTCTTGTAGCCGAGCAGTGACTTCTCGGCGTTGCCGTGCTCGCGGTGCCAGTCGACGACGTTGCACGCGAGCGCCGGTGCAATCTCGGCGATCTCGCCGGCGTTGATGTCCGGGTGCAGCTGTCGAACGGCCTCGTAGGTTGCGACTGAATCGTCGAGCGGTGGCGGTGCGTCGGACTTCAGCGACTCGTAGAATTGACTGCAGCGGTAGACGATTCGACAGGCGATGTCCTCGTCGTAGGGGATCTCGTAGACGTGATCGTTGAAGTACGGACCCATGACCAGCAGATGCGCCGGATACCGGGTGTAGCCGGTGACGATCATCTGAAACGTGACCTGCGCGGCGTAGTCGGCGGGTGCCTGGTCGGTGAACTCGTCGCCCCAGTCCTCCATGCGGCGAGCGGTTTTGAACTCGACGACCCGACGTAGGCTGCCGCGCACGGCGCGCCGGTCGAGGGTCGCCACGTTCGGAAACGACAGGTCCGGGTTGCTGATCTGAACCTCACCGCGCGATAGGCGCCATGCGGGGTTCTTACGGCGCCAGATCGCCGCGAGCGCTGGCTCGAAATCGTGGCCGACCTCGAATATGTCCTTCGGTGGCTCGGGCGGCAGGTTGCCCTTCATCCGATGCCACAGTCGAAACGGCGACTCCCAGCGCGAGACGCCGAGGATCGCGGCGACCTTGCTCGGCGTGATCATCTGCAGCCATTCCGGGCTGCCCGGCTCGATGAGAGCTGTCATGGTTGTTCGTCTCCTTGGTATTCGCCGCAGCGCCAGCAGATTTGGTCCGGTCCGCAGGCGTGGTGTCCGTCCTCGCATGTCATCGACTGCACCCCCTGCGCCTACGTGCCTTGGCCTGGTCGTTCTGCCATTCGTTGTAGGCAGCGCGCAGCGCGGTCGGTTGCGGTCGGCGGTGGCGTTTGTAGGCGCGGTTGGCGGCCTCGACGTTGGTCCAGCCGCCGTCAGCGAGAGCTGCCGATACGGGTATTCCCGCCGCGAGTCCGGCCTCGAAACAGTCGGCGCGGTCCTGGAAGGCCCCTGCTTTTTCGATGCGCGCCGCCATTGCGATTCGGATGTTGCGGCGTGACGCTTCCAGCTGCCGCGGGCTTCGTTTCGTCATGTGTCGACCCGCTCCCAACGGGTGATGATCGAGTGTCCGATGCGCCCCTTTTGCTGGACCATCAGCCCGCGGCCGCGGTAGTCGATGACGGCGCCGACGACGACTCGGCCCATGCAGTCGGCGTATCGGACAAGCGACCCGATCGGCGGGTGCGGGTTGCAGACCAGGTAGCAGCGATCGCAGAGCCGCGACTTGTCGTCGGCGTCGATGACGTACATCGCGTCGCACAGGTCGCAGAAGAACGTGTGCGCGGTCATCGTTTTGTCCGGCTCTGCGCCTCGGCGGCGGTCTGCTCGGCGCGGATCTGTAGGTCGACCATGGTCATGTCGAGGTCGAACCATGCCGCGAACGCCATGAGCAACTGCGCGCCTTTGGCCGGGTGCATGGCGCACAGTTCGACCAGCTCGCCATAGAGCTGGTAGTGGTCGACGCGGCGGATCTTCTCGGCGATCTCGACTGCATCGTCGGCGACGCGGTCGATGTTGCGGGTCGGCGCGTAGTCGATCAGCAGAGCAGCGGACGGCGTCAGCATGTGCTCGACGGGCGCGTCGACGTCGACGATGGCGTCGTCGGCGGGGGTCACGCGGCCAGCTCGCGGACGTCGACCGTGCTGCAGGTCGCGCGCCCGGGCTGCTCGGCCGCGGTGTCGGCGCGTGCGATCAGGCCGCTCAGTGCATACGAGAGGATCAGCAGCGCCGCGGCGCCGGTGACGGCGAGGGCGATCTTCTCGATCAGCTTCGTGTGTGGTGGCGGCGGCATGCGGTGTTGGGCTGTTACCCTGGTGGGGCGAGTGCGCATCGTGTTGTGTCCCTTTCTGGTTGGTTGTGAAAGCCGGTCGTTGCAGCGGCCGGTTTTCGCGTTACTGGACTGGTTGACGTCTCTGTATCGCCGCGATTTCGAGTTCGATGGTGTCGGCGAGGGTGCGGTAGAGCTGGTGGTCGACGCCGGGCGCGGTGTCGGCTTCGTGGCGCAGCCAGCGGACGCTGCGGGCGAGCATCTCGGGTGTTGCGCCCTGCTGCGCGAGGTCGGCGACGTGCTCGCGGATCTCCGACAGTGTTCGGGTAAGGACGTCGAACTGGTCGTGGCTCATGCGCTGGCCCGCGTGCTGCCGGTGCGCCGCCGGAATCGGCTGTTGCGGACCAGACCGGACGGTGACGCCGGTGCGGGCGGCAGGGCCGTGCTGGTCATCTGAGCCAGCGCCTCGTTGATCTGCTCGCCGGTCATGCGCCAACGGCCCGCGATTTTTAGTGCAGTGAATCGCCGGGCGCGGAGCTGCTGGCGTAGCCAGGTGCCGGAGACGTTGAGGATCTTGGCGGCCTCGTCGACGGTGTAGATCTCAGGCGGCATTGCGTGCGGCTCCGTCCTGGCGGCGCTGCGAGATGGTGCGCAGCTTGGCGTGCCGGATGTGGCGCCGGCAGCGTGCGCAGTGGTGCGGCTTGTGGTCGTCGGGCAGCGCGCGGCAGCGTTTCTGCTGAGCGATCAGCGACTCGAGTACCTGGTGGAACTGCTTTTTCATGCGGTTTTGCCTCCATGGACGTCGAACAGTTCGTGGAACCAACTGATGCCGAATTCGTTGAGGACGGCGGCGATGAATCGGCCGCTCGGTTCGTGCTGGCCGCGCATGATCCGCGAGACGGTGCTGGCGTTGACGCCGATCCGGTTGGCGAGTGCGAGGTAGTTGTCGGCGATGCCGGCGTGTGCCGCTAGTCGGCTAAATCCCTCAGCGTTGGGCGTCAGGGTCGGTCGTCGCACGGCGGGCTCCTGTGGGCTTGTGGTTCAGTTCACCGTAGTGAATCTGATGCACGATTGCAATGCCTTGGTGCACGTTTGCATATCCGAAAGATGGTGTGCGACGTGGGATTATGTGGGGTTTTTGGGTGGCGACCTGCGATTTAGTAAAGTGCAGCAACATCGGGCTGTCGGCGTGTCGGTTTGTAACATTGCAGTACAAACTTTGCGAGTTTGCATTCACCGCGGTAAATTTGCTGGATGGCTGAGCCACAGAAAACCCGCTGGTGGAAACGCATCTCGGCGCTCGCGGAACTCCACGGCGACCACACTCAGCAGGAAATCGCCGAATCGCTCGGCGTCTCACCCGGCGCAGTCACCGGCTGGCGATACGGCCGCCCACCACGCGCCGAGACCGTTGTTCGTGCCGCTGAGGTCTACGGAGTCGATCCCGGCGAGCTGCTCATCCTCACGTTCATCGACCCCAAAAAGGGGAAGCCGCGCAGGTCAGCGGACGACAGTGAGGTGACAGTCACTCGACGACTCGGAGCGCATCGAGAACGGCTCCGCGAGGTCAATAACGCCGATAACCGCGATAAGCAGAGCGGCTGACCACTCCGTAAACGGGAACGCGTCAAGCCGTCGAAGCAACTCACCGCGTAGGCGTCGAGCTTCTGTCACTTTCATTGCCTCCCAACAGGTCAGACGCCCCCGAAACACCTTGAAACATAGCCGGAATAAGCATTAATTTGCACGGTTCGTTACCGCAAAAACATCGGATCAAGACACAATCTCAACCGAATCGGCACCGTCACGAAGTCAGCACGTCACGCGCTGGCAACCTCCGGCTCTACTCGTCGCCGTCGCCGCCGCCGTCGTCACCCTCGGGTGCGTCACCGGGCTTGCCGCTCGTCAGTCGACGGTCCATGGCTGAGGCCGCGATGTCCGCGCTGCGCCGATCGATGTGGCCGTACCGGTTGACCGTCGTCGTGATCGACTCGTGCCCCAGCTGCGCCTGCACCACCGCCAGCGGTACGCCGTCCTGAATCCACCACGATGCCGCGGTGTGCCGCAGATCGTGCACGCGCGGCACCTTGGTAAGCCCCTGCGCGATCGCCGCGTCACGGGCCGGCTTCCACGCCAGGTTGTAGAACTCCTGCGCGCGCACCGGGTTTCCGACGCCGTTGGTGAATAGGTACCCCGGCGCGGTGAGGTCGAGGGCATCGATAGCACTCTGCGGAACGCTGACGTCGCGCCGAGACCGCTTGGTCTTGGGCGCCCCGAGCTTCACATCGCCCCGTTTCGGCGCGTACTTCCAGGCTTGCCGGACCCGCGCGATCTTCGTCTTCGGGTCGATATGGCGCGGCTCGAGCGCGGTCGCTTCACTGAACCGCATTCCGGTCGACACCAACCACAACGCGAGCTTGCGATAACGCTCCTGCGTGATGCAGTCGTGGATCAGCATGAACTCCTCGGGCTCGAGGAACACCATGTCCTCGACGACCGTCGTCGGCAGCTTGCGACCCAGGCAGGGATTCGACTCGATGATCGGCGGCTTGTGCGCGACCGCGGCGTTGAGCGCGCCGCTCAGGAAGCCGTGTTTGTTCTGAATCGTCTTGCCCGAGATCGGCCGTTGCTCGCCGTTGACCTTGCGGCCCGGCTTGGCCGCCATCCACTGCACCCATTTGCCGATGCTGTTCTCGGTGACCGCGACGATCGGCATGGCGTCGAAAAACGGTTCGATATCGAGATCGATGTAGCGGCGGTACCGCTTCACCGAGCCGTCCTCGATGCCGGTGAGACTGTCGCAGTGCGTCCTGAGCCACTCGACGAGCGACATCACGCTCACACCGGCCTCGGCGATCTCAACGAGACGCAGCGCCTCGGCCGGCCCGTGGACGGTGACGTTGGTCTGGAAGCGTTGCGCTGAGTCCTCGTCGGCGAACGACAGGCTGCGCTGCTTGCCGTTTTCCCGCCAGAACACGCGCCAACTGTCACCGTGACGATTCGACTGCTTATGGACGCTCATTCGGTCTCGGGCGGTCGAGAGTATTGCTCGCGCGAGTCCTCGAAAGCACGGCGCAGATCGGCGCCGATATCGTGGTCGGGGTCCGCCCACGGCTGCAGTGGCTCGGTCACGCCGCTCATGGCACCTCCGGGCGCCAGCTCGACAGCGTTACGCCGCCCGGCGGCAGGCGCCAGCCCTCGGCGGCCTTGGCCGTGATGTACGCCAGCACGGCTCGCTGCCACGGCGTCATCGGGATCGTCGACGGGATCTGCAGCGGTCGCGGCGCGGCGATCGGCGGCAGCATGGTCGACGGTGTCGGCGTCACGAGTCGCCGCATGATCGCGTCGGCGACCTCCGGCGCCAGCCCCAGATCATTCATCGCGCCGTCCCGCCGGAATCGCGGGGATACCGAGCGCCGCCGGAGAGGGTCGTCGGTGCGATCGCCCGGCGGATCGCGGCCCGCACACGCTCGGCGTCGTTGGTGTCGTTGTCGGCGAAGTGAGCGTGCAGCGACGGGTCGGTGTTCAGCACGACGAACGCGTCGAACACCACGATCGGGTCGTCGCTTACGAGCAGCGTCCGCATCGCCGCGGCGCCGATCTCCGGGTCGAGGTGCGCGGCCATCAGAGCCCCAGTGGCTTCGTCGTCGGATGGATTGTGAAGTCGGTGCCCAGCGGCGGATCGTCCCCTGCGTACTCGTATGCGCGGATCGCCGAGACGATGCCCTCACGTTCTGGCGCTGGCAGTCCGAGCCGCTGACCTATCGCGGTGACATCCTGCGCCGGGATGACGCCGGCGAGCACCATTCGGTCGATCGCCGCGCCGTCGTCGTGGTGTTGTGCATCCGTCGTACGTTCGTGCCGCCGACCGAGCTCGAACACTGCGGACAGAAACGGATCGGTCATCAGCAGTCGCCGGGTTGCGCGTTCGTTCAGCATCCCGACGCTGCCGACATCGAGCAGCACCTGCGCGGCGGGTAGGCCGCCCGCAATGCGCCGCGCAACGCCGACATGATCACCGATCGCGTCGGCGTAGGTCGGGAACGGCCCCGTGAGTTCATCGTCACGTTTGGCGTAATAGCGGACGCCGGACGTGGTGTTTTCGGGTTGCGACATACCCCGATGTTACGCCGTTTGTTACGCCACCGGAAGCGTCTTTGCTGGTCAACGCGTCAACCAGCCTGTTCTCTGTGGAGCTAAGGGGAATCGAACCCCTGACCTTCTCGATGCGAACGAGACGCGCTACCAACTGCGCTATAGCCCCTGACCGCTAGGAGATTACCAGCCCCCGGCCGGCCCCCTGAAACCGAGACCTACTGACCGGCGGCACGCGCCAGGTCACTGCGCCAGTCGTACCGGCCGGCGCTCGACGTGTACTCGAGGTGCTCGAACACCGGGTCCTCGTCGTCGATCTCCAGCACCGCCACACCCGGACGGCGCAGTCGTGACGGCACCACCTCGAACGCGTCGGTGTGCAGACTCTCGCGCTGCATGCGAGGCCGCTCGGAACGCCGTGCGCGCCGCGCCCGCACCTGCTGCTCGATACGCGTCTGGCGCCGCAGGTAGGCCAGATAGAGCACGGTCGCGCCGGCCGCGCCACCACAGATCCACCACGCGGTGGGCGCCACGGTGAAGGCGGTGAGCGCCGAGAGCACCAGGATGACCGCCAGTGACATCAGCACCCGCTTGCGGAACTCGTACTTGCGTGCGCTGACGGCGGCCGCGGTGTCGATACGGGGGCGGCGACCACGGGCCGACAGACCGGCCCTGCCCGCCCGCGTGGACTCTGCCTCGGGTTCCAGCCCGGAGCTGTCCTCGACGTATTCATACTCGTAGCCCTCGGCCTCGGCTTGGCCGTCGGCGCCGGCAGTCGGCTCCTCGTCGGCCTCGGCTTCCGCCTTGGCGGCCAAGGCCTCGGCCGCCAAGGCGGCCTCCTCCGCAGCGCGCGCTTCCGCCTCGGCGGCGGCCTGAGCTTCGGCCTGGGCGCGCGCCTCGGCCTCAACCTCGGCGGCCAGCCCCGCTTCCGACAGCGGCAGCACATCGGAGTCGTCGGCGACGACGTCGACGTCCAAATAGTCGAGCTCGGCCTGCTGGCCCACCTGCGTCTCCGAGGCGGCGACGAACACCGCCGCCGCGGCGACGAACACCCGGGAACCACCCTCGGCGGGTTCGCCCTCGACCTCGTCGACATCATCGATGTCGTCGGGCTCCTCGAGGTCGTCGGCGCTGTGCTGCCAGTCGGGATCGCTGCGGTGACCGGCGGCCGGGCCGCCGCGCTTGAGCAGCCGGGCACTGGACCCACTGGTCAAGACCCGGGTCGCCAAGGCCACGTCACTGGTACGACGGACCGCGTCACGCTTGCTGACCAGCATCGGCACCAGTACGAACAGCCAGAGAACGACCAGTGAGATCCAGAGCAAAGATTGCGGGATGCTGGGCATGGTTGGCCTGCTCCTTTCCGAGCCAAGGCTAGGTGTGTGAGCCACACGACCTCGGACGACGCGCCGAACCAATTACACAGATGTAATTTACTCGCTGACCTCGTTAGTCACAACTACCACACGGGTAACATCGCGCCCGAATATTCGTCAGGCCCGCGAAGCCCGGCCGGACTGAATCAGCGCCGAGGTCACCGACCCGGCGACCTCCTCGACCGTCATCGCCACCAGCAGGTGATCACGCCACGCCCCGTCGACGTCCAGGTAGCGCTGCAGCAGCCCCTCCTGACGAAAGCCGACCTTCGCCAACACCGCCCGGCTGGCCGCGTTCTCCGGCCGGACGGTGGCCTCGACCCGGTGCAGCCGAACGGGCCCAAAGCAGTGGTCCAGCCCGAGCGCCACCGCCCCGGTCGCCACTCCCCCGCCGGCCACCGCGCTGGACACCCAATAGCCGATCCAGGCCGAGCGCAGCGCCCCGTGGGCGATGTTGCCCACCGTCAGCTGGCCGCAGAATCGGCCGTCGAGTTCGATCACGTACGGCAACATCCGCCCGTAGCGGGCCTCGGTGCGCAGGCTCGAACACAGCGGCGGCCAGGAGGCGCTGCCGTGCCGGGTCACCCAGTCCACCTCCACGCTGGGTTCCCACTGCTCCAGGTAGGCGCGGTCGGCCAACCGGATCCGGCTCCACGCGACGCCGTCACGCATCCGCACCGGCCGCAGCCGGATCACCCCCGCCGCCACCCGCAGGGGCCCGAGCACACTCGGCCAGCCGGGGTGCTCAACGGCTTTGAACGGCCACAGGTTGACCAACATGGACCCGGGCTCAACCCCGCTGAGCCAGGAAGGCGACGTCCACCAAATCGCCGGCGGCTACTTGCTCGACTTCCTCGGGAACCACCACCAGACAGTTCGCCTCGGCCAGCGTGGCCAACAGGTGCGACGCAGTGCCGCCAGTGGCCCCGAGCACCTGCACCAGGTACTCGCCGGTGTCCTCGTCGCGCATCAACTGGCCGCGCAAAAACCCCTTGCGGCCGGGCATCGAAGCGATCGGCCCCAGCGTGCGGGCCCGCACCATCCGGCGCATCGGCTCGCGCTTGCCCAGCGACAGCCGGATCAGCGGACGGATCATCACCTCGAACACCACCAGCGCGCTCACCGGGTTGGTGGGCAACAGGAATGTCGGCACCCCTTCGGGGCCGAGCTGGCCGAAGCCCTGCACCGAACCCGGGTGCATCGCGATCCGGGCCACCTCCATGTCACCGAGATCGGCCAGCACCGCGCGCACCTCATCGGCCGCGGCGCCCCCCACCCCGCCGGCGATCACCACCACCTCGGCGCGGTTGAGCTGTCCCTCGACCACCTCGCGCAGCTTCTTGGGGTCGCTGCTGACGATGCCGACCCGGTTGACCTCCGCGCCCGCGTCACGACCGGCCGCGGCCAGCGCGTAGGAGTCGACGTCGTAGACCTGCCCGTTGCCGGGTGTGCGATTGACGTCCACCAGTTCGCCGCCCACCGCCATGACCGACAGTCGGGGACGCGGGTGGACCAGCACGCGGTCGCGGCCGACGGCCGCCAGCAGCCCAACCTGGGCTGCCCCGACCACCGTGCCGGCGCGCACCGCGACGTCACCGGGCTGCACGTCGTCGCCGACCCGGCGCACGTAGTCGCCCGGACGTACGCCGCGCAGCACCCGGACCCGGGAGCTGCCGCCGTCGGTCCAGCGCAGCGGAAGCACCGCGTCGGCCAGGGTGGGCATGGGCGCCCCGGTCTGGATCCGGGTGGCCAGCTTGGGTTGCAGCCGGGTGGGCGTGCGGGCGCCGGCTTCGATGACGCCCAAAACCGGCAGGGTGACCACGGCATCGTCGCGCCCGGCCCCGTCGGAGCTGTCGCCGATCGCGTCGGCACCGAGTACGTCGACGCTGCGCACCGCGTAACCGTCGATGGCGGCCTGGTCGAAGGCGGGCATCGGTCGCTCGGCGACCACCTCTTCGGCGCACATCAGGCCCTGCGCCTCGGCGATCGCCACCCGGACCGGGCGGGGCGCCACGGCGGCTGCCGATACCCGGGCCTGCTGCTCCTCAACCGAACGCACGGTGTGCCTTTCTCCGTTGCAGCCTCGGTCCGATTAGGGCAGACGTCAGCTCAGTTCTCCGCCAAGCCCAGCCGCGCCACCAACCACCGGCGCAGGTCCGGACCGTAGTCATCGCGGTCCAGGGCAAAGTCAACCGCAGCTTTGAGGTAGCCGCCCGGATTTCCCAGATCGTGTCGCGACCCCCGGTGCACGACGACGTGCACGGGATGGCCCTCGGCGATCAGCAGGGCGATGGCGTCGGTGAGCTGCACCTCGCCGCCGGCCCCACGGTCGATGCGCCGCAGCGCGTCGAACACGGCCCGGTCCAGCACGTAGCGGCCCGCCGCGGCATACATCGACGGTGCGTCTTCGGCCTTGGGCTTCTCGACCATCCCCTTGACCCGCAGCACGTCCGGGTTGTCGCCGTCGGTCAGCGGCTCGACGTCGAAGACACCGTAGGCGCTGACCTCCTCCGGACTGACCTCGATCGCGCACAGCACGGTGCCGCCCCGGCGGGCACGCACCTTCGACATGGTCTCCAGCACGCCGGTGGGCAGCACCAGGTCGTCGGGGAGCAGAACCGCGACGGCGTCCTCATCGGCGGACAACACCGGTTCGACGCAGCTGATGGCATGCCCCAGGCCCAGCGGCTCGGCCTGCACCACCGACTCGACCTTGATCAACTGCGGGGCCCGACGCACCTTGGCCAGCATCGCCTTCTTACCGCGGGCCTCCAGCGTGCCTTCCAGCACCAGGTCTTCGACGAAGTGCGCGACCACGCCGTCCTTGCCCTCGGAGGTGATGATCACCAGCCGCTCCGCGCCCGCCTCGGCTGCCTCGGCGGCGACCAGCTCGATTCCCGGGGTGTCAACGACCGGCAGCAGCTCTTTGGGCACGGTCTTGGTCGCAGGCAGGAAGCGGGTGCCCAAACCTGCCGCGGGCACAATGGCGGTGCGCGGAATCGGGACCTTCGGCGTGGGCATTGCTCACACGATAACCGCAAACCACTTCACCTCTTCGGCTGGCGGTGGGCGAGCCGTTGCTGACAGTCTGGTTGCCGTGACCGACGACGCGGTAGTGGCCGCCAAGTCCGCGTTGCGGGCCCGACTGCTCGCCGACCGGCGCGCCGTACCCCCCGATGTGCACGAGGCCGAGGCCGCAGCGTTGGCCGAGCATCTGGAGCACCTGGCGGGCGACGTCGCCACGGTCTGCGCCTATGTGCCGGTGGGCAGCGAGCCGGGCTCCACCGCGATGCTGGCCCGCCTGGCGCGTCGTGGCGTGCGGGTGCTGTTGCCGGTGGTGCGCACCGAGGACGACGGCACCCCGATGGCGCTGTTGTGGGGCGAGTACCGGCCCGAAACCCTGGCCACCGCGCGGTTCGGTCTGCTCGAACCGCCACAGCCGTGGCTGGCCGCCGACGCACTGGCCGAGGCGGACGTGATCGTGGTGCCGGCGGTGGCCGTGGACCGTCGGGGGGCGCGGCTGGGGCGCGGCGCCGGCTTCTACGACCGCTCGCTGCAGTGGCGCCGGCCGCAGATTCCGCTGGTAGCGGTGGTCCGTGACGCGGAGCTTCTCGACGAGGTGCCCGCGGAGGCTCACGACGTACCGATGACCCATGCCCTGACGCCCGGGCTCGGTCTGGTGGCACTGGGCTGACCCGCAATGGCCCGGAACGGCCCCGGGACGTCCCCGGATGTAGGTTCTCAACGTGTTGTGAGAACTGGCTCGTGAGCGGCGACAACCTTCGGCGCCGTTCCCAGAATTCCAAGCCCGACCCGGCGCGCGGTGACAAGATGGTCCCATCTCGATAAGGGCCGAACCAATATTGGGGATATCGAACGTTACCGGGCCAACAACGCGCTTCGTAGTCGCTCTGCAGCTACGGCCGGCGTGACTCCGAGCGGCGGCATGTTGGCGTCTCCAGTGCTGAGGTCACATGATCGGTGAACCGGTCAACACAGGGTCAGGAGGAGTTGATCCCGTGGACGGTCTCGAGATGGCCACCGCCGAGCGGAGAGACCTGGCCGATCTGCTGGCGACTCTGACGCCCGACCAGTGGGAGGCGCAGTCATTGTGTGAGCGCTGGCGGGTGCGCGACGTGGTCGCTCATGTGATGAGCTTCGACGGCGTCAGTCTGCTCGGCATGTTTGGCCGTGTCATTCGCGGCCGGATCATTGACGCCAATCAAGTGTGGGTCGACGAACTCGCATTGCTCAGCACCGAACAGCTCCTCGACCGACTGCAGGCTCGGCTGCGTCCGCAGGGGCTGGCCACGACCTTCGGAGGCCGGCTCGCGCTGCTCGACGTCACCATCCATCATCAAGACATCCGCCGCCCGCTCGGTCTGCCGCGCCAGATCCCGGCCGAGCGGCTGCGTTGTGTGCTGGGTGACAGCCTGCACACCCCCGAGCTGCCGGGGTGGCACCTCGCCCGCGGCGTACGCCTGACAACGACCGACCTGGACTGGAGTCACGGCAGGGGACCAGAGCTGACCGGACCGGCTGAAGCCGTGCTCATGGCGGTCTCCGGTCGGCAGAGCGCCATCGGGGAGCTGGACGGCCCCGGGCAGCAGGTGCTGGCCCGGCGGCTCGCCCGCCGACAATGCCGGACGCACGATCGCACGCGGTCTCGTCCGCGGTAGTCCGGCGGACCGGGTACGGTCGGGGCGTTGCGACCTGCTCCGCCGCGGGGCGAACCCACACCGAAGTGGCCTTGGAATGAGGAAGGCCACATAGTGGTTCTAGCACTTAGCACGGTAGAGTGCTAATCCGATTGTTCGATCCACGGAGGTTTCGCGTGCCCACCTACAGCTATGCCTGCACCGAGTGCAGCAACCGCTTCGACGTGGTCCAGGCCTTCACCGACGACGCGCTGACCACCTGCGAGGAGTGCAACGGCCGGCTGCGCAAGATCTTCGGCAAGGTCGGCGTGGTCTTCAAGGGCAGCGGCTTCTACCGCACCGACAGCCGGGAATCGGGCAAGTCCGGGAAGTCAACGTCCAATGGTTCCAGCAACGGCAGCGGCACCGCCAGCTCCAGCACCTCCAGCGACTCGAGCAGCGGTTCGGGCGACAGCGGAACCAAGTCGGCCGACAGCGGCACCAAGTCCAGTGACAGCGCCAAGGCCAGCACCGCGTCGTCAACCCCGGCGACCACCTCCAGCTAGCTCGTTATCCACAGCCCGGCGCCCGGGTCGACGACGCCCGGTGAACCTACCGGTTAGCGTGCCGCCATGGGCGACTCGCTCAACCCCACCCTGAGCAGCCGGATATCGCAGGCACTGCGCCCGGACTGGACCCGCACCGTGCGCGCCCGGCGCGTGACCGCAGCCGCCCTGGTGGTGCTGGCTGGCGTCGCGGCGATCCGCTCCGACCCGCGAGGCGACCGGCTCGACGTCGTGGTGGCAAGCCGCGACATCGCGCCCGGAACAGCCCTGACCGTCGACGATGTTTCTCTCGAAAGCCGTTTGGCCCAAATGGTTCCCGACGGAGCCGCCACCGATATGGCGGCGGTGGCGCAGACCACGCTGGCGGGCCCGGCCCGCCGTGGCGAAATACTCACCGATGTCCGTCTGCTGGGCAGCCGACTCACCGAGGCCGCCGCCGGACCCGATGCCCGCATCGTGGGTGTGCACCCGGCCGACGCCGCCCTGATCGATCTGGTGCGCCCCGGCGACGTCGTCGACGTCGTGACGGTCGCCCCCGAGGACGCCGCCGGTCCGCCGGGCGCCGCCCGGGTGCTCGCCACCGGCGGGATCGTGGTGCTGGTGTCCGACAAGCACAATCACGATGACCGGGTGGTCCTGGTGGCGTTGCCGGCCACCGCCGCGGTGGTGGTGGCCGGCGCCACGCTCGGTCAGGCCGTCACGCTTACCCTGCGCTGAACACCGTTAGGCCGCAGCGGGCTGCACGCTGGCGCAGAACTTGCACTTTGTCGCTTCGGGATCGATCTCCGATTTGCACTCCGGGCAGGTCTTGGTGGGCGCCGGGTCGCCGAACACCGTCTTCCCACGTCGCTTCTGGATGTGCTTGTAGGGCAACACGATGAAGAAGTAGATCGTGGCCATGAACACGACGAAGTAGATGATCGCCGAGATGAAGGCGCCGAGGTCGATGAATGTCGCCTCGTTACCCTCCGCCCCCAATTGGTAACCCAGCCCCAGCCCGGCAGTGTCGGGCTGCGCGGCCGAGACCAGCGGGTTGATCACGCTGTCGGTGAAAGCCTTGACCAGGTTGGAAAACGCCAACGCCACCACCAAACCGATGGCCACCGTGATGACGTCATCGCGCATCAGGAAATTCTTGAATCCCTTGAGCACCGCAACTCCCCTTCCGTACGGATGCACTGCGAAGCGGCGCCACGCCGCCTACGGCGAACCGTAATAGCCGCTGCGGAGTCCGTACGGGGGATTTCGTGAAGTCGAACCTCAACCGTGATGCGGCGGGATGTTGTCTCGCAACCAGCGCTCGCGTTCCTCGGCTTCTCGGACCTCGTCGGGGTCGCGTTCGTCCGACGACGACTGATGCTCTTCGAGTCCGGGCATGGCCCTAGATCTCCAGGCTGGACAGTTGGCCGATGATCGCCGCGGCCAGCGGGTTCAGTGTCGCCATCCCGTCACGCACCGCCGCCCGGGACCCGGCCAGGTTGACCACCAGGGTGCTGCCCGAGACCCCGGCCAGACCACGCGAGAGCCCGGCGTCGGCGATCCCGGCGGACAACCCGGAGGCCCGCAGTGCCTCGGCGATGCCGAGGATCTCGCGGTCCAGGATCTCGCGGGTGGCCTCGGGGGTGACGTCGCGCGGGGTGACCCCGGTACCGCCCACCGAAACGACCAGGTCGACCCCGCCGATCACCGCCGTGTTCAGCGCGTTGCGGATCTCCACCTCGTCGGCGGCGACGGCAACCACACCGTCGACCATGAACCCGCCCTCGGCCAACAATTCGGTGACCAACGGGCCACTGTGGTCCTCATCGCCGTGGGCGGTGCGGTCGTCGACAACGACGACGAGGGCGCGGCCGGCGAGTTCTCGGGACTGCTCCATGGGTGCAACCGTATATCCGGTTTCCGACACCGAACTCACCAACCCGTCACTGCTGCGCTTTACCCAGCGTGACCTGCGCAGTCTTGGACGTGCCGCTGGCATCCAGATAGGTCAGCGTCACCTGGTCGCCGGGCGCCTTGGAGCGCACCGCGGCCACCAGCGCGTCAGCGCTGCCGATCGGGCGCTTGTCGAACGCCGTCACCGTCGCACCCTCGGGCAGTCCGGCCTTCGCGGCCGCCTCGCCGGGCACCACCTCGACCACCTTGGCGCCGTGCAGGCTGCGCTCGCTGGTCACGCGCACCCCCAGCGAGGCGTGCGACGCCGTGTGGTCCGGCGAGTTGATGAGTTCGTCGGCGATCCGTTTGGCCTGATCCACCGGGATCGCGAAGCCGAGGCCGATCGAGCCGCTCTGGGCTTCGGCGGAGTCGCCGCCCATGGTGGCGATCGCGGAGTTGATCCCGACCAGGTCGCCGTTCATGTTGACCAGAGCACCGCCCGAGTTGCCGGGGTTGATGGCGGCATCGGTCTGGATCGCGTCGAGCACCGTGTTCTGGTTGCCCGCCTCGCCGCTGGTGGAGACGGGCCGGTTGAGGGCGCTGACGATCCCGGTCGTCACCGTGCCCTCCAGGCCGAGGGGCGACCCGACCGCCACCACGTTCTGGCCCACCCGCAGGTCCGCCGAGGACCCGATTGTGATCGGAGTCAGGTCCGAGACGCCCTGGACGCGCACCACGGCGATGTCGCTGGCCGGGTCCATGCCCACCACCGTGAACGGCGCTGTGCGGCCATCGGCGAAGGTCACCATGGTCCTCGGCGCCCCCTTGGCGCCGCTGTCGGGCTTGCCCGGGTCAAGCTTGCTGCCCGGGTCGGGCCGGTTGGCCGGGTCTGGCTTAGCCGCAGCGGCGGCCACCACGTGGTTGTTGGTCAGGATCAGCCCGTCAGCCGACAGGATGATGCCCGACCCCTCCTCGGACTGGCGTCCCAGATCGGTCTCCAGCATGACGACACTGGGCACCACCTTCGCCGCGACCTTCTCCACCGAGCCGTCCGGCAGATTCACCGCGGCCGGCACACCCGGGGCCTGAATGCTCGGCGGGTGGCTTCCGGTGGCGGCCGGCTTGTGATCGGAGTGCAGCGCGGAACCCACCACACCGCCCATCACGCCGGACATCGCCGCGATCGCTACCGCCCCGAGCACCAAGCCCCCGGCGCGGGAACGCTTCGGCTGTGCCCCGCCCGGACCACCCGGACCGCTTGGGCCCCCGGGACGGCCGTAGGAGGCGTCATAGGCGGCGCGATAGGCGGACTGCTGATGCTGCTGCTGGCCCTGGTGCGGGGCGTACCGCCAGTCGTAGGGCGGCGGGTACGAGCCCTGCGCGGCCCGGCCCGGATAACCGGACTGCCCGCGTTGGTCCGCCACCGGTGCACCGGTCGGGTTGGACCGTTCCGGTTGTTGAGGCGGCGGGAGGTACCCGGGGTAATTCGTCATGTTTGTTGCCTACTCCTAGGGACACGACTGCGGCGACGTTGCCTCACCACCATGCCTACGTGGACTGAGAAGCGCCTGTGACTGCTGCGGCCGGTACTTGTTCCGCCGACGTGGGCCCGCCGGGCAGCACCATCCGGAACGATGTGCCGGGCGGATGCCCGCCGGGGACGGTCTCTCCGATGGTGATCGCCCCACCGTGTTTGAGCACCACCTGTTTGACGATCGCCAGCCCCAGCCCGGATCCAGGCATGGCACGTGCGGAGTCCGACCGGTAGAAGCGCTCGAAGACCAACTCCCGTTGGTTCTCCGGGATTCCCGGCCCTTCGTCCGACACGATCATCTCCACGTGCGTCGGGTCGAGCTGGCGCATCCGCAATCCCACCACCCCGCCCGACGGGCTCCACTTGGCCGCGTTGTCGAGCAGGTTGAGCACCGCACGGGACAGACCCGCGGCGTCGCCGTACACGTGCCAGGGCACCACCTGGATGTCGAACTCGATGTCGTTGCGGCGCCGCCGGACCCGCTCCATGCTGCGGTCGACGACCTCGGTGATGTCGACCTGTTCGTAGGCGACCTCACGCTGGTCGTCGCGGGTGAGGTCCACCAAATCGCCAACCAGCGTGGACAATTCCTCGATCTGACCGATTGCGTCGGCACGCAGTTCGGCCATCTCCTCCTCGGGCAGCTGCGGGGCGCCCGGCGCCGCGGACGCCATCAACAGCTCGACGTTGGTGCGCAGCGACGTCAACGGGGTCTTCAACTCATGCCCGGCGTCGGCGACCAGCCGCGCCTGCCGTTCCCGCGACTCGGCCAGGGCCCGCAACATGGCGTTGAACGCTTCGGTGAGGCGGGCCAATTCGTCGCTGCCATAGACCGGGATCGGTCTCAGGTCGTCGGTGCGCGCCACCCGTTCGGCCGCCTCGGTCAGCCGGCCCACCGGCCGGAGGCCCGTTCTGGTGACCATCCCGCCGGCCACCGCGGCCACCACGACACCCACCCCGCCGACGACCAGCAGCACCCACCGCAGCTTCATCGTCACCGCCCGGGTGGGCGCCAAGCTCTTGGAGATCAACAGCGTGCTGCCGTTGGGCAGGTGCACGGCCAAGACCCGCTGGCCGGATGCGGTGCGGCGCGACAGGAACAGCTCACCGCGGATGACGGCCTTCTCCTGCTGCCCGACCGGCAGCCGCTGGCCGGGCTGATTGGCGGTGTAGATCGACCGGCCCGGATTGACCAGCATGGCGTTGACGTCGGAGTAGGCGGTGCCCTCGATCGCCTTGCGCGGATCGGCGGCCAGCGAGCCGCTGGCGATCAGCATCTCCGCGCGACTCTGTAACTGATTGTCGATGTCGTTGTAGAGCGCAGCCGAAATAACGGCGTAGACGGCCACCGCCATCAACACCACCACCAATGCCACCATCGACATCGCCAGCAGCATCACCCGCCAGCGCAGCGACAGGGAGGTCTTCTTCGCCTCTTCACCCTGTCGACGGCGGAAGGATTGCATCAGGGAGGAGTCTCGCGAAGCACGTAACCCACCCCGCGCACGGTGTAGATCAGCCGCGGCTCGCCTTCGGCTTCAGTCTTACGACGCAGGTACCCGATGTAGACCTCCAGCGCGTTGCCCGAGGTGGGGAAGTCGAAGCCCCACACCTCCTCGAGGATCCGGCTGCGGGTCAGCACCCGGCGCGGGTTGGCGATCAACATCTCCAACAGGGCGAACTCGGTGCGGGTCAGGCTGATCTGCCGGTCGCCGCGGGTGACCTCGCGGGTCACCGGGTCCAGCGTCAGGTCCTCGAACGACATCGCGACCGATTCGGACAGGTCCTCGGCGGTGGTGCGGCGCAGCAGCGCCCGCATCCGCGCCAGCAGTTCCTCCAGCGCGAACGGCTTGGGCAGGTAGTCGTCGGCGCCGGCATCCAGGCCGGCGACCCGCTCGGAGACCGAGTCCCGGGCCGTCAGCACCAAGATCGGCAGGTCGTCACCGGTGCTACGCAGCTGACGACAGACTTCCAGTCCGTCCAGCCGCGGCATCATGACGTCCAGGATCATCGCGTCCGGACGGTCGCTGGTGATCGCCTCGAGCGCCTCGACGCCGTCGGTGGCCAGCGAGACCGAGTAACCATTGAACGACAGAGACCTGCGCAACGACTCGCGCACAGCGCGATCGTCATCAACAACCAGTACCCGGGTAGCCATGGGTGCTATCCAATCATCCGAAAGGCGATCTGGAGGGTCAGAGCAGGTCGTGTCGGAGCCTATTTAGCGGCGGTCGAGGTCGATAAGGCCCAGACGCGCGGCTTTGAGCAGGCGGCGCGGCACCTTGTGCGCGCGGCCGGCGACCGTCACATTGACCAGGCCGGTTGCCTCAGCCTTCCACTGCGCGCGGCGACTACGAGTGTTCGCACGCGACATCCTGCGTTTCGGCACGGCCATGGTCGAGCCTCTCCTGTTGTGGGCATAGTGCCGCTCGATACCAGCGGCGGGACTATCCGAAAGGATAGCCGGTGACCAGCGTCGGCTCCAAAATAGCTCCGATCGGTGACGATGCGCCTTGACGCGACACCGGCGGTACCGGCTAACCTACCGGTTGGTTGAGGGATGGGAATTGGGGATGACAGCAGCCGTTCGGATCGGTAACTGCTCGGGGTTCTACGGCGACCGTCACGCCGCAATGCACGAGATGCTCACCGGTGGTGAACTGGACTACCTCACCGGTGACTACCTGGCCGAGCTGACCATGCTGATCCTGGGCCGCGACCGGATGAAGCACCCCGAACGCGGTTACGCCAAGACCTTCCTGACCCAGCTCGAACAATGCCTCGGACTGGCCCTCGACCAGGGCGTTCGCATCGTGGCCAACGCCGGCGGGCTCAACCCGGCCGGCCTGGCCGACGCGGTGCGCGAGCTGGCACAGCGGCTGGGCATCCCGGCCCGCGTCGCCCACGTCGAAGGCGACGACCTGCTCCCGCGCGCCGCTGAGCTGGGATTGGGCAGTCCCCTAACCGCAAATGCCTACCTGGGCGCCTGGGGCATCGTCGAGTGCCTGGCCGGCGGTGCCGATGTGGTGATCACCGGGCGCGTCACCGACGCCTCCGTCATCGTGGGACCCGCCGCCGCGCACTTCGGCTGGGCACGCACCGACTACGACCAGCTCGCCGGGGCCGTGGTCGCCGGCCACGTCATCGAGTGCGGGATCCAGGCCAGCGGCGGCAATTACTCCTTCTTCACCGAGATACCCACCGAGAAGTTGCTGCACCCCGGGTTCCCGCTCGCCGAGATCCACGCCGACGGGTCGTCGGTGATCACCAAGCATCCCGGCACCGGCGGGCTGGTCAGCGTCGACACCGTGACGGCGCAACTGCTCTACGAGGTGACCGGCGCGCGCTACGCCAACCCCGACGTCACCGCGCGCATGGACAGCATCGAACTGGCCTTGGACAAGACCGGTGGCCCGGACCGGGTGCGGATCTCCGGCGTGACCGGCGAGGCGCCGCCGCCCACCTACAAGGTCTCGCTGAACAGCATCGGCGGGTTCCGCAACTCCACCACCTTCGTGTTGACCGGCCTGGACATCGAGGCCAAGGCCGAGCTGGTGCGCACCCAGCTCGAGGCGGCCATGACCGTCCGGCCGGCCGAGCTGGAGTGGACGTTGTCGCGCACCGACCACCCCGACGCCGACACCGAGGAAACCGCCAGTGCCCTGCTGCACTGTGTGGTGCGCGACCCGGACCCGGCCAACGTGGGCCGCAAGTTCTCCGCGGCCGGCATCGAGCTCGCGCTGGCCAGCTATCCCGGGTTCTGCGTCACCGCCCCACCCGGTGACGGCCAGGTCTACGGGGTGTTCACCCCGGGCTATGTCGATGCCACGCAGGTGCCGCACGTCGCCGTGCACGCCGACGGCACCCGGGTGGACATCCCGTCCGCCTCGGAAACTCTTGAGCTGGCGCCGGCCGCCGATCCGGAGCTGCCCGAGCCGCTACCGGCCGGACCGAGCCGTCGGGCGCCCTTGGGGGCGATCGCCGGCGCCCGCAGCGGCGACAAGGGCGGCTCGGCCAACGTCGGGGTCTGGGTGCGCACCGATGAACAGTGGCGCTGGCTGGCCCACACGCTGACCACTGAGATGTTGCGGAAGCTGCTTCCGGAAACCGCCGAGTTGCCCGTCACCCGTCACCTGCTGCCGAAGTTGCGCGCGGTGAACTTCGTGATCGAGGGCATCCTCGGGCAGGGCGTGGCCTACCAAGCCCGATTCGACCCGCAGGCCAAGGGACTGGGCGAATGGCTGCGCAGCCGTCATCTCGAGATACCCGAACGACTCCTACCAGAAGGGACCCCGTGAGTATCTGGACCACCCCCGAACGCGAGGCGCTGCGCAAGACCGTGCGCGGTTTCGTCGAACGCGAAATTCTGCCGCACGTCGACGAGTGGGAACGCTCCGGCGAGCTGCCGCGCGAACTGCACCGCAAGGCCGCCGAGGTCGGCTTGCTGGGCGCGGGCTTCCCCGAGGAGGTCGGCGGCAGTGGCGGCGACGGCGCCGACGCGGTGATCGTCTGCGAGGAGATGCACCACGCCGGGGCGCCGGGCGGCGTATTCGCCTCCCTGTTCACCTGCGGTATCGCGGTGCCGCACATGATCGCCTCCGGCGACGCCAGACTCATCGAGGAGTTCGTCCGCCCCACGCTGGCCGGCGAGAAGATCGGTTCGCTGGCCATCACCGAGCCCGGCGGCGGCTCGGATGTCGGGCACCTGCGCACCACGGCGCGCCTTGACGGCGACCACTACGTGGTCAACGGCTCCAAGACCTTCATCACCTCCGCGGTGCGCGCCGACTATGTCGTCACCGCGGTCCGCACCGGCGGGCCGGGAGCGGCCGGGGTGTCGCTGCTGGTGGTCGAGAAGGGCACACCGGGCTTCGAGGTGAGCCGCAAGCTGGAGAAGATGGGCTGGCGATCCTCGGACACCGCCGAACTGTCCTACGTCGACGCCCGGGTGCCGACGGCCAACCTGGTCGGCGTCGAGAACACCGGCTTCGCCCAGATCGCCGCGGCGTTCGTCTCCGAGCGGGTCGGGCTGGCCGCGCAGGCATATGCCAGCGCGCAGCGCTGCCTGGATCTGACCCTGACCTGGTGCCGGGACCGGGAGACCTTCGGCCGGCCGCTGATCTCGCGGCAGGCGGTGCAGAACACCCTGGCCGAGATGGCCCGCCGCATCGATGTGGCCCGGGTCTACACCCGCCACGTCGTCGAGCGGCAGCTAGCCGGCGAAGCCTTCCTCATCCCGGAGGTGTGTTTCGCCAAGAACACCGCGGTGGAGGCCGGTGAGTGGGTGGCCAACCAGGCGGTGCAGCTGTTCGGCGGCATGGGCTATATGGCCGAGTCCGAGGTGGAGCGCCAGTATCGGGATATGCGCATCATCGGCATCGGCGGGGGAACCACCGAGATCCTGACCTCACTGGCCGCCAAGACCCTGGGATACCAATCGTGACGACCCTGAAGTCCACCCTGGACCCCAACTCCCCCGCCTACACCGACGCGGCGTCCGCGCTGACCGACAAACTCGCCGAGATCGATGCCGAGCACGCCAAGGCACTCGCCGGCGGCGGACCCAAGTACGTGGACCGCCACCATTCCCGCGGCAAGCTCACCGCCCGGGAGCGCATCGAAGCGCTGATCGACGCCGACTCACCGTTCCTGGAGCTGTGCCCGCTGGCTGCCTGGGGCAGCGCCTTCCAGGTCGGTGCCAGCCTGGTCACCGGGATCGGCGCGGTCGAAGGCGTGGAGTGCATGATCGTCGCCAACGACCCGACGGTCAAAGGCGGCACCTCCAACCCGTGGACGCTGCGCAAGATCCTGCGGGCCAACAAGATCGCTTTGGAAAACCGGCTTCCGGTGATCTCCCTGGTGGAATCCGGCGGAGCGGACCTGCCCACCCAGAAGGAAGTCTTCATCCCCGGCGGCCAGATGTTCCGCGACCTGACTCGACTGTCGGCCGCCGGCATCCCGACCATCGCGCTGGTATTCGGCAACTCCACTGCCGGCGGGGCCTATGTGCCCGGCATGTCCGATCACGTGGTGATGATCAAGGAACGGTCCAAGGTATTCCTGGCCGGGCCGCCACTGGTGAAGATGGCCACCGGCGAGGAGTCCGACGACGAGTCGCTCGGCGGTGCCGAGATGCACTCGCGCACTTCGGGACTGGGTGATTACCTCGCCAACGACGAGCTTGACGCGGTGCGGATCGGTCGGCGGATCGTGGCCCGGCTGAACTGGACCAAGAAAGGCCCGAAGCCGGCCACCGTCGTCGAACCCAACTACGACGCCGAAGAGCTGATCGGGATCGTGCCCGCAGACCTGCGCATCCCGTTCGACCCGCGAGAGGTGATCGCACGGATCGTCGACGGCTCCGACTTCGATGAGTTCAAGCCGCTCTACGGGTCGTCGTTGGTGACGGGCTGGGCGCGGCTACACGGATATCCGATCGGCATCCTGGCCAACGCGCGAGGCGTGCTGTTCAGTGAGGAATCCCAGAAGGCCACCCAGTTCATCCAGTTGGCCAACCGCTCCAACACCCCACTGTTGTTCCTGCACAACACCACCGGCTACATGGTGGGCAAGGACTACGAAGAGGGCGGCATGATCAAGCACGGCTCGATGATGATCAACGCCGTGTCCAACTCGACGGTGCCGCACATCTCGCTGCTGCTCGGCGCGTCGTATGGGGCAGGGCACTACGGCATGTGTGGGCGCGCCTACGATCCGCGCTTTCTGTTCGCCTGGCCGTCGGCCAAGTCCTCGGTGATGGGCGGGGCACAGCTCGCGGGCGTGCTGTCCATCGTGAACCGGGCGGCCACCGAGGCCCGCGGGCAGCAGGTCGACGAGCAGGCCGATGCCGCCATGCGCGCCATGGTCGAAGGGCAGATCGAAGCCGAGTCGCTGCCGCTCGTGCTGTCCGGGATGCTCTACGACGACGGGGTGATCGACCCCCGCGACACCCGCACCGTATTGGGAATGTGTTTGTCCGCCATCGCCAATGGCCCGATCGAGGGGACGTCGAACTTCGGCGTCTTCCGGATGTAGGGGATACCGCCGATGATCAGCACTGTTCTGGTGGCCAACCGCGGCGAGATCGCTCGACGGGTCTTCGCCACCTGCCGTCGACTGGGCCTGGGCACGGTCGCGGTCTACACCGACCCCGACGCGGGCATGCCGCACGTCACCGAAGCCGACGCGAAGGTACGCCTGCCGGAGACCACCAGCTACCTGTCCGCCGAGGCGATCATCGCCGCAGCCCAGGCGGCCGGCGCCGACGCCATCCATCCCGGTTACGGATTCCTCTCCGAGAACGCCGAATTCGCTGCTGCCGTGCAGGCCGCCGGGCTGACCTGGATCGGGCCGCCGGTGGCCGCGGTGACCTCGATGGGCTCCAAGATCGAGTCGAAGAAGATGATGGCCGCGGCCGGGGTGCCGGTTCTGGAAGAACTCGACCCGGAAACCGTCACCGCCGACCAACTGCCGGTGCTGGTGAAGGCCTCCGCAGGTGGTGGCGGCCGCGGCATGCGGGTGGTCAGCGAATTGTCAGCCTTGGCAGGCGAAGTGGCGGCCGCTCAGCGCGAAGCCGCGTCGGCGTTCGGCGACCCGACGGTGTTCTGCGAGCGCTACCTGCCGACCGGGCATCACATCGAGGTCCAGGTGATGGCCGATCAGCACGGCACGGTGTGGGCGGTCGGCGAACGGGAATGCTCGATTCAGCGCCGCCACCAGAAGGTCATCGAGGAGGCGCCGTCGCCGTTGGTGGAACGCACCCCCGGGATGCGCGCCAAGCTGTTCGAGGCCGCCAGGCTGGCGGCCAGCGCGATCGGCTACACCGGCGCCGGCACCGTGGAGTTTTTGGCCGACTCCCGCGGCGAGTTCTACTTCCTGGAGATGAACACCCGGCTGCAGGTCGAGCACCCGGTCACCGAGGAGACCACCGGTGTCGACCTGGTCGAACTGCAGATCGCGGTGGCCGACGGGGCTCGCCTGGACGCCGAACCGCCGGCCGCACACGGGCATTCGATCGAGGTGCGCCTCTATGCCGAAGACCCGGCCCACGGGTGGCAGCCGCAGGCCGGGCCGGTGCACGCCCTCGACGTTCCGGGCGTAACGATTCAGTTCGAGACGCTGTCCCGGCGCACCGGCGTCCGGCTGGACTCCGGCATCGTCGGCGGGTCGACCGTTTCCATTTACTACGACCCGATGCTGGCCAAAGTGATCAGCTACGCGCCGACCCGCCGGCAGGCGGCGGCCGTGCTCGCAGGCGCGCTGGCGCGCACCCGGCTGCACGGGCTGCGCACCAACCGTGACCTGCTGGTCAACGTCCTGCGGCATCCAGCCTTCCTGGACGGCGCCACCGACACGGCGTTCTTCGATACGCACGGTCTGACGGAACTGTCGGCGCCGCTGGCCGACGCCGCGACGGTGCGGGCCAGCGCAATCGCGGCCGCCCTGGCCGACGCCGCCCATAATCGGGCCACCGCCCAGGCGTTCGGCTCCATTCCCGGCGGCTGGCGCAACCTGGCGTCGGGATTCCAGTCCAAGGGCTACCTCGACGACACCGGGGCCGAACACCGCGTCGAATACCGTTTCACCCGAACGGGATTGATCATCAACGACGACGTCACCCTGGTGTCGTCGACCCCGGACGAAGTGGTACTGGCCGACCCGGCCGGCGTCGCCCGCACGTTCACCGTCGCCCGCTACGGCGACGTCGGCTCCGCCGACATCTGGGTGGACTCCCCCGCCGGCGGTGTCCACCTGGTGGCGTTGCCTCGGTTCCCCGACCCCGAGTCGGCGGTGGCGCAGGGGTCACTGCTGGCGCCCATGCCCGGCAACGTGATCCGGCTGGGCGCAGCCGTCGGCGACCAGGTGACCGCCGGCCAGCCCCTGATCTGGCTGGAAGCCATGAAGATGGAGCACACCATCAGCGCACCGACCGACGGTGTGCTCACCCAGCTCGACGTCAAGCCCGGCGACCAAGTGGAGGTCGGTGCCGTGCTGGCCCGTGTCGAACAGCCCGAGACAACGCAAGCAGAAGGAGATCCACTGTGACCGATTCCAAGAGCGACACCAGCTTCATCGAAAGCGACGAACGGCGCGCCCTGCGCGAGGCAGTCGCGGCGATGGCCCGCGACTACGGCCAGGACTACTACCTGGAGAAGGCCCGCGCCGGCGAGCACACCGACGAACTGTGGAACGAAGCGGGCAAGCTCGGCTTCATCGGAGTGAACCTGCCCGAGGAGTACGGCGGCGGCGGCGCCGGTATGTACGAGCTGTCGCTGGTCATGGAAGAGATGGCGACGAACGGCTGCGCGCTGCTGATGATGGTGGTCTCGCCCGCCATCAACGGCACCATCATCTCCAAGTTCGGCACCGACGAGCAGAAGCAGCGCTGGATCCCCGGTATCGCCGACGGATCGTTGACCATGGCCTTCGCCATCACCGAGCCCGACGCCGGGTCCAACTCGCACAAGATCACCACCACCGCGCGCCGCGACGGGTCGGACTGGATCCTCAAGGGCCAGAAAACCTTTATCTCTGGCATCGACCAGGCGCAGGCGGTGCTGGTGGTCGGCCGCAGTGAAGACGCCAAGACCGGCAACCTGCGGCCCGCGCTGTTCGTGGTGCCCACCGACGCTCCGGGGCTGAGCTACACGCCCATCGAGATGGAGCTGATCAGCCCGGAGCGCCAGTTCCAGGTGTTCCTCGACGACGTCCGGCTGCCGGCCGACGCGCTGGTGGGTTCCGAGGACGCCGCCATCGCCCAGCTGTTCGCCGGGCTGAACCCGGAGCGCATCATGGGCGCGGCCAGCGCGGTCGGCATGGGCCGTTTCGCGATCGGCAAGGCCGTGGACTACGTCACCACCCGCCAGGTGTGGAAGACCCCGATCGGCGCGCACCAGGGCCTGTCGCACCCGCTGGCCCAGAACCACATCGAGATTCAGCTGGCCAAGCTGATGATGCAGAAGGCGGCGACGCTGTATGACGCCGGCGACGACTTCGGCGCGGCGGAGGCGGCCAACATGGCCAAGTACGCCGCCGGTGAGGCGTCGACCCGGGCGGTGGACCAGGCGGTGCAGTCCCTCGGCGGCAACGGCCTGACCAAGGAGTACGGCATCGCCGCGGCGGTCACCGCGTCCCGGCTGGCGCGGATCGCCCCGGTGAGCCGGGAGATGGTCCTCAACTTCGTCGCGCAGACCTCGCTGGGCCTGCCGCGGTCGTACTGATGGACACGCTGGTCTCCTACACCGGGCCGGAACACACCGGCGACGGTTCGGCCCGGCTGACCCTGGACTCGCCGCACAACCGCAACGCGCTGTCGTCGAAGCTGGTCGCCCAGCTGCACGCCGGGCTGCGCGACGCCGCGGCCGACCCGAACGTGCGGGTGGTGGTGCTGGGCCACACCGGCAACACGTTCTGCGCCGGTGCGGACCTGAGTGAGGCCAGCGGGGGTGACCCCGGCGGTTCAGCGAGGCTCGACGGAGGAGAGGCGAAGCTGGGACCGCCGCTTGGACCCGGCGAGCTGGCCGCGGACCGGGCCCGTGAGATGGCAGCGCTGCTGCGCGCGATCGTCGAGTCGCCGCGGCCGGTGATCGCGGCGGTGGACGGCCACGTGCGGGCCGGCGGCATGGGGCTGGTCGGCGCCTGCGACCTCGCGGTCGCCGGGCCGG
Organism: Mycolicibacter heraklionensis; assembly: GCF_001021505.1. Classification (GTDB taxonomy): domain Bacteria; phylum Actinomycetota; class Actinomycetes; order Mycobacteriales; family Mycobacteriaceae; genus Mycobacterium; species Mycobacterium heraklionense. The sequence goes on from NZ_LDPO01000001.1 coordinate 410,599, forward strand.
CCAGCACCTTCGCCCTGACCGAGGCCCGCATCGGGGTGGCGCCGTCGATCATCTCGCTGACGCTGCTGCCCAAGCTCTCGCCGCGAGCCGCGGCCCGCTACTACCTGACCGGCGAGAAGTTCGGCGCCGCCGAAGCCGCGGCGATCGGGCTGATCACCCTGGCCGCCGATGACGTCGACGCCGCAGTCGCCGGTCTGGTTGCCAACCTGCGGCTCGGGTCCCCGCAGGGGTTGGCGGCGTCCAAGGCCCTGACCACCGCGGCGGTGCTGGCCGGTTTCGACCGGGACGCCGAACCGCTCAGCGTCGCGTCGGCGCGGATGTTCGTCTCCGACGAAGCTCGGGAAGGGATGCTGGCATTCCTGCAGAAGCGCCCACCCAGCTGGGCCGGCTGACTCCACTTTGGGCAACCCAGCTTGCGGCAAACGCGGTTAGTCGTAGGCTACGTATCCGATGAGGAACTCAACCCGGCGTGGCGTCGACTCGAACGGCACCCAGTCGCGCGCCGCTGACACCGACCGGATCCAGTTGGCGCAGGTGCTGGGCGACGCCGTCGCGCAAGGCCAACTGCCGATGAGCGAGTACGAGGCCCGGCTCGCCAAGGCCTACGCGGCGCAGACCTACGACGAGCTCGACCGTCTGCGCGCCGACCTGCCGGGCTCCTCGGTGTGCCCGCACCGCGGCGGTGACTGCAAACCCGCCCCGTCCACGTTGCTGCTGGCGATCATGAGTTCCTTCGAGCGGCGCGGTCGGTGGAACGTGCCCAAGCGGCTGACCACATTCTCCCTGTGGGGCGGCGGCGTCATCGACCTGCGCTACGCCGACTTCACCTCGCCGGACGTCGAGATCAACGCCTACTCCATCATGGGCGGACAGACCATTCTGCTGCCGCCGGAGGTCAACGTGGACATCCACGGTTACGGCGTGATGGGCGGCTTCGACCAGCAGGTCGAGGGCACCGGCACCCCGGGTGCACCGACGGTCAAGGTGCGCGGTTTCTCGCTGTGGGGCGGGGTCGGCATCCGCCGCAAGAACCGCAAACCGCGCGGCTGAGACCAGCCGCGGCGGTCTCGACATGTGCGCCGGAGCAAGGGCACACTTTGGGCATGGAGACACCGCGCCGCTGTCTGACCGGCATCTCTGACGTACGCGCGTTCTTCCACACCAACACCACGCCGCTGTATTTCATCTCGCCGACCCCGTTCAACCTGCTGGGCATCGACCGTTGGGTTCGAAACTTCTTCTACCTGACCTACTTCGACTCGTTCGAGGGCACGCATTCGCGGGTGTTCGTGCCCCGGCGACGGGACCGCCTTGATTTCGACTCCATGGGCGATGTGTGCAATCACCTCTTGTCCGATCCCGAGACACTCGAGTTCATCGCGGGCCGGGGCCCCGGTGGCAAAGCCTGCTTCGTGATGATGGAAGAAGAAACGCAAACGCTCGCGCGGCAGGCCGGTCTGGAGGTCATGCACCCCTCGGTGGCGGTGCGCAATCGCCTGGGCTCGAAGACCATCATGACGCGCCTGGCCGACTCGGCGGGCGTGCCGAGTGTGCCGCACGTGATGGGGCGGGCCGGCTCCTACGAAGAACTGCTGACGCTGGCGCGGGACGCCGGATTAGGAGATGACCTCGTCATCTCCATCCCTTATGGCAACGCTGGCAGCGGGACGTTCTTTGTGCGCGGTCAGGCCGACTGGGACCAGCACGCCGCTGAGCTGACCGCGGAGCAGGAATTCAAAGCCATGAAGCGGATCCGCAATGTCGAGGTGTGCATCGAAGGTGCGGTGACCCGCCACGGCACCGTAATCGGCCCCGCGATGACCAGTCTGGTCGGTTATTCAGAGCTGACTCCGAATCCCGGCGCCTGGTGCGGCAACGACATCTGGCGCGAAGTACTCCCGCCAGACCAGACGCACGCCGCGCGAGAAATGGTGCGAAAGCTGGGCGACATCCTGAGCCGGGAAGGTTATCGCGGCTATTTCGAAGTGGACCTGCTGCACGACTTGGACTCCGACGAGCTCTACCTCGGCGAGGTCAACCCGCGACTGTCCGGCGCCAGCCCGATGACCAACCTGACCACCGAGGCCTACGCCGACATGCCGCTGTTCCTGTTCCATCTGCTGGAGTACATGGACGTGGAGTATGAGCTCGACATCGACGAGATCAACGCGCGCTGGGAGCGCGGCTATGGAGAGGACGAGGTCTGGGGCCAGGTGATCATCAACGAGACCTCGCCGGAGGTCGAGCTCTTCACCGCGACGCCGCGCACCGGGGTGTGGCGCATCGACGACGACGGCCGGGTGTCCTTTGCGCGGTCCGCCAACGACTGGGCCACACTGCTCGACGGGTCCGAGGCGTTCTACATGCGCGTCGCGGCACCCGGCGACTTGCGTTCCGAAGGCGCCCAACTCGGCGTACTCGTCACCCGCGGACACTTGCAGACCACCGATTATCGACTGACCGAACGCTGCCAGCGCTGGGTCAAAGGCATGAGAGCGAAATTTGTCTCAACACCCCTGACACCGGCCACGCCGATCGTCTCCCGGCTCGTCGCGCGCGCGTGAGCGACGCCGCGCCGGGCCGCATCCCGGACGGGATCTCCCTGGACAACTGGCTGTCTGAACCGTATTCGCGGTGGTCGTTTCAGCACGTTGAGGACTTCGTGCCGACCGCGGTGATTGCGCGTGGGACCGGGCCCGCCGCGGTGCTGCCCACGACCGGCGGCGAGCTGGCCTCGGTCCCGGTGACCACGACGGACGGAGCCGTCGCCGCCGTCGGCGCCGTCATGGAGGCCACCGCGACCGACGGGTGGGCCGTCGCCCACCGCGGCGCGCTGGTGGCCGAGGTGTATCTGGGCGCACTGGGAGCACGCACCCGGCACTTGCTGTTCTCGGTGAGCAAGTCGATGGTGGCCGCCGTCGTCGGCGCGCTGCACGGGGCGGGGGCCATCGCCCTCGAGGCACCGGTCACCGCGTACGTGCCCGCACTGGCGGACTGCGGCTACGCCGGCGCGACGGTGCGCCACCTGCTGGATATGCGCTCGGGTATCGCCTTCTCGGACAACTACCTGCACCCGACCGCGGAGATACACACCCTCGACGAGGCGGTCGGGTGGGCCCCCGGCAGCGGCACGGACAGTCCGGCCACTCTGTGTGATTTCCTGCTGACGTTGCGGCAGAAGTCGGCGCACGGCGGCCCGTTCGAGTACCGCTCGTGCGAAACCGACGTACTCGGCTGGATCTGCGAGGTCGCCGGCGGCCAGCGGATGCCCGAACTGATGTCGGAGCTGGTGTGGAGCCGCATCGGTGCCCAATGCGACGCCACCATAGGCGTGGACCCGGTCGGCACCGGGTTTTTCGACGGCGGCATCAGCGCCTGCCTCACCGACCTGATCCGGTTCGGGTCGCTGTTCTTACGCGGCGGGGTTTCGTTGACCGGCCGGCGGGTGGTGCCGGCGGCGTGGATCGCCGACACCCTCGACGGCGGTCCCGACTCGCGTCAGGCGTTCGCCGCCAGCCCTGATGACACCGGAATGCCCGGCGGGATGTACCGCAATCAGGTGTGGTTCCCCTACCCGGGCAGCAATGTGGTGTTGTGCCAGGGCATGTGCGGCCAGCTGATCTATATCAACCGCGCCGCGGAGGTGGTCGGCGCCAAGTTGTCCACCCAGTCCTACGCGGCTGACTCGCGGATGTTCTCCGACACCCTGCGTGCCTTCGATGCGATGGCGCGGGAACTCGGCTAGCAGCGGGCCATCGCCATCGGACTCAGCCCCGGAACAGGGCCGGGTCATCGAGTTGGCCCAGCAGCGCGGTCAGCTGGTCCACCAGGTGCTCCGGCGCCAGCTTGATATCGCCGGCCAGCCAGGCGCTGATCGTCTGGGCCACCCCGCCGACCACGAAATGCGCGACCGCCTTGATCCGCTCGTTGCCCGGCACCCGCAAGACGTTCTGCACGTGGCGGCCGGACAACATGGCGAACAGCGCGCTGGATTCAGCGCGCTTGCGCACCAGTAGCGCGTTGGTCAGCTGAGTGCTGAACAGCATCCGGCCGACGCGAGCGTCCCCGGCGATGGCCGCCACCAAGTGAGCCATCCCGGCGCGGGTCTGCTCGGCCGAGGGCACCGCAGCCACCGCGGCCTGGGTGCTGGCCGCCAGGTCACCGACCACTCGGTCGAACACCGCGGCCACGAACTCGTCCTTGTCGGCGAAGCTCTCGTAGAAATACCGCGACGCCACCCCGGCCCGGTGGCAGATCCCGCGCACGGTCAACTCGACCAACTCACGGGCGCCCAGCACGTCGAGCCCGGCCGCCAGCAGGCGCTCCCGGCGCTCGGCCAGCCGGTCGGCTGCTTGCACACCCCGGTAGGGGCGCTCGGGCACGGCAGAAACCACGTTCACCATCTTGACACCGGGCCCTCAGCTGGGCAATATCAGGAAACCGACGTTCTCACAATCAGCGAGGTGCAGTAATGACAATCAGCGAGCCGGTTCCCCTGGTGGAGCGTTCGGTGAACGACTCGCTGGGCGCGCACCCCGCGCCACCCAGGCGTTCCAGACGTTCCTGGCTGCCGCAGGTCACCTGCGACGACAACATGATGATGGGCGTGGCGCTGCTGGCCGGACCCGCCAACGTGATCATGCAACTCGCCCGGCCCGGGGTGGGCTACGGCGTGATGGAGAGCAAGGTCGAAAGCGGCCGGGTTGACCTGCATCCGATCAAGCGAGCTCGCACCACGTTCACCTACCTGGTGGTCTCCACCCAGGGCAGCGACGAGCAGAAGGCCGCCTTCCGTGAAGCGGTGAACAGTGCGCACCGTCAGGTTCGGTCCACCGCTGACAGCCCGGTGAAGTACAACGCGTTCGACCGTGACCTGCAGCTGTGGGTGGGGGCCTGCCTGTACAAGGGCAACGTCGACATCCACCGGATCTTCCTCGGCGAGATGGACGACGAGCACGCCGACCGGCACTACCACAATGAGGGCAAGGCGATGGCCACCATGCTGCAGGTGCCCGAGGACATGTGGCCTGCCGACCGGGCCGCCTTTGACCAGTACTGGCAGGAGCAGCTGGACAAAGTGCACATCGACGACGCCGTCCGCGAATACCTGAAGCCGATCGCCGCGAGCCGGTTGCGGGGCCTGACCCTGCCCGGCCCCTTGCAGCGGGCCAACGAGCGGCTCGCGCTGCTGATCACCACCGGCTTCCTTCCGCAGCGCTTCCGTGACGAGATGCAGCTGCCGTGGGACGCCGACAAGCAACGTCGGTTCGACCGGTTGATGGGCGCTCTTCGCGGCGTCAACAATCTGCTGCCGCAGTTCTTGCGCGGCTTCCCGTTCAACTTGATCCTGTGGGACCTCGACCGTCGCATCCGCGCCGGTCGCCCGCTGGTGTGACGCCGCCGCCGTCAGGCGTTCTTGGTCAACACCCACCAGATGGTGGCTGACGAGCCGGCCAGCGTCCCGGCCAGGGTCTTCTGGTCGAAGGAATGGGTCAATTTGCCCTCATCGAGGGTCCACACCCACCGGTTGCCCTCAAGGTGGGCGTCCCTGTCCCAGCCGATGTCGGTGTCATGGATGTTGAGGCAGTCGGCACCGCACGGGGCCAGGAACCAGGTATAGGCGGATCCGGCTCGGACTATGCCGGCGCCGTCCGTGATGGTCATCGTGTAGGTCCCCGAAAGCGGCGCGGGCCGCCCGGGGCCGACCGATTCGACAGCGGCCCCGATCAGGCCCGCAGCAACAGCAAGACCCTTGAACCACACGGCCTCACTCCTTCCTCCCGGCCTTCCTCCCGGAGGCCCCTTGGCTGAATCTAGGATTCGGCGGCACGGTGGCGAAACAGGGTTTTCCCTTGGTTTTGCGGGTGAATTGACGGTTCGGCGCCCGTCGGTAGGCTTTTATCCCGACACCAGCGGACGGAAGGTGACAGGCGATGCACGTCATCCCCCATGCGTTGCGCACCGGGGCAAACGTGTCCGACGACGCCGGCGGGCACGCCAACGAGGGCGCCCAGCGCCTCGACGTGGCCGGCGTGACCGCCAAGATGTTCGGCGATTTCGACGACGCACACGGTTTCCACGCCGCGCTGGGCAGCGCCAAGGACAGTCATCGCGACGCCCTGCAGGGCCACCACCAGAACCTCACCGGCATCGCCGAGAACGTGCGCACCGCCGCCGCCGGCTTCACCCAGATGGACAACCACAACGCCACACTGTTGCGAGACGTCGCCGGCCCGCAGCAGTGAGTCGTCCCACGCTGCAGCACCTGAACGTCGACGACCTCGTCGCGCAGGCCGGTGGTGATCCGTGGGCGATCGATGACAGTCTGCAGGCCGGCAGCCCCACCCAGATCAACTTCTTGGCCCAGGCCTTCCATTCTGCTGCGGGTTCGGCCACCGCCGCCGAAGAGTCCTTCCGCGCCGCCCAAGAACACTTCACGCAGTACAACCGCGAAAACGGCGAGCAACCCATCAACAACGGGGCCGAGGTGCAGCGCGTCAAAGACAGCCTGCATGCCACCAATGAGCAGCTCGGTCAGATCGCCGCCGACCTGGAGACCATCGCTGCCGCCCTGGCTCAGGCCCGGGCAACCTCGCGGGGCAACATCAAGTCACTCAATGAGAACCTGGGGACCGCCGACTATCTGATCGGCCACTACCTCGACCTGGAGAACCAGGGCCTGGATCGCGACGCCGATATCGAGAATGTTCGTCAGGCAGCCAAGGCCGACACCGAGACGGCCCTGCACAACGAGACGTTTTTCCGCAACGACTACTCCAAGACCCTGAAGCAGGCCCTGACCAACCTGCGGGTCAAGGACGGCTATAACCCCGATATCCGCAAGTACGACGCCGAGAACCAACCGGCCGGCGGGGCGGACGGCGGGGCCGGGGCGGCTCCCACCGGCCCGCCCGCGGGCGCCGCCGGTGGCGACGGTGGCGCCGGGGCGACTCCCACCGGCACGCCCACGGGCGCCGACGGTAACGGCGCCGCCGGGGTCATCGCGCCCTGGCTGACGTCCGGAACCCCGGCGATAATTCCACCCGGGGGTCCGCCGGCCCGGCCGAGCCAACCCACCCAGGTCAACGGCAAATGGGGCAACGTCGGCGACGGCCTCGCGGCGGCAGGTGAACGTGCGAACGTACCCGCCAATGTTGGGAAGTTCGTCCCGGGCGGATCGCCGAGCGCCGCAATTCCGGGCGGCGTCCCGATGGGTACTGCGTTGGAGACCGTCGAGAGGTTCGGCAAACGGCTGGGTTTCGTCGGAAACTTCGTCACCGGCGTGAACGGGATCGTCGAGGGCGCCAACGACGTGAGCAACGGTGCCGCCCTGAGCACCACCCTGGTCGACGTCGGCGCCAAAACCGTGGGAGATATCGGCGGTGGCTTGGTCGGCGCCACCACTGGGGCCGAAGCGGGGGCCTGGATCGGGACCATGATCGTCCCGGGGGCCGGAACCGTCATCGGCGCCGGCGTCGGAGCGGTGGTCGGCGGCGTGATCGGCAGCGACATCGGAAAGAAGATGGGCGAAGAGATTTCGGATTTGTCACACAGTGTTTGGCGTAGCCTCTTCGGCTGAGCTGGGCCACAGGTAAGGGAGAACGATCACCATCAGCAACGCAGAGCGCATGATCTTCATCGCCGGGGTAGTCGGGCTTCTCATCGCAATTCCGGTGGATCCACGCAAGGACGCGAAGTCGAAGTGGCTGTTTTGGGTCATCGGCCCGATGGTGTGCGCCGCATTGTTCGCCGTCGCGCTCTACGGCTCAGTGAAGAACCCCGAAACGTCGGACTTACTCAGCGCCGTCGCTGGCGGCACGTTCTTCGCCTACCTCTGCTTCGGCGCCGTCTACGTCCGCAAACGCTGGCCGATCGGGCGCTGGCCTGGTTCTCGTTCCTGACGCACGGAAAGGACTTGACGTGGAACCCGAGAGTCAGCCAGCCAGCGAGGGACTCATCCAGCTGGATCCCCGCACGCCCGACGAACCGACGATCACCCTCCCCCGGCCGCCGGGTTGGGGGTTCATGCCGGGCAAAGACGAGACGTCGATCCGCGGCATCCTGTTCAACCAGGAGCTGCGGCGGCACGGCTTCACGCCCAACGCGGTGGTGACGTGCGAAGAGCTCACCGGCCAGGTGGGACTGCCATCGCAGGCCCTGGCCAAGGAGCGCGCCGCGGTCATCGACCTCGTCGGTGACCTCGACACCGACGTCGCAGGCACGGTGTCGGGCTTTCCGAGCAGAACGATCACCTACAACCTGCAGGGCCGACCCGCGACCGGCCTGCTCGTCGCGGTGCAGAACACGGCAGACCGGATCTGGGCGATCACGCTCACCCTGCAGACCACCGACGCCGACAACCCCCACTACATCGCCGCTAAGCAGGCACTGCTGGATTCCCTGGAAGTCCACCTGCCCACCCCGTGACGCCCCTGGGAGAATGCACTCATGGTCGAGCAGAGCCTCTGGATGCAGAAAGTCGCCGGCGACCCGGGACATTCGCAGTGGTACATCGAACGCTTCCGCGAGATGGCCCGCGCCGGTAAGGATCTGGCCGGCGAAGCGCGCTTCATCGACGCGATGGCCGCACGCGGTGCACGCATCCTCGACGCCGGCTGCGGCCCGGGCCGGGTCGCCGGCGTGCTGGCCAAGTGTGGTCACGACGTGGTCGGTGTCGATGTCGATCCGGAGCTCATCGAGGCCGCCGGGCAGGACTATCCCGGGCCGCGCTATCTGGTGGGCGACCTCGCCGAACTCGACCTGCCCGCCCGCGGCATCTCCGAACCGTTCGACATCATCGTGTCCGCGGGCAACGTCATGACGTTCGTGGCCCCGAGCACACGGGTCGAGATCCTGCGCCGGTTGCGCGCCCACTGCGCCGACGACGGCCGGACCGTGATCGGCTTCGGTGCCGACCGGGACTACGACTTCGATCAGTTCCTGCGCGACGCGTCGGCCGCCGGTTTCGCGACCGATCTACTGCTGGCCACCTGGGACCTGCGGCCGTTCACCGAGAACTCCGATTTCCTGGTCGCGGTGCTGCGCCCCGCTCACAGCGGCAGCTGATCGTCCTCGCTCAGCTCGCCGAGCTCGTCAACGGTCAGCACCTCGGTCATGTCCTGCTCCTGATAGGCCAGCCGACCCACCCGGTGCGCCACCACGGGCGCGGTGATGAGGGTGAACAGGATGCTCACCGTCACCATCCCCGCATCGTGGCTGCCGCGCAGCCGGATCAACGCACCGAACAGCACCAGCAACAGGCCCAACACCTGCGGTTTGGTGGCCGAATGCATGCGGGCCAAGGTGTCGGGGAACCGCACCACTCCGATGGCCGCCGTCAGCGCCAGCACCGACCCGGCGAGCACCAGCACCCCGGCGAGCACGTCGAGCACGATCACGGCTGCCTCCCCAGATCAGGTGCGTCGTCGGGAACCCGGAAACGTGCCACGCTCACCGACCCGATGAAGCCGACCAGCGCCAGCGCCGCGAGGCTGTAGGTCACGGTGGTGTCCCGGCTGACCGCGGCCCAGATACCGATACCGCACATGGTCATCGCGGCCAGCGTGTCCAGCGCCACCAGCCGGTCCAAGGTGGAAGGTCCGGCCAGCAGCCGATACATGGTGATGACGGCGGCGACGCCCAACAGCACACCCGCCGTTCCCCAGATCACGTTCATGCGCCTACTCCCGCGGGCTGCCACTCGTCGTCACGCTCGAAGGCGGCGATCAACAGTCGCTCCACCTGCGCGACCTGCTGATAGAAACGTTCGACCGCCTGGGCGGACCCGACATCGATCACATGGCAGTACAGGATGCGGCGCACCTGATCGATCTCCAGCACCATCGATCCGGGAATCAGCGTGGTGATGTTGGCGGCCAGCACCAGAACCAGGTCGGACTTGATGGTCAGCGGCACCCGTAGCACCCCGGTGAGCGGCGGCGGTCCGGGTCGGATCGCCAGCCACATCAACTGAACGCTGGACTCCATCAGATACCAGGTGAACAGCCCGATCAGCGTCACCAGCGGCACCAGATGCACCCGGCCCTGTACCGGCACGGGCGGCATGGGCAGCAGGACCAGGATCACCACCGCGACCACGATCCCCGTGACGATGTTGGGGATCGTGAAACGGCCCCACAACAGCACCCATACCGTCGCCAGCGCGGACACCGCGAACATCTTCAATGCGACGGCCCTCATGGTGTGCCCACTGACAGCACGGTCGAGATGTATTCGCCCCGGTCCAAAACCTCGGCGGCGGCCCGCTGGGTGTAGGCGAAAATCGGGCCGGCCAGCACGCTCAGCGACAAGCCCAGCGCGATCAGCGCGAGCGTCGGGACCACCATCCACGTCGGCATCTTTCCGACGTCATCACGGTCGTCATAGGCGACGTCGCCGACGTCGTCGAGCAGCACCGGCGGGGCGGCGAGCACCAGCTCTCCCTCGGGTGCGTCGACGCGGCGGCGCCAGAACGCCATGGTCCACACCCGCGCCAGCACATACAGCGTCAGCAGACTGGTCACCACCGCGCCGCCCACCAGGCACCAGGCCAGCACGGACCCGTCACCCACACCGGCCTGCAGCACGGCGGTCTTACCGATGAAGCCCGAAAAGGGCGGAATACCACCGAGATTGAACGCCGGCACCAGGAACACGAAAGCCAGCAGCGGGTTGGCGATCAGACCGCCCAGCCGGTGCAGCGACGAAGCGCCGCCCTGGCGTTCGATCAGTCCGGCCGCCAGGAACAGTGTGGTCATCACGATGATGTGGTGCATCACGTAGAAGATGGCGCCGGACATGCCCAGCTGGCTCGACAACGCGACCCCGAACATCATGAAGCCGATGTGGCTGACCAGCGTGAACGACAACACCCGCTTGATGTCGCTCTGCGCGATGGCGCCGAAGATCCCGATCAGCATGGTCAACAGAGCCGCGACCAGCAGCACCGAGTCCAGTCCCCCGTCGGGAAACAGCAGTGAGTGCGCCCGGATGATCGCGTATACACCGACTTTGGTCAGGATCCCGGCGAACACCGCGGTGATCGGGGCGGGCGCGGTGGGATAGGCGTCGGGCAGCCACGCCGACAGCGGGAACACCGCGGCCTTGATGCCGAACGCCACCAGCAGCACCGCGAACACCGCGCTGCGGGTGCCGCCGGGCAGGTCGCCGGTCCGCGTCGCCAGCTCGGCGAGGTTCAGCGTGCCGGTGGCCGCGTAGACCAGCGCGATGCCGAACAGAAAGACCAACGACGAGGCCATCGAGACCATCACGTAGCCGATGCCGGCACGGATGCGTTCGGCACTGGCGCCGATGGTGAGCAGTACGAAGCTCGCCGACAGCAGCATCTCGAACCCGACGAACAGGTTGAACAGGTCACCGGCCAGAAACGCCAGGGAGACGCCGGTGGCCAGGGTCAGGTAGGTGGGCAGGAAGATCGACACCGGCTGGCGGTCGTCACCGTCGCGGACACCCTGCCCGATGGCGTAGACCATGACCGCGAGCAGCACGATCGCCGACACCACCAGCATCAGCGCCGACAGTCGGTCGACGACCAGGCTGATGCCCAGCGGTCCCAACCCCTGCTCGGTCGGCCCCCAGCCTCCGACATGCAGCACCAGCGTGCCGTTGCGGTCGGTCAGGTACAGCAACACCGCGCTGACCGCGGCCACCGCGCACAGCACACCGATGGTGATCGGCCGCTGTAGCCGGGGGCGACGACCAACGATGAGGGTCAGCGCCGCGCCCAGCGTGGGCAGCAAGACCGGCAGCGGCATCAAGACGGCGGCAAGACTCACCGTGACACCTCGCTTTCGGGAACGGCGTCGAGCTCACCGGCCGCCACCGGCACGCCCTGGTCGGGTTCGGCGGCGATGACCTCTTCGTCGGACAGCTGCGAGACGCGGGTGGCTTCCTGGTCGTCGCCGATGTCGTCGGTGGTCGTCAGGTTGTAGGAGCGGTAGGTCAGGGCAAGCACGAACGCGCCCACACCCATCGTGATGACGATGGAGGTCAGCACCATGGCCTGAGCCAGCGCATCGGCGTCGGTGGCCTTGCCGGAGCTGGCCCAATAGATCGGCGGGTTCCCGTCGGGCCCGCCGACGTCGATGAGCAACAGGTTGACGGCATTGCCGATCATCATCAGGCCCAACAACATTCGGGTGAGGCTGCGCTCCAGCAGCATGTAGACGCCGCAGGAGGTGAGCCCGGCGGCCATCAGCAGTGGAACCAGATGGGCGGTCATGACACTCCTGCCAGCGGTCGGGTCGGGGGCTGCGATTCAAGCTCCTGGTCCAATCGCACTCCCAGGCTGCGCAGCACGTCGAGCACCATGCCGACCACCACCAGATACACGCCCAGATCGAAGAACAACGACGTCACCACGTTGACGTGGCCCAGCACCGGAAGCGTGAAGCTCAGCACCGCCGAGGACAGCACCGGCGCCCCCAGGAACAGCGATCCCAGCGCCGTGCCTCCGACCAGAGCCAGCCCGACACCCAGGATCTTGCTGGAGTCCAGGGGCAGCGTCTCGCCGAGTTCGTAACGGCCGCCGGCGAGGTAGCGCAACGCCAGCCCGAGTCCGGCGGCCAGGCCGCCGGCGAAGCCGCCGCCGGGATAGTTGTGCCCGGCGAACAGGAAGTAGATCGAGACCACCATGATCAGCGGGAAGATGATCCGGGTCGCGACCTCCAGCACCAGCGACCGCTCATTGGGATCGTGGTAGGCGCTGCCCCGCAGCCAGGTGGTGGACCCGATGGCCGGGCTGTAGGGGGTGGTGATGCCCACGGTCTTGCGCGGGCTGCCGGCGTCGGCGATCCGTGGCGCCCGGCCGAACCGGCGGTTGCGGAACACCATCGAGGCCACGCCGGTCGCGGCGACCAGCAGCACCGAGATCTCCCCGAGGGTGTCCCAGGCCCGGACGTCGACCAGCAGCACGTTGACGGTGTTGGCGCCGTGGCCACGGACGTAGGCGGCCTCGGGCAACGCTTCGGACACACCGTCTCGGGTGCGCGCCGCCATCGCGAAGGCCGCCAGCACGGCGACGCTGACACCGACCGCACCGGCCAGTAGGATGCGCGGCAGCCGGTGGAGCGCCATGGTGGGCCGCTCCGCTTCCGCCGGCAGCGTGCGCAGCACCAGCACGAAGATCACCATGGTCACGGTTTCGACCAGCAGCTGGGTCAGCGCCAGGTCGGGCGCGCCGTGGAAGGCGAATGCCGCGGCGCAGCCGTAACCGGTCACCCCGACCATCACCACCGCGGACAGCCGGTTGCGGGCCATGGTCGCGCCGATCCCTCCGGCGACCACCAGCACGGCGACCGTCAGTTGCAGCGGCGTATCCCACAGGTGCAGTTCGACCTGATTGCGCGCGCCCAGCGCCAGCGCCGTCAGCGGGAGCACCACCAGCGTCGTGAAGATCATCGCCTGGTTGATCGGCAGGGAGCCGCGCTGGGTGATCCCGGTCAGCCGTACCGCCGCCACGTCGAGCAGCCGCAGTACGTCGTCGTAGATCCGGTCGGCCTTGCCCACCGGCAGCCGGCGCAGCCGGGACAGCCGCAGCGGGCCTCGCGCGGTGAAGACACCGGCGCCGACCACCAATACCAACGCCGACAGCAACACCGGCAGCCCCACCCCGTGCCACAGCGCCAGGTGATAGCCCGTTCCGCCGGGCATGGTGTCGGCGTAGCTGCGCAAAACGGTGTCGAGGGTGAGCGCACACAACCCCAGGGCCAGGCTGGTGGCGGCCAGCACCGCCGGCGGCGCCAGGAAAGCCGCGTCGGGGCGGTGCAGGCCCGCCACGGCGGCGCTCGGCGCGGACCGGCCCTTGCCGGCGAAGCCGCCCCAGATGAACCGCACGCTGTAGATCACGGTGAACATCGAGGCGAGCACGCCGGCGGCCAGCACATACGGACCGGCGGAACCCAGGACCGGGGAATGTGCCTCGGTTCCGAAGATGGTCTCTTTGGCGATGAAGCCCACGAACGGCGGCACTCCGGCCATGCTGGCGGCGGCCGCGGCGGCGACCAGGAACAGCCCCGGGCAGCGGCGCCCCAACCCGGCCAATTCGCGCAGGTCGCGGGTGCCGGTGGCGTGGTCGATGATCCCGACCACCATGAACAGCGTCGCCTTGGCCGCCGCGTGCGCGCACATGGCGGTCAACCCGGCCAGCATCAGATCACCGGTACCGGCTCCGACCAGCACGATCATCAAGCCCAGCTGGCTGACGGTGCTGTAGGCCAGCAGCAGCTTCAGGTCGTACTCGCGCACCGCCCGCCAGCCCGCCAACAGTGCGGTGGCCAGTCCGAGAATCACCAGCGTCGGTCGCCACCCGGGCGAATCGGCGAACCCCGGAGCCAGCCTCGCCACCAGATAGATCCCGGCTTTGACCATCGCCGCGGCATGCAGGTAGGCACTGACCGGTGTCGGTGCCGCCATGGCGCCGGGCAGCCAGAAATGCAGCGGCACAATCGCCGACTTGCTGAGCGCACCGACCAGGATCAGCAGCACCCCGACGGTGACGACGGTCCCCGACGGCGGATGGGCCACCAGATCCGACAGCAGGTAGCTGCCGGCGGCGTTGCCCAGCATGATGATGCCGACCAGCATGGCCAGCCCGCCGGCAGTGGTGACCAGCAATGCCTGGGTGGCGGCCCGGCGGTTGATGGCACGTTCGGCGTAGTGGCCGATCAACAGGAACGACAACACTGTCGTCATTTCCCAGAACACGTAGAGCACCAACGCGTTGTCGGCGACCATCAGCCCGAACATGGCTCCGGCGAAGCCGACCATCTTCGCGGCGAAGCTGGGCAGCCGCGGATCGGTTTCGGTGTGCGACCCGACCGGCCGGAAGTAGGCGGCGCAGTAGAACAAGACCAGGGCGCCGATCCCCAACGCCAGCACGCACATGATCGCGCTGAGCGAATCGAACCGCAGCGCGATGTCCATCGACAGTCCGGGCACCCAGGGCACCGTGACGCGGTGGTCGTCGGCCGGCCCGGTCGGCCAGTTCGCCACCACCCAGCCCAGCGATACCAGCGGGATCGATCCCAGCGGATAGAACGCCGCCCTGCCCCACCTGCGCACCAACGCTGGTGCCGCAGCCGTGCCAACAACATGGGCAAGCAGTATCGCCAGCATCACGCTCCACGGGCCGTTTCGTTTAAGTCGATGCGTTCAGTCGTGGCACTAATCGTGAGGAGACCGCGGACGCGCCCAGAACACGTCCGCACCCATCTCCCACCACCACTGAAACCAGTCTCTGTGGTGCAGCGGCCGCGCGCCATGGAATGCAACCCCCATTCGGCGGGGGGTTAAACACCCATGACGATTGAGGGCGGCGCCCCGTTACGGCTCGATTAACCCGGTCCTGATCGCGTACCGGGTGAGTGCGAGGCGGTCGCGCAGGCCCAACTTCTGCAGGGTATTGGTCCGGTGGCGGTCGACTGTCTTGGCGCTGATCCCGAGGGTCTTGGCGATTTCTCGCGCCGAGAAGCCCTCGGCGATCAACTTGAGGACTTCTTCTTCGCGCGGGGTGAGGATGGTTTCCGGCAGCGTAGTGCCGTGCCGCGCCCGATGCAGGTAGTCCCGGATCAGCGCGGTCACCGCCCCGGCGTACAGAAACGGCTCACCGCGAATCGTCGCCCGGCAGGCCTCGAGCAGGTCGCGGTCGGCCACCGACTTCAAGACGTAGCCCGACGCGCCGGCTTTGAGGGCTTCGAAGAAGTACTGCTCGTTGTCGTGCATCGACAGCATCAGCACCCGCACGTGCGGATGGTTGCGGTTGATCTCGCGGGCGGCCTGCAATCCGGTCATCCGCGGCATTGCGATGTCCAGAATGGCCAGGTCGACGGGGGTTTCCTGCAACGCTGCGAGCGCCTCGGAACCGTCGGCGGCCTCGGCGACGACGGACAGGTCGGGCTCGGCGTCCAGGATCATCCGCAGCCCACTGCGCATCAGGGCGTGATCATCGGCGAGCAGGATGCGCGCCGGCTGTGTCGGCATCATGACGGTCCCGTCCCTGATGCTGCCGGTACCACCAGCCGGATTTCGGTGCCCTGCTCGGCTGAGGAGGTGATGGTCAGGGTGCCGTGCACCAGCAGTGCTCGCTCGCGCATTCCGGTGATTCCGGCTCCTTCGACGTTCAGGCCGCCGGTGCCGTCATCGGAGATCCGCAGTGTCAGCTCTCCTGCCGCATCGACATGCAGGTCCACCCATACCTTCTGCGCTCCGGAATGCCGGGCGATATTGGTCAAGCTCTCCTGGACGATGCGATAGCACACCAACTCCACGTTGGGGTTGAGTCGTTCCGCTTGCGGGGCAATGTCTTTGACGACGTCTATGCCGCTCGCCTGGGTGAACTGGTTGCACAGTGCCTGCAGGGCGCTCTGGAGGCCGAGGTCTTCCAAGGCATCCGGGCGCAGCCGTCGCGCAATGCCGCGCACTTCGTCGAGACTGGCCCGCACGATCTCCTGAGCGTCCGCGAGGTCACCCCGTATTCCTTCCGGCGCGGCGTCGACGGCGCGCTTGAGGGTGAGCAGGGCCACGGTGAGGGTTTGACCGATCTCGTCGTGCAACTCCCTGGCGATCCGCTGCCGCTCGTTCTCCTGCGCGACCAGCACCAAGGCGCTCGAGGAGGCGCGTTCGGTCTCCAGCCGGTCCAGCATCGCGTTGAACGACGCCATGAGGTGGTGCAGGTCACCGGCGCCGGGGTCGTGCACCCGGTCGGTGTGCCGGAGCAGGTCAACCCGTCGCATGGACGCGGCAAGCCGGTCCAGCGGGGCGAGGCTCGACCGCAACAGCAGGGCATTGGCGCCCACCACGACGGCGAGTCCCACCATCAGGACCGGGATCTCGGCCAGTCGGACGGGCCCCGAAACGGTGGCCGGTGACATGGCCAGCACCAGGGTGCCGAAGGTGAAGACCAAACCATTGATCAGGACGACGCGCCGGAACAACCCCCGCGCGGGAGCGCTCGCCCGCCGCCGAAACCGGTCGACGAGCCCTGTCCAACGGCTCATACCACCACCCTGGTCTGCGCGGCACACAATGTCCATACGGGTTGGCGCGGCGTGCGAATGGGTGTCAAACACCATGGCGAGTCACCGGTTCGGGCTCGGAGAATGGTGGTACGCCCAGCGCATCGTGGGCTTTGGCGCCATGGTCGAGATGTTTGCCGCCCCGGAGTGTCGAGCCCCCTGGTGGAGCGCCGGGCGAGTTAGATCGACGGATCACACCACCACCGACCCGTGACCGGAGGGATGCAACTGCAATGGACCGCTCTGCCCGAGCGCGGCGTCCCGCTGCACCCGGGGTGCACAGCCAATGAATTTCGCGGCGTTGCCGCCGGAAGTCAACTCCGGTCTGATGTACCTCGGCGCCGGCGCAGGGCCGATGCTGGCCGCGGCGACTGCCTGGAGCGGACTGGCGGCCGAACTACACACGGCGGCAGCAGGTTACGAATCGGTGGTCGCCGAGTTGACCAGCGTGGCATGGACCGGCCCGTCTTCGGCGGCGATGACGGCCGCGGCTACGCCGTTCGTGGCGTGGTTGAACACCACCGCGACTCAGGCTGAAAAGACTGCCCTGCAAGCCAAAGCGGCGGTGGCCGCCTACGAGGCCGCGTTCGCCTTGACCGTGCCCCCGCCGGTCATCGCGGCCAACCGCGCCCAGTTGTTGACGTTGTTGGCCACCAATGTGCTGGGCCAGAATGCCGCGGCGATCGCGGCCACCGAAGCCCAGTACGGCGAAATGTGGGCACAGGACGCCACCGCGATGTACAGCTACTCGGCCCTGTCGACCACCGCCTCCGAGCTGGAGCCGTTCTCGCCGCCGCCGCAGACCGCCAACCCCGCCGGCCCGCTGAGCCAGAGCGGCGCGCAGGGCGACTCCGCCGGCAACCTCGCACAGACGGTGTCGTCACGGCTGGCGTCGGCGCTGTCTGGTCCCGGATCGTCCGACGCCTCGTCGCCGTTGGCGGCCTTGCCGGCGGAGGCCGACATCCCGACCGGGCCGTTTGACTGGCTCGGGGTGATCGCCGACGAGCTCGGTGTCGGCGTTGCCCTGCCGTTGTCGATCATCGGTGTCTTCCTGGCGGGCGCGGCGATGCATTTCGCGGAGCAGGACTCCCAAGAGATCTTCGACACCCAGGATGTGCTCCGCGCCGGCCAGCAACGCATCTTGAACGCTCTGGACCAACTGGGGGTGCACGAGGAACTGCCGTCGATCGAAAACCTCCGAGTTCCCCACGAAGCGGTGGTGGTCGCCATGGGCGAGTCGTTCCCGCTCGGGACGCTCTCGACGCCCATCAGTTGGGCCGAGGCGGCCCCGGAGATCCGCCATGCCAGTTTCTCGACGCCGCTCAGCGCCGGCACCACGCCCGCTGGGCTGGGAACGGCGTTCGGCCAGATGGCCCTGGCCGGCATGGGCGGCAGCGCCTTGGCCGGCGCCATGAACCAGCGCCGCTCGGAGTCCGGGAAGGCGGTTGCGGCCACGGCCTCCTCAGGATCGGGCAAGCCGTCGTCGGAGTCGGCGGAACAGACAGCGGTGGCGGCGGCGCATTCCCCGCTGACCTCGGTGGTGGAGCTGGCGGCCGGAATCCGCGAGCTCGGCGAACTGCACGACGCCGGCTATCTGACCGGCGAGGAGTTCGCCGCGCAGAAGCGCCGGCTGCTGTCCCGGTGACCGCTGGGCGCGCCACCTAACGGCGGCGCGACCGCAGGTAGTCGCCAACCACCGCCGCGCCGAGTCCGTCGAGTTCGGGCACCACCACCCGGCCCTGCACCCGTCGCGCCACCTGGTCGATGAAGCGGGCCAGCCCGGGATCGTCGCCGAGCCGGAAGATCGTCACCTGCGCGCCGAGCCGGGCTACGTCGTCGAAGCCCCGCACGGTGTGGGCGATGGTTCGTGGGTGCGGAGGGTAGTCAAAAAACACCGTAGAACCCGCCCCTGCGCCGTTGAAGTCCTCCAGGTGCGCGGTCGGCTCCCCGTCGGTGACCACCAGCACCACCGGCTGGGAGTTCGGGTGACGACGCAGGTGCCGGCTGGCCAAAGCCAGCGCATGGTGCAGATTGGTGCCCTGCTCGTAGACACCCTCCAGACCGGTCAGCTCCGCGGCGGTCACCGTGCGCGCATAGCGGCCGAAAGCGATGATCTGCAACGCATCCGAACGGAACCGGGTGCTGATCAGGTGGTTCAACGCCAGCGCGGTGCGCTTCATCGGCAGCCAGCGGTTGTCCATCACCATCGAGAAAGACGTGTCCACCAGCAGCGCAACGGCGGACTGGGTACGGGTCTCGGTCTCGGAGACCTCGACGTCGTCAACGCTGATCGACAGGCGACCGCGGGTGACGGCGGTGCCCGGTTCGTGCGGTTCGGCGACTTGCCGCAGCACCGTGTTGGTCAGGGTGCGGGTGACGTTCCACGGCTCGGTGTCGCCGAACTGCCAGGGCCGGGTCGCCCCGGTCAACTCGCCGGCCGCCCCCGCCCGGCGATGGTCGCGTTCGCCGCGGCGCCCCGAAAGTTGCCGCGCCACATCGCGTAGCGCGGTTTCGCCGAGCCGGCGCATCGCCTTGGGCGACAGCCGCCACTGCCCGTCGGAGCTGCGGTCCAGGAACCCTTGGTTGAGCAGCGCACGTTCCAGCTCGGCCAGGGTACGCGCGTCGACGGCGGCCTGGTCGCCGAGTTGGCGGGCCAGCGCGTCGAGGTCGACGTCGTCCATGCTCGCGCCCGGATACGCCTGCGACAGTTGCTCGGCCAGCTGCTCGAGCTCGGCGATATCGGCCAGGGCCTGGGCGCCCTCCCCCATGCCGAGGGGGTTGTTGCCGGAGAACTCCGACGAGCCGGACCAGTCCTCACCCGGCCGGGCCGCCTGCAGGTGCGCGTCCAGGCGGCCCAGCGCCTGCTGCAGTGCCGGGGAGCCGAATGCCTGCTCCGCCAACGCATCCAGCTCGGCGCGCTGCTCGGCGCTCAGGCTGTTGCGGAAGCGCTGCGCGGCCGCGGCACGCTGGGCCAACGAATCCAGCAACTCCTCGACATTCTGTGGGTTCTCCGGGAAGAACTCGCCATGCTTATCCATGAACTGTTGGAAGTCCTGCGCGGTGTCTTCGCCGCGAGAGTGCTTGTCCAACAGGTCGTTGAGGTCGTCGAGCATGTCGCTGACCCGTTGCCGGTCGGCGTCGGTGGCGCCTTCCAATGCCTGCTTCATGCCGGCGAAACGCTGGTCCAGCATTTCTCGGCCGAGCAGGTCCTTGATCTTCTCGTAGGACTCCCGGGCCTCGCCGCTGCGCCAGTTGTAGTCGGACAGCTCCTGCACCGCTTTGGCCGGCGACGGCGACAGCCCCTCGATCTGCATCTCGGCGAAGCGCGCGTCATCGTCGAGCGCGCGGGCCAGCTCTTTGCGTTCGGCCAGCACCGCCTCGTCGAGCAGCTTTTTGACCTCGGCCAGGGTTCCGTCTAAGTTGTTGCGGCGCAACAATTCCCGACGCCGCCGTTGCGCCTCGGCGGCCAGCTGGTCGGCCCCGGTCAGGTTCTTGGTGCCGCGGCGCAGCAGCTCTTGCAGCGCCCGCCGCGGTGACGTCCCCTCCATGACGTCGCGCCCGATCTCCTCCAGCGCCTCGGCCAGGTCGACCGGCGGCGCCAACGGATCCGGCCCACCGGTGTAGGCCGAATACCGGGAGGCGTGCCGTCTAGCCATAGACGGTTTCGCCCTCGTCCGACGTCTTATCGATGCGCTTGGCCAAATACAGTGCCTCCAAAGCCAACTCGAGTGCCGCGGCGCGTTCCCCGTCGGACTCCGCACCCAGGCGCTGCGCGACGGCATCGATCACCGGCAGATCCGGCAGCGCCGCCAGCACCGCTTTGGCCGAAATCCGCTCCCCCGTCGTCACCGTCGCATTCTCGACCGCCGCCACCAGGGGGCCCACGTCGATCCCACCCAGCGCCCGCGCCGCGGTATCGGCGGTGGCCCGGCGCAGCAGGTGCTCCAGCACCGCCTGTTCACGACCTTCCTCGCCGGACTCGAATTCCAGCTTGCCGCGCAGCACGTCGACGATCGTGCTCAGGTCCACCACCCGGGCCACCGGATCGGTTTCGCCCAGCACCGCGCCGCGGTGGCGGGCCGACGCCGCCACCGTCTCCGCGGCGGCGATCGCGAAGCGCGCCGAGACACCGGAGCGCTGATCCACCGAGCGGGACTCGCGCAGGTAGCGGGCGAAGCGGGCCAGCACGGCCAGCAGATAGTCGGGCACCTGCGCGCTCAGGTGCGCCTCTTGGGCGATCACGCCCACCTCGGCGTCGAGTTCCAGCGGGTAGTGGGTGCGGATCTCGGCACCGAAGCGGTCCTTGAGCGGGGTGATGATGCGGCCGCGGTTGGTGTAGTCCTCCGGGTTGGCGCTGGCGACCACCAGCACGTCCAGCGGCAGCCGCAGCGTGTAGCCGCGCACCTGGATGTCGCGTTCCTCCATCACGTTGAGCATCGCCACCTGGATGCGCTCGGCCAGGTCAGGCAGTTCGTTGACGGCGACGACGCCGCGGTGCGCCCGCGGGATCAGCCCGTAGGCGATGGTCTCGGGGTCGCCCAGACTGCGCCCCTCGGCCACCTTGATCGGGTCGATGTCGCCGACCAGGTCGGCGACGCTGGTGTCGGGGGTGGCCAGCTTCTCGGTGTAGCGCTCGCTGCGGTGCCGCCACGCCACCGGCAGGTCGTCGCCGAGTTCGGCGGCCCGTCGAATCGACTCGGGCGTGATCGGCGAATACGGGTGCTCACCGAGCTCGGCGCCGGCGATCACCGGTGTCCACTCGTCGAGCAATCCGGTCAGCGCTCGCAGCAGCCGGGTCTTGCCCTGGCCGCGTTCGCCGAGCAGCACGATGTCGTGACCGGCGATCAGCGCGCGCTCGAGTTGCGGCAGCACGGTCTCCTCGAACCCGAAGATGCCGGGCCAGATGGCCGCGGCGTCGTCACCGTCGCCGAGCCGGGCCAACAGGTTCTCGGCGATCTCCTGTTTGACCCCCCTTTCCCGGTGGCCGGCAGCACGCAGCTCACCGAGAGTCTTGGGCAGATCGTGCGGGGCATTCGGCGCGGTCACCACTCCACGCTACGACGGGTCTGATGGTCCGTCACGATGTCCTGCGTTTATCGGCCACCCAATACCCGATACCCTGGGTACTGTGAACTTTCCGGAATGGCGTGAACGACCGGCTCAGACGTATTTCGGCCCGGCGTCCTGGCAGGCCCAGCTGCTGGCTGCGGCCGCAGCGATCTTTTTGCGCACCTCGATCGCCGTGCTGACGCTGGTCGGCATGGTCGTCAACCGGTTCTGGCCCGCGGCTCTGCAGCGAGCACGCCTCGACCTCATCGACCAACCGATGCGCTACATCCGGGCGCTGCCGGGCACCGAGGTGGTACGGGAGCGGCTGACCGACTGCCCGGCGGAGTGGGTGGTGGCCCCGGGCGCCCGCGACTCAAACCGGGTGATCGTCTACTTCCACGGCTCGGCACTGGTGACGCTGGGCCTCAATTCGCACCGCCGCTTTGCCAGCAAGCTCTCCGCGGTCACCGGCGCGAAGGTGTTCAACGTCGGCTACCGCTTCGCGCCGCTGGCCGGGATCGACGAGGCCGTCGCCGACGGCCTGTGCGCTTACCGTCGCGTTCTGGACGCCGGGTTCACCGCGGACCACGTTGTGGTGGCCGGGGATTCGGCCGGCGGGCTGATGGCGGTGAACACCGCCCTGGCCGCTCGCGATGCCGGGTTGCCGGCACCCGCAGGCCAAGTGCTCATGTCACCGCTGACCTCGTCAGACATGGCGATCAAGCGCGAGGCCGCACGCACCCACCGGGACCCGTTCTTCCCGTTCATGGCCTTCATGTTCATCTACCGGGTATTCGCCACCGTGAACGGCACCCGCGAGCTTCCGGTGATGCCGCCCGAAGCGGAGCTGCGCGGGCTGGGACCGTTCCTGCTGCAGGTCGGCAACAACGAGATGCTGCGCAACGACACCTTCGTGCTGGCTGACAAGTTGACCGCCGCCGGCGTGCCGAACTGGGTTCAGGTGTGGGACCGCGCGTTGCACATGTTCCAGCTCACCTTCGACTTCAACCCCGACGCTCGCCGGGCGGTCGCCGAGATCGCCGACTTCGTCGAGTACGCCGTGGCCAACGCTGCGCCGAGCGCCGAGTCGACTCTCGGCGCCTAGCTCTGCCCCTGCAACAGGGCCAAAAGCAGCGGAATCCGGTTGGCCTCGATCTCGGGCTGCGGCAGCACGGCCCGCACGATCGCCGCGCCGTCGAAGGTGTTGGTAAGCAGCGCAACGATGTTGGGGAACAGCTCCTCGGGAAACGCGTCGGCACCGGGAAATCCACGGGCGGTGTCGTAGATCTTGGCACCGTATTCGTCCAACACCTCCGACAGCGTGGACCGCAGCTTCTCGTCGGTGCGGGCGGCGATCAGCAGCTCGTAGACCACCGCGTTATTGGAGTTTGCCGTCAGATCACGCAGCAGGGTCAATATCGCCTCCAGCGCCGGTCCGTCGGGCGGGATCTCCGCTACCTGCTTACCGATCAGCTCCAGCTGACGTCGCAGCACCTCCTGGGCGGTGGCCGCCATGAAGTCGCCCATGGTGCCGAAGTGACGGAACAACGCCCCGTCGGAGACCCCGGCGCGCGCGGCGATCACCTTGGCCGACGCCCGGGCATAGCCGATCTCGGCGATGGTGGCGATGCTGGCGTCGAGCAGCCTGGCGACGGTGGTCTCGCGGCGCTCCTGTTGGGTTCTGGCCATGGTTCTAGACCGATTGCAGCTCACGGGATCCGGCGCGCAGGAAACGGCCGGAGCGCACCGTGGTGCCGTAGCCGTCGCAGAACTGCCCGTTGCGGAACACGACGGTGCCGCCCACGCCGGTGGCGACCACCGCGTCGTCGTTGCGGTTGACCATCCGGCTCAGGTCGCCATAGAACGGCACCTTCTCCTCGTGGTAGGCGTCCACGGCGTCGGTCAGGCCCGCCGGGTCGATCACCACGAAGTCCGCGCGGTCGCCTTCGCGCAATGTGCCGGCGTCGAACCCGAACCAGTCGGCGACTTCGGAGGTCAACCGGTAGACCGCCCGCTGGACGCTCATGAACGGACGCCCGGCCGCCTCGGCGTCGCGGACTCGCTTGAGCAGGCGCAGCGAGAAGTTGTAGAAGGCCATGTTGCGCAGGTGCGCTCCGGCATCGGAGAACCCCATGTGGATCACCGGCTCGTTGGCCAGCTTGTCCAGCTGCTTGGGCCGGTGGTTGGCGACGATCGTGGTCCAGCGGACGTTACGTTCACCGTTGTCCACCAACACATCGAGGAACGCATCCAGCGGGTGCAGCCCGCGCTCCTCGGCGATCTGCCCGAAGCTCTTGCCGATCAGGCTGGCGTCCGGGCATTCGACGATCACCGCGTCGTGGAAGTCACGGTGCCACAAGCTCGGGCCCAGCTTCTTACGGTCGAAGGCCTTGCGGAACCGGCGGCGGTACTCGGTGTCGGCCAGCAGCGCATTGCGCTCCAACTGGTCGCGCAGGTGCAGCGCGGCGGTTCCCGCGCCGAACTCCTCGAAGACCGGCAGATCGATTCCGTCGGAATACAACTCGAACGGCACCGGCAGGTGCTGGAACCGCACGCTGGAGCCGAGCACGGCGTTGAGCAGCCGAGCACCCGGACCGAAGACCCGCACCGCGCCCGGTGCCGACTTGGCGTCGGCGGAGACCAGCAGGCTCATCCGAACGCCGCGCCGCCGGCCGAAGATCCCGCTGCTGGTCAGGAAGAAGTTCAAGGCCGTCAACGGGTTTCGGACGTCGGGTGCGCTCTGCAGCATCCGGCCACGCTTGCGCAACACCTTGATCAACCGTCGCCGCTCACGCCAGGTGGCGAACGTCGACGGCAGCGCCCGGGACCGGAACCGGTCGCCGTCGAGCTTGTCGATGGGGGCGTCCATCCCGGACATGCCCAGCAGTCCGGCCTCGAGCCCCTGGTCGAGCAGAGTGGCCATCTTCTCCAGCTCGGCATCGGTCGGGACGACGCCGTCGGTGGTGGCGCGGTCCAAGCCGAGCACCGCGGTCCGCAGGTCCGAATGACCAAGCATGGAACTGACATTGGGCCCGAGCGGCAACTCGTCGAGGGCGTGCACGTACTCGGCGGGCGTCGACCAGGTCTTTTTGGACTGCAGCGCATCCAGTACGAACTTGCGCGGCACCGCCTCCACCCGGCTGAACAGGTCGGCGGCATCTTCGGACTCGGCGTAGACCGTCGACAGCGAGCAGTTGCCCAGCAACACCGTGGTGACGCCGTGGCGCACCGATTCCCGCAGCCCCGGGTCCAGCAGCACCTCGGCGTCGTAGTGGGTGTGCACGTCGATAAAGCCCGGGACCACCCACTTGCCGGCCGCGTCGATCACGTCCGGGCAGCCGGTTTCATCCAGCTCCCCCGACACGATGTCGGCGACGACGCCGTCGCGGATGCCCAGGGTGCGCACCTGGGGGGCGTTGCCCAGGCCGTCGAACCACAGTCCGTTGCGGATGATCAGGTCATAGCCCACGACGTCTCCCCACTTCGAAGTTGAGATAAATAGTGAGTGCCTGCAATCTTTTTGTCAAGGCTTACATTCAGTCCAAACCATCCGCCGTGTCAGCGCAGCCATGGACCGCGCCATCTACCGAATCGAAGACTGCAGCGCAGTCAGTCCAACAACCGTATCGGGCAACTGGAAGCCGCACAGCCAACGGCGAGCCAAATCCTCGCAGTCTGCCCTAATGTTGCGCGCGAAGGAAGGAGTTGGCAATGGAGCCGTGGGCTTGGTGGGTATCGCTGATCTTCTATTCGCTGATCTGCGGTCTAGGTGGAGGGATTATCACTAGTTCCAAAAATCGGGGATGGGGACAAGGCGTCTGCTTAGGCTTTTTTCTCGGCCTTATCGGCCTGATCGTCACAGTCGGAGTCGCGCCCCTGAAGCCGCCTCCAGCAAAACCACAAAAGTCAGTTCTCTCCCCGGAATGGCAAGCGGAATCGCAGCCCATGGGTTTTCCTGCGACGCTCAGCGCTGTCACGGTAGGCATTTTGGGCGGTATCGCCGTCGTCGCGGGCGTTATCGCGTTCGCCAACTGGCTGGCGTGACGGCACCACCACCGGGACCGCCCATGCCTCCGACACCGGTTCAAGATCTGCCACTACCGGGCCGCCGCAGATTGAGCTCTTACCACCGCCGCGACCGTTCCACGTTGATGTCGTTAACTACACCGAGCGGCTCGCCCCTGCAGTAGCTCACCTAGTGCGCGAAGTGCCGTGCCCCGGTCAGGTACAGCGTGATCCCGGCCTCGGCGGCCGCCGCGGTGACCTCGTCATCTCGCACCGAGCCGCCGGGGTGCACGATCGCCTTCACCCCGGCCGCGGTCAGGGTCTGCAGACCGTCGGGGAACGGGAAGAACGCGTCGGAGGCCGCCACCGCACCGGCCACCCGCTGGCCACCGCGCTCCACCGCCAACCGGGCCGCGTCCACCCGGTTGACCTGCCCCATGCCCACACCGATGGTGGCACCGTCGGCCGCGACCACGATCGCGTTGGATTTGACCGCGCGGCAGGCCCGCCAGGCGAAGACCAGGTCGGCCAGCGTGGCCGGGTCGGCCGGCGACCCGGTGGCCAGCGTCCAGTTCACCGGGTTGTCTCCCGGTGCGTCGAGGCCGTCGCGGCTCTGCATCAGCAGACCACCGCTGATCTGGCGCCATTCGGTGCCGCCGCGCAGCGGCTCGGAGGCCAGCAGCACCCGGATGTTCTTCTTGCGCGACAAGATCTCCACGGCACCGGGCTCGTAAGCCGGCGCGACGATCACCTCGGTGAAGATGGTGCTGACGTACTCCGCCATCTCCACGCTGACTTCGGTGTTGGCCGCGATCACCCCGCCGAATGCACTCAGGGGGTCGCACTCGTGCGCCTTGCGGTGGGCGTCGGCCACCGAGGTCGACGAGATCGCGATGCCGCACGGGTTGGCGTGCTTGATGATGGCCACGCAGGTGTCTTCGTGATCGAATGCCGCCCGCCAAGCGGCATCCGCGTCGGTGAAGTTGTTGTAGGACATCTCTTTTCCGTGCAGCTGCTCGGCCTGAGCCAAGCCCGGCCAGGCACCGCCGTCACAGTAGAGAGCGGCCTGCTGGTGCGGATTCTCGCCGTAGCGCAGCTGCGTGGCCCGGCGGTAAGTGCGCCCGTACCACTCCGGCAGCGCCTGCCGGGGCTCCTCGGGCGCCAGCGTCGACGACATCCAACTGGCGACGGCGACGTCGTATTCGGCGGTGTGCCGAAATGCCAGTGACGCCAAACGTTTCCGCTCCGCCAGAGTGAATCCGCCGGCGTTGACCGCGGCCAGCACACCGTCGTAGCCGAGCGGATCGACCACCACGGCGACGCTGGGGTGGTTCTTGGCGGCCGCCCGGATCATCGACGGTCCGCCGATGTCGATCTGCTCGACGCATTCGTCCACGCCGGCACCGGAATCCACGGTCTCGCTGAATGGGTACAAGTTGACCACCACCAGCTCGAACGCCGCGATCTCCAGCTCGTCCAGGGCCGCAGCATGCTCGGGTTTACGCAGGTCGGCCAGCAGACCGGCGTGCACCCGGGGGTGCAGCGTCTTCACTCGGCCGTCGAGCACCTCCGGGAAGCCGGTCACCTGCTCCACCGGCGTCACCGGAATGCCCTTGGCCGCAATCGACTTGGCGGTCGACCCGGTGGAGACGATATCCACGCCGGCGGCGTGCAATCCGGCGGCCAGGTCGACCAGTCCGGTCTTGTCGTAGACGCTGATCAACGCGCGACGAATCGGTCGCTTGCCGTCGGTCATCCTAAGGTTGCCTTTCGTCCGTTCCAGGTCACGCCGCCGGTCGCCAATGCGGCCAGCACGTCAACCAGGAGCTTGCGCTCCACTGTCTTGATGCGTTCATGCAAAGAGTCCTCGTCGTCGCTGTCGAGCACGGCGACCGGTTCCTGGGCCAGCACCGGACCGGTGTCGGTTCCGGCATCCACCAGGTGCACGGTGCAGCCGGTGACCTTGACTCCGTAGGCCAACGCCTCGGGCACCGCGTGCGCTCCCGGGAACGCGGGCAGCAGCGCCGGGTGGGTGTTGATGGTGCGTCCCAGAAAACGGTTGAGGAAGTGCGATCCCAGGATTTTCATGAACCCCGCCGAGACCACCAGATCGGGACTGTGGGCCGCGGTGGCCTCGGTCAACGCGAGGTCCCATGCCGCCCGGTTCGGATAGTCAGCCATCCGGACGGTGAATACCGGCAACCCGGCCGCCGCGGCGACCTCCACCGCCCGGCAGTCCCGGTCGGCGCCGACGGCGACCACTCGGGCCGGGTAGTCCCCCACCGCTGCGGCCAGCAGCGACTCGAGCAGCGACCCGGTGCCCGAAGCCAGCACCACCAGCCGGGCGGGGACGCTGGGAGCCACGTGGATCGGTTGCACGGTGACTGAGCCTAATGGTGATCTGGCCTCCGGCGACGATGCGGCCCCGACGATCAGGCGGACCGCTGCGCTCGGTCGCGGGCTACCCGAAGTGCGGCCGCCACGCCGTCCGTCCAAATCTCGACCATGTCCCAGGTCACCTCGGGGTGACCGATCGGCTGGGCCATCTTGCCGAGCTTGGCGACCCGCCCGTACGCCAGGTCCTGAAAGTCCGGGTCGTCCAACTCCGGGAACTCGTCGTACTCGCTGCAGAACCCCGCGCTCTCCAGCTCGTCGTACAGGGACTCCGCCAGGTCGTCGGTCAAGCCGATGGTGCCCGACTGCGGCGACGGCTCGATCATCTGCATGCCGGCCTCGACGCCGTCCACCCAGATCAGGACCGCCACGTCGAGCACCCGCTCATGGCCCGGCGGCAGGATCAGCCCGGTCAGCTTTTCGGCCCGGACGCCGGCCAGCATGTGCAGGTTCCGCCGCCTCGGCACGCCAGGCGGGAGGTTCTGGCCGGCGGACTCGGTACTCACGACGTCGGTCATGTCGTCCCCTTGGAGTTCGGACGGGCGGCACTTCCCATCCGATCAGCCGCAGGCGACATATATAAGGGACTGAAGTCCTCGATTTAGCGGTCGTACCCGTCGTCGTCGGTGAACATCAGGTCTTCGGGGTCTTCCAGCGGGCCCGGCGGCTGCGTCGGCGCGTGCGACCGAAACGTTCGCGGCGGCTCGGGTTCTGGCGTCCAATTCAACTCGCCGCCGTCGGTGACCTCGTCTGATTGGAAGCCCGGTTCGAAGTCGGCGTCGAACAGCTCGTCCGGTTCGAAGAGCTCCCCGGCTGAGACGAGATCCTCGGGGTCGACGTCCACGATCGGCGCCGGGATCGGTTCGGCGACCCCTTCGGGCTCCGCGGGCCGCGCGGGGCCGGGCGGCAGCACCCGCTGCGTCCCGGCCATCGCATCAGCCCGGACCCCGCCGATCATCACCACCGTCAGCGCTCCGATCGCGGCGAACCAACCGAACACCGCGGGGCCGAAGGTCAGCTGATCCACCCCGACGTCACCGAAGTTGCCCAGCCGTCCCCCACCGGCGGCCCCGAGCACGGCCATCGACACCGCCGCGATGAATGCCGCCGCCGCCACTTTGGCCAGCGCCGGAAGCAGCGGTAGCGGCCGGCGGGCGCATTGTTGCCCGACGGCCACGCCGGAAGCCGCCCCGATGATCAGCAGCGCCACCCAGGCCGGGCCCAACGGCGGCGTGGGTGCCGCAGCCAGAATCGGCAGCGCCGGGATGTCGCCGCCGAGCACGGTGAACGCGCTGAACAGCGCGGGGCCGATGTGTGCGCTCGAGCCGACCGCCATCGCCGTGGCGCCGACCAGGACATTCGGCACATACAGCACCGCCAACAGCGTCAGGCTTAGCTGGCCGAACAGCGAATCGGTGATCGCGTAGAGCTCGTGCATGGTGCCCCAGTGCCAGACCAGCGAGACCACCGTCACCGCCCCGGACAGGCCGAACAGCGCCAGCATGCCGGTGATCGCGGCCCGCACCGAGTCCGCCAGCCAGCTCGGCAGCCGCGTCTCGGCCAGCGCACGCCGGCCAACCCTGGTCCCCACTCCCAGTGCCGCGCCGATCGCGTGCACAGCGAACACGTGCGCGAAGGCACCCAGGGCATGCGGGGTCTGCAGCTCGGTGATGACCGATGCCGCGTCGTGGATGACCGCCAGCGAGACCGCCGCGATCAACAGCGGGCCGCCCAGAGCCGAGGCCACGATCCAGCGGATGACGAACCACGAGGCACCACGGGCGGTGGCCTGCGCGGTGGTTCGTGCCGTGCCGGCCACCATCAGCAGCACCGGCAGCAGCGGTAACACCCCCAGGTCACGGCCGCCGATCGCAATCGGCACCTGGTGCACGCCCAGCCACATGCTGGCGATGGCACCCGACGCCCCGGTCATGTCGCTGTTGGCGATCAGCAACTGCAGCAGCGTCACCGCTGCGATGACCGTCAACGCCACGACGGACGGGCCGAACGCGACCCGTACCAGGTCGCGGGTCGGGTTCGAGCCTGGTTTGCCGCCGGTCACCGATGTCACGCTGCGAGCACGTTCAACTCGGCGCGCGGGCGCGGGTTAGGGCTGCGCCGGCCCCGACGAGGCGGAGCCGCCCTGCGACTGCTGGCCGCCCGTCGAGCTCTGGTCCGAACCGGATGCGCTGTGGCCACCGGTCGATGAACTCCCCGAACCACCGGACGACGGCGGGTTGTAGGAGGGGAATCCGGTCGGCGGAGTCGGCGGCCCCTGCGGTGCCGACTGCTGGGCGCCTGAGGAGTAGGCACCCGACGACGGTGCCTGCTGGGCGCCGAAGCCGCCGCTGGACGGCGCGGACGGGTAGCTGCCGTACGACGACGGGTAACCAGGCTGCTGCGGAGCCTGCTGGCCCTGGTGTCCCTGGTGTCCGTAGCCCTGCTGGCCGTAGTAGTTGCCGCCCGGCGGCAGCCCGTACTGGGCATAGGGGTCGTACTTCGGACGCGGAGTCGGCGCAGTCACCACGCCGGCCTCCAGCAGCAACGATCCGACCGCGGCGACGGCCTGCAGGACGCTGAAGGTCAGGATCAGCCACAGCCCCCAACCGATGGTGTAGTCGCCGCTGGCGTCGGCGACGGTCGAAATGGCCAGCAGGGCACCCAACGCCGAGACCACGGCGACCACCGCCGTGTAGACCTTCGCCTTGGGCAGCAGGCTGACCGCGGCCAGCAGTGCGGCCAGCACCGCCAGCGGAACGGTGTGGCCGGCGTCGCCGAGGACCAGCGGGTAGTCGACGTCGGTGATCGTCACGATCGGCCCGAAGTTGGCCAAGTAGACACCCAGCCCCAGCGCAACCACCGCGATCCGGAGATACTGCGGCAGTTTGCTCTCGGCATCGCCGCCCGCTTTGGCGAACGACGGGGTCGGTGGTCCGTATGAGCCTGACGGTTGAGAAGGCTGGAAGCCGGGAGTCCCGGGCGAGTAGGTCATGACCTCTCCTGTGCTTGTGGGCAGGGCGCTTCTGGGCGGTGCGGCGCTCTTCGACCATCCACGCTAGCGCACATGCGGGGCTACTCGGTGGGACAACACCGCGCGATCCGGACCCCCCCGTTGCCCGTCGAACAGGAACACGTTCTAATCACGGATATGGATTACGGGCTCGTGCTGTTCACCAGTGACCGCGGAATCAACCCGGCTGCCGCCGCCAAACTCGCCGATGATCACGGCTTCACCACGTTCTATGTGCCGGAGCACACGCACATTCCGGTGAAGCGGCAAGCCGCCCACCCGACCACCGGGGACGAGTCTCTGCCCGATGACCGTTATATGCGCACCCTGGACCCGTGGGTCAGTCTGGGGGCCGCCTGCGCGGTGACCTCGCGAGTGCGCCTGTCGACTGCGGTGGCGCTGCCGGTCGAGCATGATCCGATCACGCTGGCGAAATCAATCGCCACACTGGACCATCTGTCCGGCGGCCGGGTGAGCCTGGGTGTCGGATTCGGTTGGAACACTGATGAACTGGCCGATCACGGCGTGCCGGCCGGACGGCGGCGCACCATGCTGCGGGAGTACCTGGAGGCGATGCGGGCGCTGTGGACGCAGGAGGAAGCGTCCTACGAGGGCGAGTTCGTGAACTTCGGCCCGAGCTGGGCTTGGCCCAAGCCGGTGCAGTCGCACGTTCCGGTGCTGGTCGGTGCGGCCGGGACCGAGAAGAACTTCAAGTGGATCGCCCGCAGCGCCGACGGCTGGATCACCACACCGCGTGACTTCGACATCGACGCGCCGGTCAAGCTGCTGCAGGACACCTGGGCGGCCTCGGGCCGCGACGGAGCGCCTGCGATCGTAGCGCTGGACTTCAAGCCGGTTCCCGAGAAGCTGGCGCACTGGGCCGAGTTGGGCGTGACCGAAACCCTGTTCGGGTTGCCGGACCGCTCCGAGTCCGAGGTGGCGGCGTACGTGGAACGGCTGGCCGGCAAGCTGGGGCTCAGCACCTAGCGTTCAGCACCTAACGCGGGAGCCCCACTCCGCGCGAAGGTGCGTGTTTGTCCGGCGACACGCCAGTTGTGCTGGCATTCTGCGCACCCTCACGGCGGGACGGTGGTGGGGAATCAGCGCAACGAGCAGCGGTTGCCGTAGTCGAACGCGTGCACCGTCACCGCAGCGCCCAGCGGGTCGCCGTCGGACAACAAGGCCACCAGGTCGTCGTCTTCGGTGGTCGCCAGGAACCGGGTGCCGTCGGCATCCAATCGGCCGATGACGATTCCGGTCCGGGTCTCCCAGTCGTAACGGACGCTGTAGGTCTCGATGGTGGCCGGGCCCTCGGCGCTCTCGGTGACTGCCACGGCCGGTGCGGTATCGGCCCGGGCCTGCAGTTCGGCGCTGCGATCCGGCTTCCACGGCACCGCAGTGGTCGAGTACACCCCGGCCGCGTACTTGCTCATCATGCCGCCGTTGGCCCCGACGAACGTGAATTGCCCTGGGACACTTCGGGCTGAAGCGACAGCCTCGGCGATCGCATGCATCGAATAGTTGTTGCCGGCGCCGCCGAAGAAGGGCAGTCCACCGGTCAGCGTCAGGCCGCGCGGGTCATCGCCCACCAGGCCGAAGGCATCGCAGATGGCGAACACCGGCACCGGGAAGCAGCTGTAGAGGTCCATGGCCGCGACGTCCCCGAAGCCGATCCCGGCCATCTCGAGCGCCTCGGTGGTAGCCGTGATGGCGGCCGGGTAGGCACTCAGGTCAGGCCGCTCCAACAGCCGCTGGGCACGCATGTCGGCGTGACCGTGCAGGTACACCCAGCGGTCCTCGGGCACACCCAGGCGGCGGGCGGCCTCCACCGACATCACCAGCACCGCGGCACCCTGATTGACCTGGTCGCGCGCCACCAGCAGCCGCGGGTAGGGGTCACAGATCATTCGGTTGTCGGTGCTGATGGTGGTCAGCTCATCGACCGAACGCTCCACCGGGGAAGCCGAGAACGGGTTCTTCGCGGCGATCTTGGTCATCGGGGCGAACAGCTCCCCCATGGCCTGCAGGTAGTCGGCCGTGCTCAGGCCCAGCCGGGCACGGCGGGCGTTTTCCAGCAGGCCGTACTGCACCGGCGCACCGGTCAAGCCGTGGATCACGGTGTAGCGCTCGACGAACTCGTCCAGACCGAAGCCGCGGTCTTCGAGCTGCCCGTCGATGGTCTCGGTGAAGTCCGGCTTATTGTCGGCCTTGGCGAAGTGGCGCAGCGTCGAAGTCGCGTCGGATCCGCACAGCAGCACCACGTCGGCGGTGCCCGCCACGATCTCGCCGGCGAACTCGGTGAGCAGCTTCTGCGGCCCCTGACCGCCTACTTTGTCCAACACCGCCCGCGCCGGCTCCGCGCCGATCAGGCGCGCAACAGACCGGGGGAAGTTGTTCGACTTGCCCAGCGGCGCAGGGGCTTTCGGAATAGAGATCTCGAACTGGCGGGTGGCCACCACCGCATCGATGGCCGACGCGACCTGGTCTGTGTTCGCCCCGCAGTCAGCCAAGGCCGCCTGAGCGGCGGCCGCGGCCAGCTCCACCGGCGACATCGCGCGGTAGTCGGCGTCGTCGATACGCTCGGCGGCCTGCCCGACGCCGACGACGACGGGAGTGCGCGGATCGATGCTCATGTGCTCACCCTTCTACGACGAGCAGACGCGAAAGCCCCCAAAAAGCCACGAACTTGGGTGCTTTCACGTCTGCTCGCGCGAGAAACAGCTACAGGCTCTCGAGGATCTGTCGTGCCAGAGCCGCGGTGGCCGACGGGGTCTTGCCCACCTTCACCCCGGCGGCCTCCAGCGCCTCCTGCTTGGCGGCCGCGGTACCCGACGAGCCGGACACGATGGCGCCGGCGTGGCCCATGGTCTTGCCCTCCGGCGCGGTGAACCCGGCCACGTAGCCGACCACCGGCTTGGTGACGTTGGCCTTGATGTAGGCCGCGGCCCGCTCCTCGGCGTCGCCGCCGATCTCGCCGATCATCACGATGACCTTGGTGTCCGGGTCCTTCTCGAACGCCTCGATGGCGTCGATGTGGGTGGTGCCGATCACCGGGTCGCCGCCGATGCCGATGGCGGTGGAGAAACCGAAGTCCCGCAGCTCGTACATCATCTGGTAGGTCAGGGTTCCGGACTTCGACACCAGACCGATCGGGCCGGAGCCGGAGATGTTGGCCGGCGTGATGCCGACCAGGCACTCGCCCGGGGTGATGATGCCGGGACAGTTCGGCCCGATGATCCGGGTCTTCTCACCCTTGTCCACGTTGTAGGCCCACGCGTAGGCGCTGTCCTGCACCGGGATGCCCTCGGTGATCACGACCAGCAGCGGGATCTCGGCGTCGATGGCCTCGATCATCGCGTCCTTGGCGAACTTCGGCGGCACGAAGGCGATCGACACGTCGGCGCCGGTCTCCTTCATGGCCTCGGCGACGCTGCCGAACACCGGCAGCTCGACGTCGTTGCCGTCCTTGTCCTTGTGCGAGACGGTGGTGCCGGCCTTGCGGGCGTTGACCCCGCCGACGATCTGGCTGCCGGCGGCCAGCATCCGCGCGGTGTGCTTGGTCGCCTCGGCACCGGTGATGCCCTGGACGATGACCTTGCTGTCCTTGTTGACGAAGATCGACATGACTTAAGCGTCCTTTCCGGCTGCGAAAGCCAGCTCGGCGGCCTTGTCGGCGGCCTCGTCCATGGTGGCGACGACGGTCACCAGCGGGTGGTTGGCCTCGGCCAGGATCGCCCGGCCCTCCTCGACGTTGTTGCCGTCCAGGCGCACCACCAGCGGCTTGGTCGCGGCGTCACCGAGGATCCCCAGCGCCGCCACGATGCCGTTGGCCACCGCGTCGCAGGCGGTGATCCCGCCGAACACGTTGACGAACACGCTCTTGACCTGCTTGTCACCCAGGATGACGTCCAGGCCGGCGGCCATCACCTCGGCGGAGGCGCCGCCCCCGATGTCGAGGAAGTTGGCCGGCTTCACGCCGCCGTGCTTCTCACCGGCGTACGCGGTGACGTCCAGCGTCGACATGACCAGGCCGGCGCCGTTACCGATGATGCCGACCTCGCCGTCGAGCTTGACGTAGTTCAGGTCGTGCTCTTTGGCCTTGATCTCCAGCGGGTCGGTGGCGTCCAGGTCGGCGAACTCGGCGTGGCCGGGCTGACGGAACTCGGCGTTGCCGTCCAGGGTGACCTTGCCGTCCAGCGCCAGGATCTGGTCGTCGGGGGTGCGAACCAGCGGGTTGACCTCGACCAGGGTGGCGTCTTCGGCGACGAAGACCTCCCACAGCTTCTGGATGGTGACCGCGGCGGCGTCGAGCACCTCGGCGGGCAGGTGGCCCTGCTCGGCGATCGAGCGGGCGAACGCCAGGTCCACACCCTTGACCGCGTCGACCGGCACCTTGGCCAGCCGCTCGGGCTTGGTGGCGGCGACCTCTTCGATCTCCATGCCGCCCTCGACCGAGCACATGGCCAGGAAGGTGCGGTTGGAGCGGTCGAGCAGGAAGGAGATGTAGTACTCCTCGGCGATGTCGCTCGCCTCGGCTACCAGCAGCTTCTTGACAACGTGGCCCTTGATGTCCAGACCGAGGATGTTCTGCGCGTGGGTGAACGCGTCGTCCGGGGTGGCGGCGTACTTGACGCCACCGGCCTTGCCGCGGCCGCCAACCTTGACCTGGGCCTTCACCATGACTGGCCGGCCGATCTCGGTGGCGATTGCCTTGGCGTCCTCAGCGGAGGTGGTTACCCGGCCCGGCGTGGTGGGCACGTTGTGCTTGGCGAACAGCTCCTTCGCCTGATACTCGAAAAGATCCATGGGCTCACTGTCTTATTGCGGGTCGCCGGCAAGCCGGCGCTGTCGGATTGTGAGAGATTTAGCTCCCGAGGCACTGTATCGAGAGTGCGGCGGGGTTCCCTCCTCGCGTACCACTGCTGTGGCACATCTCACCGCCAGAAAAACGTGATTCGCTTCACATTAACGACGGGATTTGGCCGATAGCTTGCCAGGCCCCAGGGGGAGTGGTTACCGTCACCAGGTCCAGGTCTTTATAACGTTCTGATCACGACCAGAGGAACTTCTAGGCTGATGCAGCACGGTGCACCGATGCGTCCGGTTTCCGGCGGGGCTCTCCCTCGACGTCGAAACGGCGCCACGGCTGCTGCGATCCGGTCTCCGGAACCCAGCCCCGCCGAGGTCACCGACATCATTCCGTTCAACGCGTTCGGCTGGCCCGACGACGCATTCAGCGACGACACGTTCGACGAAGCGTCCGACGTGCTGCTGGCCCCTGAGCTCGACGACATGACCGACACCGACAACATGCCGGTCCTGCGGCTGGCATTCCCCCGCGGCGGCTACCCGGAGCGCTCCTACCACCCGCACGAGGCGGCTCAGCTGCCCCCGCGCGGCGGCAGACACCGTAGTCAGCCCGCCAGTGCCGTCAAGAGTCGCGTGATGATCGCGGCGATGGCCGCCGGTGCGGCCGCTGCCGCCGCGCACGCCGCCACCCACCCGTCCGGCGACACCGTCGCCCGGCCGGCCGTGCTGGCGGCCAGCAAGACCACGCTGAACGACGGCACCACCACGACTTCCAGCCACGGCTTGCAGATGATCACGGTCA
The DNA here is from genome assembly GCF_001021505.1 of Mycolicibacter heraklionensis. Taxonomy (GTDB): domain Bacteria; phylum Actinomycetota; class Actinomycetes; order Mycobacteriales; family Mycobacteriaceae; genus Mycobacterium; species Mycobacterium heraklionense. The sequence goes on from NZ_LDPO01000001.1 coordinate 447,701, forward strand.
AAGCTGCGGCCAACGTCGTCGTGCACAACGAGGAGTTGGCCAAGGGCGTGGCGTTCGCGCAGGAGCGCGCCGAGCGTGAAGCCCGGCTGCAGCGTCCGTTGTTCGTCGCACCCACGCAGGGCGCGTTCACGTCGAACTTCGGCTACCGCTGGGGTGTGCTGCACGCCGGCATCGACATCGCCAACGCCATCGGCACCCCGATCCTGGCGGCTTCCGACGGCGTGGTGATCGAGTCGGGTCCCAGCGCCGGTTACGGCATGCTGGTCAAGCTGCGCCACTCCGACGGCACCGTGACCCTCTACGGCCACATCAACCGGTCGCTGGTCAGCGTCGGTGAGCGCGTGATGGCGGGCGACCAGATCGCCGAGATGGGCAATCGCGGCTACTCGACCGGTCCGCACCTGCACTTCGAGGTGCTGCAGAACGGCACCAACCGGATCGACCCGGCTTCCTGGCTCGCCAAGCGCGGGATCAATTTCGCCTGATACGACGGCGTCGACCTGCCACGCACGGCTTCGCCGCGCTTGCAGTCGCCGCTAGCCTGGAACGGTGAGCGACCGCCACCATCCACCGACCGGCGTCAGTTCTCCCAGCCGCATCATCCGCCGGGCGCCCACCGGCGCCATCCCGATCGTCACCAACTCTGGGCGGATACCGCCGGCCATCCAACCCACCCCAGCACCATTGCCGGTGCGATACCCGGCGGCGGGCGTCGCGATCGGCGTCTGCGTGCTCGCCCTGGTCGGCTGCTGGGCCACCTCGGTGGTGTCCACCGACCTGATCGCCAGCTGGTGGCACACCGACCGGCTGTTCTGCGTCGCGGTCGGCTTCTTGAGCCTGGTGTTCGCCGGGACGACGGTGTCCGGGGTGATCATGCTGCTGCTGCGGCGCCCGCTCGGCCGCTACCTGATCGCGGTCGGAGCCGTGGTCGCCCTGCTGACTTTCGGCAGCCTGTTCCTCGCGGGTGCCCGGGTGCCGGGGATCGTGCACGTCATCCCGGTCATCGAGGTCGCCACCGTCGCGGCGGCACTGCACCCGGCCACCAGGCGCTGGGCGGAGAGCGGCTAAGGCTAGAGCTTGGTCACCGGCGCGTGGTTGTGCATCAGCTTGACCCGCCCGGAACTGCCGAAGTCGATCAGCGACATCGCCGACTCCCCCACCCCGGAGACTTCCTCCACCCGGCCCAGACCGTACTTGTCATGCGTCACCCGATCCCCCGGCGCCAGCACCAGCAGCGGCCGGTTGCTCGATCGGCTCGGTGCCGGCCGCGGGGTTCCGAACCGGCCGGCGCCGCTGACCGGGGCGCTCGGTGATGCGGTGGCGTCCGTGCGCCGCCAGTCGATGAGCTGCTGGGGGATCTCCCGCAGGAATCGCGACTCCGGGTTCAACATGGGCTGGCCCCAGGACGAACGCACCTTGGCCCGGCTCAGGTACAGCCGTTGCCGCGCCCGGGTCAGGCCGACGTAGGCCAGCCGGCGTTCCTCGGACAGCTCGCGGGCATCCCCCAGCGAGCGCATGTGCGGGAACATGCCGTCCTCCCAGCCGACGACGAACACCACCGGGAACTCCAGCCCCTTGGCGGTGTGCAAGGTCATCAGGGTGACCATGCCGGCCCCGTGCTCGGGGATCTCGTCGGTGTCGGCGATCAGCGAGACCCGCTCCAAAAACGCCGCCAGCACCCCGACGTCGGGCACATCCTCCTCCTCGAGGGTGCCGTCCTGGTCGGCGAGCGCGTTGGCCCGGTCAATGCTGAATTCGTGTGCGACGCTGACGAGTTCGTTGATGTTGTCCAGCCGGGCCAGTTCCTGCGGGTCGGTGGAGGCCTCCAACTCGGCGCGGTAGCCGGTCCGGTCCAGCACCAGCTCCACCAGGCCGCCGAGGTCGTCGTCGCAGGTGTTCAGGTGCGCCCGCAGCTCCTCGAGCATCGCCACGAAGGCCGCGATCGCGTTCTGCGAACGGCTGTTGAGCATCGGTACGCCGCCCTCGGCGGCGGCAGCCAGCGCGGCGGCGAACCCGGTGCCGGTGTTCTCCGCGTGCACCGACACGCACGCCTCCGCACGGTCGCCGATACCGCGGCGTGGGGTGTTGAGGATGCGCCGCAGGCTCACCGCGTCGCCGGGATTGTCGAGCACTCGCAGGTAGGCGATGATGTCGCGGATCTCTTTGCGTTCGTAGAAGCGCACGCCGCCAACGACTTTGTACGGGATGCCGCTGCGGATGAACACCTCTTCCAGCGACCGGGACGCATTGTTGGTGCGGTAGAACACCGCGATGTCGCTGTAGTTGACGGTGCCAGCATCGGTCAGGGCGTCGATCTCCTGGGCGACGAAGCGTGCCTCGTCGTGTTCGTTGTCGGCGACGTAGCCGACGATCAGCTCTCCGTCGCCGGCGTCGGTCCACAGTCGCTTCTCCCGGCGCCCTGAGTTGTAGGCGATCACCGCGTTGGCTGCCGAGAGGATGTTCTGCGTGGAGCGGTAGTTCTGTTCCAGCAGGATGGTGGTCGCGTCGGGGTAGTCGCGTTCGAAATCCTCGATGTTGCGGATGGTGGCGCCGCGGAAGGCATAGATCGACTGGTCGGCGTCACCGACCACGCACAGTTCCGCCGGCGGGATGTCCGTGTCGGACTGCCCGCCTTCGACGGAACCGCCGTGCCCCGCAAGCTCGCGCACCAGCATGTACTGGGCGTGGTTGGTGTCCTGATACTCGTCGACCAGGATGTGCCGGAACCGGCGCCGGTAGTGCTGGGCGATCTCCGGGAACGCCTGCAGTATCGCGACCGTCTCGCCGATCAGGTCGTCGAAGTCCAGCGCGTTGGCCGACCGCAGCCGGCGCTGATACTCGGCGTAGACCGTGGCCACCACCCGGCTCAGGTCGTCGGAGTCCTCGGTGAGGTCGGCCAGTGCGCGGTCCGGGTCGATCAGTTCGTTCTTCAGGTTGGAGATGGCGCTGGCCAGCAGCCGCGGCGAGTGCCGTTTGACGTCCAGGCCCATGTCTCGGCCGATCATCAGCAGCAGCCGCCGCGAATCGTCGGCGTCATAGATCGAGAAGTTCGAGTTCAGCCCGGGGACCACCGAGGCTTGGTTGCGCAGGATCCGCACACAGGTGGAGTGAAACGTCGACACCCACATCACCCGGGCCCGGGGTCCGACGAGGCTCGACACCCGCTCGCGCATCTCGGCGGCGGCCTTGTTGGTGAAGGTGATCGCCAGGATCTGGCCCACCCCGACGTCGCGGGCAGCCAGCAGATAGGCGATGCGCCGGGTGAGCACCGCGGTCTTGCCCGAGCCGGCCCCGGCCACGATCAGCAGCGGCGAGCCCTCGTGCAGCACGGCGCGGCGCTGCTGCGGGTTGAGCCCGTCGAGGAGGTGGTCGGTCTGCGGAGTCGCGTGCACTGTCATATCGCAACCCAACGTACCGCCGCCCGACGACAGTCTTTGCGCTGGCACGGCCCTTAGTGGCACACTCGGTTCGTGCTCGACATGCAGCGTCGATTTTTCTACGGGTACCGGTCAGCGGTGCCCGTGGTTTAGCTGCAACGCCAAGCCCCGCGGTCCGCTTCGCCGACCCGGGGCTCGTCTGTTGTGTGAGGCCGGATCGCCGATGGGACCAGAAACCACCAACAGCGAGAACCTGGAGTTTTGATCATGTCTGCCCAACCCCAACAGCTGCCCGACATCGACGAGCTGCGCCACGAGATCGACCGTCTGGATGCCGAGATCCTGGCCGCGGTGAAGCGCCGCGCCGAGGTGTCGCAGGAGATCGGCAAGGCCCGGATGGCCTCCGGCGGCACCCGATTGGTGCACAGCCGCGAGATGACGGTCATCGAGCGTTACAGCGAGCTCGGCCAGGAGGGCAAGGACCTGGCCATGCTGCTGCTGCGGATGGGCCGCGGCCGGCTCGGCCACTAAGCCGGCCGCCGGGCCCCGCCGCTAATGTCGGGGTATGAGCTCCGTTACCCAGATCCCGGACATCTCCACCACCCCGGCCTGGGAAGCGTTGCGCAAGCATCACCAGCAGATCGGCGACACCCACCTGCGTCAGTTCTTCGACGACGATCCCGAACGCGGCGCACGGTTCACCGTCACCGTCGGTGATCTCTATATCGATTACAGCAAGCACCGCATTACCGCCGAGACCGTGCGGCTGCTAGTCGATCTGGCCCGGACGGCGGGCCTGGAGGACCGGCGCGACGCGATGTTCGCCGGGGTCCACATCAACACCTCCGAGGATCGGGCGGTGCTGCACACCGCGTTGCGGCTGCCGCGCAACGCCGATCTGCACGTCGACGGCCAGGATGTCGTCGCCGACGTGCACGCGGTGCTGGACGCGATGGGCGATTTCACCGACCGGCTGCGTAGTGGCGAATGGGTCGGTGCCACCGGGAAACGCATCAGATGCGTGGTCAATATCGGTATCGGCGGCTCGGACCTGGGCCCGGTGATGGTGGACCGGGCATTGCGCCATTACGCCGACGCCGGCATCTCGGCACGGTTCGTCTCCAACGTCGACCCGGCCGACCTGACCGCGAAACTGGCCGGTTTAGATCCGGCCACCACGCTTTTCGTCGTCGCCTCCAAGACGTTCTCGACACTGGAGACACTGACCAACGCCACCGCGGCCCGCCGCTGGCTGACCGACGCGCTGGGCGACGCGGCCGTGTCCAAGCATTTCGTGGCGGTCTCCACCAACGCTGCGCTGGTCGAGGAGTTCGGCATCGATACCGCGAACATGTTCGGCTTCTGGGACTGGGTCGGCGGACGGTACTCGGTGGACTCGGCGATCGGGCTGTCGGTGATGGCCGTCATCGGCCGGGAGCGCTTCGCGGAGTTCTTGTCCGGCTTCCATATCGTCGACGAACACTTCCGCACCGCGCCTTTGGAATCCAACGCGCCGGCGCTGCTGGGCCTGATCGGGCTGTGGTACTCGAACTTCTTCGGCGCCCAGTCCCGCGCGGTGCTGCCCTACTCCAACGACCTGGACCGCTTCGCCGCCTACCTGCAGCAGCTCACCATGGAATCCAACGGCAAGTCGACCCGCGTCGACGGCACTGCCGTCAGCACCGACACCGGTGAAATCTATTGGGGCGAGCCGGGAACCAACGGCCAGCACGCGTTCTACCAACTGCTGCACCAGGGCACCCGGCTGATACCGGCCGACTTCATCGGCTTCTCCCAGCCGGTCGACGACTTGGCCACCGCGGACGGCACGGGCAGCATGCACGACCTGTTGATGAGCAACTTCTTCGCCCAGACCCAGGTGCTGGCGTTCGGCAAGAGCGCCGAGGAGATCGCCGCCGAAGGCACATCCCCAGATGTCGTGCCGCACAAGGTCATGCCCGGCAACCGCCCGACGACCTCCATTCTGGCTACCCAGCTCACCCCCTCGGCGCTGGGCCAGTTGATCGCGCTCTACGAACACCAGGTGTTCACCGAGGGCGTGGTGTGGGGGATCGACTCGTTCGACCAGTGGGGCGTGGAGCTGGGCAAGACGCAGGCCAATGCGCTGCTGCCGGTGCTCACCGAGGACGCCGCCCCGCCGCGCCAGACCGACAGCTCCACCGACGCGCTGGTGCGCCGCTACCGGGCGGAGCGGGGCCGGGCGACCTAGACCCGGGCTGGGGCATTTCTCTCACCCTGACTTTTTCCGGCAGCCACCGCCGTCGGTTCGCCGAGGAGCGCGACCGGCCGGCAGCAGCACCGTGCCGCAACGGCGTCACCGCGATCACACCGATGAGCGTCACGGCGGCACGCAGCGGCCCGGGCCCGGCACTGCGGGAAGCACGTGCCGAGTCGAATCAGCGCTGTTCATAACAGGTTTCGCACCAGAATCCGGCACAGGCGACGACCACCCCGCAACAGTCGCGCAGCTGAGCCCAGGACCACCGCTTCCCGGGGCGCCAGGTTGACCCGCCGACCGGCTTAGGCGGCCGCAACGAAAAGTCGATGGCCGTCCGTTGAATTCCGGCCGGGAAACCTATCGCGGCACGACAAAGATTTCGGCGTCCAGGTTTCCTTAAGCTACGCGCCATGCAGATGCCAACCCGTGTTGGGCAGAGCGCCGCAACGGCGTTCGGCCGCCACCGCGGCGCCCGCCGCGGTGGCGCGGGCGTTCTGCACTGTTGTCGCTGACTCCCCCGCCACTTGCTAATTCTCGGTAGTCACTCTCGGTGACCGGTGCCGAACATCTCGGGCATTGGAAGGCCAGCATGCATTCTTCTTTCGGATCCACCCGATGACAGTCGCGACTCCACTGAAGCCGACTCAGCGAGTCCGGCCCGGCACGGAGGTGCGGGACGCTGCGGCGGCCCTCTCAGCCATTCCGAGCCGATCCGTCATCACCCCGCTTCGGATCGGGGTGACCACGCTGTGGCTGTCGGTGATCGTGCTGCTGCCGTTGGTTGCCATCGCCTGGCAAGCCGGCGGCAGGGGTTGGGAAGGTTTCCGGCTGGCCGTCACCTCGCATGCGGCACTCGAGTCGTTCCGCGTCACCCTGACGATCTCGGTCCTGGTGACCGTGCTCGACGTGGTGTTCGGTCTGGCGACCGCCTGGGTGTTGGTGCGCGATGACTTCGTCGGAAAAGGCGTGATCGATGCGCTGATCGATCTACCGTTCGCGCTGCCGACCATCGTCACCAGCTTGGTGATGCTCGCCCTGTACGGCAACTCCAGTCCGATCGGCATTCATCTGCAGCACACTCCGCCCGGGGTGGCGATGGCACTGGCCTTTGTCACGTTGCCGCTGGTGGTCCGCGCCGTCCAGCCGGTGCTGCTGGAGATCGACCGGGAGGTCGAGGAGGCAGCCGCAGCCCTCGGAGCGACGCGCCTGACCACCTTCAAGACGGTTGTGCTGCCGTCGCTGCAACCGGCGTTGTTGACCGGTGCCGGGCTTGCGTTCTCGCGTTGCGTCGCCGAATTCGGCTCGGTCGTGACGATCGGTGGTGCCGTTCCGGGCAAGACCGAGGTGTCGTCTCAGTGGATCCGCGCACTGGTCGAGAACGATGACCACACCAGCGCGGCGGCGATTTCGATGGTGTTGTTGGCGATCTCGTTCGCTGTGCTGGTGGTCTTGCGGACCGTCGGCGGGCGTGCGGCCAAGCGCGAGGAGGAGGCCGAGTGACGTCGCGGTTGGAGAAGCGCCATCTCCTGCGCATCACCGTCTTGACCTATATCGGCGTCATGCTGATCGCTCCGGTGTCGGTGATTCTGTACCGAACGTTTCAGCCTGGGTTTGGCCACTTTTGGGCCTGGGTGAGCACTCCCGCGGCGGTCTCTGCGCTGAAACTGTCGTTGCTACTGGTGGCCATCGTGGTGCCGCTCAACGCATTGTTCGGTGTTTCGACGTCGATCCTGCTGGTGCGCAACAAATTCCGGGGGCGATCAACGCTTCAGGCGATCCTCGACCTGCCGTTTGCGGTCTCACCCATTATCGTCGGCGTCGCCCTGATCGCACTGTGGGGATCATCGGGGGCTCTGGGATTCGTCGAGAACAACCTGGGATTCAAGATCATCTTCGGGCTGCCCGGCATGGTGCTGGCCAGCATCTTCGTCACCCTGCCGTTCGTGGTGCGCGAGGTCCAGCCGGTGCTCGTGGAGATCGGAATCGAACAGGAACAGGCTGCCGCGACGCTGGGTTCCAATGCGTGGCAGACACTTTGGCGGGTCACACTGCCGTCGATCCGGTGGGGACTGACCTACGGCATCGTCTTGACCACTGCGCGCACACTCGGGGAGTTCGGTGCGGTGATCATGGTGTCGTCGAACCTGCCGGGCCAGTCGCAGACCCTGACGTTGTTGGTCAACGACCGCTACCACCGGGGGGCTGAGTACGGCGCCTACGCCGTGTCCACCCTGCTGATGGGCGTAGCCGTTGCGTTCTTGATCGCCAAGGCGGTCCTGCTGATCTACCGCAAGCGAGCCAAGGCCCTGGATTGGGTGACCCGCTGAGCCGAGCATGACTCCGCTCAGGCGAAGCGTTTGGTGTACCGCGGAGGCATGCGGCGCAGCAGCCATACCAGCGGGGCCCACGGCCAGGGCGGGACCACGGCCCGGCCGGTTTCGCGTTCGATGGCACGCACCATGGCCTTGACCCCGGATTCGTTGTCCACCATCAACAGGGTGGACGCCGACTTGGCGGTCATCTCCGATTCGATGTAGCCCGGCTCCAGCACCGTGACCTTGATCGGGCCCCGCGAGTACTCCGCGCGCAGCGACTCGCCCAGCGACGACACCCCGGCCTTGCTGGCGGCGTAAGCCGCCTTGACGCCCGGAACGCCCTTGTTGCCCAATACCGACGAGATCAGCACCAGGTGGCCGCTGCCGGCGGATTTGAACATCTCCAGTGCGGTCTCGATCTGCACCAGCGCGGCGACCAAGTTCGTTTCAACGGTCGCCTTGTTGGCCCACAGCTTGCCGGATCCGAGCGGAGCGCCCTTGCCGATGCCGGCATTGACGATCACCCGGTCAATGCCGCCCAGTTCGGCGGCGAACTGGTTGAACACCTTGGGAATTTCGTCGTGGTCATTCACGTCGAGGGCAGCTACCGCCACCTTGATTCCCGGAAACTTGTCTGTGAGTTCGGCTTTCAGTTCATCAAGCCGGTCCGTCCGGCGGGCGCACAGGGCCAGGTCACGTCCCTGTGCAGCGAAAACGCGGGCCATGCCGGCACCCAGTCCTGAACTGGCACCAGTGATGAGGATTTTCTGACGGTTCACCAGGGCAGCTTAACGGCGGTCGCAGGCTGTCGAAGACACGTCGAAGAATTACTTGAGCAGTCGCGACATCCGTCGGTCGGCCAGCACCTTGCCGCCGGTCTGGCAGGTCGGGCAGTACTGAAATGACTTATCGGCGAAAGATATTTCCCGAACAGTGTCAGCACACACCGGGCACGGCAGACCGGTTCGGGCGTGTACGCGCAGACCGGAACGCTTCTCTCCCTTCAAGGTGGCGGCCTGCTGGCCGACCGAGCGGGTGACGGCATCGGTCAGCACGGCGTGCATGGCCTCGTGCAGTGCGGTCAGCTGATCTGCCGACAGTTTGCCGGCGGTGGCGAACGGAGACAATCGCGCGGTGTGCAGGATCTCGTCGCTGTAGGCGTTGCCGATCCCGGCGATCACCTTCTGATCGGTCAGGACGTTTTTGATGCGACCGGTATTGCCGGCCAGCAGTCCGGCCAGCTCATCGGCGCTGATCGAAAGCGCATCCGGCCCCAGTGTGGCGATGCCCGGCACCTTCGCCGGGTCGTCGACCAACCAGACCGCCAGCCGTTTCTGGGTGCCGGCTTCGGTCAGGTCGAAGCCGGGGGCCTGCCCCGGGACGCCCAGGTGCACCCGCAGCGCGATCGGGCCCTTACCCGGTCGCAGTGGCGCGGCCGCCAGCTGATCCGACCAGCGCAGCCAGCCCGCCCTGGACAGGTGCGCGATCAAAAACAGCTCGCCGGCCTGCAACCCCAGATACTTGCCCCAGCGATGCGCGCCGGTCACCTCCCGACCGTGCAACGCCGTCGGCGGCGGGTCGAAAGTCTTGAGCACCGACAGCGCCGCCACGTCGATCCGCCCGATGGTGCAACCGACGGCGTGCCGACGCAGATGATCGGCGAGTGCTTCGACCTCGGGCAGCTCCGGCATGCCCCCGAGTCTGCCTGTTTACCTGGCGACGCGCCCGACTCTTTCGCCCCGCAGGGCGTAGGTGTTATCCCGTCGCCGCGGCGGGGCTCACCACCACCGAGACCGTGGCGGCGCCGGAGTCGGAGGCGATGACCAGTTCGGCGGCATTGGCCGCCGACACCACGTGCCCGCCGCTGACCACGACGTCGTAGCCGTCGGGGTAGGCGATCGCCGGCACCGAGATGGTGGTGATGGAGCCGTCGGCAAAGCTGCCCGACCCGTTCGCCATCGCGGTGGAATAGCTGAAATGCAGGGCGCCGTCGACAACTGACCAGGTGGTCGGGGTACCGGAAACCAGCTGCGGGTACGGCTCGGCCAACAGGGCCAACTTCGCGGCGTCTACGTTGTCGCCGGTCGGCGCCACCGCGGGGTCGTGGACCAGCCACCCGTGGCCGCCCCCGGTGGTGGTGATGTCGCCCCGGTCGCTGTACTCCCACTCGGTCCACCCGATGAAGTTCTTGTCGGCGGCTCCCATGGTGGCGCCGATGGTGTCCAAGCTGCCGCCGGATCCGAATTCGCTCATGAACGACGGGATGCCGTGGGCGTTCGCGTATGCCATGGCGTTGTGCACGGGTATATCGGCCAGCGGCCCGACATAGCCGAGGTAGTTGTGAAACGAGAAGACGGTGTTGGGATCGGCGACCGTGCCCAAGCTGATGGGGAACGCCAAGCCGTTGATGACCGCGGGCTCGAAGAAGACCGGGGTGTGCGGGTCGACGGCCCGGATCGCGGCGTCCACCTGGTTGTAGAACGGGGTCAGTTGCTGGGTGCCGAAGTGCGGGCTGAACAGGCTCGCCAGGGTCTGTGAACCCGCGGCGGGTTCGTTCATGACCCCGTAGCCGGCGACTCCGGGGTTGCCCTTGAAGTAGTCGGCCACGTGCTCCCACATCAGCGCGTAATGGTTCTGCAACCCGACCTGGTCGGGTGCGTGCGAGTTGGACCAGAACGCATCCCAGGCGTGGTTGCTCGCGGGGTTGAGCAGGCCGTTGAGCAGGAAGCCGAAGTCGAGGTTGGGCAGACCGCCGTCTTGTGCCGCCCAGTCGGGAGCTCCTTCGCCGGCGAACACGCTGGAGTAGTCGTCCTGGTGCATGTCGAGGATGGCGGTGATGCCGTGGCTGTGCAGGATCTGCACGGTCTGGGCGATCGAGGCGAGGTAGGCGTCGTCGAAGACGCCGGGTTGCGGTTCCACCCCGGCCCAGATGACGCCCAGGCGCACCACGTTGAACCCGTTGTCGGCGAGGAAGGCCGCATCGTCGTCGCCGAATCCGATGGCCGAGGGCTCATACGGTGCGAGCTTGTAGACCTCGTTGAGGCCGTGCAGGATGACGACCTGCCCGTCACTGTTGGTTATCCAGCCTCCGGCGCTGGCCAGGGCTGCCGGGCCCGCCGGGTCCCGGGTGGGGTCGGTGCCGAAGTGGCCGACCCCACCGTGAGTGCCCAACGCGCTGCCGTTGCCGCCCGCACCGCCCAACGCCCGCAAGCCCGTGGAGGGCCCGCCGACTCCGCTAGCGCCACCGTCGCCGCCGTGACCACCGCTGCCCAGCAGCCCGGTGCCGTCGCCGCCGTCACCGCCATGGGCGCCGTCAGCCCCGCCGCCGCCGTCACCGCCCGCACCGCCGATCCCGAACAGCAGCCCGGCCGCGTGGCCGCCGGCACCGCCGACACCCCCGGTCCCGCCCGACGCGTCACCACCGGCGCCGCCGGCCCCGCCGATACCCATGAACACGCCGCCCGCTCCACCGGCACCGCCGGCTGCGCCCGCGCCGCCGGCACCGCCGACACCCCCGTTGCCGAGCAGTCCCGCCGCTCCTCCCGCACCGCCGGCCGCCTGGGCATTGGTGCCGGCATAGCCGGCCCCGCCATCACCGAACAGCCAGCCGCCCGCATAACCGTCGACGTGCTGGGCCGTGCCGTCGGCTCCATCGGCGATCATGGGCCCGAGACCGACCGCCTGGCTGAGCTGGTTCAGCCCGTCACGCAGCGGGGTGAGCGTCGCGCTGTGTATCCAGTTCTCGATGCCGGTGTGCAGTGGGGTGTAGATGTTCTGGTCGAACCACGCGGTCGCATCAAATGCGGATGCGTCGCCACTACCGGGCCAGCCCAGGTCCGCGAAGGCCGCTTCCCAATGGGCGGAGTCGAAGAAGGCGTCCCAGGACGCGGGCGTCGCCAACGCGTCCCAGTCGGCACTGTTGCTCGCCGCGTCGATCAACGGCGCCAGCGCCTGATCGAGCAGCTCGTCGACAACATCGGCGTGCACCGCCGGCGCCATCATGACCAAGTCCAGCAGTGCCGCAACAGCCGCGGTCACGCCAACGCGAGTCATCTCCGACGGCCCCCCACCCACTGAAAAAAAGATTAGATTCAGCTTAGGGGAACGTTACACCGGTTGCATTCGATGTCAACGGGTTCCGCAAGCCGCCGTTCGTTGCGACCATGTTGATCGTGTGGGGAGGGTTGGCGGGGAGGGAATCCGAGGTCCGAGCGATATCGGATTTCCTTGCGCGTATTGCAGACGGCCCAGTCGGGTTGCTGCTCGAGGGTGAGCCGGGCATCGGAAAGACGTCCTTACTGGTTGACGCCACCGACCAAGCTCTGGCACGAGGGTTTCAGGTGTTGGCGGCGCGCGGTTCGCCCGCCGAAGTCAGCTATGCGTATTCCGCGGTGGCTGACCTGTTGAGCGGTGTCGACGACGCGGCGTTGGCTCAGTTGCCCGACATACACCGCCTGGCCCTGGGTCGCGCGCAGCTGGGCGATGTCGCCGCCGGCCCGGTTACCGACGAACGCGTGGTCGCAACGGCCTTCTTGTCGGTGATCCAGCACCTCAGCGCCCAGGAGCCCGTCTTGCTGGCAATCGATGATGCGCAATGGCTGGATCGCTCCAGCACGGCGGTGATCAGCTATGCCGCCCGCCGACTCAGCGGACGAGCCGGAATGCTGGCCACTGTCCGCATCGGGGAGCCGGACTCGCTCGATATGCAGTCGCGGCTGCAGTTCCGCCGGCCGGAGGCCCTCACCCGGCTGCGCATCCGACCGCTGCCCCTGGGCGGTCTGCACGCGCTGATCGCCGCGCGGTTGGGGCATACCCTGCCGCGCCCGACGATCACCCGGATCCATGACATCTCCGGCGGCAACCCGTTCTTCGCCCTCGAACTGGCGGCCCGCACGGCGACCGGCGAATCCGATGCCATCGTCGATCTGCCGGACACGTTGTCGGCGTTGGTGCGCGGCCGGATCGGCGACGCCGACGACGAGGAGTCCACGGTATTGCTGGCAGCGGCGTCCACGGCGGCGCCGACCGTCGAACTGATCGCCCAGGGCGCCGGCTTGACCGAGACCCGCGTCGTCGAGTTGCTGGACTCCGCGGCAAGCCGCGCCATCGTCGGTCTTGACGGCAACCGGGTGCGGTTCACCCATCCGCTGTTCGCCACCGGCGTCTACACCGGCGCCACGCCCGCGCGCCGGCGGGCCATGCACCGCCGGCTCGCCGACGTCATCGATCAGCCCGAGATCAAAGCACGCCACCTGGCCCTGTCCGCGACCAGTGGCGACCAGCTCACCCTCTCGGCGCTCGACGCGGCCGCCGAATCCACATCCGCGCGCGGCGCACCGGCCGTCGCCGCCGAATTGATCGAGCTGGCAATCAAATTGGGCGGCGACACCCCGCAGCGACGCATCCGCGCCGGCGAGCTGCAGTTCCGCGCGGGATCGCTGGTTGCCGCACGCCGGCATCTGCAGACGAGCTTGCAGGACACGCCCCCGGGGGTGCTGCGGTCGATGGCGTTGATGTGGTTGGGCGCGGTGCGGGGGTACGACGACGACACAGTGGGTTCCGCCGAGACGATGGCCACGGCGGCCGATGAGGCCGGCGACAACGCGGCGTTGCGGCTGCTGTGCCTGCTGCGGATGATTCTGCCGCTGGCCATGCTCGACCGTCTCGGCGATGCCGTCGCGCGTGCGCAGGAGGCCGTCGCCCTCGCCGACCAGCTCGGCGTGCCGAACCTGCGGAGCCAGGCGCTGTCGATCTTGGTTTTCGCCAAGTTCGCCCGCGGACTCGGCGAGGACCGCGAAGCCCTGCGGCTTGCGCTGGAGCTGGAGGATCCACACGGTGGCGCCACCACCTGGTTTCGGGCCAGTGGCGTGGCGGCGATGATGCCCGCCTACCGCGGTGACCTCGACCTCGCGCTGACTCGGATGCGGGCGTTACAGCAGCAGCTGCGCGTTGGCGGCACCGAGGTGGACATCCTCTGGGCGGCCGTTCGGATATCGATGATCGCGCTGTGGGCGGGCCGCTATCCGGAGGCCGATGCTGCGGCACGGGACGCGGTGGAGCGCGCCGAGCAGATGGACGCGCGGCTGGCGTTGGTCACCGCCTGGACGGTCCAGGCCGCGGTTGCGGCATACACCGGCCGCGAAGTCGAAGCGCGCGACGCGGTGGCGGCCGCGATCGCTACCTCCGGTCGGATCGGCGCCCCGCTGTTGGCCAAAGAGCCCAGCCTGATCCTGGGCTTCCTCGAGGTCTCACTCAAGAACTATCCGGCGGCGCTGGCGGTGCTGCAGCCCCTGCTCGACGGATTCCGCACCGCCCCCAGCTGCGACATTCAGGGTGGCGGATATCTCCCCGACGCCATCGAAGCGCTGACCGCTCTGGGCCACCTCGACGACGCCGAGCACCTGGTCGAGACGCTCGAGGAGCACGGCACTGCCCATGATTGGCCTTGGACGCTCGCCGTGGCTGCACGCGGACGCGCCCAGGTGTTAGCGGCCCGCGGCGAGTTGCCGGCCGCGCTCGAGGCCCTCGATCGGGCGATGACGCATCATGCGCGGCTGCCGATGCCCTTCGAGCGGGCCCGCACCCAGCTGCTGCTGGGCACGGTGCAGCGCCGACGACGCCGCCACCCAGGCGCCACGGCGAGTCTGCGTGAGGCGCTGCAGACTTTTGAACAGCTCGGCGCCCCGTTGTGGGCGGCGCGAGCACAAGCCGAATTGCGCCGCATCGATCAGGCCCAGGGCGACAGCACAACCTTGACGGCCTCCGAGCAGCGGGTGGCGGCGCTCGCGGCGGACGGCATGTCCAACAAGCAGATCGCCGCGCAGCTGTTCATCTCGGCCAAGACCGTCGAAATGAATCTGAGCCGGATCTACCGCAAACTGGGCATCCGCTCGCGTGCCGGGTTGTCCGCGGCCTTGGCGTCAGCCCGCGACGCGGACTGACTTACCTGGCGATGCGACCGGCGTCGCGCAGCACCAGCGACAACACCCAGCCCACCAGCGAGAGCACGATCGCGGCCCAGATGGCGTCCCACCAGAAATCGGCGATGTAGAGACCCCAGTGCTTGGCGGTCTTGTCGGTGATCCACGCGGTGATCCACAGCATCAGTGCATTGACCACGATGTGGAACAGGCCGAGGGTGACGATGTACAGCGGTATCGACAGCAGCTGCACCACCGGTTTGATGAAGGCGTTCACCAGCCCGAAGATCAAGGCGATGACGAAGATGATGCCCACCCGTTGCAGCGTGGTGTCGCCGCCGACGATCTCGACCCCAGGAACGATCTGGGTGACGATCCACAAGGCGAGTCCGGTCAGTGCGGCGCGAAGCAGGAATGGTCCCATGGGCGCAAAACTACTCGGTGCGGCGTCAGTGCGGGGTAAGTCCGTAGACGTAGTAGCACGGCTCAGCGCGTTGCCCCGGTCCCGTCGCCAGACCGGGCGACCACATGGTCGGCACGCCGTTGACCACCCAGCAATTCTTGTCGGACAGGTCGATGGCCTTCTTAGCCTGATCGTTGCCCTGGTTCGCCTCTTGCAATGCCTTGTTCGCGCGGTCCGCGCCCTGCTTCGTCTCGTCGATGACGCGCTGGGCTATGCCCGCACCCTGGTCCTGCTCCTGGTCCTGCTCCAGCTGGCATTGCAAGTCTTTCTCGTCACAGGCGGGCGGGTCGTCGGCGCCGGCGATCGGCGCCCAGCCCAGCAGGGCGGCGCCCGCGATGGCCACCACGGAAGCCTTGCGGCGGCGATTCAGCATGACCAGTCCCCTTTGATCGAGTCTCATCGCCGACGCTAGCCCGCCGGCCGAACGCAGCGATACAGGGATTTCCCTGGCATCGGGGCGCAAAATGTCTGGTGTGTCGGGTGGGTTGGCAAGGCCACCCTGTTGGCACATCCGGCGCGGCTGTCCGCCGCGTTGGCGGCGACCGGGATTGCCGACCGTCCCTGATATGGCCGGCAGGGGTTAGGTGGCTAGCCGGTGGCGCCGATGCGGGCCCACACCCCGGTGGTGATCCGGTCGATATGCCATCCGGCCTGCCGGCACACCGTCACCACGGAATCCACGGACTCCGCGGAGAACACCCCGAACAGGGTTTCGTCGCTGGGCGCGGTCAACGCCACCAGCAGCTTCACCCGTGCGGCGGTCGCGGGGGCGGTCAGCCGGTCAATGGCTGCTTCGACGGCCGATTCCATCAGGTCGGGTTGATACCACTCGACCAGGAAGCACTGACGCGTGGACTCGCTGTCGCCCATGCGTCCGACGTTAACGACAATGGCACCGAATGGAACCAGGGTTTTCCCTGGACTTCACCCTGGGCTGAGCGCGGCGGACAATCCGGCGCGGGAACGGATCCCCAGCTTGCGGTACACGCTGGACAGATTCATCTCCACCGTCTTGGCGGCAATGAACAACTCGGCGGCGATCTGCTTGTTCGACAATCCGACCGCCGCCAGCTCGGCGACGCGCCGCTCGGCGGCGGTCAGCCCGGCCCCCGCACCGACCGGGCCCGCCAGGCGCGCCACCTCCGCCCGCGTCCGATCCGCCCACAGCGGCGCGCCGATACGTTCGAAGGTGTCCAGCGCCTCCCGCAGCGTCGCCTCGGCGGCCTGCATACGGCGGCGCCGACGCTGCAGCGCACCCAGCACCAGCTGGGAGCGGGCCAGCTCGAAGGGCATCGGCACCCGGTCATGGTGCGCCAGGGCGTCCTCGGCGGCCTTCTCAGCGGCCTCCAATTCACCCCGGGCGGCCAGCAGGTGAGCCCGCCCCCGGGCGCCGACGGCCAACATCCACGGCCGGTCGTGGCGAACGCCGTTACATTCCAGGGCGGCGACCAGCGGTTCGGCCTGATCGAGGCGCCCCAACGCGGTCAACGCCTCGATCGCATCGGGAAGATAGCCCCCGATCGTGATCTCGGTGTCATGGTCCGGGTCGAACGCGGCCAACAGCGGCTCCAACACCGTGACCGCTGCTGCGAAATCACCCAATGACACCTCAAGAAATCCCAGGGTCGCCGTCGCCGAAGCCGCGTTCATCACATCTCCGACGGCACGGGCCATATCGATCGCCGAATGCGCGGCCGAGCGAGCATCGTTGACGCATCCGGTATGGGCGGCCACGGCAGCCTGACGGGCCCACGCGAACACCAGCACCATCTTGGCGCCCATCTGCTCGGCGCGCCGCACGGTCTCATCGGCGATAGCCCTCGCTTCGGTGTAACGGCCCAACCACAGCTCATTCATGGTGGCGTGATCGGCGACCCAGAGGATGTCGATCTCGGTCCCGGTCGCGAGGACCCGCTGCTGGACGGCACCGATCTGCTTCTGCGCCTCGTTCAGGTCCCCCGTCCAGGAGCGAATCACCGGTGCGGCGGCGCTGGCGTGGTAGCCCACTGCCGCACTGCTGGCCGGATCTTCCAGATCCCGCGCCAGCTCCAGAGCTGCCTCGTCCACCCCGAGGCCGTGCATGAAGCGGACAATCGCCTGCGTCGTCAACGCCTGGCTGTGCAGGGCGGGAATGCCAAGCTGCTCGGCTTGGGCAACGGTGATGCGGGCCTGGTCAACGGATTCCTTCAGATTTCGTGTCAACGCAACGATCGGCACCAGAAGCAATCTGGCGCGAAGCTGCAGCACCGGGTTATCGGCGGCTTGGTCGACGGCCTGGGTCAGCAAATCCGCTGCGGTCGACAAACTGCTGTCGTAGCCGGTGACGGCAGCCAGGGCGATCAACGCCATGCAGCGCAACCCGCTCGGCTCCGGCAAAGCATCCAACGTCGATTGCAGGTGGGCGCGTGCCGGTGCGACCGCACCGGAACGGAAGTGCTGTTCGGCGGCCCGCATCCGCCGAAGGGGAGTGTCGTCGCCGAGTTTGATGGCCAGCTCCAACAACTCGGCAGCCACCGCCGGTGCGCCGCGCGCCACGGTGGCCTCGACCCCGGCATCAAGGGCTGCCAGGGTGTCCGGATCACTGGTGGTCGCCGCCAACGCCAGATGCCGGGCCGTCAGCTCGGGTTCCTCAACGATGCCAGCCAGTCGCCGATGTATCACCCGGCGCGCAGCCGGTCCGGCCGAACTGTAGACACCGGAGGCGAACAACGGATGGCGGAACCGGACTCGGTCACCGTCGACCTCGGCCACCCCGCCGGCCTGTCCGGATTCGACCACCTCCACCACCCGCTCGGGCGTGATACCGACGGCCTTACCGACCCGCTGCACGGTCGGCGACGCGGCACACGCGGCGGCCAGCAGCACCGCGCCGACCTCCTCGTCGAGGTCAGCGATGTGGTCGTGCACCAGCGCGGCGAGCGTGTCGGGCAGACCACCCGCCGCCCGGGCCGGGTCCTCGGCGATGAACCGCGCCAGCTCGAGTGCGAAAAACGGGTTGCCACCAGATATTTCGTAAATCCGAGTGATCACCGGGCGCGGCAAGGCGTGACCCAGCCGTGCCGACACCAGAGCGTGCACGCCGCCCAGGGGCAGCGGAGCTACCGGTAGATGCGTGATCATGTCGGGGCGCGAAGCGCTCAGCCAGCTCATGTCGACGGAGTCCGCCACACCGGTCCGAACGGCGACAATCAGCCCGGTGCAGCCGGTGAGCCGTCGTGCCGCGAACCCGATCACCGCCCGACTGGAGGCGTCCAACCACTGAGTGTCGTCGATGCAGAGCAAGACCGGCCTGTCCGAACTCAACCGGCGGATCACGGCCAGGAACGCGGAGGCCACCATCCGCTCGTTGCCGGCGGGCCCGTCGCTGCCACCAAGCAGAACGTGCTCAAGCGCGGCGCGCTGCGCCTCAGGCAGTTCAGCCAACACCGGGCCGTCGACGAAGGCCAACAGATCAGCCACCGCGGCGTAGGCATAGCTGACCTCGGCTGGGGCCCCCGAAGCGGAGAGCACCCGGAACCCGCGTGCCGATGCGGCCTGGGTGGCGTCCGACAGTGTGGTGGACTTGCCGATACCCGCTTCACCCTCGACCACCAGGATGGTGGGTTCGCTCAACGCACGCTCCAGGAAGTCGCGCACCGCCGCCGACTCCGAGTTGCGAGCCACCAAACCTGAAACCACAGCCAGTATTTTGCCCGGTTTATGTCAGGTAAATCCCGAAAAGCTGAGAGTCTGCGTATTTCACATCGCGGGCTGTCACCCGGGGTTGAGTGCCGCGAACAGGCCGCCCCGGGACCGGATGCCGAGCTTGCGGTACACGCTGCTCAGAGTCGTCTCCACCGTCTTGGGCGCGATGAACAACTCGGCGGCGATCTGCTTGTTGGACAGTCCGGCTGAGGCCAGCTCCGCGACACGATGCTCAGCGGGCGTCAGTCCACCACCCGGAGCCGAACTGATCAGCCGCGCCAACTCGGCCCGGGCGCGCTGCACCCATAACGGCGCCCCCAACGACTCGAAGGTCTCCAGCGCCGCGCGCAGAGTCGCCTCCGAGGCCTGCCGGCGCCGGCGCCGACGCTGCACCTGCCCCAACAACAGCTGAGTCCGCGCCTTCTCGAACGGCATCGGCAGCCGTTCATGGTGAACCATCGCCTGCTCAGCGGCCAGTTCCGCGGCATCGAGCTCACCGCGCGCGGCCAACAGATGACTGCGGCCGCGGGCACCCGTTGCCAGCATCCATGGTCGATCGAGGCGGGCTCCGTTACGCTCCAGCGCCGCGACCAGCGGCTCGGCCTCATCCAGCCGCCCGAACGCGGTCAGCGCCTCCACGGCGTCAGGCAGGTGGGATCCGACAACGATCTCGGTGCCGTGCTCGGGATCGAACGAGGCCAGCAGCGGCTCCAGCAGTTTGATCGCGGCAGCGTGATCGCCGAGCGACACCTCGAGAAACGCGCACGCCGCCGTCGCCGACGACGTGTGCATCGCGTCGCCGATGACGCGGGCCGCGTCCATAGCCGCGCGCGCAATCGAGCGGGCGTCATCGACACGCCCGGCGTAGGCGGCCACCCATGCCTGACGTGCCCACGCGCAGACCAGCACCATCTTGGTGCCCATTAGCTCGGCGCGCTGCACGGCCTCGTCAGCAATGACTCCCGCCTCGGCATAGTGACCCAGCCACAGTTCGACCATCGCGGCGTAGTCGTCCATCCAGAGGATGTCGGTCTCGGTCCCGCCTTCGGCAAGCCGCTGCCGCAGAGCGCGAATCTGCCCGGGAGCGTCGTCGAGTTCCCCAGCCCAGGAACGAATTACCGGCGCGACGACGCCGGCGCGGTACATCGCCGCCGGAACGCCGGCAGGGTCCTCGGAATCCACCGCCAGCCGCAGGGCGTCCGGATCCAGTCCCTGCCCGAACCAGAAGCGCACCACGGCCTGAATCGTCAATGCCTGGCTGCGCAATCCGGCGATGCCGATCTGATCAGCTTGCGCCACAGCGGTATTCGCGAGTTCAACGGCATCCTTGGCGTTGCCGATCACCCTCGCCACCGGCACCATCAGCAGTCGGGCTTGAAGCTGCAGCAGGGGATTGTCGGCAGCTTGGTCGATAGCCTGAGTCAACAGATCCGCGGCCACCACCAAGCTGCCTTCGTAACCGGTGAGGGCGGCTATCGCAATCAACGCCGTACAGCGCAACTCGCTCGAAGACTCTGCCCCGTCCAGGATCGACTGCAGGTGGGTGCGCGCCGCCGCGACGGCTCCAGAACGAAAGTGTTGTTCAGCGGCCCGGATTCGCCGCGACGGCGTGTCGTCGCCGAGTTTGATGGCCAATTCGATCAGTTCGGCGGCAACCGCTGGGGCACCGCGTGTTCGGGTGAACTCAACGGCCACGTCGAGCGCCTCCACGGCGTCCGGATCGTGGGTGGTCGCCGCCAACGCCATGTGCCGCGCCTTGAGCTCGGGCTCGTGTACGAATTCGCTGTACCGACGATGCATGGCGCGGCGCGCCGACGCCCCGGCCGCACTACAGACACCCGTGGCGAACAGTGGATGGTGAAATCGGATCCGGCCGCCGTCGATCTGGGCCACCCGTCGTGCCTGAGTGGATTCGATCAGTTCGACGACCCGATCTGGGTTGAGATCGGTGGCCAGGCCCACTCGCTGCACGGTCGGCCGCGCAGCGCAGGCGGCGGCCAACAACACCGCCGCGACATCCTCGTCGGGCTGCCCTATGCGGTCACGCACCAGGGCCGCCAGACTGTCGGGCAGTTGCACGTCGGCCTGGTCCGGCGCCTCGGCGATGAACCGTGCCAGTTCCAGGGCGAAAAACGGGTTACCGCCCGATATTTCGTGAATCCGCGTGATCGCCGGGCGTGGCAAGGTGTGACCCAGCCGCGCCGACACCAGAGTGTGCACACCGCCCAGACTCAACGGAAGTACCGGTAGACGTGCCACCGTGTCGGGGCGGGCAACACTCAGCCAACTCATGTCGACGGTGTCCGCCGAGTCGGTCCGCACCGCGAGCAGCAGTCCGGCCCGCCAGGGCAGCCGTCGGGCGGCATACCCGATCACCGCCTGACTGGAGGCGTCCAACCACTGGACGTCGTCGATGCAGAGCAACACCGGTGCTTCCGAACCCAACGCGCGGATCACCGCCAGAAACGCGGTGGCCACCATCCGCTCGTTGCCTGCCGGCCCGTCGCCCCCACCGAGCAACACCTGCCCCAGCGCCGCTCGTTGGACCTCCGGCAACTCCTCCGGCACATCGATGGCGGCCAGCAGATCGGCCACCGCGGCATAGGCGTAGCTGACCTCGGCCGGTGCGCCCGAAGCGGAGAGCACCACGCAACCATGCTCGGCTGCGGTCTCCGCTGTCTCCCACAGCAGGGTGGACTTCCCGATACCGGCTTCACCTTCGAGCAGAAGTACCCCCGGCTCGGACAGCGTGCGCTCAAGAAAGGCGGTCAGAACTGCTGTCTCCGCCTTTCGGTCCGCCCCCACAGAACGCATGCCGACAATTTTGGCAGGAACGGCCGCAACCCGCGCCAGACAACGGTGACGGGAGTCACACAGGTACCGGAAGTATCCGGTACCGTCGGTATTGACATGCCTTGGTGTGGCTCCTAGCTTTTACAAGTCCGAGCGAGAAGGGATTTCCGTCATGACCACAGCGGTGCGGCCGAGCGAACCGACCCGGGAGGAATTTGCCGAGCGTCTGCTGAAGGGCTCGGTGAAAAAGTCCTACGCACCGGTCGTCGACATCGATTGGAATGCCCCGCTGGAGGAGGACAAGTTCTTCCTGCCGCCGCGGATGTGCACCCTCTACGGCACGCCGCTGTGGGAGGCAATGACCCGCGAACAGCAGATCGAGATGTCCCGCCAAGAGCTGGTCAACGTCCTGTCCGCCGGCATCTGGTTCGAGAACATCCTCAACCAGGCGCTGCTGCGCGACATGATGCACAAGAACCCCACCGCGCGCACCACGCACTATTCGCTGACCGAACTGGGCGATGAGACCCGCCACATGCTGATGTTCGGCAAGACCATCGACCGGATCGGCGGCGTGCCGGTGCGCCCGCGGCTGCATCAGCGCATCGTCATCAACGCGCTGCCCTTCCTGTTCCGCGGCAGCATCTTGTGGGGGGCGGCGCTGGTCGGCGAGGAGATCTTCGACTCGCTGCAGCGCCAGATTCTCGACGACCCGGACCTGCAGCCGATCGTGCGGCGCGTGATGCGCATCCATGTCACCGAGGAAGCCCGCCACATCCAATACGCCCGCGATGGTCTGCGGCGCAGCGTCCCGGCGATGCCCCGCTACCGGCGTGTGCTGTTGGCAAACCTGCAGGGTGTCGGCGGACCGTTCTACCGCCACCTGTTCACTTTGCCGGTGGTCTACAACCGGGTCGGGCTGGACGGCCGCGAAGCTCGCCGGGTGGCGCGGGCCAACCCGCACTTCCATGCGGCTTCCCGCTCGTCATTCGCGCCGCTGGCCGCGTTCTTCACCGAAGTCGGACTGATGGGCGGGCTGGCCCGGCGGATGTGGCGGCGGGCCGGATTCCTGTGAGCCGCAACGGCGTCCTCGACGTGGTGGTGCTGGGCGACCCGGCGCTCCTGCACGGGTTGATCGACGGCGTCCGCGCCGTCGATCCGGCGAACGTGATCACCCGATTCGACAGCGGCACCGACACCTGGACGGTGACCACCGCCGACGGGCAAGAGCTCACCGCCCGCACCCTGATCGGCACCGCCGCCTCCACCGACGACGCCGTCGCCAGGCATGGCGTCCCCAACCGATTCCAGGTCCCCGGCCCGCACACCCGCCGGCAGGCCCGGTATGTGGCCCGGCTGATGGATGCCCTACGGCGCAGCGGAGCCAGCCGGATCGAGTCTCGCTCGCCACGGCTGCGGGTGCATCGACTGCTGCCGACCCGGGGGATCTCCCGGTTTTACCTCACCGGATCGCTGGGCGTCGACGACGAAACCTACGACGGGCCAGCGGTTCTCACCCACAACGGTGAGGAGTATCCGACGCGAGTCCGCCTGACTGGCCACTTCGATCCGATCGATGGCCAATATCATTGGCAGGGAATGTTTTTCACCGACCTACCGGGCGGGAGCGTCACCGGCTCCAAGGTCAGCATCCGGATTGGCGAGCACACCGCGCAGGGGCGCGTCGCCGAGCGGACGCCGTGGGGCACGCTGACCGTGATCGGCGCCGCCGGTTACCCGCCATTCCCGTTGGAGGATGTCGAGATCGCGATGCCGCCGCGCATGTGATTCGCACTCCCCCACTCGGGTCGACACGGGCGAGTCTGCTATGCAGAGAACAGCGCCCCAGCACCTAAAGACCGAGGAGACGACGTGCGGTTCACCTACGCCGAAGCGATGACCGACCCGAGCTATTACATTCCGCTCGCCAAGGCCGCCGAGGCCGCCGGGTACCACAGCATGACGATCCCGGACAGCATCGCCTACCCGTTCGAATCGGACTCCAAATACCCCTACACGCCCGACGGCAATCGGGAATTCTTGGACGGCAAGGCCTTCATCGAGACCTTCGTCTTGATCGCCGCGCTGGGCGCGGTCACCAGCACGCTGCGGTTCACCCCGTTCGTGGTCAAGCTGCCGATCCGCCCGCCGGCATTGGTCGCCAAGCAGGCCGGTTCGCTGGCCGCGATGATCGACAACCGGCTGGCCCTGGGCGTGGGCACCAGCCCGTGGCCGGAGGACTACGAGTTGATGGGGGTGCCGTTCGCCCGCCGCGGCAAGCGGATGGACGAGTGCATCGAGATCATCCAGGGGCTCACCACCGGCGACTACTTCGAGTTCCACGGCGAGTTCTACGACATCCCCAAGACCAAGATGACCCCGGCGCCGTCGCAGCCGATCCCGATCCTGATCGGTGGCCACGCCGAAGCCGCGCTGCGGCGCGCGGCCCGGCACGACGGCTGGATGCACGGCGGTGGCGACCCGGCCGAGCTCGACGGGCTGATCACCCGACTCAAGCAGCTCCGCGAGGAGGAAGGCCGCGCCGACGACCCGTTCGAAATCCACGTGATCTCGGTCGACGGATTCACCGTCGACGGCATCAAGCGCCTGGAGGACAAGGGCGTCACCGACGTCATCGTCGGCTTCCGCGTGCCCTACATCGTCGGCGACGACACCGAGCCGTTGGACACCAAGATCCGCAACCTGGAGCGGTTCGCCGAGCACGTCATCGCCAAGGCAGGGTGAACCCCGTCACGTCCGCGGCCGGACGTGTCCACACTCACTGTTTCGCCCGGGTAAATCGGGATACATTCCGTCGCCGCTGGCGTTAATGAATACGTGCACTGACCGCCGGTGGCGGTCGGGTACTGCAGTTCTCATTGTGTGACCTGCAGGGAGTAGTGACATGAAGACGCAAACGTACTTGCCGGCCGAGCCGAGAACCGGTCACATCGACCGCCAGCGGGTTGTTCGCCTGCTTCGCGCCGCAGCATCCGAAGCCGGGCAGAGCGACGCCCGCCGCCAGTGGATTCGCGCCGCGACGCAGTGCTGATCGGGATTGGCGAAATAGTTGTCGTAGCGAACTATCGCGCGATCTCACCCACGACGGCGCCCCAGCGCGTCCACCAGGTATAAACCCAGGTAATCGCTGCCCGAGCACCCTTCTGGACGCCTTGGCCGGCGACCGAATCGCAATCCTTTTCCGCCGCACCCTTGCGCGTTGTTAAGTAGCTCATTTAGCTTCTCAGACAGGCCTCAGGCGCGACAGGGGCGTTGATGGGAAGGGTTTGTCGAGATGTCTCGTCACCGCAGCAGGGTTGTGGGCAGCAAGGTTGTCGGAGTCGCCGCGTTTTTGGCTGTGACCTCTGCGGCCGTGCCGCTTGCGCCGGCGCACGCCGACCTCGACGACATGATGGACGTCTTGTTCACGCCGTTTGCCACCGCAGACGGTGCCCTTGACGGCCAAGCCCTGTTCGACACGGCCGCCTGGGACACCTTCTTGTCCTCCGCGCACTGGGACGCCGCCTTTGCCGCCCTGGCCGAGCCCAGCCCCGCACTGGCCTTCGACTTCTACACCGGCCTGCACGACCTCGCCGAGAAGTGGATCGACAGCCAACTGGGCAGCCAGGTCAACGGCGCCATCAACACCCTGTTCGGCTCCACCGTCATCGGCAACGGCGCCGACGGCACCGAAGCCAACCCCAACGGCGGAAACGGCGGCTGGCTCTTCGGTGACGGCGGCGCCGGCTGGAACAGCACCACCGACGGGGTCGCCGGCGGCCACGGCGGCTCCGCGGTCGGGATCTTCGGCAACGGCGGGGCAGGCGGCGACGGCGGGGCCGGGGCCGTCGGCGGCGACGGCGGAGCCGCCGGCTGGCTGTTCGGCAACGGCGGCCACGGCGGCGACGCCGGCGACGGCGACACCCTCAGCGGCCTGCCCGCCCTCGGCGGCGTCGGCGGCGTGGCCGGCCTGATCTACGGCACCCACGGCGCGGCCGGCCACTACGGCACCCTGCCCGGCGGCATCACCGGCACAGTCACCGCACCGGTCGAGGTCTCCAACGGCTGGCTCACCAACGCCGACGGCCAGGTCGTCATGCTGCACGGCCTCAACCAGGTCTACAAGATCGCCCCCTACGAACCGTCTGCCGGCGGCTTCAGCGACGACGACGCCGCGTTCCTGGCCGCCAACGGTTTCAACGCCGTCCGCCTCGGTGTCATCTGGGCCGGGGTGGAACCGCAACCCGGCGTCATCGACTACGACTACCTGGCCTCGATCCAGCAGACCGTGCAGATCCTGGCCAACCACAACATCGTTGCCATCCTCGACATGCACCAAGACCTCTACAGCGGCAGCCTGGGCGGCGACGGCGCTCCGGACTGGGCCACTATCACCGGCGGGCTGCCCAACATCGAGGCCGGCTTCCCGGGCAGCTACTTCGTCAGCCCGGCACAGAACCATGCTTGGGACGCGTTCTGGGCCAACACCAACGGACCCGACCAGATCGGGCTGCAGAACCACTACGCGCTGATGTGGCAGGCCGTCGCCAACTACTTCAAGGGCGACCCGAACGTCGCCGGCTACGAGATCATGAACGAGCCCTGGGCAGGCACTCAAACGCTGGGAGGGCTGCTCGGCAACCCCTACTTCGACGCCCAGCAGCTGACCCCGTTCTACAACCAGATCGACGCGGCCATCCGCTCGGTCGACCCCAACAAGACCGTGTTCGTCGGTCCCACCACCCTCGAGGCCAGCCTGCCGGTACCGAACCACCTGGGCACGGTGGACGACCCCAACACCGTCTTCTCGTTCCACCACTACTGCATGGTGAACGCGCTGTTCTCGACCCTGAGCTTCGGTTGCGACTGGAATGCCGACGTCTCGTTCGGGTTCGCGATGGACTACGCACAGGAGCACAACATCCCGGCGTTGCTCAGCGAGTTCGGTGCCACCAACAACATCCCGACCATCACCGCCGGAATGAACGCCGCCAACCAGCATCTGATCGGCTGGACCGAATGGGCCTACACCGGCAACGACATCACCAGTACTTCACCCAACGATCAGGCGTTGGTCTACGACCTGACCAAGCCGCCGGTCGGCGACAACGTCAACGTCGACAAACTCGACGCCCTCTCCCAGCCCTACCCGCAGCTGATCTCGGGGACACCCACCGCCTGGTCGTTCAACAACGGGGTCTTCTCGTTCAGCTACTCCACCGACCAGGCCGACGGCACCGGCAGCTTCGCCGCCGGTTCACAGACCACCATCTCGGTGCCACCCACCCAGTACCCCAACGGCTACACCGTCACCGTCACCGGCGGACACGTCACCTCCAGCCCAGGCGCCTCGGAGCTGATCATCACGTCAGACTCCGGTGCCTCCACCATCAGCGTGACGGTCACCGCGTCCTAGGCGGCGCCCCCGGCACGCGGCTACGCCGCAACCTTGCGCAGTGTAAGTAACTCGTTTACCTTCTCAGAAACACTTAAGAAATCGAGTGTGTCCATGGGAAGGGTTTGTCGGGATGTCTCGTCACCGCAGCAGGGTTGTGGGCAGCAAGGTTGTCGGAGTCGCCGCGTTTTTGGCGATCGCGCCCATGACCCCGCCGGCACACGCCGACCTCGACGACATGATGGACGTCTTGTTCACGCCGTTTGCCACCACCGACGGTGCCCTTGACGGCCAAGCCCTGTTCGACACCACCGCCTGGGACACCTTCTTGTCCTCCGCGCACTGGGACGCCGCCTTTGCCGCACTGGCCGAGCCGGCCGACCCCGGTCTCGCCGTGGGCTTCGACTTCTACACCGGCCTGCACGACCTCGCCGAGAAGTGGATCGACAGCGAACTGGGCAGCCAGGTCAACGGCGCCATCAACACCCTGTTCGGCTCCACCGTCATCGGCAACGGCGCCGACGGCACCGAAGCCAACCCCAACGGCGGCAACGGCGGCTGGCTCTTCGGTGACGGCGGCGCCGGCTGGACCAGCACCACCGACGGGGTCGCCGGCGGCCACGGCGGCTCCGCGGTCGGGATCTTCGGCAACGGCGGCGCAGGCGGCGACGGCGGGGCCGGAGCTGTCGGCGGCGACGGCGGCGCCGCCGGCTGGCTGATGGGCAACGGCGGCCACGGCGGCGACGCCGGCGACGGCGACACCCTCAGCGGCCTGCCCGCCCTCGGTGGCGTCGGCGGGGTGGCCGGCCTGATCTATGGCACCCACGGCGCGGCCGGCCACTACGGCACCCTGCCCGGCGGCATCACCGGAACAGTCACCACACCGGTCGAGGTCTCCAACGGCTGGCTCACCAACTCCGACGGCCAGGTCGTGCTGCTGCGCGGCCTCAACCAGGTCTACAAGATTCCGCCTTACGAGCCGTCCGCCGGCGGCTTCAGCGAGGAAGACGCGGCCTTCCTCGCCGCCAACGGCTTCAACTCGGTACGCCTGGGCATCATCTGGGCCGGGGTGGAACCCCAGCCCGGCGTCATCGACTACGACTACCTGGCCTCGGTGAAGGAGACGGTCGAGATGCTCGGCCGCTACAACATCGTTGCCATCCTCGACATGCACCAAGACCTCTACAACGAGGAGTTCGGCGGCGAGGGCGCTCCGGACTGGGCCGTCTTGACCGGCGGACTGCCCAACCCCCTGCTGGGCTTCCCGGGCACCTACCCGCTGAACCCGGCGCAGAACTATGCCTGGGACTCGTTCTGGGCCAACGCCAAAGCGCCGGACGGCATCGGGCTGCAGAACCACTACGCGTTGTCGTGGCAGGCCGTCGCCAACTACTTCAAGGGCGACGCCAACGTAGCCGGCTACGACATCATGAACGAGCCGTGGGCGGGCACCCAGGCGTTGGGCAGCATTTTGGGCAACCCGTACTTCGACTCCCAGCAGCTGACCCCGTTCTACAACCAGATCGACGCGGCCATCCGCTCCGTCGACCCGAACAAGACCGTGTTCTTCGAGCCGAACACCCTCTTCGGCAGCCTGCCGGTGCAGACGCACCTGGGCACGGTCGACGACGAGAACTCGGCCTTCTCGTTCCACCACTACTGCGTCACGACGTCACTCATCCCCGGCTCGAGCTTCGGCTGCGACTGGAACGCCGACATCGTGTTCGGGTATGCGTCGGAATACACCCAGGAGCACAACATCCCGGGCTGGCTCAGCGAGTTCGGTGCGACGAACAACCTCGGAGCCATCGGGGCGAGCCTGAATGCCTCGAACAAGTGGCTCTTCGGCTGGTCTGAGTGGGCTTACACCGGCGGTGACATCACCAGCGCGTCGCCGAACGATCAGGCACTGGTGTTCGACCTGAGCAAGGCGCCGGTCGGGGACAACGTCAACTGGGACAAGCTTGATGCCCTGTCCCAGCCGTACCCGCAGGTGATCTCCGGAATCCCGAGCTCGTTGTCGTTCTCGGGCGGAGTCTTCTCCTTCAGCTACTCCACCGACCAGGCCGACGGCTCCGGCAGCTTCGCCGCCGGTTCACAAACCACCATCTCGGTGCCACCCAGCCAGTACCCCAACGGCTACACCGTCACCGTGACCGGCGGACACGTCACCTCCGGACCCAACGCTTCGGAGCTGATCATCGCGTCCGACTCCGGTGCCTCCACCATCAAGGTGACCGTCACAGCGGCGAGCTGAGCGGGCTAGGCACGGCCTACGGGCGCGGGCGCTCCGCCAGCGGTATCGGCGGAGCGCTGGCGCGCACCGTCTGACGTACCTCACCCAGGCCTTGCACCTGAAGGGTCACCACGTCACCGTCGCCCAGCCAGCCCGGAAATGGTTGCGGCAGTGCGGGATCAAGATGCTCAAGCAGGGTGCAGGTCGGTACCGTGCCGGAGCCGAAGACATCACCGGGCTGCAGCGGCACCCCGCGCGACGCGTAGCTGATGACCTCGCCGAAGCTCCAGTCCATGGCCTCGGTCGACCCGAGGCCCACGATCACGTCGTTGACGATCGCGGTGGCGTGCAAGCTGAGTTTGCCGTTGCGGCGGTAAGGCTCCAGCTCGTCGGGGGTGACCAGGTAGGGCCCCAGGGTGACCCCGCTGTCCTTGCCCTTGGCCTGCCCGATCGCCAGCACGCCCTCCTGGGCTTGCAGGTCCCGTGCCGACCAGTCATTGAAAATGGTGTAGCCGATGATGGCCTGCTCGGCTTGTTCCACCGACAGATTCGCGCCGGACGTGCCGATGATCGCCGCGACTTCCAACTCGAAGTCCTGGCAAGCACTGCCGGGTGCCATGGGCGCATCGTCGTAGGGCCCCAGAACCGTTGCTGGGCAGGCAAAATAGAACGCCGGAATCCGATACCAGGTGTCATCGAGGTCGCGGCTGCGGCCGGTCGCGGCAAGGCAGTTGCGCATATGGTCCAGAAAGCACAGGCTGTCGCGGATCGACGGCGGACGCGGGATCGGCGCCATCAGCGCCACCTGGTCGGCCCGCACCGTCGCCGTTGGGGCGGCCAACGCCCGTTCGCCGGCGTCGCGCAGACCATCGGGACCCAACCGGATCAGCTCCAGCAGTGTCACACCGGGCGGCAGCGCATGGATCACGTCGCCGTCTAGCACCCCCGCACGCTCCCCGTCGTCGCTTCGATAGGTCACCCACCGCACGGGTCAATCCTCACTCACGACCTCCTCGGGGGTCTTGTCAGGCCGCAGTCCGCGCCAACTGGGTTGGCGCAGCCGACCATCCGTCGTCCGTTCACTGAAGCGCACCTCCCCCACCACGGTTGGTTGCACAAACGTGACACCCTTGGCGTCCAGCCGGGAAAGCGGTGCCAGAAAAGGTGATTCGTCGGTGCGCAGCGGCATCAACATCTTCTTCAGGGCGGTGAGGTTACGGTCGGTGAACCCGGTGCCGACCCGACCGACGAAACGCAGGCCGTCACCCTCGGGAATACCCATCAGCAGGGACCCGATCCCGCCGCTGCGGCCACCTTCACCGGCTCGCCAACCGCCGATCACCACTTCCTGGGTTCGCCAGCGCTTGGCCTTGACCCACGCCGGCGACCGGCGCCCCGGGTGGTAGGGCGAGTCCCACTTCTTGGCGACAACGCCCTCCCAGCCGAGCCGGTGGGACTGTTCGAGCGCCTGCTCACCGTCGGCTGTCAGCAGGTCTTTGACCACCAAATCGGTTCCTCGCGCGAGGGTTTCCAGCAGGCGACGGCGATCCCGGTAGGCCGCGCGCAGCAGTGGGCGACCGTCGAGATAGAGCAGGTCGAAGGCCCAGAACTCCAGACGAGGAGAGCGGGCGTTGTTCTGCATCTCGGCGAAGCTGGGGACACCGCTGTCATCGAGCGCGACGAGCTCGCCGTCGAGCACCACGTGATGCTCGGCCAGATCGGCGGCCGGGAACGGCAGGTGGGGGTATTCGCGGGTAACGTCGCGCCCACTGCGAGCGCGCAGTCGAATCCGGCCGCGGTCGGCTTCCACCAGCAGCCGGTATCCGTCCCACTTGCCCTCGAAGGCCCACTGGCTCGGGTCGAGCCGGGTCACCGAACCCTCGGTGGCCAGCATCGGGGCCAGCTCGTTGAAGGTAAACGCCTTCTGGTCCTTCATCCGGTGCGCCAGCCACTGGTCGCCGCCGGTGCGGATCAGCGCGTATCGCCCGGAGATCCGGCTGCCGGCCAGCACCACGATCACCTCCCCCTTCTCGACGGTGTCCTCGAACTTCTCGGTGACATAGCTGCCCGAATCCCAGATGCGCACCGTGCCGGCGCCGTACTCGCCCTTGGGGATGGTGCCTTCGAAGCTGCCGTACTCCAGCGGGTGGTCCTCGGTGCGCACCGCGAGATGGTTGACCGACGGCGTGTCCGGCAGATTCTTGGGCACCGCCCAGCTCACCAGCACACCGTCGCGCTCCAGCCGGAAGTCGTAGTGCAGCCGGCGGGCGTGGTGCTCCTGGATGACGAAACTGTTGCCCTCCCCCGGCGACGGCGTCGCGTCCGGCACCGGTTCGGGAGTTCGGCCCGCGTCACGCTTGGACCGGTATACGGCCAGTCGATCGTGTCGGGCCAAGGGCCGGTCCAGCTCGGCCAACAGATCGCTGTCGCGAGCGACGCGGTCCAGCACCTCGTCGTAGCGCAGCTGCCGCAGGTCCGGGTCGTCCAGCTCCGCCCAGGTGCGTGGCGCGGCAACCATCGGATGGGCACGGCCCCGCAGCGAATAGGGCGCAATGGTGGTCTTCGACGCGTTGTTCTGACTCCAGTCGACGAAGACCTTCCCGGCCCGAAGTTTCTTGGCCATGGTCGCGGTCACCAGCTTCGGCAGTGTGCTTTCGAGTTGCTGCGCAACCCGTTTGGCCACCGTCGCCGCGCCCGGGCTGCTCACCGGGCGATCAAGGGCGGCGTAGACGTGCACGCCCTTGCTGCCGCTGGTGACCGGGAACGTCTCCAGGCCAAGCTCGGACATCAGATCCCGGATGGCGCGCGCCACCTCGGCGAGTTGGCTCATCGTCACGCCCTCGCCGGGGTCGAGGTCGAACACCAGACGCGTCGCCAGTCCGGGCTTGAGCACCTTCCCGCCGTGGGTCCATTCCGCCTCGAAACGCCACTGCGGCACGTGCACTTCCAGCGCCGCCTGCTGGGCGATCCAGGCCAGGCCGTCGAGGTCCTCGATGATCGGGTAAGTGGTGATGCCGGAGCGATGCTGAATGTCGGCGCGGGCCAACCAGCCCGGCGCCGAGGTGGCCAGCTGTTTTTCGAAGAAGGATCCCTGCTCGACGCCGTTGGGCCAGCGCTTGCGGGTCGCCGGTCGTCCCGCGATGTGCGGCAGCATCACCTCGGCGATGCGGGTGTAGTAGTCGAAGACCTCGGCCTTGGTGGTGCCCGTGGCGGGGTAGAGCACCTTGTCGGCGTTGGTCAGCTTCACCCGGGTCTGGAGCGGCTCAGCGGCCATGTCGCCAACCTACGTCGCACCAAAGCCGGTTATGGGCAGATCGAGGTGGGCATACTGGCCACATGCGTTCCATCTGGAAGGGTTCGATCGCATTCGGTCTGGTCAACGTGCCGGTGAAGGTCTATAGCGCCACCGAGGACCATGACATCAAGTTCCGTCAGGTGCACGCCAAGGACCACGGACGGATCCGCTATCGCCGAGTCTGCGAGGAGTGCGGCGAAGTCGTCGACTACGCCGACATCGCGCGGGCGTATGAGTCCGACGACGGCCGGATGGTGGTGATCACCGACGACGACATCGCGAACCTCCCCGAGGAGCGCGATCATGAGATCGCCGTTCTCGAGTTCGTGCCGGCCGGCGACCTGGACCCGATGCTCTACGACCGCAGCTACTTTCTGGAGCCGGCATCGAAGTCGATCAAATCCTATGTGCTGCTGGCCAAGACGCTGGCCGAAACCGACCGGGTGGCGATCGTTCATTTCACACTCCGCAACAAGACCCGGCTGGCGGCGCTGCGGGTCAAGGACTTCTCCAAGCGCGACGTGATGATGGTGCACACCCTGCTGTGGCCCGACGAGATCCGCGACCCGGACTTCCCCGCATTGGACACCAAGGTCGAGATCAAGCCGGCCGAGCTGAAGATGGCCGGGCAGGTGGTCGAGTCGATGGCCGACGATTTCGACCCCGACCGCTATCACGACACCTATCAGGAGCAACTGCACGAGTTGATCGCGGCCAAGCTCGAGGGCGACGAGGCGTTCACCCCCG
The DNA here is from genome assembly GCF_001021505.1 of Mycolicibacter heraklionensis. GTDB lineage: Bacteria > Actinomycetota > Actinomycetes > Mycobacteriales > Mycobacteriaceae > Mycobacterium > Mycobacterium heraklionense. The sequence continues at coordinate 481,165 of NZ_LDPO01000001.1, forward strand.
AGGAGCGGCCCGCCGAACTGGATGCCACCGAGGATGTCTCCGACCTGCTGGCCAAGCTGGAAGCCAGTGTGAAAGCGCGCTCGGCGAAGGCGCCGGCGAAGAAAGCTCCCGCGAAGAAGACACCGGTCAAGAAGGCACCCGCAAAGAAAGCACCGGCCAAAAAGTCCTGATCCGCACACGGGCAAGCCACGGTATTTCACTCGTTACGGGCATTGTTTGACGTGGCGGGTGTAACCCTGGGCCTTATGTCCGATATCAAGGACGTCGTTCTGATCCATGGCGCATGGGCCCGCGGTGGCAGTTGGGGGCCCCGCCCACCAGCCCGGTGCTCGTGATCCGGGGCGAATGCGATCGGGTCGTGCCGCCGCAGATAGCACCCAAAACTGCAGCCCGGTACCAGCAGGGAACCTACGTCCAGGTCTCCGGCTCAGACCATCTGGTCTTCTCCGGTGAGGCACTACCGGTGACCATGGGCCTCATCGATGACTGGAGACGCCGGTGATCATGTCACCAGTTCGTATTCCACTTGCAGCAGCTCGTAGGTCCTGACCGCTCGCCGGTCGCGGGTCAACAGCGTTGCTCCAGCAGCCATCGCCGTCGATCCAACCAGCGCGTCATAGGTTGCTCCACCGGTGACATTGTGTGCCGCGAGATAGTTGATCAGCTCGCGATGCCTTCGTGCGTCCAGCGTGAGGTAATCGGCGGATGTGACGTCGGCCAGGTACGCGTGGACTGCCGCTGGCGCTACGCGATGCGGCGGCGGTAGTCGCGTCAGAACGGAATAGGTTTCCACCGCCGTGTGTGCGACCAGATGAACTCCCCGGCCAAGGGCACGCGCGGCGGGTTGGTGCGCTTCGTGCCAGGTTGCGAATCCGGCAACAAGAACACTGGTGTCGGGCGTGATCACCTTCGTACCCGGTCCAACGTCTCGCGAACGATTTCGTCGGTCAACGGGGGCAGCTCACGGTCTGGCCGTGCGACAAGGACCGAACCTTCCCGGACCAATTCGACGTCGGTGAACGCAGGTTCAATCTCGATCCGTCCATCGCGCTCCGTGATCTCCACCTGATCGTTTCCGTGCAAGCCAAGGCGATCGCGAATCCGCTTTGGAATCACCAAACGCCCCGCGGGGTCGATGGTTGTGCGCATGGTAAAAAAACTACCATCGACACGGCCAGGCTGAGCTCAGCCGCCGTCAACCGCTTTCGGCCGCCACCGCGGGCCGCTGGCGCACCCGCTGCGGCCACCAGAACCAGCGCCCGAGCAGCGCCGCGATGGACGGTGTCATGAACGACCGCACGATCAATGTGTCGAACAGCAGGCCGAGCGCGATGGTGGTGCCGATCTGACCGAGAATCCGCAGGTCACTGAAGATGAACGAGGCCATGGTGGCGGCGAACACCAGTCCGGCGGCGGTCACCACCGAGCCGGTCCCGCCGATCGCCCGGATGATGCCGGTGTTCAAGCCCGCGCCGATCTCCTCCTTGAACCGCGAAATCAGCAGCAGGTTGTAGTCCGAGCCCACCGCCAGCAACAGGATGACCGCCAGGGCCAGCACGATCCAGTACAGGTGGATGCCGAACAGGTACTGCCACACCAGCACCGACAGCCCGAATGAGGCGCCCAGCGACAGTGCGACGGTGCCCACGATGACGATCGCGGCGACCAGGCTTCGGGTGATGATCATCATGATCAGCAGGATCAGGCTCAACGCGGCGATCCCGGCGATCAGCAGGTCGTACTTGGCGGCGTCGGCGATGTCCTTGTAGGTCGAGGCGGTTCCGGCGAGGTAGATGTGGGAGCCCTGCAGCGGGGTGCCCTTGACGGCTTCCTTGGCGGCGTCACGGATCTTGTCGATGTGCGAGATGCCCTCGGGGGTGGCGGGGTCGCCCTCGTGGGTGATGATCAGCTGCGCGGCTTTGCCGTCGGGCGACAGGAACAGCTTCATCCCGCGCTTGAACTCGGCATTGTTGAACGCTTCCGGGGGCAGGTAGAAGGAGTCGTCGTTCTTGGCTTCGTCGAACGCCTGGCCCATGGCGGCCGGGTTGTCGTTCGCGGCCGCCGACTGATCGCTGATCCCGGAGTTGGTGGCGTAGTTGTTCAGCGCGAGGTCGCGGTTGACCTGCTGGCTTTCGATCTGGGAAGGAATCAGCCCCACCAATTATGGTTGTAACGCATCGAGCTGGTCCAAGGTCGCCGTGAGTTGTTCGAATTTCTCGCTGAGCGCATCGACGCCGTCTTGTATGTCGAACACCGAACGCAGCGCCCAGCACGCGGGAATGTCGAAGCAGTGCGGTTCCCAGTAGAAGTAACTGCGGATGGGGCGGAAGAAGTCATCGAAGTTCGCGAGCTTGTCACGCAAGTCGTTCATCAGGTCGATGGTGTCGTGAAAGCTCTGGGTCTCGGCGTGGGTGGCGTCGGCGAGCTGCTGCTGCAACGCATATTGCTGTTCCAGCGTGTGGATCGACTTCTCGGCTTCCGCCGCCTGCTTGAGCAGATCGGCCGCCCGGTCCATCTGGTACCGCAGATTCTGGGTTTGGGCGACGCTTCCCTGGCCCACCGAAAACGGTATCGAGGTGTGTTTCAGCGGCGTCCCCAACGGCCGCGTTATCGACTGGACCTTGGCGATGCCCGGCGTATGGAACACGGCTTTGGCGACCCGTTCCAACACCAGGAAGGACGCTGGGTTGCGCAGATCGTGGTCTGACTCGATCATCAGCAGTTCCGGGTTCAGCCGGGCTTGGGAGAAGTGCCGTTCGGCGGCGGCGTAGCCGATGTTGGCCGGGGCGTGGTCCGGCATGTAGACGCGGGCGTCGTAGCTGGTCTTGTAGCCCGGCAGGGCGAGCAGACCGACCAGGGCGACCCCGCAGGCCACCACGAGAATGGGCCCGGGCCAGCGAACGATAGCGGTACCGATCCTGCGCCACCCGCGGATCCGCATCGCCCGGGTGGGTTCGAAGCGGCCGAATCGACTGCCCAGGGTGAGCACGGCCGAGGTCAGGGTGAGCGCGGCGACCAGCGCCACGAAGATGCCGATGGCGGCGGGCAGGCCCAGCGTGTGGAAGTACGGCAGGCGGGTGAAGGTCAGGCAGTACACGGCACCGGAAATGGTCAGGCCCGAACCGATCACGACATGCGCGGTGCCGCGGTACATGGTGTAGAACGCTGTCTCGGGATCCTCGCCGGCCGCGCGCGCCTCCTGGTAGCGGCTGATGATGAAGATCGCATAATCGGTTCCCGCGGCGATCGCCAGCAGCGTCAGCAGATTCGTTGAGTACGTGGATAATCCGATGATCTCGTGGTAGCCGAGAAACGCGACGAAGCCACGCGCGGCGGCCATTTCGATGGCCACGGTGAGCAGCGCAAGCACGGTGGTGGCGACCGAGCGGTAGACGGCGAACAGCATCAGCGCAATCACCAGGAAGGTGATCGCGGTGACCTTGTTGGTGCCCTCGCTGCCGACCGAGAACTGGTCGGCGACCAGCGGTGCCGCACCCGTCACATAGGCGCGCACGCCGGGCGGCGCGGGCGTGTCCTCGACGATGCGGCGCACGGCGGCCACCGACTCGTTGGCCAGCGTCTCGCCTTGGCTTCCGGCCAGAAACACTTGCGCCAGTGCCGCTTTGCCGTCGTTGCTCTGCGAACCGGCGGCGGTCAGCGGGTCGCCCCAGAAGTTCTGGATGTGCTGAACGTGGTCGGTGTCGCGCTCCAGCTTCGCGATTAGGGCGTCGTAGAACCGGTGCGCGTCGTCACCGAGCGGCTGCTCGCCTTCGATGACGATCATCGCCGCGCTGTCGGTGTCGTACTGCTGGAACACTTTTCCGATGCGTTTCGCCGCCTGATACGACGGCGCGTCCGGGGAACTCATCCCCACGTTGTGGGCCTCGGCGACCACCTCCAACTGCGGAACCAGACTGTTGGTCACCGCGGCCAGAGCCACCCAGAACAGCACGATCGGCACCGCGAAACGCCGGATGGTGCGCGGCCAGAACGGCCGGGACTCGGGCGGCGCGCTCATCCGGACTTGTCCAAGCAGAAGGTGTAAGCACTCACTGCGTTGACGGTCCTTTCGTCTTTGAGCTCGCCGTCGATCACGATGCGGCAGCCCAATGTGTCGCCGTTGCCCTGCGCCCGCAGGTCGGCGATGACGGCCGGTTCGGTCGTCGTCGCCTGGTACCGCCACGGCAGCGGAGCGTCGATGATCTGCTGAGGCGCGGCGTTGACGTCGAGGTAGTTGATGGTGGCGACCGCTCCCGGCGCGCCGAAGACCTCGTAAACGACGTCCTTGGGATTGAAGGGCACGATTTCATCGGCCTTGTCGCTCTTCGTCGATGTGGTGTCACCCGATCCGAAGATGCCGTGCAGCCGGTAGACGGCGAACGCGGCGATGCCGACGACAGCCACGGCCACAAGGACCATCCACCCCTGCCTGACCAGGCTGGAAAACGACGGTCTCTTCACGGGAAGCCTTTCGGTATCCGTGGGCAGGTCGAATGAAAATTAAGCGTACGGTACGGAACCGTACGGTTCAATAGTGCGGCACCGCGATTCCTGCCGGCGAGATCAGTCGACGCGGCGGGTGAGAGCCGGCAGGATCACGCCGTCGACCAGACTCGCCACGGTGCGCGCGGTGGGCGCCCGGCCCGAGACCAGGGACCGGAAGACGAGATACCCCGGCAACACGTCCCACAGGTCATCATCGATGGCGGCGGCATCGATCTCCCCCCGGCCGACCGCCAGTCGCAGAATGTGCTGCATCAGCGCCTTGCGCTGATCGATGAACTGGCGCTGCATCGCCTCGTTCAGCGCGGGATTGCGCGACACCTCCACCAGTACCGCCCGCAGCGTGCCGGCGTGTTGGGCGGTCTGTTGGCAGACCAGCTCGCCCAAGCGCAGCAGATCACCCCGCAGCGTGCCGGTGTCGGGCGGAACCGCGACCTGACGGATGCCCTCGGTGAACGCGGCCAGTACCAATTCGGCCTTCGACGGCCAGCGTCGGTAGACCGTGGCCTTACTCGCTCGTGCCGTGGCCGCGACCGCGTCAACCGTCAATCGGTCGTAGCCGTTCTCCTGCAGCAGCGCCAAGGTGACGTCCAACAACTCGGCTTCACGCGGCGACCAGGTGGAGGCGCCGGAAAGATCGAGGTTCGAAGTCACGGCATCAACCATAGAATGCCGCCGCCAAAACCCGCGGACAGTCACCAAACATCGAATTAGAACGTGTTTCAAAAAAGGGTTCAGCTCACGCTCATTCCTTGTTAGCGTGGCGCCGTGATACTCGACAAATTCCGAATCGATAATCAAACAGCCGTAGTCACCGGTGCTGGCCGGGGCCTGGGCGCCGCCATCGCCGTCGCGTTCGCCGAGGCCGGCGCCGACGTGGTGATCGCCTCACGCACCCAATCCGAACTAGAGGCCGTCGCCGAACAGGTCCGCGCGGCGGGTCGTCGTGCCCACATCGTGGTCGCCGACCTCGCCCATCCCGAGGAGACGGCGAAGCTGGCCGCCGAAGCTGTCGAGGCGTTCGGCAAGCTCGACATCGTCGTCAACAACGTCGGCGGAACGATGCCCAACACCCTGCTGACCACGTCGACCAAAGACCTCAAAGACGCGTTCACGTTCAACGTCGCGACGGCGCACGCACTGACCATCGCGGCGGTGCCGCTGATGCTGGAGCACTCCGGCGGCGGGTCGTTCATCAACATCACCTCCACCATGGGGCGGGTGCCCGGGCGAGGGTTCGCCGCCTACGGCACGGCCAAGGCCGCGCTGGCCCACTACACCCGATTGGCCGCGCTGGACCTGTGCCCCAAGATCCGCGTCAACGCCATCGCACCGGGATCGATCATGACCTCGGCGCTGAACGTGGTGGCTTCCAACGAGGAGCTGCGGACCCCGATGGAGAAGGCCACGCCGCTGCGTCGACTCGGTGAGCCCGAGGAGATCGCGGCCGCCGCCCTGTATCTGGCTTCTCCGGCCGGCGCCTACCTGACCGGCAAGGTGCTCGAAGTCGACGGCGGCATCACCTTCCCGAACCTTGACCTGCCCGTCCCCGATCTGTGAGGAACCACTGACCTATGACTATTCGCGTCGCGCAGATCGGCACCGGCAATGTCGGTGTCCACGCGCTGAAAGCACTGATCACCAACCCCGAGTTCGACTTGACCGGAGTGTGGGTGTCCTCGGACGCCAAGGCCGGCAAAGACGCCGCGGAACTGGCCGGGGTGGACACGCCGACCGGCGTGATCGCGACCACCGACCTGCAGCAGGTGCTCGACGCCAAGCCCGACTGCGTGGTCTACACCGCGCTGGCCGACAACCGGCTCGTCGAGGCGCTGGAGGACTTCAAGCGCATCCTGAACGCCGGCATCAACGTCGTCGGCAGCAGCGCGGTGTTCCTGCAGTACCCGTGGAACGTCATCCCCGCAGAGATGCTGACCCCCATCGAAGACGCTGCGCGGCAGGGCGGTTCGAGCTTGTTCATCAACGGCATCGACCCGGGATTCGCCAACGACCTGCTGCCGCTGGCGCTGGCCGGCACCTGCCAGAGCATCCAGCAGATCCGCTGCATGGAGATCGTCGACTACGCCACCTACGACAGCGCGGCCGTCATGTTCGACGTGATGGGCTTCGGCAGGCCGATGGACGAAACCCCGATGCTGCTGCAGCCGGGTGTGCTGAGCCTGGCGTGGGGTTCGGTGGTGCGCCAGCTCGCGGCCGGCCTGGGCCTGGAACTCGACTCGGTCGAGCAGTCCCACATCCGGGTGCCCGCGCCGGAGGACTTCTCGATTTCCTCGGGTGACATCGCGAAAGGCACCGCCGCGGCGTTGCGGTTCGAGGTGCGCGGCATGGTTGACGGTAAGGCCGCCGTGGTCCTCGAGCACGTCACCCGGCTGCGCGAAGACCTGTGCCCGGAGTGGCCGCAGCCGGCCCAGGAAGGCGGCTCGTACCGCGTCGAGGTGACCGGCGAGCCGTCGTACGCGCTGGACCTGTGCCTGTCCAGCCCCAATGGCGACCACAACCACGCCGGCCTGGTGGCCACCGCGATGCGGGTCGTCAACGCGATTCCTGCGGTGGTCGCCGCCGAGCCGGGAATCCGGACCACGCTGGATCTGCCACTGGTCACCGGCCGCGGCCTCTACAGCGCCGGCTGACCACCACGCCGGCGTGACCGCGGAGCATCGGCGAATTTCCGGCTACCCTGACTTTCCTGTTCGTTAATCCGGATGGAAAGGGTGTCGGTGACTGCAGGCACCGCGGTTCGACTGAAGCCGGGCTGGGCGTTGCTCGGCCCGGCTTTCGTCGCTGCGATCGCCTACGTCGACCCGGGTAACGTCGCCGCCAACGTCAGCGCGGGGGCGAAATTCGGCTTCCTGCTGGTCTGGGTCATCGTCGCGGCCAACGTGATGGCCGGGCTGGTGCAGTATCTGTCCGCCAAGCTCGGACTGGTGACCGGGCACTCGCTGCCGGAGGTGATCGGCGCCCACAGTCGTACGCCGGTCCGGATCGCGTACTGGCTGCAGGCCGAATTGGTGGCCATGGCAACAGATCTCGCCGAAGTCGTGGGCGGCGCGATCGCGTTGAACCTGATCTTCGGCTTACCGCTGCTGCTCGGCGGCCTCATCACCGGAGTGGTGTCGATGGCGCTGCTGGCAGTCGGCGACCGGCGCGGTCCGCGGATCTTCGAGCAGGTGACCAGCGGGCTGCTGATCATCATCGCCATCGGGTTCCTGGCCAGCCTGGTGGTCTCCCCACCGGCGCCCGCCGACGTCGCCGCCGGCCTGCTGCCCCGTTTCGACGGCACCGAAAGCGTGCTGCTGGCCACCGCGATCCTCGGCGCGACGGTGATGCCACACGCGGTGTACCTGCACTCGGGGCTGGCCCGCGACCGGCACGGCCAGCCCGCGCCCGGCCCGGCGCGACGGCGACTGCTGCGGGTGACTCGCTGGGATGTCGGCCTGGCGATGCTGGCGGCCGGCACGCTGAACCTGGCCATGTTGCTGGTGGCCGCCAACAACCTGCGCGGCCTGGACGATGCCGGTTCCATCGAGGGGGCGCATGCCGCGGTCGGCAACACGCTGGGCCCGACGGTCGCACTGTTCTTCGCGATCGGACTGCTGGCTTCCGGACTGGCCTCGACCTCGGTGGGCGCCTATGCCGGCGCGATGATCATGCAGGGCCTGCTACGAGTGTCGGTTCCGCTGCTGTGGCGCCGGCTGATCACGCTGGGCCCGGCGCTGGCGATCCTGGTACTCGGGATCGAGCCCACTCGGGCATTGGTGATCTCGCAGGTGGTCTTGTCCTTCGGGATCCCGTTCGCGCTGGTACCGCTGATCCGGGTGACCGGCGACCGGGAACTGATGGGCGCCGATGCCAACGGGGCGCTGACCTCGGCACTCGGCTGGGCCGTCACCGTGGTGATCGGCGTGCTCAATGCGGCGCTGATCTACCTGACCCTGCGCTAGGCAACGCCTCCACATTTCCTGCTGAGCGTTCTTCCGACGTTAACTCCTACGCCGCCCGCCCGTCCCGACCTCGTCGACAGACGCCCCTAGCGTGAGGTTGCGCGTTCGTCGTCGAAGGAGTTGATGGGCGAGTTGCATGCGGTTGCGCCGACGTGGCTGGCTTCGCCGCCCGAGGTCCATTCAGCACTGTTGAGCAGCGGACCGGGCCCGGGGGCACTGATGGCCGCCGCATTCGCGTGGTCGTCGTTGAGCTCTGAATATGCTTCGGCAGCAGCAGAATTGAACACCACCTTGAGCGCCGTGCAGGCTGGGACTTGGCTGGGACCAAGCGCGGAGCGTTATATTGCTGCCCACCAACCGTATTCGGCCTGGCTGACACAGGCCAGCACCGACAGCGCGCGCGCCGCCGCCCAGCATGAGATCGCCGCAGCCGCCTACGCCAGCGCCTTGGCCACCATGCCGACCATGGCCGAGCTGGCGGCCAATCACGCCACGCACGCGGTCCTGGTTGCGACGAACTTCTTCGGCATCAACACCATTCCGATCGCGATCACCGAAGCCGACTACGTCCGGATGTGGATCCAGGCCGCCACCACAATGGCGACCTATCAAACGCTGTCGGACACGGCCTTGGCTTCGGTGCCCCGCACACCGTCGCCGCCGTCGATCCTGGCGTTCGAGAACGACGGCGGCGGCGACGATGACGGCGGCAACCCGGCCGACGTCCTCACGGCCCTCTACGAAACGCTGGCGATCTTCCTCGAGATCGCCGACATCTTGGACGGCCCGATCATCGCGATCATCGTGGAGATCGTGAACCGCATCATCGAGGCCATCAATGCCGCGGCATCCCCGGTCGCGAGCGTGCCGCCCCTGGCGCCGGTGATCGCGGGCGTGGCGAAGCCCGTCACCGTGGTCGCCGCGAGGGTACCGGCAGTGTTCATGGCGCCGCCCCCCGATGACGTGCCCGCGGCCGGGTTCGCCCCGGGCTCGCCGACTCCCGCCACTTCGGTCACAGCTACCACCCCGACTCCCGCCGCCCCTCCCCTGATCGCGACACCGGTAGCCGTCGCCCCGGCGGTCCGCGCGGCGGCCCGGGCCGGCAACGGCCCCGACAGAGGATTCGGCCCCACGCTCAACGACCGGGAGGCCGCGCCCGCGGCGGGGGCTCGCAGCCGGAAGGCGGCCGCGAGCCCGGCGCGTCGCCGGCGCCGCACGGCGGCCAAGGAGCCCGGCAGCACCGTGAGCATGGGCTCCGATCCGGTGGTACCCGACACACCACCGCCTCCCACCGCGACGCCGCCGGCGACGGCGTCCGACCGCAACGCAGGCGCCTTGGGCCTGGGCGGAACCCACCCTCGAGTCAGCGGGAAACACGCAACCGGGTTGACCACGTTAGACGAAGACGCCTTCGGCAACGCCGCGACGACACCGATGCTGCCCACCACCTGGGCCCCGGGTCGGGAACAACCGCCCGACCCCTAACGTTTATTAACTGTACTAAATACTTGCTAGGCTAAGTAAGTTGCATTGCCTACTACTTCGAGGAGCGCTCATGGCACGCACCGACCACGACACCTGGGACCTGGCCACCAGCGTGGGAGCCACCGCGACGATGGTGGCTGCCGCCCGGGCCCTCGCCACCAAGGCCGACAATCCCCTGATCGACGACCGCTTCGCCGAGCCGCTGGTCCGGGCCGTCGGCGTCGACTTCCTGACCAAGTGGGCCGCCAGCGACCTGGCGGGCACCGACTTCGACGACCACGACTCCGGGTGGAAGCTCGGCCAGATGCCCGACGCGATGGCCGTCCGCACTCGCTTCTTCGACACGTTCTTTGCCGACGCCACCCGGTCCGGGATTCGCCAGGCGGTGATCCTGGCATCGGGCCTGGATGCGCGCGCCTACCGACTGACGTGGCCCTCCGGCATGACGATCTTCGAGATCGACCAGCCACAGGTCTTGGCATTCAAGGCCGCGGCACTGACCGACTTGGGCGCCGAGCCGACCGCCGATCGCCGCGGCGTCGCCGTCGATCTGCGCGACGACTGGCCGGCCGCGCTGATCGAGGCGGGGTTCGACCGCACCCAGCCCACTGCCTGGATCGCCGAGGGACTGCTCGGCTACCTCCCGCCGGACGCGCAGGACCGGCTGCTGGACAACATCGCCGCACTGAGCGCCGACGGCAGCCGGCTGGCCACCGAGGCCATTCCGAACATCTCCGCGGACCAGCACGATCAGGCCCGGGAAATGATGCGCAGCGCCACCGAGAAATGGCGGGCGCACGGCTTCGACCTGGAGTTCTCCGAACTCGGGTACGAAGGTGACCGCAACGACGTCGCCGCCTACCTCGACCCCTTGGGCTGGGCCTCAACGGGCGTGACCATGACCGAGCTGCTGACGCAGCACGGGCGTCCCGCGCCCGCGCGCGCCGCCGACTCGGTGTCGATGGCCGACACGATCTACTACACGTCGATCAAGGGCTAGGCGGCTAGGCGGAGACGCTCTCGCGCGCCTTGGCCTTCTCTTCGTAGTAGGTGGCCCGCTCGTCGACCATCTTCATGAAGCCCGCGATCTGCTCGCGGGCCTCCTCGCCCGCCGCGCCGAAGTCATTGCGCTCGAAGACCTTCCAGAACCGCAGCACGGGCTGGATGACCTCATCGTGGTGGATGCGCAGGTCGTAGATGCCGGCCTTGGCGATCAGGATGGCGTTCTCCTGGAAGCCGGGCATGTTCATCCCGGGCATCGAGAAGCCGATCACCTCGTCGCGGATGGCGCACATGGCCTCGTCCGGCGCGATGTCCAGCGCCGCCTGCATGAGGTTGCGGTAGAAGACCATGTGCAGGTTCTCGTCGAGAGCGACCCGGGCCAGCAACTGGTCGGCGATCGGGCATCCGGAGGCCTTGCCGGTGTTGCGGTGCGAGACCCGGGTGGCGAGTTCCTGGAACGACACGTAGGCCAGTACCTGCAGCGCTGACTTGCCGCCGGCGTCATAGCCGGCGATGGTGTGCTGCATCCGCATGTTCTCGAGGTTCACCGGGTCAATGCCGCGGGTGACGATGAGGTAGTCGCGCAGGGCGATGCTGTGGCGGCCCTCTTCGGCGGTCCATTGGCCGACCCAGGTGCCCCAGGCGCCGTCCCGGCTGAAGGTGGTGGCGATCTCGCGGTGGTACGACGGCAGGTTGTCCTCGGTCAGCAGGTTGACCAGCAGGGCGGACTTGGCGACCGGGTCCAGCGGGGAGTCTTCGGGAACCCAGTCCTCGCCGCCGAGGAACGCGAAGTCGCGTCCCCTGCTCCACGGCACGTAGTCGTGCGGCAACCACGGCTTGGCGGCCTTGAGGTGGCGATTGAGGTTCTGTTCGACAATCGGCTCCAGCTCGTGAAGCAGTGCCGTCTGGACGTTCACCATAGTTTTTGGTCCCCTCCCTGATCGACAGGTGGGCTGTCGCTTGGCCCCCCAGCCAAACCTACGGTCCCGTAGGTTTGCTCCACGGTAAGCACCCACCCCGCCGCGTGTCAACCGTTAACTTAGCTGCTTCGGCGCATTCCGCACCTCGAATCCACCGACCAGCTCAGCTACCCCAGCTACCGCGCCCGGCCTTCCGACTGCCGCTTGAGCCCCTCGGCCTCCATGTCGACGTAGCGACGTATCCGGCCGCCGGCGAGCAGGCCGGCCAGCCAGGCCATCGGACCGGTCAGCGTAAAAGTCAGGACGGCCCGCACCCCTGAGCCGGTCGGCGTCAGCTCGTGGAAGCCGGTGAACCGGATTCCGGCCATCGACGCCGACCAGGTGAAGGACCGCTCGTCGACCAGGTCGGTGACCGTCCACACCATCGGCCGCCCGGTGGGCTGCCGGACTCGGGCGGTGCTGCCGACTCGCAGCGGACCGGAGTCGAGCCGGGTGATCTCACGCATCGATGCGGTCCAGTCCGGCCAATGCTCGACATCGGTCAGGACAGCCCAGACGTCGCTGGGACGGGCCGCGATGGGATCGGTGCGGGTGTAGTGCATCGGCGCTCCCTTCCCCTCAACGGCACGCTACCCAAGTTCGGCGGCCACCCGGGCGCGTTCCCGCATCGAGGCGACCACTCCCCCGTCGGCGAGGATGTCGGCGCCGGTGAGATAGGCGCACTTGTTTCCGGCGCAGAAGGCGAACAGCTCGGCCATCTCCTCGGGCGTGCCCCACCGCGGGATCAGCGCGTCGGGCATCATCATGCCCACCCCGGCCTTCTCTTCGCGCCGCCCCATCTCGGTGTCGATGTTGCCCGGCGACACCGAGACGATGCGCAGCCCGCGGCCGCCGAATCGCTCGCCCTGCGCGGCGCAGTACCACTTCACGAAGGCCTTGCTGACCGTGTACGAGAAGCCCGAGCGCATCTGCTCGGGTGCGTTGTTGCAGTACGCCGTCATCGCGGCCACGAAGGCGTCGCCGTCGCTGAGCGCCAGCGGGAACTGCTTGGTGGGGTATGCCTTGTCGGGCAGCAGCTGCGCGGCCATCGAAGCCACGTTGACGATCACCGCGCCGTCGCCGGCGACGTCGTAGAACACCTCGTTGACGACGAGGGTGCCGAAGGCGTTGGTGCGCATGACGAATTCGGCGTCACCCATGCTCGGGCTGACCCCCGCGGTGTGGACCACCGACGCCAGCGTCCCGAGACCGGTCGCGGTGTCGAACAGCCGGGTGACCGCGTCACGATCGGTGACATCGCAGTTGACAGCGGTCGCGGCGATGCCGAGCTCGGAGAGCGCGACCTGCGCCGAGTGGAGCCGCTCCTGCCGAACATCGCACAACACCACGGTGTGGTCTCGGCCCAGGATCTTGGCCGTCGCCAGACCCATGCCGCCCGCGCCGCCGGTGATCACTGATACTGAAGCCATAACTGGACGGTAGACGGCTGCGCCCCGGTGCCGGTCGACTGGGTGATGCGGAGAGTCGAAATGGCTGATCTGTCAGGCAAAGTGGCGCTGGTGACCGGAGCCTCGTCGGGCCTGGGCGCGGCGACGGCCCAACTGTTCGCCCGGCGCGGCGCGACGGTGTTCGGGCTGGCGCGCGATGCCGAGCGGCTCGCCATGGTGTTCGCCGACGTGCCCGGCGGGCAGTACGCCCCCACCGACATCAGCACCGCGGCGGCCTGCGCGGCGGCCGTCGAGCAGTGTGTCGCCCAGTTCGGGCGGCTCGACGTGCTGGTCAACGTCGCCGGCGCCCACCAGATGCGCCACACGCCGGCCGTCACCGACGACGAGTGGGCCCACGATCTGGCGGTCAACCTCAACGGGCCGTTCTTCCTGTGCCGCGCCGCGCTGCCGCACCTGCTGGAGGCGGGCGGCAATATCGTCAACGTCGCCTCGATCGCCGGGGTGGAAGGGCAGGCGTACTCGGCGGGCTACTGCGCGGCCAAGCACGGGCTCGTCGGGCTGACCCGGGCGTTGGCCGTGGAGTTCGCCGCGGAGAAGCTGCGGGTCAACGCGGTGTGCCCGGGTGGGATGCTGACCCCGCAGGTGACCAACTTCCAGCTTCCCGAGGGCGCCGACGTCAACCTGATCATGCGGGTGGCCTCACCGCGCGGGATGAGCGCCCCGGCCGATGTCGCCGAGGTGATCGCCTTTTTGGCCAGCGATGCCGCCGCCGCGGTGCACGGCGCGGTCTACCTGACCGACAACGGGAAGACGGCCGGCTAGGACGCATCCGGCAGAGCGGTATCCCTGTCGGACGTCAGAGCTAGCGTGTGGGCCATGGAACCGAAACCGGGCCCTACCGCGACACGTCCCGTCCTGCCAGAGGGCTACGGATTGCCGAGTTCGGCGGAAGGCTTGTTGAGCTGGTCAGAAGTTGAACAGCGATTGACCGCGTCCCAGCACTATTGGCTGACCACGGTGCGCCCGGACGGCACCCCGCACTCCGTACCGCGTTGGGGCGTGTGGCTCGACGGCCGCTTCTATTACGACGGCGCACCCACCACACGCCACGCGCGCAACCTCCAGGACAACCCGGCGTGCACCCTGACACTGGAAAGCGGTACGCAAGTGGTGATCGTCGAGGGAATCTCCACAGCGACCTCAGCAAACCCCAACGACCTCGGAGCCCGATTGGCGACCGCGTTCGAGAAATACCACCCGCAGTACGCTCCCGGCCCCGATGCCTGGGCGGGCCAGGACGGCGGCGGACTGCGGATGATCATCCCCCGGCGGGCCCTGGCCTGGTTCGCGTTCCCAACCGACTGCACCCGGTTCGCCTTCTGACCCTAGGCCACTGCGCGCAACGATCGCGCAGTAGCCGACCGGGCTGATCAGCGCAGCGCCAGGCCGGTGATCGCCCGGGCGATGACCAGCCGCTGGATCTCGCTGGTGCCTTCGAAGATGGTGAAGATCTTGGCATCGCGGTGCATCCGCTCGACCGGGTAGTCGCGGGTGTAGCCGTTGCCGCCGAGGATCTGGATCGCCTCGTCGGTGACGTAGACCGCGGTCTCGCTGGCGAACAGCTTGGCCATCGAGCCCTCGGCGTTGTCGAAGGCCTTGTTGTTGCGCGCCATCCAGCCGGCCCGCCAGACCATCAGCCGTGCCGCGTCGATCCGGCTCTTCATGTCCGCCAGTTTGAAGGCTACGGCCTGGAACTCACCGATCTTGCGGCCGAACTGCTCACGCTGGCAGGCGTATTCGAGGGCGTATTCGTACGCGGCGCGCGCCACCCCGACCGCCATCGCCCCGACGGTCGGACGAGTGCGCTCGAAGGTCTTCATGGCGGCCTGACCGCGGGCGGATGCACCGGATTTGACCCGGGCGACGCGCTCCTCGAACTTCTCTCGCCCACCGAGGATCATGTCCTCGGGCAAACGGACGTTGTCCAATACGATCTCGGCGGTGTGCGAGGCCCGGATGCCGTGCTTCTTGAACTTCTGGCCCTGGGCCAGCCCCTTGGTGTCGGGCCCGATGACGAACGTGGCCTGGCCGCGTGAGCCGAGTTCGGGGTAGACCGAGGCGACCACGATGTGCACGTTGGCGATACCGCCGTTGGTGGCCCAGGTCTTGGTGCCGTTGAGCACCCATTCACGTGTTGCTTCGTCGAAGCGGGCGCGAGTCCGGATCGCGCCGACATCCGAGCCGGCATCGGGTTCCGAGGAGCAGAAGGCCCCGAGTTTGGGGTCATCGGCGGTACCGAACATCTCGGGCAGCCACCGGCCCAGCTGTTCGGGAGTTCCGTTGCCCGCCAGGGCCGCCGCCGCCAACCCGGTGCCGAGAATCGACAAGGCGATCCCGGCGTCACCCCAGAACAGTTCCTCGAACACCGTGAGCATGCCGATCCCGCTGGGCTCGGCGGCCTGGGTGGCGAACAACTCGGGCGAGTACAGGCCGATCTTGGCGGCCTCCTGGATGATCGGCCACGGCGTCTCTTCCCGCTCATCCCATTCGGCGGCCGCCGGGCGGACGATCTCGGCGGCGAACTGATGGACCCAGTCCCGCACCTCGATCACGTCATCGCTGAGCTCTACCGAGAACGACATTGCTACTCCTGGAAGGACTGGGCGGACGCCACGGGACACTGTCGGGCTCGATTGTGGCACCTCATGCTGGAAGCAATTGCGCAGCGTCACCTAACCCGCGGATCGGTCAGGCCCAAATCGCTTGTGCCGCGACATTGCCGACGTAATAGGCGCCCAGCCCGCAGGTCAAGGTGAGCACCAGGTTGGCCAGCGCGTACAGCCGCGCACCGACGCCGGCCAGCTGCAGGGTCTCGTAGGAAAAGGTCGAGTATGTGGTCAGCGCGCCGCACAGACCGGTGCCGACCAACAGGTGCAGCCCTTGGTCGCCGGGGCTCGCGGCGCCCATGAGCACACCCAGGACCAGGCTGCCCAGCACATTGGCGGTGAACGTGCCCCACGGGAAGGTGGTGTCGTGGCGGGCCTGGACGAATCGGTCGGTCAGGTAGCGCAACGGCGCCCCCACCGCGGCGCCGGCGATGACCAGCAGCCAGGTCACTGGCCGGCGGGGCGTCGCCCGACGTGGCGGATGACCTCGACTTCATCCAGCAGGATCAGGCCCTCGGTGACCAACTCGTCCAGCTCCGGCAGGAAGGCACGGATCCGCTCGGCGGCGTCGACGATGATGACCGAGACCGGCAGGTCCTCAGACATCGACAGCAGCCGGGTGGTGTGGATGGCCGAGGACGCTCCGTAGCCCTCGATGCCGCGGAACACCGACGCGCCGGCCAGGCCGGCCCGATGCGCTCGGTGCACGATCTCGCTGTACACCGGCCTGTGATGCCAGGTGTCGCTCTCTCCGAGGAATACCGTCAGGCGCAACGCGCGTCCGGTGAGCTCGCTCATGCTGTCCTCCTGATGACCAGACGGCGGGTGAGGCTGGCAGCGGTCCAGGTCGCGATCAACACTGCCACCGGCGTGGTGAGCAGGTAGACCAAAGCCGGGACCGGCTGTCCGGCGGCGATCAGGGTGTCGACGTCGCCGGAGAAGGTGGAAAACGTGGTGTAGCCGCCGAGCACGCCGGTGCCCAGCAGCGGACGCAGCAGTCGATGTCCGACCCACAGTTCGGTGATCGCCACCATCAGCACCCCCATCAGCGCACACCCGCTCACGTTGATTACCATTGTGGCCCAAGGGAACCCACCGACCGGGGTGGGCAATGCCAGCGCGACGGCGTAGCGCGCGCAGGCACCGATCGCGCCGCCGACGGCCACGGCCGCGACTACCGGCGTCTGCTCATGCACCGCGGAGCCCCGCTATCGGTTCCGGCTAGGCAGAGCCGTCGCCATGTCCATGCGGCGCGGCGGCCTCACGGGTGATCTGCTCGAACTGCTGCGCCATGGCTTCGGCCAGCGCGGTAGCCGCCGACAGCGGCCGGACCATCACGACGAAGTCGTCGATCTTGCCGTCGTCGTCCATATGCAGGAAGTCGCATCCGCTGAGCCGTTTACCGTCGACCGACGCTTCGAATATCAGGGCATGGTCACGCCCGGAGGCGTCAGCGATCTCTCGCACGTAGCGGAAGTCTTCAAAGACACGCATCACGGCGCGCAGGATCGCCGCGGTGACCGGCTTGCCCGGGTAGGGCTTGAACGCCACCGGACTGGTGAACACGACATCGTCGGACAACAGCGCCTCGATGGCCGCGGCGTCACGGGCCTCGACGGCTTGCCGGAATGGGTGCATGCCACGCCTCCGCTGGTCAGTTGGTACGACTGACCATCACGGTAGACCCACCAGCGGCCGCGGCCGAGGAGGCCTGGTCGCCTGCCGGCCGCAGCACAGCCACGGTGGCCATCGGGCCTGACTCGATCTCGGTGCCGGTCTCCGGTGCCTCGCGCCCCCGGGCCGGCAGCACGTGCGGCGCCGCGGCGATCGCGAGCACTGCGGCGCCGGTGGCTCCCAGGGCCTCCGACCAGCCCAGCGGTCCCACCGGTACGCAACCCAGGAGCTGGCTGATTCCGGGCAGGCTGATCATCGCCGCGAACGCTGCGAATGAACCAGCGGCGGTGAGCAATACCAACGGCGCGTGGGAGTCGACCAGCGTCTGGGCCAGCTCGGTGGTGACCAGCGTGATCAGCGCGACCGTGGCGGCGCGTTGCCGGGCGCCCGGTACAACAGAAAGGCGAGCCATCCCCCATGCCGCGCTGGCCGCGGCCCCGGTGATCGCTCCGCGGACCGCGACGGCGCGCATCAGGCTGCGTTCGTCGATGCCGTGCACGACTCGATGCGAGGAGCCGGCCGGGGTGCTGACCGCGACCGCGGTGGCCGGCAGCGCGTCGGTCAACATGTTCATCAGCAGCAGTTGGCGGTTGTTCAGCGGCGAGGTCCCCGACAGCGCGGTGCCGACGACACCGAAGATCACCTCGCCGACGTTGCCGCCGAGCAGGCCCGTCACCGCCAGCTGCACCCCGCGCCACAGTCGCTGGCCCTCGTCGATGGCATCCACCAGTGCGCCGATGCGCCCGTCGGTCAACACGATGTCGGCCGTGAGGTGCGCCGAGTCGCTGCCGCGCGCCACGACGCCGAGACCCACGCTGGCGGCCCGGATCGCCGCCGCATCGTTGGCGCCGTCACCGACCATGGCACAGACCCGGCCACTGCGTTCGAGGGTCTGCACCACCTGCACCTTGTTCTCCGGGGACATCCGGGCGAAGATCGCCCGCTGCGCCACCGCACGTTCCTGGCCCTTGCGCGACAACGCGTTCCACTCCGCGCCGGTGATGACCTGCTCGGCGGTGACCGGCACCCCCAGTTCCGCGGCGATCGCGGTGGCGGTGACGGGGTGATCGCCGGTGATCAGCCGGATGCCGACGCCCCGCTCCGCCAGGTCGGCGAGCAGTTGCGGCGCTTCGGCTCGGGGGGTGTCGGAGATGCCGAGGAACCCGGTGAGCGTCAGTCCCTCGCCGCACAGTCCGGCGAGAGCGTCCGGGTCATCGGCCAGCGACTTCACCTGTGCGGCGCTGAGGCGGCGCTGCGCCACCGCGATCACCCGCAGCCCGCCGGCAGCGAGTTCGGCGACCGGCGCGTCACTGTCCGGGCCGAGGTCGGTGCAGGCGGCCAGCACCACTTCGGGTGCCCCCTTGATCATCAGTTCCCGACCGACCACCGACGCCGAGAACGCCCGGCCGGAGCGGAACGGCAGGTGGGCGTCCGGGGTGGTCCAGAGGCTGCCGATACCGGCGGCGGCCTCGGTGACGGCCTGGTCGGTGGCGTGCGTGTGGGGGTCGCCCTCGGGCGCCGGCGCGGCGTTGGCCGCGCATCGCAGCACGTCGTCCTCGGCGTGGCCGGCGACGGGGTACACCCGGGTGACCCGTAGCCGGTTCTCGCTCAGTGTTCCGGTCTTGTCGAAGCAGACCACCTCAACCCGGCCCAGGGCCTCCACCGAGCGGGGAATGCGCACCAGCGCACCGGAATCGGTCAGGCGTTGGGCTGAGGCATGCTGGGCCAGGGTCGCCATCAGCGGCATGCCCTCGGGCACCGCCGCCACGGCGACCGCGATAGCGTTGCCCAGGGCCAGACGCAGGCCACCGCCGCGCAGCATCCCCAACAGACCCACCATCAGCCCGCCGCCGGCACTGGCCGGGAACGCGCGACTCATCAGCTGACTCAGCTGGTGCTGCAGGCCGACCACCGGCAGATCCCCGGCGGCCAGCTCGGCGGCACGACGGGCCTGAGTGTCGGCGCCGACGGCGGTGACCACGGCCCGTGCGGTGCCGGCGACAACTGTCGTGCCGGCGTAGAGCATGCAGCGCCGCTCGGCGAGTTCGGCGCCCGGTGTCGCCGCGGTCTGCTTGTCGACCGACAGTGATTCGCCGGTGAGCGATGATTCGTCGACTTCGAGGTCGGTGGCCTCGATCAGCCGCGCGTCGGCGGGCACCACCTCGTTGCTGCGGACCTCGATCACGGTGCCGGGTATCAGGCGGTCCGCGACGATCTCGGTGTAGGTATTGGTGCCCGGCGCGACGGTGCGGGCGGGCGGGGTCTGTTGGGCCAGCAGCCGGTTCAGCCGGTTCTCGGCCTGCAGCTGCTGGGCTGCCGCGAGCATGCAGTTGCCGATCAGCACCGTGCTGACCATCAACGCATCCACCGGCGAACCCAGCATTGCGGTGGCCGCCGAGCTCAGTGCCAGCACCGGCATCAGCGGATCCGACAGTTCGGCACGCACCGCCCTGATGAACTGCCAGGCCATGTGCGGTGGCGCGGCGTCGAGTTCGGCGGCGGCACAGGCGAGGTCGGGGACCGGCAGAATCGCGCGGATCTCGTCCAGTGACATCGCATGCCATTCGTAGGCCGGCGCGGGCCGCGGCGGCTGCGTCCGAGCCACCTGGCGAGCCAGCAGGTATCCCGAGAGCAGTCCGGTGGCTGCCCCGGCGGTGACCGGCCCGGGACCGCGACCGCCCCGCACCCCGGGAACCATCAGCAGTGCACCGAGTGTCGATGCGCCGGTGGACAGGGAGATGCCGCGCTGGGCGGCCGCGCGCGCCGCCGGTATCGCGTGCAGCACCCGCCAGGCGCCGGCCAAGTCGGCCAGCAGCAGATCCGCCTCCCATGGCGGTGGCGTCTCCGAGTCGCCGGGCAGGATCCCCAGGCCCACGTCGGCGCAGGCGAGTGCCTGCGCACCGCTCGACGTGAGCACCGCAACGGTGCGGCCGTCTTGCTGGCGTGCCGTCAATGCGGCAGCCAGCGCCTCGTCGAGTTGTTCGTCGTCGGCGGCGGTATCGACCGGCGCCAGTTCGTCGAACGCGGGACGCAGTTCACCCAGGGCTTCGACGTCGAGGGTGACCAGTTCCGCGCCCGATGCCCGAGCCTCGGCCAGCATCGCCGCAGCCAGCGGGTGGCGTGCGGTGGCGGTGCAAAGCAGCCGGGGATCGATGAGGACGGCGTCGACGCGGTCGAGTCGGCGCAGGCCCTCCGGGCGCAACGGCAGCGCGGCGTGCTGCTCGACCAATGACCGGCTCAGCGTGGCCGCGAACGATTCAGTGGTGGTGCGCATGGCTTTCGGGGAGGCGACCACGGCCGCGGTCGCGGCTGTGGTGACGTTGCGGGTGAGCACTCCCACCAGGCCGGCCCCGAACAACTGGACGTAGCCCACCCGCCTGCCGTGGCGGTCGACCGCCCCCTCCGGTAGCGGCACCGGCCGCGACGGCACGTGCACCTGAGCCTGGTCGGCGTGCCGGGCCAGGTACGGCTCGTGGCGGTTCCAGGCCTGCGCCGCGGCCGCAGACTCGGCGGCTTTGACACCTTGCAACGCCAAGTCCACTGCCAGCGTGGCCGGCGACAGGGTGGCGATACGCGCTCCGGTGGAGATCAGCGACAGCACCGTGTCGGCAGGTCCCCTGCCGATTCGGTCGGCGAGTTGCCGGCGCAACCACGGCTGGTAGTTGGCCAGCGCCGCGACGGCGTCGACGGTGATCGGCGCCTGCGGCAGCCGCAGCGCGCGCCCGGCGACCGCGATGGCCGACCCGGCGGCGTTGACGCCGACCATCACGCCGCGGGCCATCAGCAGCAACCCGTCGCCGGGCAGGACGGTGGCCGGCGCTGCCCCGATCGGAGCTGCCGTGCCGTCGGAGTGGCGGTAGCTGCGTTCGGTCTCGGCGATCAGGCGGCACAGGTCATTCAGCGTTACCTGCGCACCTTCGACCGCCAGTTCCACCACGACCCGAGACAACGGGCGGTTCAGCCGCGCCGACACCACGCCGGGTTCGGCGACGAGCGTGTCAAGCACCCGCTGCCCGAGTTCGGGGGATTCAGTCAAGCCACGTACCTCGATCCAGGCGCGGCCTTCCCCGCGCCAGCACCTGCGGGTCAGCGTCGCCGTGGTGGATTCGCCGGACAGCATCCGAGTGGCCTCGCGAATCGGCAGCGCGGCGACCTGCAGGCCGGCCGAGGTGATGGCCCCCACCGCCTCGGTGGTGGCCGACGCACTGCGGGCCGCCGCGCCGACGACGGCTGACGCCGCACGGATTCCCAGGGTGGCCGGTCGCAGCAGCAACGATGTCGGAATCAATTCGGCAGTAACCAATCCTGTGGTCTGACGGCGGGCCTGGGCCGTACCCGCCGGGCGGCCAAGGCGCCGCCGGAACTGCCCAATTCTGGCGACACTTTGGCGATTGCGCAACTATGCGAATGTGTCGTTCGGCGAATCCCGCCATGGGAGTTGGGACAAAATGAATGCCGCCATGGCAAAAGATGAAGAACGGCTGTCCGAAGAAATCAGTTCAGTCAACCGGACCGACGAACCGACCCAACCCCAACTGGCATCCGCCGCGAGCACGTTCGCGCTGCTCAGCAGTCCGGCGCGCCTGCACGTGATGTGGCTGGCCGCCCAGGACGCCTACGACGTGACAACCCTGGCGAGACGGACCGGCGTCAACGTCGCCACCATGAGCCAGCACTTGACCAAGCTGCGGCTGGCCGGGCTGATCAACGCACGGCGCGACGGGCGCCACCACATCTACACCGTCGACGACCCGCACATCCTGACCCTGCTCCAGCAGATCTTCGCGCACATCGCCCCGGACGGCGGCCTCGCACCGGACCCGCCGAGAGGGTCGTGAAACCGCGCGGCGAGCGCGGTCCGGCACGGAAGACGATCGTGATGCCGATCACAGACCAAAGTCCCGAGATCGCGTGATCGACACCACGTTTCAAATTTTTACAACCAAGGGCTGTATAACGTCTGCAGCCATGAAAGACCCAGTGCTTGTTCTTCCGGTGATAGCGGGAATCCTCGGGCTGCTCGTCTTCGGGTTCCTGACACTAGAGGTCGTGTTCCACCTCGGTTGAGCCGTTGAGCCGTCGACCGGATCATTCGGGAAAGACGCCCGGATAGGGCAGCAGCGCCATTTCCCGGGCGTTCTTGATGGCGCCGGCGACCTGGCGCTGTTGACGGACGGTCAGTCCGGTGGCCTGCCGGGAGCGGATCTTGCCGCGCGGGGAGATAAAGAGCCGCAGCGTCGCGGTGTCCTTGTAGTCGACCGCGGCGAGGCCGAGTCGGGTCAGCGGGTTGGCCTTGGCAGCACGTGCCGCAGTCTGCGGAACACGCCGAGCGCCTTTGGGTTTGGCTGCCATCTACCAACTCGCCTTCCGGACGCCGGGCAGGTGACCGTCGTGTGCCAGCTGACGCACGCGCACCCGCGACAGCCCGAACTTGCGCAGGTAGCCGCGGGGACGCCCGTCGGCGCAGTCGCGGTTGCGCAGCCGCACCGGGCTGGCATCGCGCGGCTGGCGGGCCAGTTCACGCTGGGCTGCCAACCGTTGCTCCGCACTGCTCGACGGTGACCGGATGATCTGCTTGAGTTCAGTGCGCCGCTCGCCGTAGCGGGCCACCAGCGCACGGCGCTGCTCGTTCTTGACGATCTTGGACTTCTTGGCCACGGCTCAGCGCTCCTCCCGAAAATCGACATGGCGCCGGACCACGGGGTCGTATTTACGCAGCACCAGCCGGTCCGGGTCGTTGCGCCGGTTCTTACGGGTGACGTAGGTGTAGCCGGTCCCCGCGGTGGAGCGCAGTTTGACGATGGGGCGAATATCGGTTCGCGCCATCAGATCCGCTCCCCTTCGCGACGCAGCCGGGCCACCACAGCCTCGATACCGTCACGGTCGATGACCTTGATGCCCTTCGCGCTGACCCGCAGGGTGACCCGGCGATCTTGCGACGGCAGGTAATAGGTCCTGACCTGAATATTGGGCGACCAGCGGCGTCGGGTGCGGCGATGCGAGTGCGACACCGCGTTCCCGAATCCGGGAGCCCGGCCGGTGACTTGGCAGCGTGCAGACACCAGAACCCTCCTCCAAAGCTTATTGAAAATGATTGTCGACAAGCGATGCGCTGGAGGCTACCGTAGAGACGGCCTTAATGACAATGATTTCCAATAGGAGGGTGATGCGGACTCCGGTGATCCTGGTGGCCGGACAGTACGGCACCGAAGCAGCGGCCAGAGCCTTGCAGGCCAAGACGGGTACGGTGACCGTCTCCTACGGCCTGGACGGTCATGTGGTGGTTCGGGAAATCGCCAGTGGGACAGCGGCTACCACGACTTCGGCCCTGGAGTTGGCGCATGGCTGTGTATCCTGCACGCTGCGCAACGACCTGCTGGTGCTGTTGCGCCGGCTTCACCGGCGTGCTGGGGTTGAGCGCATCGCCGTCCAGTTGCCCGACTGGCTGGAACCGCAGCCCATCTGCTGGGCGATCCGCAACGTTCGGGTCCGAGTCGGACCGGGGTACATCGACGGCCCGGCCGGCCGCGATGTCACCGTCGCCGCGGTGGTCACGTGCCTCGACGCCACGGCGTGGCTGCCGCAAGCTCTCGGCGACGACGAACTCGACGACGGCCGCACCATCGCGCAGGTAGTGGTGGGACAGGCCGAATCCGCTGATGCGCTGGTGGTTTTCGACCCGGACCCGACCGCGTTGGCGGTGCTGCGCCGGTTGGCTCCGCTGGCACGCATCACCGCCGGCACCGACCGCCTGGAACAGGCACTGACCCATCTCGACGACGGCGCCCGCCGAGGTCGCGGCGATGATCCGCACGCCCCGCTGTTGGCCGGTCAACCGCCGCTGCGGGCGGAGGGGCCGGTCGAGATGATCGAATTTCATTCCCGGCGACCGTTTCACCCGCAACGCCTGCACGCGGCCCTCGATGTCCTGCTCGACGGAGTGATCCGTGCGCGCGGCCGGCTGTGGTTGGCCAACCGGGGTGAGCGAGCGATCTGGCTGGAGTCGGCGGGCGGCGGGCTGCACACCTCGTCGGCCGGTAAGTGGCTGGCCGCGATGACGGCCGCGGAGGCCGCCCGGGTCAGCCCGGAACGGCATGCCTTCGCCGACCTGATCTGGGACCATCGCTACGGCGATCGGCACACGTCGCTGGTGGTCCTGGCCTGCGGAGC
The DNA here is from genome assembly GCF_001021505.1 of Mycolicibacter heraklionensis. Classification (GTDB taxonomy): domain Bacteria; phylum Actinomycetota; class Actinomycetes; order Mycobacteriales; family Mycobacteriaceae; genus Mycobacterium; species Mycobacterium heraklionense. Next base: position 505,995 of record NZ_LDPO01000001.1, read on the forward strand.
CCGCCCCGAGAAGATCCGCGAGGCCCTGTCGCAGGCATTGCTCACCGACCACGAGTTTCGCCTGCCGAACCAGTGGTCCGGCTATCCCGACCCATTCGGCGACCACCACCAGGAGCCGTGCGACGAAACCTCAACGGCCACAGTAAATATTTCCCATTACCACACCCGAGACGGAGACCAGCGATGAAACCCGGCATCCATCCCGACTACCACCCCGTCGTCTTCCAGGACGCCACCACCGGCCAGACGTTCCTGACCCGCTCCACCGTCACCAGCGACCGCACCATCGACTGGCCCACGCCGACGGGCACGCGCAGCCACCCGCTGGTGATCGTGGAGATCAGCTCGGCGTCGCACCCGTTTTGGACCGGCAACAGCCGAATCGTTGACACCGCCGGGCAAGTCGAGAAGTTCCGCCGCCGCTATGGACAACGGTAGAACTGTTCCCACGCAACGTCACTGGGAACTGACGAGCGCCTCGATCACTTCGCGCGCCACGCGGGTCCCCGATTCGATGGCGCCCTCGAGGTAGCCCGCGTGGTCGCGGGCCGTCTCGGCGCCCGCCCAATGAATGTCGCCGATCGGGGTGCACGCGATCGGCGGGATGCCGGCAGTGGTCCCGGGCTGGGCCAGCGCGACGTAGCCGCCACCGACGTATTCATCGAGGTGCCATGACTTTTCATGCCAGCTCACCGGTTCGAGAACGTCAGGCCCGACATAGCGGACCAGCGCACCGAGCACCGAACGACGCCGATCGACAGCATCGAGTCGGTCAAGCTCGCGCGCCTCTGGTCCGCCCACGAGCACGCACAGATGGCCTGGCCCGCCCGGCGCACCGGTGTCGAACACTGCCCTGCCGGGCTTGTCCAGAACCAGAAACTCACCGCCTGTTCGGTCTCTCCAGAACGGGCGCGGAAATACCGCCACACCCTTGTACACCGAGCCCATATAGGTGTCGGACGCCAATGCGGCGCGACTCGGCGGGAGCGGTGGGTCGTATGTGATTCGCCCGGCGATCGGTGGCGGAACCGTCACAATGACTTTCGCGACACGGATTTCGCCCGCGGTCGTGTGGATGGTGAGGCCATCGCCGCGACAAATGATCGCCGTGACCCAATGCCCCGGGCGCACTCGCGCACCGAGCTCGGCGGCAAGGCCATCGATCAGCGTGCCGATCCCTTCGGCGACCAAGGACTCCTGAGCACCCCCGGCCGTCGCCAGCATGGTCCGCAGCCCGCCCTGCTGGCGGATGCTCTGCGCCATCGCATGAACAGAGAAGCGATCCAGGTCAGCCGTCCACGAGATGAACCCCAGCACTTCGAGCAGCCGTCGAGTGCGCCTCGGCAGGTGACGCAGCCACGCTTCGACGGTGGTGGTATTCCAGCGTTGCGTGTTGGCCACCCGAGACCAGAGTTCGACGCCGACGAGAACGAGAAGGGCCACCAGCATCGACGGCCCCGCCGCACGTAACCTGCGCGATCCGTCGACCACGACGGGCAACGGCCGGGTGTGCATCTGGAACTGCGTGGCGCCCAATTCGGAAGCCAGCGCCTTGATCCGGTGGTGGTCGTGGCCGATCCACTGACCGCCGAGGTCCACTCGCGACCCCAAGGCACTGGTCTCGGTCATGGCCCGTCCGCCGAGCCGGTCGGCGGCCTCGAGAACGAGCACATCGACGCCGGCCCGGTGCAGTTCACGGGCGGCCGTCAGTCCGGACAGCCCCGCGCCCACGACGGCCACCGCCGCATCCTGTCGCTCCACGGCCACAAATTTAAGTCGGTCAACCGACCGAGTCAAGGGCCGCCGCCGACCGTCCGACGCATCAGCTGCGTGGAATCAGCGGCGCAGGCGTTTGCCGGCGGGCTGCGGATCGGCGAATTGCACGACCATGTCGACGGCACGTCCGAGATCGCGCCTCGCCCGCTCGGGGTCCGGGCTTGTCACGTACTGCACGATCAAGCCGTCCACCAGGGCGAGCGCGAGCCGCCCGAGGCTGTCGAAATCAACGGCGCAGCGCTCCCCCGCCGCCTGCGCGGCCTGCGCGCAGAACTCGGTGACCAGCGCGGTGTAGCGCTCATACTGCAGCTGGGCCAGCCCGCCGGAACCTTCGCTTCGTACCGAGTACATGGCCAGCTCGTATTGGATGATCTGCAGGCCGGCGTCGCTTTCGACCAATGTGCTCCAGAAGTTCGTCACGCCCTGCCGAAGCGCATGGGCCACTCCCCGGTCGAGCTGCAGATCGGCGCGCACGGTGTCCACGACGTCGTCGATGACCGTGGCAATGACCGCACGCAGCAGTTGGTCCTTGGACGGAAACACGTAGTGCAACGTCCCCAGGGGGATCCCGGCTTCAGCGGCAACCCCGCGCAACGTCGTACCCGCGACACCGACTTCACTGAGCACTCGCATCGCGGCCGCGACGATCTGTCCCTCACGCTCGGATGCCTTGACGTAGGCCATCTAGGCCACCGCATTCATGAAGCCAGCACTAACCGGCGCGCCATACCCGCAACGCGGCGGCGATCATCGGAATCTGCAGCGGCAACCGCGCGATCATCGCAGCCCTCAACCACGGCTTGGTCCAGAACAACCGGACACAGTTGACGTTGGCCGGGAACACCGCGAGGAACAGCGCGACCGCGACGAGGCCTGCCGTACGGCGGGTCCGCGGCCATAACAACAACGCACCCGTCGCAACCTCGGCGATTCCGGAGACATGCGTGTAAAGGCGCGGACCGCCCGGCAACTCGGCCGGAACGATTGCGTCGAACGGCTTCGGCACGACAAAATGCGCGGCACCCATGCCCAGCAGCATTCCGGCCAGCCCGCGCGCAATGTTCACGGCGCCTTGCTGTTCTGACGGTGCGGCAGTCATCGTTCGATCGTAGCCAGCGCGGCGCGCTGGAGTCATCGGCTGCCGCCGCCGAAAAGCACGGCGGCCATCAGGGCGTGAATCCGCGACCGCTGTTCGTCGCGATCATCGAAGTTAACCAGGCGTCCCAAATCGACGACTAGGGCAAGTGCCGCGTGGACGCGGAACACCGCTTCGGTCTCGCCGACGCCAACCTGCCCCACCAGGTGGGCCCATTCGTCGACGTTCTGCCGCTGTAGGCCGCGCAATTCGACCCGGTCGGGTTCGGGCAGGTTGGCGAACTCGGCGAAGTAGATGTTGATCAGCTCGGGAGCGGCGAACGCCAGCGTGGTGTAGCGCTCGGCGATGCGCAGGGCCGCCTGCCGCGGACTGGTCGACTCGGCCAGGGCGTCGGTGATGGCCATCAGCACTCGGGCGCTGGCCCGGTGGAAGGCGGCGGCCAGCAAGGCCGCCTTACTCGGGTAGTAGCGGTAGGCGCTGGAGCCGTTCAAGCCGGCGGCGGTGCCGATCTCCTCGATGCTGACTTCGTAGAAACCCCGCTGGCCGAACATGCGGATGGCCTCGGCGAGTAGCCGTTCGCGTTTGGACGTGCTCGGCAGGCCCTGCTCCGGTCGTCGGGGCGCAGGCCCCGAAGGTGCCGCCGGCAGCTCCGCGTTGAGCACCGACCAGCACAGCTCACCGAGCAGTTCCTGCAGTGCGGTGGCCGGCAGCCGTGTTCGGTGCGCGGAGATGCTGCCGATCACGCTCAGCGCCGCCGCAGCCAGGATCGCCACGTCGGCGTCGGGAAGTCCCGGGCGCAGCAACGCCAGTGGTTCGGCGATCGCGGCGTTGAGCGCGTCGTAGCTGGCCCGAATGTCCTTGCGCTCCGGCGGCTGCAAGTAGCGCCGTTCCCACCGATAGAACGCGCCCTCGCGTCGCGTCCCGATCGTGGTCTCGATCAGCGCGGCGGTGATCGCGCGCAACCGCTCCTGCACCGGCCGGCTCGGGTCGTCGGCGGATCGCGCGGCGCTCACCAGCGCCCCCGCCGTGTACTCGGCGGTCGCGACCAGTAGCGCGTACTTGTTGGCGAAGTGCCGGTACAGCGCCGGTCCAGAGATACCCACCTCGGCGGCGATCTCGTCGACCCCGACCGCGTGGTAGCCGCGATCGCTGAACGCGCGGGCTGCGGCGCGGACGATCTGAGCCTTGCGGTCCTTGCGGCGGCGCTGCACCGCAGTCGGCGATCCCGCCGCCATGGCCGCAACCATTTTCACCCCCGTGTTGACTGTTGGACTCGCCACCCATACGTTAACCACAATTTACGTTTTCATCCACGGAGGAAGTTTCGTGTTGCAATCCCGGTTCATCGAAGGGCGGGTCTGACCGTGTCCGAGAACGCCGCCAAACTCACCGCGACCCGCGACGGTCGGGTGCTGCGGGTGACGATCACCAACCCCGCCCGGCTCAACGCGATCGACTACGCCACCATGGCGGGCCTCGGTGACGTCATCGCCGGCGCGGCCGACGACCCCGGCGTGCGGGCCATCGTCATCACCGGCGAAGGCAAAGCTTTCTGCACCGGCGCCGACTTGTCGGCCACGGCCGGTGGCGTCAGCCCCGAGGAGGTCATGGACTGCGCCTCCCGGCTGGTCACCTCGGTCGCCCAGACTCCGGTGCCGGTGATCGCACGGATCAACGGGCCGGCCGCCGGCGTCGGCGTGGGTCTGGCGCTGGCCGCGGATCTGATCTACGCCGCCGAGAGCGCCTACTTCCTGCTGTCATTCACCAACATCGGCCTGATGCCCGACGGCGGCACCACCGCCCTGGTCGCGGCCGCCGCCGGACGGGCCGTGGCCAACGAAATGGCGCTGCTCGGTGAGCGCCTGTCGGCGACCGCCGCCCGCGATGCCGGCCTGATCAACGCGGTGCTCGGCGAGGCGGAGCTGGACGCCCGGGTCAACGAGGCCGCCGAGAAACTGGCCCACGGACCGCGTCGCGCCATCGAACTGACCAAACGCGCGCTCAACGCCACTAACCTCGCATCGTTGGACGCCGCCCTGGCTCGCGAGAAAGCCGGCCAGGTGGAGCTGCTGGGCTCCCCCGACTTCTTCGAAGGCGCCGCCGCGATGCTGCAGAAGCGCAAGGCGGTGTTCGGCGAATGATTGCTCAGCCGCTGCGGTCTCGCCGCAACCACTGGATGAATCAGGTGGCGAACCACGCCGAGATGCGTCCCGACGCCGTCGCCTTTCGCTGCCGTGGCAACGACACCACCTGGCGACAGCTGCACGAACGCTCGGAACGCCTTGCGGCAGCACTGTTCCGGCGCGGCATCTCCTTCGGTGACCGCGTCCTGATCGTGATGCTCAATCACACCGAATACGTCGAGTCGGTCCTGGCGATCAACGCCCTGGGAGCCATCGCCGTCCCAGTCAATTTCCGTCTCACCGATCCCGAGATCAGCTACATCGTCTCCGACAGCGGCGCCAAGGGCGTCATCACCGACGAGCTGCTCGCGCCGCTGATCGAGGCGGTCCGCAAGAACACCACCGGACTCGATGTGGCCGTGGTGCTCGGCGATGACTACGAATCGCTGATCGTCGAGCCCGGCGACCCGCACCCGGGAGCCGATGTCCCCGAAGACACCCCGGCGCTGATCATGTACACCTCGGGAACCACCGGAAGTCCCAAGGGCGCCATCCTGTCCCACTCGAACCTGCTGGCCCAGTCACTGACCTGCATCCAGGCGCTGCAGATCAGCCCGGACAGCGTGTACTTCTGCGCCGCCCCGATGTTCCACATCGCCGGTCTGGGCAGCATCGCACCCAACCTCATGCTGGGCACCAAGACGGTGATCCACCCGCTCGGTGCGTTCAACGCCACCGACACCCTGGACGCCTGGGAGCGCGAGCGCGCCACCTCGGTGTTCCTGGTGCCGGCGCAGTGGCAGATTATCTGCGCGGATCCGACTGTGCGGCAACGGGACCTGGCGTTGGAGGTGATCAGCTGGGGCGCGGCGCCGGCGTCGGACACCGTACTGCGGGCCATGGCGGAGACGTTCCCGGACGCGCTGAACGTCGCGGTGTTCGGCCAGACCGAGATGTCGCCCATCACTTGCGTGCTCCAGGGCAAGGACGCGATCCGCAAGCTTGGCTCGGTGGGCAAGGTGATCCCTACCATCGCGGCACGGGTCGTCGACGAGAACATGAACGACGTAGCGCCCGGCGAGATCGGCGAGATCGTCTACCGCGGGCCGACCATGATGCAGGGCTACTGGAACAAGCCCGAGGCGACCGCCGAGGCGTTCGCCGGCGACTGGTTCCACTCCGGCGATCTGGTGCGCGTCGACGACGAAGGCTTCGTCTACGTCGTCGACCGCAAGAAGGACATGATCATCTCCGGCGGCGAGAACATCTACTGCGCCGAGGTGGAGAACGTGCTGTTCGAGCACCCGATGATTCGGGAGGCAGCCGTGATCGGGCGCGCCCACGACAAGTGGGGCGAGGTGCCGGTGGCCATAGTCGCCACCGAGGCATCGCTGACGCTGGAAGACCTCGAACCCTTCCTCAACGAGCGCCTCGCCCGCTACAAGCACCCGAAGGAACTGGTGCTGATCGACGCATTGCCCCGCAATGCCAGCGGCAAGGTGGTCAAGCCGCAGCTGCGCAAGCAGTACGGTTAGCGCGGCCGACGATCTGCGCGGTTCCGGTAGCGTCGGGACATGGGTCTGGTCTATTCCAGCGAGATCGAGGCGCCGCGTGACGAGGTCTTCGCCTGGCATGCCAGGCCGGGGGCCTTCACCCGGTTGAGCCCGCCGTGGCAGCCGATGCACCTGCGTAGCGAAGCAGACTCGTTGCGCGACGGCATCGCCGAGCTGACGCTGCCGGGCGGGCTTCGTTGGGTCGCCGAACACCAGGCGGGCGGCTATGACCCGCCTCGGCAATTCGCCGACGAACTCAGCAGCCGCGGCCTGGCGTCACTGCCGGCAAGGTTGGTGATGAAGTGGCGGCACATTCACGAGTTCGACGATCTCGGTGACGGCCGGACGCTGATGACCGACCGGGTCGACACCCCGGTGCCCGGGGCGCTGCTGCGGCCGATGTTCGTCTATCGGCATCGCCAGCTTGCCGATGACCTCGCAGCACACCGGCGCGCCAAAGCCCATGACCTACAGCCCCTTACGGTGGCAGTCAGCGGTGCATCCGGGCTGGTGGGTTCGGCGCTGACCGCGTTCTTGAGCACCGGGGGCCATCGGGTGATCCGGCTGGTGCGGCGTGCCGCGGCCAATCCCGTTGAGCGGCAGTGGAATCCCGACGATCCGGATCGTGACCTGTTGACCGGGGTCGATGCGGTGATCCATCTGGCCGGCGCTTCGATCGCAGGACGCTTCACCGACAAGCATCGCCGCGCTATCCGCGACAGCAGGATCGGGCCGACTCGGAAACTAGCCGAGTTGATCGCCCAGACCACCGATGGACCGACCGCTCTGGTCTGCGCCTCGGCGGTCGGCTATTACGGCTACGACCGCGGCGACGATGTCCTCACCGAGGACAGCGAACGCGGCGACGGTTATCTGGCCGACGTCGTCGCCGCCTGGGAGGGTGCCCTCGCTCCGGCAGAGCAATCCGGTACTCGCGTTGTCCGTATTCGCACCGGCATTGTGCAGTCCCCGCGGGGCGGAACGCTGCGTCTGATGCGGCCGCTGTTCGCAGCGGGACTCGGCGGGCGGCTGGGCAGCGGCCGACAGTGGCTGCCGTGGATCGGGATAGACGACTTGGTCGACATCTATCACCGAGCCCTCTGGGACACCGGACTTTCCGGACCGGTCAATGCCGTCGCTCCGAATCCGGTACGAAACGGCGAATACACCAAGACGTTGGGACGAGTGCTGCGCCGGCCCACGATCCTTCCGGTACCGGGCTTGGGGCCACGATTGCTGCTCGGCGCCCAAGGCGCGCGTGAACTCGCCTGCGCGAGCCAGCGAGTACTGCCGGAGCGCCTGAGCCAGGCCGAACACCGGTTCCGTGCCCCCGAACTCGAACCGCTCCTGCGGCATCTGTTGGGGCGTGCCAGTCGCGCTACGTACTGATCCGCTGATACCGGCGTAGCGCCTCGGCCCGCTCGTGACTATGGTCGACGATCGGCTCCGGGTAATCCGGCGGACGCCCGCGCCGCACTAGGTGGGCATCGGTGACATCGGCCAACTCGGGAACCCAGCGACGCACGTAGGACCCGTCGGGGTCGAACTTTCGGCCCTGCAGCGTCGGGTTGAAAACCCGGAAGTACGGCGACGCATCGGTACCGGTCCCAGCGCACCATTGCCAGCCATGCTGATTGTTGGCCAGATCGCCGTCGACCAACTGATCGAGAAACCAGCGAGCACCCCACTGCCAAGGCAGATGCAGGTCCTTGACCAGGAAAGAGGCCACAATCATTCGTGCGCGGTTGTGCATGAATCCAGTGGCGAGCAGTTCCCGCATGCCCGCGTCGACCAGGGGAAATCCGGTGGTCCCGGCCTTCCAGCGCTCGAAGCGCCGTTGTGCCTCGGCATCGGTATCGGTCTGGATCGAGTCGAACTCGTTGTTCCAGTTCTCCCAGGCACTGCGTGGCCAGTGGTGCAGCACCGCGGCGTAGAAGTCCCGGAAAGCCAACTGCCGCAAATACGCTGACGCTCCTGGGCTGTGGTCGAGGTCGGCGACCATGGTGCGCGGGTGGATGTTGCCGAATTTGAGGTACGCCGACATCCGGCTTGCCCCGTCGCGGCCGAGGAGGTCGCGATCCTGGTCGTAGCGGTCCAACCCGCTGGCCACAAACGCATTCCAGTGCTCACGCGCGGCAGCTTCCCCAGCCGGGATGTCGACCTGCCCGCCGAAGTCGGGGATCTCCACCGGTTGCGTGGTCTTGCCGGACAACGCCGCGGGGTCGATCCAGTGCGCCGATTCGGTCCGTGACAGCGCCGGACGGCGCCAGCCGTGTTCGCGCCACCGCCGAAAGAACGGCGTGAAGACCCGATAGGGGGTGCCGTCGTCTTTGACGACCCGGCCCGGCGAGACCAGGTAGGGCGATCCGGTCGACACCAGCGGGATGCCGCCGAGCGCGGCTTGCACCTGCTCGTCACGACGGCGCCCAAACGGTGCGAAATCTTGCGAGACATGCACGGCCGTCGCCGAGATCTCGGCGGCGAGTTGCGGGATCCGCCGCTGCGGGAGCCCGCGGGTAATCAGAAGCCGGCCACCGAATTCGTCGCGTAGATGACGTAGGCAGTCACCGAGGAACTGCAGTCGGCGCTGCCCCGAGGAGGCCTCCAGCCGTGGGTCCAGCACGAAACAACACAGCACTTCGGAGTCCTCGGCGACAGCAGCCGACAGGGCCGGCAGATCACCTACTCGCAGATCGCGGCGATACCACAGCAGGACCGCCATTCGGCTATGCCTTCGTCCTCAGGCCGGCGACAGCGGCAGCCGCAGCGCACCCGGCGCATCCTCGGGAACGGTCGGGCGTTGTGGCGCCACCGGCGGGATGCGCCGGTACGGATGGCCCAGCGGCGGCCGCGAGTCTGGCTCACCGTTGTTGGGCCAGAACGCCATCGCCCGTTCGGCCTGCGCCGTAATGGTGAACGACGGGTTGACGCCCAGATTGGCGGTGATCGCCGAACCGTCGACCACGTGGACGCCGGGATGTCCGTACGCGCGCTGGTAGGGGTCGATGACCCCAGTATCCGCGGATTCACCGATCGGACAGCCGCCGATGAAGTGCGCCGTCAACGGGATGTTGAGCGCGTCGAGGTAGGTGCCGCCGGCCATCCCGCCGACCTTTTCGGCCATCCGGCGCGCCACCTCGTGGGCGGTCGGGATCCAGTCCGGATTGGGTTCGCCCACACCCTGTTTCGCGGTCATTCGGGTGCCGAACAGACCACGCTTGCGGTAAGTGGTCAGCGAGTTGTCCAGGGACTGCATCACCAGCACGATGATCGAGTGCGCCGAGGCGTTGCGGGGAAACATGCTGTGCAGCATCATCGCCGGGTGGCGTGCGATGGTCAGCATCAACCGGGCGAATCGCCAGGGTCCGCCGTCGATCAGGTGGGTGCCCATCATCGACAGCAGGTTGGAGCCCTTGCCGTAGCGGCACACCTCGACATGGGTGTTGGCTTCCGGGTGGATCGACGAGGTGATCGCCACCCCTTGGGCGAAGTCGTCACGATCGGGCGCGAACACCACCGGCACCTCTTCGGAATTGGTGCGGGTCAGCTCACCCAGGCGTGGCGACAGATGTGGCAGTGATCCGGTGTCGCGCAGCTTGTGCAGCAGCCGCTGGGTGCCCAGCGAGGCCGCCGCGAACACCACCTGGCCCGCGGTGAAGTCCCGCTTGTGCTTGCGCACCCAGCGTCCGGTGCGCACCGTGCTGACCACATAGCCGTCGCCGTCCGGCCGCACATCGGTGACCATCGTCATCGGATGGATCTGGGCGCCGGCGTGCTCGGCCAGATACAGGTAATTGGTCTCGGTGGTGTTCTTCGCGTTGTGCGGACAACCGGTGAAGCACTGCGCGCAGCCGATGCAGCCCGCACGGTCCGGGCCTGCCCCGCCGAAGAACGGGTCCGCGACGGTCATGCCGGGCTCATCACCGAAGAAGACTCCGACGTTGGTCGGGTGGTAGGTGTCCTCAACCCCCAGATCCCGGGCCACCGCCAACAACACCTCATCGGCCGGGGTGGTGTGCGGGGTGGGTGTCACCCCGAGCATCCGGCGAGCCTGTTCGTAATACGGCGCAAGCTCGGCCTTCCAGTCGGTGATGTGCGCCCACTGTGGGTCGGTGTAGAACCGTTCCAATGGTTCGTAGAGGGTGTTGCCGTAGATCAACGAGCCGCCGCCGACCCCGACGGCGCTGGCGATGAACGTCTTGCCCAGCACGGTCAGCCGCTGCGGGCCGAAGCAACCCAGCTTCGGTGCCCACATCGCTTTGCGGACATGCCAGTTGTTGGGCGGGAAATCGGTGGGGGCCCAGCGACGTCCCATGTCCAACACGCCTACGCGGTAACCCTTCTCGGTCAGGCGCAGCGCCGCGACACTGCCGCCGAATCCCGAACCGATCACCACGACGTCGTAGTCATATGTCAATTGGAGGCTCCTGGTGCGTTCGCCCGCGGCGGGCGCGATCGTATGGCGTAGTGAATCACGTTGCGCGTGCGGGTACGAGCAAGATCAGCGATGCCGCCAGGAGCAGGCTGAGACCGACAGCGTTGAGCACCGCGTCACGCGGGCCGTACATATGCAGCATGCCGAGGTGATAGATCAGGTGCAGCGCATTGAAAACCGACCAGCTGATCGCCGTGATCACCACGACAGCGCGGTTGCGCAGGTAGTACACCGCCACGGCGCTGAGCGCCCCGAGCGCGAGAAACATGGCGCCGACATCCTTCACGAAGTGCTCGTTGTACGGGCCGAGCACCGGCAACCACCTCATGCCCATACCGGGAAACGTGCTGTACCAGTGCAGCGGGGCGAAGTATGCCCACAGTCCGAGACTGAGGCCGACGATGGTCAAAACGAGCAGGCACCCGCGATGCACGATGAGGTTCACGCCCGGTAGACGGCGCAGCGAGCGAGTTTGTGACATCGTGGCGCTCAGACGCTGTCCGGTGTCAGCGCAGCCAGCCACTCGGCGTAGGTTTGCCGACCCCTCGGCCCGGGGTCGGTGGGCAGCAAGGCGCCATTGGCCATACCCTTTCCGGCCGCCCCGGGGATCCGCAGTCCGATGACCGGCCGGTGCTGGCCGCGCCGCCGGACCAACTGCCGAACCATGTCGACGACCGACTCCACGCGCGGGCCGGCGAGTTCGGGCGCCATCTGCTGGGGCTCGCCGGTGGCCAAGCCGCACAGGTGGGCGGCGACCTCGCTGACCGCGATGGGCTGCGATTGCATCTTCGGGACCAGCGCGATCGGGCCGGGCACCTGCGCCAGGACTTGGTCGGCGAACTCGTGGAATTGGGCGGCCCGCAGAATCGTCCACGGCACGTTGCCGGCCTTCACCACTTCCTCTTGGTGCAGCTTGCCTTGGTAGTAGCCGGTGTGCACCCGGTCGATGCCGATGATCGACAGCGCGACGTGATGGCGAACCCCGTTGCGCTGTCCGGCGGCCAGCAGATTGGTGGTCGCTGCGCCGAAGGAGCCCCGTGCCTTCTTGGCGTTCATGGTCGCGAAGTCGGAGACGTCGATAACGACCTCGACGCCGTCGAGCGCGGCGTCGATTCCGGTGTTCTGGATCAGGTCAACCCCGTGCGCGCGGGCAAGGATCACCGGCTGGTGCCCCTGGCTGTGGAGATGCTCGACCACTTTGCGGCCGGTCTTGCCGGTACCTCCGGCAACCGCGATCTTCATGAGCTGCTTCTTTCCTGGTAAGCGGCGATCAACGCCATTGTGATCGATGGGGCGCCGTGCGGGCGCCGCTTCGTCGTCTCAGGCGACACGGCGCTCCGACCGCCCACCGCGCACCCCCTGGCGATCCACTAGAGTTCTGTGCACCTGTTCTGACAGGTCCCCCGCCCCCGTAGCTCAGGGGATAGAGCACGGCTCTCCTAAAGCCGGTGTCGCAGGTTCGAATCCTGCCGGGGGCACCAAAGTGCATGTATTACGTCGGGTGATGCTTGACGTTTCGGCTTCGGCTGATTCTTGACGGTGTTTCGGTTGATGCTTGTCAGCTGTTTCGGTTGATCCTTGACACTCCCTGGATGAGGGAGTTGAGCGTGGTTGAGCAGAGGTATCAGGCCGTGATGGCGGTGATCGGTGATGGGTTGTCGATCTCGCAGGTGGCCGAGAAGGTGGGGGTGTCGCGGCAGACGCTGCATGCCTGGTTGGCCCGGTATGAGGCCGAGGGCCTCGACGGGCTCAAGGATCGTTCGCATCGGCCGCGGGGCTGTCCGCATCAGATGGATGCCCATGTCGAGGCGCAGTTGTTGGAGTTGCGTCGGTCGCGGCCGTATTGGGGGCCGCGCCGGTTGGTGTTCGAGTTGGCCAAGCGTGGTGTTAGGCCGGTGCCTTCGGAGTCGGCGGCCTATCGGGCGTTGGTGCGGGCAGCCATGATCGACCCGGGCGTGCGTGATCGGCGTTCGCGTAAGTGGAAACGTTGGGAACGCGGCGCGGCGATGCAACTGTGGCAGATGGACGTCGTCGGCGGGTTCCCGCTGGCCGATGGCACCAGTGCCAAGGCACTGACCGGTGTCGATGATCATTCCCGGATGTGCGTCTGTGCGCACCTGATGAGCCGGGAACGGACCCGGGCGGTCTGCGAGGGGTTACGGGCGGCGCTGGCGCGTTATGGGGCTCCCGAGCAGATCCTGACCGACAACGGCAAGGTGTTCACCGGGCGATTCAATCACCCACCGGTGGAGGTGCTCTTCGATGCGATCTGCCGCCACAGCGGCATCGAACATCTGTTGACCCAACCCCGCAGTCCCACGACGACGGGCAAGATTGAGCGTTTCCACCGCAGCTTGCGTGCTGAATTCCTGAGCACCCAAAAGCCTTTCAGCAATCTCAGGGCCGCGCAGCTGGCGTTGAATGAGTGGGTCGACTATTACAACACCGCCCGCCCGCACCAAGGAATCGACATGCTCACCCCGGCCCAACGATTCACCCCGGGCGTGACCGGCACGGCGGTGAGCCCACCGATCAACCGCACCGATCGCAGCGGTGATGACTGGGTGTCGCGTCGGGTCACCACCAACGGGGTCGTCAGTGTCGCCTGGCAGCAAGTCAGCGTCGGCGCCCACCACGCCGGCTCACGCTGCGACATCCACGTCGACGGGGATCTACTGCGGTTTTACATCGGCGACGATCTGGTCAAGACCGCCGCACGAACCAGCCGCGGCGAGGTAAGAAACAAACGGGCCTTCCGCACCCGCGAACAGGCCCAATCACTAACCTAGAGTGTCAACGATCAACCGAAGAAGATCCGTCAAGCATCAACCGAGGTTGAACAGCAAAGTGCACCAAATGGGCACCAAAGTGCGCTGCATGACGGGGCGCGACTATTACTTCCAGAAGGCGTTCATGGGCTGGGCGTACATGTCGTTGTCAGTGAGCGGAGCCAGGGTTCCCGGCGAGGTACGCAGCGCGTCTTCAATCGTGGCCATCAGGCTGTACTCGTTGTAGTAGTCGTCGGTGGTGAAGTTGCCGGACTGCATCCCGCCGGCCACCGCACCCGCGCTCGGGATGACGATCATCGGAACGTTATTGCCTTGGTTGCCGAAGCCCAGTGAGAGGTTGTTGTTGTCCTCGTCCGTGGTGACGATGATGACGTCCCGCTCGTTCGGGTCAGTCCACGTCTTCGAGTTCTCGATGGTAGAGACCTCCTGCTGGACGAACTGGTCGGCGGCCGCGACGTTGTACTGATGGTCTCCAACCTGGGTGGCAATGAACTGGAGAATGCCACTAAGCGAGTCGACCGGGCCCTCCCCGTTGTTGTCCTCGTTGGCGGCGATCCAGGTGAATCCGGGGAAGGTGCTGGGGTCATTGAGGTCGGTGGACAACTGCGTCAGCGGAAGCAGGTGGTCCTGCAGGTAGTCAGGGGTGTTGCCGTAGACATAGCCGAATTGCGCGAACGGCAGTTCGTCAGCGGAGTAGTCACCGGATGATACGAGGTCACCGGCGGTCGGCATGCTCTGCGCATAGCCGGCCCACGAAATGCCCGCCTGGTCCATCTCCTGCATGAGGTTCGGGGCGTCGATGGAGTTCAAAGCGGAGTTGTAATCGATGCCGAAGTCCGAGCCTCCCAGGATCCGGAAGTAGTTGGGGTCGCTGGGATGGCCCAGCGCGTAGTAGTTGTCGTCATAGCCGTAGGTGTTGATCAGGCTGTTCATGTACGGCGCATTGGGGCTGCCGACGATATCGGCGGCACCTTTGTTCTCCATGTAGATGACGAACACGTGGTCCAGTTGGCCGACGTCGGACACCGGTGCGACCAGCGGTGCGGCGCTGAGGCTGGGATCGCCGACCGTGAACGACTCGTTGTCGGCGTAGGCGCCGTTGTAATTGCCCAGGACCCAGTCCCGGTCGGTGAAGGTGGTGGTCACCTGCGCGGAGACGGCGCCCTCGGGGACCGTACCGGTGATGGAACCGTCCTCTAGTCCGGTGAAGCCCAGGCGATCCCACACCGAGACCGGTGCGAGCGCGCCGGTGCCCACCACGGCTCCGTTGGCGTCGTAGAAGGTGACCTGCACCGCGGCCGAGGACGGATCCCAGCCCTGTCCACCGAGATCCGCGCTCAGCGCATACGGCGTTCCGGCCGCACCGGTGACATCGACGGTCTGGCTGATGCTCGACGTGCCCACCGGTCCGCCACCGGCGAAATTGTCACCGGCGCCCGACGGCGCGCTCTGCGGAAAGCTCGACCATGCCGGGATGGGAGCCGACACCGGCGACGGATAACCCATCGGGGTGCCGTAGGCGATCACGGTCGGGGTGCCGGTCTCGGTCCAGCCCGGGATGGTCACCCCGCTGTAGCCCGACCCGGACGGATCTGCTGTCTCAAAACTGGGATTGACCAGCAAGTTCTGACTCATCGCTTGCGCATCGGCGCTGGCCGCGCCAACCGGGTCAAGGCTGTTGAGCCAGCTGACGAGCTCGGTGTCCGTCTGCGACCCCAACACCGTGTTGACCGAGCCCATCTCCAGGAAACTCGTCATCGCATTGAGGACCTGGTCGATGAGCATGTCGAAATCGTCGGCATGGGCGTCGGGCGCAGACGTCAGCTGCCCCAGTCCCAGCACGGCAAACGCTCCGATCGCGCCCGCCATCCCGATTCTGAGACGCTGAACAGCCATGGGGCTGACGATCCTCAGGCGGCACTAGGCTGTCAAGAAGCTTCAGCTAACACGATTCAAAGCCACAGCAAGCCCGCAGACTCAACCGCAACGTCAGGGTTCAGCTGAACAGATCCGCCAGGCTGAAGCTCGGCGTCGAGGCGATCAGATCCGACATGTTCGCCCACTGCTGGGCTGCCTGGGCACTCAGTTCGGTCGGCCAGTCGTCGTTGCCGCTCAGGATCACCGTCGCGAAGTCGTCACGGGCGTTGAGCAGCCCGGCCAGGATGCTGGTGTTCGGGTTGAACAGCGCGTCGTCGATGGCCGTGATGAACATCTGCGGCATCAGTACCGACATAGCGGTCTGGGCCAGCGCCAGCGTGATCGGCAGAGTGATGTCGCTGGTCAGCACCGGCAGCGCGTTCCACACCGAGGTCAGGCTCTCCATCGGGTGGTCCATGATGCTGCGCATGACGGCATCCCAGTCGGGGCTGAGCGCGTCGGTGAACCGCAGCTCGATCGGGGTGGAGGGCTGGCTGCCGAACACCGACTCGAAGTTATCGCTGCCCATCAGCGCCGACAGCGCGTTGAGCTCCAGATGCTGCAGCACCCAGGCAGGCTGGGCATGGATCCGGGACACGTCCAGCGCGTAGTCATACGACATCACCCGCCGGGCCATGTCGGCGGCGAACTCCTCCGGGCTGACGGTCGGAGTGTCGCTGGGCAGGTACTGGGCGATATCGCCGACCGGCACCACCTGCGCCGTCACCCCCAGGCCGATCGCGGCGTCACGGTCGTCGACGTTCTCGAAGCGCGCGAAGATCTCACCCGTGGTGAGTCCGCCGGTGTCGAGCCAGTTGGCCACACCCGGATTCGTCGCGCTCACAACGTAATAGGTGTAGCCGTCGTCGGCGTGGAAGGTGGTGGTGTGGTTGAGGGTGGTCTGGGCCATGACGTAGGGCAGCGCACCGCCGTAGACGTTCATCAACTCGATGCCGCTGTAGGCCGCCTCCACGTTCGGCACCTTCAGGATCAGCGCCTCACCGGGATCCAGATCCCAGTTGCCGCCGGTGACGACCGCGGACTCCAGACCGACTCCGTAGCTGGTCTCCGGTGCCAGCGTCATCATCGTGTTGGCGGGCACCTCCATACCCACCGATGCCCCACCTTCGATGCTGCGCTGGTTGAACGGGACGACGATCTGGGCGAAGGCGTTGAACAGCATGTTCAACACGTCATCGACCGAGCCGATCTTGGCCGGCTCGGTCGGCACGTCGGTTCCGCCTCCCTCGGTGGGGAAGAATCCGCCGGCTGGAATGGAGAAGAACGGCGGGCAGTCGGCCACACATTGCAGGCTGAGGCTGGCCGGGCCCTTGGCCCAGTCGCCCGTCATGTCGCGGATCAGCAGGGACGCCGCACCCCCGACGGTGGCGTCGGTTGAGTCCAAGAAGTTGACCGCACCCGCCGGCGCTTCCGGTCCGATGTAGATGGTGAAGTTGCCGTTGGCGTCGACCACCAGCCCGTGGTTGAGTTCCAGGTCCTCAATGGTGTGGGCCGTGGCACCGGTGACGGCCATAGTGCTGATCGACATGTGCTCGGTCGCCCCACCGAGGGTTCCGGTGAGTACGTAGGTCGCACCGGGAGCCAGCCCCGCGGTGACGTGGTAGTTGATGTCGGGGGTGAAGTAGTCGAAGTATTGACGCGAGTCGGCGACGTTCCCGGCGACCACTTCCGGTGATTGGAAGAACACCCCGTTGAACAACTCGGTGACGCGCGACAATCCGGTGGTGATCAGTTGGTAGTTGGTGTTGCGCAGCATCGTCATCAGCGTGTCCGCGTCGCCGGGCGAGGCATACGGCAGCGCCAGGTCGTTGGCCTGCGCCTGCCTCATAGCCGCAAGCAGGTCATCGAGGGCCTGCTGATATCCCGCGGTCAACGTGACCGCGGGTGCGACGTTGCCGGCAGTGACCAACGGGGTGCCCACCACCATCGACAGCGCGCTGCCGACCGCCGCGGCGGCGATCCCCAGCCGCGTCCCGTGGACCGACGACAGGAACCGGGAGACCCCCGAAGGACCTTGCGCTTCCGTGCTGCCCGTCATGTCCACGGTCACTACGCCCCCGATCTCGTTAACCATTTTCTCGTTTTACTCACGGTGAATTTTTATTTTCCGACCCTACGTCGGGTCCGCAGGAGGTGCAATAGTCGCCGCACACCCCAGCGGCCGTGTCGCGAAACCGGTTGCCCACATCGGCCGGTACCGCCAGGTAGGTTGCGCTGCATGTCCACGCGATGGCTTTGCACGTTCGGTGCGGTGACGGCGGCCCTGGTCCTGAGCGGATGCGGGCTGACGGTGACGAAGACCGGCACCGACCCGGTGGCGAACCTGGCCCCACGCAGCACTCCCAACGGCATGGTGCTGGTGTCGCCGGACAACTTCGTGCGGGCTGTCACGGACCAGGAATTCACCAATATCGTCAACGAGAACGGCTTCGGCCGCTTCTTCCACATGCGCGACGTCACCCCGGTCGACCGGCAGCTGGTGGTGCGCTCCAACCGGGACACCTTGTACTCGGCGGCGGTCTTCGACCTGCAGGCCAGTCCGGTAACGCTGACGCTGCCCGACCCTGGTCAGCGGTACATGTCGGCACAAGTCATCAGCCAGGACGAATACGTCACGGACATGTTCTACGGCGGCGGCGAGCACACCCTGGATCAGAAGCATGTCGGAACCCGCTATGTGGCCGTCGCCGTACGCATCCTGGCCAACCCCAACGATCCCGCCGACCTGGCCGCGGCACACCGATTGCAGGACGCGATCACGGCGAGTCAAGACGACACGGGCAGCTTCGATGTCCCCCGGTGGGACCCGGTCAGCCAGAAGAAGGTCAACGACGCGTTGTTGGAGCTGGCCCAGACCATCCCCGACACCCGGGGCATGTTCGGCACCGAGGCCGACACCGACCCGGTGCGGCATTTGATCGGGGCGGCCGCGGCGTGGGGCGGCAACTCCGAGCAGGAGGCGCTGTACCTCAATGTCACCCCGGCCCGCAACGATGGCAACACGGTGTACCGCCTGACCGTCAAAGATGTTCCGGTGAAAGCCTTCTGGTCGGTCACCGTCTACAACAAGAACGGCTACTTCACGGAGAATCCGCAGCAGGCGTACTCGGTCAACGACATCACCGCGGACAAAGCAGCGGACGGATCGGTGACCGTGCAGTTCGGCGGCTGTTCGGACGACGTCCCCAACTGCCTGCCCACCACACCGGGATGGAACTACCTGGTCCGGCTCTACCAGCCGGAGAAGGAGATCCTGTCGGGCAAGTGGGTCTTCCCGGCGGCGCAACCCGAAGAGTCGGCGAGCGGCGAGACCCGGTCTCCGGCGTCGACGCCCACTCCGGCGCCCAGCCCCGCGCCCCCGCCGTCGCGGCCGGCACGCTGAGGGCAGGGCACGCACTCGGCAAAGCCGGTTGAGGAGGTAGTTGGTGGACAAGCAGTTTCGCTTCGGCGTGGGCCTGAACCCGATCCGGTCGGCGACCGAACTCGCCGAGACCGCACGGCGGCTGGAGGGTTTCGGATTCGATGTCCTGCACGTGCCCGACCATCTTGGCGCCCCGGCCCCCTTCCCGGTGCTGGTGGCCGCCGCGGCGGCCACCTCGACGATCCGGGTGGGCACCTACGTGCTCAACGCCTGCTTCTACAAGCCGGCGCTGCTGACCCGCGACATCGCCGACACCGATGTGCTGTCGGGTGGACGGCTGGAGGTGGGCCTGGGCGCCGGCTACGTCCGCGCGGAGTTCGAGGCCGCCGAGCTGCCCTTTCCGAGCGCCGGTCGTCGCATCGAGTACCTCGAGCACGTGACGAAATACGTAGCGGCGCATCAGCCGCGCGTGCCCATCCTGATCGCCGGCAGTGGTGATCGGCTGCTCACCGTGGCAGCTCGCCACGCCGACATCATCGGATTGACCGGGGCGCGGGTGGACGGTGCCGCCGATCCCCTGGCCGAGCGGATCGGCTTCGTCCGCGCGGCCGCCGGCAACCGGTTCGACGCCCTCGAACTCAACCTGGCCATCACCGCGGTGCCGACCGACGGCTCCGGGGTGCCCAATCTGTCGCTTACCCGCCGATTCGCGCCGAGCCTGTCGGATGAGGAACTGCTGGCTTCACCGGCCGTGTTGTCGGGATCCGTTCACGACATGGCCGACACGCTGCGTGAGCTCCGCCGTCGCTACGGGATCAGCTACTTCACCGTCCAGCAGGAACACGCCGAAGCCTTCGCCGAGGTCATCGCCGCACTGCGGTGACCAGCGCCCACACCGAACAACCCAGTGCCCCCGCCACCGCGACGGCGCCGATGTAGAGCCCGTAACCGGCGGTGATCGGCGCGACGACGTTCAGCCGGTAATACCAAATGCCCAGCGCAGCGATGACCGCAGAGTCCAGCACTGCGACAATCGCGGCCAGCCGGGTGAAGAGTTCCCGGGCCACCATCGCGCCGGCCACCAGCAGGACGGCGGCCAGCAGCACGATCAGCTGGCCGACACCGAAGCGGGGCGGCAGCGCGATGGCACCGGCACTGCCGCCGATCGCACTGGCATGCCCGCCGCCGTTGGCCGACGTGATGAGCCATGGCAGCCACGCACTACCCGACAGCAGGGTCGCGCACAGCGCAATCAGCCAACCGGGTCGCCAGCGAGTCATGTTGTGACACTAGCCCGCATCAACCAGCACGCCGCGGCGCGGCATCGTCAATGTTCTGGTCAGGCCGAGCCGCGCCAGGAATTCGTCGTCGTGACTCACCACGATGAAGGCTCCGCGATAGCCCGCGAGCGCGTCGACGAGCTGACCGACGCTGGCCAGGTCGAGGTTGTTGGTCGGTTCATCGAGCAGCAACAGCTGCGCCGGTGGATCGGCGAGCAGCAGTTGGGCCAGCGCGACGCGGAATCGTTCACCACCGGACAGCGTGCCGACCGGCCGGGCCACACAGTCGGCGTCCAGCAGGAACCGGGCCAGTTGGGCCCGCACCGCCCGCGGCTCGCTGTCCGAGACCGCCGACACGGCATCGAACGCGGACACGGTGTCGTTCAGATGGTCCAGGCGCTGCGGAAGGTATCCGACCCGGTCGGTGAGCAGGCGCCCGGTCGCGCCCGCCAGCAGTGCGTCCAGCAGCGACGTCTTGCCCACCCCGTTCGGGCCGTCGAGGGCGATGCGTTCTGGCCCTTGCACGACGATCGGCCCGTCGACGCCCGGCAGTTCGGCCAGCCGGCGGCTGTTGGGCACCTCCGGGTCCGGCAGGTCGACGCGAATGTGTTCGTCGTGGCGGACCCGTGCGGACGCGACGTCCAAGTCGGCCTGGGCATCACGGACCCGCCCGTCAAGGTGCCCGCGCAGCTTGCCCGCCGAAACCTGGGCATTGGCAGCGTTCTGGTTCATCACAATCTTCGCGGCGCGCTTGTTCTGGCGGGCGACCTGGGCCGCCCGGTTGCGTCGGGCGAGTTTGGTCTCGGCTTCCACGCGTTGACGCTTCTCCACCCTGACGACCTGCTCTGCGGTGCGGGCAGCTGTTCGGGCGGCGGCCTGCTCAGCATCCAGGTGCACCCGCCAGGCGCTGTAGGGGCCGCCGAAGGTGGTGAGCCGCCCGTCGTAAAGCTCCGCGGTGCCGTCCATCTGCTCCAACAGCGCGGTGTCATGGCTGGCCACGATCAGCGCCCCCGGCCAGGCGTCCACCAGCCGCGCCAGCGCGGACCGCGCGGCACGGTCGAGGTTGTTGGTCGGCTCGTCGAGCAGGGTGATCGGGGCGGCCGCCAGGCGCAGCCCGGTCAACGCCACCAGCATGGCCTCCCCGCCGGACAGTTCGGCAACCCGGCGATCGAGGTCGCCCGAGGAAAACCCGATGTCGCGCAAGGCCGCATCGGCGCGGAATTCGATGTCCCAGTCGTCGCCGACCAGCTCGAAATGCTTCTCGGCGGCATCGCCGCTTTCGATCGCCCGCAGTGCGGCGAGTCGATCGGCAACGCCGAGCAGCTCGGCGACCGAAGCCCCGGCGTCCAGCGTGAGCAGCTGCGGCAGATAGGCCACCCGGCCGGCCGTCGTGATGCGCCCGGTTGTCGCCCTGAGTTCTCCGGCGATGAGCCGAAGCAGGGTGGATTTGCCAGCGCCGTTGGCCCCCACCAGACCGGTCCGGCCGGTGCCGAACGAACCGGTGACGCCGGCCAGCGCGGTACTGCCGTCGGGCCAGGTGAGGCCGACATCGGTCAGGGTGACGACAGCATGGGAGTCAAAAGAAGGTAGGGACATGAGGTCTCCGGGAAGGTCAGCGGGAGCGCTGACAACCGGGACCGGACTACGGCAACTCGTCGGTGATCAGCGCGCGTACAGCGGCGTGAGACCGGCGATGCCTGTCATTCCATGACCTCCTGTGCAGGGACGTCCCATACGGGGACGCCCGCCACCCTAGCTGCGGGAGGACTGCACGTGCAACCGATTAACCCGACGCGAACACGGTGACGAACTTGCGCAACGACTCGTTGATGTCGCTCTTGAGCGCGGCGGCCACCAGCATGCCGATCGGGCCGAACAACGCCGGACCGCCCAGGTGCACGTCGAAACTGACCTTGGAGCCGTCGCCCTCCGGCGAGACCTTGGCGAGCAGCTTGATCTTGACCCCGCCCTTACCGTCGCCGTTGAGCGTCATCCCGGTGGGCGGCTTGTAGTTCACGATCGTCCACCTGACCTTGTTGAGCATGCCCTTGACCTCGACGATCGACTCCAGCGTCGTGCCCTTGTCGAGGGTCTCGGGCAGCACACTGCGCCACACCCGGTGAATGGTCAGCCACTCTTTGTAGCGGGACAGATCCGAGGCGTGCGTCCAGGCCTGTTCGGGAGGCAGCGGGACGTCGATGGATCCGGAGAGCTTGGCCATGTCGTTCTTTCCCCTTGTGTCACGGATTATCGCTGGGACATTGTGGTCGTTGCCGATTCCCGCCACAACTTCGGCCGCTCACCGAGCATGCCGCCCCGGGCCCACCACATCGCCTCGATGGCGGCCGCACCGAGCGCGCCGATACCGAGCGCCAGCAGCGTCAGGGCCACGTTGGAGGGGTCCAGCAAGAACTTCTCCCGGGTCAGCGGCATCGCGAAGATCGCCACATAGGCCAACCCGCAGCAGATCACCAACAGCAGCCGCCACCATTGATAGGGCCGCGCCACCACCGCCAGCACCCATCCCGCCGTGGTCAGCAACGTGATCAACGCACTGGTGGACGCCTGGATCTGCTGGACCGACGTGGCTTCGCTGCCGCGGTAGGCCACCAGGTAGGAGGCGAATGTGGCGACGCCCACCACCACGCCGGCCGGCAGCGCCCCGCTCATCACCCGCCGTACGAATCCGGGGTGCGCCCGCTCGTTGTTCGGCGCGAGCGACAGGATGAACGCCGGGATGCCGATGGTGAACCACGCAGCGACCGTGACGTGGATCGGCTGGAACGGATACAGCAATGGTTTGGTGCCGAACAGTGCCGACGCCAACCCGACCAACCCGACCAGCAGTGCCAGCAGCACGGAATACACCGTTTTGGTCAAGAACAGGTTCGCCACCCGCTCGATGTTGCCGATCACCCGGCGACCCTCGCCCACCACGTAGGGCAGGGTGGCGAATTTGTTGTCCAGCAACACGATCTGTGCCACCGAGCGCGCCGCCGAGCTCCCCGCCCCCATGGCGACACCGATGTCGGCATCCTTGAGCGCCAGCACATCGTTGACGCCGTCGCCGGTCATCGCCACCGTGTGGTCGTGCGCCTGCAAGGCGTGCACCATGGCCCGCTTCTGATCCGGGCGCACCCGGCCGAACACGGTGTGTTCCTCCACTGCGCCGGCCAGTTGGTCCGGTTCGGACGGCAGTTTGCGGGCATCTATCGCGTCCCCGGACAGCCCCAGCTCGGCGGCCACCGCACCCACCGAGACCGCGTTGTCGCCGGAAATGACCTTCACCGAGACTTCCTGCGCGGCAAAGTAATCCAGGGTGTCCCGGGCGTCGGGTCGGATCCGCTGTTCCAGCACCACCAGCGCCGCCGGGGTCACCCGTCCCGGGGCGTCGGGATGGTCGACGGGCTGGTCGCAGACGCCCAGCAGCAGCACCCGCAGGCCGCGCGCCCCGATCCGTTCGGCCTGCTCAGCGGCCGCCGATGACGGTTCGAGCAGCACGTCGGGAGCACCGATCACCCAGTTGCCGTGCTCCCCGTACGAGACACCGCTCCATTTGGTCGCCGACTTGAACGGGGCGCAGGCGCTGGACGTCCAGCCCGGCGAGGTGGGGAACGCCTCGGCGATGGCCTGGATGCTGGCGTTGGGGCGGGCATCGTCGGCGGCCAGCGCGGCCAGCGCTTGGCGTACCGGAAGGCCTTCGCCGCCATCGAGTTCGGTGACCTCCGACACCCGCATCCCGTTCTCGGTGAGGGTGCCGGTCTTGTCGGCGCAGACGACGTCGACGCGGGCCAGTCCTTCGATCGCGGGCAGTTCCTGCACCAGGCACTGCCGTTGCCCAAGCCGCACCACACCGACCGCGAACGCCAGCGAGGTCATCAGCACCAGGCCTTCGGGAACCATCGGCACCAGGGCGCCCACCATCGCCAGCACCGACGCTCGCCAGCCCACGTCGGTGGTGAACAGCTGCGTGTAGATGATCAACAGGCCGGCCGGAATCAACAGGTAGGTGATGAATTTCAGGATCTGGTTGATACCGCTGCGCAGTTCGGATTTCACCAGCGTGAACTTGCTGGCCTCCTCGGCCAGTTTGGCGGCGTACGCCTCGCGACCAACCCGGGTGGCCCGGTAGGCACCGCTGCCGGAGATCACGAAGCTGCCCGACATCACCTGGTCGCCAAGATCTTTGCCGATCGGGTCGGCTTCACCGGTGAGCAGGGACTCGTCGACCTCCAGGTCGGATGACTCGATGACCTCGCCGTCGACGACGATCTGGTCGCCGGGACCCAGCTCGATGACGTCGTCGAGCACCACCTCGGCCGGCGGGAGCTGCTGCGTCCCGGACTGCCTGCGCACCAACGGTTTCGCTTGGCCGACGATAGCCAGCTTGTCCAACGTCTGTTTGGCCCGGATCTCCTGCACCATTCCGATGACGCTGTTGAAGACGATGAGTAACCCGAACAGCCCGTTGATCAGTGAGCCGGTGGCGAGCACGATGACCAACAGCACTCCGAGGATCGCGTTGATCCGGGTGAAGACGTTGGCCCGGATGATCTCGGGGATGCTGCGCGCGGCTCGGGCAGGGATGTCGTTGGTCTGGCCCTGCGCGACCCGCTGGGCGACTTGCGCGTCGGTGAGGCCTGCGGTTCGCGCTGTGGTCAACGGGTGAACCTTCCCAGCTTGTCGTGATCGACGTACGCCAAACCACCGGCCAGCACAGTGGCCCCGGCCGTAGCCGCCCACCTCGTCATGGTGCTACAGCCTCCACCACGCTGTTGGCGCGGCGGCGTCGAGCCGCACTGAACCACCGGGTTTGGGCACCGCCGTCGATATCCCCGCGGTGTCGGCGGCGGCCAGCAGCCGTTCCACCGGCTCGGCCCACCGGTGTGGCGCCAACCGGAACGTGCCCCAGTGAATCGGCACCAGCAAGCCCGACGGCGAGGCATTCAAGTCGAGATGAGCCTGGACCGCCTCCTCCGGGTTCATGTGGACGTCGGGCCAGGCGGTGTTGTACGCCCCGATCGGCAACAGCGTGACGTCGAACGGGCCATGCTGGGCACCGATCGTGCCGAAGCTGGCGGTGTATCCGCTGTCCCCGCCGAAGTAGACCCGGTGGTCGGGTCCGGCGATCACCCATGACGCCCACAGGGTTTGGTTGCGGGTCAGGAACCGTCCGGAGAAATGCCGCGCCGGAGTGCAGGTGACGGTGAGTTCGCCCAGCGTGGTGTTCTCGTCCCAGTCGAGCTCGATCACCCGTTCCGAGGGGATGCCCCACGTCCGCAGGTGCGCCCCCACGCCCAGCGGGACGACGAAGGGCGCCCGCTGGCTGCGGGCGAGCGCGATGACCGTGTCGATGTCGAGGTGGTCGTAGTGGTCATGGCTGACGACGATCGCGTCGACCGCGGGCAGCGCACCGAGCCCCACCGGCGGCGGGTGCAGCCGTCGGGGCCCGACGGCGTCCGACGGCGAGCAGCGTTCGCTCCACACCGGGTCGGTCAGAACGCGGTAGCCGTCGATCTCCACGAGTGCCGTCGCATGTCCCAGCCAGGTGATCGCCAGCGGCTCGACGTCCACGCTGAAATCGGGCACCTCCAGCGGGATCGGCACCGAGGGCCGTCGCCCGATGCGGTCGGCGAACAACTCGCGCAACATCAGCCGCTGTTGTTCGCGGTCCATATTGACCATCGCGGCGCGTTCGACGTTGTGAAAGATCCCGTCGCGGTAGTTCCTCGACCGGGTGGCCACCGCATCGATAGCGCTGGGCGCCGCGCCCAACGCGGCGGGTGTGCCGCGCAGCGCACGAAGGGTCCAGCCGCCGGCTGCCAGGGACGCTGTAGCCCCCGCCAGACGAAGTCCCCCGCGCAGCATGACGACGAGTCTATGGGGGCGACCCGGGGGCTCCCCCGCGTTTGCGGTCACCGCGCGGTCATCGTCGTTAGGCGCCCTGGAACTTCGGCGGGCGCTTCTGGACGCGAGCCACCTGGGCCTCGATGACGTCTTGGCTGCTCCATGCCTTGTCGAACAGCTCCTTGTGCACCGGCTGCTGCTCCTCGTAGGCGCCGTCGTCGTTGAGCACCCGCTTGGCGTGCTGCAGCGCCAGCGGCGCCAGCCCGGCGATCTCGTGCGCCCAGGCCTGCGCGTCGGCAAGGGTTCCGATCCGGTTGGCCATGCCGGTCAACAGCGCCGCGTCGGCCGGCAGCTGCTCCGCGGTCAGCATCATCGCCCGGGCCCGGCCATACCCGACCAGCGAGGTCAGCCGCCGGATGCTCCAGTTGTCCAGCGCCAGGCCGTACTTGGCGACCGGGAACTGGAAGAACGCCTCGGGGGCCACCACCCGCAGGTCGCAGACCATCGCCAATTGCAGACCGGCGCCGATCGCGGCGCCGTTGATGGCGCCGATCACCGGCACCGGGACGTCGGCGATGCTCTGGTGCAGGGCGACCAGCTTGTCGGGGTAGTCGGCGGCGAACGCGTCACCGGACAGATCCGCGCCGGCACAGAACACCGTGCCCTGCCCGGTCAGCACGATCGCCCGGACGTCGTGGGTGGCGGCATCCAGGACCGCCTCCCGCAACTCGGTGACGAGCTGGGAGTTCAATGCGTTGCGCCGCTCGGGGCGCTGCAACTCGATAGTCGTGACGGCTTCATCGCGGGTAACACCGATCATGGCGAACCAGCCTAATTACGCTTTCGGTGTGAGCCGGATCGGGGCCGACGAACTGCGCGACGCGGTGCTGGACCGCGACTCTTTCCTCAGTTGGGAAGCCGCGCCGCTGGCCGTGCCGATCAGCGACAGTTATGCCGCCGAGCTGGCCGCGGCGCGGGCTGCCACCGGCCGCGACGAGGCGGTCCTTACCGGGGAGGGGCGGATCAACGGCCGCCGGGTTGCGGTGATCGCCAGCGACTTCGACTTCCTGGCCGGTTCCATCGGGGTGGCGGCCGCCGAGCGGATCACCGCCGCCGTCCAATGGGCCACCGCAGAGCGACTGCCGCTGCTGGCGTCGCCGAGCTCGGGCGGCACCCGGATGCAGGAAGGCACCGTCGCATTCCTGCAGATGGTGAAGATCGCCGCCGCTGTCGAGCTGCACAAACGTGCCCACCTGCCCTACCTGGTGTACCTGCGCCACCCCACCACCGGCGGAGTGTTTGCCTCCTGGGGTTCGCTGGGGCACGTCACACTGGCCGAGCCGGGGGCGTTGGTGGGCTTCCTGGGGCCGCGGGTCTACGAACAGCTTTACGGTGCCCCGTTCCCGCCGGGCGTCCAGACCGCCGAGAACCTGCAGGCATACGGCGTGATCGACGGGGTCATCCCGCTGAAGTGGCTGCGGCGCATCTGCGCGCGGGCGCTGAAGGTGATGCTCGACGATCCCGGTCCTGCGCCCCCGACGCCGGCCGCCGAGCCGATTCCCGACATCCCGGCGTGGGACTCCGTGCGCGCGTCGCGGCGTCCGGACCGGCCGGGCGTGGGGTTTCTGCTGCGGCACGGCGCCACCGAGCGGGTCTTCCTGTCGGGCACCGGCAGCACCGAACGCGGTGCCACGATCCTGCTGGCGTTGGCGCGCTTCGGCGGCCAGCCCGCCGTGGTGTTGGGACAGCTGCGCGGGGCCGATCGGCTGACCGACCCGGTTGCGCTGCGCGACGCTCGCCGCGGCATGGCGCTGGCCGCGGGCCTGCGGCTGCCGCTGGTGCTGGCTATCGACACCCCGGGGCCCGCGCTGTCGGTGGAGGCCGAGCAGGGCGGATTGGCGGCCCAGATCGCGGCGTGCCTGGCTGAGCTGGTCACGCTTGAGGTGCCGACGGTGTCGGTGCTGCTGGGCCAGGGCAGCGGCGGTCCGGCGCTGGCGATGGTGCCGGCGGATCGGGTGCTGGCGGCGTTGCACGGCTGGCTGGCGCCGCTGCCGCCCGAGGGGGCCAGCGCCATCGTGTTCCGCGATACCCGGCACGCCCCGGAACTCTCCGCCGCGCAGGGCATCCGTTCGGCGGATCTGCGGGCCCACGGGATCGTGGATGTGGTCGTGGGCGAGCACCCGGACGCCGCCGAGGAGCCGATCGACTTCGCCAAGCGAATGTCGCAGGCCATCGCCGTCGAGCTGGCCGCGCTGCGCGGGGTGCCCACCGAGCAGCGGATGGCGGCCCGGTTGGAGCGCTACCGCCGGATCGGGCTCCCAGGTTGAGGTCCAGCTGGACTTCGTAGTGCGTCCCGGCTGGACTCATAGGGATAGTTGCCCGGCTTTGCGCGACAAGTGGCAGTGGGACCCGCCGGGCAGCCGCAGTTGTCGCGCAAAGGCGGGCAACTCTGCTGTTCCCCCAGCCGGGCGCTAGCGGCCGGCTACCCGGTGATCATTGCGACGGCCACTCCCGCCAGCACCATCCCCATCACCTGCCGGAGACGCACCCGCTCCCCCAGCAAGACGACCGCCAAGATCACGGTGGCGGCCGGGTACAGCGAGATCAGCACACTGGCCAGTGACAGCAGCGCATGCTTCAAGGCGAACAGCATGGTGACGTTGGCGGCGGTGTCGAGCAGCGCGATCAGGAACGCCAGCCGCAGCGGTGTCCCCGACGGGACCCGGAGATTGCGGCTGGCCGCCGCGACGACGATCACCAGGACGGTGGCCGCGCCACGCGCGAACAACAGCGGCCACAGCCCGGAATCCGACGGCGTGCGATCCAGAAAGACGAAGTTCAGCCCCAGGGCCACCCCTGAGGCAACGGTCAACCAGAGCACGCGGTGGGTGAGTCCCGGCCGATGGACGCCGTCGTCGCCGGCATGCCAGCTGATCAACACCACCGCGCCCAATGCCACCGCGATACCTGCGCTGGCAAGCAGGCCGGGCCGCTCCCCCAGGATCCGCCCGACGCATACCGGCACGCTGGCATCCACCACCGCGGCCAGCGGCGACACCACCGAGATCGGGCCGGCGGCCATGGCGGCGTAGAACCACCAGATGCCCAGGGCCTGGCTGAGCCCACCGAACATGCCCAAGACGACGGTGCTGGTCGTGATGTGCCCGCCGCCGATCATGGCGAGCATTCCGAGCATCACCATGGAGACCGGGGTGGACACCAACACCACCCGCAGCGCGGCGACCCGCCGCGACGCGACACCGCCCACGAAGTCGCTGATCCCGAAACTGGTGGCCGACGCCAACGCCAGTCCCTGCGCGGTGGGTGAACCGATCACGCAGCTGCCTTGGCGGCGATGGTGGCCTTAACGTTGGATGTGACGATCACGGCGGAAAGCCTAAGTGGGCAGTTTGCTTGGAAACTCCTGCGTTTGCGGGATCTTTGCGGCCCACGTCCCCATGTTCGCAGGTCAGTGCTTTAAAATTCACCTGCATTTAACCCAGCCGCGCAGGCAGCACGGGCCGCTCAGGCCAACGAGCGCAGCCACGCGCCATGCAGGGCGGCGTAGTGCCCCTCAGCGCGGATCAGCTCGGCCGGTGGGCCGTCCTCGACGATGCGCCCGCCCTCGATCACCAGAACCCGGTCGGCGATCTCGACCGTGGAGAGCCGGTGGGCGATCACCAGCGCGGTCCGCTGGGCCAGTACGCTGCGCAGCGCCTTCTGCACCATCCGCTCGCCGGGGATGTCCAGCGACGACGTCGCCTCGTCGAGGATCAGTACCGCCGGGTCGGCCAGGAAGGCCCGCGCGAACGCGACCAGCTGGCGCTGACCGGCCGAGAGCCGCCCACCCCGCTTGGCGACGTCGGTGTCGTAGCCATCCGGCAGGGCGGTGATGAACGTGTCGGCGCCCACGCTCGTCGCCGCGGCAACCACCTCGGCGTCGGTCGCGCCTGGGCGGCCGAAGCGGATGTTGTCGGCGACCGTCCCGGTGAACAGGAAGTTTTCCTGGGTGACCATCACCACGTGGCGACGCAGCGCCGCCTGGGTAAACGCACGCAGGTCGACGCCGTCAAGGGTCACCGCTCCCGACACCGGGTCGTAGAACCGGGCAATCAGCTTGGCGATGGTGGACTTGCCGGCGCCGGTGCTGCCGACCAGCGCGACGGTCTGGCCGGCCGGGATGTTCAGCGATAACCCGTCCAGCACCGACTGTCCATCCCGGTAGCCGAAATGCACGTCGCGCAAGGCGATCTCACCGCGCACCTGATCGGCTACGTCCGCGGTCTGCGGGCCGGGCGGGTCGGTGACGGCGGGCGTTTCAGCCAGCACCCCGGCCAGTTTCTGCAGCGCCGCGGTCGCCGAGGAGAAGATGTTGAGGAACTGGCTGATGTCCTGCATCGGGTCGAAGAACATCCGCAGATAGAGCAGGAACGCGGTGAATGTCCCGATCGTCATGTGCCCGTGCAGAACTCGCCAGCCCCCGTAGAGGAGCACCACACCGGTAGTGAGGTTGCCGACCAGTTTGATGCCGGGCGAGAAGATCGCGACCAGTTTGAACGCCCTCTCGTTCACCGCACGGTAGCGGTCGGCGACTTCCGTGAAGATCTGCTGATTGCGGGCCTCACGGCGATAGGCCTGTACCGCCTTGATTCCGGTCATGGTCTCGGTGAACTGCACGATCACCCGCGCCGCATGCTCGCGGACCGCGGTGTAGGTCTTGGCGGACTCGTCCTGGAACCACCGCAGTAGCACCACCAGCACCGGGAAGGCGGTCAGACACATCAGGCCGAGCCGCCAGTCCAACATGATGAGCAGCACCGCGGTGCCTGCCATCGTGAGTGCGGCGCTGACCAGTCCGTCGAGTCCGGACTGCAGCATCTCTTGGATCGCGTCGACGTCGTTGGTCAGCCGGCTGACCACCCGGCCGGAGGTGTAGCGCTCGTGAAACCCCACGTCCAGGTGCTGGAAGTGACGGAATACCCGTCGCCGCAATTCCAGCAGCACCTGCTGCCCGATCTTGCCCGACCACTGCAGGAAGACCATCCGGGTGCCGGCTTGGGTGAGTACGACGACCGCGAGCGCAGCCACGATCACGCTCAGCTGCCGGGTCGAGCCGTCCTCGGCGATCGGCGGGATACCGCGGTCGATGCCGCGCTGCGCGAGCAGCGGAACCGCCAGCCGGGCAGCGTTTTCCACCACGATGGCCAGCGCCAGCAGCAGCGCCGCGCCGCGGTAGGGGCGCAGCAGCGACCACAGCAGGGCCCGCGCCGCGGCCCGGCCCGGGTCGGCCGTCACCGCCGCGCCCAGTCGACGAGGTGTTCGGCGCCGTCGTCGAGCTCGTCGTCGGCCGCCAGCAGGTAGCGGTATCGCGGCACCTCGGCCAGCAGCTCGGCGTGAGTGCCGACCGCGGTGATGGTCCCGTCCTCGACCAACGCCACCCGATCGGCCAGTGCCACGGTGGACGCCCGGTTGGCCACCACCAGCGCGGTGATCGGGCGCGGTCCGGTTCGCAGCACCCGGCGCAGCGCGTCGGTCACGGCGGCCTCGGTGTGCACATCCAGGGCAGACAGCGTGTCGTCGAGCACCAGGATCGTCGGCGCCGCCACCAGGGCCCTCGCCAGCGACAGCCGTTGGCGCTGCCCACCCGACAGGCTCATGCCCTGCTCCCCGATCCGGGTGTCCAGACCGGACGGCAGGTCATAGACAAAATCTGCCGACGCCACGGCCAGGGCCCGGGCCAGTTCCGCGTCGTCGGCATCGGGCCGCCCCAGCCGCAGGTTCTCGGCCACCGACATCGAGAACAGGGTGGGGTCGTCGAAGGCCGTGACCACCGCCGAGCGCAACGCCGCCAGCGTCAGCGTCCGGATGTCCCGGCCGCCGATGAGGATCTGTCCCTCATCTACGTCATAGAGCCGGGACAGCAGCATCGCCAGCACCGACTTCCCGGAGCCGGTGGCGCCCACCAGGGCGACGGTCTCGCCGGGTTCGACGGTGAGATCGACCCCGCGCAGCACCCACGGGCCGGCGGTGTCTTTTTCAGCGGCAAACCGGAATCCGACGCCGCGCAACTCCAGCCGGCCCGACGGTGGCACCGGGTCGTCGCCGTCGGTGATCTCCGGGGGCGCCCGGAATATCTCGGTGATCCGATCGGCGGCGGTCATCGCCTCGTGGGTGGCCGACAGCAGGAAGCCCAGCGCCGACAGCGGCCAGATCAGCGACAACATCAGCGTGATGAACGCGACCAGCGTGCCCATGGTGACCAGGTGGTGCCCGGCGGCGTACGCGCCGACCGCGACCACCGAGATCAGTGTGAAGTTGGGGATCACCTCCAGCAGCGTCCAGAACTTCGACGACACCACCACCTTGTCGACGCCCAGGTCGCGCAGCCGTGCGGCTTGGGCATCGAAGCGCGCGAACACGTAGTCCTCACGTCCGAACGCCTTGATGGTGCGCAGGCCCACCGCGGACTCCTCGACGACGGTGGCCACCTGGCCGGCCTGGTCCTGCGCTTGGCGGGTCAGCCGGGTGTACTGGCGGCGGAAGTGCTGGATGGCCAGCATCACCGGCACGAGCGACGCGGATACCACCACGCCCAGCGGCCAGTACAGCACCAGCAGAATCGTCGTCACCACGATGATCTGCACCGTATTGAGGACCAGGAACACCACCACGAACGACAGGAAGCGGCGCACGGCGGAAAGGTCGTTCATGATCCGCGACAGCAGCTGGCCGGACTGCCAACGGCCATGAAAGCTCAGCGGCAGAATCTGCAGCCGGCCATACAGGTCCTTGCGGATGTCGGCTTCCACGCCCATGGTGCCGTGCGCGATCAGCCAGCGCCGCACGAACCACAGCAGCGCCTCGATGACCCCCAGCGCGGTTGCCGCCGTGCCCAGCATCCACAGGCCGGGCTGGTCATGGTGCAGCACCGGGCCGTCGATGACGGCCTTGGTCATCAGCGGGATGATCACAGCGGCGGCCAGGCAGAGCACGGCCACCGTCACCATGGTGATCCACCGCACCCGGTAGGGCCGCAGGTAGGGCAGCAGGCTGCGCAGCGCCGAAGCCGAGGTCACGGACTCGACCCTAGATCGATGGCGGCGACCCGCGGCACGTCCCGCGCTTAACGGCCACGTTCAGGCAAAATGGCGGTCATGGACAACGCCGCTGCCTCACCCCGAGTCTTGGTCGTCGACGACGACTCCGATGTGCTCGCCTCGCTGGAACGCGGACTGCGACTGTCCGGTTTCGAGGTGGCGACGGCGGCCGACGGCGCCGAGGCGTTGCGCAGCGCCAAGGAGGCTCGTCCCGACGCCATCGTGCTCGACATCAACATGCCGGTTCTCGACGGCGTCAGTGTGGTGACGGCGTTGCGGGCAATGGGCGACGACGTGCCGGTCTGCGTGTTGTCCGCCCGCAGTTCGGTCGACGACCGGGTCGCCGGGCTGGAGGCCGGAGCCGACGACTACCTGGTCAAGCCGTTCGTGCTCGCCGAGCTGGTGGCCCGGGTGCGGGCGATGCTGCGGCGGCGCGGGTCGGCGGCCAGTTCCTCCTCGGAGACCATCACGGTGGGCCCGCTGGAGGTCGACATCCCGGGCCGCCGCGCCCGGGTCAAGGGTGTCGACGTGGACCTGACCAAGCGGGAGTTCGACCTGTTGGCCGTGCTCGCCGAACACAAGACCGCGGTGTTGTCGCGGGCGCAGCTGCTCGAGCTGGTCTGGGGCTACGACTTCGCCGCCGACACCAACGTCGTCGACGTGTTCATCGGCTATCTGCGACGCAAGCTGGAGGCCGGTGGCGCTCCGCGGCTGCTGCACACCGTGCGCGGGGTCGGCTTCGTCCTGCGAACGCAGTGAGGACCACCATGAACGCCATGAAGCTGCTGCGGCGCATCTTCGCCAGGACACCGTCACTGCGGACCCGGGTGATGCTGGCGACGGCGATCGGCACCGCGATCGTGACGGTCATCATCGGCGCCATCGTGTGGGTCGGTATCACCAATGACCGTAAGTATTGGCTGGACCGGCGGCTCGACGAGGCGGCCGGCCTGACCGTCCCGCTGATCGGCTTGGGTGAACTGCCCCGATCGGCCGGTGCCAGCGACGCGGTCATCACGCTGCGGCGGGCCAATGAAGTGACGTCGAACTCCGCGGTGGTGTTGCCGGAACTGGAGCCGGGCTACGCCGACACCGAGATCGACGGCGTGCGCTACCGGGTGCGCACCGTCGACATCCCCGGCCCGGGGCCGCGGTCGCTGGCCGTCGGCGCCACCTACGACGCCACCCTCGCCGACACCAACAACCTGCACCGCCGGGTGATCCTGCTCTGTACGGCCGCGATCGGCGCGGCCGCGCTGTTGGGCTGGCTGCTGACGGCGTTCGCGGTGCGCCCCCTGCGGCGGCTGGCGCAGCAGGCCCGATCGATCGACGCCGGCGACGAACGACCCGACATCGAGGTGCGCGGCGCCACCGAGGCGGTCGAGATCGCCGAGGCGATGCGCGGCATGCTGCAGCGGATCTGGACCGAGCAGGACCGGACCAAGGAGGCGCTGGCCTCCGCACGCGACTTCGCCGCGGTCTCCTCCCATGAGCTGCGCACCCCGCTGACCGCGATGCGCACCAACCTCGAGGTGCTGACCACCTTGGATCTGCCCGACGACCAGCGCAAGGAAGTTCTCAACGACGTGGTGCGGACCCAGACGCGGATCGAGGCGACGCTGTCGGCCCTGGAGCGCCTCGCGCAGGGCGAATTGTCCACCTCCGACGATCACGTGCCGGTGGACATCACCGATCTGCTCGACCGGGCGGCCCACGACGCGATGCGGGTCTTCCCCGACCTGAATGTCTCGTTGGTGCCGTCGCCGACCTGCATCATCGTCGGGTTGCCGGCGGGCCTGCGGCTGGCCGTGGACAACGCGATCGCCAACGCGGTCAAGCACGGCGGTGCGACCCAGGTGCAGTTGTCGGCGGTCACCTCACGCGAAGGCGTCGAGATCGCCATCGACGACAACGGCGGCGGGGTCCCCGAGGAAGAGCGCCGCGTCGTCTTCGAGCGGTTCTCCCGGGGATCGACGGCGTCACACTCGGGGTCCGGTCTCGGGTTGGCGCTGGTGGCTCAGCAGGCCGAATTACACGGCGGCACAGCGTCTTTGGAAGACAGTCCGCTCGGCGGGGTGCGCCTGCTGCTGCGGCTGCCGCCGCCGCGCTAATTCGTCCTCAGCAGCTTCTCGCCGGGATCGAAGACAACCCCCCGTGCGGCTGCGGTCGCGGACAGCGCGCCCCAGAGGAAAGTGCTGAGCTGTTCCACCAGCACGGCTTTGCTGATTGTCGGGGTGTTCAGCCAACGCAGCACGCCCAGCGCCACCGCCCCGAGAGCGGCGTCGACAACGTATTCCAGGTTCGTACTGTCGCCGCTGCGGGCGCCGATGATCTGCGCCCAGACGCCAACCGTCGCGTCCGACAGCGGTCGGCCTCCGTCGATCAGATCGGTCGCAGAACGCCCGTCGCGGAAATGGGAGCCGACCAGAAATCGAAAGAGGTTGGGCCGCTCATCCACCAAGTCGACATAGGCGGTCAATGCCGAGCGGACCATCTGCTGCGCGGTGCCGGCAAAGTCGAAGCGCGGCACCACGTGCTCGATAACCAGTTCCTGCACCCGTGCAGCCGCTGCCCGGAAAAGGGTGTCCTTGTCCCCAAAGAATCGATACAGCTTCGGGCGGGGCACTTCGGCGGTCTTGACGACATCGTCGATAGACAGGTCCGGACCGTACTTTTCGATTGCGCGAAGGGTGGCTTCGATCAAGTCAGCCTGCACCGCGGCCCGGTGCTCACGCCAACGATCGCTCCGAGCGTCTCCCGTCAATGCGGGCAGCCGCCCGCGGCCAGAAGCCGCATCCGTCGACATGACTGCCATGGTAATCCGCATGAACCCGCTACCTCGCTCATGCCTTACCGCAATTGTGGTATTCGCTTTCCCAGTCGATCCAAGAACCGCGCGCCGAGTTTCTCCAGCGTCTCCACCGAGAACGGCTGAGCCATGCGTCGATTGACACCGGGTGCGATACGCAGCATGAAGTAGCCCAGCCAGGCCTCGGTGCGCACCGGCACGATCGCGAGATCGAACCGCGCGGCCCGCACCACGGCCCGGGCAACGAGATCAGGACTCATCGGAGCGAACGGAAGGCTTTCGGCGAGTTCTTGCAACTTCCGTTGGGCCGCGATACCGCGCTCCTTCAGTTCTTCGTCGACGCCGACGGTCACCGAGTTTTCGCCGATGCTGGTGTTGATCACGCCCGGACAGATGGCGCTGACCCCGACACCTTTTGGCCCGAGCTCTAGCCGCAGGCATTCGGTCAGCATCTTGACCCCCGCCTTGGACACCGAGTACGGGGCCATCACCGAAGTCGGGGTGAATGCCGCCGCCGAGGCGATGTTGACGATGTGGCCGCTGCCCCGCTCGACCATCTGCGCACCGAAAACCCGGCAGCCGTGAACCACTCCCATCAGGTTGACTTTCAGCTGGCGGTCCCAGTCTTCCGGGCTGAGCTCCAGAAACGGGCCGGCCACCAGCATGCCGGCATTGTTGACCAGCAGATCGGCGCACCCGTGTTCGGCGAGCACGTCAAGGGCGAACACCTCCCATGCGTCAGCGTCGGTGACGTCGAGTTGTGCTGCCGAGGCACTGTGCCGGTTGCCGCGGATGGTCGCCGCGGTGGCCGACGCCGCCTCCACGTCGATGTCGGACACCACCACATGGGCGCCCAGCTTGCCGAGTTTGATCGCCGTGGCGCGTCCGATACCGCTGCCGGCGCCGGTGACCACCGCCAGCCGCGGCCGGAATCCGTTGATCTTCACTTGAGGTGATCCACCAGGGCGCCCTGGGCGCCGAACAGATCGTCTCGCCACTGCGCAACCAGCTGATCGGTGTCGACGTCGTCGGGATGGAAGCCGGGTCTCATGTAGACGCGCAGGTCTGCCATCAGCCCCTTGACCAGCGGGCCGCGGAACACGCCGTAGGTCTGGCGCAGCACTTTGATCGGACGCCAGCCACGCCGATCGGTCAGGATGGACATCATCACCAGCGCCGTGGTGATGGGAATGGTCACCTCGTACATCACGGCCATCACCCCGATCCGGATCCACTCCGGGCCGCCGACCGTCCGATACACGTCGAACGCCACCGACTTGTGTTCCAGTTCCTCGGTCGCATGCCAGTTGAGCAGGTTCCACACTTCGGGATCACCGGGGATGGCCTGAATCTCCTTGCGCGACAGCACCCGGTCGGCCAGCGTCGCCGTGTAGTGCTCCGCGGCGGCGGTCATCGCCAGATGGACCAGCCCCGGTGTCCGGTTCTCGAATCGCAGGATCATTCGCTGACGCCTGCTGTCATGCGGGAACGTGAAGAGTCGCACCAACGGATATCCCATCGCGATGAGCTTCTCGTTGAGCGCCCGATGCTGCTGGCCGTGGACCGACTCCTGGCCGATGAACGCCGCCACCCGCTTCTTCAACGTGGGATCGGTGACCCGATCGGCAAACCTGCGAACCGACCGGATGAAGGACTCCTCCCCGGGCGGAAACACCGCCGACAGCATTGCCACCAGGTGGCTGAACACGATGTCACCCTCGACGAAGTGGTGATTCATCGGTTGCGGTTCCCCGAAATGGAACTTGATCCGCCGTACCTTGGGGTACGGGGGCGCAGGCGCTGCAGCTTGGGTGACTGTCGTTAGCCGGTTGGCAACCATGTATCCCTCTCCTTGGGCCGCGCTGGACGGGTTATTTCAGGTGATCCACCAAAACGCCATCGGCGCCGAAAAGCTCGCGCCGCCACTGGTCGAGGATCCGGCCGGTATCGATGTCATCCGGGTGGAATCCCGGCCGCAGGTACTTCGCCAGTTCACGTGCGGCACCCTTGAATATCGGCCCGCGGAACAGTGCATGGGCTTCGCGGACCAGCCGCAGCGGCTGTCGTCGGGCGTTCGGGTCGCGGGCCAGCGATACCGCCAAGGCCGTCACGACGATCGGGAGCGCGACGACGCCCAGTACCGCCATCACCTCGATACGGACACGCTCCGAACCGCCCATCGCGCGATAGACGTCGAACGCCACCGATTTGTGTTCAAGTTCTTCCAGCGCATGCCAGTTCAGCAGGTTCCATACTTCCGCGTCGCCCGGAATCTCCTGCAGTTCGTCGCTGGAGAGGATGCGTTGTGCAAGAACGGCGGTGTAATGCTCCGCGGCCGCGGTCAGCGCCAGATGCCCATAACGGCCCAGCCGGCGTTCGAGCCAGAGCAGTCTTTTCTCCATCGGCTCCGAATCCCACCACGCGATGGGATATCCCATGGCGACAAGTTTGTCGTTCAGCCGACGATGCTCCTGCCCATGCGTGGATTCCTGGCCGATGAATCCGGCCACCCGCTTCTTCAACACCGGATCCGAGATCTGATCGGTGAAATGCCGCACCGATCGGATGAAACCTTCCTCCCCCGGCGGGAAACCACCCGAGAGCCCAGCCACGAAGTGACTGAACACGATGTCGTCGTCGACGAAGTATTTGCCGGACGCAGCACCTTCCCCGAAGTTGAAGCGGAGCCGCCGAGTCTTGGGGTAGCTGGGCTTGGCGCCTGCCGGGGCGGCCGCGACCGCGGCTTTGCCCGAATGCCCGTTCGCCATGATGACCGCCTTAGTCAGACGTTCAGTACCTAGTACTGTAAGTACTAGGTACGGTACGCCCGCGGAACCGGCCGCACAAGACCTAAGGGAATTCGGCCCGGCGGCCCCGGGTTAGCGCAGCGGCGACTCAACCCTGCTGGTCACAGCACGGGGACATGGTGGGCACACCGGTGAGGTTTCAACTGTCAGCAGACCTCACCGGCGGCGTTACTTCTTCTTCTTGCGCCAACTGTCCCAACGGGCGAAGCCGGCCGCTGCGGCCGTCTCCTCGTCCTTGAACCACACTTCGGCGACCGTCGCGTCGTAGGCCGGGCTCGCCGGACCGTGGTAGAGCATCGAGTCCTCGTTGCCCTTGACCGTCCAGCCGATCGGACCGCTGCCGCCGGGGCCGGCCTTGGTCGACCCGGGACCGTAGGGCCCGGGCGGCACCTCCTCGACCCCGCCGACCAGCTTGGCCGCACCGCCGCCTTTCGCCCTGCCCTTGTCCCAGCGGGTGAATCCGGCTGCCTCGGCGGCCCTCTCCTCCGCGAACCACACCTCGGCGATCGTCTGGTCATACCAGGGGCTGTCCGTGGTGTGGTAGAGCATCGAGTCCTCGTTGCCCTTGATCGTCCAGCCGGTCGGGCCGACCCCGCCGGCACCCGCGCGTGCCGAGCCCACGCCGTAGGGCGCTCCGCCGACCGCCATCGTGGTGGTCTCGGCTTCCGAGGGAAGCGTGCCGCCGGTGAGCTTGGCCGTCGAGCCCGCGCCGGTGCCCGCACCGGCGGACGGGATGGGGGCTGTGGGTGCGCCGGCCGCGGCGCCGGCGGCACCCAGGGTCGCCGACACCGGTACCTCGCGTTTGACCCGCCGGATGGTGAAAGCGAAGGTCAACAACAGACCCAGCAGAAATGACAGTCCCATCAACCAGCAATTGACGCCGTGCATCAGTGGGCTCCTATCTCACGCGAGCCGGGAAGCGCCGCGAGGGCTTCTTCCTTGCTGGTGCGGCGAATCGAGACGATGGTGAGCAACCAGGCGACCGCCGAGCCCACCGCGAATGCCAGCAGATACCACAGCCAGTGAATGACGAAATCCATTGCAGATTCTCCTTAGCTAACGGTGATCGCGACGCGACGGTTTTGGGCACGGCCGTCCGGTGTCGCGTTGCTGGCGACCGGGTCGGCCGATCCGAACCCCTTCGACGTGACGCTGTCGGCGGGGACACCCTGCGACACCAGGAAGTCAGCGACGGACTTGGCGCGCGCGGTGCTCAACGGCACGTTGATGCCGTCATTGCCGGTGTTGTCGGTGTAGCCGTTGACCGCTACGCGGGCGTTGTGGCATCCCTTCAACTTCTCCGCCACCCGGCTCAATTGCTGCTGGGTGCCCACCGCCAGCGTGTAGCCGTTGGTGACGAACCTGACCGGCGTGCTCATCAACGCGGTGATGTCGGCCTGCAGGTTGCCGCAGTCACCGGCCGGGCTCGGAGCCGGCGTCTGCGCCGGTGCGCTACCCGATGGCGCGGGCGCCGGCGCCGGGGTCGGCGTCGGTGTCGGCGTGGGTGCCGGGCTCTCAGGTGCGCTGGGGGCCGCCTGGACCTCCTCAGTCGAGACCTGAATGTTGTTGAGTAGGTTGAGGTTCGGCCACGCCGCCTTCGCAGCCGCCGTCACGGCGGACTTGACCGCCTCGGACGCCGCGGTGCCGATCAGCGTGACGGTGTCGCCGTCGATCTTGAATTTGAAGTCCGGCATGGTCAGCGCGGCTTTGAACAACGATCCGAGCGCGGCCACGTCGGGCACCTTGACGCCGGGTTTGATGTTCAGGTTGTCGACGAGTTCGATCCCGCTGCCGAACACGCCCTTGAGCATGTCGAGCAGTCCGGTTCGCGTGGCGATATCAGGCACGTCTCCGTTGAGAGTGACGACGTTGCCGTTGCGCAGAATCGCCAGCGGGGCGAAGGACAACGCCGGCAGGCTCACACTCGGTACCGACGGCGCGGCGACATTCGGCGCATTGATATTCGGCGCGTTGATGTCGAGTTTGGAGCGATCGGTTATTCCGTAGCCGATCAGCGCCAGTAGCAACGGAATTGTCACCAGGGCCAAGAGCCAGCCGAAGCCGGGAGGCCGGCGGTAGAACCGCGAGACCTTTCGCCAGCCAGTCACAGTGCGATTTTCTGAGCCCGGCATGGATCCTCCTTGAAGACCGAAAAACACCCGCGAGTCCAGGACACCGCGAGTGTAGGAGTTTCGATTTGTCAATGGAGGCAATTAGTCGTTATTGGTGGACTTCCCCCCGCCCGGAGAGCTGGTCACGAGCTCGTTGACGATATGGGCCCGCGGCCAGGCGTCCTCGGCCGCGGTCTGAACGGCCGCCGCCTCGTCCGCCTTCGCCGCGGTCCCGCCCAGCGTGACGGTGTCGCCGTTGATCCCCAAGGTGAAATCGCCGATACCCGCGGCCGCCTCGAACACCGGTGCCGCGACGGAGAAGTCCACGGCCGCCGCTCCGGGTGCCACACCGAGTTGGTCGACGACGGTGACGTCGTCGCTGGCGGTGATCACCGCGTCCAACAGCTCTCGTTTGGCCGCAGGATCGGCCACGTCACCGGCCAGGGTGATCTCACTGCCGCGACGGATCACTGACACCGGGACCGACGCTGTCGGCCCAGCGGCGGGCTGTGGGACCCCGATGGGTTGGTGCGCGCGTTCGAGCAGGCCGTAACCGATCGCAGCGAGCAGCACCGTTACCAGCGCCGCGCCGATCAGCCGGGCACGCACTCAGCGGGTGCCGAGCAGGTCGATCACAAAAACCAGAGTCTTGCCGGCCAGCGGGTGCCCGGTTCCGTCCGGCCCGTAGGCCAGCTCCGGCGGGATCACCAGCTGACGGCGGCCGCCCACCTTCATTCCCGGGATGCCGTCCTGCCAGCCGGCAATGAGCCCGTCCAGCGGAAATTCCAGCGATTCGCCGCGGTTCCACGAACTGTCGAACTCCGCGCCGCTGTCGTAGTCGACACCGAGGTAGTGCACGTTGACGACCCCACCGGGTACGGCCGCGGGGCCCTCCCCGACGACGATGTCCTCGATGACCAGTTCGGCGGGTGCCGGGCCGGTCGGAACGGTGATCTGCGGCTTGGCCGGATTCGTCATGGTGGTTATCGTCCGCCGATGCCGACGTAGTCGCGCTCGGTGTAGCCGGTGTAGATCTGACGGGGCCGGCCGATCTTGCTGTCGCCCTCGTCGTGCATCTCGCGCCAGTGCGCGATCCAGCCGGGCAGCCGGCCCAGGGCGAACAGCACCGTGAACATCTGGGCCGGGAAACCGATCGCCCGGTAGATCAGGCCGGTGTAGAAGTCGACGTTCGGGTAGAGCTTGCGCTCGACGAAGTAGTCATCGGTCAACGCGGCCTCTTCGAGGTCCTTGGCGATGTTGAGCAGCTCGTCGTCACCGCCGAGCTTGCCGAGGATCTTGTCGGCCTGCTCCTTGACGATGCGCGCCCGCGGGTCGTAGTTCTTGTAGACCCGGTGACCGAAGCCCATCAGCTTGACGCCGTCTTCGCGGTTCTTGACCTTGCGCACGAAGTCGGTGACGTTGCCGTTCTGCTCGTCGCGGATCTGCTCCAGCATCTCCAGCACCGCCTGGTTGGCGCCGCCGTGCAGCGGGCCCCACAGCGCGTTGATGCCACCGGAGATCGAGGTGAACAGGTTGGCCCGCGAGGAACCCACCAGCCGCACCGTCGACGTCGAGCAGTTCTGCTCGTGGTCGGCGTGCAGGATGAACAACATGTCCAGGGCGCGGACCACCTCGGGGTCGGCCTCGTAGGGCTCGGCAGGCAGGCCGAACGTCATCCGCAGGAAGTTCTCCACCAGGCTCAGCGAGTTGTCCGGGTACAGGAACGGCTGGCCGGCCGACTTTTTGTAGGCATAGGCGGCGATGGTGGGCAGCTTGCCCAGCAGCCGGATGGTCGACAGCTCAACCTGGTCGTTGTCCGACGGGTCCAGTGAGTCCTGGTAGTAGGCGCTCAGCGCGTTGACCACGCTGGAGAGCACCGGCATCGGGTGGGCGTTGCGGGGGAAGCCGTCGAAGAACCGCTTCAGGTCCTCGTGCAGCATGGTGTGCCGCTGAATCCGGCCGGTGAACGCGGCCAACTGTTCGGACGTGGGCAGCTCGCCGTAGATCAGCAGGTAGCTGACCTCGATAAAGGTCGACTTCTCGGCCAGCTGCTCGATCGGGTAGCCGCGGTAACGCAGGATGCCGGCGTCACCGTCGATGTAGGTGATGGCGCTCTTGACCGGCGAGGTGTTGGCATAGCCATTGTCGAACGTGGTGTAGCCGGTCTTGGCGAGCAGCGAACCAATGGCGAGCGCGTCGGACCCCTCGGTCGCCTTGACGATCGGCAGTTCTAGCTCGCCGCCCGGATACCGGAGAGTGGCGGTGTCATCGGTTGCGGCCACAAGGAACCCCTTTGCGCTATTCGGCTGACCAGATTGGGCGTATAGGACGTGTATAGGAAAAGGTAGTCGGTTCCGGGCCGGCGCGCCCGCCCGGGGCCGGGGTATCTCCTATCGGCGTTCCGGTGACGGTGGCCGGCGTACATCACCGGGCCGGTGATAGCGCAGGAATGCGGGCGCTGCCAGGGCCGCAAGCACCACGCCCACCACCACCAGGGCCCCGCCACCGGCGGACGCCGCGGCCGTCCCCACCACTGCGCCGGCGGCACCGTGCACGGCATCGGCGAGCCGGGGGCCGCCGGCGACGATCACGGTGAACACCCCCTGCAGCCGGCCGCGGATCTCGTCGGATGCGGCCTGCTGCAGCATCGTCGATCGGAAGGCCGCCGAAACCATGTCCGCGGCGCCGCCGACTGCCAGGAACACCAGCGCCACCCACAGCGCTCGGCCGGCATGTCCTCCGCCGTGGCCGACCGCGAGCCCGAAGCCGATCATGGCAACGCCCCAGACCACGATCGCAGCCACCACGGCCAGGCCCTGACGGGTGATCCGCGGCAGCCACCCCGAGAACACCCCGCCCAGCACCGCCCCGCCCGACATCGCCGCGGCCAGCAGGGCCATGGCGGTGCCGCCCTCGACCGGCCCGCCGAAGTCCGCGCTCGCGATCTGCGGGAACAGCGCCCTGGGCATGCCGAGGATCATCGCGATCAGGTCCACGACGAACGACATCAGCACCACGGTGTTGCCGGCCAGGTAACGGAATCCGTCCAGCACGGCCGCGATCCCGAAACTGGACGGGCCGGCCGAGTCGACCGGTGGCATGGCAGCCAGCCGGAATGTCGCCCAGATCGGGAAGATGCAGGTCACGGTGTCGATCAGGTACAGAGTGGACAGATCCACCCAGCCGAGCAGCAGCCCGGCCAGCAGCGGGCCGACGATCGCCCCGAACTGCATGACGGTCATGTTCAGCGAATTGGCGGCGGGCAGATCGTGGCCGGCCACCAGCCGCGGAATCGCCGCGGACCGGGTCG
The DNA here is from genome assembly GCF_001021505.1 of Mycolicibacter heraklionensis. GTDB lineage: Bacteria > Actinomycetota > Actinomycetes > Mycobacteriales > Mycobacteriaceae > Mycobacterium > Mycobacterium heraklionense. The sequence continues at coordinate 550,327 of NZ_LDPO01000001.1, forward strand.
GGGAATTGACCGCATAGAACCCCTGCTGCACGCCCAGCAGTCCGAGCACGACCCACACGTTGTCGAAAGCAGCCGCGGCCTGCACCCACAACAGCAGCGACGCCACCGCCAGCCCGCAGGAGGCGATGATCAGCAGCTTGCGGCGGTCCATGGCGTCGGCCCACGCGCCGCCGAGCAGACCGAAGACGACCAACGGCACCAACGCGAAAAGTCCGGACAACCCGACGTAGGCCGAGCTTCGGGTCAGCGCATAGATCTGCACCGGCACCGCGAAGATGGTCAGGTTCGCCCCGATGACGGTCGGGATGCCGGCCAGCCACAACCGCCGAAAGTCGGGGCTGCGCAGCGGGGTGGTGTCGGCGAAGATCCTCACCGCGGCGGCACCGGACTCACGGCTGGAGCCGCTCCACCCGCCCGCCGGTCACCCGAATCCGGTTGTGCAACCGGCCTTCCCGGCCCTGCCAGAACTCCACCACCTCGGGAGCGATCCGATAGCCGCGCCAGTTCGGCGGCGCGGGGATCGACTCGGCCCCGGAGAATTGGGCCGTCACCGCGTCCAACTGCGCCAGCAGTGCGGCCCGCGACGCGATCGGCTGCGACTGCTGCGACGCGCAGAAACCCAACTGGGACGCCCGCGGTCGGTGCGCCCAGTACTCGGCGCTGACCGATTCGGCGAGCTGGGTGACCGGTCCGCGAATGTGGACTTGGCGGCCCAGCTGATACCAGGGAAACGTCGCCGATGCGTAGGGCGTCGCGGCCAGCTCAGCGGCCTTGGCGGAGTCGGAGTCGGTGAAGAACGTCACGCCGTTCTCGTCGAGGTTCTTGCACAGCACCGAGCGGCTGACCGGGCGGCCGCCCTCGACCGTCGCCAGCACCATGGCGTTGGGTTCGGCTATCCCGGCGCGCTCGGCATCGCCGATCCAGTTGCGCAGCAAAACCTCCCAGCCCGCCTCGAGCCAGTCCGCGTCGAGGTCGCCGCTGTTGTCCTTCTCCTGGTATTCCACTCGCATCGCCGCCAGGTGCTCGTTGTCTGGGCCCGTCCTGTGCACCGCCCAACGCTACGCCTCGCCGCAGACCAGCCCTCGTTACCGGCCGGTAGCAACGGCTCGGCACCGGGGTGGAAGAATCCGGTGTATGACTGCTGCGGTCCCGGAGAACTTTGTCGCCGGCTTGGAAGGCACGGTGGCCTTCACTACCGAAATCGCTGAACCGGACAAGGACGGCGGGGCGCTCCGCTACCGCGGCGTCGACGTCGAGGACCTGGCCGGCAAGGTCGGCTTCGGCGACGTGTGGGCCCTGCTGGTCGACGGCGACTTCAACCGTCCGCTGGCGCCCGCCGAACCGCTGGAGCTGCCGATACGCACCGGCGACGTCCGGGTCGACGCCCAGGCCGGGGTGGCGATGCTGGCCCCGCAGTGGGGCTTTAAGCCGTTGCTGGACACCGACGACGCCACCGCCCGCGACCAGCTGGCCCGCGCGTCGGTGATGGTGCTGTCCTACGTCGCACAGTCGGCCCGTGGGCAGGCGTCTGCGGTGTCGCAGCAGGCGATCGACAGGTGCACCACCATCACAGAGCGGTTCATGACCCGCTGGCGCGGTGAGCCCGACCCGCGTCACACCGAGGCGATCGACGCCTACTGGGTGTCAGCGGCCGAGCACGGAATGAACGCTTCGACCTTCACCGCCCGGGTGATCGCCTCCACCGGCGCCGACGTCGGCGCAGCGCTGTCCGGCGCGATCGGCGCCATGAGCGGCCCGCTGCACGGCGGCGCCCCGGCGCGGGTGGTACCGATGATCGCCGAGGCAGAGCGCACCGGTGACGCGCGCGCGGTGGTCAAGGGCATCCTGGACCGGCGCGAGAAGCTGATGGGCTTCGGCCACCGGGTATACCGCGCCGAGGACCCGCGCGCCCGAGTGCTGCGGGCCACCGCCAAGCGACTGGCGGCCCCGCGTTTCGAGGTGGCCGCGGCGCTGGAACAGGCGGCGCTGGCCGAGCTGCGGGAGCGTCGCCCGGACCGGGCCATCGAGACCAACGTGGAGTTCTGGGCGGCGGTGATCCTCGACTTCGCCGAGGTGCCCGCGGCGATGATGCCGGCGATGTTCACCTGTGGCCGCACCGCGGGCTGGTGCGCCCACATCATGGAGCAGAAGCGGCTGGGCAAGCTGGTGCGCCCATCGGCGATCTACGTGGGCCCGGGGCCGCGCAGCGCGGAATCCGTTGCGGGCTGGGAGCACGTCACCAAAAGCTGACCCGGCTGTCCTTGCGCCGAACGTGTAACCAGCGCGAGATTCTGCGCGATTTTTCGCACGGAGTACACGCTCGGCGGGGCCGGTGGGGTTCGGCGGGTCAGTGCCGTTTCAGTGCGCCGAGCAGGTTCTGCAGCAGCGGCAGGTCCGAGTGGTCTTTGACCACGTCAAGCATGTCCGGAACGCGAGTGAACTTCACCCGCGGCCGGTCTTGCGCTTCGCCACGGGCGATCTCTGCTTTGTCGATCGCCTTCCAGCCGGCGGCGTCGATGACGTCGGGTTGGTGGGCGTGCACCATTCGGGCGATCGCACGCGGTCCGGCTATCGGCTCGGTCAGCAGGCCTGCGTTGTAGTCAGCGGCCAGCGTTTGGATCGTCTTGAGCGAGTCGGACTTGTTGGAGCCGATGAAACCGTTGGTACCGCGCTTGATCCAGCCCGACACGTAGGCTCCCGGAACTCGCTCGCCGGTCGCCGGGTCAATGACGCGACCGCCCTCGTTGGGGACGACGCCGGCAGCGTCGTCGAACGGCAGGTCGGCGATGGGCGTTCCGTGGTAGCCGATCGAAGACAGCACCATTCCGGCGTCGATACGTCGCACCTGGTCGGTCCCGGTGACAGTGAATTCCACTGCGCTGCAACGGTCCTCACCGAGGACTCGACCCGGGGTCAACTCGTAGGCGAATCGGATCCGCGGGCGGGTGATCGGCGCCGAGGCGTCCCCCAACTTGGTCAGTATCTCCAGTTTCTGCCGGGTCAAGTTGTCCTGGACGGTCGCCAGGTCATCGCGTACCCGGACATGGTCTTCGGCGTCGAGTACCACCTCGGCGGTCTGCGTGAGCCCCACCAATTCGGGCAGCGTGAACGCAGACGAAATGGGACCGCGCCGGGCGACGATCACCACTTCCTGGACCGCCGAGTCACGCAGCGCTGCCAGTGCGTAGTCGGCGATGTCGGTGTGGGCCAGCCGATCCGGGTCGGCGGTGAGGATGCGCGCCACATCGAGGGCCACGTTGCCGTTGCCCACGATCACCACCCGCTCGTGGCTGAGATCGACTGGCAGGTCGGTGAACTCGGGATGGCCGTTGTACCAGCCGACGATCTCGGTGGCCGTGCCCGTTCCGGGCAAACCCATGCCGTCGATCTCGAGCCGCCGGTCGTGCAGCGCACCCGAGGCGTAGAGCACGGCGTGGTGGTGCTGCAGTAGGTCCGCGTGGCTCAGGTGCTTGCCCACCTCCACGTTGAGGAAGAACTGGAAACCACGGCGCCAGGAGATCTCATCGAACAGCCGGGTGGCCAGCTTGGTGCGCTGGTGATCCGGGGCGACGCCGGCACGCACCAAACCGTAAGGGGTGGGCAGCTTCTCGAACATATTCACCAGCACGCCCTGCTGAGTCAGCAGCTCGTCGGCCGCGTACATGGCCGCCGGGCCGGAGCCGACGATAGCCACGGTCAGCGGATATTTGCCGCGCTGGTGCAGCTCGGCGGCCGGCAGGATGGGCGCCAGCTTGGAGGTCGGCGGCAGCTTCACCCCTTCAGGTCGTTCCGGGTAGAACGACCTGTTGATCTCCACGAACGGCAACTGTTCGGCCAGCGCCTTGGTATGCGGGACGATCGCGTCGACCGGGCAGGCCCGCACGCAGGCACCGCAGTCCACACACGCGTCGGGGTCGATGTAGAGCATCTCCGACGTGGCGAAGTCGGGCTCGTCCGGCGTGGGGTGAATGCAGTTGACCGGGCAGGCGAACACACACGAGGCGTCGTTACAACACGCCTGGGTGATAACGTGCGGCATGACTTGAGCGCGCGCTACGCGACCGAAGCGGCAACGGGCGTGAGGTGCGCGCGCTGCGGCTGGCTGCGGAACCGGGACGGAGCGCCGTGGATCCGGCAGATCCGCCACACCAGCTTGGCGACCGGGTTCATCAAACCGGTGTCGTGGCACAGCATCCGGACGTCACCGAACATGTCCTGCAGCATCTGACGAGCTTCTGCCGAGCGGAAGAAGATGTCCTTGCGGACCTCGTGGGGAATGTCGAACTCGGTCCAGAACGCCTTGGGCGGCACCACGATCGCCGAACACAGGATCCGCATGACGATCGGAACGTACAGCGACAGCCAGAACCGCTTGCGACGCGGCAGGTTCGGAATGCGCTTGTGCAGGTATTCGTGCGCGAACGAGATGTGCCGCGCTTCCTCGGCCACGTGAATGGCCATCACCCGCTCCATGATCGGGTGCAGGGTCTTGCCCTCCCGAAGGATGGCCTTCTGGATGTGGTCGATGGGCTCCTCGCCGGCCAGGATGCCGAACCAGAACGGGATCGGCAGCGGTCCGGCGACCAGCGGGATGAACGGCTGCACCCACTTCAGCAACCGCGGCATGCCGGGCACGTCGGCGCCGATGTGGTTCACCATCTCTTGGAACATCATGGTGTGGTTGCACTCTTCCACCGCCTCGTGCAGGCAGTAGCGGTACTCCGGTGAGCCGTTGGGCACCCAGAACGCGTACTCCATGAGGCCTCGGATCAGGATGGACTCGAAGTGCAGCCCGACCTTGGCGACGTTGGCCTGGCGCCACATGCCGATCTTGATCTGGACGTCCTCGGGCTGCGACTGGTACCACCAGTGCCGGCCGATCGGGTCGGTGCCCGGCAGGATCCAGCACGGGTCGTTTTCGGTGACCTTGAACTCGGGGGTGTCCCAGTCGATGTCGGTGTACGGATTGAAGTTCCGGCGCACCGAACCTTCCGACAAGGTGTTGAGGATCTCGACGTAGTTCGCGTCGTCGGTCACTTCCATGTTGGCTCGCCACCGGCGCACGATGCGGGTTCGAGCGGCTTTCTGAGCCATCGGAGACACCTCCACCAGTCGTTTACATTTACCAGGCTTATGTACAACGGTACCGCAGGTACTGGGTACCCGTCCAGACTCCGGATCAACACTGTGGGCGTGACAGGTGTCGAGCGCTCCGGGTGATCCACATCACAATAAACCTGGCCTGCGGACGCCCGCCGGCCGCTGTCTACGCTAGAGGCCATGGCTGAGCAGCTCACGATCCCGGACACCATCAAGCCCGCTGACGGACGGTTCGGCTGTGGGCCGTCGAAGGTCCGCCCTGAGCAGTTGAACGCGCTAGTCACCACGGCGGCGCCGCTGTTCGGCACCTCCCACCGTCAGGCGCCGGTCAAAGACTTGGTCGGCCGCGTCCGCTCCGGGTTGCGCGAACTGTTCTCGGTGCCCGACGGCTACGAAGTGGTCCTGGGCAACGGCGGCTCCACGGCGTTCTGGGACGCCGCGGCGTTCGGGCTGGTCGACAAGCGGTCGCTGCACCTGACCTACGGCGAGTTCAGCGCGAAGTTCGCCTCCGCGGTGGCCAAGAACCCCTTCGTCGGCGACCCGATCGTCATCAAGGCCGACGCGGGCAGCGCCCCCGAGCCGCAGTCCGACCCGTCGGTCGATGTGATCGCCTGGGCGCACAACGAGACCTCGACCGGGGTGGCGGTGCCGGTGTGCCGGCCCAGCGGCTCGGGTGACGCCCTGGTCGTGATCGACGCGACGTCCGGCGCCGGCGGACTGCCGGTCGACATCACCGAGGTCGATGCCTACTACTTCGCCCCGCAGAAGAACTTCGCCTCCGACGGTGGGCTGTGGCTGTCCATCATGAGCCCGGCCGCGCTGGCCCGCATCGAGGCGATCGCTGCGTCCGGCCGGTGGGTGCCGGAGTTCCTGTCGCTGCCGATCGCGGTGGACAACAGCACCAAGAACCAGACCTACAACACTCCGGCGATCGCCACCCTGGTGCTGCTGGCCGAGCAGCTGGACTGGATGCTGGGCAACGGCGGGCTGGACTGGGCGGTCAAGCGCACCGCGGACTCGTCGCACCGGCTGTACTCATGGGCCGAGGAGCGGCCTTTCACCACGCCGTTCGTCGCCGACCCGGCGTTACGCTCGCAGGTGGTGGGCACCATCGACTTCGTCGACGAAGTGGACGCGGCCGCGGTGGCCAAGGTGCTTCGGGCCAACGGCATCGTCGACACCGAGCCCTACCGCAAGCTGGGCCGCAACCAGCTGCGGGTCGCGATGTTCCCGGCGGTGGAGCCCGACGACGTGAGCGCTCTGACCCAGTGCGTGGACTGGGTGGTAGAACGGCTCTGAGCGCGGCTCTGCCAGGGCTTTGAGCTCAGCGGGCTTGCTTGGTCCCAGCGCCCGTAATCGGATCGTTATAACGCCCGCGTGTCACGACGGGGCGGGCTGTCGACTGGACTAGAGTCCGCAGGTAACCGGGCGTTCGCAAGGAGAAGTCATGCGGGAACTGAGGGCCATAGGCCTCGACGTCGACGGCAAACACATCATCTGCGAGAGCACCGGCGACGGCGAAGACCACACCGAGATGTTTCGGGTGCGCATCGACGACCGGCTGCGCGGCGCAGTCCGCGGCGAGGGCCACCGCGTAGGTCAGAATCCGGCCGACGCGGGCAGCAGCATGCTGCGCCCCAAGGACATCCAAGCGCGCATCCGCGCCGGGGCGTCGGTCGAACAGGTGGCCGCGGCAGCCGGTGTGGACGTCGCCCGGGTGGAACGCTTCGCCCACCCGGTGCTGCTGGAGCGGTCCCGGGCCGCGGAGCTGGCGACCGCCGCCCACCCGGTGCTGGCCGACGGCCCAGCGGTGCCAACCCTGCTGGAGGTCGTCACCTCCGCGCTGGTGTCGCGGGGCTTGAGCTCCGACAGCAGCAGCTGGGACGCGTGGCGCAACGACGACGGGCGCTGGACGGTGCAGCTGGCCTGGAAGGCCGGGCGTTCGGACAACGTCGCCCACTTCCGGTTCGCTCCGGGCGCGCACGGCGGGACGGTGACCGCGGTCGACGACGCGGCCATGGAGCTGATCGACCCCGGCTTCGGCCGTCCGCTGCGGCCGGTTGCCGCGGTGGCCGAGTTGGACTTCGAGGCTCCGGCCGCCCCCGCGGTGGTCGAAGAGGTGCCGGTGCAGCAGCGCGCGGGGAGCCGCGCCCGCCGCAGCAAGCCGGAAGTCCCGGGGTGGGAGGACGTCCTGCTCGGGGTGCGTTCGACCGGTCAGCGCTGAGCGGCCAGCGCCAGCAGCACCAGCCACGCGCCCGCCACGCCGATCCCGGCGCCCAAGGCCAACCATCGCAGCACCGGAGTGCGCCGCCAGCCCCATACCGTGGGAGCCAGCCCTCCCACCGCAATCAGATTGAGCACCACCGCCACCGCGGGATGCACGCGCAGCAGCCCCAGGCTCAACACCGTGATCGCGGTCCCCGTCACCGCCGCGACGAACCCCGCCACCGTCAAACCCGTCCCCCACGGCGTACGGGGGGTGGAGGTCATTCCGGCAGCCTAATGCGCTCGTAGAACGCCAGCGCGGCTGCGGTGGCGACGTTGAGCGAGTCCGTTCCCCGCGACATCGGGATGCGGACCCGAATGTCACTGGCGCGCATCGCCTTCTCCGACAGGCCCGGCCCCTCCGCGCCGACCAGCACCGCCACCGGTTCGTCGCGCACCTTCGCCATCGCACTCGACAACACCTCGGCCCGCGGGTCCGGAGTCATCGCCAGCAGCCGAAAGCCCTGCTCGCGCAGCATCGCCAGATCGCCGGGCCAGTCCGCCGAACGGGCGAACGGCACCAGCAGTGCGTGCCCCATCGAGACCCGCACCGAGCGCCGGTAGAGCGGGTCGGCGCAGCCGCTGCCGAACACCACCGCGTCCACGCCCAACCCGGCACCGTTGCGAAAGATCGAACCCAGGTTTTCGTGGTCGTTGACGCCCTCGAGCACCGCGATCGTGCGGGCCCCGGCGACCAGGTCGGCCACCGGCGGCTCGGGCACCCGCGACGCGGCGGCCAGCACGCCTCGGTTGAGGTGAAACCCCACCACGTCGGCCATCACCTCCGCGGAGACCCGGTAATACGGGACGTCGGGGGCGTCAGGTGCGGTCAGGTCGGGCGTCAACTCGGTCAGCCGCCGATCGGTGCCCAGCAGCGCCCGCGGGGTGAACCGCGATGCCAGCATCCGCTGCACCACCAGCACCCCTTCGGCGATCACCAATCCTTTTCCGGTGGGCAGGTCTGGGCGACGGTCGATGCTGTTCAGGTCGCGGAAATCATCCAGCCGGGAATCGCGGGGGTCATCGATATCGACGACATCGACGACCCTGGCCACTGCGGGAACTTTACCGGCGAGGCGCTAACGTCAACGGCGATGACCCCTCAGCACTCCCCGGAGCACGCCCCCGAGCCGCCACCGCTGCCGACCGCCCTGCTGCGGGTCTGGCCGGTAATCCGCGCCGGGGTCGCCGGCTTCTGCTGCGCGACCATCGCCGCGTTCACGGTGCCCGCGCTGGAGGGGTGGCGGCCGGTAAGCGTGGCGGGGCTCGGCGTCGGGATGGTGGGCACCACTATCTTTCTGGTGCAACGCAGGGCGGCACGACGCGGCGCGCGCGGAGCCCAAACCGGGCTCGAAAACGAATAGAGTTACGAACCGACGATTCGAGGAGGAACGCCATGGCAGCCCCGCTGTTGACGGCACAGATCGACATCAACGCACCGGTGGCCAAGGTGTGGGCGCTGGTCTCCGACTTCCGGCGGATGCCCGAGTGGAGCCCGCAGTGCCGGTGGATGAAGCCGCTGGGTGCGGTGCGTCAGGGCACCCGCACGATCAACGTCAACCGGCGCGGCCGGATGTTCTGGCCCACCAGCTCCGTCATCACCGAATACATCCCGGAGCGCAAGCTCGCGTTCCGCGTCACCGAGAACCACAGCGTGTGGAGCTATGAGCTCGAGCCGACCGCCACCGGCACTCGGGTCATCGAGAGTCGGCACGTCGAAAACGGCAACACCACGGCGGTCTCGGCGTTTCTGGTGGGCAAGTTCATGGGCGGGACGCCCACCTTCGAACGCGAGCTGGTCGAGGGCATGAACGCTTCGCTGAGCAAGATCAAGGCCGCCGCAGAGAACGCCTGACGCCCCTGTGGCGGCGGAGTAACGTCCCCTGAAACGGGCAGGATACTGGGAGGAATCCATGGAAACCGCGAAATCCGCAGTGCGACTGCCGATCGTCGCCGTCGCAGCGACCGCGCTGGTGGCCGCCGGCCTGGCCCCGGTGGCGGCGTCACCCGAAATCAGCACGCGCGCCGTGGCCGCGGTGTCGGCGGAGGTGGCGCTGGCCGCCAGCGCGGTCGTCGACAGCTTCGACACCCTCGCCGGGCTCGCGCCTTTCGACATGTCCAGCATCGCCGAGGAACTCAACGTCCCCGGCACCGCCGACGTGTTCGACGTCCTGCCCGGCGCCGCCGACGCGTTGGACGTGCCCGGCGCCGCCGCTGCATTCGACATCGTCGGCCTGTTCAACGCGGAAGTGGCGGCCGCGGTAGGACTGTTCAACCGCTTTATCAGCCTGCCGTTTACGTTGTACGACGACATCTCGAACGTGGTCACCAGCCTGATCAACCTCGACTTCGGGATGGCCTTCAGCCAGGCGGCCACCATCCCGCTGGACATCGTCAACTATGTGCTCGGCCTACCGGGAGCGGTGGTCAACACCGCCTTCAACATGATCTTCGTGCTCCCGGGCGAGTACCTGTTCAACTTCGGTTAGGCACTGCGTGGCGACCGATGTCGACTTAGGCATCGGCGAGCAGAGCGCGGGCCACGACATCGATGATCGCGGCCCGAGCCCGTCGGTGGCTCCAACCCCGGTCAACGGTGAGCGAGCGGTAGGGACCGGTGCTGTGGCCCAGCGCCCACCACAGGTCCACCGCATGGTCGACTGATACCCGCAGCGGCCCGGCCTCGGCAAGCAGTTGCACCAGCCCGCGAAGATCGTTACGACGACGGCGTTCGAGTTCGCTCTGCAGCTCGGCGATCTCCGGGTCGGAGGCTGCCACTGAGCGCACGATCTCGTCGATCGGAGCCACCCGGCGCAGAACATCGCGGGTCGCATCGGTGATCAGCTCGAGGCGGCGCCGCTGGTCGGGCTCCGCCTTCACCCGGGTAAGCCAGTCCCCGGTACGCCAGGCGTCGGTGCTGGGCGCTCCGGCCGAAGCCTGTTCGACCACGGCGCGCAGTACGTCTCGCTTGGTTCCGAACACGGCGTACACGGTCTCCGGCGATACCTGTGCCCGCGCAGCGATCTGCGCGATCGTGGTGGTCGCGTAGCCGTTCTCGATGAACCCGGCTGTCGCGGCGTCGACTACCGCTGCACGTGTCGCCTCACGCTGCCGGGTGCGCGCAGCGGAGCGATATTGCCGTCGAGGCTTGACTTCCTCAGCCATTTTAGTACAGTTCCACTGTATTCATTACATGACCACCTCAACTAAATATATCCATCCTGGCAGTCCATCATCTCGTGATCGCGTCGCACAAGCTGCGCGCGACACGGGTTCTACGCCGACACAAAGGCCTTCCCACGGCCCGAGACGGCGAAGGAGGCCCTCATGCCGACGGACGCGTTCGACATGGCAATCGTTCACAAAGTGTTCCGCAGCGAATTGCACGACGTTCCCGCCTTGATTCGGGGCGTCACGGCCGGCGACACCGCGCGATCTGCTGTCGTCGGCTCTCACATCGAGCTGATCATGGCCGCACTACACCACCACCATGCAGCTGAAGACGAGTTGATCTGGCCGAAACTGCACTGCCGAGCACCCGAATTCGCCGAGGCCGTCACGCGTATGGAACAAGCTCACCGCGCGATCGCCGTCGCTGACGCCAAGGTCAAGTCAGTTCTGCCGTCCTGGGCACGCACCGCCGATGCCCGGCTCGCTGCGCAACTCCTCTCGGCCGTGGCGGATCTGTCAGCTCGGGTGGACGAGCACCTTGCCGATGAAGAGCGCAACATCGTCCCGCTCATCAACCAACACATCACCGCCGAGGAATGGCAGCAATGCGCCGCCCGCGGCTCCGAATTCATCTCGCGGAAGAACTTCCGACTCGGTCTTATGTTGGGCGGCTTGACTTTCGACGCATCATCGGCGGATGAGGCCCGACGACTGCTGAGCCACATCCCGCGACTGCAACGCATCCTGATCCGGGTATTCGCGCGACGCACCCTGATGAGGTACCGCGCCGCTCTCGAGGGCTCACGAACTGCCGCGATGAGCCCGGAACCCTCTGCCCTCCAGATCATCGAGAACTTCCGCACTTGTGAGTTGACCACGATGTCTCGAGACGGCTCGCCACAGACCTGGCCGATCTGTCCGCTTTTGCTCCCCGATGGACGCTTCCTGATCTGTACCAGCATCGGCTTGCCCCAGAAGGCATTCAACATCCGTCGCAACCCGAAGGTGAGCATGCTGTTTTCCGAGCCCACCGGCTCAGGCTTCGATAATCCAGGCGCCGTCCTGGTCCAGGGCGACGCCATCGCCGAGGATCGCATCATCGCCGATCTCAGGGAGAATCGCGACTTGCGCCGGTTGTTCGAGCAGGTCTGCGCACGACAGCCGGCAAGTGCCTTCATGAGCAGTTGGCTCGGTCGGCGACTGTTTCCCTTCTACTACGTACGCCTCGCGATACAGGTGACGCCATACCGGATATTGCATTGGCCTACCAGAGATTTCAGCCAAAACCCGCGTCGATTCGACTTCGAAGAGCTCAGTCATGTGGACTGACGCGGCCAGGGCGCTGGCGGCGTTCTCGGAAATCGGCGGCGTTGTGACGGCGGCCGATTCCTACGGATATCCGGTCAGCGTCCGACAGACCTCCCTACCCTTGGACGCCGCCACGGGCGAGATGGTCGTTGTGTGGCCGAAAGGCCTCGACGTCGTCGAGGGCCCGGCCAACCTACTCTGCCACTCGCATGACGAAAAGCTCTGGCACCTGAAAGCCCTGCGCATCCAGGGAAGCCTGGAGCGCCGCGGGGGCGATTGGATCTTCGTCGGTTCCGCGTTCACGCCACCGGCACGCATGGCAGTGGTGTTGTGGCGCGCCGCCAGAAGTAACCGCGCGGCGGGAAACCGCTACTTGGCCAGGCGGGGACTCGTTCGGCCGCAGGTGAATTGGACCGAAGTCAAGGCGATTCACCGTCGCGCACGACTCGGGCAGCAGCGCTGACGGTAGAGCCGACCCCGAAAACCGCGGTGCACGTCAGGTTGCCTCCGGGTCCCCCGGCTCGGCGGGGATATCGGCGACCGTTTCACCGGCGGCATCTGACTCTGTTGCTACTGGTTCGGGTGGTTCGGGCTCCACCATCGATTCCGGCGCCGCCTCGGTCTCCATGGTCGCTTCGGTCGCCTCATCAGCCACCGGCCCAGCCGGCTCGTCAACCGGCTCGCTGACCTCGTCAACCGGTGGGGCTGCGGGAACCGTCGTGACATCGACGATCTCCAGCACGCCGTCGTCGTAGGGCTCGTATACCGGGGAACCGGTGCCCGCGGGCACCGGAGTGTCACTGTGCGCGCCGCAGCCGTAGCGGTTGTCGACCACGTGCCCGTCGGCGGACATTTCGTTGCCGCAGACGCCGAATACCGTGCCCAGTTCACCGGCGAGCGGCAAATAGAAGCCGCAGTCGCGGCAGACCCGCTTGGTGGACCGCGCCATCGCCGAATCCGGGCCGTACTCGCCGTCGTGCCAGCGCTGCGCCGCCTCGGCGCGGCCCACCGGACTCATCAGCCAGCGTCGTCCCAGGCCGATCTCACCGGCTACCTCGTCAAGCTGCGGGTCGCCGCTCGAGGTGTACCCGGGTACCAGGCGCGGATCGTCGGCGGGTGGCGCCAGCAGGTCCCCCGGCCCCAGGTCGCCGGGCCGGACCCGCTGATCCCACGGCACCCACTCCGGAGCCAACAGGGCAGTGGGGCCGGGCACCAGCACGACCTCGCTGACCGTGGGCTCCGTGGCGCCCGGGACGGCAGCGACGACGACAGCCCACTGCCAGCCCTGATAACCGGGCAGCAACGCACCGAACCGGTGAGTGGCGGCGGTCGGGTCCTCGTAGTCGACTCCCAGGTGCTCGCCGACAGTCTCGGCACCGCTGAACTCGGCGACGGCCGAGCGGGCCTGCTCGACGGCTGCGGCCAGCACCGTGGGCACGGCGATGGTCGCAGTGGCTGATTCTGCGCTGGGTCCGGTCACGCGGGTCCCTTCCGTTCAATGACGTCCCTCATACTGCCGCAGCGCGGCTCTGTCAGCCACATGCAGGCACGATCACGGCCTACGCGGTCGTACGGCGGACATAGGGAAGAATCGCGGTGTGTCTGCACGGCGTCGCGATCTCCCCGAACCGGGCCGGCGCCGCCGTCCGCCTCCGGCCACCGGCCGCGGTGCGCGTAACGGCTCGGCCGGACAACATCCCGGCATGGCCAGCTACCCCAGCAACAACGCGGGTGACCAGCGGCAGCGCAAGCCCATGCCCAGCAACAACCGGTACCTGCCCCCGCTACGCGAACACACCGACACCCCTCGCCGCCCCGAGCCTCCGGGCGGTTCGGGAGCCAGCGACCGTGTCACGGTCACCCGAGCCGCCGCGGCGCGCAGTCGCGAAATGGGCTCCCGGATGTACGGGCTGGTGCAACGGGCCGCCACCGCCGACGGCGCCGACAAATCCGGACTCACCGCATTGACCTGGCCGGTGGTGGCCAACTTCGCGGTGGACGCGGCGATGGCCGTGGCGCTGGCCAACACCTTGTTCTTCGCCGCGGCCGCCGGGGAGAGCAAGGGCCGAGTGGCGCTGTATCTGCTGGTGACCATCGCGCCGTTCGCGGTGGTCGCACCGCTGATCGGCCCCGCCCTGGACCGCCTCCAGCACGGCCGGCGCGCCGCGCTGGCCATGTCGTTCTCGCTGCGCACCGGACTGGCCCTGGTGCTGATCGCCAATTACGACGGTGTCGCGGGCACCTTCGGCTCCTGGGTGCTCTACCCGTGCGCGTTGGCGATGATGGCGCTGTCGAAGTCCTTCACGGTGTTGCGCAGCGCGGTGACGCCACGGGTCATGCCGCCGTCGATCGATCTGGTGCGGGTCAATTCCCGCCTGACGATGTTCGGCCTGCTCGGCGGAACGATCGTCGGCGGCGGGGTCGCCGCGGGGGCCGAGTACGTCTTCACCCGGCTGCTGCAGTTACCGGGAGCACTGCTGGTGCTCGTCGCGGTCTCGGTGGCCGGCGCGGTCCTGTCGATGCGGATCCCGCGATGGGTGGAAGTGACCACCGGCGAGATTCCGACCACCCTGAGCTACCGCTTCAACGAACGGCGCCGCAGCTGGCCCGAGCAGGTTCGGCGGGCCGGCGGGGCACTGAGCCAACCTCTGCGGCAACCGCTGGGCCGCAACATCATCGCCGCACTGTGGGGCAATTGCACCATCAAGGCCATGGTCGGGTTCTTGTTCCTGTACCCGGCGTTCGTGGCCAAGCAGCACGACGCCGGCGGGTGGGTGCAGCTGGGCATTCTCGGCCTGATCGGGGCGGCCGCCGGGTTGGGCAATTTCGCCGGCAACTTCACGGCTGCCCGGCTGCAACTGGGCCGCCCCGCGGTGCTGGTGGTGCGCTGCACCATGGCGGTGACCGCCGTCGCGCTGGCGGCGGCGGTGGCCGGCACCCTGGTGATGGCGGCGATCGCCGCGCTGGTGACATCGGGGGCCAGTGCGATCTCGAAAGCATCGCTGGACGCCGCCCTGCAAGACGACCTTCCCGAGGAGTCGCGGGCGTCGGCGTTCGGACGCACCGAGTCCACCCTGCAACTGGCCTGGGTATTGGGAGGTGCGCTGGGGGTGCTGGTATACACCGACCTGTGGGTGGGCTTCACCGCGATCACCGCTCTGCTGATCCCGGGTCTGGCCCAGACCATCCTGTCGTTCCACGGCGACTCGTTGATTCCCGGCCTGGGTGGCAACCGGCCGGTGCTGATCGAGCAGGACGGCGCCCGCCTCGATCCGGCAAGACAGGGGTGATGTGTAGGTGAAACGCTCGACGGCCGCGCTGGTGGCGGTGCTGGCGGTGGTGACCGCGGCGTTCGCCGGATTCGGCACCTGGTGGTTCAGCCGAACCGAGGAGCCGACGCCGCCGCAGATCAGCGTGTACTCCAACGGGCACCTCACCCACGCCGGGCCGTATCTGTACTGCAGCGTGCTCGACCTCGATGAATGCCTGCTCACCGAAGCGCGCGGCACGCTGGCGGTCGACGCGCGTCATCCGGTGCAGCTGGCGGTGGACAACACCATTGGTCAAGCGCCGTGGCGACTACTGCGGCTTTACGACGACCCCGCCGATTCCACCGGCAAGATCTATCCGCCGGGCAGCACCCTGGCGGTCACCGTCCCCACCGTGGACCCGCAACGCGGTCAGCTGCGCGGGCTGGTGGTGCAGCTGCTCACCCTGGTCGTCGACACCAGCACCGGCGAGCAGTTCGCGGTACCGCACGCCGAGTGGGCGGTGGGCATGCGCTGGGGCCGTCAGGTGACTGCGGGCTGATGGCAGCGGCCCGCGGCTAGGACTGAGCTCCATGGCCCGCCGGCACCCGCTCGCCGGCCGGCACCGGCCCCGGCGGGGTGCCGTCCCCGAACGGCTTGCCGCCCAGCGCTTCTCGTCCGTGCGGTGAAAGCCAATTCGTCAGATCCGGGCCGTCGGGAACGATCTGGGACGGATTGATGTCGGCGTGCACGATGTAGTAGTGCTGTTTGATCTGTACGAAATCCACCGTGTCACCGAATCCGGGTGTCTGGAACAGATCCCGAGCGTAGGCCCACAGCACCGGCATCTCGGACAGCTTCTGCCGGTTGCATTTGAAATGTCCGTGATAGACCGGGTCGAACCGGGCCAGGGTGGTGAACAGTCGGACGTCGGCCTCGGTGATGCTGTCCCCCACCAGGTATCGCTGATCGGCGAGGCGCTCGCTGACCCAGTCCAGCGCGGTGAACAACCGGTCGTAGGCAGCGTCGTAGGCCTGCTGGGTGCCGGCGAAGCCACACCGGTACACCCCGTTGTTGATCTCGGTGTAGATGCGCCGGGCCACCTCGTCGATCTCGTCGCGCAGCTGCTCGGGATACAGCTGCGGAGCCCCGTCGCGGTGATAGGCCGTCCACTCGGTGGAGAAGTCCAGGGTCATCTGGGCGAAGTCGTTGGTGACCACCGCACCGGTGGGCACATCGACCATCGCCGGAACGGTGATGCCCTTGGGATAGTCCGGAATGCGCTTGAAGTAGGCGTCTTGCAGCCGCGGGATCTGCAGCACCGGGTCGACGCCACCGGGGTCCAGGTCAAAGGTCCAGCTGCGCTGATCGTGGGTGGGACCGCAAAAGCCTATGGAGATAACCTTTTCCAGCCCGAGCAGCCGCCGCACGATGATCGCGCGATTGGCCCACGGGCAGGCCCGCGCGACGACCAGCCGGTACCGGCCCGGTTCGACGGGATAACCGTCTCGGCCATCGGCGGTGATCCGGGTGGAGATGTAGTTGGTGTCGCGCTTGTAGTCGCCCCCCGCGCGGTAGCTTGCCATGACTACCAGGGTGCACCACCGGCCGACTTCGGGCGATCGGCAACGAAGCGCCGAGCCAGATCGGGTTCGGTCGAGGCCCCCGGCTCCCAGTGGGCAATCCATGGACCGGTGGCCTCGGACGGATCGAGGACGCCGTCCTCCAGCCAGACGCAGCCGTCCTGCAGCACCGCGTGGGCCAACTGAGTGTCGGTGCGGTCGCTGTTGGTCCACAACGCGGCGAACAACGCCCCGACCCGCAGCCGCGACTGCTCGCAGAACGCGTCGGCCAGCTGGTAGGCCTGCTGACCTTCGGTTCCGTCGGCCACTCGCTGCGATTCAGCGTGCACGCACACCGCGGCCATCGCGAACAGCTCCGCCCCGATATCCACCACGCGCCCCAGGAACCCCTGCCTTTTCTCCAGGCCGGCCTGCCACCGGGCCATCCCGTAGAACGTGTTGCGCGCCAGCTTGCGTGAATGGCGTTCGACGAACCGCAGATGCATTGCCAACCTGCCGAACTCGCGATAGGCCGTGGGGCGTTGACCTTCCCCGAATACCAGTTGCGGCAACCACTTTGCGTAGAACCCGCTGGCCCCGGCGGCGGACTTGGCCTTCTGACCGAGCCCAGCCTTGGGATTGGCGAGGTCTCCCGCAGCGCCCAAGTGGGCATCCACCGCCTCCCGCGCGATCAGCAGCCGCATGATCTCGCTGGAGCCTTCGAAGATCCGGTTGATTCGCAGATCCCGAACCAGTTGCTCCACCGGCACCGCACGCTCTCCGCGCGCCGCAAGCGACTCGGCGGTCTCGTAGCCGCGGCCACCGCGAATCTGCAACAGCTCATCGGCGATGACGCACCCCATCTCGCTGGACCACAATTTGGCGAGCGCCGCTTCGATCCGGATGTCGTTGCGGCCCTCGTCGGCCATCTGACCGGACAGCTCCAGGACCGCTTCCAGCGCGTAAGTGGTGGCGGCGATGAACGCGATCTTCTTGGCGACGGCCTCGTGCTCGCCGACCGGCCGGCCCCACTGGACCCGCTCCCGGGACCATTCCCGGGCGATCTTCAATGACCATTTCGCCGATCCGGTCGCCATTGCCGGAATGGCCAAGCGACCGGCGTTGAGAGTAGTCAGCGCGATCTTCAGGCCGTCGCCCTCGCGCCCTACCAGGTTCTGCGCGGGCACCCGAACCTTGTGCAGGCGGGTCACGCCGTTCTCGATGCCGCGCAGCCCCATGAACTTGTTTCGGCGTTCGACGGTGATCCCGGCCGTATCGGCTTCCACGACGAAGGCACTGATCCCTCCCCGGTGTCCGTCGCCTTTGGGCACCCGCGCCATCACCACCAGCAGCTGCGCCACCACGCCGTTGGTGGTCCACAGTTTCACCCCGTCCAGCTCGTAGGCCGCACCGTCCTCGATCGGTCTCGCGGTCGACGCCAGCCGAGCGGGATCTGAGCCCACATCGGGCTCGGTCAGCAGAAATGCCGAGATCGCCCCGGCCGCGCAGCGTGGCAGGAACATCTGCTTCTGTTGGTCGGTGCCGGCCAGCTTGAGCGGTTCGGGCACCCCGATCGACTGATGCGCGCTCAGCAGCGCCCCGAGGCTGGGATGCACGCTCGACACCAGCATCAGGGCCCGGTTATAGGCGACCTGCGACATGCCCAGCCCGCCATACTCGGCCGGGACCTTCAGCCCAAAACAGCCGAGCTCGGCCAGCCCTTTGAGGTACTCGTCGGGGATTTGCGCGTCACGCTCGATAACCGTGCCGTCGACGGTCTCCAGAAACTCCCGCAGCCTGCCCAGAAAATCCTCGGTGCGCGCGGCTTGACCATCCGGGTCATCGGACGGCCGCGGAAACGGGTGGATGAGCGGTAAGGGAAACCGCCCGAGGAACAGCCCCTTGGCGAAAGAAGGTTTTTCCCAGCCGCTTTCGCGAGACTCCTCGGCAACGGCTCGTGCTTGCTCCTCGCTGACCTGCATCTGCTGCGTCATCGGACACCTCCTGAACCAGCCTCCGCCGAAGAACCGCTGCTTCGGGGATTAACCAGTTGGTGTCAAACCAAACGCCGTCATGACGCCGCGGCCGCGGTGGGTCAACCGGTTGGTGTGGGCGCGTGCAGGTTTCGCACCGTCCGCGACGATTCCACCGTGCGTGGATCCGGGTAGGTACCCAGGAGTCGGTCGGCGGTACCGGAGCTGGTCACGGTGAACCAGTACTTCTCGTTCTTGAAGTGGTGATACCGGTGGTTGCGCCACACTGCGCGGTAGATCGCATGGCGGGGTTTGTAATCGGTGTGGACGAGGTAGTGAATCCATTCGTAGAACACCAGGAATGTCGCGATGGTGAGCACGAACGTCAGCCCTTTTCCGATGCCACGGAAGGCGAGCGGCGCCAAGGGCGTCAGGCCGAGGATGATCACGATCAGGCTGGGCCACGGGATGAAGATCAGCGGAATGTCGCGCGGGTCGCGGTGATGGAGACGATGATCACGGGCCAGGCGTGAGTCGATCGTGACGCCCGCCACGGTGCGCGGTCGCCAATGCAGGATGCCGGTATGGATCAACCACTCACCCAGGGGCGAAAAGCCCACGAGCGCAACCGCGATCACTGCGTCACCGATTGACCAGCCACCCACCGCCAAGCGTGCCGCCCACAGCGCGCCCACCCACGTGACGAGCATCCAGGGACTGGGGTGTCGGATGAATTCGGCGAACGCCCCACGCAGCGTCTGCTGTTTACGGCTCATTGCAGACCCTCCAACTGGTTGGCGAGCGCGGCGAAGGCGGCGCTGCCCAGTTCGAGCAGCTCCGCTGCGGCCAGCCGGGCGGAATCCTCATCCCCGGCGGTGATGGCTTCGGCAAGCGACCGATAGTGCTCGATGTCGTTGACCTCGGCAGCCATCACGTTGACGAGCGCGTCGAGGACGGGCACGTATGCCTGGTTCAGCGTGTTGAACAGCAGCCGAAACGCGATGGACTCGGCAGTGTCCACGATGAGTTCCCAAAACCCCAGGGCACGCCACATCCGTTGCACGGGTTCAGATTCGGCTTCCAGTTCGTCCACCATGGCACGCAGTCGAGCGCGGGCGTCGTCGTTGGCGCGGGCCGCCGCCAGTGCGGCCACCTGTGGCCCGATGATGGCGCGGGCCTCGATCACGCTGGCCAACGTGGCGCCGTCGACGTCGCCGCCGTGCACGAGCAGCAGCGGCAACACGTCGAACCCGGCCTCGGCACGGAAGTCGCGGACCACCGTGGACCCGCCCTGGCGGATCTGAATGAGGCGGGCACGGTCCAGCCGGCCCAGCGCCTCCCGGACAGCGGCACGCGACACCCCGAGGGCCTCGGACAGGGTTCGCTCGCTCGGCAGGGTGTCGCCGGGCGTCCGGTCACCCGAGAGCACCTGGCCGGCGAGCTGGGCGAAGATCTCGTCGGGTATCGACTGACGAGTGATCGGGCGCAGGGTCATGATCGGAACCCTAGCACGAAAAATGGCCGGAGGTCTGGTGGTCAGACCAGTGCCACAGTCGCACGGGACCGAAGCTGTCATTTCAGTAGTCAGTCAGCGACGATCGCCACTCGCAGTGGGATCGCCAGCACTGGCTGGGCTCAGGCGTCGAGCTCGCGCGCCACGGCCTTGACCACCTCGGAGATCTGCCGAGCGGTCTTGCGGTCCGGGTAACGCCCCTTGCGCAGCTCCGGCTGCACAGTACCTTCCAGCAGCGTGATCATGTCCTCGACCATGCCGTGCAGCTCATCGGGAGTGTGCCGGTGCTCGACAGCCGGCGCCGCCTCGCGGCGGGTCCGCGACAAGCTCGGCGGCGGGTCGATCAACTTCACCGTCAACGCCTGCGGCCCGCGACGTCCGGCGGCGACGCCGAACTCGACCCGCTGGCCTGCCTTGAGACCCTCCACACCGTCCGGCAGGGCCGAGGCGCGGACGTAGACGTCCTCACCTTCTTCCTGGGACAGGAAGCCGAAGCCCTTCGCGGCGTCGTACCACTTCACCTTGCCGGTCGGCACTGGTCTCACCTGCTCGTCTCGCTGATCACGTACTCGAGGACATAAAGGAAGCGTCCCGCCTGCGCAGGACGCGTCAGCAGCAGATCTTACTCGGAGACAGACCCACAAAACACCCAGGTTTCCTCGGTAGGCTGGACAAGCCGCTGGAGGAGATCTGGACCGGACACCGAAATCGATTCGGTCGCTCCCCGGCCGACCGAATCGGATACGGACATGACGTTGAGGCAAGCGGGTCTGCGCACACCGCCAACGCACGCGGATGCTGCCGACGCGGACCACCGGGAGGCCGCCCGGAAGGCCGCCTTCCACGAAGCCGTGGAGCGGGCCGTCGCCGCGCAGATGCCGACCAGCGGGCCGCTGGTGGACACCTTTGGGCGGGTCCACACCGATCTGCGGATCTCCCTGACCGACCGCTGCAACCTGCGCTGCACCTATTGCATGCCGGCAGAGGGACTGGACTGGCTTCCCAGCCAGCACCTGCTGAGCGACGACGAGCTGGTCCGGCTGATGCGGATCGGCGTCACCCGGCTGGGCATCACCGACATCCGGTTCACCGGCGGTGAGCCGCTGCTGGCCCGCCATCTCGAAAGCGTGGTGTCCGGAGCCGCAGCCCTGCGCCCTCGCCCCGAGATCGCCTTGACCACCAACGGCCTGGGGCTGGCACGCCGGGCCGGCGCCCTGGTGGCCGCCGGGCTGGACCGCATCAACGTCTCGCTGGACACCGTCGACCGCGCCCACTTCGCCGAGATCACCCGGCGCGACCGACTACCCGACGTGCTCGCCGGCCTCGACGCGGCCGCTAAGGCCGGGATGCGGCCGATCAAGGTCAATGCCGTGCTCGATCCCAAGATCACCGGCGACGACATCATCAACCTGCTGCGCTTCTGCCTACTCCAGGGCTACCACCTGCGGGTGATCGAGATGATGCCGTTGGACGCCGACCACAACTGGAACCGCGACGCCGGGCTCAGCGTCGAACAACTGCTGGAGACGGTCCAGGCACAGTTCACCCTGCGGCCCGATCCGAAGCCGCGCGGATCCGCGCCGGCCGAAGTGTGGCTGGTGGACGAGGGCCCGGACCACCCGGCAGGCACGTTCGGGATCATCGCTTCGGTATCGCGGCCGTTCTGCGGAGACTGCGACCGGACTCGACTCACCGCCGACGGTCAGATCCGCAACTGCTTGTTCGCCACCGCGGAGTACGACCTGCGCGCCCTACTGCGAGACGGTTCCGATGACGACGCCATCGAGCAGGCGTGGCGGGCCGCGATGTGGACCAAGAAGGCCGGCCATGGCATCAACGATCCGGATTTCATCCAGCCGGACCGTCCGATGAGCGCGATCGGCGGCTGATCCATGACCCATCAGACCGGCGGCACTGATGACAGCGTCGCAGTGGCGGTCCGCTATTTCGCCGCGGCACGGGCGGCGGCGGGGACCGAATCAGAGAACGTCAGCGTGCCGCGCGGGGCGGGAGTGGCCGCCTTGGCGCAGACCCTCGCCAGCCGCAATGAGCGGCTGGCGGCGGTGCTGGGCCGATGCTCCTACCTTCGCGACGGTGTCGCGGTGCGCGACCACGAGGCGCCTTTGCAGCCCGGCGAAACGGTCGACATCCTGCCTCCGTTCGCCGGCGGTTAGCTGGCTCGACGAAGGAGAGACGAAGCTGGACCGCCGAATCAGACCCGGCGGATAGCATGATCTACGTCACATAACGAATTGATCACGGGCCGACAACAGCTTGGTGGAGTGGCCTCTGAGCTGCGCAAATGCTGGCGGTTCCTGGTGGTTTGAGAAGAACCAGCGATGAAAACACCCGGGAGCGTGAAGGGTGACGCGGCGGGTAAGACCGGTTACGGTACATCTCCGGGTGTATCGAAAAATTTTCCGTTCGATCCGCCTTTCCTCACCCGTAGCGCCGAGCTCCATCCAACGGGCGAGGAAAACCACAAATACCTGATGGATGGAGGCGGGGGACCCACCGGGTCCGCCGAGAGCGGCCCTGAGGCCATGACCGGTCTCTCGGGGTGAAGCCGACGACGCACCGTGTGCATCAAGGCCGGACAGTCCCCCCTGTCCGAACCCGACGCTGACCTCGCAGGCGTAGACAGAGAGGAACTCACCACCGTATGAGTGGACGGCATCGCAAGCCCACCCAATCGAACGTCAACATCGCCAAAATCGCTTTCACCGGAGCTGTGATCGGTGGCGGCAGCCTGGCCCTCGCCGGAACCGCAGCCGCGGCTACCGATGACGAATGGGACCACGTAGCCCGGTGCGAGTCCGGCAACAACTGGGGCATCAACACCGGTAACGGCTACCAGGGCGGGCTGCAGTTCTCGCCGAGCACCTGGAGCGCGCACGGTGGCGGCAAGTACGCCCCGTCGGCACACCTGGCCAGCCGCGAGCAGCAGATCGCGATCGCTGAGCACGTGCTGGCAACCCAAGGCCGTGGCGCCTGGCCGGTCTGCGGCCGCGGGCTGTCCAGCGCATCGCACCGTGAGGTTCCGGCGACGCCGCCGGCCGACGCCCCGATCGACAACCCGGACGTCAACGGCGAGACCGTGGCCATGGACAACCCGATGGCTCCCCCGCCCGCGCCCGAGCCCGCACCCTGGTGGGCTCCCCCGGCCCCCGAGGGCCCGGCTCCCGCCGAAGGCGCCGCACCGGCGGCTCCCGCCGGCTGGTTCCCCGAGGCTCCGGCTCCCGAGGCCCCGGCCCCGATCGCCGAGGATGTCCCGCCGCCGGCCCCCGAGGCCCCCGCGCCTTGGTGGAACCCGGAGGCTCCGGCACCCGAGGCCCCGGCGCCCGGCGACGAGGTGGCTCCGGCTCCGGCTCCCGCTCAGGACGGCAACCGGCAGGAAGCGGTCTCGGTCGGCTTCCACCAGCAGCTGTGGCAGGCCGTCCGGTCGGAGAACATCAGCGGCAACGACGCGCTGGACGCGTTCGCGCTGCAGCCCAGCCGGGTTATGTAGACAGCCCAAAAAAGCGGGGCCGGCTTCTTGCCGGCCCCGCTTTTTTATTGATGTCGGCTCCGCTACGCCGAGCCGACCCACTCCTCGGTGTCGTCGGCGAAGAACTGGTGCTTCCACACCGGCAGCCGCGCCTTGATGGTGTCGACGAGCAGCGCGCAGGCTTCGAAGGCCTCCCGGCGGTGATCGGCCGCCACGGCCGCCACCAACGCGGCGTCACCGATGTGCAGCACCCCAATCCGGTGGCTGGCCGCCAGCGCGCGGACCCCGACGGCCTGCTCGGCAACCTCGGACAGCACGTCGGCCATCACCTGCGGTGCCGACGGGTGCGCGGAGTACTCCAATCGGGTCACCCGTCTGCCGTGGTCGTGGTCGCGGATCATGCCGACGAATCCCACAATCGCCCCCGCCGCCCGGTGGCCGACCAGCTCCTCGTGTTCGGCCAGCACGATGGGCTGCTCGGTGATCGCGGCCCGCAGTACCAGCGTCCCGGGGGCCGTCACTGGTGGTCTCCGCCGGCGAGTTGGTCCAAGGCGTGATCGAGGACGTCGGCAAGCACGCCCAGCCCGTCGCGCACCCCGCCGGACGACCCGGGCAGGTTGACGACCAGGCTGCGGCCGGCGACCCCGCACACCCCACGCGACAGCACCGAGGTCGGCACCTTCGGCAGGCCGGACCGGCGGATGGCATCGGCCAGGCCGGGGATCTGGTAGTCGAGCACCGTGAGCGTCTGGGCCGGGGTGTCGTCGGTCGGCGAGATACCGGTTCCGCCGGAGGTGATGATCAGCTCCGGCCCGGCAGCCACCGCGGCGCGTAGGGCGGCGCCGACCGGCTCGCCGTCGGGCACGACGTCCGGCTGCACCGGAGCGAAGCCGCGCTGGGCCAGCCAGTCGGCGATGATCGGCCCGGTGCGGTCGGTGTACACCCCGGACGAGGCTCGGGTGGACGCGATGATGACGCGGGCGGTCCTGGCGCTCACGAGCGCTCCCAGGCCCCGGTACGGCCACCGTCCTTGCTCAGCACCCGGATGTTGTCGATGACCGCGGCGCGGTCGACGGCCTTGATCATGTCGTAGAGGGTCAGGGCCGCCACGCTGACCGCGGTCAGCGCCTCCATCTCGACCCCGGTGCGGTCAGTGGTGCGGACGGAGGCGGTGATGTCGATCTGGGATTCGCCGATGGTGAAGTCCACGTCGACGCCGGTAAGAGCCAGTTGGTGGCAGAGCGGGATCAGATCGCTGGTGCGTTTGGCGGCCATGATGCCGGCCACCCGGGCGGTGGCCAGCGCGTCACCCTTGGGCAGGCCGCCGGCCGAGATCAGCTGTACCACTTCGGCGGTGGTGTGCAGCACACCGCCGGCGACCGCAACACGCTTGGTGGTCGCCTTTGCGCTGACGTCGACCATGTGGGCCGCACCCCGTTCGTCGAGGTGTGAGAGCGGCCCGGTCATGGCGTCATCGCCTACCGGTTGACGACGGTGACCGGATGCAGGTAGGGCAGCTCGTCGGACGGTAGCGGGAACACGAGGTCCCCGAACGGCGACAGTGCGCCAGTCCGATCGGTGCGCAGCTCGCTGACAGCGGGTTCGCCGTCGGTCTGCGGCCAACCGTTGTCGACGTACCGGTTCTTGTTGTCCTGGTTTCCAGCCACGGATCCATTCTGACAGGTCGCGATCGGCGGCGTTCACCGGTTGGGCCTTACGCTGGTCGTCGATGACCGAACGCGCCCGGGGTGTCCCACTGGGGTCGTGGCTGGCCGACCTGCCCGATGAGGATCTGATCCGGCTACTGAAGCTACGGCCCGACCTCGCCCAGCCACCGCCGGGCAGCATCGCCGCCCTGGCGGCGCGGGCCCAGGCCCGCCAGTCGGTCCGGGCCGCCACCGACGAGCTGGACTTCTTGCGGCTCGCCGTCCTGGACGCCCTGCTGGAATTGCATGCCGACTCCACCGGTGTGCCGGTCGCCGATCTGCTGGCCCTGCTCGGCGAGCGCGTCCCCCCCGACGCGGTGACCGAAGCGTTGACCGACCTGATCGAGCGGGCGTTGTGTTGGGGCTCGACAGAACCGAACGGAGTGCTGCGGATCGTCGCCGAGGCCGGTGCCGGCCTGCCGTGGCATCCGGGCCAGGTCACCCGGGAGGATTCAGCACTGGGCGCCGAACGGATCATCGCCGCCATCGCCGATCTCGACGCACCGCAGCGTGACCTGTTGGACAAGCTGCTGACCGGCTCCCCGATCGGACGGACCCGCGATGCCGCCCCCGACGCACCCCCGGAGCGTCCGGTCCCCACGCTGCTGGCGGCGGCACTGCTGCGCCGCATCGACGATGAGACGGTGATCCTGCCGCGGCTTGTCGGGCAGGTGCTGCGGGGCGAGCAGCCGGGCCCGATCGCGTTGCACGCGCCCGACCCGGTGGTGTCGCAGACCACCGCGGCCGATGTCGACGCGGCCGCCGCCGGCGCGGTGATCGACGTGCTGCGCGAACTCGACGTGATCCTGGCCAGTCTGGCCGAAACGCCAGTACCGGAGCTGCGCAGCGGCGGCCTGGGCGTGCGCGAGGTCAAGCGACTGGCCAAGACCACCGGTGTCGACGAGACCCGGCTGGGCCTGCTGCTCGAGGTCGCGGCGACCGCCCGGCTGATCGCGGCCGATTTTCCCGACCCGGCGACCGTCGATCAACGGGACTGGCCCGACGCCGACAGCCCGTACTGGGCGCCGACGGTGCTCGCGGACCGGTTCGCCGAGCAACCCACCGCCGAGCGCTGGCACCTGCTGGCCGCTACCTGGCTGGATCTGGCCGCCCGGCCGGGTCTGATCGGCAGCCGCGGCGCCGACGGCAAACCCCGGGCGGCGCTGTCCACGCCGCTGTTCTCCACCGCCGCCCCGCTGGATCGCCGGCTGTTACTGGGCATGCTCGCCGAGCTGCCCGTCGGTGCCGGGGTCGACGCCGTGACCGCATCGCAGGCGCTGGTCTGGCGCCGGCCACGCTGGGCCAACCGGCTACAGCCCGGTCCGGTGGGCGAACTGCTCGACGAGGCGCACGCCCTGGGCGTGCTGGGCCGCGGCGCGCTCAGCTCCCCGGGACGGATTCTGCTGGCCGACGGCGCCGACGGCGCTGCCACCGACGCCGACGGCGCCGCCGCGGTGGCCGCGATGGCCAAGGCGTTGCCCGAGCCGATCGACCACTTCCTGGTGCAGGCCGATCTGACGGTGGTGGTGCCGGGGCCGCTGAAACGGGAACTCGCCGAGGAGTTGGCCGTCGTCGCCACCGTGGAGTCGGCAGGCGCGGCGATGGTCTACCGGGTCTCTGAACAGACCATCCGGACCGCACTGGACGTCGGCCGTACCGGCGCGGGGGTGCGTGCGTTCTTCGAGAAGCACTCGAAAACCCCGGTGCCGCAAGGGCTCAGCTATCTGATCGACGATGTCGCGCGTCGGCACGGGCAGTTGCGGATCGGGTTGGCGGCCTCCTTCGTGCGCTGCGAGGACCCCGCACTGCTGGCCCAGGCGGTCGCCGTTCCGGCTGCCGAGGCGCTGGGCCTGCGGATGCTGGCCCCGACCGTGGCGGTGGCGCAGGCTCCGCTCGCCGACGTGCTCGCCGCGCTGCGCGGCGCGGGTTTCGCCCCGGCCGCCGAGGATGCCACCGGAACGATCGTCGATATCCGGCCCCGCGGGATGCGGGTGCACACCCCCGCGGAGCGTCGCGGGCACCGGCCGCACTCCGGTCCCGGTGACGACAGCCTGACTGCGCTGGTCCGGGTGCTGCGCACGGTGACGTCGGCGCCCTTCGACAACATCCGGCTGGATCCGGTGACCGCGATGATCGTGCTCAAGCGCGCGGCGCTGGAGCGGGCGACGGTGCTGATCGGCTACGTCGATGCTGCCGGCGTGGCCACCCAACGCGAGGTGGCCCCCACCCAGGTTCTGGGCGGTCGGCTGGTGGCGTTCGATTCGACGTCGGGACAGATGCGAGATTTCGCGATCCACCGCATCACGTCGGTGTCGTCAGCCGCCGAGGATTCCGCGCACTAGCGACGCATGTCGGGGCAGCCCGGATAATGGGCCCATGAGCACCGATGGGCCGTTGATCGTCCAATCCGACAAGACCGTGCTGCTCGAGGTCGATCACGAACAGGCCGGTTCGGCGCGCGCCGCCATCGCGCCGTTCGCCGAGCTCGAGCGCGCCCCGGAGCACATCCACACCTACCGCATCACCCCACTGGCGTTGTGGAACGCCCGAGCGGCGGGCCACGACGCCGAGCAGGTGGTCGACGCGCTGGTCAGCCACTCCCGGTACGCGGTGCCGCAGCCGCTGCTGGTCGACATCGTCGACACCATGGCGCGCTACGGGCGCCTGCAGCTGGTGAAGAGCCCGGTCCACGGCCTGACCCTGGTCAGCCTGGATCGTGCGGTGCTCGAGGAGGTGCTGCGCAACAAGAAGATCGCTCCGATGCTCGGTGCCCGCATCGACGACGACACCGTCGTGGTGCATCCCAGTGAGCGCGGCCGGGTCAAACAGATGCTGCTCAAAATCGGTTGGCCCGCCGAGGATCTGGCGGGTTACGTCGACGGCGAGGCCCATCCGATTGAGCTGGCCCAGGACGGCTGGCAGCTACGCGACTATCAGGAGATGGCCGCGGAGTCGTTCTGGTCGGGTGGCTCCGGGGTGGTGGTGTT
The DNA here is from genome assembly GCF_001021505.1 of Mycolicibacter heraklionensis. Lineage (GTDB taxonomy): Bacteria > Actinomycetota > Actinomycetes > Mycobacteriales > Mycobacteriaceae > Mycobacterium > Mycobacterium heraklionense. The sequence goes on from NZ_LDPO01000001.1 coordinate 578,647, forward strand.
GCCGTGCGGTGCCGGCAAGACGCTGGTCGGCGCCGCGGCGATGGCCAAGGCGAAGGCCACCACGCTGATTCTGGTCACCAACACCGTCGCGGGCCGACAGTGGAAACGCGAACTGATCGCCCGCACCTCACTGACCGAGGAGGAGATCGGCGAGTACTCCGGGGAGCGCAAGGAGATCCGGCCGGTCACCATCGCCACCTATCAGGTGATCACCCGCCGCACCAAGGGTGAGTACCGGCACCTGGAGCTGTTCGACAGCCGCGACTGGGGGCTGATCATCTACGACGAGGTACATCTGCTGCCCGCGCCGGTGTTCCGGATGACGGCCGATCTACAGTCGCGCCGTCGCCTCGGGCTGACCGCCACGCTGATCCGCGAAGACGGCCGCGAGGGTGACGTGTTCTCCCTGATCGGGCCCAAGCGTTACGACGCACCGTGGAAGGACATCGAGGCCCAAGGCTGGATCGCGCCGGCCGAGTGCATCGAGGTGCGGGTCACCATGACCGAGAGCGAACGGATGTCCTACGCCGTCGCCGAACCCGAGGAGCGCTACAAGTTGTGCTCGACGGTGCACTCCAAGATCGCGGTGGTGCGCTCGATCCTCGAACAGCATCCCGGCGAGCAGACCCTGGTGATCGGCGCCTATCTCGACCAACTGGACGAACTGGGTGAGCAATTGAACGCCCCGGTAATCCAGGGGTCGACGCGGACCGCCGAGCGCGAGAAGCTGTTCGACGCGTTCCGCCGGGGCGAGATCTCCACTCTGGTGGTGTCCAAGGTCGCCAACTTCTCCATCGACTTGCCGGAAGCATCGGTGGCCGTGCAGGTCTCGGGCACCTTCGGCTCCCGGCAGGAGGAGGCCCAGCGGCTGGGCCGGCTGTTGCGCCCCAAGGCCGACGGCGGCGGCGCGGTTTTCTACTCGGTGGTCGCCCGCGACAGCCTGGACGCCGAGTACGCCGCACACCGGCAGCGGTTTTTGGCCGAGCAGGGCTACGGCTACATCATCCGCGACGCCGACGACCTACTCGGCCCGGCGATCTAGGCGCCGCCCCCAGCGCTGCCATCGGGGGAACTGAAGGCGGGTAAGGAGAGAAGCGTCATGCGAGTCCTCGTCTCCGGCGCCAGCATCGCCGGGCCCGTCCTGGCATACTGGCTGTCCCGCTACGGCTTTGAGGTCACCATCGTCGAACGAGCAGCCGCCCTGCGCAAAACCGGTGGCCACGCCGTCGACTTGTTCAGGCCGGCTATGGAGATCTCGGCTCGGATGGGTGTGCTGCCCCAGATCGAGGCGCTCGCCACCGGAACCACCCGGCTGATCATCTCCCGCGAAGGCCACCAACGGCCTATCCGCGTTGATCTCGGCAAGATCTACCAAGCTTCCTCGGACCGGCACGTCGAGATCATGCGTGACGACCTCAGTGAGATCTACTACGAAGCCGCTCGAGACGACGTCGAGTACCTGTTCGGCGACTCGATAACGAGCATCTCCCCCGACGGCGAAGTCGGGTTCGAACACGGTGCAGCACGCCGGTTCGACGCAGTGGTAGGGGCTGACGGGCTGCATTCCAACGTTCGCCGGTTGATCTTCGGCGACGAGAAGCAGTTCACCCGGTTTCTCGGCGCATACCTGGCCGTGGCGTCGGTGCCGAAAACGATTTCCCTGGAGCGGGAAATGATATGCCACGTCGGGATCGGGCGGGGCACGGCGCTCTATACCGCCCAGCACCTGGACGATGCGCGCCTGGTGTTCTTGTTTCGCAGCTCCGAACTGTCCTACAACCATCGGGATACGCTGCAGCAGAAGGACATAGTGCGCCGGACGTTCACCGGGATGGATTCGCGGGTGGACCGTTGGCTCGGACAGCTCGACGAGGCGCCGACATTTTATTTCGACTCCATCACCCAGCTTCAACTCGATACCTGGTCGCGCGGCCGAGTGAGTCTGGTCGGCGACGCCGGATATTGTCCCGGGCCCGCGGTGGGTGGCAGCACCAGCCTGGCGGTGGTGGGTGCCTATGTGTTGGCCGGGGAGTTGGCACGGGCACACGGCGAGCCGAGCCGCGCGTTCGCTGCCTACGAGCAACAGATGCGCGAGCCGGTGCGTCGCAGCCGCGCGTTCGCCCGTGGCGCGGCGAAAACCATTGTGCCCGGCTCTCGGACCGCGGTCTGGGCGCTGACCCGAGGTGCGCAGCTGGTGTCATTGTTGCCCGCGTCGATCACTCGCGCAGCGGCGAAGCTGAACACCCGCGGCGTGCGCTTGCATGACTCGATACCCGTACCCGATTACGCCGGACTGCCGTGAGAGCCCCGAGCAGGCGCGACGCGTAGACCGTCTCTTAATCGGGCGACCCGCCAGCACGGCAATCGCATCGCGGTTAGCCTTGAAACATGGCCCTGTCCAAGGACGAACGTGAGCAGTTTCTGGCCGAACCGCACATCGCGGCGCTGTCGGTGAACGCCGGCCCCGGCCGCGGTCCCCTGACGGTGCCGATCTGGTACCAGTACGCACCCGGCGGCGAGCCCTGGGTGCTGACCGGGGCCGGGTCGCGCAAAGCGAAGCTCATCGAGGCGGCCGGGAGCTTCTCACTGATGGTGGAGCGCACGGAGCCGACGCTGCGTTACGTCGCCGTGGACGGCACCGTCAGCCGCATCGAGCCCGGCACCGAAGACCTCCACGCCGAGCTGGCCCACCGTTACCTACCCCCCGAACGGGCCGAGAAGTTCCTTCAGTTCGCACTGGCCGAACTGGGCGAGCAGGTAGTCATCTACCTGCGTCCCCAGCACTGGCTTTCAGCGGACCTGGGGGCGGTCTAGGCCTGACCGCGCGCCTCAGCGCACGCAAACGTCGGCGGGCAGCAGCAGCATCACCGGCCACAGCGCCACCGAGGTCACCGTCGCCACCTCGTAGACACTCGCCGGGGGTATGCCGTACTGCCGCTCGGCCTGAGCTTGGAGCCGTTCGACACCGTCGGGGTGCAGGAACAGCCACACCACTCCGGCGATCACGTAGGCAAGGCCGAACCACAGCGCCGCCTCGATCAGTGCCCCGACGCTCACCTGGCGGTCGAGAAAACGCAGAATCCCCCGAAACCACGAGGCTTCGGGGGATTCCACGTCTACACCTAACTACAGCAGCGACTGCGGCGGGTTGAACCGGTCGCCGTACTTGGCGGCCAGTTCCTTGGACCGCGCCACGAAGGCGGCCTTGCCGCCCGGGTAGCCGGTGATGAACTGCGCGGTGCCGCCGGTCCACGGCGGGAACCCGATGCCCATGATCGCGCCGATGTTGGCGTCGGCGGTCGAGGTCAGCACGCCCTCGTCGAAGCACTTCTGGGTTTCCAGCACCTCGGCGAACAGCATCCGGTCGATCATGTCCTGCAGCGGCGGGGTGGAGCTGCCGGACTTGAACGTCTCACGCAGGCCCGGCCACAGGCCGGTGCGCTTGCCGTCGACGTACTCGTAGAAGCCCGCGCCCTTCAGACGCGACGGGCGACCGAGCTCGATCATCTTGTCGACGACCTCTTCGTTCAGCTGCTTCGGCAGCGTGCCGCCGGCCGCCTCGACACCCTCGCGGGTGGCGGTGGCGATCTTCTGCATCAGCTCCAGGTTGAGCTCGTCGCAGAGCTGCAGCGGAGCCGCCGGGTAGCCGGCCTGCAGACCGGCCTGCTCGATGCTGGCCGGTTCCACACCCTCGCCCAGCATCATCAGCGCCTCGTTGACGAAGGTGCCGATGACCCGGGAGGTGTAGAAGCCGCGGCTGTCGTTGACCACGATCGGGGTCTTCTTGATGGCCAGCACGTAGTCGAACACCCGGGCCAGCGCCTCGTCGGAGGTCTTCTCGCCCTTGATGATCTCCACCAGCGGCATCTTGTCGACCGGCGAGAAGAAGTGGATCCCGATGAAGTCCTCCTGGCGCTTCACACCGGTCGCCAGACCGGTGATCGGCAGCGTGGAGGTGTTCGACCCCAGCAGCGCGTTGGGCTCGACGATGTCCTCGATCTCCTGGAAGACCTTGTGCTTGAGGTCCTGGCTCTCGAACACGGCCTCGATCACGAAGTCGACGCCGGCCAGGTCCTGCGGGTCAGCAGTCGGGGTGATCTTGTCCAGCAGCGCCTGCGACTTCTCGGCGGTGGTGCGACCGCGCTCCAGCGCCTTGGCTTCCAGCTTCTCCGAGTAGCCCTTGCCGCGCTGGGCCGCCTCGAGGGAGACGTCCTTGAGCACCACGTCGTAGCCGGCCTTGGCCGACACGTAGGCGATACCGGCGCCCATCATCCCGGCACCGAGCACACCGATCTTGCGGATCGGGGTCTTCGCGATGCCCTCGGGCCGGCTGCCGCCGCCGTTGATGTGCTGCAGGTCGAAGAAGAACGCCTGGATCATGTTCTTGGCGACGTTGCCGGTGACCAGCGAGACGAAGTACCGGCTCTCGATGCGGGTGGCGGTGTCGAAGTCCACCTGCGCACCCTCGATCGCGGCGGCCAGGATGGCCCGCGGCGCGGGCATGTTAGCCCCCTTGACCTGCTTGCGCAGCAGGGCCGGGAACGACGGCAGGATGGCCGCCAGCGCCGGGCTGGAGGGGGTGCCTCCGGGCATCTTGTACCCCTTGGCATCCCACGGCTGGACGGCAGCACCGTCCGGGTTGGCCTTGAGCTCCTCTTTAATCCAAGCCTTCGCCCTCGGCACCAGTTCCTCGACAGTCGGCAGCACCTCGTCGACCAGGCCCGCGGCCTTGGCCTTGGCCGGGCTGAAGCGGGTGCCCTGGGCCAGCACGTTCATGAACGCGTTCTGGATGCCGAGCATGCGCACCGTGCGGGCGACACCGCCACCGCCGGGCAGCAGGCCCAGGGTGACCTCGGGCAGGCCGAGCTGGCTGCCCTTGACGTCGGCGGCGATCCTCCTGTGACAGGCCAGCGCGATCTCCAGGCCACCGCCGAGAGCGGCGCCGTTGATGGCGGCCACGACCGGCTTGCCCAGGGTCTCCAGGGCGCGCAGGTCGGCCTTGATGCCCTCGCACTGCTCGAAGACGGCCTGGGCGTCGTCGGGTCCGACGTGGATCATCGCCTTGAGGTCACCGCCGGCGAAGAAGGTCTTCTTCGCGCTGGTGATGACGACACCGGTGACCGAATCCTTCTCCTCGGTCAGGCGCTGCACCGCGTTGTGCATCGACTCGCGGTAGTGGTCGTTCATCACGTTGGCCGACCCGGTCGGGTCATCCAGGGTCAGCGTGACGATGCCGTCGGCATCCTTGTCCCACTTGATGGTGTTCTCTGCCATTTTTACAAGCCCTCTCAGACGCGCTCGATGATGGTGGCCACGCCCATGCCGCCGCCGATGCACAGCGTGATCAGCGCACGCTTGGCACCGCGACGCTCGAGTTCGTCGACCATGGTTCCGGTGATCATGGCGCCGGTGGCGCCCAGCGGGTGACCCATCGCGATGGCGCCACCGTTGACGTTGAGCTTCTCGTTGGGGATGTTGAGGTCCTTCTGGAACTTCAGCACCACCGAGGCGAATGCCTCGTTGAGCTCGAACAGGTCGATGTCATCGACGGTCAGCCCGGCCCGGTCGAGTGCCTTGACGGTGGCCGGGGTGGGGCCGGTGAGCATGATGGTCGCGTCGGCGCCGGTGGTGGCGGTGGCCACAACCCGGGCCCGCGGGGTCAGACCCTGCGACGCGCCCGCCTTCTCGCTGCCGATCAGCAGCAGCGCGGCGCCGTCGACGATCCCGGAGCTGTTACCGCCGGTGTGGACGTGGTTGATGCCCTCGACCCAGTGGTACTTCTGCAGGGCCACGTCGTCGAAGCCGCCCATCGCGCCGATCCCGTCGAACGCCGTGCGCAGCTTGCCCAAGCCCTCCAGGGTGGTGTCGGGACGCATGTGCTCGTCGTGGTCCAGGATGAGCAGACCGTTCTGGTCGCGCACCGGGATGACGGACTTGGCGAAGTAGCCGCCCGACCAGGCTGCGGCCGCCCGCTGCTGGCTCTGCAGCGCGTAGTTGTCGACGTCCTCGCGGGAGAAGCCCTCGATGGTGGCGATCAGGTCGGCACCGATGCCCTGCGGGGCGATGTAGTTGTCGTAGGTGAAGGGCACGTCGGAGAACATCGCGCCGCCGTCGGAGCCCATCGGCACCCGGCTCATCGACTCCACACCACCGGCCAGCACCAGGTCGTCCCAGCCGGAGCGCACCTTCTGCGAGGCGACGTTGACGGCCTCGAGCCCGGAGGCGCAGAAGCGGTTGAGCTGCACGCCGCCGACGGTGTCGGGCAGGCCCGCGGCCAGCACCGCGGTGCGGGCGATGTCGCCGCCCTGGTCGCCCACGGGCGAGACGCAGCCCAGGACGACGTCGCTGATCAGGCTCTCGTCCAGGTCGGGGTGGCGGGTGCGCAGTTCCTCGATCAGGCCGACAACCAGGCTGATCGGCTTGACCTCGTTCAGCGCCCCGTTGCGCTGCTTGCCGCGCGGGGTGCGAATGGCCTCGTAGATGAAGGCTTCTTCGGACATGGCTGATTCCTCTTCAATGGGTGTTCGATGCGGATTCTTCGATTGCGTCTGGGTCGGAGCGTAGTCCCCGGATTTCAACCCTAACAGGGTGGCCTATCAACCGGATGGTTGGGCCGTCTGGGCGCCCGCTCCCGGCCGCTCCTTCGGCCTCGTCGCCTGCGCTTTAGGCTCGGATCCCATGACGGCGCGGATGGTCTCACGGCTGGAGCCCTATGCCACCACGATCTTCGCCGAGATGTCGGCGCTGGCCGCACGAATCGGCGCGGTCAACCTCGGCCAGGGCTTCCCCGACGAGGACGGACCGTCGGCCATGCTCGAGGCGGCCCGGGCCGCCATCACCGACGGCGTCAACCAATACCCGCCTGGGCCCGGCATCCCCGCCCTGCGGGAAGCCATCGCCGGGCAGCGCGCGCGGAAGTTCGGGATCGACTACGACCCCGACACCGAAGTCCTGGTGACGGTAGGGGCTACCGAAGCCATCGCGGCGGCGGTGCTCGGCCTGGTGGAGCCGGGCGCAGAGGTGCTGCTGCTCGAGCCGTTCTACGACTCGTACTCGCCGATGGTCGCCATGGCCGGGGCGCGACGGGTCAGCGTGTCGCTGGTGCCCGACGGACACGGGTTCGCCTTGGACGCCGACGCTCTACGGCGGGCCATCACCCCGGCGACCCGGGCGCTGATCGTCAACTCTCCGCACAACCCGACCGGAACGGTGTTCACCGAGTCCGAGCTGGCCGAGATCGCCCGCATCGCCGTGGAGGCCGATCTGCTGGTGATCGCCGACGAGGTCTACGAACACCTGGTCTTCGCCGGACGGACTCATCGCCCGCTGGCCGGCTTCGAGGGGATGGCGCAGCGCACCGTCACCATCTCGAGTGCGGCGAAGATGTTCAACTGCACCGGCTGGAAGATCGGTTGGGCGTGCGGACCGGCGGAACTCTTGGCCGGGGTGCGGGCCGCCAAGCAGTACCTGACCTATGTCGGCGGGGCGCCGTTTCAACCGGCGGTGGCGCTGGCGTTGAACACCGAGGACACCTGGGTGGCGGCGCTGTGCGCGACCATGCAAGCCCGCCGGGACCGGTTGACCGACGGCCTGCGAGGCGTCGGCTTTGAGGTGCACGACAGTTTCGGCACCTATTTTCTCTGCGCCGATCCCCGCCCGCTGGGTTACGACGACAGCACGGCGTTCTGCGCCGAGCTGCCACACCGGGCCGGGGTCGCGGCCATCCCGCTGTCGGCGTTCTGCGTGCCCGGCGCGGAAGCGACCGCCCCCGATGTCTGGAATCACTTGGTGCGGTTCACTTTCGTCAAGCGTGAGGACACCATCGACGAGGCGATCCGGCGACTGGAGACGCTACGCGACGGGCCCGCTACCGCTCGGTAGCGGTGTCTTCGCCCGTGATTCGCTGACGCAGCCGTTCGGTGGCGATGCTCAGCACCAGCTTGCTGGCGCGCCGGACGATGAACTCCGGGATCGGCCCGGATGGTTCGACGGTGATGTCGAAGCGCACCCGGGTGCTGTCGGGACCTTCGCGGGTCAGGGTGTATTCGACGTGCTGGGCGCGCTGCTGGGCCGTCGCCTTGGCATCCCAGACCATCCAGTCCGGACCCCAGTGGTATTCCAGGATCTCCTTGTCCACCAAGCCCAGAATCTTGATGGTGGCCAGTACGTGGTGGGGGCGGCCGTCCTCATATTCGTCGAGGACTTCGATCCGCTTGTGCACCGGCGACCACGATGCCAAGTCGGACACATCGGCGAGCGCGTCGAGGATTGTCTCCGGCGGCGCGTCAATCACAATTTCCCGCGATGCTCGAACAGCCACTGGTTCGAGCCTAGCGCCGAGCCCTGCCGGCGGCGGGATTTCATCGCACCGAAATCAGCCCCCCTTCTTGATCTTGAGCACCTGGGTGCGCAGGCCGTCGGTGGCGGTCTTCATGCCGCCCTTGAGGGTGCTCTTGAGTAGGAACCCCGGGATCGGGATCGACGGGTCGACGTCCATGTCGAATCGGACCTTGGTTTTGTCGCCCTGGGGGGTCAGCGTGTACTTGGCGTCCTGGGCCTTGAGTTGGCCGGCCGACACCAGGGTCCAGCCGACACTGTCGTCGGTCCAGCTGTACTCGACCACCTGCTCGTCGGTCAGGCCCGCGGCCTTGATCTTCATCCGCACCCGGCGCGGCCGGCCGTTGTCGTAAGTGTCGAGCACCTCAGCGCTCTGGTACTGCGGCGACCAGGACGGAACAGACTCGACGTCGGCGAGGACGTCGAAGATCTCCTCCGCGCTCGCTTCGATAACCACCTCGCGGGAATCCTTGACTGCCATGGCTGGCACCCTAACCAGGCGCGCGGTGATGTGTGGGGATTTGGCCGCCCGAGAGTCGCCCCATCGACCAGGTGGCGGTGGCACCATGGAGGTCATGCATGTGACCGTCCGGATTGCCGCACCCCTGCTGGTCGCCGCGGCACTGACCGCCGCCCCGGCCGCCCACGCCGATGACGCCAGCTATCTGGCGCGGGTCAACGCCGCCCCGGTGGCGATCCCGGTCGCCGATCACGTCAAAGTGACCTCGGGGCACTACATCTGCGCTGAGTTGCGGATGTACGGCCACACCGGGACTTACCGCTCCGGCATCTCGCCGGGTGACCTGGTGCGCCAGCTGACCAACACCTTCTACTACAGCCCCGAAGCCGCCGACGTCCAGATTCAGGCGGCGCAGGCGGAACTGTGCCCGGAGACGTTGCGCCCCTAGCTCTCTCGGTCCGTCTTGGGCAGCGCGCCTTCGCCGGTCAAGCGTTGGACCGAAAGCGGCTTTCCACAAATCCGAAACTGGTAACGTCCGGCCGCATGACATCTACGGTGAGTTGGCCGGTGCGTGCCGCCGGGCTGGTAGCAGTTGGTGCGGCCCTTCTGGCCTCCGGCGCGGGCGTGGCCGCCGCCGAGGACCCGAACGCGGTTCCCGAGCCCATACTGACCACGCAGTGTTCGGTCGACCAGTTGATGGGCGCGACCAAGGTCGTTGACCCGGCGGCCTACGACGCGCTTGTGACGAAGTACAACCAAGAGCCGCCGTGGATGCAGGAGCAGATCATCTCGCGGATGAACAACCTGCTCGCCAAGGATCCCGCCAGCCGGCAGACCGAGGTGGATCAGTTCGGAGTCCTGTTCCCCCATTACGCGGCCCTTTTCCGGACGCAGGAGTCCGCCGCCGAAGGCATTGCCCAACAGTGCAGCACCCTGCCGGCAAACGACCCCTCGGTGTGGAAGCCTTCGACCGAGCAGTCCGCTCCCGCACAAGACGAGGCGGTTCCGGCCGCTACCTGAACCGGGGTCGGCCGGTCAGGCGATTTCGCTCGAAGCCGAGGCTAGGAGCGGCGGCCGAACCCCGCGCCCGGGCCGCCCTTGGCGTCCACGTCGTCGAGGATCGCTTGGAATAGCACGATCCCGGGTCCCGGCTGGGTGAGCGGACCGCCCGGGACGGTGCCATCGCGGACCATGCCGACCAGGAGGTCATCGACAGTGACGGGCGCCCCGTCATCGCCCGGTTGCCACCACTCTTCGCCGGCGAGATCCACTCCGGCGGGCCCGATGTCGAAGCAGTTGAGGCCGGTGCCGCGACCAAGTTTGCAGGCGTGGCGCACGGTGACGTGCTCCACGTCGCCCGGTGGTTCTGGACTGTCGGGTTCGGTGGCGGCAGGTTCGGCGGGATCGGCCGAGCCGATGCCGTAGATCCCGAAGCCTTCGTAGTCGGCGATGGAGGCCACCTTGACCGGGTCGAACTCGATCACCGCGTAGTCCAGGCCTTCGTCAGCGGCCACCACCGTGCCCACGGTGCCGTGGTCTTCGGCACCCTCAACCAGTACGGGCGAGCCCGGCCCGCCACAGTGCGCGGCCGTGAAGCCGACCAGCTTGCCTTCACCGTCACGGCCGATGGTGGTCAGCGTGCACAGCGCGTCGTCGTGCAGCACGATCGCAGCGCCGCCCCCCAGCAGAATCTTGTCGTCAGCCGCGGCGGCGGCCGGCAGCCCGACAGAGGCCATCAGGGCTGCGACGACGAGGGCTGAAGCTCGCCGAGTCGAGGCAGGGTGCACAGCGGCTCAGTCTAGGGACAGGATCGGCACCGCAACCCGGATAACACCTCGCACATCAGGCTTTTACCGAACTGTCCCCGAAACGATGCCGACGGCGTACGGTCGGATGTGAGCCGCTTCATTGTCAGCGGTGGTCCACCCACTCTCATCCCTAGGGCGGCCCCCCACGGGCAATTGTGATTCCTCCGCCTAGCCGCAACCGCGGGCCAGACGAATCCGACCGTGAGGGAACTGCAGTGGATTGTGAAATATGATGCGACACTTAGACATACCGAGTTCGACGTTTCGACATCGCAAACCTGGCACCGCGATCAGCGGACCATCTCAGCATCCGCGGGAGCAGCTGCGATGATCGCTCCGATGGGAAGCATCCGCCGCGCCCGCCCTATCCGGCTTTCGGTAGCCCGCGAGCTGGGCCACGGCATCGACGGCGCGTGGTGGCCGCGTGCAGACCACATCACCGCTGAATTGCCGGACCTGGTCTCGATGCTGACTCCCCTGCTCGGCGACATCACCACCATCAACGTCAATTGGTCACCGCTCCAACGACCACCCGACCTCAACTGGCCGGGGTGGGAGGGCAAACGCCAACACGTCATGTCCCTCAGCGGCAGGCTGGCTCACGCCAATCTGCTGGTCATCTCGTATGCGACCCGCAGCGCACTCGCTTTGATGGTGATGCGCTGCGCCGCGAACCTGCCCATCGAGGCAGCCGACCGTGACAAACCCGCATGCCTGACCGCGGGCTCGATCCTGCGGTACGCCCGACGACAACGTGACTCTGTTTGCGGTTAATAGGCGGGGCTGAGATCGGGAGCCGGCCGCCATTGGGTGGGCCCACGCATCGGCGCGGATCAGACTGAGTGGCCAGGGCCGGGATCGAACCGGCGACCTTCCGCTTTTCAGGCGGACGCTCGTACCAACTGAGCTACCTGGCCGGAAGGCACATGTGCCTCGCCGCGTAAAGCGACCCTGACGGGACTTGAACCCGCGACCTCCGCCGTGACAGGGCGGCGCGCTAACCAACTGCGCCACAGGGCCTTGCTTGTACTGCTCACCCCCGGCGTTTCCGCCGTTTGCGAGTACCCCCAACGGGATTCGAACCCGTGCTACCGCCGTGAAAGGGCGGCGTCCTAGGCCACTAGACGATGGGGGCCAGAACCGAATCTCTCCGAGGCACTCACAACGTTTCACGCTGGGAGCTTCGCTAGCTTAGGGCACGGTGGCCCCAATCCTCAAACCGGTCCGAAGCGGAGCGCAATCGGGCGGGCAGTATTCTGATGCGGCACGGCCCCTATAGCTCAGTTGGTAGAGCTACGGACTTTTAATCCGCAGGTCGCAGGTTCGAGCCCTGCTGGGGGCACCACAACGGCCGTCAGGCCGAACCGGTTATCCATCGCGTACGGCGCTGCCCGACGGGCCGGGGCGCCGCCGAGCGCGTGATGCGAATCACTTCCATCGCGGACCACCACGTCGCCTCGTCGGCGATCAACCGCTGCCGCCACAACATAAAGCTTGCAGCGGGACCAGCGAAATCATCGTTCTCTAGGCCCCCTCCCAGCTAAGATTCACTAATTCGTGACGTCCATCACAGGATGTTGCATCCGGTTAGGGGGAGCCATGGAACTCACCACTCGTCCGCTCATCGCCGCCGGAGTCGCGGCGATCGGAGCCGGTCTGATCACCACCGCCCCGCCAGCCCCGACGCTGCCGGACAGCCAGTCGCCCGCCGTGCAGCTCGTCGCCGACACCGACTTCTTCACGCTGTGGGCCGACGTCCTGGACCGCGCGTTCACCAATATCACCGCACTCGGCACCGAATGGGTGACGCCGCCGCTGCCGATCGTGCAGCAGGTGGTGGCGAACCAGGTCGGCTTCCTGCAGGACTTCCTCGACAACCCGGGCGACATCTTCAACATCGTCGGCCAGATGTGGTCCAACCTGGTCGCCGGCGTCACCGCCCCATTCGAAGCCGACCCCAACCTTCTCGACCCTGCCCACCGGGTCGTGTTCGCGACTCTTTCGAGCCTTCTCTCGCCGGACGACAAGCTAGCGGCCTGGCTGGTGGACTTCTCCGCGTGGCCGGTGAGCGGCTTGCTCGCCGGCGCGCTGGGGACCCTCGTCAGCCCGTGGCTGGAGCTGCGCGACAGCATCAGCTCGATGATCGGCGCGATCGGCGACCGTGACTGGTCGGGAGCATGGAACGACCTGATCGACATTCCGGCCCACATGATCGACGGCGGGCTCAACGGGTATGGCACTGTCGACCTCACGGACCTGCTCGTTCCGTTGCTGCCCGACTTGCCGGTCGGCACGATCCGGTCGGTGAGCATCGACCTGGGCGGGCTGCTCAGTCCCGGCGGGCCACTGTTCGGCAACATCGGTGCGGACGTCTGCACGACGTTGCCGATAGTGGGTTGCGTCTCGGTCCCGCCGTTCCCGATCACCGGACTCGGCTCGGGGCCGTTGGGTTCGCTGATCGAGATATCCCACACCATCGCGCAGGCACTGGGCTGGGACGGTACGGGCAACCCGATCGACGCGCTGCTCAACGACGTGACGGATGCGAGCGGCTCCGCCGATGCCTGGGCTGTCTTGGGCCTCTGAGCCCTTGCGCCGGGCGATTACTCCGGCAGAACCGCACTCAAGTAGGTCATGTCGTCGAACGCCACCGCCAGCTCGTCGTCCCCGTACTCCAGGCCGCACTGGGCGTAGAGGTCTCGGACCCGGCTGCCCGTCACCGTCCAGCCGGCACCGGTCAGGTACTCGACGATGTGATTGCGTTCGCCGTGGTAGATCAGGTCCCCGATCTCCACTTCCAAGCCCAGCGCCGACATCTTCTCCCGGTGCTCACGCCAGGCCGGGCTGGCGAACACCGAGGTGTCGCCGATGAACTCACAGGCCAGTCGGCTGCCCGGTGCGCTCAAAGACTTGATGGTGTCGAACAGGGCATCCTGAGCGTCGGGCTGCAGGTAGACCAGTAGACCCTCGGCGCTCCACACAGTGGGGGCCTGCGGGTCGAACCCGGCGGCACGTAGCGCGGCCGGCCAGTCGTCGCGCAGGTCGATGGCGACGGTGCGGCGCTCGGCGGTGGGTTCGGCGCCCAGGTCGGCCAGGGTCGTGGTCTTGAAGTCGATCACCTCTGGCAGGTCGACCTCATAGACCACGGTGCCGGCCGGCCAGTCCAACCGGTAGGCGCGGGAGTCCAGTCCGGCGGCGAGGATCACCGCCTGACGGATGCCGCTGCGCGTCGCCGACAGAAAGTGCTCGTCGAAGAATCGGGTCCGCACGCCCATGCCGTGTCCCATCCGGACCGGGTCGAACTCGGCGCTTTCGGGAAACACCACCTCACCGTCCACCAGCCGGGTAAAGAAGTCGATGCCCACCGCCCGCACCAGCGGTGCCGCCCACGGGTCGTTGATCAGTTGGTCCGGTCCCGAGGTGGCCAGGGCGCGCTGCGCCGCCACCATGGTCGCGGTCGCCCCCACACTGGTAGCCAAGTCCCAGCTGTCACTGTCCGTACGCGCCATCGCGATGCCTCTCCGATTCCTCAAACTACCTAGCCAGGCTACCGAATATCGTGCACCACGACACCGGCGACGATCGTCGCCTCGACCAAGCCGGCGTCGAGGGCATCCGGATCACCGCCCAGCACGCACAGGTCACCGGGTTCACCCACGGCGATTCGACGCGGTGTGGCGGGCTGATCGGCCCGGCCGGCGAAACCCTGCAGGGCGGCGCGGGCCGAGATCCGCTCCCCCGTCCCCAACACGGCGCCGCTGGGTGTAACCCGGTGGACAGCGGCGCGCATGGCCCCCCAGGGGTCGCCGTCACCGAAGGGCGTGTCGGTGGAGAGCGCCACCGGAATTCCGTTGCGCTGCAACGACGCGACCCGCCACAGCTCGTGGTGACGCTCGGGTTCGATTTCGGCCAGGTAGTCGTCCCCGCGTTCGGCGACGAAGTTGGGCTGGGTGACGACGGTGATCCCAAGCGCGGCGAGGTCGGCCAGCCGGTCTTCGGGCACGACCGCCGCGTGTTCGATGCGATCCTCGGCATGTGTACCGACGGCCTGCCATGCGGCGATCGCGACGGTCAGCTGGGCGTCGGTGACGCAGTGCAGCGCCACACCGTGGCCCCGAGCGTGGTTGTCCGACAACGTCTTTATCAGCGCATCCAGATTCAGGCGGTCGTCGTCGAGGATGATCTTGGTTGGGCCGAGGGTGATCCCCGGCGCCGCGCCGGTCTCGGCGGGCGCCAGGCAGTGCAGCCGCTGCAGCAGCTCGCCGGCGCTGCGAGCCGCGGCGAACACGGCGATGTCGGCGTCGCGATGTCCCGGAGTGGCGTCGGTGATCCCGGTGACGCCGTAGGCCGCCAGCGCCCTGCTCAACCGGGCCAGCGAGGGTTCGCGGTGCGGGAGCCGGGGTGCGGGATCGGCGTGAGCGCGCAGCAGCCGCCCATCGGGGTGCTCGGTAATCGCGGCACGGGCGAGGCCGGCGGAGTTCAGCACCCATAGGGCGCCGCTGCGGTGCGCCACCCGTACCGGCAGCCGCGGCGAGATGCTGTCCAGGAGTGCGGCGTTGAGTTCTCCGGCGACCGACTCGTGGTAGCCGTAGCCGCGCACCCAGCCGTCGGAATCGGCTGGAGCGGCCCGTAGTGCGGCGGCCAGCTCGTCGAGGGTGCGCACCTGCGGTGGGCCCAGGCACACCGATTCCAGCGCCGCCGCGGCCGACCGAAGGTGCACGTGGTGGTCGTGCAGCCCGGGAATCACCGTGGCGTGGCGCGCGTCGAAGACATCTTCGCCGCGCTGCGCGGTCAACGCCGGTGCGACCCGTTCGATGGTGTCGTCGAGCCGGATATCGACCCTCGACCCGTCCAGCAGCGCCGCTCGCTGGATCAGCACCGCGCCCCCGCCCGCGCGAGGAGTTCGCCGATCCGGCCGTTGTCGGCTCCCAGCGCCGGCCCGGCAGCCTCGATCCACGGTGACTGTGGCGGCAGCGCGGGAACCTCGCCGACCGGAACACAGTTGGGCAGGGCGGCGTAGCCGGCGGCGACCGCGGCCAGCGAGAAGGTGATTACCTCACCGCCGCCGCGGGCCAACGAATCGGCCACGGCCGCAGCGGCTTCGATGCCGGTCAGCGGGTCGGCGATGGCGTCGGCGCAGAACACCGGACCAGCATTGCCGTCACAACCCACCAGTCCCCCGGCGACCGCGGCGTCGTCGCCGAATCCGGCGTAGCCGCTCTCGGTGCCGTGCGCGGTGATCTGCAGCCACACTCGCCCGGGCCGGCCGGCCACGTCGAATGGGCCCAGGCCACGGCGGGCCAGCGCCGCTGGACGCGAGCTTTCCAATACCACGTCGGCGGCGGCCAGCAGTTGGGCCAGGACCGCGGCATCGTGGTCGAACCGCAGTGCGCAGGAAAGCTTTCCGCCGTTCATCCAGTCGAAGAACGCGGTGGATCCGGCGCGGGTGCCGTCCGGGCGCGACGGACTTTCCACCTTGATCACCGTTGCTCCGGCTTGCGCAAGCAGGCGCCCGCACAGCGGTCCGGCCCACAGTGAGGTCAAGTCGACCACGAGGGCGCCACGCAGGCCGCAGCCCGGGCCCGTCGGACCGACTCGGCGAACCACCGGCGCCGCGGGGGCGGTCTCGCCCAGTACGGCGGCGGGCAGATCCAACAGCCGCGCCCGCTCGACCACCGCGGTGACCGGGCGCTCGGCCGCCCATCCGGCGATCGCCGCCCACGGCTCGCGGCATTCGGATTCGATCAGGGCGGGCACCGCCTCGAGGTCGTCGGCACGGGAGAGCGTGAGCGCCCACCACCCGTCCGCGGCGGCCAGCAGCCGTGAGGCTCCCCCGGCCGAGATCCGCCCGGCACGCGTCCAGCCCAGCAGCGCGGCCCGGCCGGCCAGCAGCTCCGCGGCATCGGCCTCGACACCGGTCGCGGCGGTGAAGCGGCCCAGCGCCTGCGTGGCGCGCTCAAGCACGGCCGCACGGGAGAAGTCACCCTGACCGTCAGGCGCTCCGGTCAGCCAGGCCAGCCCCGACGCACCCCAGTCTTCCTCGGCGGTCACGACGCGATCCCGTCGACCAGGCCCCAGCTCAGCGCGGTCGCCACGTCGATGGTGCGGCCGGACAAGATCAGATAGGCGGTGCGCCACCGACCGATGCGGCGGGTCACGCTGACCGTGCCGCCGGCGCCCGGAATCAGCCCCAGGCGCAACTCCGGTAGGCCCAGCACCGCGTCGGGGTGCGCCTGCACCCAGCCGCAGAAGGCGGCCATCTCCAGACCGCTGCCCAGAACTTGGCCGTGGATCTCGGCGCGGCAGCGCGCGCCCAGCCGAGCGGTCAGCTCGTCCAGCGCCAGCGCCGGGCTGTGCCGGGTGCGCGCCAGGTGGGCGCTGGGCACATCGGTGAACCCGCCGAACTCGGCGAGGTCGCCTCCGCTGCAGAACGACGGCCCGACGCCGCTGAGCACCACCTCGTCGATCGCGGGGTCGGCGGCGGCGACGGCCAGCCCGTCGAGCAGGACGGCGCGCGTCGCGTTGTCGAAGGCGTTGTGGCGTTGCGGCCGGTTGAAGCGCAGCCGCAAGGTGTCGCCGTCGCGGTCGAGCAGCATGGGGTCGGCGGTGTCGGGCACGGTGGCCGGGCCGCGCGCCGCCAGCCAGTCGGCGAACTCCGGGCCGGCCTGCAGCACCGAGTAGGCCAGCGATTCGGTGATCAGGCCGGACAGGGCGGGTGCCGCCGGGTCCACCGCGCGCAGCACGTCGTCGCAGATCGCCGCGGCTTG
This sequence comes from Mycolicibacter heraklionensis, assembly GCF_001021505.1. Classification (GTDB taxonomy): domain Bacteria; phylum Actinomycetota; class Actinomycetes; order Mycobacteriales; family Mycobacteriaceae; genus Mycobacterium; species Mycobacterium heraklionense. The sequence continues at coordinate 596,019 of NZ_LDPO01000001.1, forward strand.
CGGCCAGCGCGCGCAGCGGTCGGTGATCTCGGCAAGCGCCTCGGGCACCGAGGCGACTCTGATCACCCGCCGATCCGCCGTCTCGGTCTCCGAGAGGGTGCAGGTGGCGTGCTGCAGCCAGTGTTCGGCGTGCGCGGTGTCGAATCGGGAGCCCGTAGCGATGATGATCCCGGCGCCGGGAACAGCGTCGGGCACAGGGGCGTCGAGATCGACCGTGCGGATCATGTCGCACGTCAGCGTACCGAGCCTCGTTGTGGCTGGATCTCGCGTGATTTCGAAACTGCCGAAAAATGATAATGTCGTTCTCATGGCGGTAACGAGGGCCGAACGGTGAGCATTTCGCTGCTCCTGGAGATGGCGGTGTCGGCCGAGCCGGACCGGATTGCCGTCGTCTCCGAGACCGCCCGCTACACCACCGCAGAGCTCAACGCCCTCGCCGACGCGGGTGCGGGAGTGATCGAGGAGACCGGTGCCGGCAGCGTGGCTTACGTCGGGATGGGTGGCGACATGCTGCCGCTGCTGCTGTTCTCCGCGGCGCGCTCCGGGCGGCCCTTTGCGCCGCTGAACTACCGGCTCAGCGGCCAGGCGCTGCGGGAGCTGATCGAGCGACTGCCACAGCCACTGGTCGTGGTCGACAAGGAATACCGCGACATCATCGGCGATGTCGGTGTCGCGGTCATGGATTCAGCCACCTTTTGCGCCCGCGCCGAGACCGCCACGCCCACGGTGCAGTGGCCCGACCCGGACGACGTGGCGGTGGTGCTGTTCACCTCGGGGACTACCTCGAAGCCCAAAGCCGTTGAGCTGACGCACAACAACCTGACCAGCTACGTGACCGGCACGGTGGAGTTCGGCTCCGCGGACGCGCGCGATGCCGCGCTGATCTGCGTTCCGCCGTACCACATCGCCGGCGTCGGCGCGGCGCTGAGCAACCTCTACGCCGGCCGCAAAGCGGTCTATCTGCGCCGGTTCAGCGCGTCGGAGTGGATCCGGCTGGTCAACACCGAGGCGGTGACCACCGCGACCGTGGTCCCGACCATGTTGGAGCGCATCGTCTCCGAGCTGGAAGCCCGCCCCACCCCCTTGGCCACCCTGCGCAACCTCGCCTATGGCGGCTCCAAGGTGGCCCTGCCGCTGGTGCGCCGGGCACTGGATTTGCTGCCCGAAGTGGGCTTCGTCAACGCGTACGGCCTGACCGAGACCAGTTCGACGGTCGCGGTGCTGACCCCCGAAGACCACCGGACTGCCTACAGGTCCACCGAGGAAGCCGTCCGCAAGCGGTTGGGATCGGTCGGCCGCGCGGTGCCCGGGATCGAGGCCGTCATCCGCGACGACGAGGGCCGGGTGCTGCAACCCGGACAGCCCGGCGAGCTGTACGTGCGTGGCGAACAGGTTTCGGGCAAATACACCGGTATCGGATCGGTGCTCGACGCCGAGGGCTGGTTCCCCACCCGCGACCTGGCCGTGCTCGACGAGGACGGCTATCTGTTCATCGTCGGGCGCTCCGACGACACCATAATCCGGGGCGGGGAGAACATCGCGCCCGCCGAGATCGAGGACGTACTGGTCGAGCATCCCGAGGTCCGCGACGTCGCGGTGGTCGGTGCGCCCGACCCGGAGTGGGGACAGATCATCGTCGCGTGCGTGGTGCCGGCGCCGGGTACGTCACCGGATCCCGATGCACTGCGCGAGTATGTTCGATTGCAGCTGCGAGGATCCCGCACCCCGGACCGGATCGTCTTCCGGTCGGAGTTGCCGACCACCCCGACCGGCAAGGTGTTGCGCCGGGAACTCGTCGCTGAAATCGAAGCACTGCACGCCAATGCCGAAGGGGCGCAATGATCAAGTCCGGTACCCGCCTGAAGAGTCAGGTCTGCGACACCCAGGTCATCGTCGTCAAGACCGCCGACAGTCTCGATGACCTGCGCGCCGGCGGCGCCCCGATGGTGCCGCTGGATGACACCGCTTCCGGTGCGGCAGCACTGGATCCGGACTTCTCCGGCGGTGCGGTGATGGGCAAGCGCTATGTCGACGAGGCCGGCGCCGAGGTGCTGGTGACCAAAGCCGGCGCCGGAACCTTGAGCATCGGTACCGTGCCGCTGAGCATCAAGGAAGCCAAGCCGCTGCCGGCCAGCGACTAAGCGCTCAGCTGGCCGGCTCGTCGGCCGTTTCGGATTCGTCGCCGACGCGCATCAGGTGCGCCAGGCGGCCGACGAACACCGGCGGATAGATCCCGACGCCGGCTCGGGTGATCCACTCGGAGGCGAACTCCGGTTCGTCGATCCATTGGCCGGCACCGAGCTCGTCGTCTGCTTCCTGCAGCATGAAGATCTCGCGCGGGTTGTCGAAGGCCTGGAATATCAAGATCTTTCGGATACCGGCCGCGGTGAAGTGCTTTTCGGTGGCATGAACGTGGGAGATCAACGCCTGGGTGTCGCCGACTTCGGCGACGGCAGCAACCACTACACCCGGCGGTTCGAGCTGCGGGTCGGTGAGGTCGATGCGCTCCACCAATGATCCGGCGAACACCGCCGGGATGTCGCTGACGCCGACGGCGTCGAACCAGGCCATGAAGGCCTCATCACGCAGCAGGTCGACTACCGGCTGCGCGGCGTGGAGCGCCATCACCGCCAGCACCCGGCCTGGATCCACCGCCGAGGTGTAGACGAGCACGTGATGGGCGCCTAAGTGGGCGAGGTTGTCGCGGTGTCGCTGCATCAGCGGCCAGACCTTGGCCGGATCGGGCACCCGATAGTCCGTCACCAGCACCAGGGAGCGTGCCAGTGGGTCAGGCATCATGTCGGTCGCGCGCCGCCCGCGCCCCTCAACTGGCTGGGCTCAGGTCCGCCGCGACCGAGGTACACGCTGCCGGCCCGCAGCGGAACGTCTCGATGTGGGCGTCCCAGGCCGCCGAAGCCGCCGGGTCGATCCCGGCCGCGCGCAGCGCCTGCGCCTTGAAAGCGCGAGCCGCCGCGCTGAGCCGGTGCTGGCGGGCGTCGACGTCGCTGTCCAACTCGGCCGGCACATCTCCCCACAGCGTCACCTCGGTGCTGCTGTGCTCCAGGGCGTCGATCACACCCTGCCGCACCCGGGCGTGTCCGTCGAACATCTCGGCGCACACCGCGATGGTCTGCGGGTGCGGCCAGTGCTCCCACTGGGTGAGCACCGACGCCAAGTCCAGCACCTTGGCCCCGAGAATCTGCAGCGGGCGGGTGTCAGTGTTTTCGGGGGCGTCCAGGATCATTACCGTGACGTCCCAGCCGGCCGTCGCGCGGTCATACAGCCAGCCGCCGGCAGCCATGACGACGTCGACGACGCTGCGGCCCACGATGTCGAAGCGGTAGCGCATGTCCGGGTCACCGGCCCCGGTCACAGCTGGGCGCCCTTTTCCTGCGGAGCGAAATCGCGGGCCAGCGTTTCCGCGTACCCCGTGAACACCTCGGTCAGGGGTATTGATGGATCCAGCAGCCATGACATCTCCATTCCGTTGATAAAGGCGATAATCTCCGCGGCCTTGGCGGTCGCGTTGAGGTCTGTGCGGTAGCGGCCGTCGTCCATGCCGCGCTGGATCAGCTCGGCGACGATCTCCAGCGCGCTGCGGTAGCGGTGCAGCATCCGGTCGTGCAGCGGCGCCTCCGGCAGGACGTTTTCGGCGAGCAGCACGGTGAAGGTGCCGACCAGTTCGGGCGCCCGGGTGAATCGCTCGGCCACCCGCTGGATCTCCTCGATCAGGTCTCCGGTTCGGTCGGCGTGCGAATCGTCGTCGGCGTCGCGGGCGTCGAGCACCGCGTGCAGCAGCTGTTCTTTGGACGCGAAGTGGTGCAACAGGCCGGCCGCGCTGACGCCGGCGTTGCGGGCGATCTGCGCCAGCGAGGTGTTGCGCCAGCCGTTGCGCGCCAGCAGGTGTTCGGCCGCCAACAGAATCCGCTGCCTGCGGTCCTCGCCTTTGGCGAGAAGTGTGGCGTACGGCCGGGGTGACGTCACCGGTCTCCTTCGATCAACCAACCAAGTGAACACACAGTAGGTTGGTTAGGGCGGTTGTGACAAGGGTCTCATCGAAGAAATTTTGGCTAGGAGTTCACAACCCCAGCGACTTGGCGACGATCATCTTCATCACCTCGCTGGTCCCGGCATAGATCCGGGCCACCCGCGCATCGGTGTAGAGCCGGGCGATCGGGTACTCCATCATGTAGCCGTAGCCGCCGAACAGCTGCAGGCAGCGGTCGATGACCCGGGCCTGCACCTCGGTGCAGAACAGTTTGGTGCGCGCGGCGTCGGCGCCCGACAGGACACCCTCGACGTGGTCGGCGACCGCCCGGTCGAGCATGCACTGGGCGGCCTCGATCTCGGTGGAGACCGCGGCCAGTTCGAACTTGGTGTTCTGGAACGACGCGACCGGGGAGCCGAATACGTTGCGGTTCTGGACGTAGTCGATGGTCGCGGCCAGCGCGGAGCGGGCCTGCGCGACCGAACCGACCGCCACGGTGAGCCGCTCCTGGGCGAGGTTGTGGCCCAGGTAGCCGAAGGCCTCGCCGTCGGCCCCCAGCCGGTTGGCCGCCGGAACCCGTACGTCGGTGAAGGACAGCTCGGCGGTGTCTTGGACCTTGCAGCCCATCTTGTCCAGTTCGCGGCCCCGCTCGAAGCCCGGCATGCCGTCCTCGACCACCAGCAGGGTCAGGCCTGCGCGACGGTTGTCGGGATCGGTGGAGGTCCGGGCCACCACGATCACCAGGTCGGCCTGGATGCCGCCGGTGATGAAGGTCTTGGCTCCGTTGAGGATGTAGTCCTCGCCGTCTCGCACGGCGGTGGTGCGCATTCCGGCCAGGTCCGACCCGGTGCCCGGCTCGGTCATCGCGATCGCGGTGAGCAGCTTGCCGGCCGCCATCCCGGGGAACCAGCGGGCCCGCTGTTCGTCGTTCGTGTAGTGCAGGAAGTAGGGCAGGATCACCTCGAGTTGGGTGCGCACCGTGGACAGCGTGACCAGGGCGCGCGCCGCTTCCTCTTGCAGCACCACGTTGTAGCGGTAGTCGTCGATGCCCGCGCCGCCGTACTCCTCAGGGATGGCCACGCCGAGCATCCCCAGCGAGCCCAGGTGTTCGAACACCTCGCGGGGCATCCGGCCGGCCTTCTCCCAGTTGGGGTATTCCGGCACGACGTGCTTTTCGACGAAGTCGCGGGCCAGCGCCCGGAACGCCTCGTGGTCTTGGGTGAACAGGTCGCGCCGCATGAATGTCTCTCCCTAACCGACCAGCTCGACGATGGTGGCGTTGGCGGTGCCGCCGCCTTCGCACATGGTCTGCAGGCCGTAGCGAATCCCGTTGTCGCGCATGTGGTGAATCATCCGGGTCATCAAGACGGCGCCGGATGCCCCGAGCGGGTGGCCGAGGGCGATCGCCCCGCCCACCGGGTTGAGGCGCGTGGCGTCGGCGCCGGTGTCGGCCAGCCATGCCATGGGCACCGGGGCGAAGGCCTCGTTGACTTCGAATACGCCGATCTCGTCGATGCCCAGTCCGGCCCTCTTGAGCACCTTCGCGGTGGCGGGGATGGGACCGGTGAGCATCAGTACCGGGTCGGCTCCGGTCACCGCGCCGGCGGTGTAGCGCACCAGCGGGGTCAGCCCGCGCCGAGCGGCCTCTTGCTCGCTCATCACCAAAAGCGCTGCGGCGCCGTCGGAGATCTGCGACGAGTTGCCGGCGTGGATCAATCCGTCTTCGCGGAAGGCGGGCTTGAGTCCGGCCAGCTTTTCGGCGGTGGTGCCGCGGCGGATGCCCTCATCGGCGTCCACCACGCCGCTGTCGGTCGCGACCGGGACGATCTGGTCGCGGAACGCACCGGTGTCCTGCGCGGCGGCGGCCAACTCGTGTGAGCGCGCCGAATATTCATCGACCTGGGCGCGGTCAAAGCCCCACTTCTGGCAGATCATCTCGGCGCCGATGCCCTGGTTGAACTGAAATCCGTCATAGCGGGCAAGCGCTTTCGGGCCGAAGGGTTCGCCGGTGGCACGGGCGGCGCCGAGTGGGACCCGACTCATCACCTCGACGCCGCCGGCGACCACGATGTCCTGTTGGCCCGACATCACGGCCTGCACGGCGAAGTCCAGCGCCTGCTGGCTGGAGCCGCAGGCCCGGTTGACGGTGGTTGCCGGGACGTGTTCGGGCCAGCCCGCGGCCAGCACCGCGTACCGGCCGATGTTGGAGGACTGGTCGCCCACCTGCGACACGCAGCCCCACACCACGTCGTCGACGGTGCCGGGGTCGGTTCCGGTGCGCTCCATCAGTTCGCCCAGCACGATCGCGGACAGGTCCGCGGCATGAGTGCCGGCCAGCCCGCCGTTGCGCTTTCCGACGGGGGTGCGTACCGCTCCGACGATCACCGTGGGTCGCATCTGACTACTCCGATCTCGTTGACTTCGGCGGCCACCCGCCGGTGAAGCGCGGCGGACGTTTCTCGGCGAACGCCGCATAGGCTTCCGCGGCATCGGTGCCCGCGAAGTTCACGATCTGGGCCCGCGCCTCATTGGCCAGGGCCTCGGGCAGGGTGGCGTCGGCGCCCTGCTTGAGCAGAGCCTTGGTCTGGGCCAGCGCCCGCGGCGGGCCGGCGGCCAGTCGGTCGGCGAGGTCGTCCACGAAGTCGTCGATCTCGCCGGCACCCACCACCCAGGTCACCAGGTTCAACGCCTGCGCCTCGCCGGCGTCGATGGTCTCGGCCAGCAGCGCCAGCCGCTTGGCCTGTTGCAGGCCGACGATCTTGGGCAGCAGCCACGATCCGCCCAGATCGATCGAGAGCCCGCGCTTCGAGAAGATCTGGCAGAACGTCGATTCCGGTGTCGCCACCACCAGGTCGCAGCCTAGGGCCAGGTTCCAGCCGGCCCCGACCGCTACGCCGGTCACTTTCGCGATCGTGGGGATCGTGAGCTCGTGCAAGGCCAGTGCGACGTCGGACAGCCGGCGCAGCTTCTCCACCGGGTGGGCGTCGTCGGGGGTGCCGATGTCGGCGCCCGAGCAGAACGCGCCACCGGCGCCGGTGATCACCAGGGCACGCAGGTCGGGGTCGTCGGCGGCGTCGCGCAGCGCGTCGCGCAGCGCACGCCACAGCTCCGGGTTGATCGCGTTCTTGCGGGCGGGCCGGTTCAGGGTCAGGGTCCGCACGCCGTCGCGGTCGGCGCGCAGCAGTACGGGCGCAGTGTCGGAAGCCATCAGCGCCCAGCCTGCCCTATCGCACCGTGGGCGCGTAGAGCGGCGATCTCCTCGCCGGTCAGACCCAGCTCGTCCAGCACGGCGCCGGTGTGTTCGCCCAGTCCCGGCACCGCCCCCATCGGCGGGCGGTAGCCGGCGATCACCGGCGGCGGCAGCAGCGACGGGATCGGGCCGGCCGGGGTGTCGATGGTGTGCCAGCGGTCGCGTTCGGCCAGTTGCGGGTGCGCCAGCACGTCGCTGGGCGCGTTGTAGCGGGCGTTGCCGATCCCGGCGGCATCGGCAGCGTCCTGGATGTGCGCCAACGTGTTCGCAGCGCACCACGCGGCGATCGCCTCGTCCAGGACTGCGCGGTTTGCGACCCGGTCGGCGTTGCCGGCAAAGCGCGGGTCATCGGCGAGGTCGTTGCGGCCCAGCAGTTCCCGGGCCAGGCGCTGCCATTCTCGGTCGTTGGTGGTGCCCAGCACCACGGTGTGCCCGTCGGCGGTCGGGTACGCGCCGTAGGGCGCCACGGCCGGTGAGCTCATACCCAGTGGCTGCTGGTCGATCCCGGAGTGCCGCGCGTAGGTCAGGTGGTAGCCCATCATCTCGGCCATGGTGTCGAACAGGCTCACGCTGACCGACGGCGCCGGCGAATCAGGTTGGGCGACTGCTCCTTTGCGGCCGACCAGCAGGGCCATGATCGACAGCGCCGCGTACAGGCCGGTGGTGACGTCGGCGACCGGCGGGCCCGGTTTGGCCGGGGCGCCCGGGTTGCCGGTCACCGAGCAGACTCCGGACTCGGCCTGCACCAGCAGGTCGTAGGCCCGCTTGTGCGACAGCGGTCCGCCGGTGCCGTAGCCGTCGATCTCGACGGCGATCACGTTGGGGTGCCGCTGCGCCATCTGCTCGGGCGACAGACCCAGCCGTGCGGTGGCGCCCGGCGCGAGGTTGGACACCAGCACGTCGGCGCGGTCCAACAGCCGGTGCAGGACATCGCGTCCCGCTTCGCTTTTCAGGTCCAGGGTCAAAGACTCTTTGCCCCGGTTGACCCAGACGAAGTGCGCCGCCTGGCCGTTGACGACGTCGTCGTAGTAGCGGGCGAAATCGCCGCCGTCGGGGTTTTCCACCTTGATGACCCGCGCGCCGAAGTCGGCCAGGGCGCGGGTGCACATCGGCGCCGACACCGCCTGTTCCAGCGCCACCACGGTGATGCCGGCGAGCGGTGCATTTGACGGCTCCGGCATCACATCACCATGCCGCCGTCGACCGGCAATACCTGCCCGGTGACGTAGGAGGCGGCATCAGAAGCCATGAAAACGAACGCGCCGGCGACCTCGCTGGGCTCGGCCCAGCGCTTCATCGGGATGCGGTTCATCATGTTGGCCGCAAACTTCTCATTGGTGCGGATGGTTTCGGTCATCGGGGTCGCCGCCAGCGGCGCCAGCGCGTTGACGCAGATCCTCCTGGTGGCCAGTTCCCGGGCCAGCGACTTGGTGAAGCCGATCAGCGCCGCCTTGGCGGCCGAGTAGTTGACCTGCCCGAGGGTGCCGGTCAGGCCCGCCGCCGACGTCACGTTGACGATGCGACCGGTGCCGTCGGTGGGAATGTAGGGCAGCACCGCCTGGGTGCAGTTGAAGGCGCCGACGGTGTGCACGTCGAGCAGCAGTCGCATCGACTCGGCGGTGAGTTTGTCGAACATCGCCGGGCGGGTCACCCCGGCGTTGTTGATCAGGATGTGGATCTTTCCGTCGGCCAGTGCAGCGGCCTTGGCGGCGGCCGCGTCGGCCGAGTCGCGGTCCGTGACGTCGAGCGCCGCGGAGTCGGCCCGGCCACCCGATGCCGAAATCTGTTCGGCCACCGCGGCTGCCGCGTCCCCATCGACGTCGGTGACCAGCACCGCGGCCCCGGCCTGCGCCAGTGCGGCCGCGACCGCCGAGCCGATGCCGCCGGCCGCCCCGGTGACCACCGCGCTTCGGCCGGTCAGGTCGAAGTAGCCGGCCATCAGTAGCTCCTCGGCAGGCCGAGCACGTGCGAACCGAGGAAGTTCAGGATCATCTCCTGGCTGACCGGGGCGATCTTCATCAGACGGGACTCCCGGAAGAACCGGGAGATGTTGTATTCCTCCGAGTAGCCCATCCCGCCGTGGGTCTGCAAAGCGCGGTCAGCGGCCGCGAAACCGGCATCGGCACAGAGATATTTGGCCATGTTCGCCTCACGGCCGCAGGACTTGCCGTTGTCGTAGAGCCAGGTGGCCTTGCGCAGGATCAATTCGGCGGCGTCCAGGCGGGCCAGTGAGTCGGCGAGCGGGAACTGGATGCCCTGGTTCATGCCGATCGGCCGGTCGAACACCACGCGTTCGTTGGCGTACTTGACTGCACGGTCCAGCGCGACTCGGCCGATGCCCAGGGCCTCGGCGGCGATCAGCATCCGCTCCGGGTTGAGCCCATGCAGGATGTAGGAAAAGCCTTTGCCCTCTTCGCCGATCCGGTGTGCGGCCGGGATTCGCAGGTCGTCGATGAACACCTCGTTGGACGACACCGCGTTGCGGCCCATTTTGGTGATGGGCCGGATGTCGACGTGGTCGCGGTCGATGTCGGTGAGGAACAGCGTGAGACCGTCGGTGGGTTTGCCCCCTCGCTTTTCTACGTCGTCGCGGGACTCGGTGCGGGTCAGCAACAGGATCTTTTCGGACTCAAGGGCTTTGGAGATCCACACCTTGCGGCCGTTGACTCGGTAGTGTTCGCCATAGGCGTCCCGCCCGCGCTTGGCGAAGGTGGTGATACGCGACGTGTCGAGGCCCGCGGTCGGTTCGGTGACGCCGAAGCACACGTGCAGGTCGCCGTGGGCGATGCGGGGCAGGGTTTCGGCCTTCATCTCATCCGAGCCGAAGACCACGACCGGCTGCATGCCGAAGATCGATAGGTGGATCGCGCTGGCGGCGTTCATCCCACCGCCGGAACGCGCCACTTCCTCGGCCAGGATGGTGGCCTCGGTGATGCCCAGACCGTGGCCACCGTATTCCTCGGGGATGGTCATGCCCAGCCAGCCGCCGCCGGCGATGGCGTCGTAGAACTCCTGCGGGAATTCGTGCGCCTGGTCCTTGGTCATCCAGTAGTGGTCGTCGAACTTCGCCGCGAGTTCGGCGACCGACTGCCGGATCAGCTGCTGATCCTCGGTCAGTTCGAAGCTCATTCCGCCGGACATGGTTTCCTCCAGCCCATCAGCGCGTGCACGTTGTTAGCCGGAAACGAGAATAGCATTCTCGCTTACTGGGTTCCTTCGGCGTACCAGGTACGGAACTCGGCGTAGTTGGGCATCTCTTCGGAGTTGGCCTTGGGGTCGATGCAGACGTGGATCACCGCGGTCCCGCCGGCGGCGAAGGCACGCTCGATGGCCGGCCCGATCTGCGTTTCGTCGTCGACGAACTCCCCGCGAGCACCCATTCCCTGCGCGATCGTGTCGAACCGGACGTTCTTGCCCCAGTGCACGCCAGGCTGCGGCGAGGGCTGGGTGAAAGTGCGCTTGTAGACGCCGACTTCCAGGCCCCATTGGTGGTCCACACCCACGACGCAGACCAGCGGCAGGCCCAGCCGGGCCGCGGTCTCCAGCTCGGCGATGTGGAACAAGAAGGCCGAGTCGCTGGTCAACAGCATCACCGGTCGCTTGCCGCCCTCAGCGACCGAGGCGCCCACGGCATAGGGCAACCCAGTGCCCAGGTGCCCGAAGTTCTGATTCCACATCACGTCGTGCGGCTTGGCCTGCGAATAGGTCCATTGGAAGATGACCGTGGCGCCGCCGTCGCGGACCATGATGCCCTCGGCCGGGAATGCTTTGGTGGCCTCGACCACGAAGCGCGCCGGATGCACCGGGGAACGACCAGCCGGAGCGGTTTCGGCCAGTTCGGCGAGCTGGTTGGCGTCCTGTTTGATCCACCGGTCCAGATCCGCGGAAGGGACGCGGGGATTGCCCTTGAACTCCTCGACCAACTGCGGAACGATGCCCCGCAGATCACCCACCAGCGCCACGTCCACCGGCCGGTTCACCCCGATCGCCAGCGGGTCCTGTTCGACGTAGATCCACTTGCGCTCGCCGTTCTTGTCGGCCCAGTGCCGGGTGGTGCCGTAGTGCACCGGCTCCCCCAGCTCGGTGCCCAGCGCCACGCAGACGTCCGACCCGGCGACGGCCTCGACGGCCGCGGTGGAGAAACCGTAGGGGAAGGTGCGTTCTTCCAAGCCCGGGATGAACGCCGTGCCGCCGGACGTCTGGATCACCGGGCAGGCCATCAGCTCGGCCAGGTCGCGGACTGCGGCCGCACTGCGCGAGGTGTGTACCCCGTGTCCCACCAGCAGGATGGGGCTGGACGCGTTACGGATGATCTCGGCGGCTTGCGCGACCTCGGGCGCTCCGGCCCGCTGGTTCACCAGCCGGTAGCGGTGCGGCTCGGGTGGATCGGCGACGTCGAGCTCTTCGAGGATGACGTGCGACGGGTATTCGATATAGGCCGGTCCGGGGGTGCCGGACATGGCGCGGCGGATGGCCTCGTGCACGATCTCGTCGGTCTGATCGGCGTATTCGATCGACGCGCTGTACTTCACCGATGGCGTGAAAAGCTCTTCCTGGCGCACGAATTGGATACGACCACGCCGCACCCGGCGCTCGGTGATGCGAGCACGCTGGCCGCCGAGGAACACCACCGGGGAGTTCTCCACCCGCGCGCACATCATGGCGCCGGCGATGTTCGCCACCCCCGGCCCCAGGGTGCCGATGCACAGGCCAGGCCGGCCGGTCATCCGCGAGGCCGCCTCGGCCATGAATCCGGCGCTCTCCTCGTGGTGCGGCGCCACCACGGACCAGCCGCGTTGTTCGGCCTCGACGAACATGTGCACGAAGTTGGGGTCGGGAATGCCGAACAGCGTGTTGACGCCTTCGGCCTCGAACAGTTCCAGGATCCGGCGATAGACGGGCACACCCACTTCTCGAAACTCCTTGCTTGACTTGTTAATACCGTTGAGCGAGACAACGACGGTGCGCTGCCGGGGATCCGAACAGCGACCGGTTGAACGTGGCGCGTTTCAGGTAGACGTGGATGCCGCTCTCCCACGTGTAGCCGATGCCGCCGTGCAGTTGCAGCGCCTTGCCGACCACCTCGACGGCGGCAGCACAGGTGTAGGACTTCGCCATGGCCGCCGCCACGTCGGGTTCGTGGGTTTCGTTGGCCACCAGGGTGTCGACGGCCTCGCGCACTAAGCTCCGGGCCGCCGAGATTTTCACCAGCATGTCGGCGCACGCATGTTTGACGGCCTGGAAGGAGCCGATGGGGCGCCCGAACTGCTCGCGGGTCCGTGCGTAGGACACCGTGGCGTCGAGCATGGCCTCGGCCAGACCGAGGCTGTCGCACGCCACGGCGACCGCCGCCCGATTGAGGACGGACTGCGCGCTCCCGGCGAGCGGCAAAGGCTCGGGCACCTCGACCCCGTCGGCGGTGACGGTGGCGACGTGGCGGGTTTCGTCGAGCACCGGCTGGCCGGTGACGGTCAGACCCTCGACGGTTGCCACGACGTCCGCCCCGGACGCATCGGTTGCCACCACCAGCAGCCGGTCGGCACCGTGGGCGTCCGGCACGAAGTCGGCACGGCCGGTCAACCGCCGCTCGGCATCGAGAGCGAACGATCCCCCGATCACCGCGGCAACCCGGGTCCGTCCGGCAGCGACGTCGGCCAGCAGCGTGTCACGAACCTCGCTGTCCTGCAGGCTGTTCAGCAGGCTGACCGTCAGCACCACACTGCCCAGATAGTGCGTTGCCGCAGCGGCGCGGCCCAGTTGCTGGCAGATCACCGCGGTTTCGGCGAACGTCGCGCCGGCCCCGCCGAATCCATCGGGGATCTCCAGCCCGACCCAACCGGCGGCGACCATCGTGGACCAGTCGACGACACGGCCGCGGGCCAGCACGTCGGCGGCGACCGCGCGCAGTTCGTCATGAAGTTCGGCGAAATCGGTTGTGGTCACGGCATGCTCGGTTCTCTCGGCAGGCCGAGGCCGCGTTCGCCGATGATGGTGCGCTGAATCTCGCTGGAGCCGCCGGGGATGGTCCATTCCCAGGAGCCGATGAAGTCCAGCACCCACGACCCCGATTCCCAGCCGCTGGACAGCGGTTTGCCCAGCACCGTGTGAGCGTCCAGCCCACCGATATCGGCGCCGAAGTCGGTGAGCCGCTGCAGCACCTCGCTGTAGAAGAGCTTCACGATCGAGGCGTCGGCCGGTCCGGCGGTGCCGGCTTCGGCGTCGTGCACCAGTTGGCGGCACATGCCGCGCAGCCCGGCGATCTCGGTTTCCAATTGCGCCAGCCGGTCGGCCACCACCGGGTCATCGGTGGGGGCGGCCTGCACCAGCCAGCGAAATCCGGCGCAGCCCAGTCGTTCGGCGAGCTCGAGCATGGTCATCCCGCGCTCGGCGCCCAGGGTCGCCTGCGCCACCTGCCAGCCGGTGTTCTCCGCGCCGATCAGATTGGTCGCCGGGATGACCACGTCGTCGAGGAAGATCTCGCAGAAGTGCTGGTCGCCGACGGCATTGCGGATCGGCCGCACCTGTACGCCGGGGGTGGCCATGTCCAGCAGGAAGTACGAGATGCCTTTGCGTTTGGGGGCGCCCGGGTCGGTGCGCGCCAGCAGCAGACACCACTGCGCGTGGCTGGCGCCGCTGGCCCACAACTTCTGGCCGTTCACCACATAGTCATCGCCCACCCGACGCGCGGTGGTGCGCAGCGATGCCAGATCCGAGCCGGCCTCCGGTTCGGAGAAGCCCTGCACCCAGATCTCGCCGTCGAGGATCGCCGGCAGATGTCGGCGCCGCTGTTCCTCGGTGCCGGCGGCCAACAGGGTCGCCGCGGCGTGATGGATGCCGACGAAGGCCAGCACCAGCCGGGGCGCGTCGTGGGCGGCGAGCTCCTGGTACAGCACGGCCTGATCGGCCACGGACATCCCGCCGCCCCACTCGCGTGGCCAGTGCGGGACCGCGAACCCGGCGCTGTGCAGAGTGGCGAACCAGCTGCGTTGGAAGTCGACGAACTCCTGCTGACTCACCCCGGTCTGGGCGCGGCGCCAGTCCGCGGGGATGTTGTCGCGGCACCACTGGCCCACGCGCGCACGGAAATCGGGGATCATCGCCTGCTCGCCCGCTCTGCGAAGGCCAGCAAACGCTGCCGGTGTTCGTCGGACTTCATGGTCGTCACCTCGGCGGCGAACCCGGCTTGCAGCGGCCCGGCCAGCATCTGCGACAGGTACATGTTGACCACTCGCTTGGTGCCCTGCAGCGCCTCGGGTGGCTGCGCCGCCAGGCGGTCGGCCAGCTGATGTGCTTGCGGCAGCAGCTCTTCGTGCGCCACGGTGCGGCTGGCCAGTCCGAGCTCGACGGCGGTGGCGGCGTCGATCCGATCGCCGGTGTAGAGGTATTCGCGGGACCGCAGGATCGGGGTGATCAGCGGCCACAGGGCCGCTCCCCCGTCACCGGCGACCAACCCGACCGCCACGTGCGGATCAGCGAGGTAGGCGCTCTGTGAGATCAACACGATGTCGCAGAGCACCGCCACGCTGCAGCCCAGTCCGACGGCGGGGCCGTTGACGGCCGCGATGATCGGCAGCGGGAACCGCAGCATCTCTTCGACGATCTGCGCTCCTTCGCGGATGCTCTCGTCCCGGGCGGCTTCGTCGTCGAGGAAGGTGGTGATCCAGTTCAGATCGCCGCCCGCGGAGAACGCCCGCCCGGCGCCGGTCAGCACCACGACCCGGACCGCCTTGTCGGCGGCCAGTTGGCGCCACACGTTGGCCAGGCCCCAGTGCAGGTTGGCGTTGACACTGTTCAGCTCGTCGGGCCGGTTGATCGTGACGGTGCGGACCGGGCCGTCGCCGGTCACGGTGATTTCTTGGGGCAGATCGTATTTCATGCGTAGAGTCCCGTCAGTCCGGTGTGCTGGGTACGGCGGGCCAGCCGGTCGCGGGTGGCCGACAACCCCCACGGCAGGCGGCGCAGCGGCTGGCTGTAGCGCGACAGCCACGACAGGGCGGTCTCATCGCAGAACCCGACGGCGCCGTGCAGTTGGTGGCAGACGCGGAACACCACTTCGGCGGCTTCCAGCGCCGCCGATCGCAGCGCCAGCGCGTCATCGGTGGCTTCGGGTCGCCCGGTCGCGATGCTCCACAGCGCGTATTTGGCCAGCATGTCCACCCCGGCGCGCTCGACCTCGGCGTCGGTGAGCTGGAACTGCACGCCCTGAAACGCCGACAGCGCCTGGCCGAACTGTTCGCGCAGCCGCACGTGGGCGATCGTCAGATCCATTGCCCGGTCGAGCATCCCCAGCAGCGTCCAGCAGGGCAGCATCAGCGCCAGCGCGACATCCCCGACGCCGGCGTCGTCAAGCCGCGCCAGGCTCAGCTCCGCCACCAGAGCCGGCCCGGCCTCCGACTGCCCCACCACGGTGCTGCGCATCCCTGCCAGCGTGACCGCGGCCCAGCGCTTCGACAGTCCCGCCACCCCACCGGCGGGGGCATGGCCGGCGACCACGATCAGCCCGTCGACATCGAGATCGTCCGGCGCGGACAGGCATTCGGCCACCGGGTACGGCAGCGCCCAGTACCCGGCAGCGCGGCACAGCGCGGCGGCGGCCTCGAGTTCGTCGGCGTCGGCGCGGGGCTTCAGCTCGTTGGCTCCCAGCCCCCGCAGGATCGGCCCGACCACTTGCTCGCGGGAACCCGGGTCGGCGTCAGCGCGCACCACCAGGTCGTCGCCGCCGGCCGCTTCGAAGGCGCTGCGCGCCGCGCGCCCGAATTGTTGTGCATCCGCGCCGAGTTCGAGCTTCATCGCGCCTCCGCCAGCAGCGCGCGCGACAGCAGGATGCGCTGCATCTCGATGCTGCCCGAGGACACCGTGGCCGCTTGCGAGTAGCGCCAGTGGTCTTCGACCTCCTGGCGATACCACTGAGCCTGCGGGTTGTCGGGCGCTTCGGCGGCGATCTCCATCAGCACCTCCGCGCTCTCCTGGTCCAGCCGGGTGACCGCGATCCGGTAGGCAGCTGCGTCACCGGGCGCTATGCGGCCACTGGCCTGCAACGACACCACCCGGTAGGCCATCAGCCGGGCACGCCGGCAGTGCGTGAGCATGCGCACCCATCGGGCGATCAGCTCGCCGGGCAGGGTCTCCCATCGCTCCCCGAGTGCGTGCGGCGCCGCGGCGAGCAGCCGTTCGCAGCGCGCGTAGCGGGCGATGCCCACTCGCTCAAAAGCCATCACGTCGGCCACGATCGACCAACCCGCGTCGATTTCGCCGAGAACGTCGGCGTCGGTGACGCGCAGGTCGTCGAAGAACACCTCGTTGAGATGGTGCGGACCCATCATGGTGCCCAGCGGTCGGACGGTGATGGTGGGGTCGTCCATCGGGACCAGGAACACCGTCAGGCCCTGCTGCTTCTTGGTGACTGCCCCTTCACCGACCCGGGTGGTGCGCACCAACAGGAAGCACCACTGCGCCATGGTCGCATACGAGGTCCAGATCTTCTGGCCGTTGATCAGCCAACCGTCACCATCGCGGCGGGCGTGAGTGCGCAGCGAAGCCAAGTCTGAGCCGGCTTCGGGTTCGGAGAAGCCCTGGCACCAGATCACCTCACCGGACGCGATCGGCGGCAGGTGGCGGCGCTGCTGCTCGGGAGTGCCGTGCCGCATGATGATCGGACCGACCCAGTTCACCCCCATGTACTGCGCCCCGCGCGGCTCATGATGCGCCCACATCTCCTCGCGCACCACGGTCTGCTCCCACACCGAGGCGCCCGCCCCGCCGAACTCCTCCGGCCAGGACAGACACAGCAGATCCTGCTCCGCCAGCACCCGGCAGAACCGTTGTGCTGCAGCAAAATCAGCGGGGTCTTCGGTGAACGCACCCGGGAACCGGTCGGGCAGCTCCCGTTCGATCAGGTCACGCAACTGGGCCCGTAGTTCGCCGGCGCGCGTCCCCAAGTCGAAGTCCAGCGTCATGCGGTGCCCCGCTCGAGTCCGAGTTCGGCGAAGACCGCCGCGGTGTGCGCGCCGAGTTCCGGCGCCGCGCCGGCAACCCGTCCGGGGGTCCGCGACAGCCAGGTGGGCACCCCGGGGAAGCGAACCGGGCCGTTCGGGGTGTCCACGGTCTCGAACAGCCCCACCGCGTTGAGGTGCGCATCGTCGAACAGCGCCCCGGGCGAGTTCAGCGGGGCCGCTGGGATTTCCAGCTCCTCGAACAGCGCCAGCCACTGGGCGGTGGTGCGCTCTTTCATGGTCTGCGCCACCAACCCATAGATGGTGTCGATCTGTCGGGCCCGCTGCGCCAGGGTGGCGTACCGCTCGCAAGCCCACGGCGGCTGCACCGCACCGATGAAGGCGTTCCAGTGCTTGTCGTTGTAGATCAGCGCGGCGATCTGGCCGTCGCTGGTGGCATAGGGCCGCCGGTTGGGCGCCACCGTGCGCGGGTAGACGGCCGGACCCAGCGGCGGGTCGAACATCGCACCGTTGGCGTGCTCGACGAGCATGAACGAGGCCATGGTCTCGAACATGGCGACTTCGACTTCCTGCCCCTGCCCGGTTCGTTCGCGGTGGAACAACGCCATCATCGTGGCGTAGAGGGCGGTCAGTCCGGCGATCTTGTCGGCCATGATGGTGCCCACGTAGTCGGCCCGCCCGGTGAGTTGCTCTTGCACCGCGGGCAGCCCGCATTCGGCCTGAATGGTGTCGTCGTAGGCCGGGCGGTCGGCGGCCGGGCCGCGGCGCCCGTAGCCGTAGCAGTTGGTGTAGACGATCGCCGGGTTGAGCACGGCCACTTCGGCATAACCCAGGCCCAGCTTGGCCATCGCCTTGGCCCGCATCGAGTGAATGAACACGTCGGCCCGGCCGATCAGTGCGGCAATCGCGGTCCGTCCGGCCTCGGTGCGCAGATCCAGCACGACGCTGCGTTTGCCCCGGTTGACGTTGACGAACACCCCGCTCATGTCGGGTGCGGGGCCAGCCGAAATGTAGCGGGTGGCGTCGCCCTCCGGGGGCTCGACTTTGATGACGTCGGCACCCATGTCGGCCATGATCTGCGTGCAGTACGGCCCCATCACCATGGTCGTCAGATCCACCACTCGCACGCCGCTCAGCGGCCCGTGCGCCGGCGACTCGCCATCCGCCCCGTTGGCGCCAGCCGTTATTTGTTCGGACAAAATACTCCGTTCTGCGTAATGCAGAACACTATTCCGCAGCGGTTATTCGTGCGTCAAGGCCGGGTTGCCCGGTCGCCGCGGACTATTGTCTGGACTAACTGGGCTTGATAACGTCCGGAGTCATGACTGCCTCCCCGCCACTCCCTCGCGAGCTGGCCGGTGCCCCCTCCGCGGCGCCGGGCTGGCGGCTGGAGCGGGTCACCGAACCGAGCCGACTGTTCGGCGCCAACGGGCTGCGAACCGGCCCGGACGGCCGGGTATACATCGCGCAGGTGACCGGCAGCCAGATCAGTGCACTGGATGTGACCACCGGCGAGTTGGCAGTCGTGAGCGCGCGCGGCGGCGACGTCGTCGCTCCCGACGATGTCGCCTTCGACGAGCGCGGCACCTTGTACGCCACCGAGGTGATGGATGCCCGGGTCAGTGCGCTCGATGCCTCCGGCCGCAGCCGGGTACTGCGCGACGATCTGCCCTGCGCCAACGGCATCACCGTGCACCAAGGCCGGCTGTTCGTCGGCGAATGCCGCGAGGGCGGACGCCTGATGGAACTCGACCGGGCCACCGGCGGCAGGCGCATCCTGGCCGAGAACCTGCCGTCGCCCAACGCCATGGAGGTGGGGCCCGACGGGCTGCTGTACTTCCCGGTGATGACCGCCAACGAGATCTGGCGAATCGATCCCTTCGCCACCGATGCCATCCCGCAGCGGGTCGCCGGCGATCTGGGCGTACCGGACTCGGTGAAGTTCGACGCCGACGGGTGCATCGTCTCCACCCAGGCCGCCAGCGGACAGGTGCTGCGCATCGATCCGCGCACCGGCGAGGCCACCGTACTGGCGCAACTGCATCCCGGACTGGACAACTGCACCTTCGTCGACGGGCGGCTTTTCGTCTCCAACTTCACCGGCGAGATCACCGAAATCGCCGGCGGGGGCCAGACATCGACGGTACTGCCGGGCGGTCTGAACTGGCCGCTGGATCTCACCGTGGACGGCTCCGGCAGGCTCTACGTCGCCGACGGCACCTACTTCTACGCCGTTGGCGAGGGCGGCCGGCTGGAAACCCTCGGCATGCTGTTCAGCCCCGGTTATCCCGGCTTCGTACGGGGCGTGGTCGCCGTCGGGCCCGGCGAGTTCGTCGTCACCACCTCCGGCGGGCAGGTCGCGCGCTACGTGCCGGCGCAGTCGTCCAGCGAGGTGCTCGCCGACGGCTTCGACCAGCTCTACGGGGTGGCGGTAGGGCCCGCCGGTGTCGCGGTCACCGAGTTCGGTACCGGCCGGGTGCTGGGGGTGCGCGCCGGCTCGGTGGAGGTGCTGGCCCGCGACCTGGCGGGTCCGGTCGGGATTGAGGTCGAGGTCGCCGGCCACACCGATCAAGGGACCTACCTGGTGGCCGAATCCGGCGCGGGGCGGGTGGTGCGAGTCAGCGGCTCGGGGATCCAGACGGTGGTCGACGGACTCGTTCGGCCGCAGGGGATTACGCTGGCGGACCGCACGCTGTACGTCGTCGACGCCGGAACCCGGCAGGTGCTCGCCGTCGACCTCGACACCCGGGCGCGGCAGGTGATCGCCGACGGGCTGCCGATCGGGCCGCCGCCGGGGGTGACCCCCAAACCGCTCAACGGAATGCCGCCGTTCTCCGGTCCCCAAGGTCCGTTCGCCGGTATCGCGCGCGGCCGCGACGGCACCCTGTTCGTCTCGGCCGACGGCGACGGCAGCGTGCTGGCACTGCACCCGGTCGGCCCGTGACCGACCACCGCTACCTGAAGGTCGCCCGGACGCTGCGCAAGGAGATCGCCGACGGCGTCTATCCGATCGGCTCGCAGCTGCCCACCGAACACGAACTGTGCGAACGGTTCAACGTCAGCCGCTACACGGTCCGCGAGGCGCTGCGACGACTGCGGGAGGACAACCTCGTCGTCTCCCGTCCCCGCGCGGGCACCGTGGTGATCCCCCGCGCCGCGACCAACTGCTACGCCCAAGACGTGGTGTCGATCGATGACCTGGTGGCGTTCGCGGCCGGCGCCGAGTTCGAGATCGACTCCAACGCCATGGTCACCCTCGACGCGGATGCCGCCGCGCGCACCGGTCTGCCGGTGGGCACCGAATGGCTGGCGGTGCGCGGCAACCGCCGGAGGGAGGGTCAAACCGCGCCGATCTGCCGGACCGAGTACTACATCAACCGTGCGTTCGCCGGAGTCGGCCGGCTGCTGCAGCGGCACTCCGGCCCGATCTTCCCGCTGATCGAGGATGTGTTCGGAGTCAGCATCGTCGAAGTCCGCCAACACATCCGCGCGGTGATCATCACCCCCGAGCTCGCGACTGCGCTGGCCGTGGAGCCTGGCACCGCCGGGCTGCAGATGCAGCGTAGCTACATCACCTCCGAGGGTGAGATCGCCCAGGTGACGGTGAACACCCATGCCGGCGACGACTATCGCTACTCGATGACGCTGCACCGGGTACCCGGACCGGGCGCACTGTGATGGCCCGCTTTGCCGGCACACTGGCCCACGCTCTGGCCGACGCCGCCGCGCAGACCCCGCAGCGGGTCCTACTGGTCGACGGCGCCACCCGGCTGACCTGCCGAGAGCTGCACAACCAGGCGACCGCACTGGCCGGGGCGATGTTGGAGAAGATGCCGACGGGCAGCGTGGTGTCGTTCATGTTGCCGAACTGGCACGAGGCCGCCGTGGTCTATCTGGCCGCGACGCTGGCCGGGATGGTGGTGAACCCGATCCTGCCGTCGCTGCGTGACGCGGAGCTGACGTTCATCCTGGCCGACTCGGGAACCCGAATGCTGTTCGCGCCAGAGCAGTTCCGTGGTCACGACTACGCGGCGATGCTGACCCGCGTCACCGGTGCCCTCGCCGACCCGCCCGAGGTGGCGCTGGTGCGCGGTCGCTCGGCCGGCTACGCAGCCCTGCTCGGCGGATCCCCCGAAGCCGCGCTGCCGACGTTGGATCCCGACGCGGTCCGGCTACTGCTGTACACCTCCGGTACCACTGGCAATCCGAAAGGTGTTCTGCATAGTCATAATTCGATTAATGCCCTGATTCACCAGCTGGTCCGGCACTGGATGATCGAACCCGGTGACCGGTTCCTGGTCCCGTCCCCCATCGCCCACATCGGGGGATCGGTCTATGCGTTCGAGGCGCCGCTGATGCTCGGCACCACCGCCGTGCTGATGGACACCTGGAACCCCGATACCGCGATAGCGCTCATGCTTTCCGAACACTGCACCCACGTGGCAGGGGCAACGCCGTTTCTGGCGCAGTTGCTCGCCGCCGCCCGTGAGGCCGGCACCCGCCTACCTGATCTCAAGCTCTTCGTCTGCGGCGGCGCGTCCGTCCCGTCATCGTTGATCCGCGAGGCGGCCGGCTACTTCGGTAGCGCCGTCGTCACCCGGGTGTACGGGTCCAGCGAGGTTCCGGTGACCACGGTCGGATCGATAGGCCCCCACGAACTTTCTCACGCCGCGGACACCGATGGCCGGGCCGGGATCGCCGACATCAAGCTGGTGGCCCGCCCCGGCGGTTCACCCGGCGAAGGCGAGATCTATGTCCGCGGCCCCCAGATGCTGCTCGGCTACCTGCGCCCCGAGGACGAGCGCGACTGCTTCGACGACCAGGGCTACTTCGCTACCGGCGATCTCGGCCGGTGGGTCGACGAGCACTATCTCCTCGTCACCGGACGACTCAAGGACGTGATCATCCGCAACGGCGAGAACATCTCCGCGCGCGAGGTGGAGGACATCTTGATCGGCCATCCCGGCATCTCCGAGGTCGCCGTGGTCGGGATCCCCGATGTCCGCACCGGCGAGCGCGCCTGCGCGGTGATCGTGCCGGCCGGCGACGACGCTCCCGACGTCGCGGATCTGCGGGCGATGCTGACCGCCCACGGTGTCGCGCTGTTCAAAGCCCCTGAGCAGGTGGCGATCTGGGATGAACTTCCCAAGAACGACGCCGGCAAGGTTGTCAAGCAGCAGATACGGGCGGCTCTGATCGGAGGTAAATGACCATGCAGGTGGCGATCGTGACCGGGGCCAGCAGCGGAATCGGGTTCGGCTGCGCGGCAAAGCTTGCCGAGGCCGGGATGGCGGTGCTGGCAACCGGCCGCGACGCCGGACGCTTGGCAGGTTTGGCGGCGACGCTACAGGAGTCCGGAATCGATCCCGACCGGATCGCCACCGTGGCGGTCGACCTGACCACTGCGCAGGCGCCACAGCAGATCCTCGATGCCGCCCTGTCCCGGTGGGGCCGGGTGGACTATCTGATCAACAACGCCGGTGTCGGCAGCCCCAAGCCGCTGCACGAAACCGATGACGAGACCTTGGACCATTTCCTGAGCCTGATGCTGCGGGCACCGTTTCGGCTGGCACGCGACGTACTGCCGCACCTGCGGCCCGGATCGGCGATCATCAACATCACCTCCACCTTCGCCGTGGTGGGCGGACTGCGCGGCGGGGCGTACTCAGCCGCCAAGGGCGGGCTGACCGCACTGACCACCCACATCGCCTGCCAGTACGGCGCCCAGGGCATCCGCTGCAATGCGGTGGCCCCCGGTGTCACCGTGACCCCGATGGTCGAACAACGCCTGTCCGACAACCGGTTCCGCAAGCTCAATGCCGAGATGACGCCATATCCGCGACTGGGCCGGGTGGACGACATCGCGGGCACCGTGGCATTCCTGTGCTCGGAGTCCGGCTCCTTCATCAACGGCCAGACCATCGTCGTCGACGGCGGCTGGAGTTCGACCAAGTATCTGTCCGACTTCGGCCTCGACTCCGACTGGGTGCAGCCGTGAATCTGTTCACCTTGCTGGACCAGGCGGCGGCCCGGTTCGGCGAGCGGGGTGCAGTGTATCAGGGCGAGCGGCGGCTGCACACCTGGAGCGAGCTGGCCGATCGCGCACGACGACTGGCGACGTCGCTGAGCCGGGCGGCGGGAGCCGGCGCACGGATCGCGATCGCCAGCGAGAACCGTCCGGAGATCATCGAGCTGATGTTCGCCACCTGGGCGGCCGAATGCGCCGTCGTTCCACTCAATTACAAGCTGCACCCGCGGGAGATGGCGCAGATCATCCGCGACGCCGGTGCGGCGCTGGTCTTCGCGTCCCCGAAGCTGGCACCGGAGTTGATCGACCACGTCGATGCGCCCATCGAGACCATTGGCGGCACAGCGTATCTGGCCCGGTTCGCCTGCCCTCCCATTGACGAGGTCAACCCGGATCCGTCCCGACTGGCATGGCTGTTCTACACCAGCGGAACCACCGGGCGCTCGAAGGGCGCCATGCTGACCCACCGCAACCTGATGGCGATGACGCTGGCACATCTGGCCGACCTCGATGACCCCGACGCCGACTGCAGCCTGATCCACGGCGCACCGATGTCGCACGGATCGGGGCTCTACATCGCGCCCTACGTCCTGCGCGGAGCCCGTCAGGTGGTACCGGCATCGGGCTCGTTCGACGCGACCGAATTCCTCGACCTGTGTGGGCATCACCCGGGCGCCACCGCCTTTTTGGCGCCGACGATGGTGGGCCGACTGGTAGCCACCGGCCGCGGGCGCCCGGCCAACCTACGTACCATCGTCTACGGCGGCGGTCCGATGTATCTCGGGGACTTGAAGCGGGCGATGACCGCGTTCGGGCCGGTGTTCGCCCAGCTCTACGGCCAGGGCGAAGCCCCCATGACGATCACCGGCCTCAGCCGCGCCGACCACCTGGCCGACGACCCAGTCCTGGGCTCGGTCGGCTGGCCGCGGACCGGCGTCGAGGTCGCTGTGCTGCGCGACGACGGCACCCGAGCGCCCGCCGGCGAAGTCGGCGAGATCGTCTGCCGCGGCGACGTCGTCATGGCCGGCTACTGGAACAACCCGGACGCCACCGCCGAGGCCGTCCGGGACGGCTGGCTGTTCACCGGCGACAAGGGATCGTTCGACACCCGCGGATTTCTCACCCTGCGCGACCGCTCGAAGGACGTGGTGATCAGCGGGGGCAGCAACATCTATCCCCGCGAAGTCGAAGAGGCACTGGTGAGTCATCCCGGCGTCATCGAGGCTTCAGTGGTGGGCGCACCCGACGCCGAGTGGGGCGAGATCGTGGTCGCCTTCATCGTGGGCGACGCCTCAGTTGCCCAGTTGGACAGTCATCTGCTGGAACGCATCGCGCGGTTCAAGCGCCCCAAGCGCTACGAGTTCGTCGACGCGCTGCCCAAGAACAGCTACGGCAAGGTGCTCAAACGCCAGCTGCGTTCCCAGCTGCGGTGAGGTCGGCGGCCGCCGGCCGGCCGGTTTCGCGCCGGTGCACCACCGCCAGGCCGCCGCGTCCCGCGGCTGTAGTGACACCTCGGGAATGGTGACGCTCGCCCTTGGCCGTGGTCGGAACCAGTTCGTAGTGGCGCAACAGCGTACGCAGGGTGACCAGCATTTCCATGTTGGCGAACGCGGCCCCCACGCAACGGTTCACCCCGCCGCCGTAAGGCACCCACAGTGCCGTATCGGGCGGATTGCCCACGAAGCGATCCGGGTCGAAGACGTCGGGGTCGGCGAAGTTGTCCTCGGAGAAGTGCATCAACCGGAAGGCAACCACCACCGCGTGGTTCTCCGGAATAACCCACGGACCCAATTTGATCCGCGTACGAGTGATGCGGCCGGTCCCTTCGACAACAGATCGGGTCCGCTGCACTTCCCATATCACCGCCTGTAGCAGTTCCGATCCACCGGCATCGACTTCGTCGACCAAGCGGTGCAACAGATCCGGGTGGCGACGAAGCCGTTCGACCGCCCACGCCAGCGTGGTCGCCGTCGTCTCGTGACCGGCAGCCAACAACGTCAGCAGCTCATCGGCGATGTGCACGTCACTGATCGGCTGCCCGTCGTCGTAGCGGGCCGTCAGCAGCAAAGCCAGGACGTCGGTTCGTTCGGCAAAGTCGGGTGAGTTGCGCGCAGTGTCGATCAGTTTCGCAATCAAGGCGTCGTAGCGTCGCCGATAGTCGTGGAAGCGCCCGCCCGGGCTCAGTCGGCCGAAGTCGCGTCGCGCCCGCGGTGGCAGCACCGCCAGCCGGGACCCCGACGCCACCAGTGTTGGCAACACCTCGCGCAGTTCATCGAATTCGGCTCCTTGAGCACCGAATACGGCGCGCAAGATCACGTTGAGCGTGATGCGCATCATCGACGGCTGGGTGGCGAACTCGCGGCCTTCGGGCCACGTCGCGATCTCGCGCAGCACCTCCGCTTCGACGATGGATTCATATCCGCTCATCCGCTTGCCGTGGAACGGCGGCACCAACAGTTTGCGACGGCGAAGATGCGGGTTGCCGTTCAGGCTGAACGTCGAACCCGGCCCCAAGACCGCGCCCAGATTGCCGGGCCGGCCCACCAGGTCGCTATGGGTCGTGAACAGGTTCTTGACCAACACCGGATCGCTGAGCACCACCGCATGACCGACGATCGGCAGCCGCAGCGAAAACGCGCCGCCGTAGCGTTTCCCCAATGCCCGCATCGCGGTCTTGCGAGCGGTCAGAAACAGCAGGGCCGCCAGCGGCTTCGGAATCGGCGCTACCGGCGGGAGCCGCACCGGATCGGTCGTCTTCTCAGCCACTCCAACACCTTCCCAACAGTCGGTACATGTGGGTACCACGGTGCCATGAGTGAGCCGCTCACCTCAATCGTTAGATTCCCCGAGAACCGAACCGCCAGGCTCATGCGGCGGTCGCGGCTGAGTAGCTATTTGACCTGAGACTTCATCTCGTCAAGGTTCACCAGAATCGGCCATCCGCACACCGACAGCGCGTTGCCGTGACCGGTCTCGTGGATGTCGAACGCGGACTGGATCGCCGAATGGAAGCCCTGCACGTCGAGGGTCTGGTTGACCGCACGTTTGGCCTGGCGCAGCGCGAACGACGGCATGGTGGCGATGTGCTCGGCGAGTTGGCGGGTCTCGGAGTCCAGCTGCTCACGGGGAACCACCCGATTGACCATGCCGGTCTGCGCGGCTTCCTGCGCGGTCATGGCGCGGCCGGTGAACAGCATCTCTTTGGCCTTGCGCGGACCCAATTCCCAAGTGTGCCCGTGGTATTCGACGCCACCGATGCCCATCAACACCACCGGGTCAGAGAACTGAGCGTCGTCGGCGGCGATGATCAGATCGCACGGCCAGCACAGCATCAGCCCACCGGAGATGCAGCGCCCCTGCACCGCGGCGATCGACGGCTTGGGCACGTTGCGCCACCGCAGCGTGTACTCCAGGTAGCGCTTACATTCGTGTTTGTAGATGAACTCCAGGGTGACCTTGTCCGGCACCGGGCTGCCGCCCTTGATGTCGTGGCCGGCCGAGAAGTGTTTGCCGTTGGCGCGCAACACGATGACGGCGACGTCATCGTCGTCGGCGGCGCGTGTCCAAGCCGCGTCGAGCTCGTCGAGCAGCTCGGTGTTCTGAGCGTTGGCGGCGTCGGGCCGGTTCAGGGTGATCGTTGCGATCTTCTCGGCGACCTCGTAGTCGATGTACATGCGCGTCCTTAATCAGTTGCGGGAATCAGCGGCGGATCAGGCCGAGCGGACTCCCGGGCGCCACGGTCTGCGGCCGTGCCGACACATCGCGGAGAAGGGCCTTCTCATCACAGGAAAGTTACCATCTTCGCGACTGGGATGGCAGCGTCGCGACAGCCTGGCGCCGATCCGAGGCTGTTCTCCGGTAGGGTGCATTCGTGTTCTCCCAAAAAGGCAACCGTTGGAGCCGGTGGTGAGTAACCCGGAAGAAGAGCCCGTCTGGAAGCAGCGGGCGGTCGAGCGGTCGATCAAGACCGCACGGTTGCGGGCCGCCCAGCGCGTACAGCGCTTCTTGGACGCAGCCCAAGCCATCATCATCGAAAAGGGCAGCACCGACTTCACCGTCCAAGAGGTCGTCGAGCGCTCCCGACAGTCGCTGCGCAGCTTCTACCTGCAGTTCAACGGCAAGCACGAGTTGCTGCTGGCACTGTTCGAAGACGCGCTGGTGCGCACGTCCGACCAGATCCGTGCCGCAACCGACGGCCAGACCAAGCCGCTGGAGCGGCTGAAAGTGGCGATCGAGCTGCTCTTCGAGCTCTCTCGACCCGACCCCTCAGCGAAACGGCCGCTGTTCACCGACTTCGCGCCGCGCCTGCTGGTCTCGCACCCCACGGAAGTGCGGGTTGCCTTCACCCCGCTGTTGGCGCTGCTCACCGAACTGATGGAAGCCGCCGACGCGGCCGGCGAGCTACGCAAGGGCGTCAACGCCCGGCGCATGGCGGCCATGGTCATGCAGACCGTCATGTTCGTCGCGCAGTCCAGTGCCGAGTCCGACGATCCGGCGGCCCACCCCATCACCGCCGACGAGCTGTGGGACTTCTGCGCCCACGGGCTCGCCAAGTAGCCCTCCCCTGCTTTCTTGGCTTTCTTGCGCGAGCGTGCGCGTCTGCACGCGACACGCCGCGCGAAATTGGCATTCTGCGCACCCTCGCCCGCGTAGCGCCGCCGTCCCATATCCCGGACCGGTCGTCCGGGCTTCCCCAGCCGTAGGCACGTATGCTCTAATCGAGAATGTGATTTCCACTTTCTGCGTGCCTGCCTGGAAGACCGGTGGCGCCGATGCGTAAACCCCTCGACCCGGACGTCACCAACTGGCCCGACGAGAACGTGGCCCTGATCGGCAGCCAATGCGCCGATTGCCAAGCCACGGTGTGGCCCCGCCAGGATCACTGCCCGCGATGCAGCGGCCCGCAGATGCAGGACCTGCTGCTGCCCCGCCAAGGCACTTTGGAGGCCTGGACCACCCAGGGCTTCGTCCCGAAGCTGCCCTACGCCGGCGGCGAGACCGCCGAGGGCTTCACCCCGTACGGGGTCGGGCTGGTCCGACTCGGCGACGTGGTCCAGGTCGAGGCTCGCCTGACCGAATCCGATCCCGCCAAGCTGAAATTCGGCATGGACGTCGAACTGACCATGGTGCCGTTCTACGTCGACGACGACGGGACCGAGATTCTCACCTGGGCATTCCAGCCCGTCTAAGGAGACCTGGAAAATGACGATAGCGAACAACGATGTGGCGATCATCGGTGTCGGACTGCACCCGTTCGGCCGGTTCGACAAGTCCGCGATGCAGATGGGCGCCGAGGCCATCCACCTCGCCCTGGCCGACGCCGGGGCGCAATGGAAGGACATCCAGTTCGGGGTGGGCGGCAGCTATGAGATCTCCAACCCGGACGCGGTGACGCGGCTGGTCGGTCTCACCGGCATCCCGTTCACCAACGTGTTCAACGCCTGCGCCACCGCGGCCACGGCCACCCAGGTCTGCGCCGACAACATCCGGTCGGGTAAGTACGACATCGGCATCGCGATCGGGATGGACAAGCACCCCCGCGGCGCGTTCACCGATGACCCGGCCAAGCTGGCCCTGCCGGCCTGGTATGCCGAGAACGGGCAGTTTGTCACCACCAAGTTCTTCGGTATGAAGGCCAACCGTTACCTGCACGATCACGGCATCTCCCAGCGGACACTGGCCAAGGTCGCCGCCAAGAACTTCCGCAACGGAGCATTGAACCCCAACGCATTTCGGCGCAAGCCGATGTCTGAAGATGCCATCCTCGACTCGACGGTGCTGAACTACCCGCTGACCCAGTACATGTTCTGCGCGCCCGATGAAGGCGCGGCGGCGGTGATCATGTGCCGCGCCGACATCGCGCACCGCTTCAGCGGTAAGCCGGTCTACCTGCAGGCCACCGAGATCCGCACCCGCCGCTACGGCGCCTACGAAGTGCACGCCACCTCCGCCCCGATCGAAGAGGACGTGGCGCCCACGGTCTATGCCGCACGCGCCGCCTTTGAGAAGGCTGGCGTGACACCGGAAGACGTCGATGTGGTCCAGTTGCAGGACACCGACGCCGGCGCCGAGATCATCCACATGGCCGAGTGCGGCTTTTGCGCCGACGGTGACCAGGAGAAGCTGCTCGCCGACGGGGCGACCGAGATCAGCGGGTCGCTGCCGGTCAACACCGACGGCGGGCTGATCGCCAACGGCGAGCCGATCGGCGCGTCGGGACTGCGCCAGATCCACGAGCTGGTGCTCCAGCTGCGTGGCCAGGCCGGTGACCGCCAAGTGCCCGGAGGCCCGAAGGTGGGGTTCGCCCAGGTCTACGGCGCGCCGGGTACGGCGTCGGCATCGATCGTCATGGTCTGAGCGTCTGAAACGAAAGCACTCACTAACTGCATGCGCATGCCATGCGCATGTGCTATGTTGTGAGGATGGCGGTTGCGATTCAGATCAAAGATGTCCCTGAAGAAGTTCGCGACGCGCTGGCCGCCCGCGCCGAAGCGCGCGGCCAGTCCACGCAGACGTACCTGCGATCGCTGTTGGAACGGGAGTACCAGGCGGGGCGCAACCGGCAGCTCTTGGAGACCTTGGCCGGTCATCGCAGCCTTAGCATGACAGCCGAGGAAGTGACGGCCGTCATCCGCGCCGACCGCGACGGATGAGTTTCCGCCGATGATCGTGGTGGACGCTGGTGTCCTGGTGTTGGCGCTCACGAGCGGCACTCCGCAAGGCAACGCGGCACGCACAGCCCTGAACGGCGATGACGCCTGGCTTGCACCGGCACACATGCCGGGCGAGGTGCTACGCACCCTGCACAAAGCCGTGCTGCGCAAGCAATTGGAGTTCGAGGACGCCGAGGCCGCTGCCGAGACGGCTACCGCACTGGCTATCGAATACGTGCTTCCTGATGCACTGCTTCTGCGCACCGCCTGGTCCTGGCGGCACAACATCTCGATCTACGATGGCCTGTATGTCGCTGTCGCGGTGGAACGTTCCGCCGCCGTAGTCACTGTCGACAGCCGCTTGGCCGATGCTGCTGACCAGCTCGGTATCCCCGTCGCAATCAACCTGCTCCAATAGCGCAGCAGCAGATCGTGCCGCGCCGAGCTGCGTTCAAGGTGTAGCCGCCCCCGTCAGTCGTCCAGCGTCGGCGGTGGCCGGTAGTCCGGTTCATACCCGGCGATCCGGATCGGGCTGCCCACCAGCCGGAAATCGCCTGCGGTGACGACTATTTCCGGATGCTCCTTGAGGGCTTCGGGCAGCGTGCGCACCGCCGCCGCCGGGATGCCCAGAGGACGCAGTCGCGCCTCCCAGCCGGCCGCGGTGTCAGAGGCCAGCGCGGCGGCGACCACCGCAAGCACCTCATCGCGGCGGGCCGCGCGCTCAGCCATCGTCGCGAAGCCATCTACGCCGGCCTCCGCGGCGAACGTCTTCCAGAACCCGTCATGGGTGACGAACAACGCCAGATATCCCTCGGCGGTCGGGAAGAGCTGCGCGGGAACGTAATACGAATGCGCTCCGTGTGGGTGCCGTTGGGGTTCGATGCCGTCGTTGAGGTAGGCCGCCGCGCGGTAGTTCAGTTGCGAGAGCATCACATCCAGCAGCGACACTTCCACCTGCCCGCCGCGGCCGCTGACGATCTGCGCCAGTAGGCCCAACGCCGCCGTCAGGCCGGTGGAGTTGTCCGCCGAGGAGTATCCCGGCAGGGTCGGCGGCGCGTCCGGGTCCCCGGTCATCGCGGCGATCCCGGTGGCGGCCTGGATCACGTAGTCGAAGGCCGGTTGATCGCCGCCGTCCAGGCCGAACCCGGTCAGCGCGACGCAGACGATCCGCGGATTGAACCGCCGCAACGACTCATACGTCAGTCCCAGCCGGCGGATCACCGACGGCTTCATATTCACCAGCAGCGCATGGGATTCGGCAACCAGCTCGCCCAGTGCGGCCTGCCCGGCCTCCGACGTCAGATCCAACTGGATGCTGCGCTTGTTGCGGTTGAGGCTGGCGAAGTAGCTCGGGCCCACCTGGCGGGAGATCTCGCCGCCCGGCGGTTCGATCTTGATGACCTCGGCACCGAGGTCGGCCAGCAGCATGGTGGCGTACGGGCCGGCCAGCATCACCCCCACTTCGAGGATGCGGATCCCGGCGAGCGGTCCGCTCACCTAGACGGCCTTGGCGAGTTCGGCGATCACCTCTCGGGTGCGGTACTTGGAGGCGACCAGTTCGTCGCGGGTGTCGCCGATCGGCAGCAGCCGAACTGACAGGTCGGTCACCCCGGCGTCGGCGAACTGCTTGAACCGCTTCAGGATCGACTCTTCGTCGCCGGCCGCGCACAGGTCGCCGACACTACGGGCCTCACCACGGTCGAGGAGCCGCTGATAGTTGGGCGAGGTCTCGGCCTCGGCCAAGATCCGGTTGGCGCGTTCCTTGGCGGCTTCGATCTCGGAGTTGGCGCACAGTGTGACCGGGATACCGGCGACGATGCGCGGTGCGGGCCTGCCCGCTTGCGCCGCGGCCTTGTTGATCTTGGGCGCGATGTGCTCGGCGATGGCCTTCTCGTCCGCCATCCACAGCGACGTGCCGTCGGCGTGCTCGCCGGCGATCTGCAGCATCACCGGGCCGAGCGCGGCCACCAGCACCGGCATCTTGGTCTCGGCGCTGAGCGCGGTCGGGTTGTGCACGGTGAAGTGGTCGTTCTCCACGTCAACAGGGCCGGGTCCCGACAGTGCGGCGTTGAGCACCTGCAGGTAGTCCCGGGTGTAGGCGGCGGGTTTGTCGTAGGGCAGGCCGAGCATGTCCCGGATGATCCAGTGGTGCGACGGCCCGACGCCCAGCGCCAGTCGCCCACCCGAAATGGCGTGCACCGAAAGCGCTTGGCGGGCAAGTGCAATCGGGTGCTGGGCCTGCAGCGGCACCACGGCGGTCCCGAGCTCGATCCGGGTGCTGTGCGAGGCCATCAGCGCCACCATGGTCAACAGATCGAAGTCGTCGGGCACCTGCGGCATCCACGCGGTGGACAGGCCCGCCGAGTCGGCCCATTCGATATCGGAGATCAGTTTCTTGACCTTGCGCGACATGTCACCGCGCTCGGCTCCGATCATCACGCCAAGGCGCATGTCAGTGTGCCCCCGCCTTCTCGACCACCTGCCGGACCCCGGTCACCAGATCGTCCAGTGTGGTTCCGGTGGGAAAGACCGCCGTAGCCCCGGCGGCCAGCAGTTTGGGCACATCGCCCTGCGGGATGGTGCCGCCGACAACGACCGCGATGTCGCCACCGTCGGCGGCTCGCAGCGCCTCGACGATGCGACCGGTCAGTGCCACATGCGCACCGGAGAGAATGCTCAAGCCCACCACCGCCACGTCCTCCTGCAGAGCGGTCGCGACGATGTCCTCGACGCGTTGCCGGATGCCGGTGTAGATGACCTCGAACCCGGCGTCCCGCAGGGTGCGGGCGACGATCTTGGCCCCCCGATCGTGGCCGTCCAGACCGGGCTTGGCAACCAGGACCCGTACGGGGGAAGTCAATGGAGAAGTCATCAGTACACCACCGGTTGCTGGAACTCGCCCCAGACCGCCTTGAGCGCCGAGACCATCTCGCCCACCGTGCAGTAGGCGTTGGCGCAGTCGATCAGGGGATGCATGAGGTTGGCGTCGCCCTCGGCCGCGCGTGACAACGCCGCGAGTTTGGCGGCGACGTCGTCGGCGTTGCGTTCGGCCTTGACCCGCGCCAGCCGCTTGAGCTGAACGTCGCGGCCTTCGGCGTCCAGTTCGTAGGTGGCGATCTCCGGTGGTGGCTCGTCGGACGTGAACTTGTTGACGCCGACGACGGGCCTTGTGCCCGACTCGATCTCGTGATGGATCTTGAACGCCTCGTCGGCGATGAGACCCTGCAGGTAGCCGTCCTCGATGGCGCGGACCATGCCGCCGTGGTTCTCCAGGTCGGCCATGATCTCGATGATGCGCTCTTCGGTGGCGTCGGTGAGCGCCTCGACGAAATAGGAGCCGCCGAGCGGATC
This sequence comes from Mycolicibacter heraklionensis, assembly GCF_001021505.1. Lineage (GTDB taxonomy): Bacteria > Actinomycetota > Actinomycetes > Mycobacteriales > Mycobacteriaceae > Mycobacterium > Mycobacterium heraklionense. Next base: position 629,242 of record NZ_LDPO01000001.1, read on the forward strand.
GGCCACCCGGGTCACCCCGGTCTCATACGCCAGGATCTGCTGAGTGCGCAGCGCCAGGGTCGCGGACTCCTCGCTGGGCAGCGCGAACGGCTCATCCCAGGCCGCGGTGAACATCGACTGAACCCCGCCGAGCACCGCCGCCATCGCCTCGTACGCCACCCGCACCAGGTTGTTCTGGGCCTGCGGCGCGAACAGCGACGCGCCGCCGGCCACGCAGCCGAACCGGAACATCGACGCCTTGTCGCTGGACGCACCGTAACGTTCCCGCACGATCGTGGCCCACCGCCGCCGGCCGGCCCGGTATTTGGCGACCTCCTCGAAGAAGTCGCCGTGGGTGTAGAAGAAGAACGAGACCTGGGGGGCGAACTGCTCGATGCTCATCCGGCCGCGCTCCACGACGGTGTCGCAGTAGGTGACGCCGTCGGCGAGGGTGAATGCCATTTCCTGCACGGCGTTGGCGCCCGCGTCGCGGAAGTGCGCGCCGGCCACCGAGATCGCGTTGAACCGCGGTACTTCGGCCGCGCAGAACTCGATGGTGTCGGCGATCAGCCGCAGCGACGGTTCGGGCGGCCAGATCCAGGTGCCGCGCGACGCGTACTCCTTGAGGATGTCGTTCTGGATGGTGCCGGTGAGCTTGGCGCGTGGCACCCCGGACCGCTCGGCGGCGGCCACGTAGAAGGCCAGCAGGATGGCGGCGGTGCCGTTGATGGTGAAGCTGGTGCTGATCTTGTCCAGCGGGATGGAGTCGAACAGGATCTCGGCGTCGGCCAGGGTGTCTACCGCCACCCCAACCCGGCCGACTTCTTCACCGACCTCCGGGTCGTCGGAGTCGTACCCGCACTGGGTGGGTAGGTCCAGGGCCACCGACAGCCCGGTTCCGCCCTGGCTCAGTAGGTATTGGTAGCGCCGGTTGGACTCCTCGGCGGTGCCGAAGCCGGAGTACTGACGAAACGTCCACAGCCGTCCGCGGTAGCCGGACTCGAAGTTTCCGCGAGTGAAGGGATACGTCCCGGGAGCCGGCGGCTCTTCGCGCCGGTCGTCCGGGCCGTATACCGGTTTCAGCGGAATCCCTGAGGAGGTCTGCACTGGGTCGCTCATCGATGGATACGGTACTTGCAAAAAATGAGAATGCCAATACCACTACCGCGACGTGCGCGAATGCCGGTAGCTATCCGGCCAGGTTGAAGTTGCCGCTGGCCCCGTAGACCGACAGCGAGACCAACAGCGTCACCGAGACGACGACGATCAGCGAGGTCCGCACCGCGTTGCCCACCGCGACGCCGACGCCGGCCGGACCACCGGCGGCGAAATAGCCGAAATAGGTATGGATCAACAAGATGGTGATCGCCATCAAGAAGGCCTGCAGGAACGACCACAACAGGTCGATGGGGTTGAGGAACGTGCGGAAATAGTGGTCGTAGAGGCCGGCCGACTGCCCGAACAAGAACACCGTGGTGAAGCGACTGGCCACGAACGACAGGATCACCGCGATGGCGTACAGCGGAACGATCGCGACCAGCCCGGCGACGATGCGGGTGCTGACCAGGTAGGCGATCGGGCGGATGGCCATCGATTCCAGCGCGTCGATCTCCTCGTTGATCCGCATGGCCCCCAGTTGCGCGGTGACCCCGGCGCCGAAGGTGGCGGCCAGGCCGATCCCCGCGACCACCGGGGCCGAGATGCGCACGTTGATGAATGCCGCCAGGAATCCGGTCAGGGCCTCGATGCCGATGTTGCCCAGCGAGCTGTAGCCCTGCACCGCCAGGGTGCCGCCGGCCGCCAGGGTCAGGAAGCCGACGATCACCACCGTGCCGCCGATCATCGCCAGGGTGCCGGTGCCCATGCTGATTTCGGCGATCAGCCGGATGACCTCGCGACGGTAGTGGGCGAACGCGAACGGTGTGGTGGCGATCGCCTTGCCGTAGAACAGCGTGTGGTCGCCGATGCGACCCATCGCGGCGATCGGTCGCCGGAGCTGCCGGGTGACACCGGGATAGACGGCCGCCAGAGCACGAAGCGCCACGGCTCAGCGCGCCGTCATCTTGATGCCGATCGCGGTGACCACCACGTTGACCACGAACAGGGACATGAAGGCGTACACCACGGTTTCGTTCACCGCGTTGCCGACGGCTTTGGCGCCGCCGCCGGAGATCGTCAGGCCGCGGTAGCAGGCGACCATTCCGGCGATCAGCCCGAACAGCGCTGCCTTGACGCAGGAGATGACCAGCTCGGGAACTCCGGTCAGCAGGGTGATCCCGGCCGCGAACGCGCCCGGGTTGACGTCTTGCACGAAGACCGAGAAGACGTAGCCGCCAAGGATGCCGATGATCACCACGAGGCTGTTGAGCAGCAGCGCCACCAGCCCGGCGGCGAGCATCCGCGGTGTCACCAGCCGTTGCACCGGGTTGATGCCCAAGACCTCCATGGCGTCGATCTCTTCGCGAATCGTGCGTGACCCCAAGTCAGCACACATCGCGGTGGCACCGGCCCCCGCCACGATCAACACCGTCACCATCGGGCCGACCTGGGTGACCGCGCCGAACGCCGCGCCGGCACCGGACAGGTCCGCCGCACCGAGCTCGCGCAGCAGGATGTTGAGGATGAAGCTGACCAGGACCGTGAACGGAATGGCCACCAGCAACGTCGGCGCGAGCGAGACGCGCGCGACGAACCAGGACTGTTCGATGAATTCCCGGGCCTGGAACGGACGTTTGAACAAGAACCTGACGGCGTCCACCGACATGGCGAAAAGCCCGCCGACCGCCTCCATCGGCCCCGCCAGACGAACCCTCGCCGATTCCGGGGACCAGCGGATCAGGTCCTTCATCCCCATAAAGACAGGCTCCTCCCGAGACAGTGCGCGTGAATCCTATCCGATTCGTGGATTCTGCGATACTCGATTCTGATTTTTGTGCACACTCATTCTCATCTGGCGCAAACGCCCCAAAGTGCCGTCTTCAAAGCCGGCCGTCGACCCGCAGGTCGGGATGCACCCACGCCGGTGACCTGCGCTCTTTGAAGGCACGGAACCCTTCGACGGCCTCCGGCGCACCCAAACTCGTGTTCATCCCGATCCGGTCGAACAGGCCGAGGTAGGAGTCCAGGCTGGCCTTCACCACGGCACGCGCGGCCGGCGCGGTGCGGCAGCACTGCGCCAGCACGTCGCGTGCGGCGTCGGCCAGTTCCTCGTGCGGCACCACACGTGCCACCATGCCCCAGTCGAGGGCTTCCTGCGCACCGAAGGTGCGTCCGGTGAACATCAGGTCGCGGGTTCGGACCGGTCCGATCACTCGCGCCAGCATCTGGCTGTAGTAGGTGTCGGCGATGCCGCGGAACAGCTCGGGCACCCGGAAGGTAGCGCGGTCGCTGACCACGGCCATGTCACTGCAGAGCGCGATCTGCAGCCCACCGCCCTGGCACAGCCCGTTGACCGCGGAGACCACCGGCTTGACCGAACTGCGCAGGGTGTCGAACGGGGTGATGTCCATGCCCAGCGCGGCCCCGAACGTGAGCCAGTCGTCCGCCCCGCCACCGCCCATGTCCCCGCCGGGGGCGAATACGTCTGCGGTGCCGGTGATCAACAGCCCGGCCAGCTCCGGATCCTGATTGACCCGGCCCACCGCATACCGCAGGCCGAAGTACATGGCCGGCGTCATCGCATTGCGGGCTTCGGGGCGATCCAGGGTGCAGACCGCGATCGGTCCCTCCCGCCGAAACGACAGGTACGGCGTTCCCAGCCAGTCCCCCTCGGGCGGGCGCGGCCCCTGCGATTGAGCATCCATCAGACCCCGACCTCTCCTTCTTCGGCGTGTACGCGGGCTCAGCCGGCCAGCTCGCCCACCAGCTCCAGCGTGCCCAGATCGCGGATGGCCTGGCAGCCGCGCTGCAGCATCGTGACGAACATGTCGTCGCCGCGGTCCGTGTCGGTCGCGAACACCAGCCCGAGCGCGCAGATCAGCGGTACCTGCAGCGCGCCGAACCGGTAGTCCTGCCAACAGGTTTCCCGGTCGTAATCGGTGACGCCGTGGCCCAGCAGCGCGCGGTGATAGTCGGTGACCAGGTCAGCTTCGATCTCTCTGCGCAGCTCGGACGCCAAGCTGGTGCCGGTGAAGAACGCCAGGTCCCGGGCCGGCAGCCCAACACCCAGCGTCTGCCAGTCGACCACCCAGATCTGGTCCCCGTCGGGACTGAACAGCATGTTGTCCAGCCGGTAGTCGCCATGGATCAACGCGAACCGGCCCAGCGGCGCCGACACCCACGGGGTGATGAGGTCCAGCGCAGCGGTCAACGTCGCGCAGTCCGCGTCACCGAGTTGGGCGCCGAGACGCTCAACGCATGCCCCGGCGCACATCCGGGCGATGTCACCCATGCCCTTGGCGCCGGCCTCGTCCAGCTGGGTCATGGCCAGGCCGGGAAAGGTCAGCCATCGTTGGTCGCACCAGGTGGGCGCGTGCAGCCCGGCCAGTGCGGTCACCGCCAACCGGGCCTGGCGTTCACCGCAACCCGCGATCTGATCACCCTGGACCGCGGGCGCCCGATCGGAGAGCAGCAGTGCGTACTCGGTTGCGTCATCAGTGATTTCGCAGTGGAAGCACTGCGGTATCGGAATCTTGACGCCGTCGGCGACGTCGCGATAGAAGGCGCACTCACTGCGATAGCCCAGGACGACGCGATCGCGGACGGCGTCGTCGCCGGCCGGCAGCTTGATCACGAAGCTGGCCGGCAGGTCGGCCGGGTTGTCGGCGTAGCGGGCCGCCACCCGATACGTGGCCCCGGTCTGGCCGGTGCCGACCGGGACGACGTCGACCGAGGCCACCTCGACCGGTTCGCCCCGGGCGCTCAACACCGCCGACAGCCACTGGCTGGTCACGTCGTGCGGGTGACGCGGTATCTGTCGCACGGAAGTCATCGGTCGCACTCCGGCGCAAGGGAACTCATACTCAAAACCCGCACGGGCAGCGGCTTCCAGCCATGCTGGAAGACGCTACAGTAAGAATTTCAGTATGGTCAACGAAAGAGGACCCCGCAGATGACGAACGCCCAGGACTGGCAGGAGACGCTGGAGGATCTGGACCGGCGGCGGCAGCACACGTGGGCCATGGGCGGCACCGAGCGGGTGGCCAAACACCGTGGCAAGGGCAAGCTCGATGCGCGAGCCCGAATCGGGCACCTGCTGGACCCGGGCAGCTTCCGCGAACTGGGCACCATGGTCGGCGGGCAGATCGCCGCCGACGGCATCGTGGTCGGCTCGGGTCTGATCAACGGCTCCCCGGTGATGGTGGGTGCGGAGGATTTCACCACGCTGGCCGGCAGCATCGGGCCCGGCGGCAACGCCAAGCGCTACCGGATCGCCGAGCTGGCGCTACGCGACAAGATCCCGCTGGTGATGCTGCTGGAGGGCGCCGGATTCCGTCCCACCGGTGAGCATTACGGGCGTACCCCGACCGACCTGCTGGCCCAGGCACAGTGCTCGGGCAAGGTACCGACCGTCGCCGCGGTAATGGGCCCCTCGGCCGGACACGGCGCCCTGGTCGGCCCGGTCTGCGACTTCCGGATCATGAGCCCGCACGGCGCGATCTTCACCGCCGGCCCCCCGGTGGTCAAAGAGTCCACCGGCGAAGACATCTCCAAGGAGGACCTGGGCGGTCCCGAGGTCGCGTTGAACAGCGGTGTGGTGCACAACTTCGGCGCCGACGACGAGACGGTGCTCGACGACATCCGCCGGTATCTGTCCTACTTCCCGTCCAGCGCATGGTCTTACCCCACGGCGCTGCCGCCGGACCCGGCCGCACAGTCGCGGCCCACTCCCGAGCTGCTCGACATCGTGTCGCGGGACAACCGCCGGGTCTACGACATGCGCTCGGTGCTCGACGTCGTCTTCGACCGGCCCGACTGGTTCGAAGTGCAGCCGCGGTTCGGTCGGGCGATCATCTGCGCGCTGGCCCATCTGGGTGGCCACCCGGTCGCGGTGGTGGCCAACCAGCCGCAGGTGCTGGCCGGCTCGATCGACACCGACGCCGCGGACAAGGCGGCGCACTTCATCATGGTTGCCGATTCGTTCCACCTGCCGATCGTGTTTTTGGCCGACAACCCCGGCATGCTGCCCGGTAGCCGCTCCGAGCGTGCCGGGGTGTTGCGCGCCGGCGCCCGGATGTTCGCCGCCCAGACCGCGGCCACCACGGTGAAGCTGCACCTGACGCTGCGCAAGGCCTACGGCTTCGGCTCGATGGTGATGTCGCTGCTGGGGTTCGACTCCCAGGTGGCGACGTTCGCCTACCCCGGGGCGACGATGGGGGCGATGAGTGCGGCCGCGCTCAGCGCGGCCTCGCACGCCGGGGAGGATCTGGCCGCCAAGCTGCGTGACACCGAACTGCAGGCGTCGTATCACTCCGCGCAGCAGCTCGGGTTCGACGAGCTGATTGACCCCCGGGAGACCCGCGACGCGCTGCTGGGGGCCCTGCAGCGCGGGTTGCGCAGCCGCCAGGCCGCTGCGGAGCCGGTGAGCCGAACCGTCATCATGCCCTGATGGGCACTTTGCGTGACGCGCTGCTGGGCGGCTGGGAGCTGTCGTCGTTCGAGTCCCGCGGTTCAGCGAGGCTCGACGCAGGAGAGGCGAAGCTGGGACCGCGGCATGAGCCCGTCGACGCCGGCACCGGCACGGTGTCACACCCGTTGGGCACGGCGCCGCGGGGTCTGATCCTCTACACCGCCGACGGGTATATGTCGGCGCAACTGACCGGCAGCGGCGACGCGGCGCTACCGGCCTACATCGCCTACGGTGGCCGATTCCGCGTCGACGAGGACACCGCGACCGTGCATCACGAAGTGACCGTCTCGATGCTGCCGGAGCTGCTGGTGGCGCCGCAGCTGCGGCAGGCACGCGTGGACGGCGACCGGCTGACGCTGTCGGCGACGACCACCAACGACGGTGTGACGACGCTCAACACCTTGGTCTGGGTCAGACGTCGATGATGACCTTGCCGATCGCTTTGCGGTCGGCGACGTAGCGCAGCCCGGTTGCGGTCTCGGCGAGCGGGAAGCGGGCGCCGATGTAGGGGCTGACCTTTCCCTCGGCGAACAGCCGGTTCAGTTCGGCGAGGTCGCGCTCGTTCTCCGCCGGAAAGTCGGTGGCGAACGTCCGGATCTCCATGCCCTGCACCGTGATGCCCTTGAGCATCACCAGATTCAGCGGAATCGCCGGAATCGAACCGGCGGCGTAGCCCAAGGTGATGAACCGCCCGCCGCGGGCCAGGCTGCGCAACGCCGGCTCGGCGTAGGAACCGCCGACCGGGTCGAGCACGGCCTGCGCGCCGTCGCCGGTGATCTCGCGGATCCGCGTCTTCAGGTCCTCCCGGTCGTAGTCGACCGTCGCGGCCGCACCGCGCTGGCGACACACCTCTAGCTTCTCCGGGCTGGAAGCCGCGGCAAGCACTTTCGCGCCCATCGCCACGGCCAGGTCGACGGCGGCCAGCCCGACCCCGCCGGCGGCGCCCAGCACCACCACCCAATCGCCTTCTGCCACTTGGGCAACCGAGCGCAGTGCGTGATACGCCGTGCGATAGGTGACGCCGAATCCGGCCGCGGCCGCGTAATCGATGCCGTCGGGAATGGCACTCACCGCCGCGGCGGGCACCAGCGCCTGCTCAGCGAACCCGCCGACGAACGACGCGCCGGCCACCCGGTCCCCGACCGCGAACGGCACCCCGTCACCGACCGCGATCACATCACCGGCCAGCTCGCTGCCGGGCGTGAACGGTGCCGGGATCTTGAGCTGATACTTGCCGTCGATCAACAGCACGTCGGGGAAGTTGACCGCCGCGGCCCGCACGCGCACCACCATCGTGCCGGGGCTGGGCGTGGGGTCAGGCAGCTCCTTGAGCACCAGATCTTCCGGCGGGCCGTAGTGCTCACAGACGATCGCGCGCATCAGGCCGCCCCCAGCCCACGAAGACAGAACGACACCAGGTGATCCACATCGGCGCGCTTGGGCTGGGCGGTGCCGCCCAAGTAGCAGCGCATGGTGGCCAGCGTGCAGGTGAAGACCATGTCGGCGTCCCGGCGAGGGTTACGGCCGCCGAGCGCCGCGACAGGTTGGATAAGCAAATCGCGCAGTGGCCGCAGGATCTCGTCGTCGGAGACCCCGGCGGCCGTCAGTTGGGTGCTGGCCGCGCGGCTCAGGCTCAACAGGTGGGGATCGGACACCTGCGCCACCGTACCTCGTATCCAGGCAGCCACCTGGCCGGCGGGCGTCGACTCCTTGGCCAACTGGTGGCGCAGATACGACACGACGATCGCGACGCCGCGTTCCATCACCGCCTGGAAAAGTTCCTCCTTACCGGCGAAATAACGGTAGAACGCCTTATTCGATGAGCCGGCTTCGGCGACGATGTCGCTGACCCGAGGCTCCTCGGGCGCGACCCGTTCCAGCACCGTGACGGCCGCCGCGAGGATGCGCTCCACCTCGGCGGTGGCCTGCTGCTGGCGGTCATCGAGCGCCCGGTGGACGGCGGCGTCGACTCTGCTCATGGCACCGCTGGAATCCGGTCGACCAGATCCCCGTACTTCGCGCGGGCGGCCTCGATACGGTTGTCCAGGAATTCGCTGGGCCACTCCGGATCTTCGGCGTCGTAGTCCTTGAGCAGCAGCCTTGCCAGGTTGACCTTGTGCGCCTCGGTGGGCCCGTCGGCCAGGCCCAGCGCCACCCCGCCCAACAGCACATTGGTCAGCGGCAACTGCTCGGTCAGGCCCATCGCGCCGTGCACCTGAATCGCGCGCAATCCGATCGACTTGAGTACCTGCGACGCCAGGATCTTGCAGACTCCGATCTCGGCACGGGCCGCCTTCTCGTCACCGGAGTCGATCAGCCAGGCCGCGTGCAGCACCGTCAGCCGAAACGGGATCAGCTCGGCGTAGGAGTCGGCGATGAACGCCTGCACCAGCTGCTTGTCGGCCAACGAACTGCCCTGAGTGAAGCGGCTTTTGGCGCGGCGGGCCATCATGTCGATGGCACGCTGGGCCACTCCGATCGAGCGCATGGCGTGGTGCAGCCGTCCGCCGGCCAGCCGACTCTGCAGGATCAGAAAGCCTTGACCGGGCTCCCCCAGGATGGCGTCGGCCGGGACCCGCACATTGTCGTAGCGCACCAGGGAATGCCCGGCCTCGTGCGGATGCGATCCCACCAGGTGGTGGGTGGCTTCGATGACCAGCCCCGGGGTTCCGGCGGGGATCAGAAAGGTCGACGCGCCGCGGTGCACCGGAACGTCCGGGTCGGTGATCGCCACCACGATGAAGAACGACGCCACCGAGGCGTTGGAGGAGAAGTACTTTCGCCCGGTGATCACCCAATCATCGCCGTCGCGAACGGCTCGGGTGGTGAACACCCGCGGGTCCGCGCCGCCCTGCGGTTCGGTCATGGAGAAGCAGGAGAAGATCTCCCCCGACAGCAGCCCGGCCAGATAGCTGTCCTTTTGCTCTTGGGTGCCGAACCGGGCCAGGATTTCGGCGTTGCCGGTGTCGGGGGCCTGGGTGCCGAACACGATCGGCGCCCAGCTGGACCGGCCCAGGATCTCGTTGATCAGGGTCAGCTTGACCGCGCCGAACCCCTGGCCGCCCAGTTCCGGGCCCAGATGCGGAGCCCATAGGCCTTGTTCACGCACTCGGTCCTTGAGTGGGTCGACGATCCGGCGGCGTTCCTCGGTCAGCGGCAGGTATTCGCAGCCCGGAAACAGCACCTCGAGTGGTTCCACCTCGTCGTGCACGAAGGTCCGGATCCAGTCGAGCTTCGCCTCGAACTCCGGTTCGGTGGAGAAATCCCACGCCATCTTTGCTCCTTATCAGGGGTGAATCAGACACTGCCGCCGTCGGCCCGCACGATCGAGCCGGTGGTGAAGCTGGAGGCGTCCGACATCAAAAACAGTGCTGCGCCGACGATCTCGGGCGGATTCCCGGCGCGCTGCAATGCGGCGGCGCCAAACGGGTTATCGGCTTCCCCGAAATTCCACGCCTTGGAGATGTCGGTCAGAAACGGGCCGGGCATCAAGGTGTTGACCCGGACCGTGGGGCCGAACGCCTGGGCCAGCGCTTCGGTCATGACGTTGAGCCCGGCCTTGGACGCGGCGTAGGGGATGAACGACGGGTGTGGGCGAATCGATCCGTGGGTGCTGACGTTGATGATCGATCCCCGGCCCGCGGCCACCATCCGTTCACCGATCAACGCCGACAACCGAAACGGCCCTTTGAGATTCAGGTTGACCACGGCGTCGAACATCTTCTCGGTGACGTCGGTCTGCTTGTCGTAGACCGGTGACATACCCGCGTTGTTGACCAGCACATCGACCCGGCCGAACCGCTCATAGGCCGCGTCGACCAAGCCGTCGAGCTGATCCCAGCGCCCGACGTGCACCGCATACGGCATTGCGGTGCGCCCCGTCTCGGCCTCGATCTCGGCGGCGGTGGCCTGGCACGCCTCGAGTTTGCGGCTGGCGATCAGCACGTCGGCGCCGCAGCGGGCGGCCGCCAGCGCCATCTCGCGCCCCAGACCGCGGCTGCCGCCGGTGACCAGCACCACCCGACCGGTCAGGTCGAAGAGCGAATCCGCATAACCCATGTCAGGCACGCCTTGCGGGCAGCGAAGCGGCCAGTTCGGCCGCCTTGGAGATCAACTGCGGGATCATCGGCCCCATGGCGGCGGCGATCTTCGGGTCCACCCGGTCACCGGTGACCGAGGCGGCGTAGGTCTTCTCCAGCACGATGCCCAGCTTCCAGTTGGCCAGCACCAGGTAGTAGTCGATGTTCTCCGTCGACAACCCGCTCACCCTCTCATAATGAGCCAGCAGCTCACTGCGGGTCGGCATTCCGGCCAGGTCGGCGTAATACCCTTGGGTGCGCGGGTTTTCGCCGTCGTAGCCGAGTAGAGCCCAGGCCAGGTCCAGCAGTGGGTCGCCGATGGTCGTCATCTCCCAGTCGATGATCGCGACCAGTTTCGCGGGCGCGCCGTGGGCGTACATCACATTGGCGAACTGATAGTCGCCGTGCATGATTCCCGGCGTGTAGTGCGCCGGCCGGTTGCGGCGCAGCCAGTCCGCGGCCTCGTCCAGGCCCGGCAGGTCGCGCACCCGGTAGCTGTCCAGGAACGCCAGCCAGCGATCGACCTGGCGTTCGTGGAATCCGTCCGGGCGTCCGAATCCCTCGAGGCCCTGCGCCCGCCAGTCCACTCGGCCGAGGCGGGCGGCGCCCTCGACCAGCTCGAAGGCCAGCCCGCGGCGGGCGGTCAGGTCGGTGTCGAACGGCGCCGGCCAGGCGTTTCCGGTGGAGTTCCAGCCGCGCACCTCGGCCATCACGTAGAACGGTGCGCCCAGCAGGTCGCCGGTGTCGTCGGCGGCGACCAACTCCGCATGCGGGACATCAGTGCCCGACAGCGCCCGCACCAGTCGGATCTCGCGCCGCAACCCGTCGATGCGGGCGGCGTCCGCCCGGGCGCCCGGCATTCGCAGCACCATCGTGGCCTCGCCCCGGCGGAGCCGGTAGAGGGTGTTCTGCGAGCCGCCGGTCAGCGGTTCCAGGACGGTCGGTTCGCCGTCCCCGGGGGCGCCATGAGCGTCGAGCCATCGCCCCAACGCCGCAGCATCGAGCTGTGATTCAGCCATCGCCTGCACCTCCCGATCTCCGTATGGAGAATATCGTTCTCCGGCGAAAAGGGAAGGGCTTTGTGGATTTTCTGGTCCGCGAGAGTGCATGCTTGTACGCCCAACACCGCGTGTCGCCGAGCAAACACGCCCGCTCGCGCAAATGGCGCTCGCGCCAAGTAAAGATCGCTACGCGCTGAGCACCTCGGAGATCGGGGCGCCCGCGGCGATCTTGGCCCGCGCACCCATCACCTTGCCGGGCCGGCCCGCGCCGACCACACCGGACAACACACCGTTGCGCTCGTAGTAGGCCAGGAACTTGTGGCCGTCGTCCTCGACCAGGTGCACGGTGTCGGTGGCCTCCGGCTCACCCAGGCACTGGATCTTCACGTCGTACTGGTCGCTCCAGAAGTACGCGGGCACCGCCACGTCGTGCAGCGACTCCCGGCCCAGCATGGTCGGGACCATCACCCGCACCTGGGTGACGACATTGCTCCAGTGCTCGACGCGCACCTGATGCCCGTCGCGGCCCCGCCAGAACGCCACATCGCCGACGGCCCACACGTTCGGCACACTGGTGCGCCCGGTCGCGTCGCACACCACCCCGTTGTCGAGGTCGATCCCGCAGCCGTCCAGCCACTGGGTCGCCGGCCGCGAACCGACGCCGAGCACCACCACGTCGGCAGCCAGTTCGGTGCCGTCGGTGAGCACGACGGTCTCGACGCGGCCCGTGCCGCGAACCTCGGCGACGCCGACGCCGCCGCGGACGTCGACGCCGTTGGTCCGGTGCAGCCGCGCCACCAGTTCGCCGATCTGCTCACCGAGCACGGCCGCCAGCGGGGTGGGCTGCGGCTCGACCAGCACCACGTCCACGCCCAGCTTACGCAGGCTGGCCGCCGCCTCACAGCCGATGAATCCCGCGCCGATCACCACCGCCCGGCTGGCGCCGGCCGCGTCGTCGCGCAGCGCCAGACTGTCCTCGAAAGACCGGACCACCCGGATGCCGTCCAGGTCGCCGAAGCTCGGGATACGCCGCGGCACCAGACCGGTGGCGATCACGAGTTGGTCGTAGCCCAGCACGGTGCCGTCGGCCAGCGTCACCGATTGCGCCGCGGTGTCCACGCTGCGCGCACCGCAGCCCAGCCGCAGGCCGATGTCGCGGGAGGCGTAGAACTCCGGCGACTCCAGCGTGGTGTCGTCGCGCTCGCCGCGCAGCACCTCCTTGGTCAGCGGCGGCCGGTCATAGGGCGGGCGAGTCTCATCGGAGACGATGGTGATCGGCCCCGCGTATTCTTCGCGCCGCAATTCCTCGGCCGTGCGAACGGCCGCCAGGCCGCCGCCGACGATAACGATCCCGTTGTCGGGCACCACGATCCCCCTGTTTCTTCCGGCCCGGGGCGATCAGTACTTGAGCGCGCCCTTGTCGACCGGGATCTGGACTCCCGTCAGGATTCCAGAGCCATCACCGGCCAACCAAACCACCACGTCGGAGACCTGGTCAGAGGTCATGAACGATGGCGGGTGCAGCGGCATCGGGGGGAAGGCGTGGAGGTAGTCGGGGCGTTCGCGGAAGATCTCGGCCATTACCTGCGGCTCGATCATCGGGGTGTCCACCGAGTAGGGGTGAATCGAGTTGACCCGGATCCGGTACGCCCCTACCTCGAGGGCCAGCGTGTTGGTGAGAGCCACCAGGGCGTGCTTGCTCGCCGCGTAGTGGCCGTTGCCGGGCGTGGCCTTCAGCCCGGCCGACGAGCTGACGATCACGATCGAACCGCCGTTGCCGGCCTCGATCATCGCCGGCACCGCCGCCCGGATGGTGCGCCAGGTGCCGGTCAGGTTCACGTCGATGACGGTGTTCCACTGCTCGTCGGTGAGCTCCCACAGCCGGCCCCAGCTCAGCACACCGGCGTTGGCCACCACCACGTCGAGGCGGCCGAACTGCTCGACTCCGTCGTTGACCAAGTTGCGCAGCGCTTCGTCGTCGCGGACGTCGACCGGGCGGGCCAGCACCTTGCGGCCCTGGGCCTCGACCGCGCTGACCATCTCGGCGAATTCCTCGGGCGTGGCCGCCGGGTAGGTGATGCAGTCCGACGCCGGGGCGCAGATGTCGGCGGCGATGATGTCGGCACCGGCGGCCGCCAGCCGGACCGCGTGCGAACGACCTTGGCCGCGCGCCGCGCCGGTAACAAAGGCCACCTTGCCCTGCAGATTGTGGTTCTGGCTCTCGCTCACCCGACGAGGCTAGCAGCTGTTTATGGAACGTGTTCTAATTCGGTGCCTCAGAGGTCGGCGATGATCTGGGCCCGTTTCTGTGCGTACTCTTCATCGGTCACCGTTCCCGCCGCGTGCAGTGCCGACAGCTCCTGCAACCGCTCGCCGACGGACGCCTGCTCGACGACCGGCGCAGCTGCGGGCTCGCCGGCCGCCGACTGCTGAGCGACCGCTCGGCGCACCACCGCGCTGATCTGCTGTCGCAGTGCGGGGTTCGTCCGCACGTCGACCATCTGGTTCAGACCCACGCCGTGGGACTTGAGCAGCTGCAGGATCTCCATCAGCGGACCGGACTGCCCGCTCAAGTCGTAGGTCTGGCCGTCTTCGGCGACGGTGAACTGCGCAGGCACCAGCCCATTGACCACAGCGCTGCGTTCCCAGTCGATCAGGTGCTTGCCGCTGACCGGGTCGACCTGGACCACCAGCTTGCGGGCGGTGATGTTCCCCAATCGGCTGACGCTGGCGATGACCCGGTCCTCGGTGTCCATCGGCGTCAGACCCGGCCCGGCGATGTGCAACTGCAACTTGACCAGCGGCTGGTCGTTGATCCGGGTGCCGGTCTCGGTGATGCCGTTGATCTGCGCGAGCGCCAACACCCCGTCGCGTTCCAGCAGGGCGGCATTGCTCGCCGATCTCGCCCCGAAATACGCCAGCGCAATGGCCACCAGCACATCGGCCACCGTGATCGCGATACCGCTGTAGTACATCCACCGCGTCATCTCGTATTCGCCGAGGGCGTAGTAGGCGATCAGGAAGATGGGCCCGACCATGCCTCCGCACAACAGCACGAGCAACTGTGCCTTCACGTATCGCCACAACACGTGACCAGCGTCCAACACTCGCGTGCCGAGCAGACGCAAAATCCCCCTTTTCCTCGGAGGAAAAGGGGGATTTTGCGTCTGGTCGTGCAGGAACTACTTGATGATCTTGGTGACCCGGCCGGCGCCGACGGTACGACCACCCTCACGGATGGCGAACCGCAGACCCTCGTCCATGGCGACGGGCTGGATCAGCTTGACGGTCATCTCGGTGTTGTCACCGGGCATCACCATCTCGGTACCCTCCGGCAGGCTCACCACACCGGTCACGTCGGTGGTGCGGAAGTAGAACTGCGGACGGTAGTTGTTGAAGAACGGCGTGTGGCGACCACCCTCGTCCTTGGACAGGATGTAGGCCTGACCCTCGAACTCGGTGTGCGGGGTGGTGGTGCCGGGCTTGACCACAACCTGGCCACGCTCGACGTCCTCACGCTTGATACCACGGATCAGCAGACCGACGTTGTCACCAGCCTGACCCTGGTCCAGCAGCTTGCGGAACATCTCCACACCGGTGACGGTGGTCTTGGTGGTGTCCGGACGGATGCCGACGATCTCGACTTCCTCGTTCACGTTGATCACGCCACGCTCGACACGACCGGTGACCACGGTGCCACGACCGGTGATCGTGAACACGTCCTCAACCGGCATCAGGAACGGCTTGTCGGTCTCGCGGACCGGGTCCGGGATGGACTCGTCGACGGCGTCCATCAGATCCTCGACGGACTTGACCCACTTCGCGTCGCCCTCGAGCGCCTTCAGAGCCGACACCCGAACCACCGGGGCCTCCTCGTCGAACTCCTGGGCACCCAGCAGCTCGCGGACCTCCATCTCGACGAGCTCGAGGAGCTCCTCGTCGTCGACCATGTCGGACTTGTTCAGCGCCACCAGGATGTAGGGCACACCGACCTGACGGGCCAGCAGCACGTGCTCGCGGGTCTGCGGCATCGGGCCGTCGGTGGCCGCGACCACCAGGATCGCGCCGTCCATCTGGGCGGCACCGGTGATCATGTTCTTGATGTAGTCGGCGTGGCCCGGCGCGTCGACGTGGGCGTAGTGCCGCTTCTCGGTCTGGTACTCCACGTGGGAGATGTTGATCGTGATACCGCGCTGACGCTCTTCGGGAGCGTTGTCGATCTGGTCGAACGCACGCGACTCGTTCAGGTCCGGGTACTTGTCGTGCAGAACCTTGGTGATAGCCGCGGTCAGCGTGGTCTTGCCGTGGTCAACGTGACCGATGGTCCCGATGTTGACGTGCGGCTTCGTCCGCTCGAACTTCGCCTTCGCCACTTCTTGTCCTCCTGGACTTGTTGGTGCTGGGTTACAGCAGGATTGAACTTTTTGGGTTTGTGTTTGTGCCACCGTAGCGGCACGGGCGGGCAGCTACTTACTCGCCCGTTGCCTTCGCGATGATCTCCTTCGCCACCTGCGCCGGCACTTCAGCGTAGGAGTCGAAAACCATGGAGTAGTTCGCCCGGCCCTGGGTCTTCGACCGCAGGTCTCCGACGTAGCCGAACATCTCTGACAGCGGCACCTGCGCCTTGACGACGCGCGCACCGCTGCGCTCCTCCATGGCCTGGATCTGGCCACGGCGGGAGTTCAGGTCGCCGATCACGTCGCCCATGTAGTCCTCGGGCGTGGTGACCTCAACGGCCATGATCGGTTCCAGGATCACCGGCTGCGCGGCAGCGGCAGCCTTCTTCAGCGCCTGCGAGCCGGCCACCTTGAAGGCCATCTCGGAGGAATCGACGTCGTGGTACTGACCGTCGATCAGGGTGACCTTGATGTTGACCAGCGGGTAGCCGGCCAGCACGCCGTACTGCATGGCGTCCTGGGCCCCGGCGTCCACCGCGGGGATGTACTCGCGAGGCACGCGCCCGCCGGTGACCTTGTTCTCGAACTCGTAGGTCGCGCCGTCTTCGCCGGTGAAGGGCTCGACGTCGATGAGGACCTTCGCGAACTGGCCCGAACCACCCGTCTGCTTCTTGTGGGTGTATTCGACCTTCTCGACCTTGCGGCGGATGGTCTCCTTGTAGGCCACCTGCGGCTTGCCGACGTTGGCCTCGACCTTGAACTCGCGGCGCATGCGGTCCACCAGGATGTCCAGGTGCAGTTCGCCCATGCCGCCGATCACGGTCTGGCCGGTCTCCTGGTCGAGGTGCACCTTGAAGGTCGGGTCCTCTTCGGCCAGCTTCTGGATCGCCAGGCTCAGCTTCTCCTGGTCGCTCTTGGTCTTGGGCTCGATGGCCACCTCGATGACCGGAGCCGGGAACGTCATCGACTCCAGCACGATCTGGTTGGCCGGGTCGCAGAGCGTGTCGCCGGTGGTGGTGTCCTTGAGGCCGATCACCGCGTAGATGTGGCCGGCAGAAACCGATTCGACCGGGTTCTCCTTGTTGGAGTGCATCTGGAACAGCTTGCCCAGCCGCTCCTTCTTGCCCTTGGTCGAGTTGACCACCTGAGCGCCGGACTCCACCTTGCCCGAGTACACCCGGACGTAGGTGAGCTTGCCGAAGAACGGGTGCACCGCGATCTTGAACGCCAGCGCCGAGAACGGCTCGTCGATGCTGGGCTTGCGGCTGATGATCTCGTCTTCCTTGCCGGGCACGTGGCCCTGCACCGACTCGACGTCCAGCGGTGACGGCAGGTAGTCGATCACCGCGTCCAGCATCGGCTGGACACCCTTGTTCTTGAACGCGCTGCCGCACAGCACCGGGTACAGCTCCGAAGAGACCGTCAGCTTGCGGATGCCGCCCTTGATCTCCTCGATCGAGAGCTCCTCGCCGCCGAGGTACTTCTCCAGCAGCGCCTCGTCGGTCTCGGCGACCGCCTCGATCAGCGCAGTGCGGTACTCCTCGGCCTTGTCGGCCAGGTCGGCCGGGATCTCGATGGTCTCGTAGGTCTCACCGAGCTTGGTCTCGCCGCGCCACACCTTGGCGTTCATCTCGACCAGGTCGACGATGCCCTCGAAGTCGTTCTCCGCGCCGATCGGCAGCTGGATCACCAGCGGACGGGCACCGAGGCGCTCCTCGATGGTGCGCACGGTGAAGTAGAAGTCCGCACCGAGCTTGTCCATCTTGTTGACGAAGCAGATCCGGGGCACGTCGTACTTGTCGGCCTGCCGCCACACCTGCTCGGACTGCGGCTCCACGCCCTCCTTGCCGTCGAACACGGCAACGGCGCCATCAAGGACACGCAGGGACCGCTCCACCTCGACGGTGAAGTCGACGTGGCCCGGGGTGTCGATGATGTTGATCTGGTTCTTGTTCCAGAAGCAGGTCACCGCGGCGGAGGTGATGGTGATGCCGCGCTCCTGCTCCTGCTCCATCCAGTCGGTCGTGGAGGCGCCGTCGTGCGTCTCACCGATCTTGTAGTTGACGCCGGTGTAGTACAGGATCCGCTCGGTCGTCGTCGTCTTACCCGCATCGATGTGCGCCATGATGCCGATATTGCGGACCTTGTTCAGGTCAGTCAGCACATCCTGTGCCACAGCAGTCTTCCCACTCTTTCGGTTACTTCAATTGCTTGTTGTCGCAGGTGCGTCGGCCGCTGAGGCCGACGTGATCACCAGCGGTAGTGCGCGAACGCCCGGTTGGCCTCGGCCATCTTGTGGGTGTCTTCACGCCGCTTGACGGCAGCACCCAGGCCGTTGCTGGCGTCGAGGATCTCGTTGGCCAGGCGCTCGATCATGGTCTTCTCCCGGCGAGCCCGCGAGAAGCTCACCAGCCAGCGCAGCGCCAGCGTGGTGGAGCGCTCGGCGCGCACCTCGACCGGAACCTGGTAGGTGGCACCACCGACGCGGCGGCTGCGAACCTCAAGGGCCGGCTTGACGTTGTCCATCGCGCGCTTGAGCGTCACGACCGGGTCGGTGCCGGTCTTGTCCCGAGCCTGCTCGAGAGCGCCGTAGACGATGCGCTCAGCCAGCGACTTCTTGCCGTCCAGCAGCACCTTGTTGACCAGCTGGGTGACCAGCTGGGACCCGTAGACGGGGTCGTTGACCAGCGGACGCTTGGGTGCGGGGCCCTTGCGCGGCATCAGCTCTTCTCCTTCTTCGCGCCGTAGCGGCTGCGGGCCTGCTTGCGGTTCTTGACTCCCTGGGTGTCCAGCGAGCCGCGGATGATCTTGTAGCGCACACCCGGCAGGTCCTTCACACGACCACCACGCACCAGCACCATCGAGTGCTCCTGCAGGTTGTGGCCCTCACCCGGGATGTAGGCGGTCACCTCCACCTGGCTGGTCAGCTTCACGCGCGCCACCTTGCGAAGCGCCGAGTTCGGCTTCTTCGGGGTGGTGGTGTACACGCGGGTGCACACGCCTCGACGCTGCGGGCTGCCCTTGAGGGCCGCGGTCTTCACCTTGGCGACCTTGTCGCGGCGACCCTTACGGACCAGCTGCTGAATGGTTGGCATCTACCGGCTTCCTATATCGCTGTTCAAAACTGTCGTAAATCCTGCAGGTCTGTGCCCCACCGCTACCCCGCGGTCGGGCGTGTCGCATGGGCCGCTGCGGATTCCTCCGCTGCATAATGGACATGCGAATTGGGCCAGGCGCGCGCGTTATGTCACCAAACGCGCCTCGGTGGCCAGGCACGAGCTACCACAATACCCGGCAGCACTCCGGCAGGTCAAAGCGCGACCAACCGGCCCCTCTGACCCCACTAGTCCCGCTCAGCGGCTACTCGGTGCGGCTGTCCATCGCCGAAGCCAGCCTGCGCACCATGTCGGCGAAGACGGCGTCGGTGTCCACGTCATCCATCACGCCGGTCATCTCCAACAGGACAAATCCGTGCATCGCCGCCCAGAACTCCAGCGCCGCGTGAAACGCCCGGTCCCCTTCGAGTCCGTAGGACGCCAACACCTCGATGACCGGGGCGGCGGCCCGGGTGGCCGCGGCGGTGTACTCCGGGTCGTCGCCGCCCAGGGGCATCCGGGTGAACGCCGAATACCGGCCCGGGTGATGGTGGGCATAGCTGCGGTAGGCCCCGGCCATCACCAGCACCGCGTCGTCGCGGGCGCGACCCTGGCCGACCTGGGTCAGCATCTCCAGAATGTCGTCGATGACCCGCATGCGCATGGCGCGGCGCAGGTCATTGAGGCTGTGCACGTGGTTGTACAGCGACGGACCCTTGGTGCCCAGCTGGGTGGCCAACGCGTTGATGGTCAGCGCGTCCCAGCCCTCACGGTCCAGGAAGTTCAGGGCGGCGTTGACGATGACGTCGCGGCTCAGCTTGACCGGGCGCGCCCCCGATTTGCCGTTGGCGCGCGAGCGACCCCCCGCTGTGGGCGGGTCTGGTCGAGCTGACATGGCGTAGGCCCTTCGGATCGTGCGGAAGGAGGAGATCAGCACAGAACTCTAATCGACCGATTAGTAGGGGAACCCGAGTACGCGCCAGCTGGTGCGACGTAAGCTTTGCCGAGATTGCGTCCGGCGAGAGGGGCTCGGAGATGAAATGGACCGCGCTGGCTGGTGCGCTGCTGGGTCTGGCCGCCGGTTCACTGGGGGGTGCCGCGGGCGCGCAAGCCGTGCCCGGCGACATCCACATCTACGGTGTGCACGAGACCCACACCCTGGACTGCAACGGCGGGACGCTGTTCATCAACGGCGTCAACCTCACCATCCACGCGATGGGAACCTGCTGGGCGGTGACCACACAGGGCTCACAGAACACCGTGATCGCCGACACCATCGTCAACGACGTCACCGTCTACGGCAACGACACGACCGTGTACTACCACAACGGCGACCCGCTGCTGTTCGACCGCGGACGCGAGCTGGGGATGACGAACCGGCTCCAACGCGTACCGGCGTGACCCACGTTCTCCGCATCAACCCCTGCTCGCTGCTGGCCGGCGCACTGGCGCTGCTTGCGGTCGCGCTCACCGGCTGCGAGTCGGAGGCGCCGCCCAGGTCCGCTCGGATCACCAAGAACTACGACGGGCGGTTCTCCAACACGATCAGCTATGAGTCGTTCGGCGCCACATCGGCGGTGGACTGCGCCGACGGCAAATCGCTGAATGTGGCCGGTTCGAACAACAAGCTGACGGTCCGGGGCCGCTGCGAGGTGGTGAACGTAGCCGGCGCCGACAACCGCATCACCATCGAGCGCATCGACAAGACGCTGACGATCACCGGGCTCAACAATTCCATCACCTACCGCGGGGGCGATCCGAAGGTCGACAACCGCGGGTCGGGTAACACCATCGCCGACAAGCGCTGAGCGGCGTCAGGCTTCCCGGTGGTCGCAAGCGCGGCGGAGCCGGGCGAAGCGGGCCACCGGCGTCAGGCTTTAGCGCCGTGGCGGCCGGCCCCGCCGGCGAACCGGCCCGCCCCGCGCAGCGCCTCGTCGGCCACCCGCTCGATGCTCTCGAATTCCTGATCCATCGCATGGGACTCGGCCATGCCCCACTGCCGCAGCGCCGACAACCGGTCCGAGCGCAGGCAGCCCTGCGGCAGCTCGGCCAGTTCGAGGGCCAGCTGCTCGGCTGCCGAACGAGCCTCGCCGGTGGGGACAACCCGATTGGCCAACCCGATCGCCAGCGCCTCCTCGGCGTTCACCGCACGGCCGGTGAGGATCATGTCCATGGCGCGACTGTGGCCGATCAGTCTGGGCAGCCGCACGGTGCCGCCGTCGATGAGCGGCACCCCCCAGCGCCGGCAGAAGACGCCGAAAGTCGCGTCGGCCTCCACCACCCGCATGTCGCACCACAGCGCCAACTCCAGGCCACCGGCCACCGCGTAACCGCTGACCGCCGCAATCACCGGTTTGGACAACATCATTCGGGTCGGACCCATCGGCCCCGGCCCGCTGCGATGGGTCTGATTGGCGTTCGGCGTACCCAAGGCTTTGAGGTCGGCTCCCGCGCAAAAGGTTCCGTGGTCTCCCCACAGCACGGCCACCGACGCGGTCTGGTCGCGGTCGAATTCGTCGAAGGCCTGATACAGCGCGGCGGCGGTCGGGCCGTCGACGGCGTTGCGCGCATGCGGCCGGTCCAGGATCACCGTGGTGACGGGGCCGCTGCGCTCCACCCGCACTGCGTTACTCATAGCACCTCCGCTCGTTGGCCTGCGTCACGTCGTGAAGCCAGTTCTTGGGCAAACTCCGCGTAGCGACTGCGGATCCGTGCCCCCGGCCAGTCCGGCGGAAGCAGTTCCGGCGGCAACACCGGGTCGCCGCGAAGGTGGCGGACCATGGCCGCGGCAACGACGAAGCGGGCGGGTACGTCTTCGGCGTCGGCCATCGCCGTGAGCAACTCGTGTCCGGTGCGCGCCCAACCGTCCAGATCCCACAGCTTGGCAGCCAGCTCGGCCGGCTGCTCGTCGCGTGCGATGAGCAGCCTGGTGTAGCTGCTGAGGCGATCGCCCAACTCGACATCGAGGTTGTCCGGGCGCATCCAAAACCCTTCGCGCAGTTCGGCGAACCTCCGGTCGGACAGCCCAGCACGCAGGGCGGCCCTGGTCCGCGCGTCGCAGCCGATGCTCGTGATCACCACTGCCAGCCAGTCCCCGCTCCAGCGCTTGGTCTGCGGATCAAGCGCCGCGTCCTGCCTACGCTGCCGCTCCAACAGCCGCTCGGACAGCCCGTAGCCGTCGACGGAGCGGACCAGGTCCCCCGCAGCGACCAGTCGGGTCAGCGCCACCCGCATGGCGGTTTCCTTGATACCGAAATCCGCGGTGAATCTGAGCAATTCAGCCGGGGTCGCCGAAGCGGGGTGGGCCCCCAACAGCACCGACAGCACCACGGAGCGCGCCGTCATCCGTGCTGGCGTGGTGGGCATCGTGTGCCACCCTAGACCCCGGAGGCCTTTCGGCCGTAGTCCCCGAACGGCTCGTCGCGGTGCCGGACCGCGTCGCGGAACCCGTGCGCCACCGCGTCGGCCACGAATGCGTGCCCCTCCGGGGTGTGCCGCGCCACCCCGTCGAACACGGTGCTGACCATCCGGCTGGTGGCCACACCCTGCTGCAGCAGTGCGGTGTTGAGCGCGAGCTTGGCCATGATCAGCTGGTTGACCGGCATCGCGGCGATACGGGCCACCAGGCGTTCGGTGCGCTCGTCGAGATCGGCTGGGTCGGGGGCCTCGATCGCCAGACCCCACTCGGCGGCCTGCGCTCCGGTGATGCAGTCTCCAGTCAGCAGCAGTCGCTTGGCGCGCTGGTCGCCGAGCCGGTGCGCCCACAGCCCGGCCGCCGGCACCCCCCATACCCGCATCGGGGGGTAACCGATCTTGGCGTCGGATGCTGCGATCACTTGGTCGGCATGCAGTGCGATATCGGTGCCGCCGGCTACGCAGTAGCCGTGGATCTTGACCACAGTGGGTTTGTCGGCGTGCATCAGCGAGGCGAACCCGCGGACGAAACGGCTCATCATCTGATAGTCGATCATCGGGTCCCACGGCTGATCCGGGCGATGGTTGGTCGCCTGCGTCTTGCCGTCGAGCACACTGCCCCGGTAGTTTTCGCCGCCCGCCGACGACGAACCCTCGGCGTAGGCACCGAGGTCGAAACCGGCGCAGAATCCCTCGCCGCGTCCCGACACGAGGATCACGTGCACGTTCGGATCCAGATCGGCCCGCTCCACCAGCGCCGACAGTTCCAGCGGGGTGTCAGCGGTGATCGCGTTGCCGTGCTCCGGGCGGTTGAAGGTGATCCGGGCGATGCGGTCGGTGACCTCGTAGGTCATCGTCCGCAGGTTGTCGAATTCAACCGGGGCGATGTGGTGCCGCATGGACAGCCGGCCTCAGCCTTTGACCAAGGCACGCTCGATGATCGGCCCCAGGTCCAGGCTCGCCGGAAGGGTACCGAACGCCCCGCCCCACTGCCCGTCGAGTCGGGTCGCCAAGAACGCCTCGGCCACAGCCGGGTGTCCGTGGCGCACCAGCAGCGAACCCTGCAGCGCCAGGCAGATGTCCTCGGCGATCTTGCGGGCCTGGTGCTGAGCGGCGTCAAGATCGCGGCCGTCGGTGAGGCTGGCCAATTGGGCCTTCAGCGCCTCGATGTGGGCGTCAAGCCGGCGGTCCTGCCCGGTGGTGCCGGCCAGCTCGTCGAAGAGCACGGCCGCCGACTGGGGCTGGGTGGCCAGGGCGCGCAGCGTGTCCAGTGCGCTGACGTTGCCCGACCCCTCCCAGATGCCCATCAGCGGCGCCTCCCGGTACAGCCGCGGCATCAGGGTGTCCTCGATGTAGCCGTTGCCGCCCAGGCACTCCATCGCCTCGGCCGCATGCGGGGTGGCGCGCTTGCATACCCAGTACTTGGTGGCCGCCAGCCCGATCCTGCGCAGCAGCCCCTCTCGTTCGTCGCCGCGGACCGCCTTGTCCGTAGCACCGGCCATCCGCATCGCCACCATGGTCGCGGCCTCGGCCTCGACGGCCAGATCGGCCAGCACGTTGCGCATCAGCGGTTGGTCGATCAGGTAGGCGCCGAACGCCTTACGGTGCTGAGCGTGGTAGGTGGCACGGGCCAGTCCCATCCGCATGCTGGTGGCGCTGCCCAGCGCACAGTCCAGCCGGGTGAGGTTGACCATCTCGATGATGACCGAGACCCCGCGGCCCTCCTCACCCACCAGCCAGGCGGTGGCGCCGTCGTACTCGACCTCACTGGAGGCGTTGGCGTGGTTGCCGAGCTTGTCCTTGAGCCGCTGCAGCCGCATCCGGTTGCGGGTGCCGTCCGGCAGGATCCGGGGCAGGAAGAAGCAGCTCAGGCCTCCGGGCGCCTGCGCGAGCACCAGGAACACGTCGCACATCGGCGCGGAGGTGAACCACTTGTGCCCGGTCAGGGTGTAGCTGCCGTCGGCGTTCGGCACCGCCTGGGTGGTTCCGGCGCGCACGTCGGAGCCGCCCTGCTTTTCGGTCATCGACATGCCCGCGGTGATACCGGCCTTGGTGGCCGGCACCTTCAGTTCGGGGTCGTAGACCCGGCTGGTCAGCAGGGGCTCGTAGGTCTTGGCGAGTTCGGCGTTGTTTCGCAGCGCGGGCACGATCGCGTACGTCATCGAGATCGGGCACATGTGGCCGGGCTCGGAGGTCCAGACCCCGGTTTGGGCGGCGCGGACGACGTGCGCGCCGGGTCGGGGGTCGGCCCACGGCGCAGCGTGCAGGCCGTGCGCGATCGCAGTGCGCATCAACTCGTGGTAGGCCGGGTCGTATTCCACTTCGTCGATCCGGTTGCCGACGACGTCGTGGGTGTGCAGCACCGGCCGGTGGCGGTCAGCCAGCTCGCCCCAGCGTTGCACCTGTTTGGACCCGGACAGCGCCCCCAGGTCGGTGACCTCGTCGACGCCCCATTGGCCGCCCTCGCGGATCAGGGCCTCGATGAGGACCGGGGACGACGCCGGGTTGTAGCCCTCCAGCGGAAGGACCTGGTTGGTGACGATATGCGTGTCGGCCATAGCCGAATATTACAGTTTTTGCACGCATGCACAATGGGCTGTAATCAAATTGGTGCTCGGCAAACAAAACGGCGGTCACAGCCCGGGGTCGGGAGGTTCCGGGCTGTGACCGCCGTCGTTTTGGGGCGCCGGACTAGGCGCTGCGCACTCCCCCCGCACCGTGCTGGTGCCGCTCAGGCATTTGGACCCCCTCCAGTCCTGAGATGTGTGCGCAGCTGCCGTGGTCACGGCGCCTGAGCAAAGTTGTAGCACAGAACCGACCAGATGTCGCCCTCTAGGGGATTAATCAGTCAAAACGGATGTTTTTTGTCAGCGGGGGTGCGCGGTGAAGAACTGCCACAAGGTGGCCGTCGCCGAGTCCGGCCACTGGTGGCCGCCGCCGGCGATCGTGGTCAGCTGCACGCTACGGCCCGACGGGCAGTCGGCAATCGCGGAGGTAACCGCACCATCGGTGGTGCTCACGGGCGGTGCACAGTCATCGACGGTGCGCCAGAACGCGTCCACCTCCGGGACCGACGGACCGTCGATCTGCGCTACCCCGGCGCCGGGGCCGCCGTCGTAGCGGATATTGGGGTCCGCGGCGCCATGGATGTGCAACACCGAGGTGGGGTGCGGGGACGGGCAGGGCCCGAGCTGGGTGGCCGCGACCGGTCCGATAGCGGCGAACAGCCCGGTGGCGCAGGCCAGCGTGTAGGCCATGATGCCGCCGTTGCTCATGCCGGTGACGTAGACCCGCGCCGGGTCGATGGCCACGGCACGGCCGACGTCGCCCACCACCGCTGCGATGAAGCCGACGTCATCGACGCCCTCGGCGGCAGCACGCCCGCAGCAGTTGCCGCCGGTGTTCCACGCCCGCGACACACCGTCGGGATAGGCGACCACAAATTTCGCCGTATCGGCCAATTCGTCCCAGCCGTAACGCCGTTCAGCGTTGGCCGCGCTACCGAAGCCACCGTGCAGCATGACCACCAGCGGCGCCGCCGCCGGCAGACCGGCCGGCCGATACACCCGGTAGGAGCGCTGCAGCCCGCCGACTGTCAGGGTGTGCACGCTGGTGCCGTCGGGCGCCGGCTGCGCCACCCCAGGCGCGACACAGCCGCTGATGATCAGCGCGGCGCCGAGCAGCACCACCCAGCGCCGCATGTCAGCTCAGCCGATCCCGCAGGAACGCTATGTCGGCCTTGCGGCCCTCCTCCGCGGTCTCGCAGATCACCGGGGCGCCGGCGGCCTTGACCACTGCGACCAACAGGTCGGGGTCGATCTGGCCGGCACCGACGTTGGCGTGCCGGTCCCGCCCGGAGCCGGCCGCGTCCTTGGAGTCGTTGCAGTGCACCAGATCGATGCGTCCGGTGATGGCCTTGATGCGCTCCACGGCATCGGGCAGGGATTCCCCGGCCGCCCAGGTGTGGCAGGTGTCCAGGCAGAATCCGACGCCGGTGTCGCCGATGTGGTCCCACAGCTTGGCGATGGTGTCGAAGCGCCGGGTCATCGCGTGGTCACCGCCGGCGGTGTTCTCCAGGTACACCGGGACCGTCGTCTCCAGGCGGTCCAGCGCCTTGCGCCAGCGAGCGAACCCGGCTTGCGGGTCGTCGTCATCGGCGGTCACGTGGCCACCGTGCACGATCACCGCGGCCCCGCCGATATCGGCGGCAGCGTCGCAGGTCTGCTGCAGGATGGTGCGCGACGGGATGCGCACCCGGTTGTTCGGCGAGGCGACGTTGATCAGGTACGGCGCGTGCACATAGATCGGCAGCGCCGCCGCGCGAAGTTGCGCCGCGTCCTCGCGGGGTTTGGGCGGCTTCCAGCTCTGCGGGTTGCCGAGGAAGATCTGCACCACCTCGGCGCCCTCGGCTTCGGCGGCGGCCAACGGATTCTGTGGGCGCACATGGGATCCGATCAACACGGCGGCCAGCTTAGTCCGGCGACGATGCGGATTCGATCGGCCAGGTGTGCACCGGCTGGTTGGTATGCATGTGCGTGCAGTAGCGGCGCAGCATCTCGGCCAGCGCGGCCGGCCGGCTCAAGCCCTGGGCCTGCAACGCGCGGACCGTCGACACCTGCCAGGTGGCGCCGTTGCGCCCCGTTGCCACCCGATCGGCGATGATGCCGAGGAACCGGTCGCTCACCTCGGCGGCCACCCCCCACTCGTCCAGGCCCTGGCGGGCCAGCGGCAGCAGCTCGCGCCGCGTCAGTTCCGCCACGCTCACCTCACCCAGCTCCGGCCAGAACAGCCGGGCCTCCATGCCGTGACGCGCGGCCCGGCGGAAGTTGTCGTGCGCCACCGCAAAACTCATCTGCGTCCACAGCGGACGCTGCTCGCGGGCCAGTCTGCGCAGCAGGCCGTAGTAGAAGACCGCATTGGCCACCATGTCGGCGACCGTCGGGCCCGAGGGCAGGACCCGGTTCTCCACCCGTAGGTGCGGTCTTCCGTCGACGACGTCGTAAACCGGGCGATTCCAGCGGTACACGGTGCCGTTGTGCAGGCGTAGCTCCGCCAGTTGCGGGGTACGTCCCTGCGCGAGTTCGCCGGCCGGGTCCTCCTCGGAGACCTCGGGCAGCAGCGACGGGAAGTACCGCACGTTCTCCTCGAAGAGGTCGAAGATCGACGTGATCCACCGCTCGCCGAACCACACCCTGGGCCGCACCCCCTGGTTTTTCAGCTCATCGGGGCGGGTGTCGGTGGACTGGGCGAACAGCTCGACCCGGGTCTCCGCCCACAGTCGGTGGCCGAAGAAGTAGGGCGAGTTGGCGCCGATCGCCAGTTGTGGTCCGGCCAGCACCTGGGCGGCGTTCCAGTGGTTGGCGAAGTGGGCCGGCGAGACCTGCAGGTGCAACTGCATGCTGGTGCACGCCGATTCCGGCGCGATGTCCTCGACATGCAGGCTCAGCGGTTCCGGGCCATCGATGTCGATGCCGATGTCCTCACCGCGCGCGGCGAAGATCGAGTCGTTGAGTGCCGCATACCGTGCCGAGTCACTCATCCAGTCACCGGCCAGGTGCTCAGGCATCAGGGTCGGCAAGATGCCGATCATGACGATGCCCGCGTCGTGTGCACGGGCTTTGGCCTGGGCGGCATTGAGACTGGCGCGTACCTCGGCTTCCAGATCAAGCGCCGACAGCGCCGTGAGCTGACGGGGCGGCACGTTGAATTCGATGTTGTAGGAACCCAATTCGCGTTGAAACGCCGGATCGTCGATCGACGACAACACGCCGGCGTTCGACATGGCCGGCCGATAGTCCTCACCGATCAGGTTGCCCTCGATCTCCATGCCGGTCAGCGGCGGTTCACATTCGAAGCTGGACTGTGCCAGCATCGTCTCGAAAACATCCAGGCACTGCTGAATCTTGTGCCGGTACTGCCGGCGCTGGACGCGGGAGTAGGCGGTGCGGTTGACTTCGTCCCCCATCTCAACGATGCAACCCGGTCTGCTGGCGGGCCGCAACCTGGCAGGCCCCGCCCCAAACCCGCGAGCAGACATGAAAGTCCCCGATTCCGGCTACGAAAAGGGGCCTTCATGTCTGCTCGGTCGAAGGGATCACCCGGTCAGACGCTGATCGAAGTGCATTTTGATACGCGCGACCAGTCCGGGCGAATCGCCGCGAACGTCGCTCACCGTCATCGGAACCGATAGTCAGCCGCACTCCTTGCATGCGCCGATGCGGACCGCGGTGTCGAGCGTCGCGAGAGCGCGCGGCCGCCATAGCGTGCGGGCCACCTCGACCGCTGTCCACGCCGGCGCGGTGACGAGCCGCCCCGCAACCCTGCGCAGCGGCGCACCAAGGCGCTGATGGACCATGAGATCGTCCGAGGGACGCAGGCGAATGCCGGGGCCCAGGACGTGCAACCGGGAATCCGCTTCGGTGTCAAAGCCGTAGAGGGCTGCTGCGGTGCCCAGACAGGCGACGATCCGCACGCCCGCAGCAAGGTCCAGCGCCGCGAGCTGACCTAACACGTCAGGTTGGACAGCGGCATAAACACCGCGGCGCAACCGCACCACCCGACCCGCGCGCACGTGACACGCGAGAGCCTTCCGGCTGATCACGTCAAGGAGTTGCCGTGTGGTGGCCAACCCACCGTTGGCGGCGAAAAATCTCGTCGGGCGACATCGGCCGGGGTTCGCGCAGACCTGTCCGGCGGGAAAGTCACCCCTGTGGACAACTGGTCGCCCACCCGCGAGCAGACGCGAAAGCCCCCATTTCGAACCCGAAATGGGGGCTTTCGCTGGGGGCACCTCCCGCTTGCGGGGGACTGCTCGCGCAGAAGAAGGATCTACCGGTAGTCGCTGTACCCGTAGTCGTCCAGCGGAACCGCGGCACCGGTGGCGGCGCCGAAGTCCGGGCTGTAGTACTGATCCTCGTAGGACGGGATCGTGTACGCAGCGGCCCGGGCCTCTTCGGTGGGCTGCACGGTGATGTTGCGGTACCGGTTGATGCCGGTGCCGGCCGGGATCAGCTTGCCGATGATCACGTTCTCCTTCAGGCCCTGCAGCTTGTCGCTGCGGCAGTTGATCGCCGCATCGGTCAGCACGCGGGTGGTCTCCTGGAAGGAGGCCGCCGACAGCCACGAGTCGGTGGCCAGCGACGCCTTGGTGATACCCATCAGCACCGGACGCCCAGCCGCGGGCTCGCCGCCCTCGGCCACCACGCGACGGTTCTCGGTCTCGAACTCGGCCCGCTCGGTCAGCGAACCGGGCAGGAACTCCGTGGCGCCCGAGTCGATGATGGTGACGCGGCGCAGCATCTGCCGGACGATCACCTCGATGTGCTTGTCGTGGATCGACACACCCTGGGCCCGGTAGACCTGCTGGACCTCGTTGACCAGGTGGATCTGCACCTCACGGGGGCCCTGCACCCGCAGCACCTCGTGCGGGTCGGCCGAGCCCTCCATGAGCTGCTGGCCGACCTCGACGTGGTCGCCGTCGGACAGCAACCGCTCCGAGCCGTCCTCGTGCTTGAACACGCGCAGCCGCTGACGCTTGGGCAGCTTGTCGTAGACCACTTCCTCGCCACCGTCGTCCGGCACGATCGTGATCTTGTAGAACTTCTCGCCCTCTTCGAGCTGCACCCGTCCGGCGACATCGGCGATGGGCGCCTTGCCACGCGGGATCCGGGCCTCGAACAGCTCCTGCACACGCGGCAGACCACCGGTGATGTCCTCACCGACACCACCCTGGTGGAAGGTACGCATGGTCAGCTGAGTACCGGGCTCACCGATGGACTGAGCAGCGACGATGCCGACCGCCTCACCGATGTCGACCAGCTTGCCGGTGGCCATGGACCGGCCGTAGCAGGTGGCACACACCCCGGTTCCGGTGGTGCAGGTCAAGACCGAGCGGACCTTCACCTGCGAGATACCGGCCGCCAGCAGCGCCTCGATCGACGGGTCGCCCAGGTCGTGGCCCCGCTCGACAACGACGTTGCCGTTGCTGTCGGCAGCGTCCATGGCCAAGGTGCGGGCGTACGCCGAGGTCTCGATGAACGGGTTGCGGATCAGCGACCCGTCCGCCTGAGGCTCGGCCAAGTCGACGATGATGCCGCGCTCGGTGCCGCAGTCGTGCTCGCGCACGATCACGTCCTGGGACACGTCCACCAGACGGCGAGTCAGGTAACCCGAGTCAGCGGTACGCAACGCGGTGTCCGCCAAGCCCTTTCGGGCGCCGTGGGTGTTGATGAAGTACTCCAGCACCGTCAGTCCCTCACGGAAGGAGGACTTGATCGGCCGCGGGATGAACTCACCCTTGGGGTTGGTCACCAGACCCTTCATGCCGGCCAGCGTCCGGGTCTGGGTGAAGTTACCCGTCGCACCGGAGTCGACGATCGTGATGATCGGGTTGTCGGCCGGGTAGTGGTCACGCAGCGCCTGACCCACTTCCTCGGTGGCTTCCTTCCAGATCTCCACCAGCGCCTCGTTGCGCTCGTCGTGGTTGAGAGCACCACGCTGGAACTGCTTTTCGACCTTGTCGGCACGCGCTTCGTAGGAGTCGAGGATCTCCTTCTTGCGCGGCGGCACCAGCACGTCGGCCATCGAGACCGTGACCCCCGAACGCGTGGCCCAGTAGAAGCCGGCGTCCTTGAGCTTGTCGACGGTCTGGGCGACCACGATCATCGGGTAGCGCTCGGCCAGGTCGTTGATGATGACGGCCTGGACCTTCTTGTGCATCTGCTTGTTCACGAACGGGTATCCGGTCGGCAGCAGCTCGTTGAACAGCACCCGGCCCAGCGTGGTCTCGGCGATCCACGCACCGCCCGGACGCCAGCCGTTCTCGCCGAACAGCTCGGTCTCCACTTCGGCCGGCGGCCGCAGCTGGTCCAGACGCACCTTGATCTTGGCCCGCACGCTCAACGCACCACGGTCGACGGCCATGATCGCCTCGGCCGGCGAGGAGTACACGCCGGCCTCCGGACGGTCCTTGGCAGCCGGGGTGTATTCGCCTGTCTCACCCTCGATCTCGGTGGTCAGGTAGTACAACCCGGTAACCATGTCCAGTCGCGGCATGGCCAGCGGACGACCCGAGGCCGGCGACAGGATGTTGTTGCTCGACAGCATCAGGATGCGGGCCTCGGCCTGCGCCTCGGCACTCAGCGGCAGGTGCACGGCCATCTGGTCACCGTCGAAGTCGGCGTTGAAGGCCTCACACACCAGCGGGTGCAGCTGAATGGCCTTGCCCTCCACCAGCTGCGGCTCGAAGGCCTGGATGCCCAGGCGGTGCAGCGTGGGTGCACGGTTGAGCAGCACCGGGTGCTCGGCGATGACCTCTTCCAGGACGTCCCACACCTGGGGGCGCTGCCGCTCCACCATTCGCTTGGCGCTCTTGATGTTCTGCGCGTGGTTCAGGTCGACCAGTCGCTTCATCACGAACGGCTTGAACAGCTCGAGTGCCATCAGCTTGGGCAGACCACACTGGTGCAGCTTGAGCTGCGGACCGACCACGATCACCGAACGGCCCGAGTAGTCGACACGCTTACCGAGCAGGTTCTGACGGAACCGGCCCTGCTTGCCCTTGAGCAGGTCGCTCAACGACTTCAGCGGACGGTTGCCCGGTCCGGTGACCGGGCGGCCGCGACGGCCGTTGTCGAACAGCGCGTCGACGGACTCCTGCAGCATCCGCTTCTCGTTGTTGACGATGATCTCGGGCGCGCCGAGGTCGATCAGTCGCTTGAGGCGGTTGTTGCGGTTGATGACCCGGCGGTACAGGTCGTTGAGGTCGCTGGTGGCGAACCGGCCACCGTCGAGCTGCACCATCGGACGCAGCTCCGGCGGGATCACCGGCACCGCGTCGAGCACCATGCCCATCGGGGAGTTACCCGACTGCTGGAATGCGGCGACCACCTTGAGGCGCTTGAGAGCACGAAGCTTCTTCTGCCCCTTGCCGTTCTTGATGATGTCGCGCAGCAGCTCGGCCTCGGCGTCGATGTCGAAGGTCTCGATCAGCTTCTGGATCGACTCGGCACCCATCGCACCGGTGAAGTACTCGCCGTAGCGGTCCACCAGCTCGCGGTAGACGGTCTCGTCGACGATCAGCTGCTTGGGAGCCAGCTTGACGAAGGTGTCCCAGATGTTATCGAGGCGGTCCAGCTCACGCTGGGCACGGTCGCGCAGCTGACGCATCTCGCGCTCGCCGCCGTCGCGAACCTTGCGGCGCACATCGGCTTTCGCGCCCTCGGCCTCCAGCTCGGCCAGGTCGGCCTCCAGCTTCTGGGCGCGGGCCTCCAGGTCGGCGTCGCGCTGGTCTTCGACGGCCTTCTTCTCGACGACCATCTCGGCTTCCAAAGTGGACAGC
Organism: Mycolicibacter heraklionensis; assembly: GCF_001021505.1. Lineage (GTDB taxonomy): Bacteria > Actinomycetota > Actinomycetes > Mycobacteriales > Mycobacteriaceae > Mycobacterium > Mycobacterium heraklionense. The sequence continues at coordinate 662,114 of NZ_LDPO01000001.1, forward strand.
TCGTTGTGGCGCATCTCGGTGTCGACGCTGGTGATGACGTAGGCCGCGAAGTAGATGATCTTTTCGAGATCCTTGGGCGCCAGGTCCAGCAGGTAGCCCAAGCGCGACGGCACGCCCTTGAAGTACCAGATGTGGGTGACCGGGGCGGCCAGTTCGATGTGGCCCATCCGCTCACGACGCACCTTGGCGCGAGTCACCTCAACGCCACAGCGCTCACAGATGATGCCCTTGAAGCGCACCCGCTTGTACTTGCCGCAGTAGCACTCCCAGTCGCGAGTCGGTCCGAAGATCTTCTCGCAGAACAGGCCGTCCTTCTCGGGCTTGAGGGTGCGGTAGTTGATCGTTTCCGGCTTCTTGACCTCACCGTAGGACCATTGCCGGATGTCCTCCGCGGTCGCCAGGCCGATGCGGAGCTCATCGAAGAAGTTGACGTCGAGCACGTAACTCCCTTTCCCCTTGCGGGTTTAGTAGCGAGTAATTAAGCCAGGTCCTCAACCGAGGCGGATTCGTTGCGGGACAGGTTGATTCCCAGGTTGGCGGCTGCCCGCTCCAGGTCCTCGTCCTCGCCTTCGCGCAGCTCGATCGCCGCACCGTCCTTCGCCAGCACCTCAACGTTGAGGCACAGCGACTGCAGCTCTTTGAGCAGCACCTTGAAGGACTCCGGGATGCCCGGCTCGGGGATGTTCTCGCCCTTGACGATCGCCTCGTAGACCTTGACGCGGCCGACGGTGTCGTCGGACTTGATCGTCAGCAGCTCCTGCAGCGTGTACGCCGCACCGTAGGCCTGCATGGCCCAGCACTCCATCTCACCGAACCGCTGGCCACCGAACTGCGCCTTACCGCCCAGCGGCTGCTGGGTGATCATCGAGTACGGACCCGTGGAACGCGCGTGGATCTTGTCGTCCACCAGGTGGTGCAGCTTCATGATGTACATGTAGCCGACGGTCACCGGGTACGGGAACGGCTCACCGGAGCGGCCGTCGAACAGCATCGCCTTACCGTCACCGTTGACCATGACCTCGCCGTCGCGGTTGGCCAGGGTCGAGGACAGCAGGCCCTGCAGCTCGGCTTCCTGCGCACCGTCGAACACCGGGGTCGCGGTGCGGGTGTCCGGGCCGGCGGAGTACAGCTCCTCGGGGAGCTTGTCCGCCCAGTCCGGCACGCCGGCCGCCACATCGATGTTCCAGCCGGTCTTGGCAATCCAGCCCAGGTGGGTCTCCAGGATCTGACCGATGTTCATCCGTCGCGGCACACCGTGGGTGTTCAAGATGATGTCGACCGGGGTGCCGTCCGGCAGGAACGGCATGTCCTCGGCCGGCAGGATCTTGCCGATGACGCCCTTGTTGCCGTGGCGACCGGCCAGCTTGTCACCGTCGGAGATCTTGCGCTTCTGCGCGACGTAGACGCGCACCAGCTCGTTGACCCCGGCGGGCAGCTCGTCGTCGTCCTCGCGGGAGAACACCCGGATTCCGATGACCTTGCCGGACTCGCCGTGCGGCACCTTCAGCGAGGTGTCGCGGACCTCGCGGGCCTTCTCGCCGAAGATCGCACGCAGCAGCCGCTCCTCGGGCGTCAGCTCGGTCTCACCCTTGGGGGTGACCTTGCCGACCAGGATGTCGCCGTCGCGGACCTCGGCGCCGATGCGGACGATGCCGCGCTCGTCGAGGTCAGCCAGCACCTCGTCGGAGACGTTCGGGATGTCCCGGGTGATCTCCTCGGCGCCCAGCTTGGTGTCGCGGGCGTCGATCTCGTGCTCCTCGATGTGGATCGAGGTCAGCGTGTCCTCCTCGACCAGCCTGTTGGACAGGATGATCGCGTCCTCGTAGTTGTGCCCCTCCCACGGCATGATCGCCACGAGCAGGTTCTTGCCCAGGGCCATCTCGCCGTTGTCGGTGCAGGGACCGTCCGCAATCACCTGGCCGGCCTCGACACGCTGGCCGGCGTCGACGATCGGACGCTGGTTGGCGCAGGTGCCGTGGTTGGACCGGTTGAACTTGCGCATCCGGTAGGTCTGCCGGGTGCCGTCATCGGCCATCACCGTGACGTAGTCGGCGGACACCTCCTCGATGACACCGGTCTTGTCGGCGACGATCACGTCGCCGGCGTCGATCGCGGCCCGCAGCTCCATGCCGGTGCCCACCAGCGGGGCCTCGCTGCGCACCAGCGGAACCGCCTGGCGCTGCATGTTGGCACCCATCAGGGCACGGTTGGCGTCGTCGTGCTCGAGGAACGGGATCATGGCCGTGGCCACCGACACCATCTGGCGCGGCGAGACGTCCATGTAGTCGACCTCGGCCGACGACACGTACTCGACCTCGCCACCCTTACGGCGGACCAGAATACGGTCCTCGGCGAAGCGGCCGTCGTCCTCCAGCGGCGAGTTGGCCTGCGCCACAACGTGGCGGTCCTCCTCGTCGGCGGTCAGGTAGTGGATCTCGTCGGTGACGACGCCGTCCACAACCTTGCGGTACGGGGTCTCGATGAAGCCGAACGGGTTGACCCGCGCGTACACCGACAGCGATCCGATCAGACCGATGTTCGGGCCTTCCGGGGTCTCGATCGGGCACATCCGGCCGTAGTGGGACGGGTGCACGTCACGAACTTCCAGGCCGGCCCGCTCACGCGACAGACCACCCGGCCCCAGCGCCGACAGGCGGCGCTTGTGGGTCAGACCCGACAGCGGGTTGTTCTGGTCCATGAACTGGGAGAGCTGGCTGGTGCCGAAGAACTCCTTGATCGCGGCGACCACCGGGCGGATGTTGATCAGGGTCTGCGGCGTGATGGCCTCGACGTCCTGGGTGGTCATCCGCTCGCGGACCACGCGCTCCATCCGGGACAGCCCGACCCGGATCTGGTTCTGGATCAGCTCACCCACGGTGCGCAGCCGCCGGTTGCCGAAGTGGTCGATGTCGTCGACCTCGACGGGAACCTCCACGCCGCCCGGCACCGTCATGGTGGCGGACACGCCTTCCTGAGCGGCCTGGTGCAGGCGCACCAGGTACTCGATGGTGGCCACGATGTCCTCTTCGGTCAGCGTGGTCGGCTGCGACTCGCCCGGGTTGGCGGTCAGGCCCAGCTTCTTGTTGATCTTGTAGCGACCCACCCGCGCCAGGTCGTAGCGCTTCTCCTTGAAGAACAGGTTCTCCAGCAGAGTCTGCGCGGACTCCTTGGTGGGGGGCTCGCCCGGACGCAGCTTGCGGTAGATGTCCAGCAGCGCCTCGTCGGAGTTGGCGGCGTTGTCCTTCTCCAGCGTCGACATCATGATCTCGGAGAAGCCGAAGCGCTCGCGGATCTGCTCAGAAGTCCAGCCCAGCGCCTTGAGCAGCACGGTGACCGGCTGGCGGCGCTTGCGGTCGATACGAACGCCGACCAGGTCGCGCTTGTCGACGTCGAACTCCAGCCAGGCGCCGCGGCCCGGGATCACCTTCACCGAGTGCAGCGTCTTCTCGGTGGACTTGTCGATGTTGGCGTCGAAGTACACGCCCGGCGAACGCACCAGCTGGGAGACGACGACACGCTCGGTGCCGTTGATGATGAAGGTGCCCTTCTCGGTCATCATCGGGAAGTCACCCATGAACACCGTCTGGCTCTTGATCTCGCCGGTGTTGTTGTTGATGAACTCCGCGGTGACGAACAGCGGGGCCGCATACGTCATGTCCTTGTCGCGGCATTCCTCGACGGGGGCCTTGACCTCGTCGAACCGCGGGTCGGAGAACGACAGAGACATCGAGCCGGAGAAGTCCTCAATCGGGGACAGCTCTTCGAGAACCTCTTCGAGGCCACCCTTGGGCGCGGCACCGGTCTGCTGGGCCATCTTCTCGCGCCACTCCGACGCCCCGATCAGCCACTGGAACGAGTCGGTCTGCACGTCGAGCAGACCCGGAACCTCGAGGGGTTCGCGCAGCTTGGCGAAGGAGACCCGGTTCGGGGCCCCGGGCACGGAACTATTGGGAGAATTCTGGGTGGTAGTACCTGAAGCGTTCTTCTTGCTCTGGCGGGAGACTGCCAAGATGCGTCCTTCCAGCACCTAATGCGGCCAGCGGATCCCGGTTCTCACCGGACCCCGTTCGCTGCGAATATCGACCGTTGGTTCGGCTGGCGAACGTTCTGTCCGGTCTCACGCACAGCCAAACCACGAGGTAACAGGCCTGAAACGAGTCAATACACCTGACTCAGGCTGGTACTGCGGTGTTCGGGTGCGGGTAAGGGATGGGCAGGAGGAAGCCAGCGCAACGTCCAACAATAGCGCAGGCTGACGCAATCCTCAACTGCGATGCTCCGGGACCCTATCGGTGCTGGCTGACCTCCGCCGGGCTCCCCGCACGTGTGCTGGTGACAAGATTGGACCGTTTAGGTCCGTCCGTCAAGAGCTGACACGGCGTGAGCCTGCAGAGTCTCAGCCCGGCGGGGTCGGGATCGACGCCGTGGGAGCCTCTTCGTCTGCCGGGAACTCGTGTACGGCGTACTTGTGGGTGCCCTCGAGCTCGTCCCGGATGGCCGCCTGAGCGTTGGGCGGAAGGGTGTGCAGGATCTCGCGCACCCGGGCCTGGCGCCGCGCCACACCCTTGCGGTCCGGCAGGCCGGGGGTCGCGCTCAGCTGCGGCGGCACGCCCTCGATTTCCTCGACGCCGCCGTCACTCTGCCCGGCCGCGATCATCGCTTCCTCGGCTGCGGCGGTCGCCTGGTCTTTCTCCTCGGACATGCCGATCGGACCGATCCGGCGGCCGTTGAGGAACTGGCGCACCACCGGCTCGTCGGAGGTCAACAGCACCTCGCGGGGGCCGAACATCACCAGCTCCTTGCGGAACAGCATCCCGATGTTGTCCGGCACGGTGCGCGCGATGTTGATGTTGTGCGTAACGATCAGGATGGTGGCGTCGATCTGGGCGTTGATGTCGATCAGCAGTTGGCTCAGGTACGCCGTGCGGACCGGGTCCAGGCCGGAGTCCGGCTCGTCGCAGAGGATGATCTGCGGGTCGAGCACCAGGGCGCGGGCCAGGCCGGCACGCTTGCGCATACCACCGGAGATCTCACCCGGGAACTTGTAGCCGTCGTTGGGCATACCGACCATCTCGAGCTTCTCCATGACGATGTCACGGATTTCCTTCTCGGATTTCTTGGTGTGCTCCCGCAGCGGGAAGGCGGTGTTGTCGTAGATGTTCATCGACCCGAACAGCGCGCCGTCCTGGAACAGCACGCCGAACAGCGTGCGGATCTCGTAGAGCTCCTTGGCGGAACACTGCAGGATGTCGGTGCCGTCGATGACGATCGAACCGCGCTCGGGGCGCAACAGGCCGATCAGCGACTTCAAGAACACGGACTTGCCGGTGCCGGAGGGCCCGAGCAGGACGCTGACCTCTCCCTCGGGAATCGTCATGGAGACGTCTTCCCAAATCCGGGCCGATCCGAAGGACTTGGTAAGCCCTTGTACCTCGATGGCGACACCCATTAGTGAGGTCCTTCCGCAACGTCTGTTCGTGCCACGACTGGCTTGTGGCTTGGGCCACTGTAGCGCACAGGTGCGACCCTTATCGGCGGTCCGCCTCAGTCGACAGGTGTCCAATTGCCATGGAAGCCCGTCGGGACCCGTTGGGGCAGGTGCACGGTGGCCACCGACGCACCGGTCGCGGCGTCGATTATCACCCATTGTCCCCCGTTTTCGCCGTGATGGCGGCCCATTCCGATCAGACTGCGGCCGTCCTCGTCGGCAGCCCCACGAGTACGGCGGCTGCCCGGCCCTGAAACAGCAGAAGCCCCCGGGACCTCGCGGGTCCCGGGGGCTTCGACCGTAGAACGAACTACTTGACGGTGACGGTGGCGCCAGCCGCCTCGAGCTTGGCCTTGGCGTCCTCGGCAGCCTCCTTGGCGACCTTCTCCAGCAGCGGCTTGGGAGCGCTGTCGACCAGGTCCTTGGCTTCCTTGAGGCCCAGGCCGGACACGACCTCGCGGACCACCTTGATGACGCCGATCTTCTTCTCGCCAGCCGACTCCAGGATGACGTCGAACTCGCTCTGCTCCTCGCCGGCCTCAGCGGCGGCGGGGGCAGCACCCGCGGCGGCGGCCACGGCGACCGGAGCCGCAGCGGTGACGTCGAAGGTCTCCTCGAACTGCTTCACGAACTCAGACAGCTCGAGCAGGGTCATCTCTTTGAAGACGTCGAGCAGCTCTTCGGTGGAAATTTTGGCCATGATTTCGGTCCTTTCTGATTCCGGTTAGGGAAGTTGGGTTGGGGTTGTGCCTAGTTATTCGGCGGCTTCGGCCGGAGCCTCGGCGGTCTCGGCCGCAGCCTCGGCCTCCGCGGGAGCCTCGGCCGGGGCCGCGGCAGCAGGTGCTGCCTCGGCGGGCTTCTTCTCCTGCAGTGCGGCTGCCAGGCGGGCCATCTGCGAAGCCGGGGCGGCGAACAGGCCGGCGGCCTTGGACAGGTTGGCCTTCATGGCGCCAGCCATCTTGGCCAGCAGCACCTCGCGCGACTCCAGGTCGGCGATGCGCTCCACCTCGGCGACGGTCAGCGCGCGACCGTCCATGTAGCCGCCCTTGATGACCAGCGCCTTGTGGTCCTTGGCGAACTTCTTGATGGCCTTGGCGGCGTCGACCGGCTCGCCCTGGACGAACGCGATGGCCGTCGGGCCCGCGAAGAGCTCGTCGAGCCCCTCGACTCCGGCCTCGGCCGCGGCCAGCTTGACCAGCGTGTTCTTCGCCACCGTGTAGGTGGCCGAGCCGCTGAGCGAACGCCGCAGCTCCGCCAGGTTCGCAACCGTCAGACCGCGGTACTCGGTGATCACGGTGGCGGTCGAGTCGTTGAACTGCTCGACGATGTCCGCGACGGCGGCGGTCTTGTCAGCCCGCGCCATGCATACCTCCTCGGTGTCGCTTGTACTTGTTCTCGTACTTGTCTCGGTGACCCACCCGGGAAATAACGAACGCCCCGACGCAGGATGCGGTCGGGGCGTCACAGTGTGTGCCGGCGGGGCCGGTGCCTCGTCCTCCTGCGTGGGCCGCCGGGATGTTCCCGGACCTTCAACCGATTGCTCGGTGACCGACGGTCTTCGGTGGATCGCCACACACCATAGCGTGACGAGGGCCGATCAGCCAAAACGGCGTCCGCCGCTCAGGCGTTCAGCACGCCGGTCACCAGCACCGCGAAGGTCACCGCCAGCAGCGCCACCCGCACCCAGTGCAGCCCGTCCCAGCGGGCCGCCAGCTCGCGGGACACCTCCTCGGTGCCGCGCCAGGCCGCGATGCGGTTGTTGATCGGCACCAATACCAGCACCGACATCAGCACGACGACCACCATCAGGCCCGCCCCGGCACCGATGAGCCACCGCTGCGCACCCGCTACGGCGGCGGCCCCCACCAGCAGCGCGAACGAGGTCAGGTACCAGAACGGCATCACCCGCCCGAGGAGCCGGGCGCCATCAGCTCGGGCGGCCCAGAACGCGTCGTCGGACAGTCGCCCGAGGATCGGGCGCACGAACGCGGCCACCGCGAACTCCGCGCCCACCAGGGTCCCGACCACCAATATCGCGAGAATCTCCACACATTGCTTCACGGCAGTCGACTATGAACGCTATGCTGACAAAAAACAAGGTACTGACAAATTAGTCAGTATGAGGAGGTGTGGTGGCGGCATCGAAAAACGGTGTCACCGACTGCCCGATCGACGCCGCACTGTCGGTCATCAGCGGTCGCTGGAAGGGCACCATCTTGTGGCGCCTGGCCGACGGGCCGATGCGCACCGCCGAGCTGCGGCGCAGCATCCCGGGCATCACCGAACGGATGCTCATCCGTCATCTGCACGAGCTCGTGGCCGACGGCATCATCGACCGCCACGACGCCGGGACGGTGCCGCCGTGCGTGCACTATTCGATCTCCGAGTACGGGAGGACGCTGACCCCGGTGCTGGCTCAGCTGTGCGATTGGGGCCGTCTGCACCTTTCGCGTTGACTCTGCGCCCAGGGCGGGGTCTTCTCGCACTTTGTCGCCACCAGCGCAGAGTCAACGCAAGGTGGCCAGCACGGCCGCCCCCACCAATCCGGCGTCGCCGCCGAGTTCGGCGGGCACCACCCGCAGACCGACCAGGAAGTCCAGCCCGGCACGCTCGGCCAGGGCGGTCCGCAGCGGGCCGAACAACAAGGCACCGGAGCGGGCCACTCCCCCGCCGATCACCACCAGATCCAGGTCGCACACCGCTCCCACCGAGGTGAGCATCACCGCCAGCGCGTCGGTGCCGCGCCGAAAAGCCCGCAGCGCCACCGGGTCACCGGCTTCGGCGGCCGAGGCGAGCGCCTTGGCATCGGCCAAAGACGCTTCCGGTGTCCATCCGTTGGCGAGCGCCCAGCGCACCATCGCCGGCCCGGAGGCGATGGTCTCCACGCAGCCCCGGCCACCGCAGCGGCACCGCTCCCCATCGGGGTCGACGACCACGTGCCCGACGTGGCCCGCGTTGCCGGTCCGGCCGTGCAACGGCGCGCCATCGACCACCAGTCCGCCTCCCACGCCGGTCGAGACCACCATGCCCAGCATGGACCGGGTGCCGCGCCCGGCGCCGTGCCGGTATTCGCCGAGCGCCATGCAGACGCCGTCGCCGCTCAAGCGGACCGGAACCCCGGGCACTGCGGCGGCCACCCGGTCACGTAGGGCGAACCCGCGCCAGCCCGCAATGTTGACCGGGCTGACGGTTCCGGCGTTGACGTCGATGGGCCCGGCCGAGCCGATGCCGACCGCGTCCACCTGTCCACCCGCCCGTTCCAGGGCGCCGTCGATCAGCTCGGCCACCACCGACCACACCACCTCGGTGCCCTGATCGGCCCGGGTCGGCAGAGTGGCGGTGTAGGTCAGGGATCCGTCGGCGTCGGCCAGCCCGACGGCGATCTTGGTGCCGCCGACATCCAGCGCGAGGATGGCCGCCATCAGTCCACCCCCACCGTGACGGGCGCCAGCACCGCCATTCGCACCGCCGTCGAATAGGCCAGCGCACCCGCCCCGCCGACCCGGACCAGCGCCCACCAGGTGCCCGGCCGCGCCCATACCGGCGGGGCGATGTCGAAGCTCAGCTCCCGCTGGCCACGCGCCGGCACGACCGCACCCACCGCCGGCGGCCCGGCCCAGTCCCAGGTACCCCAGGGGCTGATCAGATGCGCCTCGACCGCCAAGTCGGCGTGTGCGTCGGTGCCGACCGTGACGGTCAGCCGGGCGGAGCGTCCGGCGGTGACCTCAACCGCGGACGGGTCGTCTACATAGAGCAGCCGGTCGGAACCGGGATCGCCGACGCGCACCACCGTGACGTCTTCGACCGGTTGACGCCATGCCGTCGGCACGTCGCCGGACAGGTCGAGCCGGGCCCGCAGCGGATAAAGCCCCGGGGCGGCAGCGGCCGGAACCGTCACCGCCACCGGGATACGTGTGTGTTCCCCGGCCGCTAATCGCACCGGTTGTTCGGCCGGCGTGATCGCCCAGCCGGCCGGGCACTGCCACGTCACCGCACCGGCCAAGGTCGCGTCGACGCAGTCGCTGGCCACGGTCAGATCCAGCGTCAGGCGTGCGCCCGGATCCGCCTCGGCCCGGTGCGGATGCACCGCCGGGATCGCCGGCAGGCCGCCGAGGGGTGCCGGGCCGCGATTGTGCAGCCAGTAGCGGGCGTAGAGCGGTTGCGCCGCCTCCGCGTCGGGCGCCAAGGGACTACCGGCGCCCACCCGCTCGATGCCGAGCCGGGCGGTGACGGTGGCGATCTCGTAGCCGTGCAGCCGGTCCGGGTCCGGGTGCTCGCGGGGCTGTTCCAGCAGATCGGCGCGGCCCACCACGGTCACCGGGGCCAGGTCGCTGCGCAGCGTGACGGCGGCGTCGGTCCCGTGGGTCTCCACCAACCGCAGCGTGACGGTGTTCGAGTCGACGGGCTGTGCGCTGCCGCGCGCCATCGGGTTGCCCGCCGCCTTGAGCGCCCCTAGGCCCACACCGCCGGCTGGGTCGATCCGCAGCAGCGAGCCGTGTGACGGCAGCGGACCGTCACCCCCGGTCACCGCCACGGCCCGCAGCGGGTCGGCGAATTCCGCGCTGCGCTCGGGGATCGCCGCCCGGCGCCAGTCGCCGTCGCCGGCCACCAGCGCGTAGTCGAAGGTGTGCGTCCAGTGCTGCAGTTGGAAGGCGCTGCCGTCCGGGGCGGTGCGACGCGGATCGTCGGTCCAGGCGGCCGACGGCCAGCTGCTGCAGGAGCGCAGCAGCGCGGTGTGCAAGGTTCCCGCGGAATCCACGGCGAAACTGGGCACCCCGCGGTTGATCAGCGCGACGGTGCGCGCCTCGAAGGGCTCCATCTCCGCGTCGACGTCCTGGTCCACCACGATCTCGGCGTCGGACAGGTCGTCGGCCACCCGCGCGATCTCGGCCTCCAAGCCGTCGTCGTCGCGACCGGCGATCACCAGCACCGGCAGGGCGCGCGGACCGGTCAGGTCGGCGCCGGGAACCCAGACCTCGGTGAGCGGTTTGGCCGCCGGCACCCACACCCGCGCCCGGCCGCGCCGGTCGAGCTGGCGCTGCAGCTCGGCGGCGTAGGCCGGGTGGGCGGCGTCCAGCACGGCCCGGGTGAAGGCGTTGCGGTCCGGCCCGCCCAACGCGATACGGGTGTCCGGCAGGTTGGAGTCGACGTCGAGGTTGCCGTAGCGGGGCCCGTCGGCGTCCGAACAGGTGGCGGTGACCCCGGCGCGCACCAGCGCGACCATCAACTCCCGGACCGGCGAGCCATCGGTGACTACTTCGGCCACCGACACCGCCCGGCTGCCGTCGCCGACGCTGACCCGGGCCGTCGCGGACAGCCCGAACCAGCGGTTGGCGGGGGTGTCGAGCGTCCGGGGGTACTGCGCGGTGTCCACCGAGCGTCCGCTGGGCTCGTGCAGCAGGCCGAAGCCGCGGCCGATCACGGCGTCGGCCACCTCGGCGACCGGCAGGGCGCCGGGAACCGGGCAGGGCCAGCGCAGTCGCAGCAGGTGGTCGGTGCCGGTGAACCCCTCGATGGTGGTGGAGCAGTCCACCCGGTCCACGCCGTGCCACAGCGTCAGTGTCTGGGTGTAGGCCAGCACCGTGCGGATCCGCCCGGAGACCACCAGCCGCTCCCCCAGCGGTCCGCGGTAGGCCTGCACCGTGACGTCACGGGCCACCGCGGAGGTGAACAGGTTGCCGCTGGGCACCAAATGCCATGGGCCCTCACCGGATTGCGGGTGTTTGGGGTACTCGTCGTAGACGGCGAGCTGGTTGCCCAGGCCTCCCTCGATGATCATTTCGCGGCCGTGGTGGAGCCACGAGGTGATGCCGCCGCCGCGGTCCGGGTCCGCGGTCAGCTGGTGGTGCTCGTTGCTGATCCGGGTACCGGCCAGCGGTTGCCAGTCGTGGACGTCCGCGGTGGGAATCAGCCGGTAGGCCCGCCAGCCCAGCGACGGTACGCCGCGGGCCAGCCAGCTGACCGTGGAGCCGCCGTGCTCGACATGTGCGGGCAGCTCGGCGCCGTCGGTGTCGATCACGCGCGCGCCGCCGGCCAGCGGCGTCTCCAGCCGCAGCGTGACGACGTCGGTGCGATCGGTGGCCACCGGGTTCCACACCACGGCACCTTCGTCGGCTCCCACCAAGCCCGACAGCACCGCCAGCGCGGTGTCGCGGGCGTCGGTGCCCAGCTGCCAGGCGTCGCGCCAGCCGGTCAGCAGGTCCAGGTACACCTGGTCGGCCTCCGAGCCGGTGATGGCGTCATGGTGGGCGCCGTAGGACAGTTGCGCCCACGCTTTGGTCAGCGCCGCCTCCGGGTAGTCCACCCCGGTCAGCGCCGCGGCGAACACCGCAAAGCGCTCCGCGCCCAGGATCGCCTGTTCGGCGGCCCGGTTGGCCTGCTTGGTGTCGATATAGGAGACGTGGCAGCCGGTGTAGATCGGGTTCATATCGCGGGTCTGCGGGGAGGGAGCCGCACCGCGCTGCTCGAGTTCGGCGCGCACCGCGGCGAAGAACTCACTCGGCAGCGCGCAGACGAACTTCGGCCAGGTGTAGCGGGTGTTCCAGTCCCGGTGGATCTCGGTGATCCAGCGGTTCGGCGGGGTGAAGTCGGTGCCCACCGGCAGCAGCACGTTGCGGGTGGCGGCGACCTTCTTCATCTCGGTGAACAACCGGTAGACGTCGTCTTCGGCGGCGCCCAGGGTCGCATTCGCGTCCATCCACCAGCCGGCCGCGTAGTGCGCCGGCATGTAATGGGTCAGCAGACCGCGCCCGGACGGCGCGATCCATTCGAACTCGGATGGGAACTGCATCCGGCGCGGATCGCCGCTATCGGCCATCGGGCCCCACTGGTGAAACGGCCCGCGGGCCCAGGCGCTGGAGGACAGCCCGGCGTCGGCGACCAGCCCAGGGAACTGCGGGTCATGCCCGAAAACGTCGAGCTGCCAGGCTGTCGCCGGGTCAGCACCCATGATGTCGCGCTGAAAGCCCATGCCGGCCACCAGGTTGCGGATCGTGGTCTCCGCATCGGTGAGGTTGGTCGACGGCTCGTTGTAGGTGCCGCCCATCACCTCCACCCGGCCCTGCGCCATCAGCCGCCGGAGCTCGGCACGGTCCTGCGGGTGGGTGTCCCAATACGGCTTGAGGTAGTCCACCTCGGCCAAGACGAACTTGTACTCGGGGTGCTCGCGGGCCCAGTCCAGGTGACCGCGCACCAGATCGAAGCCGTTGGTCTGCCGGCACGCGCCGAGCGGGTGCTCGGTCCAGGCGCTGGTGTAGTTGGCCTGGGTGTTCCACCACACCGGGTCGTAGTGGAAGTGGCCGACCATGAACATGGTCCAGCCGGGTTCGGCCACGGTGAACGTGAAGCCGGTGCCGTTGACCCGCGCGGCCCACTGCTGGCCCGGCACCGGGTTCTCGACGGTCACCGGCACCTCGACGACGCCGGCGCCGGGCTCGGCGACGGCTTCCCCGGCCAGACCATCGCCGTCGATACGCAGCAGTGTCGCCACGTCGGCGTCACGGTAGTCGACCCGAACCAGCTGCAGGGGCGCGTCGGCCGGCCCGACGAACTTCTCGGTCGATTCGACGTCGAGGATCCGCATGGCACAAACCTACGGATGCGCGCCCGCCGCGCGGAGCCTTTCGGCGACCGGCCGTGCCTGGCAGGCTCGGGTCATGCCCGTCTCCAGTGAGGTACTGGCCGACCAACTCGACTGGCATTGGCAGCACCTGCTGCGGCCACGGCTGGACGGTCTGAGCGACGACGAGTACCTGTGGGAGCCGGTGCCGGACTGCTGGAGCGTGCGCCGGGACGGAATCGACTTCGCGTTTCCGGCGCCGGAGCCGGCGCCGTTCACCACCATCGCCTGGCGGATGACGCACGTCATCGTCGGCGTGTTCGCGATGCGCAACCAGCACCACTTCGGCGGGCCGCCGGCCGACTACCAGAGCTGGCCGTACGCCCTGGACGCCGCCACCGCGCTGCGCCAACTCGACGATGCCTATACGCGCTGGATCGCCGGGGTGCGCGGCCTGGACGACGCTGCTCTGGCCCGGCCGATCGGACCGGCCGAGGGTCCGTGGGCCGAGCACACCATGGCCGAGCTCATCCTGCACATCAACCGCGAAGCCATTCACCACGGAGCCGAAATCGGCTGTATCCGCGACCTGTACGCCCACCAAGCCGGCCCGGCCTAGGGCAGACCCGAACGGGGCGTGCCGACGCCGGCGGCGTGCAGATCTTCTACGAGGATTTGGGAAGCCCCGACGACCCGGCCGTCTTGCTGATCATGGGGCTGGGGGCGCAGCTGCCGATGTGGCCGGACGGGTTCTGCGCCCTGCTGGTCGACGCCGGCTACCGAGGCGCTGACGGAGAACTTCCGCCGCTGATTTGGCAGACTGCAGCAATGAGTTCGACCCCACCCCGCCAGGTGGCCCAGCTGGACCGGGTGCCGTTGCCGGTTGAGGCGGCCCGCGTCGGCGCGACCGGCTGGCAGCTCACCCGCGCCGCCACCCGAGTCTTCACCCGGCTGCTCGGGCCGGGGCCGATCCAGCAGAAGGTGATCCGCGAGCTGCCGCAGACGTTCGCCGACCTGGGCCCCACCTACGTCAAATTCGGCCAGATCATCGCCTCGAGCCCCGGCGCGTTCGGCGAACCGCTGTCCCGGGAATTCCGCGGCCTGCTCGACTCCGTCCCGCCGGCCGACCCGGACGCCGTGCACGAACTGTTCGTCGAGGAACTGGGCGCCGCACCGCAGGAGCTGTTCGCGAAGTTCGACGAGACCCCCATCGCGTCCGCTTCGATCGCCCAGGTGCACTTCGCCACCCTGCACAGCGGCGAGGAGGTCGTGGTCAAGATCCAGCGGCCGGGCATCCGCCGCCGGGTCGCGGCCGACCTGCAGATCCTCAAACGGTTCGCGCAGCTCGTCGAGCTGGCCAAGCTGGGCCGCCGGCTGTCGGCCGGCGACGTGGTCGCCGACTTCGCCGACAACCTCGCCGAGGAGCTGGACTTCCGCATCGAGGGCCAGTCGATGCAGACCTGGGTGTCACACCTGCACGCCTCGCCGCTGGGCCGCAACATCAAGGTGCCCGACGTGCACTGGGACTTCACCAGCGAGCGGGTGCTGACGATGGAGCGCGTGTCCGGCATTCGCATCGACGACGCCCCCGCCATCCGCAAAGCCGGTTTCGACGGCGTGGAGCTGGTCAAGGCGTTGCTGTTCTCCACCTTCGAGGGCGGACTGCGGCACGGGTTGTTCCACGGCGACCTGCACGCCGGCAATCTGCTGGTGGACGACGAGGGCCGGGTGGTGTTCCTGGACTTCGGCATCATGGGCCGCATCGACCCGCGCACCCGTTGGCTGCTGCGCGAGCTGGTCTACGCGCTGCTGGTCAAGAAGGACCACGCCGCGGCCGGCAAGATCGTGGTGCTGATGGGTGCGGTGGGCACCGTCAAACCCGAGGGCCAGGCCGCCATGGACCTCGAGGCTTTCGCCACCCCGCTGACCATGAAGTCGCTGGGCGACATGTCGTATGCCGAGATCGGCAAGCAGCTCGGGGCGCTGGCCGATGCCTATGACGTCAAGCTGCCGCGCGAGCTGGTGCTCATCGGCAAGCAGTTCCTCTACGTGGAGCGCTACATGAAACTGCTGGCACCGCGCTGGCAGATGATGTCCGATCCGCAGCTGACCGGCTACTTCGCCAACTTCATGGTCGACGTCAGCCGCGAGCACAAAGACAACGACGACAACCCGGGAGTATGACCGTGGTGGAGATACGCAGTGGCACCGCCCGCTCGGGCGACCTGGAGATCTTCTACGAAGACCTGGGAAGTCCCGAGGATCCCCCGGTGCTGCTGGTGATGGGACTGGGCGCCCAGCTGCTGCTGTGGCGCACCGGGTTCTGCGAGAAGCTGGTCGCTCAGGGCCTGCGGGTGATCCGGTACGACAACCGGGACGTCGGCTTGTCCAGCAAGCTGGGCCGCGACCACTCCCGCGGCGCCCTGGTCCCGCGCATGGCGCGGTTCTGGCTGGGTAAGCCCAGCCCGGCCGTCTACACCCTGGAGGACATGGCCGACGACGCTGCCGCCCTGCTGGATCACCTGGGAATCGAGCAGGCGCACGTGGTCGGCGCTTCGATGGGCGGCATGATCGCGCAGGTGTTCGCCGCGCGGTTCGCGGCTCGGACCCGTTCGCTGGGCGTCATCTTCTCCAGCAACAACCGGCGTTTCCTTCCGCCGCCGGCCCCGCGGGCGCTGATGGCGCTGCTGACCGGACCGTCACCGGACTCCCCGCGCGAGGTGATCATCGACAACGCGGTGCGGGCCAGCCGGATCATCGGCAGCCCCCGCTACCCGGCGCCGGAAGACCAGCTACGGGCCAACATCGTCGAGGCCTACGAGCGCAGCTACTACCCCTGGGGCATCGCCCGGCAGTTCGGCGCCATCCTGGCCAGCGGCAGCCTGGCCGAATACAACCGGCTGATCACCGCACCGACCGTGGTCATCCACGGCTTGGCCGACAAGCTGATGCGCCCCTCAGGGGGACGGGCGGTGGCCGATGCCATCGATCGCGCCCGCCTGGTGCTGTTCGAAGGTATGGGCCACGACCTGCCCGAAGAGCTGTGGGACCCGGTGATCAGCGAGCTGACCACGACGTTTGCCGCCGCGAGATAACCACTCGCGCTGGCCGGTCGGGGCCGCTCGGTGGCCTAAGCCACACCGAAGTGCTCATAACAGACCGGCAACGGTAGTCTGTGCACACTCTCCCCCCAATTTAGAGAAGATCGCGAGTGAACTGAGCCATGCCCAAGCTGGAACCGAAGTACGAGGAACTGCAGTCGATCTACGACATCTCCAACGAGTTCTACGAGCTGTTCCTAGGTCCGACAATGGGCTACACCTGCGGGTTCTACCCGGACAAGGACACCACCTGCGACGAGGCGCAGATCGCCAAGTTCGACTTGGCGCTGGGCAAGCTGGGCCTGGAGCCCGGCATGACGCTGCTGGACATCGGCTGCGGTTGGGGTGCCTGCATGCAGCGCGCGCTGGAGAAGTACGACGTCAACGTCATCGGGCTCACCCTCAGTGGTGAGCAGCGCCAGTACGCCATCGACAAGCTGTCGAAGGTGGACACCAACCGCAACGTCGAGGTGCGGCTGCAGGGGTGGGAGGAGTTCACCGACAAGGTGGACCGGATCGTGTCGATCGGCGCGTTCGAGCACTTCGGCCGCGACCGCTGGGCGGACTTCTTCGACATCACCTACAACGCACTGCCCGACGACGGTCGGATGCTGCTGCACACCATCACCGCGATCAGCGGGCAGGACGAGGCGCAGGCCAAGGGCATTCCGATGACGATGTCGCTGGCCAAGTTCACGCTGTTCATCATGCGGGAGATCTTCCCCGGCGGGCAGCTTCCCTCGGCGTGGTTGCCCCGCAAGTACGCCGCCGACGCCGGTTTCACCGTGACCCGCGACGACGAGATCGGGCCGCACTACGCACGCACCCTTCAGGACTGGGCGGCGATGTTGGCGGCCAATAAGGAGCGGGCGATCGAGGTGCAGGGCCAAGAGGCATACGACCGTTTCGACAAGTACCTCAACGGCTGCGTGGAGCTGTTCCGCAACGGCAACACCAGCGTTCACCAGTACACGCTGCAGAAATAGTGGAGAACGGGCCTGCCGCGGGTTCCGGCTTGGCTACATTTCACGTCAACCGATTCACCCCCGACCCGCTAAGCTGCAACAGTTGACCGGCACGTGCGACGCCCCAGACCACATGTCCGGTCGCAGCGGGTTTCATCAGGAAGGCAATCAGTCACAGATGGTGGACAAAGCGACACGCACCTCGGGGATGCGTCCGAAATTCGAGAATATCCAGGCCCACTACGACCTGTCCGATGACTTCTTCGCACTGTTCCAGGACCCCAGCCGGACGTACAGCTGTGCGTACTTCGAGCCGCCGGACATCAGTCTGGAGGAGGCCCAGGTCGCCAAGCTCGACCTGAACCTGGACAAGCTGGACCTGCGGCCGGGGATGACTCTGCTGGACATCGGTTGCGGCTGGGGCGCGACCATGAAGCGCGCCGTTGAGAAGTACGACGTGAACGTGATCGGCCTGACCTTGTCGAAGAACCAGCACGCCTACTCCCAGGAGCTGCTGGATGCCATCGACACCGACCGGTCACGGCGGGTCCTGCTGCAGGGCTGGGAAGAGTTTCACGAGCCGGTGGACCGGATCGTCTCGATCGAGGCTTTCGAGCACTTCGGCTTCGAGAACTACGACGACTTCTTCAAGAACTGCTACGAGATCATGCCGGCCGACGGCCGGATGGCCATCCAGAGCAGCGTCAGCTTCCACCCCTATGAGCTCAACGCGCGCGGCAAGAAGCTGACGTTCGAGACCGCGCGGTTCATCAAGTTCATCCTCACCGAGATCTTCCCGGGCGGCCGACTGCCGACCACCCAGATGATGGTCGACCACGGTGAGAAGGCCGGTTTCACTGTGCCCGAAGCGCTTTCGCTGCGGCCGCACTACATCAAGACCCTCAAGATCTGGGGCGACGCCCTGGAAGCTCACCACGACGAGGCCGTCGCGATCCAGTCCGAGGAGGTCTACGAGCGTTACATGAAGTACCTGCGCGGCTGCGAGTACTACTTCACCGACGAGAGCCTGGACGTCAGTCTGGTCACCTACGTCAAGCAAGCCGCCTGACCCAAGGCCACGGCCACAGAAAAGCCCCCGTCACGCGCTAGGCGGGTTCACATGGTCGTCGCAACACTCTCGATTGAGAGGTTGCGACGACCATGTCGTTTTCGGAGGACTGTGCTCGGTTCGGTGATCAGCTGGCGAGGCTGGTTGACGCTGGGGTGCCGGTGAA
>NZ_LDPO01000010.1 GCF_001021505.1 Mycolicibacter heraklionensis
ACCGTCGCCACCGGCGCCGCCGTTGCCGCCGGGCAGGCCATCGCCGGTGTAGTTGAAGAAGGGGGTCGTCGTAGTGCCGGCGCCGCCGCTCCCGCCGTTGCCGCCGGTCCCGCCGACACCGCCGGCGCCTCCGGTGCCGCCGTCACCGGAGATGGAACCGCCCAAACCGCCATTGCCGCCGACACCGCCGGTCCCTCCCGTGCCCCCGGCGGTGCCGTCACCGCCGGCGCCGTACTGCGGACTGGCGCCGTCGCCGCCGACCGCGCCGGTGCCGCCCCGCCCACCGGCCCCGCCGTCACCGCCGTCGCCGTGATCACCGCCGTTGCCGCCGGCCCCGCCGTTGCCGCCGGTTCCGCCCACCGTGGTCGCATCCCAGCCGGCGCCGCCGGTGCCGCCATTCCCGACGTTGACCGGTGTGACCCCGGCCAGACCGTCGGCGCCTGTCGTGGCGCCGTCACCGCCCATGCCACCGGCACCGCCGGCACCGGCGTCGCCACCGTTGCCTCCTGCGCCGCCGTCGGGAGTCGCGGCATTCCCGGCCCCGCCGGTACCGCCGTCGCCCGGTGTGCCGCCGTGGCCGCCGGTCCCGCCTGCGCCGCCGGTGCCCTGGGAGCCGGAGGCACCGAATACTCCGTTCGTCCCGCCTGCGCCGCCATTACCGCCGTGGCCGCCGGTCCCGCCTGCTCCGCCGCTACCGCCATTGCCGCCGGTACCGGCGGCGAAGGTCGCCGCCGCGCCGCTGATGCCACCGCCGCCCGCCCCGCCGGTCCCGCCGGTCCCGCCTGTCCCGCCGGACCCGCCGGACCCGATCAGCCGGGCGGCGTTGCCGCCGGCCCCACCGACACCGCCGATGCCACCGGTAAGGCCGGCCATGCCGCTGCCGCCCGGGCCGACACCGTCGACACCGGCCGCGCCGACCGACCCGGTCCCGCCAAGTCCCCCGGTCCCGCCGTTGCCGAACAGCCAGCCGGTCGCGTCGCCGCCGGCCCCGCCGTTGCCTCCGGTGCCGCCGGTCCCGCCGTCGCCGGCGATGCCGAACGCGGTGTCCCCGCCGGCCCCGCCGTCGGCCCCGGAGCCGCCCAGGCCGCCGTCGCCGCCGTCGCCGAAGAAGGCCGCGCCGCCGTTGCCACCGGCCTCACCGGCCACCGTGCTGTCCCAGCCGGCGCCGCCGTCACCGAACCACAGTCCGCCCGCGCCGCCGTTGGGATCGGTCTGGGTTCCGGCCAGACCGTTCCCGATCAGCAGATCGGTGCCGAACAGCGGCCCCAGGTACTGGTTGATGGCCGCGTCCACCTGGGCACCGAACGTACTGGCGATCCAGTCCTGCCCGACGTCGTGGATCGGCTGGTAGATCCACTGGTCGAACAGTGCCGCCCAGTCGGTGGGATCGCCGGTGGCCGGTGCGGCACCCACCGCCAGGGCCTGCCACGCCGACGGGTCGAACAGGTCGTCGATCCAGGCGAACTCATCGGCCCGGGCGGTCGGCGCGGACGCCAACGGAGCCACCCCAAACGCCAGGAACGCGCCGACGACAGTGCCGGCGCCGATCACCCGACCGCGACGATGACCAGACATGAGGACCTCCCGGGACCGAACCGACACCAGCACCCCTTAGCGTCGGCTCAGGAACTCGCATCCGGCTCCGTAGCGCACTACCTGTCCTTGGGCCCGCTACAGTGCCGACTACTCACATCGGCGGCTGTGTAGTCAGCACCGGATTGCGGGTAGTCGCAGACCCCACGACGCCGGGAATCGGGTAGTCGTCCACGGATACCGCGTGCCGCCGGCGCGGACAGAGTGGGGATCGACCGAATCGGGGATCACCGAATCGAGGGCAGACGTGACCGCTTTCCATGGCATCGGGGACACCGCGGACCGCTACGAGACGGCGCTGCGGAGACTTCCCGATGCGCATTCCCTGGCGTTGCGACTGCGCGACGCCGGTGTCGCCGACGAGGTGATCTGCCAGTACCTGCAGATCGAACTAGAAGGGCTGGACAGCGTCATCAGGCTGGCGAACCAGAAGCTGGACGCTGAACTACACAAGATTCCTGAGTAGTAACCGTCGGTGTCCCAAGGTGTTTACGATCGACGAATGAGTGACCGCTGGCCTTTGACGGGCCGGAGGGAAGAACTCCAGCTGGTGGCAGACGCGCTCGCCGACACCGAGCGGCGGGGTGTTCTGATCGCCGGTCGAGCCGGTGTGGGAAAAACCAGGCTGGCCCGCGAGGCCGCCGAAGCGATGGCCGCCGCCGGCTGGGCGGTCAGTCGGCTGGCCGGCACGGCGACCGGGCGCTCAGTACCGCTGGGCGCGTTCGCCCAATGGGTCGACGACTTCGACGCCAATCCGATGGCGATGGCGCGCCAGGTCATCACCGAGCTGAGGGCCGGTGCCGGAGATGCGCCGCTGCTGGTGGTCGTCGACGACGCGCACCTGCTGGACGATCTGTCGGCACTGGCCGTGCATCAACTGGTGGCGCACGGCGCGGCTGCGCCCATTCAGGTGATCGCCACCGTCCGCAACGGCGAACCCGCCCCCGATGCGGTGTCCACGCTGTGGAAGGACGGTGTGCTGCGGCGGCTCGAACTGCAACCGCTGTCACGTCCGGAAGCCGAGGAGTTGCTGGCCTCCGTGTTGGGGGCGGTGAACCCGGACTGCCTGGTGCGGATGTGGAAGCTGACTCGCGGAAACGTGTTGTACCTGCGCCATCTCGTCGAGCAGGAACGCGCGGCCGGCCGGCTGGTGTGCGAGGCCGGGCAATGGTGCTGGACGGCCGGATTGTCGGTGTCGCCGACGTTGGTCGAGCTGGTCGAAACCCAGATCGGCGCGGTGCCCGACGACGTGCGCGAGGTGGTCGACCTGGTGGCGGTCGCCGAACCCATCGACCGGTCCTGCCTGATGACACTGGCCAGCCCGCACGCCGTCGAGGTGGCCGAGGAGCGCGGACTGATCCGGGTGCCGCCGAGCGCCGACGCGGTCTACGTGGGCCACCCGCTCTACGGGGAGATCCGGCTGCAGCAATGCGGCCCGCTGCGGTTGCGCCGCTTGCGGGGCGACGTGGCGACCGCCATGGCGCGCGAGCCCGCCCGGGTGGATCCGATTCGGCTGGGGCTGTTGTGGCTGGAATCGGATCTGCCGCCCGACGCCGCGGTGCTGTCGCGGGCCGCCAACATCGCGCGTTCGCGACTCGACCTCGCGTTGGCCGAGCGGTTCGCGCGTGCCGCCGTCGACGCCAGCGACAGCCCGGCGGCCAAACTGCTGCTCGCCTACGTGTTGTTCATGCGCGAGCAGGGTTCGGAAACCGAGGAGATACTCAGCACCGTCGACGCATCTGCGCTGCCCGCGACCGGATTCGTCACCCCGGTGATCCTGCGCTCCGCGAACCTGCTGTGGGTGCTGCAACGTCCCGAGCAGGCCTGGGAGGTGACCGAACAGGCGTTGCGCGGCAACGATGATGCGGCGCTGCGGACGTTCCGTGCCGTCCAGCTGGTGTTGGCCGGCAGGCCGGCCGAAACCGTCGACGCGCTGGCCGGGGTCGACCTCGGCCGGCTCGACTCGTTCGGCCAGACCTTGGGCCGGTGCGCCGACGTCATCGCGCTGGGCGATCTGGGACGGACGAGTCAGGCCGTCGAGCAAGCCGAGGCCGGGTACGCGGTGATCGCCGAATCGCCCCAGGACAGTTTCCAGGGCAGCGGGCTGGCCGAATTCCACGCCTACGCGCTGCTGGCCGCCGGCCGCATCGAGGACGCGACGGTGGTCGCGCAGGCCCGCCATAGGCTGTGCGCGGAACTGCCCGGGATGGTGAGCGCGATGGCGACCGCGGTGCTGGGCATGACCGCACTCGGCCGTGGCGATCTGCCCACCGCGCTGCGTTGCCTCGGCGCGGCCGGCGCCGGGATCGGCAGCTACGGCGAGATCAGCGGCATCTTCTACCGGTTCAGGATCCCGCACACCGAGGCGCTGGCTCGTAGCGGGCAGGTCGACGCCGCCGTGACGTCGTTGCAGGCCACCCGCGAGAGCCGGCATCCGGCCTACTGCTACGTCGAGTCCGGCTACCTGCTGGCGGCCGCATGGGTGGCGGCGGTGCGCGGAAGGGCCGGCGAGGCACGCCAGAGTGCTTCTGAGGCAGCAACATTCGCCCGCGACCACGGTCAGTTCGCTCGCGAAGTGATGTGCCTGCAGACCGCCGCGCAGCTGGGTGACGCAGCGGTCGCCGACCGGCTGGGCGAGCTGGCGGGCATCGTCGAAGGTCCCCGGGCGCCGGTCGCGGCCCGGTATGCGCGCGCGTTGGCCGACAGCGACAATGCCGGCTTGGACGCAGCGTCGCATGAGTTCGAAACCATGGGCGATGTGCTGGCCGCAGCTGACGCCGCAGCGCAGGCCGCGGCGAGTTATCGGCAGGCCGGTCTGCGCGGCAGCGCACTGTCGGCCGGCGCGCGCGCCCGCCAACTCGCCGAGCAGTGCGGCGGGGCCGTCAGCCCGGCGCTGGCCGCGGCCAAGGTGACCCTCCCGCTGACCGGGCGCGAGCGTGAGATCGCCCTGCTGGTGGCCCAGGGCCTGTCCAACCGCGACATCGCCGAGGCGATGTCGTTGTCGGTGCGCACCGTGGAAGGCCACGTCTACCGGGCGACGGTCAAGGCCGGTGTCGCCACCAGAGCCGAATTGTCCTCGATGGTCCAGCAATTCGATCACACGTCGGCGGCATCGGGCTGATTGACCACAGTCCGTCCGACACGGAATAAACGCGATGCTCCTGTTATGTGGACCGCGGTGCGTCGAGTCGCGGCACCGCAACGACGGTCAACAGTTCGTCCAACCCGTGGAAGTCTTGCGGGTTCGTGGTGAACAGTGGCAGGTCTTCGGCGATCGCCACGGCGGCGATCATCAGATCGGCGACTCGGCGGCGGGGTTTGCGGCCGGTGCTGATGACCGCGGCGCACACCCGGCCGTAGATCCGCGCGGCTTCGGCGGCGAAGGGGATCGGGTCGAACTCGTTTTCGGCGCGTTGGAGCACATCCAGGCGGCGGGCGCGTTCGACATGCTCGTCGTAGTCGTCTTGTTCGTCGTTTCGGCGCACCTCGTGCGGTCCGGCCGACAGTTCCGCCAGAGTTATCGCGCTGATCGCCATCGCCTTCGGCAGCAGCTGCGGATCGATCCACCGACGCAGAATCATGATGTTGGTGTCGAGCAGGCCCTGCTGATGATCAGCGGGCATAGGGGCCGTCCGCATCGTGATCGGCGGTGGCGTCCTGGTCGGCTCGGAAAGCGTCAATCGAAATGTCGGGTGCGCCGCGCGACATCGCCGCGAACTCGGCACGGGGCACGAATCGCCTGCGCTGGCGCAGCGGAATCAGTTCACCGATCTGATGCCCGTCCCGGGTGACGATGAAAGCCTGCCCGTGCTGGACGGCATCCATGATCTCCTTCGATCGATTCCGTAGGTCGCGCTGGGTGATCTCGGGCTGTGCCGGCATAGGATCGAAGATACAGGATTGTGCTACCTGGTGCTACATAATGGCACCTGCGCATCAGGAGATGAAGACGAAGGCGTCACGCTGGCGCTGTCCGCCGTCGAATTATCAGTGACAGCAATGTGATTCGACTAGTCTGTGATGCTATGGAATTTCGCTACCTGGGCAACTCCGGCCTGCAGATCTCCGAGATCACCTACGGCAACTGGCTCACCCACGGATCGCAGGTCGAGAACGACGTCGCCACCGCGTGCGTGCATGCCGCGCTCGATGCCGGTATCACCACGTTCGACACCGCCGACGTGTACGCCAACGGTGCCGCCGAGGAGGTGCTCGGGGCGGCACTGAAAGGACGGCGCCGCGGATCGGTGGAGATCTTCACCAAGGTCTACTGGCCGATCGGCTCGGCCCCCTTGGGCAAGAACGACACCGGCCTGTCCCGCAAGCACATAATGGAGGCCATCGACGGGTCGCTGCGCCGGCTGGGCACCGACTACGTCGACCTCTACCAAGCGCACCGCTATGACCCCTTCACCCCGTTGGAAGAGACCATGCAGGCCTTCGCCGACATCGTCCGGGCGGGCAAGGCGCTCTACATCGGGGTCAGCGAGTGGACGCCCGAGCAGATCCGCAACGCGCACGGGTTGGCTCGCCAACTCGGCGTATCGCTGATCTCCAGCCAACCGCAGTACTCCATGCTGTGGCGAATCATCGAACCCGAGGTGGTCCCGACCTGCCGGGAACTGGGCCTGAGCCAGATCGTCTGGTCACCGATGGCCCAAGGGGTGCTGTCCGGCAAATACCTGCCGGGTCAACCACCGCCGGCCGGGTCACGTGCCACCGACGAGAAGGGCGGGGCGAACTTCATCAAACGGTTCATGACCGACGACGTGCTGACCCGCGTCCAGCAGCTGGCGCCGATCGCCGCCGAGCTGGGGCTGACGACGGCGCAGCTGGCGATCGCCTGGGTGCTGCAGAACGACAACGTGGCCGCCGCTCTGGTCGGGGCGTCGCGCCCGGAGCAGGTCACCGAGAACGTCAAAGCCGCCGGCGTGCGGATCCCCGACGAGCTGCTGGCACGCATCGACCAGGTGCTGGGCGACGTGGTGACCAGCGACGCCGAACTGGTCGCCCGCTCCACCCCGCAACAGCGGTTGCTCTGAGTCGTCATACCCGGCACAGGATCTGGCTGTGCAGGATCGCCAGCCAGCCGTCCGGGTGATCGGCCCAGTCCCGCCACGCCTGCGAAATCGCCTGCAGCTTCCCCTGATCGGCGGCACCACTGTCGAGCAGCTGTTCGGCGATGGCCGACTGCAGAATCCGGTCGGCCCACATGCCGCCCCAGTGCTCCCGGTCGGCGGGAGTGGCGAAACACGACGCGCTCGTCGTCGGGGTGACGTCGGTGAACCCGGCCGCGTGCGCCCAGGCCAGCAGATGCCGGCCCGCATCGGGCTCGCCGCCGTTGGCGCGCGCGGCGTCACGGTAGAGCCGCAGCCAGTCGTCCAACTCCGCCGACGCCGGGTACCAGGTGAACGCTTCGTAGTCGCTGTCCCGCGCCGCCACCACGCCGCCCGGCTTGCACACCCGGTGCATTTCGGCCAGCGCGGCCACCGGGTCGGCGACGTGCTGCAGCACCTGGTGGGCATGCACCACGTCAAAGCTGTTGTCGGGGAACTGCAATGCGTGTACATCGGCGACCACGAAGTCGATGTTGCGCTGCCCGCGCTCACGTGCGCAGGCGCGGGCCAGCTCCAGGGCTTCGGGTACCGGCTCGATGGCGGTCACCCGGCCCGGCGCGACGAGGGCGGCCAGATCCGCGGTGATGGTTCCCGGCCCGCAGCCGACATCCAGCAACTGCAAGCCCGGCGCCAGCGACTCCAACAGGTAGGCCGCGGAGTTCTGCGCCGTGCGGGCACGGTGGGCGCGCAGCACCGATTCGTGATGGCCGTGGGTGTATTTGGGCTCTGGGGGCTCAGTCACATCGGACAACGGTACGCCGGTGAACCCGGCTGAGGCTCAGGCCGGCGCGGGCTGACGGCCGCGCACCAGCCTGCCGGGCCGGGCCGCGGTGGGCTTGCCGTTCTCGGCGATGATCTCGCCGGAGACGATCGTTGCGACGTAGCCGTCGGCGGTCTGATCCAACCGGCGTCCACCGGCCGGCAGGTCATAGGTGACCACCGGCTTGTGCAGCCGCAGGTTCCGGTGGTCGATGACGTTGAGGTCGGCCTTGTAGCCGACCGCGATGCGCCCCCGGTCCTCGAGTCCGGCAATCCGGGCCGGTGTGGACGTCAGTTCGCGGATCGCTTCCTCGACACTGAGCCGGCCGGCCGCGCGGTCGCGGGCCCAATGCGTCAGCACATAGGTGGGAAAGCTTGAGTCGCAGATCATCCCGTAGTGGGCGCCGCCGTCGCCCAGCCCCAGCACCACGTCGCCGCGGCGCATCAGAGTCCCGACGGTGTCCAGCGAGTTGTTCTCGAAATTGGCCAGTGCGTTGAGCAGGATCTCGTGCCCGTCGTCGTCGAGCAGCCGGTCATATGCCTCCTCCTCCGGGGAGACGCCGCGTGCCCTGGCCCGCGCCGCAATGCTCTTCGACCGATCCGGCTCGTAATCGGGGTCGTCGCCGAGCGGAAATGTCCAGTCCCAGGACTGGGAAAGGTAGGCGATCGGGTTGGTCGGGACGATGCTGGGTCGGTCGGCCAGAATCCGCTGCCGCACTTCTGGTTTGCGCATTTGGGCCACTCGCTCCGCCAGTGGCAGGCCGGCGATCTCCTGGTAGCTCGGGTACAGCACGAACGGGTGGATGCTCAGGTCCAGCCCGGACATGAGTCCGATCGGTCGCGGGAAGACCTGCGCGGTGATCTCGGCGCCGGAGCTGTTGGCCTTCTCCAGCATGGCCATCGCGTCCGGCCAGATCGACTCACCGGCGTTGCCGATCAGCAGGCTGAACGTGACGGCCACACCTGCTTCGGTCGCCGCGTCGAAAACCTGCTGCAGCACTGGCTGATATGCACCGTTCGGAAGATCCGGGACGAACTGGATCAACCCGCCCCCGCCGTCGGCCAGGCCGCGGCTGATGGCGAGGATCTCGGCGTAGGAGGCGTCATAGCTGGGGATCTGGGTACCGGTCTTGGTGCGGTGGGTCATCAGCCGCGACGACGAGAACCCCAGTGCCCCAGCCTCGGCGGCCTCCTGGGCCAGCCGGCGCATCTGCTCCAGGTCGTCGGGCGTAGCCGGCTCACGGTCGATACCGCGCTGTCCCATCACGTAGACGCGCAGCGGTGAATGCGGCAGGAACGCCGCCACGTCGATATCCCGCTGCCGCTTATCAACGGCATCCATGAACTGTGGGAACGTCTCCCAGGTCCACGGCAGCCCGTCCGTCATCACCACACCGGGAATGTCCTCGACGCCGGCCATCAGATCCACCAGCACGTCGTGGTCCTCGATCCGGCACGGCGCGAAACCCACCCCGCAGTTGCCCATCAGTGCGGTCGTCACGCCATGCGCCGAGGAAGGATTGAGCCGATCCGACCAGATGGACTGCCCGTCGTAGTGCGTGTGCAGGTCGACGAAACCCGGTGTGACCAGCAGTCCGGTCGCGTCGATGACATGCTGGGCGTCTCCGGTGACCCTGCCGACCTCAACGATCACGCCATCGCGGATCCCGACGTCGCCGACACAGGCCTGGCCACCCAGTCCATCGACAATCGTGCCGTTGCGGACCACGACGTCGAGGCTCATCTAGTTAATCTACGACCCTGCGGTTCCTCATGCCAGGATGTATTCCGTGATCGACCACGTGGGCATCAACTGCAGTGACTATGCGAAATCGCAGAAGTTTTACGACGCGGTGCTCGACGTGCTGGGCTACACGCGGCAGATGGATGTCGGTGTGGCCGTCGGCTACGGACGAGACGGCAAGCCGACGTTCTGGATCGCCGACGCCGGCGCGGGTGACGCCTCGGGCCCTAACCGCGAGGTCCATGTCGCGTTCAGCGCCGCTGACCCGCAGCAGGTGCAGGCGTTCTACGACACCGCGGTAGGGCAGGGTGCGGAGTCCCTGCACGCGCCGCGGCTGTGGCCCGAGTACCACCCCGGCTACTTCGGCGCCTTCGTCCGCGATCCGGACGGCAACAACGTCGAGGCGGTCTGCCACCAGGCGTAGCGTCGGGCGGTATGACGGAGAATGACGCAACCGCCGCTCTGCGGGCCCTGCTCCGCGACGCGTTCACTCGGTTGATCGAGCACGCCGACGAACTCACCGACGGGCTCACCGACGAGGTGGCCGACTATCGGCCGACGGCGCAGGCCAACAGCATCGCGTGGCTGCTGTGGCACAGCGCCCGCGTGCAGGACATTCAGATCGCGCAGGTCGCCGGTGTCGAGCAGGTGTGGACCCGTGACGGGTGGGTGGATCGGTTCGGCCTGGACCTGCCGCGTGATGACAGTGGGTACGGCCATAGCCCGGCCGATGTCGCCAAGGTCCGCGCCCCGGCCCAGCTGCTGGCGGGCTACTACCACGGCGTGCACCAGTTGGCCCTGGGCTACCTCGACGGCGTCACCGCCGATGAACTGGCTCGGGTTGTCGATACCCACTGGGATCCGCCGGTGACGGCGGGGGTGCGGCTGGTCAGCATCATCGATGACTGTGCCCAGCATTTGGGGCAGGCCGCCTACCTGCGGGGCTTAAAAACGTAGGCTCGCCGGACTTGACACCTGTCGAGGCCCGGTGCGATCCGGATCACAGCCCGGACTAGCATGGCGCCATGACCGCCACCAATTCAGTCGCCACCTTCACCGGCACCGGAACCGTGTTCAGCCCCGCCACCGGCGAGAGGGCCGGCGAGGTGCGGTGGACCGACCCCGCTGACGTCGAAAAAATCGCGGCCGGGCTGCGCACCGCCCAGCGGGAATGGGAGCACCGCGGCGCCAAGGGCCGGGCCAAGGCCCTGGCCCGTTTCGCCTTGTGGCTCGGCGAGCACCGCGACGAGATCGAGAAGCTGCTGATCGCCGAGACCGGCAAGTCCAGCACCGACGCCGCGCAAGAGGTGCCGCTGCTGATCATGATCCTGTCGTACGTGATCAAGGTGATGGACAAGGCGGTCGCCCCGGAGACCCGGCCGGCATCGCTGCCCCTGATGCGAATCAAGAAGATCGCCATCCACTACCGTCCCCGGCCGGTGGTCGGCGTGATCGCGCCGTGGAACTACCCGGTGGCCAACGCGCTGATGGATGCCATCGGAGCTTTGGCGGCCGGCTGCGCGGTGCTGCTCAAGCCGTCCGAGCAGACCCCGCTCACCGCGGAGCTCCTTCGCCAGGGCTGGCTGGCCTCCGGCGCCCCGGACGTGTTCGCGGTGGTGCAGGGTGCGCGCGAGGTGGCCGAAGCGGTGATCGACAACTCCGACTACGTGCAGTTCACCGGCTCCACCGCCACCGGGCGCAAGGTCGCCGAACGGGCCGCAAGCCGGCTGGTGCCGGTCAGCCTCGAACTCGGGGGCAAAGACCCGATGATCGTGTGCGAGGACGCCGACATCGACCTGGCCGCGCACGCCGCGGTATGGGGCGCGATGTTCAACGCCGGGCAGACCTGCGTGTCGGTCGAGCGGGTGTACGTGCTGGAACCCGTCTACGACAAGTTCGTCGCCGCGGTCGTCCGCGATGTCGAGGCGCTGCAGATGGGCACCGGCGAGGGCAAGCACTTCGGAGCTCTGATCAGCGACCAGCAACTCGCCATCACCGAGCGGCACGTGAAGGAAGCCTTGGCCGCCGGAGCGCGCGCACTGACCGGCGGTGAGCGCGCAGGCGGCCCGGGCAGCTTCTACCCGCCCACCGTGCTGGTCGACGTCGACCACTCGATGGCCTGCATGACCGAGGAGACCTTCGGCCCGACCCTGCCGATCATGAAGGTCGCCAGCGTCGACGAGGCGATCCGACTCGCCAACGACAGCGCCTACGGGTTGAGCGCCTCGGTGTTCTCCCGCGACGTCGCGCGAGCCAAAGACATTGCGCTGCAGCTGGACTGCGGGGCCGTGAACGTCAACGACGTGATCTCCAACCTGATGTGCACGACGGCGCCGATGGGTGGCTGGAAGACCTCGGGCATCGGGGCGCGCTTCGGCGGTGTGGACGGTATCCGCAAGTTCTGTCGGCAGGAGACTGTCGTCGCGCCGCGCACCAACGTCGGCGCGGGCGGGAACTTCTACCACAATTCGCTCAAGACGCTGGCCCGAAGCAACCGGCTCATCACCAAGCTGGCGCTGGCGCGGCCGCGCCGCACCGCGAAATAGTGCGCGTCTTCACCGCGACACTGTTCTGGTTGCTGGCCACCGCGAGCCTTGCGGTGGCGCTGCCGACGGCGTGGGCGCAGTACAACCTCATCGATGCCGACGGTTACGCGCGGCTGGCTGCCCGTGCCGCGGCCCAACCGGCCCTGCAGGACGCGGTCGCGGCCGAGCTCAGTGCTCAGACCGTGCAGCTGATCCGGGGGAGCGGCTTCGGCATCGACCCCTCGGAGGTACGGCAGGCCGCCCGCGAATACACCGCCGGACCGTCGTTTCCGGCGCAGTTCGTTCGCGTCAACCGGGACGGCCACGCGTGGCTCCTCAACGTCGGCGATCCCGGTCCCTGGGAGATCGACGTGATACCGATGCTGCGGGACGACTCGTTTGCGCAACTGCTGGCCGACTACCCCATAACGCTGCCCGCGTCGCTGACCATACCGCTGACGTCGACGTCCACCGAGGTGATGCGGCCCGGTGGGCTACACCGGCTCTCGGTGTGGGGACCGTTGCTCACTGTCGTCCTGGGCGCGATGGCCGGGTTGTGCGCGATCCTGACGCTGGTCGCGGCACGGCGCCGGGGCAGGGCCCTGGCGAGCCTGGGTGTGTCGGCGCTGCTGGTGGGCGCGATCGGCTGGTCGGGCGTCGAAGTGGCGCGGCGCCTCCTCAACCAGGTGCTCAGCCAGGCCACCGGCGACATTCGCCGGATCACCGATGCCCTCGCCGATGTGGCCGAAGCAAGCCTGCACCTGTGGCTCAATCTGACCCTGGCGGCCGGGGCGGTGTTGGTGCTGGTCGGGGTGGGAATCGCGCTGGTGGGCGGTTTGCGCAAGTCCTGAGGGGGCGACGCTTTAGAACACTTCCACGAGTGCATGGTGGCCGCCGGCACGGGCCAGTCGGCGATCACAGTGTCAGGCCCGCCCCAGCATCCGCCACAGGAACGAAAAGCTCAGCGCGGACTTGAACGCCGCCTGCGCGTTGTCGGCCGCACCGCCGTGGCCGCCCTCGATGTTCTCGTAGTACCAGACCCGGTGCCCGGCGTCCTGAAGCGCCGCGGTCATCTTGCGGGCATGCCCCGGATGCACCCGGTCGTCGCGGGTGGACGTGGTGATCAGCACCGGCGGGTAGGCGGCATCGGCGGAAATGTTCTGGTACGGCGAGTATTTGCTGATGAACTCCCACTCCTCGGGGTCATCCGGGTCACCGTACTCGGCCACCCAGGAAGCACCGGCGAGCAGCAGGTGGTAGCGGCGCATGTCCAGCAACGGCACCTGGCACACCAGTGCGCCGAACAACTGTGGGTACGCGGTGAGCATGATGCCCATCAGCAGCCCACCATTGCTGCCGCCCACCGCGCCGAGCTGCTCGACTCTGGCGATACCGCGCTCCACCAGATCGGTTGCCACCGCGGCGAAATCCTCGGCCACCAGATGACGGCCGGCACGCATCGCCTGGGTGTGCCAGCCGGGCCCGTACTCGCCGCCGCCACGGATGTTGGCCAGCACGTAGGTCCCCCCGCGCTCGAGCCACAGCCGGCCCAGCACGCCGTCGTAACCCGGGGTGCGTGCCACCTCGAATCCGCCGTAGCCGCCCAGCAGTGTCGCGCCGGTGGCGCCCGCTGGGCGCACGACGAAGTAGGGGATCGCGGTGCCGTCTTTCGAGGTGGCGAAGTACTGGCTGACATCGAGTCCGTCGGCGTCGAAAAACGCTGGAGCCGATTTGATCTCGGTCAGCGGCCCGTCCACGGGACCGTGCAGGAGTCGTGATGGCCGGTCGAATCCGCTTGAGTCCAGGAAGATCTCGTCGCCGGTGTCGTCGGCGGCCGCGATCACGGTGTTGGTGTTGTCCGGTACCTCGGCGACGGGCCGGCGCTGCCAGGTTCCGGGCGTGACCACCTCTACCCGGCTGGCCACGTCGTGCAGGGTGACCAGGATCAGTCGATCACGGGTCCACGCGTAGTGATGCAGCGCGGTGTGAGCGTCCGGTTCGAAGACGACGCTGCACTGCGCTGTGCCGGACAGGAACTCGTCGTAGTCAGCGGCCAACAGGGAGCCGGCCCGATACGACGCGGTGCCGGTGTCCCAGTCGGTGCGCAGATCGATCAGGATCCATTGCCGGTGTACCGACACCGAGGCGTCGGTGGGCGCGTCGATGCGGATCAGCTCGCCCTCGCGCAATTCGTAGACTTCGTCGTTGAAGAAGTCGATCGCACGCGACACCAGGGTTCGTTCGAATCCCGGCGTGCGGTCTCGGCCCGCCGCCACAACCACATCAGTGGCCGACCCGCTGAACACCGTCTCCGCCTGTGCCAGATCCTGACCGCGGCGCCATCGCTTCACTATTCGGGGGTATCCGGACTCGGTCAGCGAACCGGCGCCGAAGTCGGTGCCCACCAGGACGGTGTCGTCGTCCTCCCAGCCGATCCGCGTCTTGGCCTCGGGAAGCTCGAAGCCCTGTCCGTCCGAACCCACGAATTCCCTGGCCACCAAGTCGAATTCACGCACAACGACGGCGTCAGACCCGCCGCGGGACAGCGATATCAGGGCCCGGGTGTGGTGGGGTTCGATCACGTTGGCCCCGCCCCAGACCCAGTTCTCGTCATCGGCGCGCGCCAGCTCGTCGAGGTCGATCACCACATCCCAGTCGGGGCTGTCGGTGCGATAGCTGTCCACGGTGGTGCGCCGCCACAGCCCGCGCGGGTTGGCGGCGTCACGCCAGAAGTTGTAGAGGTACTCGCCGCGGCGCCGGACGTAGGGGATGCGGGCGTCGGTGTCGAGCACCTCCAGGGCGGCGGTGCGCATCGCTTCGAAGTCGTCGCCGGCGAACTCGTCGACGGTCGGGGTGTTGTGGGCGCGCACCCAGTCCAGTGACCGCTCGCCGGTCACGTCCTCCAGCCACAGGTACGGGTCTTCAAAGTCGCGGGCACGATGCGCAGGCATGGAAGTCATTGTGACCGCGGCGGTACTGTGAGTTGAGTAACACCCACGGCTAAGGAGCAGCATCGATGACCGTTTTCGCACGTCCGGGTTCTGCAGGCGCGCTGATGAGCTACGAGTCCCGCTACGGGAACTTCATCGGCGGGCAGTGGGTGGCTCCGGTCGGCGGTGAGTACTTCGAGAACACCACCCCGGTCACCGGTCAGCCGTTCTGCGAGATCCCCCGCTCCACGGCGGCCGACATCGACCTGGCGCTCGACGCCGCGCACGCCGCCGCCCCGGCGTGGGGCAAGACCTCCCCGGCCGAGCGGGCGGCGATTCTGACCAAGATCGCCGACCGGATCGACCAACATCGCGAGGAACTGGCCGTCGCCGAGGTGTGGGACAACGGCAAGCCGGTCCGGGAGACCCTGGCCGCCGACATCCCGCTGGCCGCCGATCACTTCCGCTACTTCGCCGCGGCGATCCGCACCCAGGAGGGTGCGCTGAGCCAACTCGACGACGACACCGTCGCCTACCACTTCCACGAGCCGCTGGGCGTGGTCGGCCAGATCATCCCGTGGAACTTCCCGCTGCTGATGGCGGCTTGGAAGCTGGCGCCCGCCCTGGCCGCCGGTAACGCGGTGGTGCTCAAGCCGGCCGAGCAGACTCCGGCGTCCATCCTGTTCCTGATGAGCCTGATCGGCGACCTGCTGCCGCCGGGTGTCGTCAACGTGGTCAACGGATTCGGCGTCGAGGCCGGCAAGCCGCTGGCGTCGAGCAACCGGATCGCCAAGATCGGCTTCACCGGGGAGACCACCACCGGGCGGCTGATCATGCAGTACGCCAGCCAGAACATCATCCCGGTCACCCTGGAACTGGGCGGCAAGAGCCCGAACATCTTCTTCTCCGACGTGCTGGCGGCGAACGACGACTTCCAGGACAAGGCTTTAGAGGGGTTTGCCGGATTCGCTTTGAACCAGGGCGAGGTGTGCACCTGCCCGTCGCGGTCGCTGGTTCAGGCCCCCATCTACGACGAGTTCCTGGAGCTGGCCGCGATCCGCACCAAAGCGATCCGCCAGGGCGACCCGCTCGACATCACCACGATGATCGGCGCGCAGGCCTCCAACGACCAGCTGGAGAAGATCCTGTCCTACATCGAGATCGGTAAGGGGGAGGGCGCGAAGGTCATCACCGGCGGGGAACGCGCCGAACTCGGCGGCGAGCTCTCCGGTGGCTTCTACGTGCAGCCGACGATCTTCGCCGGCCACAACAAGATGCGGATCTTCCAGGAGGAGATTTTCGGCCCGGTGGTGTCGGTGACCTCGTTCACCGACTACGACGACGCGATCGCCATCGCCAACGACACCCTCTACGGGCTGGCCGCCGGGGTGTGGAGCCGCGACGGCAACACCGCCTACCGGGCCGGCCGCGACATCCAGGCCGGCCGGGTGTGGGTCAACTGCTACCACGCCTATCCCGCGCACGCGGCGTTCGGCGGCTACAAGCAGTCCGGCATCGGCCGGGAGAACCACAAGATGGTGCTCGACCACTACCAGCAGACCAAGAACCTGCTGGTGTCCTACTCCCAGTCGGCGAACGGTTTGTTCTGATGGACGCGCCGGACCGGGTGCTGATCACCGACGCGGCCGCCGACCTGGTGGCGCGTCTGGTGGCTCGCCACGGTCCGGTGATGTTCCACCAGTCCGGCGGCTGCTGCGACGGGTCGGCGCCGATGTGCTACCCCGACGGTGACTTCATCATCGGCGACCACGACGTGCTGCTCGGCGTCCTGGACCTGGAAAACGGGGGAGCCGGCATCGAAGTGCCGGTCTGGATCTCCGGTCCGCAGTTCGCCGCGTGGAAGCACACCCAGCTGATCATCGACGTGGTGCCGGGCCGCGGCGCCGGGTTCAGCCTGGAGGCGCCCGAAGGCATGCGGTTCCTGACTCGCGGCCGGGCCTTCACCGACGTTGAGAACACGCTGCTGGAAACAGTCCCGGTGATCACCGGGTCGTTACCGCGCTGAACGGTGCGGTCGCCGTAAAATCTGGTGGTGTGATTCCGCTGCCACGCCCTTGGTTGTTGAGCAGCGCCATGCTGGTCGGGGCGGCGGTCGGCATCTTGGCCGGGATCGGCTTGAGCCTGGTCATCACCGCTCCGCTGCGCCCGGACGTCGCGATCACGCTGGTGCTCGGAGCGCCCAGCATCGCGGGGCTGGTGCTGGTGTTCGTCTCCTCGCGTCGGTGGGTAACCGCCCTGGGTGCGTTTCTGCTCGCGCTGGCGGTCGGGTGGTTCGGCGCACTGGCCGCGATTCAGGTGGTGTCGGGTGTCTGAGACCACCGACACCGGGTCACTGCCCATGACCGAGCCGCACATGGCGCCGATCTTCGACACCGGGCCGCACCCGGTACCGCTGCCCGGGCCGACGGAGGCGCTGGACGAGCCGATCACCGGTGCCGAGCCGATTGCGTGGCCTGAACCGGAAAGCTACGCGGCGGCGCCTGCATCGTCGCCGGCCAAACCGGCCAAACCAACCAAACCGGTGGTCCTCACCGGCCAATACCAATTCCTGAAGTGGTGGCAGCTGGCCCTGGTGCTGTTGGCGGTGTGGGTTCCGGCAGCCGGGATCGGCCTGGGGCTGTTCTCCTGGTGGTACGCCCTGGCCGACAAGACACCGGCCGTCTTCGTGGTGCTGGTCTATGCCGTGGTGTGTATGGTCGCCGGGCTGATCGTGGCGATGGTGGGGGAGAAGCCGCTGGTGTCGGCGGTGGCAATCGCGCTGATGTCGGCGGTGTTCGCGTCCGCGGTTGCCGCGGCGCCGCTGTACGGGCACTACTACTGCCAGCATGTGAGCCGCTGCGTCGCCGGAGTTCTTCCGTACTGAGCTGACGGCTCGCATGCTCGGGCTCTCGCCCGGAATACCTACTTCACCAAGGTGAATTGGTTGACATCGACTTGACGTTGCCGGAACATCTTCGCGCAGCCGGTCAAGTACTTCATGTACCGGTCGTAGACCTCCTGTGACTGGATCGCAATGGCCTGCTCGCGATGCGATTCCAGCGCTGCCGCCCAGCAGTCCAAGGTCCTGGCGTAGTGCGGCTGCAACGACTGCACCCGGGTGACGGTAAAGGCGGCCTCGGTAGCGCGCTCCTCGACCATCGAGACCGACGGCAGCCTGCCGCCGGGGAAGATCTCGGTCATGATGAATTTGATGAAGCGGGCCAACTCAAATGTCAGTGGAATGCCCAGTTCTTTGGCGTACTTCGGGTTCAGGCCGCAGATGGTGTGCAGCAGCATCACTCCGTCGGGGGGAAGCGCGTCGTAGGCCATCGAGAAGAACGCGGGATAGCGGTCGTGGCCGAAGTGCTCGAACGCCCCGATCGAGACGATCCGGTCTACCGGCTCGTAGAACTGTTCCCAGCCCTGCAGCAGCACCCGCCTGCGGCGGGGACTGTCCATTGAGTCGAAAGTCTGCTCTACATAGGCGGCTTGGTTCTTTGACAGGGTCAGGCCGATGACGTTGACGTCATAGCGTTCGATCGCCCGCCGCATTGTGGCGCCCCAGCCGCAGCCGACGTCGAGCAGCGTCATTCCCGGTTGCAGGCCGAGCTTGCCCAGCGCCAGGTCGATCTTGGCGAGCTGGGCCTCTTCCAGCGTCATGTCATCGCGCTCGAAGTAGGCGCAACTGTAGGTCTGCGACGGGTCCAGAAACAGCCGGAAGAAGTCGTCGGACAAATCGTAATGTGCCTGGACGTCCTCAAAATGTGGTGTCAGTTCTTTGGCCATGGCGGCATTGCCTTTCGGTGGGTCAGGGGATCGCCCCGCCCCGGATGCCGGGAGCGGACGCATGCTGCTTGGCGCACTTGCCGAAACGTGGCTATGCCCTCGGCTTGAGGTATGTCACGAGGCTGACGTCGAGCATCTCGTCGGCGAAGTAGTGTTCGCACCCGCGCAGGTACTTCATGTAGCGCTGGTAGACCTCTTCGGAGGTGAGCTGGACGGCGATGTCCTTGTTGGCTTCCAGTGCGTCGCCCCAGATCTTCAGTGTCTTGATGTAGTGCGGTCGCAGCGAGAGTGCTTCGGGCACAATGAAACCGGCCTTCTCGCCGCGCTGCACCATCATGTCGGTGGACGGCAGCCGGCCACCCGGGAAGATCTCGGTGACCATGAACTTGATGAACCGTGCCGTCTCGAAACTCAGCTTCTTGCCACGAGCATTGAGGTCATAGGGGTGGTAGCTGACGCTGCTCTGGATCGTCATCCGCCCGTCATCGGGCAGGATCTTGAAGCAGTTGTTGAAGAAGTCGTCGTAACGCTCAAAGCCGAAGTGCTCGAACGCCTCGATCGACACGATCCGGTCCACCGGCTCGTCGAATTCCTCCCACCCGTGCAACAGGACCCGCCGTGAGCGGTTGGTGTCCAGCTGGTCGAGGAGTTGCCGGGTATAGGCGAGTTGGTTCTTCGACAGCGTCAACCCGATGACGTTGACGTCATATTTCTCGACCGCGCGTTTCATGGTGGCGCCCCAGCCGCAGCCGATGTCCAGCACCGTCATGCCCGGCCGCAGCTTCAGCTTGTCCAGGTTGAGATCGATCTTGGCGATCTGAGCCTCGCCGAGCGTGAGTTCGGGAGGTTCGAAATAGGCGCAGCTGTACGTGCGGCTGGCATCCTGGAACAGGCCGAAGAAGTCGTCGGAGAGATCGTAATGTGCCTGGATGTCCTCGAAATGGGGGCGCATAGGTCTATTGCGAACCGATTCCTCAACCATGGGCCGGGTTTCCTTTCGAAATTCCGCGAACGTGCCGGGCCCTATTTCTGGCAGGTGAACTGGCAGACGTCGGTGTTGCCATTTCGAAACAGTTCGGCGCAGCCGGTGAGGTATTTCATGTAGCGCTCGTAGACCTCCGCGGACTGGATTGCGATCGCCTCGTCCCGGTGGGCCGCCAATGCCGCCGCCCAGCTGTCCAAAGTGCGCGCGTAGTGCAGTCGCAGTGGCTGAGTCCGGGTGATGCGGAAGCCGGCGCCGGTCGCGTGCTGCCTCACCTGCGCCACCTGTGGCAGCCGGCCCCCCGGGAAGATCTCCTCCATGATGAACTTCACGAACCGCAGCAACCGCATCGTCAACTTCAGCCCGCGGTCCTGGAACTCCTCGTTGCTGGCCGCCACGATCGTGTGCAGCAGCATCACCCCATCGGCCGGCAGTGCGCGGTAGGCGAACTCGAAGAAGTCGTCGTAGCGGTCATACCCGAAGTGCTCGAAGGCCCCGATCGACACGATCCTGTCGACCGGCTCGTCGAACTCTTCCCAGCCCTGCAGCAGCACGCGCCCGCTGCGCGGGCTGTCCATCGCGTCGAAAGCCGCCGCTACGTGGACGGCCTGGTTCTTGCTCAGGGTCAGCCCGATCACGTTGACGTCGTAACGCTGCATGGCCCGGCGCATGGTGGCTCCCCAACCGCAGCCGACATCCAGCAGTGTCATCCCGGGCTGCAGTCCGAGCTTGCCCAGCGCAAGATCGATTTTTGCGAGCTGAGCTTCCTCCAGGCTCATGTCGTCGCGCTCGAAATACGCGCAACTGTAGGTCTGCGTCGGATCCAGAAACAGCCGATAGAATTCATCGGACAGGTCGTAATGCGACTGCACATCCTCGAAATGCGGTCTCAGCGAACTCGTCATGAAAGTGTTCCCCCTCAAATTGTTCACGCGGTCGGTCAGATAAGTGACCGCGATTTCCCCCCGTGCTCGGCGGCGCCGAGCTATCTGTGGTGCATGCCAACCCCACAGCAGGTGTTCGGCGCCGATACCGGGTTAGACGAACCCGGTTGCGGTGAAGCCCGGCGGCGGGATACCCCTATGCCGCGGCCGGGAAACAGCGGGCCGGTGGGAGCAGCAACGTCCCTGCCCAGCGCGCGCGGACGGCGGCGCGCCCTCGGTCGGCCGCCGGCTCCCCGCCGGAGGCGACGGATGGCTGCGGGCCCGGGCGGCGGGCAGCCACTTCCCGCTAGGGTGAGTCCGTGACCCACTATGACGTCGTCGTTCTTGGAGCCGGCCCCGGCGGATATGTCGCGGCCATTCGTGCCGCCCAACTGGGCCTGAACACCGCCATCGTCGAGCCCAAGTACTGGGGCGGCGTCTGCCTCAACGTCGGCTGCATTCCGTCCAAAGCGCTGCTGCGCAACGCGGAGCTCGCCCACATCTTCACCAAGGAAGCCAAAACCTTCGGGATAACCGGCGAAGCCACGTTCGACTACGGGGCGGCCTTCGACCGCAGCCGCAAGGTCGCCGAGGGCCGGGTGGCCGGGGTGCACTTCTTGATGAAGAAGAACAAGATCACCGAGATCCATGGCTACGGCACATTCACCGACCCCAACACGCTGTCGGTGGCTCTCAACGACGGTGGTACCGAGACGGTTACGTTCACCAACGCGATCATCGCCACCGGGTCGAGCACCCGCTTGGTGCCGGGCACCTCGTTGTCGGACAACGTCGTCACCTATGAGCAGCTGATCCTGAGCCGGGAGCTGCCGACCTCGATCATCATCGCCGGCGCCGGGGCCATCGGCATGGAGTTCTCCTACGTGCTCGCCAACTACGGCGTGGACGTCACCGTCGTGGAGTTCCTGCCGCGGGCGCTGCCCAATGAGGACGCCGAGGTGTCCAAGGAGATCGAGAAGCAGTTCAAGAAGCTGGGCGTCAAGGTCCGCACCGGAACCAAGGTCGAGAGCATCACCGATGACGGGTCCACGGTGTCGGTGGTGGTCAGCAAGGACGGCCAGACCGAAACGCTGCAGGCCGATAAGGTGTTGCAGGCCATCGGGTTTGCCCCCAATGTCGACGGCTACGGCCTGGAGGCGGCCGGTGTCGCGCTGACCGAGCGCCGCGCCATCGGCGTCGGGGAGTACATGCAGACCTCGACGCCGCACATCTACGCCATCGGGGATGTCACCGGGCTGCTGCAGCTGGCGCACGTCGCCGAGGCGCAGGGCGTGGTGGCCGCCGAGACCATCGGCGGGGCCGAGACCATGGCGCTGGGCGACTACCGGATGATGCCGCGGGCCACCTTCTGTCAGCCGCAGGTGGCCAGCTTCGGACTCACCGAGGAGCAGGCCAGGGCCGAGGGTTACGACGTGAAGGTGGTCAAGTTCCCATTCACCGCGAACGGCAAGGCGCACGGCGTGGGCGACCCGAGCGGCTTCGTGAAGCTGATCGCCGACGCTCGCTACGGTGAGCTGATCGGCGGTCATCTGATCGGCCACGACGTCTCGGAGTTGCTGCCCGAACTGACCCTGGCGCAGAAGTGGGACCTGACCGCGAACGAGTTGGCCCGCAACGTGCACACGCACCCGACCATGTCGGAGGCACTGCAGGAATGCTTCCACGGGCTGACCGGACACATGATCAACTTCTGATTCCGTCGGCTGCGCGCTCCCGGCGCGGCCGTCAGCCCTTGACGAGAGTGAACTGGGCGACATAGCTGACCTTGCGTTGAAAGAAATCGGCGCAGCCCAGTAGGTACTTCACGTACCGTTCGTAGACCTCCGGGGAGGTCACTGCGATCGCCTGCTCGCGGGCCGCTTGCAGCCGGGTCGCCCAGGTGTCCAGAGTCCGGGCGTAATGCGGGGTGAGGTCCTGGCGGTCGGCGATGGAAAACCCTGCGGCGCCTGCGTATTCGACGACATCCTCGTCGCACGGCACCGAGCCGCCGGGAAAGATCTCCTTCGCGATGAAGCGCATGAACCGCAGGTCCGTCATCGTGATCGGGATGCCCATTTCCGGCCAGCGCTTGAGCGGGTGGCCCATGATGGTCTGCAGAACCATGCGCCCGTCGTCGGGCATCAGGCGGTGGCACAACTCGAAAAACGTGGCATACCGCTCTTTGGGGAAGGCTTCGAACGCCTCGATGCTGACGATGCGGTCGACCGGCCGGTCGAATTCCTCCCAGCCGCGCAACAGAATCTGGCGTGAGCGCTCGCTGTCGACGTCGTCGAGCAGTCGCTGGCCGAGGCTGCACTGGTTTCTGCTCAACGTCAGCCCCACGACGTTGACGTCGTAGGTTTCGACCGCCCGCTGCATCGCAGATCCCCATCCGCAGCCGATGTCGAGCAACGTCATCCCCGGTGCGAGATCCAATTTGGACAGCGCGAGATCGATCTTGGCGATCTGCGCCTCCTGGAGCGACATGTCCTCGCGCTCGAAGTAGGCGCAGCTATATGTCCGGGTCGGATCCTGGAACAAGCCGAAAAAGTCGTTCGAGATGTCGTAGTGGGCCTGCACATCCTCATACGCCACCGCCATCTTCGGTGCACCGCGCGTGGTCTCGGCCATCTGCCCGACCTCCTACTCGCCCCGGCGCGGCTGCCGGCGGGCTCGGGCAAACCCGGTCATGCGGGCGCCTTTTCGCAGGTGAACTGGACGACGTCGGTATAGCCGGTGTCGAACAGTTCGGCACAGCCGGTCAAGTACTTGTAAAACCGCTCGTAGACGTCGTCAGACGTGATGGCGACGGCCTCGTCCTTGTTGACCTCGAGGTTGGCCGCCCAGGTGTTCAGGGTGCGAACGTAGTGCGGTTGCAGGTGCTGCTCGCGGGTCACGGTGTAGCCGGCCTTGGCCGCGTGCTCGGTTACCTGCGCGGCCAACGGAAGGCGCCCGCCGGGGTAGATCTCGTCCATGATGAATTTGATGAACCGCACCCGAGACATCGTCAGCGGCAGCTTCTTGGCCCTGATCTCCTCGTCGCTGGGAATGACGATGCTGTGGAGCAACATCACCCCGTCGTCCGGCATCCAACTGAAGGTCTTCTTGAAGTAGTCGTCGTACTTGTTGAAGCCGAAATGCTCGAAGGCGCCGATCGACACGATCCTGTCGACCTGCCCGTCGAACTCCTCCCAGGGCTGTAGCCGCACTTCCATCCGGCGCGTGCTGGTGGAGTTCGCGAAGACGTTGTCCTCGATGTGCTGTTTCTGGTTCTCCGAGAGGGTCAGACCGATGACGTTGACGTCGTAGTGCTCGGCGGCCCGCCGAATCGTGGAG
Source organism: Mycolicibacter heraklionensis (assembly GCF_001021505.1). GTDB lineage: Bacteria > Actinomycetota > Actinomycetes > Mycobacteriales > Mycobacteriaceae > Mycobacterium > Mycobacterium heraklionense. The sequence continues at coordinate 23,696 of NZ_LDPO01000010.1, forward strand.
CCCCACCCGCAGCCGATGTCGAGCAACGTCATCCCCGGCTCGAGGCCCAGCTTGCCGAGCGACAGGTCGACCTTGGCCAGCTGCGCCTCTTGCAGTGTCATGTCAGGGCGCTCGAAATACGCGCAGCTATAGGTCTGCGACGGGTCCTGCCACAACTTGAAGAAGTCGTTGGAGATGTCGTAGTGGAACTGCACTTCGCCTTTGTCTGATCCGCGAGTCTGTGCTGCGGACTGCGACAGCCACTGGGACTTGGCTTTGGGTTCTGCGCCCGTGGGATGTGCCACCGTTGGTCCTCTCGGGAGAGACCTGTGTCAGAGAACGACGTGCTGGTGGCTCAACACTGGGGCCGAGACTACGCCCACCAAGGTAGGCCCAAGGTAGGAGCGCACTGTGAGTTTTGGGCATGGAGCACCGCCCGTTCGCCGGATCAGGCTCCGAGCAGGCAGAAAACTCCGAAACCCACCGCCATGCCGGTCACGTTCGCGAAGGCGTTGACCACGTCGTTGCCCACCCACCGCCAGCCGGTGGATGCCCGTGTCGGCGCGCCGCAGTGCAGCGCGTCCTCCACGGTGGAACCGCACGTCGCGCAGACGAAGCGGGCCTGCACGGTGGCGCCGATCAGGGTGTCGACCAGGGAACCGGCGACGCCGGCCGCCAGGCCCACCGGCAGCATGACGACCCCGCCGAACAGGGCGCCGAATGCGCCGACCGCCAACGCCCCCAGCACCGTCGCGCCCGAACCCAGCGGGGACACCGCCCCGGAGGTGCCCTTGGGCACCCGCGCCCGGGTGCGCAGCGACAGCGGGTCCCGGGAGGAGAAGCGGCCGATCTCCGAGGCCCACGAGTCGGCGATGCCCGCCGCGATCCCACCGATCGACACGGCGTACCAGAGCGGGTCACGGGTGAACGCATAGCCGATCACCGGAATCAGCACGGGAAGGCCGGCGTTCACCGCGACCTGGCTCATGGTGCGCATGCCCCCGGTCCGGGCGGGGCGGCGATATGCGGTGAGCAGGCTGGTCAGCGAGAAGAACAGCGCGGCCGGAATGATCCATGCCCACCCGCCGAGGCCGACGGCCACCCCGGCGATCAGGCCGCCGGACAGCGCTCCGGGCAGATCCAGCCACCGCATGCGGAGCATGAACGGCACTATGGCGCAGCCGAATACCACCGCGGCCAGCCACCGCAGCGCGTCGTCGGTCGACAGGTCCCGCGCCACGTGCAGCAGTAGCGCGACCCACGGCGTAATCAGCAGGTTATCCGCCGCCGGCAGCACCAGGAGTTCCACGGCGGCCGTGGTCATCGCGACGAACAGCGAAACCGACACCGCCATAAACGTATTCAGTTCAAGACCGACCCGGCAGAACACCCACGACACCGCGAACGCGATGACCACGAAGGCCACCGACCCCTCCAGTGAGCGCACCCCGCCACCGGCTTCGACCCGGTGCCGGCCGTAGCGGTCCCCGATCAGCGCCGCACCGGCGTCGGCCAGCCCCAGCACCACGACGCCCGCTGCGATGGCGACCCGATCGGGCCAGAACGCCAGCACCGCGACCAACGCGCCGGCGGCGAAGCCCACCAGTCCGTAGTCACGGGACCGGGTGCCGTCGAAGACACCGGGCACCGGAATCAGACCGCGCTCCACGATCACCGTCAAGCCCACCGTCGCGGCGGCCAGCACGCCGGCCACCACCGCTCCGTGCGAGAGCTGGAAGGCCGCCAGGGCGGCGAACAGCCCGCACAGCGCGTGGGGGATCTTGCGGGTGACCAAGGGACTGGCCCCCCGCCGTGCCAGTGCGCGCCCGACCACGATCAGCACCGCCGCGATCAGCAGGACCCCGCCCCCGGCGACGGCCAGGTCGTGGCTGACGGTAGCGGTCACGCAGGACTACTCATCGAAGTCCAGCGGAACCCGCAGCGCGCTCAAGGTGGCGGCCAGTGCGTCGTATTGGCTGGTCAGCATGACGAATTCGATGAGCCGGGGGCGGTCCAGATGTGCGGCCAGCTGTGCCCAGGTGTCATCGGAGAGCGTGCGGGTGCCCACCAGTTCGTCGACGCCGGTCAGCAACACCCGCTGCCGGTCGGTGAGCCCGTCCGCGCTGGGGCCTTCGAAGATCCGCGCCTGGGTGGCGTCGTCGAGACCCACCGCCCGGGCCATCCGGCGATGGTGCTGCAGTTCGTACTGGCTGTCGCGCAGATGCCCCACCCGCAGGATCACCAACTCGGTGTCGCGGTTCGAGAGCTTGCCGCCCCGCATGAGCACCCCGCCGAACGGCAGCCAGGACCACATCAATCGCCGGTGCTGGCCGAGGGTGGTGAACAGGTGCGCCCGGGGTACGTGCTGGCGCAGGGCGACGACTTTGCACACCAGCCAGTTCGTGACACCGAGGTCGCGCAGGCCGGGGGAATCGGGGATACGAACAGTCACCGCTGTTGCTTTACCAGATACGGCGAGACAGTGCTGCGATGTTCGTTGAGATCCAGGTCACGGCCCAACGCGGGGAAGGCCCGCTGCGGGCAGTTGTCGTGGTCGCAGACTCGGCAGCCCACCCCGATCGGCGTGGCCGGGACGTCGTGGCCGGCCGCCAGATCCAGGCCTTCGGAGTAGACCAGCCGGTGGGCGTGTCGCAGTTCGCAACCGAGCCCGATCGCAAACGTCTTGTCCGGCTGGCCCCAGCGCGAGGCGCGGCGTTCCACGGTGCGCGCCACCCACATGTACTTGCGGCCGTCGGGCATCTCGGCGATCTGCACCAGGATCTTCCCCGGGTTGCCGAATGTCTCGTAGACGTTCCACAGCGGGCAGGTACCGCCACTGGAGGAGAAATGAAAGCCGGTGGCTGACTGCCGCTTTGACATGTTGCCGGCCCGATCGACCCGGACGAAGGAGAACGGCACGCCCCGCATCGAGGGCCGCTGCAGGGTGGACAGCCGGTGGGCGATGGTCTCGTAGCTGACTCGGTAGAAAGCCGACAGCCGTTCGATGTCGTAGCGGAAGGTCTCGGCACTGTCGTGGAACTGGCCGTAGGGCAACACGATGGCCGCCGCGAAATAGTTGGCCAACCCGAGCCGGGCCAGCGTGCGGGAGTCCTTCGAGGTGAACTTGCCCTCTTCGACCATGGTCGAGATCTGGTCATCGAATTCCAGGTAGGCCAGTTCGGCGGCCATCTTGAACACTCGCTGTCCCCAGGACAGGTGGTTGGAGATGTCCAGGGTCCGGGTTGCGGCGTCGTAGCGGTGTAGCACCGTCTCGCCCAGATCAATGCGGCGGTTGATGTGCACGCCATGTACCTCGGTGAGTCGGTTGGCCAGCTCGACGGCCAATTCGCCCTGGTGCCTGCGCATCCGGGTGGCCAGTTCTTCGGCGGCGGTGTCGAGTTCGTGCAGGTAGTTCTGGCGTTGATAGAAGTAGTCCCGGACCTCCTCGTGCGGCATGGTGATCGCGCCGGTGCCGCTGCCGTCGGAGAAGCGCTCCTCGGTGGCCGCGGCGAGTTGGGCCGTGGTGATGCGGTAGCGGCGGTGCAGGTTGACCATCGCGCGGGCCAATTTGGGGTGCGCACTGACCAATTCGGCCACCTCGGCCAGGTCGACATCCATGTCGAGGTCGCGGTCCATGGCGACCTCACGCAACTCGGCGACCAGTCGGGTGTCGTCCTGGGAGGCGAAGAAGCTGGCGTCCACCCCGAAGACTTCGGCGATACGCAGCAGCACCGCCACGGTCAACGGCCGAACGTCGTGCTCGATCTGGTTGAGATAGCTCGGTGAGATCTCCAGCATCTGCGCCAGTGCAGCCTGGCTGAACCCGCGCTCGCTGCGCAGCTGGCGCACCCGGGAGCCGACGTACGTCTTGGCCACCCACCCGACCCTACCTGCTGCGAAGGCGGCATTCGCATAGTTGGCATGGCATGATCCGCTCAAGAAAAGACCACCGGGAGCATCGATGCAGCAGACCCACGAGCCGACCGGCCTGGCCAAGGTTTTGATGCCGGTGCCTGATCCGCATCCCGACGTGTTCGACCGGCAGTGGCCACTGCGGGTCGCCGACATCGACCGCCTGGGCCGCCTGCGGATGGACGCGGCCGCCCGCCACATCCAGGACATCGGCCAGGATCAGTTGCGGGAGGGCGGTTATCAGGAGACGCACCCGCTGTGGATCGTCCGGCGCACCATGATGGACCTGATTCGTCCGATCGAGTTTCAGGACATGCTGCGGATGCGGCGTTGGTGTTCGGGCACCTCCAACCGCTGGTGTGAGATGCGGGTCCGCATCGATGGCCGCAAGGGCGGGCTGATCGAGTCCGAGGCGTTCTGGATCAATATTAACCGCGAGACGCAGGGACCGGCGCGGATCTCCGAGGGCTTCCTGGACCGGCTCAAGCGCACCACCACCGTCGACCGGCTGCGCTGGAAGGCCTACCTGAAGGCCGGTGGCCGGGAGGACGCCGCGGAGATCCACGAGTACCCGCTGCGGTTCACCGACATCGACCTGTTCGATCACATGAACAACTCGGTGTACTGGAGCGTGGTCGAGGACTACCTGTCGAGTTACCCCGAGCTGCTCGAGGCACCGCTGCGGGTCGCGCTGGAACACGACGCGCCGGTCGCGCTGGGCGACAAACTAGAGATCGTCTCCCACGTCCACCCGGCCGGATCGACCGATGAGTTCGGGCCCGACTTGGCCGATCGCACTGTTAGAACGCTCACATACCTGGTGGGCGAAGAGGTCAAAGCCCTCGCCGCGATCTTCCCGCTGTAACACGTTCTAGTCAGTACGAGCGTACTGCTGAAACGTGCGCTGACCTGTGTGGATATGTTACCGGCCGGTAGCTTTTCGGCTGATTTCACGACGGATTTTCTCCGTAGTTCTTCGCAAACTTCGCAATTTGTTGCCGATACATGGCTGAAGTTGGCAACGGAAACGGCTGGACCTGGGCAGATGTGCTGTGTCAAGGTCGCATTAACACACCAGTGAATCGATCGGGGCGTTAGCAAAGCCGGGAAGCATTTCTCGGGTCCGGCGGCCCCGACGATCGAAAACGCAAAGGAGCGGATCCTATGTCGACCGTTGGCACGCCGAAGAGCCCCGAGCAGATCCAGCACGACTGGGACCACAACCCGCGTTGGAAGGGCGTCACCCGCACCTACACCGCCGAGGACGTCGTCGCACTGCAGGGCCACGTCGTCGAGGAGCACACCCTGGCCCGTCGCGGCGCCGAGGTGCTCTGGGAGCAGCTGCACGACCTGGACTACATCAACGCCCTCGGTGCGCTGACCGGCAACATGGCCGTCCAGCAGGTCCGGGCCGGCCTGAAGGCCATCTACCTGTCCGGGTGGCAGGTCGCCGGTGACGCCAACCTGTCCGGGCACACCTACCCCGACCAGAGCCTGTACCCGGCCAACTCGGTGCCCCAGGTGGTGCGCCGGATCAACAACGCGCTGCTGCGTGCCGACGAGATCGCCAAGGTCGAGGGTGACACCTCGGTGGACAACTGGCTGGCCCCGATCGTGGCCGACGGTGAGGCTGGCTTCGGTGGCGCGCTCAACGTCTACGAGCTTCAGAAGGCGATGATCGCCGCCGGTGTCGCGGGTTCGCACTGGGAGGACCAGCTGGCCTCGGAGAAGAAGTGTGGCCACCTGGGCGGCAAGGTGCTGATCCCCACCCAGCAGCACATCCGCACCCTGACCTCGGCCCGCCTGGCCGCTGACGTCGCCGACGTGCCGACCGTGGTGATCGCCCGGACCGACGCCGAGGCCGCGACCCTGATCACCTCCGACGTCGACGAGCGCGACCAGCCGTTCATCACCGGAGACCGCACCGCGGAGGGCTTCTACCGGGTGAAGAACGGCCTGGAGCCGTGCATCGCCCGGGCCAAGGCCTACGCCCCGTACGCCGACCTGATCTGGATGGAGACCGGTACTCCGGACCTGGAGCTGGCCCGCAAGTTCGCCGAGGGCGTCAAGGCCGAGTTCCCGGACCAGATGCTGGCCTACAACTGCTCGCCGTCGTTCAACTGGAAGCAGCACCTGGACGACGCGACCATCGCGAAGTTCCAGAACGAGCTGGGCGCCATGGGCTTCAAGTTCCAGTTCATCACCCTGGCCGGCTTCCACGCGCTGAACTACTCGATGTTCGATCTGGCCCACGGCTACGCCCGCAAGCAGATGAGCGCCTACGTCGAGCTGCAGGAGCGCGAGTTCGCCGCCGAGGAGCGGGGCTACACCGCGACCAAGCACCAGCGCGAGGTGGGTGCCGGGTACTTCGACCGGATCGCCACCACCGTCGACCCGACGTCGTCGACCACGGCGCTGGCGGGCTCGACCGAAGAGGGCCAGTTTCACTAGGTCGCTGACCTTGCCGCGAGCGTGCGCAGTTGTACGCCCTGACACGGCGTGTTGACGTACAGACACGCGCGCTCGCGCAAGGGGGGACCGCAAGGGGGACCGCAAGGGGGAAGAGGTTTCCCGCGGTGGAAGTCGGATTGCACCGCGGGGGAGTTGACAGCGCAGGCCCCGCCCAGCCAGCCTGGGCGGGGCCTGTTGCTGGGCGTTGACGGAAAGGGAGACCGTGTCGATCCAACGAGTAGGTGTCATCGGAGCCGGGCAGATGGGCGCCGGAATCGCCGAGGTGTCGGCGCGGGCCGGCGTCGAGGTGAAGGTCTTCGAGACCACCGAGGCACTGGTCACCGCGGGCCGTAACCGGATCGTCAAGTCGCTGGAGCGCGGTGTGAGCGCCGGCAAGATCACCGAACGCGAGCGCGACGACGCCGTCGGCAACCTGACCTTCACCACCGACCTCGGCGAGCTGGCCGACCGTCAGCTGGTCATCGAGGCCGTCATCGAAGACGACACCGTCAAGTCGAAGATCTTCGCCGAGCTGGACCGAGTGATCACCGACCCGGACGCCGTGCTCGCGTCGAACACCTCGTCCATCCCGATCATGAAGATCGCCGCCGCCACGGCGAACCCGCAGCGGGTGCTGGGCCTGCACTTCTTCAACCCGGTTCCGGTGCTGCCGCTGGTGGAGCTGGTCAGCACCCTGGTCACCGACCCGAGCGCCGCCGACCGCACCGAGGAGTTCGCCAGCGCGGTGCTGGGCAAGCAGGTGGTGCGCTGCTCGGACCGGTCCGGCTTCGTGGTGAATGCCCTGCTGGTGCCCTACCTGCTGTCGGCGGTCCGGATGCTCGAGTCCGGGTTCGCCACCGTCGAGGACATCGACAAGGCGATCGTCGCCGGGCTGTCGCACCCGATGGGCCCGCTGCGGCTGTCCGACCTGGTCGGCCTGGACACCCTGAAGCTGATCGCGGACAAGATGTACGAGGAGTTCAAGGAGCCGCTCTACGCCGCGCCGCCGCTGTTGCTGCGCATGGTCGAGGCCGGCCAGCTGGGCAAGAAGTCCGGCCGGGGTTTCTACACCTACTAGTGCGTCGGCGTCACGCCGAACGCGGCCCAGCAGGGCTTGCCCTCCATGGGGGAGTCGAACGGCGTTGCCGTCCGGGTCAAACCCTCCGGCGGTATGAGGGTGGGAACCCCGTTGAAGATGACGCATCTCGTGTTGGTGATGAGGTCCTGCGGTGGGCGGTCACCGGCCGGGTTGTTCTGACCGTTCTGGCCGGCGGCGCGGGCGGCCTGGTCGGCGGCGCTCTGGGCCTCGCCGACGACACGGTTGGCGATACCGGCGCCGCACGCCTGCGGGTCCTGTGGTTGACCCTGGTCGCCGCCCGCGCAGGCGTCCTGTCCCTGCCCGGGCGGCTGTTCCGGGTCGTCCGCGCTGGCCAGTGGCGGACAGCTCAAGAATGCTCCGGCGGCGATCAGTGCCGACAAGATCGTCTTGGCGGTCAGTCGGTAGCCCGTTGTGGCCATGGTGAGGCACCTGCCTTCCCTCGATAGGACTTCGCGTCACAACTGGTCGGTTCTGACGACCCGCTTGCGACGGTAGGAGATTGCGCCGCCAAGAGATACAGGGATTTCCCTGGTAATTGGCAGTGCCTGACGGGGCGAGGCCGGGTCAGCGGGCAGACTGCGCGCTGGCCGCCCGCCGCCACGGCAGTATCGGTGACGGGTGCGGGCCGGCGTTGAACTTCTCCAGCGATCCGCCCACCTCGACGATTCCGCACAGCGCATTCCAGGTCATCATCGTCAGGTAGTCGATCAGGTCGTCGGCGCTCATCCGCGGGTCCAGCAGCCACGAGTGGGTGGCCAGCTGCACTCCGCCGACGGTCATGTACGACCACGGCTCGACCCCGCGGGTGTCCATCCCGACCACGCTCATTCGGCGGCGGAGCATCACCGCGAGCATCCGGGCGATGATGCGCTCGGAGTCGGCGATCACCTTGCTCTTGCTGGCCGAGCTGTTGGCCATCACGAACCGGTACGGCTCGGGTTCGTTGGCCACGGTCTGCACATACACCCGGATGATCTCGCGGACCAGGTCGAACCCGTCCAGGTTCGCCGACAACGCCGACGCCATATTCGGGATCAGTGTGCTCTGCGCGAAGCGCATCATCACCGCGGTGGTGAGGTCGTTCTTGTCGACGAAATACCGGTACAGGACCGTTTTGGACACGCCGATCTCCGCGGCGATCTCGTCCATGCTCACGTAGCGGCCGCGGCGCCGGATCGCCTCGATCGTCCCGTCGATGAGGTCATTGCGGCGGTCGACCTTGTGCTGGTGCCAACGCCGTTTGCGACCGTCGGTCTTGGCGGTGCCGGCCTGGAGCTGCTCTGCCACTATCGCGCGTTCCCATTCACTAGACGCAATAGATAATACGGGCTGGTCCAGCAAACTTTGTGGTCCGGTAACAGTTACCGGTGGTTTAGCGAGGCTCGCCGGAGGCGAGGCGAAGCTGGAACCGCCGCATATACCCGGTGGTTTAGCGAGGCTCGCCGGAGGCGAGGCGAAGCTGGAAACGCCGCATATACCCGGCCGCGCAGATGGCGGATGATGGTGGGGTGGTGCATCCAGAGAACCAGTCGAATTGGCCCGGTGCCGCGCAAACCGTGCAGTCGTTGGCGGAGTCGTTCGCAGACGCCGATCCGGCCGCGGATGCCGTGCGGTTGCGGGATCTGCGCCGCATGAAAGTGGTGGCGCTGAGTTTCCTGCTCGGCGCCACGGTGGTCTTCCTGCTGTGCCGGTGGGCGCAGGCGGACGGCGCGGCTGCGACGTGGGTGGGCTACGTCGGCGCCGCCGCGGAGGCCGGCATGGTCGGCGCGCTGGCCGACTGGTTCGCGGTCACCGCACTGTTCAAGCATCCGCTGGGGATCCCCATCCCGCACACCGCGATCATCAAGCGCAAGAAGGACCAGCTCGGGGAGGGCCTGGGCACCTTCGTGCGGGAGAACTTCCTGTCGCCACCGGTGATCGAGACCAAGCTGCGCGATGCGCAGATCGCCAGCCGGGTGGGTAAATGGTTGTCGGAGCCCGTGCATGCCGAGCGGGTGGCCGCCGAGACCGCGACCGTGTTGCGGGTGCTCGTCGAACTGTTGCGAGACGAGGAGATCGCCTACGTCATCGACCGGATGATCGTGCGTCGTATCGCCGAACCCCAGTGGGGACCGCCGGTCGGCCGGATGCTCGGCACCCTGCTCGCCGAGCGTCGGCAAGAGGCGTTGCTGCAGCTGCTGGCCGACCGGGCATTCCAGTGGTCGCTCAATGCCGGTGAAGTCATCCAGCGGGTGGTGGAGCGGGACTCGCCGACCTGGTCGCCGCGGTTCGTCGACCACTTGGTGGGCGACCGGATTCACCGCGAGCTGATGGACTTCACCGACAAGGTGCGTCGCAATCCCGACCATGAACTGCGCCGCAACGCGACTCGCTTCCTGTTCGAGTTCGCCAACGATCTGCAGTTCGACCCGGCGACCATCGCGAAAGCGGACTCGGTCAAGGACCAGGTGATGGCGCGCGACGAGGTCGCCAAGGCGGCGGCGACGGCGTGGGCGACGCTCAAGCGGTTCGTGCTCGAAGGCGTCGATGATCCGTCCGGAGCCCTGCGGACCCGCATCGCCGCCGCGGCAGTGCAGATCGGCGAGTCGCTGCGTGACGACGTCGAACTCCGAGACAAGGTGGACAACTGGATCGTGCGGGCCGCGCAACACCTGGTTGCCCAGTACGGGGTGGAGATCACCGCGATCATCACCGAGACCATCGAGCGCTGGGATGCCGCCGAGGCGAGCCGGCGCATCGAGCTGCACGTCGGGCGTGACTTGCAGTTCATCCGGATCAACGGCACCGTGGTCGGCTCGCTGGCCGGCCTGGCGATCTACGCCATAGCCCAACTTATGTTCTGACCTGCGCTAGCAAGTGCTTGCAAAAGTTAGCACTAGCCAGTATCGTGGCACGTGTCAGCAGTCGCCAGTCCACGAAAGGGGTCAGCGGTGTCGCAGGACGACAAGCTCGCCGCAGTGGTCTCCACGGCAGCGGCAGATATCGGTAGCTTCATCCGGGCCCAGCGCGAAGCCGCGCAGGTGTCCATGCGCCAGCTGGCCGACAAGGCCGGCGTCAGCAATCCGTATCTGAGCCAGATCGAACGTGGACTGCGCAAGCCTTCTGCTGATGTCCTCAACCAGATCGCTAAGGCCCTAAGGGTTTCCGCCGAGGTGCTCTACGTCCGGGCGGGAATCTTGGAGCCGAGCGAGAAGAGCGAGGTCCGTGACGCGGTCATTGCCGATGCGGCGATCACGGAACGGCAAAAGCAGGTTCTGCTCGACATCTACACCTCCTTCGTCCAGCAGAACGAAGCCGACGGTGAGGAGACGCCACCTGACTGATCCTCTTTCGTTCTCCTGACCGAATCACCTACGCACGATTTCAACCCGAAAGGAACCCGACATGGCTGAGAACCCGACCATCGAAGAACTGAAGGCCCCGCTGCTCGCCGCGATCGGCGCCGCTGACCTGGCCCTGGCTACCGTGACCGACCTGGTCTCCAACCTGCGCGAGCGCGCCGGTGAGGCCCGCGAGGACGCCAGCACCCGGGTCGAGGAGAGCCGCGCTCGCCTGACCAAGCTGCAGGAGGAGCTGCCCGAGCAGTTCGCCGAGCTGCGGGAGCGCTTCACCGCCGAGGAGCTGCGCAAGGCCGCCGAGGGCTACGCGGAGGCTGCCAGCGAGCGGTACAACGACCTGGTGGCGCGCGGTGAGGCCGCCCTGGTCCGGCTGCGCAGCCAGTCCGGTCTGGATGACGCGTCCGCGCAGGTGGAGGGCTACGTCGACCAGGCCGTCGAGCTGACCCAGGAAGTGCTGGGCAACGTCGCGTCGCAGACCCGTGAGGTCGGCGAGCGTGCCGCCAAGCTGGTCGGCATCGAGCTGCCCAAGAAGGACGAGCCCGCGCCGGCCCCCGCCAAGAAGGCTCCGGCCGCCAAGAAGGCCCCGGCCGCCAAGAAGGCTCCGGCGAAGAAGGCTGCTCCGGCCAAGAAGGCTCCGGCCAAGAAGGTCACCCAGAAGTAGTCGCAGTTCGACGCCCGGGACGGTGCCCGCCTAGGCTTGCAGCGTGATCGCTGCGAACCTGGTGGGTACCGTCCTTTTCGTTTTGCAGATCGCCGTTTTCGCGACGTCGGTGTACGCCTTCGTCCACGCGGCGATGCAACGTTCCGATGCCTACACCGCCGCCGACAAGCTCACCAAGCCGGTCTGGCTGGTGATCCTGGGGGTGTGCGGGCTGCTGGCACTGGTGCTGCAGGTGATGGGAATGGCGATCGCGGCCTGCGCGGCGGGGGTTTACCTGGTGGATGTACGGCCCCGGCTCCTTGAGGTCCAGGGGAAGTCCCACTAGCGCCATGCTGCGTTCGTTCGTCCTTGCGGCCTTGGGTGCCGCGGCCACCGTGTTGGGCGCGGCGCCGGCCACCGCCGACACCGGATTGGCCGGCTACGTCGACCACACCGAGTGGGTCAGCTACGACGGCCGGTTGAGTCTGCGGGTGTACCCGACCCCGTCCGCGCGGGCGGCGGCCCTTCGGCTCGACGCCGGCGCTGTGGGTGACCAAGCCTGGCGAGAGGTGCTGGCCAGCGCTCCCGACGCCGATACCCCCGGCATGCGCGACCAGTTCCTCTGCCACTGGAGCTATGCCGAGTTCGCCCGGCCCGGCAAGACCAGCTGGAATCTGGAGCCGTGGCGGCCCGTCGTCGACGGCGTGACCATGCTCGAGTCCGGCTGCAACCCGGGCGCCGCCGAGGAGGCATTCTGATGTCGCTGACGACCGGGCGCCGGTGGCGCCGTCACCAGGTGGCGCGCATGGTCGACCACACGCTGCTCAAACCCGAAGCGACCGCGGCCCAGGTCGCGGCCGTGGTCGCCGAGGCGGCCGGACTCGGCGTCGCCGCGGTCTGTGTGTCGCCGTCGATGGTGGCCACAGCGGCTGGGGCCAACCCCTCCGGTGTCCCGATCGCCGCGGTCGTGGGATTCCCGTCCGGCAAGCATCTGTCGGTGGTCAAAGCCCAGGAGGCGGCACTGGCCGGCGCCGACGGGGCGGCTGAGATCGACATGGTTATCGACGTCGGTGCGGCGGTGGCAGGGGATTTTGCCGCGGTGGGCGCCGACATCGCGACCGTGCGCGCCGCGGTGCCCCAGGCGGTGCTCAAGGTGATCGTCGAATCCGCCGCGCTGCTGGAGTTCGCCGGTGACGCCGCCCTGGTCGCTGCCTGCCGGGCCGCCGAAGATGCCGGGGCGGATTTCGTGAAGACCTCCACCGGATTTCATCCGTCCGGCGGGGCGAGCGTGCACGCGGTGTCGCTGATGGCCGAGACGGTCGGTGGCCGGCTAGGGGTCAAAGCCAGCGGTGGTATCCGCAGTGCGGACGATGCGTTGGCGATGATCGAGGCCGGGGCGACCCGGCTGGGGCTGTCCGGCACGCGGGCGGTGCTCGACGGACTGGGGTAGCGCGGCTGGGTGACTACCCAAGCCGGCGGACCGCCGATAGCCTTTGCGGCTATGCCCGATGTGCGTGGTGCATTCGCCGACGCCGCGCGTGCGCGCGAGCAGGATCTGGCGCAGCGCCTGGCGACGGCCGTCGAGGTGGACCGGGCATTCGCCGAGACGCTGCGTGGGGCCTGCCGAAAGACGGTGTGGGGACGCCGGCGCCTTGACGCCATTGAGGTCGAGATCAGCGACGTGGTGGCCCGGCAAGACGTACTCGGCCTCGACACCCCCGCGGGCGCTCGGCAGTTCCAGGCCTTCCTCGCCGCCAAGGCCAGGGATATCCACCTGGTGGTGGACGAGGTCTGGACCGACAGCAAGAGCAGGGCGGGGATGCTGCAGTCGCTGCGGTACCCGATGCGCGACGGCGCGCCCCTGTCGCCGCCCCCGATCGACACTCTCGGCGGCGAACACCGGTGGACCGACCAAGACCTCTACCCTCACGACCCGACTGCCGCGGACGTGAAACAGGACAGCGTCGGGGACTGCTATCTGGATGCCACCATGGGCGCCATCGCCAATGCCAACCCGCAGTGGATCAAAGATCGCATTCATTTCGACGGCGACACCGGGAATTTCACTGTCACCCTCTGGAATGGCCACGAGTGGAAGCACATCGACGTCACCCAGGCCGACCTCGACGCCGACATCAGACACAACGGCGCGAGTTGGCTCGACAACGGCCGACCCGACGCCGCGCTGTGGCCGGCGGTGTTGGAGTCGGCGTACGCCAAACTCAAATACCCGGGAACGGATCTCGCCGATGCGCTCGGCAACGAAGCGGGAATCGGGCAGGGCGGCTACGCCAAGGATGCGCTGGAGGCGCTTACCGGCAATCGCGGCACCGTCATCAAGCCGGAAAACGTCTGGTTCACGAATCAGCATATCGACCAAGCGATTTCCGGGGCTCTGGCCACTCATCAGCCCGTGACTGTCTCGACGACACCGGAAGGATCGCCGTTGACGCAAAGTCATGTGTATGTGGTCGAAGGCATCAGCGGCACCGGCAGTGACGCCATGGTGACGCTGCGGAACCCGTGGGAAACCAACACCGGCACGCCGATCGATACCCCCGATGCGCTGGTCACCGTTCGGCTCGGCGACCTTATCGGGTCCGGTCTGCCCGGTCCCCTCGGCACCCACCCGATGGCATGCGTCAACATCGGTTCACTCGGATGAAGGCAAGCAAGGCGATGGTGATAAGCGCAGCAGTGGTGATTGGAATCGTCACGGTCGTCGCCGGATATGTCTTCTGGCAGTACCGAAGCGCTGCGCCCCCCGCGCTGGGCGACATTCGGGTGTACGCCGAGAGCGCCGATATTCCCGTCACGTCGGTGCCGGATCACGCCCGCGCTGAGAAGCAGTTGCGTGAGTTCGCCGACGGCATAGCGCCGGGTTACCGGGTCGCTGACGAACGGTTTCTCGCTGCCGGGGTCCCGCTGGTATGGGATGCGTTGCGGCACTTCGTCGGGCCGTGCCTCGCGCCTTCGGGCTACGCGCTGGCGGCGGACGGCTTTTCCACCGACTTCGCCGTCGAATACAGCCTGTACGGACACGGCGGCGGGCTCCGGCGCTGGTTCAACGACGACTTGATTCTGGTCGCGGGCTTCAACCGCGCTCCGGTGTCGAGTGCGGCCGGCACGGACGCCTACCTCTACGGCTACTTCCGGCTCGCCCGGACCTGACGCCTCAGAGCGATTCGAAGCACTGACTCGACGACGACCCCTCGATGGCGGCATTTCGTGTCGAGAACTTCACCACCACACCGGAATCGGTGACTTCCACGCTGTCGAGGTGGATGTTCAGCGGAAGGTCGCCGGTCACCTTTGCGGTGAGTTCGTCGAGGTGACGCTGCACGGTGTCGGTGTCCAGGTCGTGGCCCAGCGCCTCCAGGTCCACCACCTGCAGCGACAGTCCGTTGTTGACCAGCTGCGGCTTGACGGTCGCCTTATTGAGCAGGCCTTTGAGCTCGACGGTGCCGGCGCCGGGATCGGTGGTGACCTTGCCGGTGACGATGCTGCCGATCACCGGGACCACATCCTGGATCGACTGCTTGATCCCGTCGGCCGGCCAGGTGATGGTGCCGTCCAGGGACCCTATGGTGCCCTTCGAGTCTGACGCGCCCGCACCCTTGTTCAGCCGGACGTTGCGGATGTCCAGCTCGAGCCGCATGCCCTTGGCCTGCCGGATCTGGTTGCCCGCGGTCTGGACCGAGATGTGGGAGTACTCGCCGTTGAAGTACTGCGCCAGCACCGGGGGAGTGGTCCCGAAGGACACGGTGGCGCTGTCCTGCGCTTCGCACTTGACGGCCTCGGCAACCAGGCTGTTCGCCCGGTGGCGGGCGTAAAGCTCACCCCCGAGCATCCCGACCAGCGCGATGGCAAGCACCACGGTCAACGCCAGCATGGCCGCCGGCAGGCCGGAAAACCGGTGTGTGGGTCCGGGTGCGCTCATTGTGCAAGGTTACAGATTTGCGAAGCAGGGGTCGTCGGAGCGCGGGATGGAGGCGTTACGGGTGGAGAACCGCGCCACCACACCGGTGTCGGTGACCTGAATGCTGTCGGCGCGCAGGCCGAGCGGATAACGCTTCGTCAACTCCGCGGCGAACCTGTCCAACTCGGGCTGCAGCGATTCACGCGGCAGGGTCAGGGCACCCAGGCCGGTCAGTTTCTGCACCTGCAGGGACAGGCCCCCGTTGACGACTTCGGGCTTGACCACGACGGTGGCCAGACCGAACGCGCCCCGCAGCTCGACGGTGCCGTCGGCCGAATTGGTCTTCAGGTCGGAGACCAGGTTGCCCAGGATCGGCACCATGGTCTGGACGGTCTCCTTGATGCCGGCTGCCGGCCAGGTCAGCGTCGCCTGCAGGGAACCGATCGTGCCCTTTGAGTCGCCGGTGCCGTGCCGATCGACGTCGGAGATGCTCAAGTCGGCCGTCATCTGCTTGGCATCTTTGACCTGGTTGCCCGCGGTGTGGATGGAGATGTTGGTGTAGTTGCCGGTGATGTGCTGCCACAGGAACGGCGGCGTCACCCCGAACGAGGCGCTGGCCTTGTCGTTCACCACGCATTCGGTTGCCTTGGCCACCTTGCTGTCGCCGATACGGCGGGCGATCAGCTCGGCGCCGATCAGCCCGGCCAGCGCCAGCGCGATCACGGTGACCACGATCAGGACCAGGGCCAGCGGGTCACGCAGCACCGAAGCCGGCCGCGACGGGGCAGTCGGGGCTTCGATCACGGTGGTGGGCGCCTCACCGGCCGGCGCGGGAGGCGGGTCCGCGGGCGGCGGCACCGGTGCCTGCGGGGGCACCGGAGGCTGCGCGGGCGCCGCGGGAATCCGGGTGGTGGGCTCCTCGCGACCGCCCGCCGGCATCTGCCGGGTGGGCGAGGCGGACGGCTCCGGTGGGCGAGACGACGCAGCGCCGCCTTGCGGTTCGGGTTGGCCGGCGGGGCGAGCCCAGGGTGACTCGCCGTGGGGAGGTCCGGGCGGATTGCTCACCCGCGCGATTCTGCCCTACCGACCTGAAGGAAGGTCGCGCGATTGCTCAACACGGCCAGCGTCCGGCGGGCGGCGGAGACCGCGTCGAGGTCGATGTCGCAGACCAGTAGCTGCGGCGATGCGCCGGCCGCGGCGACCACCTCGCCCCACGGCGAGGTGACCATGCTGTGGCCCACACCGGTCGGCGCGCCGGAGGAATCCGCCGGACCGCCGGGGTCGGCCTGCCCGACCGCGACGACGTAGCTGGTCGAATCCAGCGCCCGGGCCCGCGCCAGCAGCTCCCACTGCGACAGCTTCCCCGGGCCGGCCCCCCATGAGGCGCAGACCGCGATCAGCTGCGCACCGCGCTCGGCCAGCTCGGTGTACAACGCCGGGAACCGGATGTCATAGCAGGTCGACAACCCGACGCCGACTCCGTCGACATCGATCACCACCGGCTCGAATCCCGGTGCCACCGTGCGCGATTCGGTGAATCCGAAGGCGTCGTACAGGTGGATCTTGTGATAGTGCGTGTCGGTTCCGGGACCGGTCGCCAGCAACGTGTTGGTGACCCGTCCGTCATCGGCCGGGGTGAACATTCCCGCGACGACGGTGATCTGAGCCCTAGCGGCGATCGCCCGAACCTCGGTGGCCCACGGCCCGTCGAGCGGTTCGGCAACCGGACCCAGCGGCACCCCGAACCGGCACATCGCCGCCTCCGGGAACACCACCAGCGACGCCCCCTGATCGGCGGCCCGCTGCGTGTAGTCGGTCACCAGTTGCAGGTTCGCGGCCGGGTCGGTGCCGCTGAGCATCTGCGCACACGCAATCCGCATGGACCCAGCCTATTCCGTCGGTGTTGCGCCGCCCTGCCTCAGCCACGTCGAGGTGAACCGTTGCTCGACACTCATCAGCTCGGCCAACTGCCCGCCGATGAAACTCTCGATTTTGCCGCCCACCAGCGGGATATCGACCTGCACGGTCGCGATCAGCCGCAACTCGCAGCCGCCGGCGGCCGGCGACAGGACCGCATCGCCGGACAGCTTCGCCGGTGCGCCGACGACCTTGCCGGTCACCTGGGCGCGTGCCTTCCCGTCGCGCACCGGATGCCAGGTCTCCTGCCGCGCCACATCCAGGTTGCCGGGATGGAACTGGGCCGCCAGCGCGGGCAACTTCTCCCGGTGAATGCCCTGCCTGATGGCGACGTCGACGCCGCCATCGGGGCCGACGGTCATCGAGTCCAACGCCACGACATCGGCTCCGGATTCGGCCAGCCGGGCCCGCCAGTAGTGCTCGTCGGCGAAGACGGCATACACCTGCTCGACGGTTGCCGAGTAGTGCTCGAAGAGCGTGAATGTACGCGGCATACCTGGTCACGCTACCGTTACCGCCCGTGGCGGGTTCCGAGTTCGCGGGCGCGCGTGTCGCCGAGGCGGTGCCGCTGGCGCCGCTGACCACCCTGCGGGTGGGGCCGGTCGCCCGACGTGTCATCACGTGCACCGACACCGAACAGATCGTGGCAACGCTGGGCGCACTCGACGCGGCCGATGACCGCCCGTTGCTGCTGGCCGGGGGCTCCAACGTGCTGATCGCCGACGACCTCGAGGGCCTGACCGCCGTCGTGCTGGCCAACGACGGCATCACCATCGACGGCCATCTGCTGCGAGCCGAGGCCGGCGCGGTCTGGGACGACGTCGTTGCGCGGGCGGTCGCCGCGAATCTGGGCGGGCTGGAGTGCCTGTCGGGCATCCCCGGCTCGGCCGGCGCCACCCCGGTGCAGAACGTCGGGGCCTACGGTGTGGAGGTCGCCGACCGCCTGACCAGGGTTTTGCTGCTGGATCGGCGTACCGGCGCGGTGCGCTGGACGCCGGCGACCGAGTTGGAGCTCGGCTACCGCACCAGTGTGCTCAAGTGCTCCCCTGAAGATCGGGCGGCGGTGGTGCTGGAGGTCGAATTCGACCTGGATCCGGCCGGGCGCAGCGCGCCGCTGCGGTACGGCGAATTGACCGCCGCGCTGGACGCCGCCGAGGGCGAGTACCGCGCACCGGCAGCGGTTCGCGCCGCGGTGCTCGCGCTACGGGCAGCCAAGGGCATGGTGCTCGATGTGACCGACCACGACACCTGGAGTGTCGGATCATTTTTTACCAATCCTGTTGTTTCGCAAGAGGTATACCGCATTCTGGCTGACCGGGAGAACGGCGCGGTGCCGCACTGGGACACCCCCGGTGGCGTGAAATTGGCGGCCGGCTGGCTGGTGGAGCGGTCCGGTTTCGGCAAGGGTTATCCCGGGCCGGATGCGCCGGCGCGGTTATCCACCAAACATGCCCTGGCGCTGACCAACCGGGGGAGCGCGACCTCCGCCGACATCGTGAGCC
This sequence comes from Mycolicibacter heraklionensis, assembly GCF_001021505.1. Taxonomy (GTDB): domain Bacteria; phylum Actinomycetota; class Actinomycetes; order Mycobacteriales; family Mycobacteriaceae; genus Mycobacterium; species Mycobacterium heraklionense. The sequence continues at coordinate 42,453 of NZ_LDPO01000010.1, forward strand.
TGGCACGCGTCGTGCGCGACGGGGTGCACGACGCGTTCGGCATCACCTTGCACCCCGAGCCGGTGCTCGTCGGGTGCGCGCTATAGCCCGGGTGTAATCAGCGTCGCAGGTGGTCAGGCGGCTGGGCCGGTATCTTGGAATGCCGTGACCCTGAACCGGCGACGTGCGTTGGCAGCGCTGGCTGCCGGGGCGGTCGCGCCGGCCGCGCTGGCGGGATGTTTCGGCCGGGCCGGCAAGAACGCCGACAACGCGCCACCCTCAGCGCCCGCTCTGACGTTCGAACCCGCCCTGGAAAGCGGCGCGGTGGCCGACGTGCTGCCCACGGCCGCGGTCGGCGTCACGGTCCGCGACGGCTGGTTTCAGCGGGTGGCGCTGACCAACCCGGCCGGCAAGGTGCTCACCGGGACGTTCAACCGGGAGCGCACGCGCTACACCGTCACCGAACCGCTGGGCTACGGCTCGGTCTACACCTGGAGCGGGTCAGTGGTGGGCCACGACGGCCACGCCGTGCCGGTCGCCGGCACCATCACCACGGTCACCCCCACCGCCGTCATCGACGGAGGCTTTCAGCTGGCCGACGGTCAGACGGTGGGGGTCGCGGCGCCGGTGATCCTGCAGTTCGACGGACCGATCGCCGACAAGGCCGCCGTCGAGCGGGCCCTGAGCATCGTCACCGAGCCGCCGGTGGAAGGCAGCTGGGCCTGGCTGCCCGACGAGGTGCAGGGCGCCCGGGTGCACTGGCGCAGCCGCGACTACTTCCCGGCCGGAACCACCGTCCGCGTCGACGCCAAGCTGTACGGCCTGGCGTTGGGCGACGGCGCCTACGGGGCCCAGGACATGTCGCTGGAATTCTCGATCGGGCGGCGCCAGGTGGTGAAGGCCGAAGTCTCCTCGCACCGCATCCAGGTGATCCGCGACGAGGGCGTGATCATGGACTTCCCCTGCAGCTACGGTCAGGCCGACAAGGCGCGCAACATCACTCGCAATGGTGTCCACGTGGTCAGCGAGAAGTACGCGGACTTCTACATGTCCAACCCGGCCGCCGGCTACAGCAACATCCACGAGCGCTGGGCGGTCCGGATCTCCAACAACGGCGAGTTCATCCACGCCAACCCGTCCAGCGCCGGCGCTCAGGGCAACACCAACGTCACCAACGGCTGCATCAACTTGTCGACGGAGGATGCCGAGCAGTACTTCTACAGCGCGATCTACGGCGACCCGGTCGAGGTGACCGGCAGCTCGATCGAGCTGTCCTACGCCGACGGGGATATCTGGGACTGGGCGGTGGACTGGGACACCTGGGTCTCGATGTCGGCGTTGTCGAGTACTGAACCGTCGCGGACCTCACTGCCCAGCGTCGCGCCGGCCACCCCGACCGATGCGCCGACGCTGTCGGGCACGCCCACCACGACGACGACTACGACTACCGCTAGTCCTGCTCCCGGCGGTTAGCCCGGGTCGCCGATGCCTGGTCGCGCGGGCGGATGACGATCTGATCGAGGTCGACGTGCGGCGGCCGGGAAGCCACGAACCCGATCACCTCGGCGATGTCGGCCGCGGTCAGCGGGGTCAGACCGGAATAGACCGCGTCGGCCCGCTCGCGGTCGCCGTCGAAGCGCACCAGCGAGAACTCGGTGTCCACCATGCCGGGAGCGATTTCGGTGAGCCGCACCGGCTTTCCCAGCAGCTCCCCGCGCAGCGTGCGGTGCAGCGCGCTCTGGGCGTGTTTGGCCGAGGTGTAGCCGGCGCCGCCGTCGTAGATCTCAAACGCCGCGATCGAGGTCACCGTGACCACCAGGCCGTCGCCGGACGCGACGAGCTTCGGCAGCAGCGCGCGCGTCACGTGCAGCGTGCCCAGCACGTTGGTCTCCCACATCCAGCGCCAGTGCTCGAGGTCGGCCTGCTCCACCGAGGCCAGGCCCTTGGCCCCGCCGGCATTGTTGACCAGCACATTGACCGAACCCGAGAGCGAGTCGCAGACCTGTTCGCACACCTGGGCCAGTGCGGCCACCGCGGCCGGGTCAGTGACGTCGGTCACTACGGCGGTGCCGCCGATCTCATCGGCCAGCGCGGCGAGCCGATCGGCGCGACGCGCCACGGCGATCACATGAAAGCCCTGTGCGGCAAGAGTTCTCGCGGTCGCCTCGCCGATACCCGAGCTGGCGCCGGTGACTACGGCAATGCGCTGGTCGCGCGCAGAAGTCGTCATCGCCCCAACCTTAGTGATCGTGATAGATTCTCAGCTATGTCTCGCAGTGCCCGCTTTCTGACAGCGGTCTGTCTGGTCGCCCACGGCGCGTGTTGTCGCGCATGTTGCTGCGCCTGACCTGCTGCGAGTAGCGCTCCTTAGGAGAGTCCGCCGGGTCGCAGGCGTAAACGGCCCCTTCGGATTTTTCTCCAGACTAAGGACATCGCGTGCGTACTACCTCTCTCACCGCTCACCTCGCCAGCCACCGGAACGGGCGGCCCCGCTCCCACCCGCGCGTGGTAGCCCCGGCCCTGCAGCTGGCCGACAGCGCCGGCGCCGAGGTCTTCGCGGCGGTTCGTCAACACGGCCCGGTCGCCCGGGAGGCCATCGCCGGCGCCACCTCGCTGAGCGTCGCCACCGTCAACCGCCAGGTCAGCGCGCTGCTGGAAGCCGGATTGCTGCTGGAGCGCGCCGACCTGGCCACGTCCGGGGCGATCGGGCGGCCGCGTCGGCCGGTGGTGGTCAACCACGAACCGTTCCTCACCCTGGGCCTGCACATCGGGGCCAAGACCACCAGCATCGTGGCCACCGACCTGCTCGGCCGCACCCTCGACGTCGTCGAGACCCCGACCCCGAACAACGGGGCCACGCCGGCGCTGGCGTCGCTGGCCGCCAGCGCCAGCCGGTACCTGACCCGCTGGCAGAAGCGCCGGCCGCTGTGGGTCGGGGTCGCCATCGGTGGTGCGGTGGACGGGGCCACCGGCCACGTCGACCACCCGCGACTGGGCTGGACCGCCGCGCCGGTCGGGCCGGTGCTGGCCGAGGAGCTGGGCCTGCCCGTATCGGTGGCCTCGCATGTGGACGCGATGGCCGGGGCGGAACTGCTGTTCGGTGTGCGGCGGCCGACGGCCAACAGCACCACCAGCCTCTACGTCTACGCCCGGGAAACGGTCGGCTACGCGCTGGTGATCGGCGGACGGGTGCACAGCCCGACCAGCGGTCCTGGCACCATCGCCGGCCTGCCGGTGTACTCGGAGCTGCTCGGGGGCACCGGACATCTCGAATCCACCGTCAGCGATGAGGCGGTGCTGGCCGCGGCTCGTCGGCTGCGGCTGCTGCCGGAGGGCAACGGCGCCGTGTCGGCGGCGGTGACCACTCTGGTGCGCGAGGCGCGCGGCGGTGACGAGCGAGCCGCAGCACTGCTGACCGAGCGGGCCCGTGCTCTGGGCGAAGCCGTAGCGCTGCTGCGCGACGTCCTCAACCCCGATGACCTGGTGGTCGGTGGCCAGGGTTTCACCGAATACCCGGAGGGCATGGCCGAGGTCGAGCGGGCCTTCACGCAGCGTTCGGTGCTGTCGGCGCGCAGCATCCGCGTCACCGCGTTCGGCAACCGGGTTCAGGAGGCCGGCGCCGGCACGGTGTCACTGGGCGGGCTCTACGCCGACCCGGTCGGGGCGATGCGCCGGTCCCGCGGTCCGGTCGCCCGCGTGGTCCCGGAAGTGTCCGCCTGACCGAACCTGTAAGGATGGCGGGGTGGGCTACGACGTTGGAGGGGTTGGGAGCGTCAGATCCGATGTGCACCGAGTAGCGCTGCTGTCGGTACACACGTCGCCGCTGGCCCAGCCCGGCACCGGCGATGCCGGTGGCATGAACGTCTACGTCCTGCAGAGCGCGCTGCATTTGGCGCGCCGCGGGGTGTCGGTGGAAGTGTTCACCCGCGCCACGTCGTCGGTCGACCCGCCGGTGCAGCACGTGGCGCCCGGCGTGCTGGTGCGCAACGTGGTGGCCGGGCCGTTCGAAGGTTTGGACAAGAACGACCTGCCCACGCAGCTGTGCGCGTTCGCCGCCGGGGTGCTGCGCGCCGAGGCCGCCCACGAGCCCGGTTACTACGACGTCGTGCATTCGCACTACTGGCTGTCCGGGCAGGTCGGCTGGCTGGCCGCGGACCGGTGGGCGGTGCCGCTGGTGCACACCGCGCACACCCTGGCCGGGGTGAAGAACGCCGCCCTGGCCGCCGGGGACGCCCCGGAACCGCCGCTGCGCACGGTCGGCGAGCAGCAGGTCGTCGATGCCGCGGACCGGCTGATCGTCAATACCGACGATGAAGCCCAGCAACTCGTCGACCTGCATGAGGCGGACCCGCGCCGGATCGACGTGGCGCATCCGGGCGTCGACCTGGAGGTGTTCCGGCCCGGCGACAAGCGGGCGGCCCGGGCGGCGTTGGGGTTGTCGGTAGGCGAACCGATCGTGGCGTTCGTCGGCCGCATCCAGCCGCTCAAGGCGCCCGACATCCTGCTGCGGGCGGCCGCGAAACTGCCCGGGGTGCGTGTGGTGGTGGCCGGCGGGCCGTCGGGCAGCAGCGGGCTGGCGGAACCGGGCGGCCTGGTTCGGCTTGCCGCCGAACTGGGTATCAGTGACCGGGTGACCTTCCTGCCGCCGCAGTCTCGCGAGGATCTGGCGATGCTGTTCCAAGCCGCCGACCTGGTGGCCGTGCCGAGCTACTCCGAGTCGTTCGGGCTGGTGGCCCTGGAGGCCCAGGCGTGCGGGACGCCGGTGGTGGCCGCGGCCGTCGGTGGGCTGCCGGTGGCGGTGCGCGACGGCGTCACCGGGCGTCTGGTCGACGGGCACGGGATCGAGGCGTGGACGACCGCCCTCGATGAGCTGCTGCGGCTCGGTTCCGGGCCCCGGGGATGGGCGATGCGCAGGGCCGCCGTCAGCCATGCGGCGCGGTTTTCCTGGGAGCGCACCGTCGACGCCCAATTGGCCAGCTACACGCACGCGATCGAAGACTTCGCCGCGGCCCGGGGCGGGCGGATGCGGGTGCTCGGATCGGCGCGCCGGCCTCGCCGGTGGCCGACGCGGCGCGGGGCGCGCGCATGAGCAGGATGGCGACACGGCGCGTCCCGTCGGCGCCGAGTGTGCGGTTTGCGAGGCCTGCCCCGGTGTGTTGCCGAGTAAACCGCACACTCGACGCACATCGGGGGCACGCGCGCAGGAGGCAGTGGTGGGGATGAACCGCAGCGACGTCCAGGAGCTCATCGAAAGCACCCTGCAGGCGGCTGAGCTGACCTACTCGCCGACCCCGGGCTCACACGGCGGGCTGCCCGGGCTGATCGTGGAACTGCCCGGCGAGCGCAAACTCAAGACCAACACCATCCTCAGTGTCGGAGAGCACTCGGTGCGCGTCGAGGCGTTCGTCTGCCGTCAGCCCGACGAGAACCACGCCGGGGTCTACCGGTACCTGCTCCAGCGCAACCGCCGGCTGTACGGGGTGGCCTACACCCTGGACAACGTCGGCGACATCTACCTCGTCGGTCGCATGGCGCTGACTTCGGTGACGCCCGAGGAGATCGACCGGGTGCTCGGACAGGTGCTCGAAGCCGTCGACTTCGACTTCAATACGTTGCTGGAGTTGGGATTTGCCACCTCGATCCAGAAGGAATGGGAGTGGCGGGTATCCACCGGACAGTCGCTGAAGAACCTGCGGGCGTTCGAGCATTTGATCCCGCCGAGCAGCTGACCCTCACCCGTCGGGCAGCACCGCCGACTCCAGCTCGCGCAGGCAGCGCTCGGTCCTCGGCACCAGCGTTGCGATATCGGGCATCACCTCGCCGTCGCCGACATAGCCGATGCCGATGCGGTCGGCATACGAGCACAACGTGACATTGAGCGTCTGGCCGTCGAAAACGGTCGACACCGGATAGATCTCTTCGACATGTGCACCGTTCCAATACATTTCATCGCGCGGCCCGGGCACGCTGGATATCGGAAGGTTGTATCCGGTTCGTATCCGCGGACTCACCGGCGCAACCGCCTGGAAGATGGTCGAGGCGATGCTGGGCACCAGCAGCGACAGCGATGCCCCCGACCCGTACCGGGCGACATAGCGTTTGCCTTCACGCATGGACCGGTGCACCCGCCGGAGTCGTTGCACCGGGTCGGCAACGTCGGTGCCGATCGGGCACAGCCATGCGCCGAAACGGTTTCCGGAGTCATCGGAGGTGGCGTTGGGGGCGCGCACGGTGATGGGGCAGAACGCCACCAGCGATTGCCCCGGCAGGCTGCCATGATCGGTCAGCCAGCTGCGCAGCACCCCACCGACGACGGCGGTGGTGACGTCGTTGGCCGTGGTGCCGGTGGCCTGCTGCACCGCCCGGATGCGGCTCTTGGCCCAGCTGCCGGCGACGACGCCGCGTTTGGGTCCCAGCCGCCGGTTGAAGGGCGTGAACGGCGCGCCGACCGCCGGGATGGTGGTGCGGCCGGTGAGTGTCGCGAGCACGGCGCGTGCCGGGCTTTCGACGAGGTGCTCGAGCATCGTGATGCCGGAGGCGGCGGCGCCGGCCAGGCGTCGCAGCGGTGCGATCAGATCCGATCCGGAATCAGCGGTCGGCGGGGCCGTCCGGCTGTGCTGTGCGGCGTAGAACGGTGACATGCCGCGCCGATCAGGATCGGGGCTCAGCCCGTCACTGATCATCCGTAACCCCGCAACGCCGTCCACGATGGTGTGATGGACCTTGGCGTAGAAGGCGATTCTGCCGTCGGCGAGCCCGTCGATCAGGACGGCCGTCCACAGCGGCCGCGACCGGTCCAGTCGCTCGGCGTGCAGTTCGCCGATGAGCCGCCACAGTTCCTCACGGCCGCTGCCGGCCGGCAGGGTCCGTCGGGTGAGGTGGTGCTCCAGGTCGAGGTCGTGTTCATCCCGCCAGACCCACATGCCGCCGGTGCGCGGGCTCCGGTGCGGAACCCGGCGGAGGCGGTGGTCGACGGCGCCGGTGTGGGTCAGTGCCTGGCGGTAGAGCTGGTCGGCGAACCGTTCGCCCGCATCTTCCGGCGGCGCGAGGATCAGCACCGCGCCGATGTTGATCGGGTGGAACAACGAGTCCCCGGTGATCATCGCTGCGTCAAGGACGCTCATCCCGTTCATGTATCACCTCGCGTCGTCGGCCCCCGTCAGTCGAGCAGCCCGGACTGCACGATGGCCGCCTCGACGAACCGCTGAACCGGTCGAGCTTCGAAGAATCCGGTGTGCCCGCCGCGGTACCAGACGATCTCCGGCTTGCCCCAGTGCTCCCACAGCCGGACCACCTGCTCGCGTGGGTGCACCACCCGGTCGGCGATGCCGGCGTAGATGAAACGGCCGCGCATCGGGACCCGGGGCTGCAGCGACAGCGGCGACGTCATCCGGCCGAGCGGCTCGGCCAGCACGACCGTCTGCCGGCGCGGGTCGGTGCGGCTCAGACCGGAGTGCCGGCCCAGCAACTGGACCACGTCGGCCACCGGCACCCCCAGGATGGCGCAGGTCAGATCGTCCTCCAGGCTGGCAACCAAAGCGGCGATGTAGCCGCCCATCGAGATGCTGTTCAGCCCGATCGGCGACTCCGGCTCCTGCGCGCGGATCCAGCTCAGCAGGCGTCGGACATCCCAGACTCCCTGGGCGCCGGCGTGCACGTTGTCCAGGGCGTCCTCGCCGGGGAAGGCCGCCCCCTTGGGCAGGCCACGTGCCCGCGGCCCGTGCATGGGCAGCACCGGCAGCACGATGTTCAGGCCGAATTTCTCATGCAGGTGGCGCGCCCGAAACAGCCACAGGTCCAGCCCGGCACGGCCCATCTCGGCGCCGTGCACACCCACCAGCCACGGTCGGGGCTCGTGATGCCGCAGCAGAATCGCGTAGGCGCGGTCGTTGCCGGTGTAACTGCGCCACCGCTGCGCGCCGGGCTCCCCCGGCAGCGGTGCGTATCCGCTCTCCCAGCGGATCCGGTCATGGGATCGCCGACGGCCTTCCCGGGGCAGCAGGGTGACCTCGGTCAGCGGCGGCGGTGCGGCGAAGAACTTCTCCGGTTCGTCGAGAAAGCCGCGCGAACCGTAGAAGTCGATCGCCTCGGAGACCTCGGCGTTGATGCGTTCGAAGACGTCCATGCCGCCGATCGGACGGCGTCCCCGCAGTCCGAGCAGGACGACTTCGTCGCGGAAGGCCTGGGTGGCCAACGCGAGGGTCGGCCGGGCGACGGGCAGGTCCTCTTCGTGGCGCTCGTCGAGGTAGTCGCGCCACATCCGTGCGTAGTACCGGCCGGTGCGCCGAAACGGCCGGGTCACCGTCCCCAACGGGGCGGTGACGGGCGACCGCCCGGCGGGCCCACTGCGCTCCCGGGCGGGGTCGCTGGGTTCTACTGCCATACCTTGACGCTATCGACGCGATCACGCGCCAGGCAGGGCCGTTGGTCCTGGCCGTGGTGAGCCAAAGGCACCCGAACCTCCCGTGAGACACTGACGCCCATGTCTGACACTGCCACCCTGATACTGCTGCGTCACGGCGAGAGCGAATGGAACGCCAGCAACCAGTTCACCGGTTGGATGGACGTCAACCTGACCGACAAGGGCCGTGCCGAGGCGGTCCGCGCCGGCTCGCTACTGGTCGAACACGGCCTGCTTCCCGATGTGGTCTACACCTCGCTGCTGCGCCGGGCGATCACCACCGCGAACCTGGCGCTGGACGCCGCCGACCGGCACTGGATCCCGGTGCACCGCACCTGGCGGCTCAACGAGCGCCACTACGGCGCGCTGCAGGGCCTGGACAAGGCGGCCACCAAGGCGCGCTACGGCGACGAGCAGTTCATGACGTGGCGGCGCAGCTACGACACCCCGCCCCCGCCCATCGAGGCCGGCAGCCGGTACAGCCAGGACACCGATCCCCGCTACGCCGATATCGGCGGCGGGCCGCTCACCGAGTGCCTGGCAGACGTGGTGGCGCGCTTCCTGCCCTACTTCACCGACGTCGTCATCCCGGACCTGCGGTGCGGCAAGACGGTGCTGATCGCGGCGCACGGCAACTCGTTGCGGGCGCTGGTGAAGTACCTCGACCAGATGTCGGACGAGGACGTGGTCGGGCTGAACATCCCGACGGGCATCCCGCTGCGTTACGACCTGGACGCCGACCTGCGTCCGAAGGTGGCCGGTGGCGTCTATCTGGACCCGGAGGCGGCCGCCGCCGGGGCCGCGGCGGTGGCGAGCCAGGGCGCCAAATAGCGGTTTGAGGCCCGCCCAGTGTGAATACCGGGTGGAGCACGGGTGAAATCTTCGGGTTGAATTCACATTCGGCGCACGTCATGGTCGAACGCTGGTCAGCTCACGGTGCCAGACTGCGTACGATTTTGCCGTGGCTGCGACCTCGGCGCTGACGCTTGCTGCAGCGTCGGCGGTTCTTGCGCTCGCGGCGGGCGTGGCGGCCGGTATTTGGCTGTCGCCGCGGCTGGCCGAGCGGCGTCGCAAGGCAGCCACCGAACGGTCCGGGATCACCGTCGCGGAGATGCTGCAGCAGATCGTCTCGCACGCCTCGCTGGGAATCGCGGTTGTCGACTCCCACCGCGACGTCGTCTACCTCAATGACCGAGCCACCGAGCTGGGACTGGTGCACGGCCGGTTGATCGACGACGAGGCCTGGGCGGCCGCGCAGCGTGCGCTGGCCGGCGAGGAAGAAGTCGTCTTCGACTTGACGGTGGCCAAGCGGGCTCCCGGGGCCACCCGGTCGGATCTGTCGGCGGTGCGCGGTTACGCCCGGTTGTTGTCGGAAGAGGATCGCCGGTTCGCGGTGGTGATCGTCGACGACCAGTCCGAGCAGGCCCGCATGGAGGCCAGCCGACGCGACTTCGTGGCCAACGTCAGCCACGAACTCAAAACCCCGGTGGGGGCGATGGGGCTGCTCGCCGAAGCGCTGCTGGCCTCGGCCGACGACCCCGAGGCGGTACGGCCGTTCGCCGAGCGGGTGCTGGTGGAGGCCAACCGGCTGGCCAGCATGATCGGTGAGCTGATCGAGCTGTCCCGGCTGCAGGGCGCCGACCCGTTGCCGGACCTGGGCGTCGTCGACGTCGACGCGGTGGTCAACGAGGCGATCTCCCGACACAAGGTGGCCGCCGACAACGCCGAGATCACCATCACCACCGACGCCCCGAGCGGGCTGCGCGTACTCGGCGACGAACCGCTCCTGGTCACCGCGCTGGCCAACCTGGTGTCCAATGCGATCGCCTACTCACCGCACGGTTCGCCGGTGTCGATCAGCCGGCGTCGCCGGGACGGTTTCGTCGAGATCGCCGTGACCGACCGTGGCATCGGCATTGCGCCCAAGGACCAGCAGCGCGTTTTCGAACGGTTCTTCCGCAGCGACAAGGCCCGCTCGCGGGCCACCGGGGGCACCGGGCTGGGGTTGGCGATCGTCAAACACGTGGCGGCCAACCACAACGGCACCATCACGTTGTGGAGCCAGCCGGGGACCGGTTCGACATTTACCTTGGCGATTCCCGCCTACCAGGGCAGTGTGGACCCAGAGAAGGAGGAGCAGTGATCACACCCGCTGTCGATGACGCAGAGGGTAGCTATCGGGAAGGACAGCGTCGATGACACACGTCTTGATCGTCGAGGACGAGGAATCGCTGGCCGACCCGTTGGCATTTCTGCTGCGCAAAGAAGGTTTCGAGGCCACCGTGGTCGGTGACGGCACCGCCGCCCTGGCCGAATTCGACCGGGCCGGCGCCGACATTGTGCTGCTGGATCTGATGCTGCCGGGGATGTCGGGCACCGACGTCTGCAAACAACTGCGCGCGCGTTCCAGCGTGCCGGTGATTATGGTCACTGCCCGCGACAGCGAGATCGACAAGGTCGTCGGCCTGGAATTGGGCGCCGACGACTACGTGACCAAGCCGTATTCGGCCCGGGAGCTGATCGCCCGGATCCGGGCGGTGCTGCGCCGCGGCGGCGACGACGAGGGCGGCGTGGGCGAGGGTGTGCTGGAGTCCGGTCCGGTGCGGATGGACGTCGAACGGCACGTGGTCATGGTGAACGGCGAGCAGATTACCTTGCCGCTCAAGGAGTTCGACCTGCTCGAGTACCTGATGCGCAACACCGGCCGGGTGCTGACCCGCGGCCAGTTGATCGACCGGGTCTGGGGTGCGGATTACGTCGGCGACACCAAGACCTTGGATGTCCACGTCAAACGACTTCGGTCCAAGATCGAGGCCGACCCTGCCAATCCAGTGCACCTGGTTACCGTGCGCGGACTCGGGTACAAGCTGGAGGGTTGACCTCGCGCACTCCCCCCGTAAACCCCTTAGTGGGGTCTCCTAACTTGCTCGGCGGGGTCTTCGTCGCCGAAAATCACGGACTGGACGTCTGACTTCTTAAGGTAGCCTTAATCAAGGTTGCCTACGGAATCCTTGGGCCCCATCTAAAACCCTTCTTCGTCAGTTACACGGGAGACGCGATCGATGAGCGGGCCGGACGACACGGTGCACACCCTGCGCACGCTGGTTGATCTGCTGACGCAGCGTGCTGCGCGGTACGGCGAAAACTTGGCATTCACCTTCTCGCGTGACGGCGATGAGCACGAAACCAGCCAGGTGACCTACGGGGAGCTGGACCGTCGCGCCCGCCAGATCGCCGCTGACCTGCAGAGTCAGGGAGCGGCCGGGGAACGCGTGCTGGTGTTGTGTCCGCCGGGGCTGGACTTCATCGCCAGCTTCTTCGGCTGTCTGTACGCCGGAGCCATCGCGATCCCTGTGCATCCGCCCATGCGCGAACACTTGCTGCCGCGCGTCGAGTCGATCATCGCCGACGTCCAGCCCGGCTACGCGCTCACCACCAGTGAGATCGAGCCCAGGATCAAGCCCGCGATCGACGGCCTGCCCGGCGGCCAGGCGCTGCGCTGGACGATCACTGATAGCGACGCCACGGGCAAGGAGGCGGCCTGGGTGGCGCCGCAGATCGACGGCGAGAGCATCGCGATGCTGCAGTACACCTCTGGGTCGACCAGCGCGCCCAAGGGCGTGGTGCTGACCCACGGCAACCTGGTGCACAACCTGACGACCATCGCCGAGGCCTGGGACGCCAACACCGACATGCCCAACGTGACCGGGGTGTTCTGGCTGCCGCCGTACCACGACATGGGTCTGATCGGGGGACTGCTCGAGACGCTGTACGTCGCCGGACATTCGGTCCTGATGCCGCCGACGGCGTTCATCAAGCGGCCGATGCGGTGGCTGGAGGCGATCTCGCGGCACCGCGCCTTTATCACCGCGGCACCGAACTTCGCCTTCGACCTGTGCGTCGAGCTGAGCACCCCGCAGGAGCGCGCCGCGCTGGACCTGTCCAACTGGTCGGTGGCGCTGTGCGGTGCCGAGCCGGTGCGCACCGCCACCCTGGACGGGTTCGCCGAACTGTTCGCCCCGTCCGGCTTCCGGGCCGAGGCGTTCTACCCGGTGTACGGATTGGCCGAGGGCACCCTGCTGGTGTCCGGCGGATCGGACCTGCCGGTGCCGATGGTGCAGCACATCGACCGGGTGGCGCTGGGCGACAACCGGGTGGTCGACGTCGCCGCCGACGACCCCAACGTGGCGACCATGGTGGGCTGCGGCAAGCCCCGCGGCGGCCAGCGGGTGATCATCGTCGACCCCGAGACCCGTCTGGAGTGCGCCGGAGACCAGGTCGGCGAGATCTGGGTCGCCGGAGGCAGCGTCGCGCACGGCTACTGGGGAGCACCGGAACTGTCCGCGGAGACGTTCGCCGCGACGCTGGCCGACACCGGCGAGGGGCCGTTCCTGCGCACCGGTGACCTGGGATTCCTGCATTCCGGGGAGTTGTTCGTCACTGGCCGTCGCAAAGACCTGATCATCATCCGCGGCACCAACCATTACCCCAATGACATCGAGCTGACCGTTCAGAACACCAACCCGGCGCTGCTGCGCGGCCGCGGTGCGGTGTTCTCGATCGCCCCGGAACCCGGCGCGGCCGAACAACTGGTCGTGGTCCAGGAAGTGGACCCCAGCCGCGTGGCCGGGGAGCAGGCCGACGAGGCCATGCAGGTCATCCGCACCGCGGTCACCGAGAACCACTCGGTCCGCACCCACGCCGTGGTGCTGGTCCAGCCGTTGCAGCTGCCCACCACTTCCAGCGGCAAGATCCAGCGCAGCGCGTGTAAGCAGCAGTACCTCGACGGCGAGCTGCCGGTGGTGGCGCAGTGGCCGTCGGCGACCGCCGCGGCGCAGCCGCAGGCCCCGGCCGAGCCGGCTCGAGCGGCGGAGCAGACCGAGCCGGGCGCCCGCAGCGCGTCCGAGATCAGCGCCTGGCTCATCGAGCGGTTGGCCCAAGACCTCGAGCTGCCGATCGCCGAGATCGACCCGGCCAAGCCGTTCGCGTTCTACGGGCTGGACTCCATCCACGCGGTCCGGCTCTCCAGCGCTCTCGAGAAGTGGCTGGGCTGCGAGCTGGCCCCCACCATCGCCTACGAATACCCGTCGATCGACATCCTCTCGGCGCATCTGGCCCGGGTCGCCAAGGATGCTCCGGCGGCTCCGGGTGCTGAAGCCGCCGCCGAGCGCGCCGATCGGCCCGCGGCCGACGAGCCGATCGCGATCGTCGGCATCGGCTGCCGTTTCCCGGGTGCCGATGGTCCCGAGGGTTTCTGGCGGCTGCTGTCGGGTGGGGTGGACGCCACCAGCGACGTCCCGGCCGACCGGTGGGACGTCGACGCCTTCTACAACCCCGACCCGTCGGTTCCGGGCACCGCGGTCACTCGCCGCGGCGGCTTCCTGGGCCAGGTCGACCAGTTCGACTTTCAGTTCTTCGGGATCTCGCCGCGTGAGTCGGCGCAGATGGACCCGCAGCAGCGACTGCTGCTCGAGGTCGCGTGGGAGGCGCTGGAAGACGCCGGCCAGGTACCGGATGAGCTGGCCGGCACCCGCACCGGTGTGTTCGTCGGCATCTCCACCAACGACTACGGCTTCCTGCGGCTGGGCCAGCCGCAGCTCGTCGACGCCTACACCGGCACCGGCAATGCGCTGAGCATCGCCGCCAACCGGCTGTCCTACACGTTCGACTTCCACGGGCCGAGCATGTCGATCGACACCGCCTGTTCGTCCTCGCTGGTGGCCGTCGACATGGCCTGCCGCAGCCTGCGTGACGGCGAGTGCTCGATGGCGCTGGCCGCCGGGGTGAACGTGATCCTGTCGCCGGCGCTGGCGATCAACTTCAGCAAGGCCCGGGTGATGGCGCCCGACGGCCGCTGCAAGACCTTCGACGCCGACGCCGACGGTTACGTCCGCGGTGAGGGCGCCGGGGTGGTCGTGCTCAAGCCGCTGAGTAAGGCGCTGGAGGACAACGACCCGGTCTACGCGGTGATCCGCGGCAGCGCCACCAACTCCGACGGTCGCACCAACGGCCTGATCGCCCCCAGCGGGCGAGCCCAGGAACGCGTCGTCTCCGAGGCGTTCCGCCGGGCGGGTCTGCCGGCCGGCGCGGTCCAGTACGTGGAGGCGCACGGCACCGGCACCTCGATCGGCGACGCCATCGAGGCCAACGCTTTGGGCACCGTGCTGGCCGAAGGCCGTCCGGAGGGCAGTCGCTGCCTGGTCGGCTCGGTCAAGACCAACATCGGCCACCTGGAGGCGGCGGCCGGTATCGCCGGCTTGATCAAGGTGGCGCTGTCGTTGCAGCACCGGGAGATCCCGGCCAGCCTGAACTATCACGAGCCCAACCCGCACATCCTGTTCGACAGCCTGCCGCTGGAGGTGGTCCAGAAGCTGACCCCGTGGCCGGCGAGCAGCCGGGCGGTCGCCGGGGTCAGCTCGTTCGGGTTCGGTGGCACCAACGCCCACGTCGTGCTCACCGAGGCTCCGCAGGCCCGCAGCAGCTACCACGACGACACCGCGGCACCGCGCGCCGAGTTGCTGGCGCTGTCCGCACGATCGCCGGAGGCGCTGACCGCGCTGGTCGGCGAGTACGAGATGGCTTTATTTTCTGGCGGGCTGATGGGCGGCAGCGCGTTGACCGACCTCTGCTACACCGCCGGTGCCCGCCGTGGCCACCACGACTACCGGCTCTCGGTGGTCGGCGACACCCCGGCGGCGATGTTCGAGTCGCTGTCGGCCTACCGTCTGGGCGAGTCGCGGCCGGGATTGTCGGTCGGGCACTGTTCGCCGAGCCGACCCGGCCCGGGCGTGACGTTCGTGTTCTCCGGCCAGGGCTCGCAGTGGCACGGCATGGCGCAGCGACTGCAGGCCGACGAGCCGGTGTTCGCCGATGCCCTGGCCGCCTGCGACAACGCGCTGTTCCCGCATCTGGGGCACTCGATCCTCAAGGTACTGGCCGCCCAGGACGGACCCGAGGACAAATCCAAGCTCAAAGACATCGGCATCCTGCAGCCGACGATCTTCGCGATTCAGGTGGCGCTGGCGGCGCTGTGGCGCTCCTGGGGTGTCGAGCCCGCCGCGGTGGTCGGGCACAGCCTCGGCGAGGCCGCCGCCGCCCACGTCGCGGGCGCGCTGAGCCTCGACGACGCCGCGCGGGTGATCTGCGCCCGTGCCCGGATGCTGCGCGGCGTGCGTGGCCGCGGGGCGATGATGGTCACCGAGACCACCATGGCCGAGGCGCAGGAGCTCATCGCCGGCCACGAACGCGAGGTGGCCGTCGCCGCGAGCAACAGCTACCGGTCGACGGTGCTCGCCGGTGAGCGCAAGGTGCTCGAGCAGCTGATGGAAAAACTGCAGCAGCGGGACCGGTTCTGCCGCTGGATCGGCGTCGACGTCGCCTCGCACAGCCCGCAGATGGAGGCGCTCGGCGCCGGCCTGCGCGGCAGCCTGGTGAAGCTGAAGCCGACCGTGCCGACGGTGCCGATGTACTCGACCGTCACCGGGGAACTGGTGGGCGAGCGGCTGCTGGACGCCGACTACTGGGTGGCGAACCTGTGCTCGCCGGTGCGGTTCTCGCCGGCGCTGCGGCGGCTGCTCGAGACCGGACACGACACGTTCGTCGAACTCAGCCCGCACCCCATCCTGCTGACGGCGGCTCGCGAGGACGCCGAGCATCTGCATCGCAGCGCCACCCTGCTGCCGTCGATGCGCCGCGACGACGGGGTTTTCAGTGGCCGCTCCACCATGCTCGGCTCGCTGGGCACCCTCTACACCCTGGGGCATCGGGTGGCCTGGGAGCAGATCTACCCCGAAGGCAGCCGCTGCGTCCCCGCCCCCACCTATCCCTGGCAGCGGGTGCACTCCTGGCTCAACGCCGGCTCCATCGCCGCGCCGCGGCACTCCGGCGCGGGCGCACCCGGCGGCTGGCGCGGACCGATCCGCTCGGCCGCCCAGCCTGAAACGGTGCTGGCTGAAATCGATGTGACCAC
Source organism: Mycolicibacter heraklionensis (assembly GCF_001021505.1). Taxonomy (GTDB): domain Bacteria; phylum Actinomycetota; class Actinomycetes; order Mycobacteriales; family Mycobacteriaceae; genus Mycobacterium; species Mycobacterium heraklionense. Next base: position 58,802 of record NZ_LDPO01000010.1, read on the forward strand.
CGCGACGCTGTCGGCCGAGCAGCTGGCCGAGTTGGCCCTGGCCGCGGCCGAGGTCGCGTTCGGTCCCGGCACGCGGTCGGTCGCCGAGCTGAGCCTGCGTGACGGTCTGGACCAGGCGCGCACCGTGCAGTTCGCCCTCACCGGAGATGCCTTCGAGTGCTATGGCAGCGCCGGTGCGGACTGGTCGCTGCTGGCCACCGGCACGCTGTCCGCCGAGCAGACTCACGCGCCGACCGTCATCACCGCCCCGGTGGACCCGCGGGACCGTAGCTACCGGATGCGTTGGCAGCCGGCGTCTTTGGCGGCCGAGGGTGAGGGCCGGCCCGCCGAGCCCGGCAGCTGGCTGATCCTGTCCGACGGCCCGGTCGCCGACACCCTGCGGGACCACCTCGAGGCGCAGTCTCAGTCCTGTGTGCTGGTGGAACCGGTCGTCGGGCTCGCCGAGATCGAACGGGTGAGCGCCGACAGTTACCGGATCGACCCGGCCCGGCCGGAACACTTCGCCGAGCTGCTGCGCGCGGCGTTCGGCGGCGACCGGCCGCACTGCCGGGGAGTGGTGCACCTGTGGAACCTGCTGGCCGCGCCGCCGGCTGACACGACCGAAGAGTCGCTGGCGACGGCCACCGACGTCGGATCGCTGAGTGTGGTCCACCTGATCCAGGCGCTGACGCTGGCCGGTTGGCCGGAATCGCCACGGCTGTGGCTGGTGACGCGCGGGGCGCAGCCGGCCGGCCAGGAAGATGGAGCAGACTCGGGCGCGGTGGCGATCGGCCAGGCGCCGGTCTGGGGCCTGGGCCGCTCCATCGACCACGAGTACCCCGAGCTGCACGCCACCGGCGTCGACCTGTCCGCCGACGGAGGCCCCGAAGAACTGCGGGGCCTGTTCAGCGAGATCTGGTCGGACAACCCCGAGACGGACGTGGCCCTGCGCGGCCACCGCCGCTACGTCGCCCGGCTGGAGCCCTATACGGCACCGTCGGCGCCGGCGGGCGAGTTCACGCTGCGTGATGACGCGACCTACCTGGTCGCCGGCGGGCTCGGCGCTGTCGGCGGCAAGGTGGCCGGCTGGCTGGTCGAGCGTGGTGCCCGCCACCTGGTCCTGATGGGCCGCAGCGCGCCCTCGGCGGCGGTGCAGGCGACCCTGGACGGCCTGCGCGCCGCCGGCGCCGAGGTGACCGTCGCCCAAGGCGATGTCACCAAGTCCTCCGACGTGGCCGCGGCACTTGCCACCATCGGTGCGTCGATGCCGCCGCTGCGCGGTGTGGTGCACGCGGCCGGCACCGTCGACGACGCGATCCTGGCCCGCCTGGACGCGGCCAAGCTGCGTTCGGTGATGGCGCCCAAGGTTCAGGGCGCCTGGAACCTGCACACCCTGACCGCCGACGCGGAGCTGGACTTCTTCGTGCTGTTCTCCTCGGCGGCCTCGGTGCTGGGTTCGCCCGGCGCCGCCAACTACGGGGCCGCGAACGCCTTCCTGGACGCGCTGGCCTGGCATCGGCGGGCGGCGGGCCGGCCGGCGTTGAGCGTCAACTTCGGCCCCTGGGCCGGGCTGGGCATGTTCACCAACTCCGAGCTGCACCGGCACTTCTCCCACTACGGCGTGGAAGGGCTGTCGGCGGAGAACTACTTAGCAGCGCTGGCGGCGCTGCTGGCCGACGGCGCAACCGAAGCGATGGTGCTCGACATCGACTGGTCGAGGTGGCGTCCGAGCGCCCAGTCGCCACTGCTGCGTGACCTGCAGGCCACCGTCACCGACGGCCTTGGCGCGTCCGGCAGCGGTCTGTTCGAGGCGGTGCAGGCCGCCGAGCCGCAGGAGCGTCAGCAGCTGTTGGCGACCTACCTGCGTGATCTGGTCGCCGGCAAGCTGGGCCTGGCTCCGGCCAGCCTGGACGTGCATGCACCGCTGAACAGCCTCGGGGTGGACTCGCTGATCACCCTGGAACTTCGCATCCAGGTCGAGCGGGAGCTGGGTATCGTGGTTCCCGTTGCCCGGCTGTTGGACGGGCCGAGCGTCGTCAGTCTGTCCAGCTGGCTCGGCGAGCAGTTGGCTGCCGCGCCGGACCGGGCCGTGGCGGAAGAAGGGGCCGCAGCTCCAGACGTCGCCGAGGCGGCCCCCGCACCGGAGATGGAGCTGCTGGCGCAGGTCACCGAGCTCTCCGACGACGCGGTGGACGCCCTGCTCGCGAAAATGATGGCCGAAGATGGGGGTAGCGCGTGACGGATCGTCCGGACGTGCCCACCGACATCTCCAGCCTGTCGCCGGAGAAAAAGCGTGAGCTGCTCGCCCAGTTGCTGATGGCCAAGGCGCAGGACGCGGCATCCGAACACGAGCTGTCCTACGGGCAGCGCTCGATGTGGTTCATGCACCGGCTCGCACCCGACAGCGCGGCGTACACCGTCGCCTACGCGGGACGCATCGACGGTGGCCTGGATGTGCCGGCCCTGGAGCGGGCCGCGCAGGCGCTGGTGGACCGGCACCCGATGCTGCGGACCACCTACACCGAACGGGACGGCCAGCCGGTCGCCCTGGTCCACGCGCACTGGCCGGTGCGTATCGCCACGCAGCGCATCGGTGCGGACGCGGCGGAACTCGACCAGCGGGTCCAGGCCGAGATCGACCGACCCTTCGACCTGCGGACCGGCCCGGTGCTGCGGCTGACATTACTGGCGCGCCCGGACGACCACGTACTGCTGCTGACGGTGCACCACATCGCGGTCGACTTCTGGTCCATCGACATCATCCTCGACGAGCTGCGTGCGCTCTACGCCGCCGAACACGGCGGGACCCCGCCGGAAGCGACCGCAGACCGCTACGTCGACTACGCCGCGCAGCAGGCCCGGATGCTGGCCGGGCCCGAGGGCGAGCGGCTTTGGGAGTACTGGCACCAGACGCTCGGCGGCGAACTGCCGACCCTGGCGCTGCCCACCGATCGGCCGCGGCCCGCGATCCAGACCTACGACGGTGCGCTGCACCGGTTCAGCATCGACGCCCAGGTCACGGCCGGGCTCAAGCAGGTGGCGCGGACCGTCGGAGCGACGCCCTACATGACGCTGCTGGCGGCCTATGCGGTGCTGCTGCACCGCTACAGCGGCCAGGACGACCTGGTCATCGGTTCGCCGTTCGCCTGCCGCGACCGCGCCGGGCTGATGGGCATGGTCGGCTACGTCACCAACCCGCTGCCGCTGCGCGTCGACGTCGGTGATGACCCGAGCTTCGCTGCGCTGCTGGGTCAGGTCAAAGACACCGTGCTGGGTGCGATCGGCCACCAGGAGTACCCGCTGCCGCTGCTCGTCGAGCGGCTGCGGCCGGTGCGGGACGCCGGGCGCACCCCGCTGTTCCAGGTGTCGTTCGCCTGGCAGCAGGTCCGGTTGTTCGAAGACGGTGCGGAATCGGGCTCGGGCCTGCTGCCGCTGGAGACCCTCTACATCGGTCAGGGCGGCTCGCCGTTCGACATCACCATGCAGGTCGGCGAGCAGGGCCCCGAGCTTCAGGTCGCGCTGCAGTACAACACCGACCTGTTCGACGCCACGACCATCGAGGCCCTTGGGCAGCACTTCACGTTGCTGCTGACCCAGCTGGCCCAGCCCGGGGCGGCCGAGGCCCCGGTCTCGCAGCTGACGCTGCTCACCGACGCCGAGCGCGCCGCGCTGGAGGCCTGGAACGACACTGCGGTCGACTACTCGGCGGCCCCTGCGTCTCTGCACGACATGGTCGCCGCCAGCGCCGCGCGCACGCCGGACGCCGTCGCGGTCAGCTACGACGGCCGGGACATCAGCTACGGCGAACTGGACCGGCGGGCCAACGGCTTGGCACACCGGTTGCGCCAGTTCGGTGTCGGCGCCGGCCCGGGTCCCGCCGTGGTTCCGGTGCTGCTGGAACGCTCCGAGGATCTGGTGATCGCGCTGCTGGGCGTGCTCAAGGCCGGCGGCGTGTTCCTGCCGCTGGATCCCGCCCAGCCCACCGGCCGGATGGAGGCGATGCTCGCCGACGTTCCCGACGCGCCGGTCTGTGTCACGCACCGTGAGCATTTGTCGCACGTGCCAACGGGTTTCACCGGGGCCCGACTGTGTCTGGACCAGCCGTCGACGGCGCCCAGTGAGGAGGACTCGGCTCCCGAGGCTCCCGAGACCGGCACCACTGGGTCTTCCGGGGCCGGCCTGGCCTACCTGATGTACACCTCGGGTTCCACCGGAGCACCGAAGGGCGCGCTGAACAGCCACGCCGGTATCCGCAACCGGCTGTTGTGGATGCAGGACGCCTACCAGCTGACCGCCGAAGACCGGGTGCTGCACAAGACCCCGATCAACTTCGACCCGTTCGTCTGGGAGATCTTCTGGCCGTTGACGGTCGGCGCCCGGGTGGTGATCGCCAAACCCGAGGGCCACAAAGACGCCGCCTACCTGGCGCGCACCATCGTTGAACAGCGCATCACCACAATGCATTTCGTTCCGTCGATGCTGCGCCGATTCCTTGCGGAGCCGGAATCGGTCTCCTGTACCGGCCTGCGCAAGGTGTTCTGCAGCGGTGAAGCGCTCACCGCGGACCTGCGCGACGCCTTCTTCGCTGCGCTGCCCGCCGAGCTGTACAACCTCTATGGCCCGACCGAAGCCGCCATCGACGTCACCCACTTCCATTGTGCGCGCGGGAATTCCGATCCGATCATTCCGATCGGCAAGCCGATCGCCAACATTGCGATTCACCTACTGGACGCCGCGGGCAACCCGGTTCCGGTCGGGGTCCCCGGGGAACTGCACATCGGCGGTGTGGGCGTGGCCCGCGGCTACCTGAACCGGCCCGAGGCCACCGCTGCCGCATTCCTGCCCGACCCGTTCAGTTCCGTTCCGCGTGCACTGCTGTACCGCACCGGCGACCTGGCCCGCTACCGGGCCGACGGCAACATCGAGTACCTGGGCCGTCGCGACGACCAGGTGAAGATCAACGGCTTCCGGATCGAGCTCGGCGAGGTGGAGGCCGCGTTGGCCAAGCATCCTGGCATCGCCGAGAACGCCGTGGTGGCACGCAAGGACGCCGCCGGCAATACGCAGCTGATCGCGCATATCGTGCCGGTCGCGGCGGCTCCCGGCACCGCCGAGCTGCGTCGCTTCCTGCTGGACCTGGTGCCGGCGGCGATGGTTCCCGCGGTGTTCCGCACCGGCGATCTGCTGCCGTTGTCGGCCAGCGGCAAGGTGGATCGCCGGGCACTGCTTGCCCTCGACAAGGATCTCGACGCCGCACCCACAGAATTTGTCGCGCCCCGCGATGCCACCGAAGAGGCACTGGCCCAGATCTGGCGCGACGTGCTCGACCTGGATCGGGTCGGCGTCACCGACGACTTCTTCGCCCTCGGCGGTGCCTCCACCCAGGCGCTGGAAGTTGCGGTGCGCGTGGGCGAGCTCGGGCTGGAACTGCGGCCGGAGTCGCTGTTCGTCTACGGCACCATCGCCGAGCTGGCCGCCGAGTTCGGCCCGATCGGCGGCGCCAAGGCCGAGGAGCCCGCCGAAAAGCCCACGGCGCAGCCCGAGCCTGCGGTGCTCGCGCCCCAACCAGCTCCAGCGCCCAAACCCGTTGCGGCGCCGGTGATCAAACCCGTGCAGAACGGTCCGGCGCGCAACGTCGTGATCGAGAGCCTGGGCGTGTACCTGCCGCCGCGGGCGGTCTCCACCGAGCAGGTGCTGGCCGACTGCGTCAACGAGGTGAAGATCCCGCTGGAGCGCCTCACCGGCATCAAGAGCCGGCGGATGGCCGGCCAGGACGAGTTCTCGATCGACTTGGGCCGCAAGGCGATTGCCGACTGCTTGTCGCGGTCGAGCTACGCGCCCGAAGAGATCGACCTGCTCATCGCGTGCAACATCTCGCGCTGCGACGGCCCCGAGCACATGTTCACCTTCGAGCCCAGTACGGCTTCGCAGCTGCGCGACCAGCTGGGCTTGAGCAACGCGGTCTGCTTCGACATCAACAACGCCTGCGCCGGCATGTTCACCGGCGTCAGTATTGCCCAGGACTTCCTCAAGACCGGCCTGGTGCGCAACGCGCTGGTGTTCAGTGGCGAATACATCAGCCACATCACCGAAACCGCGCAGCAGGAGATCGAGGGTGCGATGGACCCACGGCTGGCCTGCTTGACCGTCGGCGACGCCGGCGCGGCGGCGGTGCTCGAACTCGGGCCCAACGACCGGGTCGGCTTCCACGACCTGGACCTGGCCACCTACAGCGAATTCGCCAAGCTGTGCATCGCCAAGGCCACCGAAGGCCCACACGGCGGTGCCATCATGGTCACCGACTCGGTCACCCAGACCGCGATCGCGGTGAAGCACTCGGTGCCGTATGTGGCGGCGGTCATGCAGCGGCACGGCTGGCGGCCCGAGACCGCCGATCAGCTGCTGATGCACCAGACCTCCGAGGCATCGATCAACGACGCCATCTTGACCATCAACCGGGTCTTCGGTGCCGGCGCCGCCAGCCGGGCCAACACCATCTGCAACCTGGCTGAGCGCGGGAACACCGCCACCACCACGCATTTCGTCGCGCTGTATGACTACATCAACGCGGGACGGATCAACTCCGGTGACAACGTCGTGCTGTCCATCACCGGCTCCGGGCAGACCATCGGCACCGGGCTGTACACGTTCGACGACCTGCCCGACCGGATGCGCCGGGCCGCGAGCGGCCAGACCGGATCCTCCGCCCGCGGAAACCGGTCCGGTGCCCGCCGGGAGCTGCCGGCCACGCCGCGGGTGCGTATCGAGGGCATCGGCATGGCCCCCGAGGGTCAGACGCCGCCCAGCTCGATCCAGTTCGCCATCGACGCCGCCAACGCCTGCCTGGCCGACAGCGGTGTCGAGCGCACCGACGTCGGACTGGTGATTCACGCCGGCATCTACCGCGACGACTTCCTGAGCGAGCCGGCGGTCGCCACCCTGGTTGCCGGAGAGGTCGGGATCAATGCCGAGCCGGAGTCCGCGGACGCCCCCAAGACCTTCGCGTTCGACGTCCTCAACGGGGCGGTCGGCTTCCTCAACGGTTGCCATGTCGCCGCGGGCATGATCGGCGCGGGCCGGACCGGACATGCCATGGTGCTTGCCTCCGAAGTGGAGAACAACACCCCGGAGAGCGGCTACCCGCGCAACGGCATCTCCGAGACCGGGTCGGCGATCATGCTGAGTCCGAGCCACGGGCCAGAAGGCTTCGGCCGCTTCGTCTTCGGCCACCACCCGGAGTACAGGGGCGCGCTGAAGACCTACACCCAGGAGCGCGACGGCCGGATGTGGCTGCGGATCGACCGCGACCCCAACCTGGCGGCGATCTACGTGAGCTGCCTGCCGTCGTCGGTCAAGGAACTGCTGACGCTGGAGGGGCTGGCGCCCGAGGACATCGCTCTCGTTCTCCCGCCGTACCTGCCCGGTGCCGCTCTCGACGAGCTGGCCGCGCACATCGGCGTGGACCGGTCACGGTTCGTCGACCTCGAAGCGCAGGGCTGGACTGCCGACCCGTTCACCTCGGCGCTGCCCTACCAGATCGCCGACGCCCGCCGGCGCGGGTTGGTCAAGCCTGGCGATGTCGCGCTGATCATGGCGGTCGGCTCGGGCGTCGAGGTCGGTTGCACGACCTACCGGTTCTGACCGGCATGCGCGCATTCGTCACCGGGGGAACCGGATTCGTCGGCTCGAACCTGGTCGCCGCGCTGCTGAGCCGCGGCATGCAGGTGCGGGTGTTGCGTCGCTCGACCTCGCCGATGGTGGCGCTGGAGGGGTTGGACTGCGAGACCCGGATCGGCGACGTCAACGACGGCGTTGACGCACTGACCGACGCGATGGCCGACTGCGACTGGGTGTTTCACACCGCGGCGATCTCGGACTACTGGCGCTACCGGACTCAGACCCGGCTGTATCGCACCAACGTCGACGGCACCCGCGACATGGCCACCGCCGCAGCCCGTGCCGGGGTACAGCGTTTCGTCTACACCAGCTCGCTTGCCGCACTGGGCGTCCCGGAGCGCGGTCATGAGCTGGTCGAGACCGACGAGTTCAACATCCGCCCGCGGCAGTTCCCCTACGGGCACAGCAAGCACCTCGCCGAAGCCGAACTTCAGAAGGCCGCCGCGGCCGGTCTGCCGGTCGTGATCGTCAACCCGTCGGTGGTCATCGGGCCCCGCGACGTCAACCGCATCGCCAGCGCGATGCTGGTCGAAGCGCAGCAGGGCCGGCTGTGGTTCGCCGCGCCCGGTGGCACCAACTTCGTCTCGGTCGACGACGTGGTGGCCGGGCACATCGCCGCCGCCGAGCGAGGCCGGATCGGGCAGCGCTATATCCTCGGCGGTGAAAATCTGCTGTTCCGTGAGGTATTCGCTGCCGCCAACGCGCTCTTTGGCCGGCGTCCGCCCTCCGTCGTTTTGCCGCGCTGGGTCATTCCGGTGGCCGCAGCCGGCGTCAGTGTCGCCCGCACCGTGGTGGGACCGCGGCTGCCGATCGATGCCCGCCAGATGCGACTGTCGACCGCCGAGATCTTCGCCGATGCCAGCAAGTCTCGCCAGGAGTTGGGTGTGCCGTTCACTCCGTTCGCGACCGCGCTGCGTGCCGGCTGCGAGTGGTACCGCGACAACGGCTATCTGGACTAGCCGAGCCGCCACGGGCACCTAGTGCCCATCGTCATCATCGTCGCCGGAGTCCTTGTCGCTCAGGAGTTTTTCTGGGTGGTGGTGGTTGATCCGCGTTCGGCTCGCTCCCGGAACCCGACGCTGACTGGGGCGGGGTCTTGGCGAGGGCTTTGCGGCCCCCTCGGCCGGACATTCACCTTCGCCGATCCTGATGGTTACGAGATGGCGCTCTTGGGGGTGAACCTTCGGGGGCATCGAAGTTCCTCGAGCGAGAACTACCGCTGCGCAGTTCGCCTTAGAGTGCGGGTTATGACAACAGCCGACCAGGCCGGCGAGGCATCATCCATCCCTACGTCCCGCAAAGTGCTCTGCGTCGTCTACGGCGCCATCGCCTTTGCTGCGCTCATCGCGACGTGGACACTGGCGGGGCCATACCTGCACTCACCGGTCGATATCTTTGTCACGTTCTGGCGTGATACCCAGGTCAACTCGGCCTCCAAATACATCACTGCCGACGCCCTGTTAGTCGGCCTTTCGGCCGCGATTCTGATGGTGATCGAGGCACGGAAGCACAACGTGCGCTTCGTCTGGGCGTATCTCGTTGGAGCCTTCTTCGTCGGAATAAGCGTCGCCTTCCCGCTCTTTCTGATCGCTCGCGAATTGCGCATGGGCGCATCTCGCCGCATTGAATGACCGAGGGCGCTGAGCATTCCGGCTGACCTGCTGCGGCGGTTCGGTCAACCCACCTGCGACACCAGCGCTTCGGTCGGAGGCCGCCGGTGTGCCCAGGGCTGTACCGACTCGATCTGTGCCGCCAGTGAAATCAGGGTGGCTTCGTCGTTGGCCCGCGACACCAGGTGCACGGCCTCGGGCAGGCCGTCGGAACCGAGCCCGACCGGGACCGAGATGGCCGGCTGACCGCTGTAGCACTGCGGGAAGGTGAACGGGATGAACTTGAGCATCCGCAGCATGGCCCGGGTCGGCCCGAGGCCCTCGAAATAGCCCACCCGCACCGGCGGGATCGCCAGCACCGGGGTCATCAGGATGTCGAAGTCGGCGATCCTGCGCTGCGAGCGGGCGGTGATCCGGGGCTCCGCGGCGACAGCCCGGTGAGCCAGCCAATCCGGGACCAACCGGCTGGTTCGGGCCTCAGCCTGCATACGCCGTTCCAGCAGTTCGGTTTTCGGGAGCCGCTCGATCTCGTGGGCGAACCCGTTCATGAACAGTGCGAGCACCGCGGCGATACCTGTCACCGGATAGACCGGGTCGCGCTCGATGACCTCGTGGCCCAGTGAGCGCAACAACTCCGCGGTCTCAAGGACCGGGCGGCGCACCTCGTCGCTGACGTGCACCGGCACAACGGGTTTGAACGACATCGCGATCCGCAGCCGCCGCGGTGACGCGAGCAGTGCGTCCATCAGCGGCGGTGCCGGTGGCGGCGACGGAATCTCGTCGTCGGGTTCGGGTCCGGTCATCGCGTCGTGCAGCAACGCCGCGTCGATAACGCTGCGAGCCAGCGGCCCGATGTGGTTGAGCCCGTGGAACCGGTATGCCCGCTCCGGCGACTCCTTCGTGCTGACCCGGCCACGCTGGCCTTTCAACCCGACCAGCCCACAGCAGGCGGCCGGAATGCGAACCGAGCCGCCGCTGTCACTACCGGTGGCGCCCGGAACCATGCCGGCGGCAACGGCAGCGGCCGAGCCGCCGCTGGAGCCACCCGGGGTCCGGTACAGATCCCACGGGTTGCGGGTCACCCCCCAGGTCGCCGATTCGCTCACCGGGTAGGCGCCGAATTCCGAGAGATGGGTCTTGCCGATGATCACCGCGCCGGCGGCCCGCAGCCGGCGTACCGCGGCGCTGTCGGTGCTCGCCGGGCCGACGTCAATTCCGGTGCCACACATCGAGGAAACGCCTGCCACGTCGGTGTCGTCCTTGACCGCGATCGGCACACCGGCCAGCGGTAGTGCTTCTCCGGCGGCCAGTCGCCGCTCGACGTCTGCCGCCTCGGCCATGGCTCGGTCGCCCATGACGGTACGGAATACGTTCAAAACCGGGTCCAGCCGGGCGATCCGATCCAGATACAGGGTCACCAGCTCGCGCGGCGACACCTCGCGCGCACGCACCAACTGCGCCAAGCGCGCGACGCCGGCGAAGGCCAAGTCATCATCGTGCGCGGCAGACATCCCTGCGTCCTTTCCCCCGCGGACAACAATACCTACCGTGCGTCGGCGTAAACGTGTGTCGGCGTTGGCGACACACTGAGAACTGCGGAGCGGTCAGCTCCCCGTCGCGGGCTCGATGTTGTGGTTGAGGGTGAACCGGTTGGTCGGGTCCAGGCGTGCCTTGAGTTCGGCGAGGCGTTGGTATCCGGCGTCGCCGAATGTCGCGCGGATGCGGTCCTGCCCCTCGTCGCCGACGAAGTTCAGGTAGGCGCTGTTCGGGCCCAGCGGCCGCAGGATCTCGAAGGCCTGCCGGGCCCACGCCGTGCAGCGCGCGCTGTCGGCGGGGTCGGTCCATGTCGCCATCAAATGAATGATGTAGGGGTGGTGGCGGGCGACGATGGCCGTCGACTCCTCCGGAACCCGGCTGGCGTACCCGCCGAGCCGGATCAGGTGCAGTCGGGTCTGCGCCGAGGGCCGCGACCGTCCCAGTAGGGCGATGCGCCGGATGGCCTCGTCGGTGAGCTCGGTGACGAACAGCGACTTCCAGTAGTTCAGCCAGCCGTACGGCGCCGTGTAATCGAGAGCTTGCTGCCAGGTCGAGTAGTCCAGCTTGTGCTGCACGGCCACCACCGGCTTGGTCGCCACGCCGCGAACATTGAGCAGCGCGCTGACGTCGTCGCTGCCGGTCTGGTCGGTCCGCGTCGAGCAGGCCAGCACATTGACCAGCGACTGGCCCGTCGTGAAGTCGGTGGAGAAGTCGAGGATGGACGCCAGACTGTCGGGTGCGTTGTCCATCTGGGCGCGGAAGTGCTTGAGGGCTGCCTCCGCGTCGGTGTCGGGGTAGGACTGCACGCCGGCCACCACACCGTTGATCGGGTGCAGGCGCAGCACGAACTGCGTCACGACGCCGAAGTTGCCGCCTCCGCCGCGCAGGCCCCACAGCACGTCGGCGTTCTCGGTCTCGCTGACCGTCAGCACCTCGCCGGATGCCGTCACCAGGGTGGCTCCGATCAGGTTGTCGCAGGTCATGCCGTGGGCGCGGGAGAGCCAGCCGATGCCGCCGCCGAGCCCGAATCCACCCAAGCCCGTGGTCGACACCACCCCACCGGGGGTCGCCAGGCCGTACTTGCTGGTCACCGGGTCCACATCGCCCCAGGTGGCGCCGGCGTCGGCGTAGGCGATCCGCTTCTCGGCGTCGACTCGCACCCCGCGCATCTGCGTCAGGTCGATCACGATGCCGCCTTCGGTGGCCGAGTGGCCGGCGACGCTGTGACCGCCGCTGCGCACCGCGATTTCGGCACCGGAGTCCACGGCATAACGCACAGCGGCGACGACGTCGTCCTGCGAGCGGCACTGCAGGATGACCCGCGGCCGCTTGTCGATCATCCCGTTGAAGACCTGGCGCGCCTCGTCGTAGCGGGCGTCGCCCGGGTAGACGGCATCGCCGGTGAAACCCGGAACGGTGGGGGTGGTGGCTGTCATCGCATCCTTAACGGGTCAGCGCGGCGAGCTCACTCGTCGCGCAGTTCGGTCGCCGGGGTGGACCGGGTGCTCTTCCAGGCGGGAATGATGGCCGCGAAGATCGCGGCGACGGTGGCCAGCACGGCATAGACCACCGCGTCGGTCCAGGGGAACACCAGCGGGGTCACCAGCCCGACGTTGACGACGGCCGCCCGCCGCACCGCCTCGGAGATGGCGATCGCGAGCACCGCGCCGAACAGTCCGCCGGCGGCGCCGGCGACGACGGCCTCGATGGTGGTGATGCTGAACACGCGCAGGCGGGTGGCGCCCAGCGCCTGGATCAGTGCCACCTCGCGCCTGCGGCGGATACCGACCAACAGCAGCGTCGACAGCACCGAGATGAAGGCGATCGCGAGCAGGCCGTACTTCAGGGTGTTCAGCGGCGTGAGGTAGCGGCCGATGGAGGCCGCGATGTCGGAGGCGTAACCGTCGGTGTCCACCGCGGTCACCGGCTGGTCGAACTGCGCGGCCTTGATGTTCTCGATGACCTGACCGGCGGTGAACCCGGACGCCGGGGTGGCGAAGATCAGGCCGGCGGGCTGGGGGCCGTAGATCTGCTCGGCGACCGCGTAGGGCATGTAGATGCGACGGCCGCCGTATTCCGGCGTAGCCACGATGGTGCCGATGCTCATTGCCTGCGCGTCGAGTCCACTTCCAAAAACAAGAGTGTCACCGATGTGGAGATTTTTCTCGCGCGCGAGGACGCTGCCGATGACGACCTGATTGGCTTTCTGGCTTGCCTCCGGGGATTGCCCCGCGAGTAATCCGAACGGAAATGTCGGCCGGTCTTGCGCCTGAATATGCGCTAACGACCCGTCCTTGAGGCTGATCTCGATTTCCGCCATCCGCTCGGTCTTTTCCACCCCGGCCACCGAGTTCAGTTTGTTGACCGTCTGCGGAGCGAATCGGGCATCAATGGGCCCGTAATCGGCGAACTGCGTCGTAGTGATGGCAATGCGGCCGTCCGCCTGCGATTCGGCGACCTTGGTGGCGCCGATGTGGATCGCCACCAGGAACCCGGACAGCAAGATGGCGACCACGACGGGCACCGCGATGGCTCCGGAGATGGCCGCGGTGCGTGACCGGTCCGAGCGCAGCGCGTTGAGCGCGATGGTCAGCGTCGCCCCGCTGGACTTGTCCGGCCGGGGGCGCAGGCTGGTGATCGCCTGCGCGCTCAGGTACGCCGTAGCCAGCAGGAGCCCGACGAGGGCGACGACCGCTCCCACGTCGGCGATGATGGCCTGCCACGCGACCAGCGCGCCGGACAGCGTGGCCAGCCGTGCCGCGATCACGCCGCTCAGGCCGATCGCCAGCAGCAGCAGCGCCTTGAACCAGATCTTGCGCTGCGTGGTCTGTTCCTGCGCCGCTCGCCCCGACAGCTCGGCCGCGATGGGAGTGTTGGACGCCGACAGGGCGGGGCCGATCGCGGCGCCCACCGCCAACAGGATGCCGGCCAGGACGCCGACGACCAGGATCGCAGGCTTGAGGATCACCGGAACGGTGACGCCGACGAAGCGTTCGGTCAGCTCGCTGGCGCTGGCCACGATGGGTTCGGAGATCACGATGCCGGTCAGCACACCCATCGCCGAGCCCACCGCGCCCAACAGTGCGGCCTCGCTGAGGAATCCGGTCATGATCGACGCGGGCGAGGCCCCCAACGCGGAGGCGATCGCGATCTCGCGCCGGCGCTCCTCCACCGAGAGCCGGGTGATCTGGGTGATCAGGATGACCCCGACACCGATCGAGATCAGGGCGAAGATCCCCAGCAGGGGCAGCAGCACGTCGTTGACGTTGTAGCCCTTCGCCGGCTCGCTGCGGGGCTGCACGGTGTACGTGGGGCCAAGGGTGGTCTTCAGCCGCTGCTGGACCTCGTCGGGGTTGGCGTCCTTGGCCAGGGTCACATACAGCAAGTCCACCCGGTCGCCGCGGGCGAACTGCACTTTCGCCATGCTCAGCGGCAGCACCGCGACCAGGCCGTTGTTGACGTCGTCGAGGTCAGCTACCCGCTGGAACTTCTCCACCGACAGCTGCCCGACATCGGTGACCAGGGTCGCCGAAGAGTTCAGCGAGTCGCCCAGCGACTTCGAGATCGCCGGCGGGGGTTCGGCCTGCCCGGTCTGGCAGACCTTCGGGTCGACGATCCACTGTGCCGAGCAGTCCACGCCCAGCCCCAGCCCGAAGCTCTCCTTGCCGTCGTTGTGGATCATCGTCACGCCGCGGATGACCGGCACCACGGCCGCCACCCCGGGCACCGCCCGGGAGTCTTCGACGACGGCGGGACTGATGCCGCCACGGGTGGCCGCACCGACCACGCGCAGGGGGGCGGGCCCGGCGATCTGGTAGCCGACGTCTTCGACGGCCTTGGAGACGCTGGTGACCTCGATCATGACGGCCACCACGACGGCTACGCCGCCGCCGAGCGAGAATGCGGCCAGTGCGGCCCGGAATGCGTGTTTACGGACGGCCCGGAAGTTGATTATCCGCAGCAGGCCGAATGTCGCGGCTAATGTTCCGCGAGCCATGTCACATTATTTGCCGCGTGAGCCATTCCGCTGTCGGTCTCAATTTCACCGTCGAGCAATGAAATCAGACGAGGAGCGTCGTCAGCTATTTTCCGGTCGTGGGTCACCAGAACAATTGTCTGGCCTGCTGCATTCAAGTTATACAGCGCATCGATAACCCGCTGGCCATTTACGGTGTCCAGGTTGCCGGTGGGCTCATCGGCGAGAATCACGTCCGGTTTCATGAACAGCGCCCGGGCAACCGCGACGCGCTGTTGTTCGCCGCCGGACAATTCCGACGGGACGCGCTTGGACTTGGCGGCCAGGCCGACCTGGTCGAGCAGGCTCATCGCATGGGCGTGCTGGGCGCGGCCGGATTTACCGGCCAGCAGGCCCGGGAGCATCACGTTCTCGACCACTGACAGGCCTGCCAGAAGGTTGAAGGCTTGGAAGACGTAACCGAGCGTCTGACATCGCACGGCAGCCAACTGCTTGCGCGAGAGCTGCGAGACGCTCTGGCCGTTGATGAGGACATCGCCGCTGGTCGGCATGTCCAGCAGGCCGAGGATGCTCAGCAGGGTGGACTTGCCCGAACCGGACGGCCCGACCATGGCGACGAATTCGCCACGGGTTATCTGGATATCGATGTTGCGCAAAATCGGCGTGGCGGTATCGCCCTCGCCGAACTGTTTGTTGAGTTTGCGCGCTTCCAGGACCACGGGAGGCCTAAGAACGACCGGCGGCGTGTGTCCGTTCCGGTCGAGCTCCATATCCACGGTATGCATCTTGGTCCTGATCATGAATCTCCGGCGGGCGTCGTAATATAGGCGATCATGCCCGCGTTGGGCGCGTTTCTCAATTCAGTACGCACTCCGCGAAGTTGGTGCGCTACGCGGCGCTCTTGGCCGATCATACCGGCGCTGGTCGCCTGCCGAAAATCGTTCGGTGGTGACAACGACCACCCGCATCCTGGCGCCACGCTCGCGCTACGGCGAGAAAGTGCTGGCTGACCTGCGGCTATTCAGTCATGAATTTGCGGCCACCCAAGTGCACCATGCTCCGCTCAGGTGCGCCGGGCCGCCCGGGTCGCGGGGTGGACAGCCACCAGGCCGAGCTCGTTGCGTCGCTCACAGATCGCCGCCAGCTCGGCGTAGGCCTTGGCGCCCAGCAACTCGGTCAGTTCGGGGGCCAGACTCTGCCAGACCTGCCGGGTGCCGACGTGGGTCCGGGGGTCGCCGGTGCAGTACCAGTGCAGGTCTTCGCCGCCCGGGCCCCAGCCACGCCGATCGAATTCGGTGATCGTGGTCTTGAGGATCTCGGTGTCGTCGGGGCGGGTGACCCAATCCTGGGTGCGCCGGATCGGCAGCTGCCAGCACACCTCGGGCTTCATCGTCAGGGGTTCCACGCCGAGGCGAACGGCCTTGATGTGCAGTGCGCAGCCCGCACCGCCGGCGAATCCCGGCCGGTTCAGGAAGATGCAGGCGCCCTTGACGGTGCGGGTGCGCAGTTGTTGCTCACCGTCGTTCTCGTCGTATTCCAGGTAACCCTTTTTGCCCAGGCCTTTGTCCCGCAGCTGCCAGTCGGCGTCGGTGAGCTGGGCGACCGCGTCATCGAGGGTGGCGCGGTCGTCGTCGTCACACAGGAAGGCGCCGTGCGAACAGCACCCGTCGTCGGGGCGGCCGGCCACGATGCCCTGGCAGGCCGGGGTGCCGAAAACACAGGTCCAGCGGGACAGCAGCCACGTGAGGTCGGCGGCGATCAGGTGTTCGGGATTGTCGGGGTCGTAGAACTCCACCCATTCGCGGGGGAAGTCCAGATCGACCTCACCGGGATGGGAGCGGCGCTGCGCGGGGGTCACAAAACTCCACGCTAGACCAGAAATTCACGTTGCCTCACCTCGTCTGGACTTCGCCCCACTAAGTTGGGTGCGTGCGATTAGGGGTGCTCGACGTCGGCAGCAACACCGTCCACCTATTGGTGGTCGATGCCCACCGGGGTGGTCACCCGACTCCCATGAGCTCGACCAAGGCCACGCTGCGGCTGGCCGAGGCGACCGACAGCTCCGGCAAGATCACCCGGCGCGGAGCCGACAAGCTGGTGTCCACGGTCGGCGAATTCGCCACGATCGCAGCGAGTTCGGGCTGTGCGGAGCTGGTGGCGTTCGCCACCTCGGCGGTGCGCGACGCGTCCAACTCCGAAGATGTGCTGGCCCGGGTGCGTTCGGAGGCCGGTGTCGAATTGCAGGTGCTCGCCGGCGAAGACGAATCCCGGCTGACGTTCCTGGCGGTGCGGCGCTGGTTCGGCTGGAGCGCCGGACGGATCAACAACCTCGACATCGGTGGCGGGTCGCTGGAGATGTCCAGCGGTGTCGACGAGGAACCGGACGTCGCGCTGTCGCTGCCGTTGGGGGCCGGACGGCTCACCCGGGAGTGGCTGACCGAAGACCCGCCCGGCCGGCGCCGGGTGGCCATGCTGCGGGACTGGCTGGACACCGAGCTCGCAGGTGCCGCTGCGGCCGTGCTGGACGCCGGGCCGCCCGATCTCGCGGTCGCGAGCTCGAAGACGTTTCGTTCGCTGGCGCGGCTCACCGGTGCGGCTCCGTCGGCCGCCGGGCCGCGCGTCCGGCGCACATTGACCGCCACCGGCCTTAGGCAGCTCATATCATTCATCTCTAGGATGACCACGGCTGATCGGGCCGAATTGGAAGGGGTGAGCGCCGAGCGAGCGCCACAGATCGTGGCGGGTGCTCTGGTGGCGGAAGCGAGCATGCGAGCGCTGTCGATCGAAACGGTGGAGATTTGCCCGTGGGCGCTGCGGGAGGGCTTGATCCTGCGCCGACTCGACAGCGAAGCCGACGGTGTCACCCTGTTCGGATCCCCAGCGGTGAACATGGCCGGGGCGCGGCCAAAGGGAGCGGACCGATGAGTGGACCCAAGCCCGACCCTCGCGACGTCGAGACGCGACCGATCTCGGTTGCCGAACTGCTCGCCAAGAACGGCAACATCGGTTCTCCGCCGGTCACCGGCCGCCGCCGGCGCAGGCGCGGCAATGCCGACGCCGTCACGGTCGCCGAACTGACCGGGGAGATCCCGATCATCCGTGACGAGGCTCCGCCCGAGCCCGAGGTCTCGGCCCCGTCCTCGGCAAGCACCGACAGCGAGCCGAGCGGCGCGCTGCCCATCGGCCCGGCACCCGGGTTCGTCGACGAGGACCGGCCCGTGACCGGGCCGCGTCCCGCGCAGCGGGTGGAATCCGGCAAGCGGCCGGCAGCCGAGCCGCGCTGGCCCAAGTCCCCGCCGCAAGCCGCGCCACGTGGCTCCGGGCCGGAGCAGAGTGCTTACCCCCGGCCGATGCGTCGCTCCGACCCGCCCGTCGCGGAGAACGGCCAACCGGCCGAAACCCGGCCGGCGGGCTCCGGCGCCGAACGGATGCGTCCGGATCCGGTTGACACCTACACCGATCTCGCCGTCGACGTGATGGCCGGCGATGTCCGCGACGCCGACCTGCCCACCGGGGATTCCGCATTCGTGCGGTCGTTCCTGACCAAGGCCCGCTCCACCGACCGTGCGGGCGGGGCCCTGGTTGCTGACGCCGACGCCGAGGACGCCGGTGCCGACAGCGCCGCGGCCGCTGAAGCCGAGACGGCTGACCAGTACCTCGGCCGGCCGGGCGTGGTGGGCGGCGCGTTGGTGGTGCTGCAGTCGATCCTGGCGGTGGCGTTCGGCGGCGGCCTGTTCATCGCTTTCGACCAGCTGTGGCGGTGGAACAGCATCGTGGCCCTGGTGCTCACGGTCCTGGTCACGCTCGGTCTGGTGGCTGCGGTGCAGGCCGTCCGCAAGACCGTCGACATCGTCAGCACGTTGATCGCCGTCGCGGTCGGTTTGCTGGTTACGTTGGGGCCGCTGGCGTTGCACGCCAATTAGCCGTTCACTATTAGTCCGTGCGCCCAGCCATCAAGGTCGGATTGTCGACGGCTTCGGTTTACCCCATGCGGGCCGAGGCCGCCTTCGAATACGCGGCCCGGCTCGGCTACGACGGTGTCGAACTGATGGTGTGGGGGGAGTCGGTCAGCCAGGACATCGGTGCCGTCCGGCGGCTGTCGCGCAAGTACCGGATACCGGTGCTATCGGTGCACGCACCGTGTCTGTTGATCTCACAACGGGTATGGGGTTCCAACCCGATCGCCAAGCTGGAACGCAGCGTCCGGGCCGCAGAGCAGCTCGACGCCCAAACCGTGGTGGTGCATCCGCCGTTTCGCTGGCAGCGGCGCTACGCCGAGGGCTTCAGCGATCAGGTCGCCGAATTGGAGTCCACCAGCGATGTGGCGGTCGCGGTGGAGAACATGTTCCCGTTCCGGGCCGACCGGTTCTTCGGCGCCGATCAGTCCCGCGAGCGGATGCGTCGCCGCGGAGGTGGTCCGGGAGCGGGGATTTCGGCGTTCGCGCCGTCCCACGATCCACTCGACGGCAACCATGCGCACTACACCTTGGACCTGTCACACACCGCGACCGCCGGCGCCGACGGCTTGGAGATGGCCCGTCGGATGGGCTCGGGGCTGACGCACCTGCACCTGTGTGACGGCACCGGGCTGCCGGCCGATGAGCATTTGGTGCCCGGCCGTGGCGACCAGCCCACCGCCGAAGTGTGTCAGCTGCTGGCCGCCAGTGACTTCACCGGCCACGTGGTGCTGGAAGTGACCACCTCGCAAGCGCGCTCGCCACACGAGCGCGAGGCACTGCTGACCGAATCGCTGCAGTTCGCCCGGACGCATCTGCTGCGCTGATCGCTGACTCGTAAGGAGCCCGTGCGTGACTTCATCCACGCTGTTCACCGATGCCATGACGTTGGTGCGGATCGATGGTGACGACGATGTCGCGTCCTTCGCCGGTGAGCTCAACGAGCACTGGACCATCGGCCCGAAGGTGCACGGCGGCGCGATGCTGGCGTTGTGCGCCAACGCCGCACGCACCGCCCACGGTGGGGGATTGCAGCCGGTCGCGGTGTCGGCCAGCTATCTGTGGGCACCCGACCCCGGCCCCATGCAACTGGTGACCACGATCCGCAAGCGCGGCCGCCGGGTCAGCCTCGTCGACGTCGAACTCAACCAGGGCGAGCGCACCGCGGTGCGCGCCGTCATCACCCTCAGCGAGCCCGAGCATCAGGCGCCGCCACTGCTGTCGTTCAACCCGGTGGTGCCGTTGATGACGCCGGAGCCGCCACCCGGCTTGGAGCCGATCGGCCCGGGCCATCCGATGGAACACATCGTGCACTTGGCACACGGCTGCGATATCCGGCCGGCGCTGACCACGCTCGGCCCACGCTCGGACGGCGGCCCGCCGGTGATCGAGATGTGGGTGCGGCCCAAAGACGCCGAACCCGACGTGCTGTTCGCGCTGCTGTGCGGCGATGTGTCGGCGCCGGTGACCTACGCCGTCGATCGCAACGGCTGGGCGCCCACCGTGCAGCTCACCGCCTATCTGCGGGCCATCCCGGCGAACGGCTGGCTGCGGGTGATCTGCAGCTGCGTACAGATCGGGCAGGACTGGTTCGACGAGGACCACACCGTCGTCGACTGCCAGGGCCGAATCGTGGTGCAGACCCGCCAACTGGCGATGGTTCCGGCCCGGTAGCGGCCCGGTAGCGGGCGACCCGCTGCGCCCGGCTTCACCGCGCTGGCGGGCCGGGTCTGAAATGCTGTCGCCATGACCAGAATCGCGATCATCGGTGGCGGCAACATGGGCGAAGCGTTGCTGGCGGGGCTGCTGGCTGCCGGCCGCCCGGTCAAGGACCTGGTGGTCGCCGAGCGGTACGGCGACCGGGCTCGGCAGCTGTCGGAGAAGTACTCCGTACTGGTGACTTCGGTCGCCGACGCGGTCGAGAACGCTTCCATCGTGATCGTCGCGGTGAAGCCGCAGGATGTGGACGCCGTGGTCGACGAGTTCGCCAAGAGCGTCACCGCCGCCGCCGGGGACAGCGCCGAGCAGGTGCTGGTCACGATCGTGGCCGGTCTCACCACCGGGTACGTGGAGTCCAAGCTCCCGGCCGGCGCCGCGGTGGTGCGGGTGATGCCCAATACCCCGGTCAAGGTCGGCGCCGGTGCCAGCGCGCTGGCAAAGGGCCGGTTCGCCACCAACGAACAGGTCAGTGAGGTCGCTGCGCTGTTCGAGTGCGTCGGGACGGTGGCGATCGTTCCGGAGGAGCAAATGGACGCCGTCACCGCGGTATCGGGCTCGGGGCCGGCCTACTTCTTCTTGGTGGTCGAGGCGCTGGTAGATGCCGGGGTTGCGGCGGGGTTGAGCCGGCAGGCGGCCACCGACTTGGCGGTGCAGACGATGGCCGGTTCGGCGCAGATGCTGCTGGAGGGGCGCGGCGAGGGCGACGGGGCGCCGAATGCGGGCATCGACACCGCCCCGGCCCACCTGAGAGCGATGGTGACTTCGCCCGGGGGGACTACCGCGGCCGCACTGCGTGAATTGGAGGCCGGTGGCCTGCGGACCTCGATCGATCGGGCGGTGCAGGCCGCAAAAACCCGCTCTGAGCAGCTAAGAATCACATCAGAGTAATTCACTTATTTTTCACATATTGGCTCTCACTAGTCGCAGGAACCCCATCCGTCCCGCTATTCTCCTCTATGTCTGTGCGTGTGGGCGCAGCGGAGGGGAAGCCGCTGAGACTGCACGTGCCTGATTGAAATGGGTAACGATGACGTCTGCGAACGGGCCTTCGGCACGTGACACGACACAATTTCTCACCGTGGCCGAGGTGGCCGCGTTGATGCGGGTCAGCAAGATGACGGTGTACCGCCTGGTGCACAACGGCGAGCTGCCCGCGGTACGGGTGGGACGGTCTTTCCGAGTGCACGCCAAGGCGGTGCACGATCTGCTGGAGACGTCCTTCTTCGACGCGGGCTAAAGAGCCGGTCGACAGGTAAGCGCCCCCCGGGCGTCGCCGCACGGCGACGCCCGGGGTCGGCTGTCTGAGTGGCCGCGGTCAGGTGCGGTTTTCCGGTCCGTGCCTGCCTACGGGTAAAGTAACCGGGTCGATCAAGTTCAGCAGCGCCCATTCGTCGGCGCGGGCAGAAGCAGATAGCGGAGTTCATGGGTTCAGTCATCAAGAAGCGGCGCAAGCGCATGTCGAAGAAGAAGCACCGCAAGCTGCTTCGCCGTACCCGCGTGCAGCGCAGAAAACTCGGTAAGTAACTCCGCCCAGGTCCGTCCAGGCCCCCGAGCCGTGCCGGGTGTGACGTTGGCTTCACGCTCGACAACGAGCCGCTCGCCGGTATTGCTTTTCCGGCGTGGCCGTTAGGCTGACGGGGTGGACGACGCCGGACCCCCGAGCGACGGCACGCGAAGTGACTCCCGGCATTACCCCAAGGTTGTGTTGGTCACCGGTGCGTGCCGGTTCCTGGGTGGGTTTCTCACCGCAAGGCTCACGCAGAACCCGTTGATCAACCGGGTGATCGCCGTGGATGCGGTCATGCCGAGCAAGGACATGCTGCGCCGGATGGGGCGCGCTGAGTTTGTCCGCGCCGACATCCGTAACCCCTTTATCGCCAAGGTGATTCGAAACAGCGACGTCGACACCGTGGTGCACGCGGCAGCGGCGTCGTACGTGCCGCGGTCCGGCGGTGGGGCGGCGCTCAAAGAGTTCAACGTGATGGGCGCGATGCAGCTGTTCGCGGCCTGCCAGAAGGCGCCTTCGGTGCGCCGGGTGGTGCTCAAGTCGACCTCGGAGGTCTACGGGTCGTGCTCGCGTGACCCGGTGTTGTTCTCCGAGGACAGCACCAGTCGCCGGCCTCCGACTCAGGGGTTCCCCCGCGACAGCATCGACATCGAGGGCTATGCGCGCGGACTGGGCCGGCGCCGGCCCGACATCGCGGTCACGATCCTGCGGATGGCCAACATGATCGGCCCGGCCATGGACACCGCGCTGTCGCGCTACCTGGCCGGCCCGCTGGTTCCGATGGTGCTGGGCCGAGACGCGCGGCTGCAGCTGCTACACGAGCAAGACGCGCTGGGCGCCTTGGAGCGAGCCACCACGGCCGGCAAGGCCGGCACCTTCAACATCGGCGCCGACGGGATCATCATGATGTCGCAGGCCATCCGCCGGTCGGGCCGCGTTCCGGTTCCGCTGCCCGGTGTCGGCCTGTGGGTCATGGATTCGCTGCGGCGGGCCAACAATTACACCGAGATCAACCGGGAACAGCTGGACTATCTGAGCTTTGGCCGGGTGATGGACACGACTAGAATGCGAACCGAACTCGGGTACAGCACCAAGTGGACCACCGCCGAAGCTTTCGATGACTACGTGCGGGGCCGGGGACTGAACCCGATCGTCGATCCCAAGTGGGTCCGTTCGGTGGAACGGCGAACAGTGAGCGCAGCGCAGCGCCTGGGGGATATCAGCGTCAACAGGGTGCGGGGAGGTTAACACCATGGCTGATGATTCGAAGGCAAAAGTCATTCCGCTGCACAAACATTCAAGTTCTGTGCGCCGACACCCGTCGACGCTGGCCGGCCCGGCCGAACAGGCCTCGGTCAATCAGGTCGCCGCCGTCGTCCGCGAGCTCGGCGAGCGCCGCGGCGCCGCGGGAACCACCGGCGCCTCAACGCCCACCCCGAGTGAACTCACTCGCCGGGTGGCCGCGGTCGCCGCGTTCCTGCGGGAGCGGATCACCGGGGACTATCAGGTCGACGAATTCGGCTTCGACCCGCACTTCAACGAGGCGGTTGTGCTGCCGTTGCTGCGGGTGTTCTTCAACGACTGGTTCCGGGTCGAGGTCAGCGGCATCGAGAACCTGCCGGTCGATGGGCCCGCGCTGTTGGTGGCCAACCACGCCGGGGTGTTGCCGATGGACGCGCTGATGCTCTCGGTGGCGGTGCACGACCATCACCCCGACCATCGGAACCTGCGGATGCTCGCCGCCGACCTGGTATTCGACCTGCCGATGATCGGCCCGACCGCCCGCAAGGCGGGCCACACCATGGCCTGCACCGCCGACGCCAACCGGTTGCTGGAGGCCGGCGAGCTGACCGCGGTGTTCCCGGAGGGCTACAAGGGCCTGGGTAAGCGGTTCAAGGACCGCTACAAGCTGCAGCGCTTCGGTCGCGGCGGCTTCGTCTCGGCGGCGCTGCGCACCAAGGCGCCGATCGTGCCGTGCTCGATCGTCGGCTCCGAGGAGATCTACCCGATGATCGCCGATGTCAAGCTGTTGGCCCGGTTGCTCGGCGTGCCCTATTTCCCGATCACGCCGCTGTTTCCGTTGGCCGGTCCCGCCGGCCTGGTGCCGATGCCGTCGAAGTGGCACATCGCCTTCGGCGAGCCGATTGCGACCACCGACTACGAGGCCGGTGCCGCCGACGACCCGATGGTCACCTTCGAGCTGACCGACCAGGTGCGCGAGACCATTCAGCAGACGCTGTACCGGCTGCTGGCCGGCCGCCGCAACATGTTCTTCGGCTGACTTCTTGCGCTTCTTGCGCTCCTTGCGCGAGCGCGCGTGTTTGTGCGCAACACGCCGCGTGCATGCGTACAACTAAGCACCCTCGCCGGGGTGGCGGGACTACTTCTTGGCTGGGCTACTTCTTGCCCAGCGCCCGATCGCGCATCGCCTCGAGGGCGGCGATCGTCGCCGCTTCGGTCTCGGCGTCCTGGTTGACTGACTCGCCGAGCATGGTGACCACACTGGTCACCACCGGCTCGCCGTTGGCGTCGGTGACCTCGCTGCGGACCTCACTGACGACCGTGCCGTGCGACTCGATCACCGAGTCCAGGTAGGTGTCGAAGAACAACTTGTCACCGGCCACGATCGGCCGGTGGAAGGTGAACTTCTGGTCGCGGTGCAGCACCCGAGAGATGTTGATCGGTATGTCGAATTTTTCGAAGATTTCCAGCTGCACCTGACGCCCGGCGACCGCCAGAAACGTCAGCGATGCCACCAGCCCCGGATGCCCGGCTTCGGTGGCCGCAGCCTCGTCGAAATGGGCCGGATGGTCGTCTTTGACCGAGCGGGCGAACTCCCGAATTTTCTCCCGGCCTACCTCGAAGTAGTCCGGGAACCGGTAGTGGGTACCGATGACTCCCTGCGATTCGGTGTGTACTGACATGCCGGTTTACCCCTCCGCTCGCCGTGGTGCTCGGCGGCGGAAGCCTATCAGCGAGCAGCTCAGCCGCGCTCGTTCCGGTGCGCCACAGTGCTTGATGCGGTCGACCGGTCCTCGCGCGCTTCGCAAGCTCAGCCGCGCTCGTTCCGGTGCGCCACGGCCGCAGCCAGGGCCCCGCCGACCGCCCCCAGCGCCAGCGCCGAGGGCACACCGATCCGCGCCGCCCGCCGTGCGGTACGGAAGTCGCGGATCTCCCATCCCCGCTTGCGTGCCATCTCCCGCAACGCGGCGTCGGGGTTGATCGCCACCGCCGTGCCGACCAGCGAGAGCATCGGCACGTCGTTGAAGCTGTCGGAGTAGGCCGTGCAACGCCGCAGGTTCAGCCCCTCCCGGATCGCCAGTGACCGCACCGCGTGCGCTTTGCCCGGCCCGTGCAGGATCTCGCCGACCAGCCGGCCGGTGAACACCCCGTCGACCGACTCCGCGACGGTGCCCAGCGCGCCGGTCAATCCGAGCCGACGGGCGATGGTCTCGGCCAGCTCATAAGGGGTCGCGGTGACCAGCCACACCTGCTGGCCGGCGTCGAGGTGCATCTGGGCCAACTCACGGGTGCCGGGCCAGATCTTGTCGGCGATGATCTCGTCGTAGATCTCCTCGCCCAGATCGACCAGCTCCGACACCGGCCGGCCCTCGATGAACGCCAGCGCTTTGCGCCGGCCGGCCGCGACGTCGTCGCTGTTCTCCTTGCCGGTGAGCTGAAATTTGGCCTGGGCGTAGACGAACCCGATGACATCGCGATACGTGAAGTAGTTGCGGGCGGCCAGTCCACGACCGAAGTGCACCATCGAGGAGCCCTGGACCAGGGTGTTGTCGACGTCGAAGAACGCCGCGGCGGTCAGGTCAACCGGTGCGGGCGTGTCGGTGTCGGCCACATCGGCGAGCGCCCGCTCTGCGCTGGCGTCGTTGATCAGCGATGTCACATCGGCTGCGGATGCCCGTTCGGCCGGGCCCGGTGATGCCATCACCCGACTCCTTCCGCGTCTGGGCTGTAGGGCCGGGGCTCCGGCCGTCATCAACCCTATCCGGCGGTAGGGCCGATGACCCCCAGGTGATCGCGTAGATCACCTTTGAGGTCGAACATCGAGTAATCGCGGAAACTGAACCGCCAAACGTCGTCGACCCGCTCGAACGTGTCGTGGTAGCGGCCGGCGGCGATCACCTGGAGCGCCACGGCGTCGGTCTGCTGCAGCACCGTGTAGTAGGACCGGCAGGATGCCGTGCCAGCGGCCTCGTCGATGTCGAGGATCGGGTTGGTGATCACGTGCTTGGTGCGCGGCGTGCCGTCCGCGTGGATGGTGACGAGCCCGCGCCACAGCTGCAGGATCCCGGCACTGTCGAGGATGACCGTGCCGTCGGGGTCGGCTTTGATCCGGGCATGGGTGAACAGCGCCGCAGCGCCGTCCAGGTCACCGGAGTCCATCAACTCCGCATAGCGATACAGCAGATTCGTGATCGATACCGCACTTCCGCTGGTCATAGCGAAAACATAGCCACCCTGCGCCACACTGAAGCCATGACCCGCCACCAGGTACAGCTGCTCACCCGCGACGGTTGCCCGGTCTGCGTGCAGGTGCAGGCCCAGCTGGCCGAGTTGGCGGCCGAACTCGGGTTCGACCTGCACGTCGTCGACGTCGACGCCGCCGCGGGGGCCGGTGACACCGGCCCGCGAGCGGAATTCGGCGACCGGCTGCCGGTGGTGCTGCTCGACGGACGAGAGCACAGTTACTGGGAAGTCGACGAGCCCCGGCTACGTGCCGATTTGGCGGGTTCATGAGGCGGTTCCAGCTTCGCCTCTCCTCCGTCGGGCCTCGCTAAACCGCGGCGCTCAAGTCGCGGTTCCAGCTGCGCCTCTCCTCCGTCGAGCCTCGCTAAACCGCCGGGTTCATGCGGCGGTTCCAGCTTCGCCTCTCCTCCGTCGAGCCTCGCTAAACCGCCGAATTTGGTGGGCCAGCGCTTTAGCCTCTACCGTGGAGTGAAGTTTGTTCACGGGTGACAGCAAGGAGCGGACCAGGTGATATTGCCGTGAGCGTCCTGCTCTTCGGGGTCTCGCACCGCAGCGCCCCCGTCTCCGTACTCGAGCAGCTCAGCACCGCTGAATCCGATCAGGTCAAGATCGTCGAGCAGGTGCTGCAATCGCCGCTCGTCACCGAGGCGATGATCCTGTCGACCTGCAACCGGGTGGAGATCTACGCCGTCGTCGACGCCTTCCACGCCGGGTTGTCGGCGATCGGGCAGGTGCTCTCCGAACACTCCGGCATGTCGATGGCCGACCTGACCAAATACGCCTACGTCCGCTACAGCGAGGCCGCCGTCGAGCACCTGTTCTCGGTGGCCAGCGGCCTGGACTCCGCGGTCGTGGGCGAGCAGCAGGTGCTGGGCCAGGTGCGTCGCGCCTACGCCTCCGCCGAGTCCAACAGCAGCGTCGGCCGGGTGCTGCATGAGCTGGCCCAGCGCGCACTGTCGGTGGGCAAGCGGGTGCACTCCGAAACCGGGATCGACGCCGCCGGCGCGTCGGTGGTCTCGGTCGCCCTGGGCATCGCGGCCAAGCAGTTGGGCTCGAAGTCTGGCGAAGACGCGTTGCGGGGACGGACCGCGGTGGTGATCGGCGCCGGGTCGATGGGCGCGCTGTCCGCGGCCCACCTGGTGCGCGCCGGGGTCGAACACATCCACGTCGTCAACCGCTCGCTGCCGCGCGCTCAGCGCTTGGCCCGCAAGGTCCGCGAGAGCGGCGTCACGGCCGACGCCGTCGCGCTGGACCGGATGGCCGCAACCCTGATCAGCGCGGACATCGTGGTGTCCTCCACCGGCGCGGTGAGCCCAGTCGTGTCGCTGGCCGACGTGCACCACGCGCTGGCCGGGGGCGACCGTGACGAGGCGACCCAGCCGCTGGTGATCTGCGACCTGGGCATGCCGCGTGACGTGGACGCCGCGGTCGCCGGCTTGCCCGGCGTGCGGGTCATCGACATGGACCGGATCCAGCGCGAGCCGTCGGCGCAGGTCGCCACCTCCGACACCGAGGCCGCGCGCAACATCGTGGCCCGCGAGGTCGCCACCTATCTGGCCGGGCAACGGATGGCCGAGGTCACCCCGACCGTGACCGCGCTGCGGCAGCGTGCCGCCGATGTGGTCACTGCCGAGTTGATGCGGCTGGATCACCGGCTGCCGGACCTGGAGGCCGCCCAGCGCGAGGAGGTGGCGCGCACCGTGCGTCGCGTCGTCGACAAGCTGCTGCACGCCCCCACCGTTCGGGTCAAACAGCTGGCCAGCTCGCCCGGCGGTGACAGCTACGCCGAGGCGCTGCGCGAACTGTTCGAGCTCGACCCGACCGCCGTGGACGCGGTCGCGACCGCCGGTGAGCTGCCGGTAGTGCCGGGCGGACTGGATGTCGGCGCCGAAACCGGGTCGGCCGGGTAGACGTTTTGGGTGAAGTAATCCGCATCGGTACCCGGGGCAGCTTGTTGG
Source organism: Mycolicibacter heraklionensis (assembly GCF_001021505.1). GTDB lineage: Bacteria > Actinomycetota > Actinomycetes > Mycobacteriales > Mycobacteriaceae > Mycobacterium > Mycobacterium heraklionense. Next base: position 87,205 of record NZ_LDPO01000010.1, read on the forward strand.
CCACCACCCAGGCCGGGACCATTCGCGATGCCTTGGTGGCCGCCGGACACCCCGCTGAACTGGTCGTGATCAGCACGGCAGGGGATGTCACGTCCGGGCCGATCGCCGACATCGGGGTGGGAGTGTTCACCGCCGCGTTGCGCGAGGCCATTCTCGACGGCCGGGTCGATGCCGCCGTGCACTCGCACAAGGACCTGCCGACCGCTGCCGACTCCCGGTTCCTGCTCGCCGCGAATCCGCCTCGTGAGGACGCCCGGGACGCGCTGGTGGCGCGGGACGGATTGGTGCTGGGAGAGTTGCCGGCGGGTGCCGTGGTGGGCACTTCGTCGCCGCGGCGGGCGGCACAGCTTAGAGCACTGGGTCTCGGTTTGGAAATTCGCCCCCTACGAGGCAACCTAGATAGCAGGTTGAACAGGGTAAGCAGCGGCGAACTCGACGCCATCGTGGTAGCCCGGGCGGGTCTGGCCCGGCTGGGACGCCTCGACGCGGTCACCGAGACGTTGGAACCGGTACAGATGTTGCCGGCTCCGGCCCAAGGGGCACTGGCGGTGGAGTGCCGCGCCGGTGATACGGCACTGGCGGCGCTGCTGGCGGAGTTGGACGACGCCGACACCCGCCTGGCGGTTACCGCCGAGCGGACCCTGCTCGCCGAACTGGAGGCGGGTTGTTCCGCACCGGTGGGCGCGATCGCTGAGGTGGTCGAGTCCATCGATGAGGACGGCCGGGTCTTCGAGGAGCTGTCGCTGCGCGGTTGCGTAGCGGCGCTGGACGGATCCGACGTGATCCGCGCGTCCGGCATCGGCAGTCCGGACCGAGCCCGGGAACTGGGCGTGTCGGTCGCGGCGGAACTGTTCGAGTTGGGTGCGCGCGAGCTGATGGCGGACGCACGGTGAAGACGTGCGTCGGAAGTGAGTGAGAAGTGACGGGGAGTACGGAATGGCTCGCCAAGTGAGCGTGCGAGGGCAGAAGCCCAAGCCGGGCCGCATTGTTTTCGTCGGCTCGGGTCCTGGCGACCCGGGCCTGCTGACGACGCGGGCACGGACGGCGCTGACGAACGCCGCGCTGGTGTTCATCGACCCCGACGTGCCCGAGGCGGTGCTGGCGCTGGTCGGCACGGACCTGCCTCCGATCGCTGGTCCCGTGCCCCCGGCCCCCAAGGCGGACAAGGCCGACGACGACGCGGCCCACGACGCCGACGGCACCGACGCTGACGCTGCCGACGATGCCGCGACCGTACCGGGCGGGCCCGACATCCGCCCGGCGCTGGGCGAGCCGGCCGAGGTGGCGAAGATCCTGGCGGCCGAGGCTCGCGCAGGCGCCGACGTGGTGCGGCTGGTCGCCGGTGACCCGCTGTCCATCGACGCGGTCATCACCGAGGTCAACGCGGTGGCTCGCACCAACGTTGCGTTCGAGATCGTGCCGGGACTGCCCGCCACGAGTGCGGTGCCCACCTACGCCGGTCTGCCGCTCGGCTCGTCGCACACGGTGGCCGATGTCCGCGACCCGAACGTGGACTGGGGCGCGCTGGCCGCCGCTCCGGGGCCGCTGATCTTGCAGGCCACCACCTCGCACCTGCCGGAGGCGGCCCGCACCCTGATCGAGTACGGCCTGTCGGACAACACGCCGTGCGTGGTCACCACCTCGGGTACCACCTGCGCGCAGCGCTCGATCGAGTCCAGCCTCGGCGGTCTGACGGAGGCGTCGGCGCTGGTGAGCATCGACCCGGTCATCCTGCCCAACGGTCAGGAGACCTCGGCCGGGCCGCTGGTGGTGACCATCGGCAAGACGGTCAGCAACCGGGCCAAGCTGAACTGGTGGGAGAGCCGCGCGCTGTACGGCTGGACGGTTCTGGTGCCGCGCACCAAGGACCAGGCCGGCGAGATGAGCGACCGGCTGATCGGGCACGGCGCCTCGCCGATCGAAGTTCCGACCATCGCCGTGGAGCCGCCCCGCAGCCCCGCTCAGATGGAAAGGGCCGTCAAGGGTTTGGTGGACGGCCGCTACCAGTGGGTGGTGTTCACCTCGACCAACGCGGTGCGCGCTGTGTGGGAGAAGTTCGCCGAGTTCGGTCTGGACGCTCGGGCGTTCTCCGGGGTGAAGATCGCCTGCGTCGGCGAGGCCACCGCAGAGCGGGTCCGGGCGTTCGGGATCAGCCCCGAGCTGGTGCCCTCGGGTGAGCAGTCCTCGCTCGGCCTGCTGGACGAATTCCCGCCCTACGACGATGTTTTCGACCCGGTGAACCGAGTGCTGTTGCCGCGGGCGGACATCGCCACCGAGACGCTGGCCGAAGGGCTGCGCGAGCGGGGCTGGGAGATCGAGGATGTCACCGCCTACCGCACCGTGCGGGCCGCTCCGCCGCCGGCGACCATCCGCGAGATGATCAAGACCGGCGGGTTCGACGCGGTGTGCTTCACCTCGAGCTCGACGGTGCGCAACCTGGTCGGCATCGCCGGCAAGCCGCACGCCCGGACCCTGGTGGCCTGCATCGGCCCCAAGACCGCCGAGACGGCAGCCGAATTCGGGCTGCGGGTGGACGTGCAGCCGGAGACCGCGGCCGTGGGTCCGCTGGTCGACGCGCTGGCCGAGCACGCCGCGCGACTGCGGGCCGAGGGTGCGTTGCCGCCGCCGCGTAAGAAGAGCCGCAGGCGATGATTCATCCCGCGTTGACTCTGCGCCTACGGCGAAGAAGTGCGAGTAGCCTTCGCCCTCACCGCAGAGTCAACGCGTGAGAGAGCGTCCCCGTCGGCTGCGTTCCACTCCGGCGCTGCGCCGGCTGGTGGCTCAAACGTCGCTGGAGCCCAGGCATCTGGTGTTGCCGATGTTCGTCGCCGACGGCATCGACGAGCCGAGGCCGATCCCTTCTATGCCCGGGGTGTATCAGCACACGCGTGACTCGCTGCGCGCCGCGGCCGCCGAGGCGGTAGCGGCCGGCGTGGGCGGGCTGATGCTGTTCGGGGTTCCGGCAGCGGCGGACAAAGACAGCACCGGATCGGCCGGCGCGGCTCCCGACGGCGTGCTCAACACCGCGCTGCGTGATCTGGCCACCGACCTCGGTGATTCCACCGTGCTGATGGCCGACACCTGCCTGGACGAGTTCACCGATCACGGCCACTGCGGGGTTTTGGACCGGTTCGGCCGTGTTGATAATGACGCTACGCTGTCATGCTACGTGGAACTGGCTGTCGCCCAAGCGGATTCAGGCGCTCACGTGGTGAGTCCGAGCGGCATGATGGACGGCCAGGTCGCCGCCATCCGCGACGGGCTGGACGCTGCCGGGCATCACGACACGGTGATCCTGGCCTACGCGGCGAAGTTCGCCTCGGCGTTCTACGGCCCGTTCCGGGATGCGGTCGCCTCGACCCTGGCCGGGGACCGTCGCACCTACCAGCAGGAACCCGGCAACGCCCGCGAGGCGCTGCGAGAGGTCACCCTCGACCTCGCCGAAGGCGCCGACATCGTGATGGTCAAACCCGCGATGGGCTACCTGGACGTCATCGCGGCGACCGCCGCGGTGTCCTCGGTCCCCGTCGCCGCATACCAAGTCTCCGGTGAGTACGCGATGATCGCCGCGGCCGCCGCCAACGGCTGGATCGACGGACGGTCCGCGGCGCTGGAGTCCCTCATCGGTATCCGGCGGGCCGGCGCCGACATCGTGCTGAGTTACTGGGCGGCCGAAGCGGCCGGTTGGCTGGCGTGACGGGCCTACCGGACGGGCCGGAGCCAACGGTGGACGCCCAGCCGGCCCGCCCGGCGGACGTCGACACCGGGTTCTGGCTGTGGCTGACCGCCCTGCCGTTGATGACGTGCGGCTACGTGGTGAGCCTGCTGACCGCCCCGGACGTCCACGCGACCGCGGTCACCTATCCGATCACCGCACTGATGGCGCTCGTGGTGGTCGTGGTGGTGACGACGTTTTTGATGCTGATGCGTTCCGGGTACCGCTGGGCGCGCACGGTGTTGACCGGCGGGGGAATCGCGGCGATAGTCAACGCGGTCAGCACGCTGTCGCACGCCGATGCGCGGCCGGCGGTCGCGCTGGTCGTTGCGGCCACCGGCATTGTCGGATCGGTACTGATCGCCGCGGGGACTTTTCTGTTGCACCGATCCGACGCCCAGCGGTACTTCACGCGTTAGCCGGCTGCCGGGCTCACCACGACGTTGACGGTGCCCGCACCGCTGTCGGAGGCGATGATCAGCACCGGAGCGTTGGGGGCTGAGACGACGTGTCCGCCGGTGACGGTGACCTGGTAGCCGTCCGGATAGACGATGTTCGGCACCGAGATCTCGGTGTGTGCGCCGGCAGCGAAGTGGCCGGTGCCGCTGGCCATCTCGGTGGAGTAGCTGAGCTCGAAGGTGCCGGAGTCGAACGACCAGGCGTCCGGGGTGCCGGCCACGGCGAGCGGATACGGCTCCGACAGTTGCGTCAGCAGGTCCATGTTGATGTTGTCTTCGGTCATGGGCTGGTTCAGGTCCCAGTACCGGAGCATGGTGTAGTCCCAGAACATCCAGTTGTAGCCATAGCTATTGGCCGCGTTGAGGGTGTCGGCTATCGAGCCGGCGTTGGTGGTTCCGCCGAACTCGGTGATCGCTGACGGGATGTCGTACTGCGATGCGTACGCATCGGCGTTGCCGTGGACGATCGTCTCCCACAATGAGCAGCCAAAGTTGCTGTCCATGAAAGCCGTTGTGGTGCAGTAGTCATGGAACGCGAAGACGACGCGTGGATCGTCCACCTCGCCCAGATAGGTCGGGATGGGGAGGTTTCCGGACAGCACGCTTGGTTCGATGTACAGCGGCGTGGCCGGATCAACCGAGCGGACCGCCGAAGCCAGCTGGTTGTAGAACGGGGTCAGCTGCTGTCCTTCGAAGAACGAGCCGCCGAAGATGGTCGACAGCCACGTTGAGCCCGGCCACGGCTCGTTCATCAGCTCGTAGCCGATCACGTTGGGGTCGTCTTTGAAGTAGTTCGCAACCACTTGCCACATCAGCGCGTAGTGGTTCTGCAGTCCGATCCCGTCGGGCGCGTCGGCGTTCGTCCAGAACGAATCCCAGGCGTAGTTCTCCGCCGGGCTCATGACGTAGCGGAACGGGAAAGGCGTGTGGGGATTGGCCAGGCCGCCGGTCTGCGCCGCCCACGCCGGTGCGCCATCGCCCCAGAATGTGGTGCCGTAGTTGTCCTGGTGCATGTCGAGGACGACGCGGATGCCGTGGTTGGACAGTGTCTGTGCGGTCTGGTTGATCAAGTCCAGGTACTCGTAGTCGTAGACGCCGGGTTCGGGCTCGACTCCGGCCCAGATGATGCCGAGCCGCACCACATTGAAACCGTTGGCGGCCAGCAGCGCCGCGTCGGCGTCGCCGAACCCCTCGGAGGCTGGGTAGAACGGCGGGTCTTTGACCACCTCGCCGAATCCGTGCAGGACGACGACTCGTCCGTCACCGTCGACCAGCCAGCTGCCGGCGGTACTGATGTCGGAGACGCCACCCGGCGGGGCGCCGTCGAGGGTGCCGAAGTGGCCGTGGTCGCCGTGGCTGCCGAGCAGGCCGCCGTTGCCGCCGGCCCCGCCGAGGGCGGGCAGATCGCGTGGGCCGCTGTAGACGCCGTCGCCGGCATCGCCGCCGTGGCCGCCGCTGCTGAACGGTCCGGTGGCGCTACCACCGTCGCCCCCGTGACCTCCTGCGACGCCGGTGCCGCCGGCGGCGCCGTCGCCGCCGTTTCCGCCGTTTCCGCCGAGGCCGAAGAACCAGCCGGTCGCGTCACCACCTGCGCCGCCGGCCCCGCCGGCACCGCCGTTGAAGCCGAGGTCGCCGTCGCCGCCGTCGCCGCCGTTTCCGCCGATGCCCATCAGCACCCCACCCGCGCCTCCGGCACCACCGGAAGCACCGAGGCCGCCATGGCCGCCGTCCCCGCCGATGCCGAACAGTCCGCCGTGTCCGCCGTTGCCACCGGGCGTGTGGTCTACGGTGCTGTCCCAGCCCTTGCCGCCGTCGCCGAACAGCCAACCACCGTCGGTGCCGTTGACATGCAAGTAGTCCCCATCGACGCCGTCGCCGATCAGCGCGCGTCCGGTCAGGTCGATGAACGGCTGGTTGATGAAGTTGTTGATCAGTTGGCCAAGGTCGCTGTTGATCCAGGCTTCGATGCCGTCGTGGATCGGCATGTAGAAGTACTGCTCCAGCCAACCGGTCAGGTCCGCCGGATCGTATGCGGCCGGTCCGGCAGCTTCACCCGGGATACTGAGTTCACCGAAGATGGTGTTCCAGTGCGCGGGGGCGAAGAAGGTATCCCAGGCGGTGGGGGAGAACACCGCATCCCAGTCGAGATCGTTGGTGGTGGCGTCCACGAAGGGTGCTATGGCTGCTTCGATCGCGTCGTCTAAGTCTGCCTGGGCTGCCGGCGCGACAGCCAGTGGCGCCAGTCCGAAGGTCAGGAATGCGCCTGTGGCAGTGGCAAATCCGACGGTCTTTCGGATGCGGATGCGGTCCGTCATGGTCACGCGAATCTCCTAGATTGCCGGGGTAACGGTGACGGTGATGGTGTTCGCGCCGCCGTCTGAGGCGATCACCAGCACAGGGGCGTTCGGCGCGGAGACAACGTGTCCTCCGGTGACGCTGACCTGGTAGCCGTCGGGGTATTGCAGGGTCGGTACCGAGATCTCGGTTTGGGTGCCGGCGTCGAAGTGTCCTGAGCCGCTGGCCATCTCGGTCGAGTAGCTGAAGTTGAAGGTGCCGTCCGCGAACGACCAGGCGCCAGGGGTGCCGCCCACCGCCAGTGGGTAGGGCTGGGCCAGCGTGGTCAAGGTCGCATAGTCGACGGTCTCGTCGGTTATGGGCGTGTGCAGGTCGTGGTTGCGGATCAGGGTGTAGTCCCAGAACATCCAGCTGTAGCCATAGCGGTTGGCCTCGGTCATGGTGTCGGTGATCGAGCCGGTGTTGGTGGAGGCGCCGAACTCGGTGATCGCCACCGGGAGATCGTATTTCGACGCGTAGGCGTCGGCGTTGCCGTGAACGATCGTCTCCCACAGTGAGCAGCCGAAGTCGGTGCCGAACAGGGCGGTCATGGTGCAGTAGTCGTGGAACGCGAAGACGGTGTTCGGGTCGTCCACCTCGCCCAGGTAGGTCGGGATCGGGAGATTGCCGGACAGCGTGCTCGGTTCGAAGTACAACGTGGTGGTCGAGTCGACGGACCGGATTGCCGAGGCCACCTGGTCGTAGAACGAGGTGAGCTGCTGGCCTTCGAAGAACGAGTTGCCGAAGATGGTCGACAACCACGTCGAGCCCGGCCACGGTTCATTCATCAGCTCATAGCCGACAACGTGGGGGTCGTCTTTGAAGTAATGCGCAACGGCTTGCCACATCTGCGCGTAGTGGTTCTGCAGCCCGATGCCGTCGGGTGCGTCGGCGTTCGTCCAGAACTTGTCCCAGGCGTGGTTCTCGGCCGGATTGAGCGCGTAGGTCCACGGCCAGCCGGTGTCGGGGTCGGGAAGCCCACCGGTCTGTACGGCCCAGTCCGGTGCGCCGTCGCCGTAGCCCATCGGGCCGCCCAGCCCGGCGGCGTAGAGGTCCTGATGCATGTCGAGAACGGTGTAGATGCCGTGGTTGGACAGTGTCTGAATGGTCTGGTTGATCGCGGCGAGGTAGTCGTAGTCGATGACGCCAGGTCTGGGCTCCACGCCTTCCCACAGGATTCCCACCCGCACCACGTTGAAGCCGTTGGCGGCCAGTAGTGCCGCGTCGGCGTCGCTGAACCCTTCGTTCTCAGCGGCGGGATAGAACGGTGCTCGTTTGTTCACCTCGCCGAATCCGTGCAGGACGACGACCCGTCCGTCGTTGTCGGTGATCCAGGCGCCGCTGGTGCCGAGATCCGAGACACCTCCGGGCGGGGCGCCGTCGAGGGTGCCGAATTGCCCGTGGACACCGTGGGTGCCGAGTAGCGAGCTGCCGTTGCCGCCGGCTCCGCCGAGGGCGGGCAGCTCGCGGCCACCGGTGTACACACCAGCGCCGGCGTCGCCACCGTCGCCACCGCTGCCGAACCATCCCGTTGCGCTACCGCCGTCACCGCCATAGCCACCGACACCGCCGTCGCTGCTGCCGCCGTCGCCACCGTCACCGCCGATGCCGATCAACCATCCGCCATTGCCGCCGTGCCCACCGATGGCTCCCGTGCCGCCGTCACCGCCGGCCCCTCCGGTGCCGAAGAGCCCGGCCGTGCCGCCGTCACCGCCGGCGACGCCGGGCTCGGTGCTGTCCCAACCTGCGCCGCCGTCGCCGAACAGCCATCCACCCGCGGTGCCGTTGGGGATCGCTTCCGTTCCGTCGACGCCGTTGCCGATCACCAGCGAGCCGAACACCGTGTTGATCACGTCGTTGACCGATTTGCCGAAGTCGCTGGTGATCCAGGCTTGCATACCGGCGTGGATCGGGGTGTAGAGGTACTGCTGCACCCATTCAGCGAGGTCTGTCTGGTCGAAGCCGGCCGTTCCGGGCACCGCGAGGGCGCCCAGTTCGGCCAGCACGCCGTCCCAGTGAGTGGGTGCCAGGAAGGTGTCCCAGGCGGTGGGGGAGAGCACCGCGTCCCAGTCGAGGGTGTTGGTGGTGGCGTTGACGAAAGGTGCGATGGCGGCGTCGATCGCGTCGTCGAAGTCGGCCTGGGCCACCGGCGCAACGGCCAATGGCCCCAACCCGACGGTCACGAACGCGCCGGCACTGACACTGAGACCGATCAGGCGACGTCGTGCCGTGCACAACCGGTGGGGACGCATGGCAGAACGCTGATGAGTCATAACCGAAACCCCTGGCGACGTAATTTCTCAGATAGTCATGGCTCTGAGCAGGAATTCTAATAATTCCTGCGTCAATCCTGACAATCGGCAGCCGCGAACGGAAACACCAAACCGCCGGCTCATTGACAACGGCAGTGTGCTGAATTCAGGCGGTGGTCGGCCTGTTCTCCATGGTGTGGACGAGCTCGGACTCGCGGTCCCGCACTGACAGCGCGACCTCGAGAAACTGGGCAACCAAAGGGGAGCGTTCGCCGCGGTGCCAGCCGAGGGCGATCGCCGAGCCGGGCCAGTCGTTGATCGCCAGGAATCGCACGCCCGGCAACGGCATGAAGTTCATGACCACTGCGCTGGTGACGGCGATAGCCGCTCCGGCCGCGACCACTTGTGCTTCCTCGGTGATCGAGGTGATGGGAACGAGGCGGGCCTTGGTTGACTCGTCGCGTGCCGCCTCCAGACACCAGAATGCGCGATAGGCCTCGTCAACGGTGTCCCCGTTGGTGATCGGGTCACTGACGAGATCCTTCGCAGACACCGAACCCCGTCCGACGAGGTGGTGCGAGTTCGGCACCATCGCCACCACCGGGTCGACGAACAGGACCTCCGTCTCGATGTTGGGTATGCCCTTCGGCAGCCGCACGAACGCCACGTCAGCGGCCCCAGATGCCAGGCCCGCCGATGAGTCGTGGACCGGAAACTCTTGCATCTCAACGACGACGGCGGGGTGGCGTTCGGCGAACTCGGCCAGGATCAACGGTGTCAGTTCGAGGGCGGCACCGGGGACGTAGCCCAGCCGCAGCGTGCCGGCCAGCCCGCGCGCGGCTCGTCGTGCGGCGGATGCAGCTTCGTCAAGAGCGGCGAGCGCGGTGCGAGCTCCCGCCAGGAAGGCCTCACCAGCGGGCGTCAACGTCACCTTGCGGGTGGTGCGCTCCAGCAGCTTGGCGCCAACCAGGTTCTCGAGTTCCTTGATCTGGCGACTGAGGGCCTGCTGGGCCAGGTGAACACGTTCCGCGGCCTTGCTGAAGTGCAACTCTTCGGCAACGGCCACGAAGTAACCCAATTTGCGGGTGTTGATCTCGATGGGATTAAGCATAGCCCGGTCGCTCAAGCTGTCCGTGTTCAGCGGTTCAGCGAACATCTGATGGTGCCTGAGGTCACGCCGCTCAGGCCGGACCGACGGCGGCCGTGACGGTGACGGTGACGGTGGTGGCGCCGCTGTCCGAGGCGATGATCAGCACCGGCGCGCCAGGGGCCGAGACCACATGCCCGCCGGTGACCGTGACTTGATAGCCGTCCGGGTACTGGATGGGCGGCACCGAGATCTCGGTCTGGGAGCCGGCGGCGAAGTGGCCGGCGCCGCCGGCCATCTCGGTGGAGTAGCTCAGCTGGAAAGTGCCGGAGTCGAACGACCAGGAGGTCGGGGTGCCGGCAACGGCCTGCGGGTACGGTTCAGCGAGCGTTGCCAAGACCGAGGTGTCGACGTTGGCACCCGACGGCGCTTCGCTGAGGTCGTGGACCAATCGGCTGCCGTAGTGCCAATACAGCCAGCTGTACTCCTGCTGGCTGGCCTGGTTCAGGGTGTCGGTCAGCACGGCGGTGTCGTTGGTGGCACCGAACTCGGTGATCGTTGCGGGTATGTGCTGCGCTGCCGCATAGTCCTCGGCGTAGCCCTGGACGATCGATTCCCACAGCGAGCAGCCGAAGTCGCTGCCGGCGATGAACGTTGTCGTGAGGCAGTAGTCGTGGAACGCGAACACTCGGTTCGGGTCGTCCACCGTGCCCAGGTGGGTTGGGATCGGAAGGTTGCCGGACAGGGTGTTCGGTTCGAAGTACACCGGCGTGGTCGGGTCGACCGCCCTGATCGCGGCGTCCACCTGGTTGTAGAACGGGGTCAGCTGTTGCGCCTCAAAATAGGAGTTGCCGAATATCGTTGACAGCCATGATGATCCGGCCCACGGCTCGTTCATGAGTTCGTAGCCGACCACGGAGGGGTCGTCTTTGAAGTAGTTCGCGACGTGTTCCCACATCTGCGCGTAGTGGTTCTGGAGACCAATGCCGTCGGGTGCTTTGGCGTTAGACCAGAACGCATCCCAAGCGTGGTTCTCTGCCGCATTGAGCGCGTAGGTCCACGGGAAGCCGTAGTTTTCATTGGGCAGTCCGCCGGTCAGCACTGCCCATTCCGGTGCGCCGTCGGCACCGAGTGAGGCGCTGTAGAGGTCTTGGTGCATGTCGAGGATGGCGTAGATGCCGTGGTTGGCCAGGATCTGCACCGTCTCTCGGATCGAGGCGAGATAGTCGTAGTCGATGACGCCGGGCTGGGGCTCCACCCCGGCCCAGATGACTCCGACCCGCACCGAGTTGAAGCCGTTGGCTGCCAGGAACGCTGCGTCGTCGTCGCTGAAACCCGCCGCAGACAACGTGAACGGCGCCTCCTTGTTCACCTCGTTGACTCCATGCAGGAGGACCACTCGTCCGTCGTTGTCGGTGATCCAGGTGCCGGTGGTGCCGAGGTCGGAGACGCCACCGGGTGGGGCGCCGTCGAGGGTGCCGTAGTGGCCGTGGTCGCCGTGGGCGCCGAGCAGCGTGCTGGCGTTGCCGCCGGCGCCGCCGAGGGCGGGGAGGTCGCCGGGGCCGGTGTAGGTGCCGTCACCGGCGTCGCCGCCGGTGCCGCCGTTGCCCATCAGCCAGCCGCCGTTGCCGCCGTCTCCGCCGTTGCCGCCGAGGCCGCCGTCTGCACCGTTGCCACCGGTGCCGCCGTTGCCGAACATGCCGGCGTTGCCGCCGGCTCCGCCTATGCCGCCGGATTCGGTGCTATTCCAGCCGTTTCCGCCGTCGCCGAACAGCCAGCCGCCGTCGGTGCCGTCGTGGTGTTCGGCGGTGCCGTCGATGCCGTCGCCGATCAGGGGCCTACCGGTCAGGTCCTGGAAGGGTTGGTTGATGAGGTAGTTGATTTGTTGGCCGAGGTCGCTGTGGATCCAGGCTTCGATGCCGGTGTGGAGGGGGGTGTAGACGTACTGCAGCAGCCAGGTGTTGGGGTCGGCGGCGGCGGGGCCGGGGGCGGTCAAACCGCCCAGTTCGGTCAGGACGGTGTCCCAGTGCGCCGGGGCCAGGAAGGTGTCCCACGCCGAGGGTGAGAGCACCGCGTCCCAGTCGAGGGTGTTGGTGGTGGTGTCGAGGAAGGGTGCGAAGGCGGCGTCGAGCGCGTCATCGAAATCGGCCTGGGCCCCCGGAGCGGCAACCAGCGGCGCCACCCCGAACGCCAGAAACGCGCCCGCGGTCGCGGCAAAACCGACAACTCGACTGCTGATTTGGGCTTTCATGCTGAGGCGTACCTCCTAGCTTGCCGGAGTCACCACGACGCTGACGGTGCTCGCGCCGCTGTCTGATGCGATGACCAGCACCGGCGCGCCAGGGGCCGAGACCACATGTCCGCCGGTGACGGAGACTTGATAGCCGTCCGGGTACTGGATGGGTGGTACCGAGATCTCGGTCTGGGAGCCGGCGGCGAAGTGGCCTGTGCCGCCGGCCATCTCGGTGGAGTAGCTCAGCTGGAAAGTGCCGGAGTCGAACGACCAGGAGGTCGGGGTGCCGGCAACGGCCTGCGCGTACGGCGCCGACGTCGCTTCCAGCCTGGACCAATCGACATTGTCGCCGACGGGCGGCTTGCTGGGGTCGAAGACCAGCGCATTGCCCGGGGCGGTGCCGGTGATGGCGGGAACCCCGTTGTAGGCCCATTGCGACCAGCCCCACATGCGCTGGTCCGCAGCGTTCATCACCATGACGGCTTCCGCGGCGCCGTTTCCGGATCCGAACTCCGAGATGAGCCCCGGCACGTCGTACTTGCTCGTGTATGCCTCGCCGTTCTCGGCCAGTAGCTCGATGTACCCCGGGCACAGTGGTGAGAAGGCCGCGCTGATGCTGGTCAACATGCAGTAGTCGTGGAATGCGAAGACGCCGTGCGGGTCGTCCACCGCACCCAGCTGGGTCGGCACTGCCTCGTTGAACAGGGTGTTCGGCTCGTAGATCATCGGTGTGGTGGGGTCGACGGACCGGATCGCCGCGCTCACCTGGTTGTAGAACGGGGTCAGCTGCTGAGCTTCGTAGAAGGAATTGCCGAATATCGTTGACAGCCAAGTCGAGCCGGCCCAGGGCTCGTTGATGATCTCGTAGCCGGCGATGTTGGGGTCGTCTTTGAAGTAGTCCGCAACGGCTTGGGTCATCCGCGCGTAGTGATTCAAAAGACCCACCCCGTCGGGCCCTTTGGCGTTGGACCACAACATGTCCCAGGCGTGGTTCTGTGCGGGGTTGAGTGCGTAGTTGAGTCCGAAGCCAATGTCGGGGTTGGGCAGCCCACCGGTTTGGGTGGCCCACTCCGGTGCGCCTTCGCCGCCGAAGACGGGGCTGAAGTCGTCCTGGTGGAAGTCGATGATGCTGACGATGCCGTGGTTGGCCAGGATCTGCACGGTCTGGTTGATCGAGGCGAGGTAGTTGTAGTCGATGACGCCGGGCTGTGGTTCCACGCCCGCCCAGATGACGCCCAGCCGGACCGAGTTGAAGCCGTTGGCGGCCAGGAACGCCGCGTCATCGTCGCTGAACCCGCCGGCGGACGGCTCATAGGGCGGGATCTTGTAGACCTCGTTGAACCCGTGCAGCACGAGGACCCGACCGTCGGCGTCGGTGATCCACGTGCCGGCGGTGGTGATCCCGGCGACGGCGGCCGGGGCGCCGTCGAGGGTGCCGTAGTGGCCGTGGTCGCCGTGGGCGCCGAGCAGCGTGCTGGCGTTGCCGCCGGCGCCGCCGAGGGCGGGGAGGTCGCCGGGGCCGGTGTAGGTGCCGTCACCGGCGTCGCCGCCGGTGCCGCCGTTGCCCATCAGCCAGCCGCCGTTGCCGCCGTCTCCGCCGTTGCCGCCGAGGCCGCCGTCTGCACCGTTGCCACCGGTGCCGCCGTTGCCGAACATGCCGGCGTTGCCGCCGGCTCCGCCTATGCCGCCGGATTCGGTGCTATTCCAGCCGTTTCCGCCGTCGCCGAACAGCCAGCCGCCGTCGGTGCCGTCGTGGTGTTCGGCGGTGCCGTCGATGCCGTCGCCGATCAGGGGCCTACCGGTCAGGTCCTGGAAGGGTTGGTTGATGAGGTAGTTGATTTGTTGGCCGAGGTCGCTGTGGATCCAGGCTTCGATGCCGGTGTGGATGGGGGTGTAGACGTACTGCAGCAGCCAAGTGTTGGGGTCGGCGGCGGCGGCGGGGCCGGGGGCGGTCAAACCGGCCAGTTCGGTCAGGACGGTGTCCCAGTGCGCCGGGGCCAGGAAGGTGTCCCACGCCGAGGGTGAGAGCACCGCGTTCCAGTCGAGGGTGTTGGTGGTGGCGTCCAGGAAGGGCGCGAAGGCGGCGTCGAGCGCGTCATCGAAATCGGCCTGGGCCGCCGGAGCGGCAGCCAGCGGCGCCACCCCGAACGCCAGAAACGCGCCCGCGGTCGCGGTAAACCCGACGATCTGGCTGCTCATGTGGCGCCTTGTGGCGGAGTTGTTGCGGCGCATCATCCTGCTGTTTCATCTCCAAGTCGCGGCAAACCTGTGTAAAACATGTACGCAAGCAGAAATCTAACTCCGCCTACTTGCGCGTAACATAAGAATCAATAAACCGGCCGGATGTTGCGGTCAGGTGCTGTGAACCTCGAGGCCGCGTTAGGCTGACCCGACATGTCTGAACCCCAGCCGCAACCCGCACCGCTGTTCTTCGAGCACGGTGCCAGCTGGTATTGGGTGCTGTTCGGCCCGATCTCGGCGGGACTGCTGGTGCTGATCCAGAACTCCGGCGGCTACGGCTTTCAGCCCCTGGTTCCCGGCGTGTTGTTGGTGCTGGTCTCGGCGATGCTCGCCATCCAGGTGAAGGCGGCGCGTATCCACACCTCCGTCGAGCTCACGCCAGTCACTCTGCGGCAGGGCACCGAAACCATCCGGGTCGCCGATATTCAGGCGATCTACCCCGAGGCGGAGCGCCCCACCGGCTGGGGCAAGCAGCAACCGCAGAAGTGGCAGGAATCCCGGGCGTTGGGCGAGCTGAGCGGGGTGCCCCGACGCCGGGTGGGCATCGGTCTGAGGCTGTCCGGGCGGCGCACGGTGCAGGCCTGGGCGCGTGACCATCGCAGGCTTCGTGCCGCGCTCAGCGAGCTGATTCCAGAGACGGTCGCACCCGGCGGTCCAGCCGAAACCGACGTCGAGGACGGATCGTCCTGGTGAGGACCGCCCCGGTTCTCCGTGCTCTTGTCGAGCTGGCCTTAGCTGCCGCCGCGGCGGCGGGCTGCGCGATGAGCTGGTTGCAGGTGCGTTATTTGGTATTGGTCGCGCCGGTCATCGACAGCGAACCGGCCACCACCTCGGTGACCTACCAGCCACGGATGCTGCTGCTGGCATGGGCGTTGGCCACGGCCGCAGGGGTGCTGGCGGTGGTGGGCACCGCGCGTCTGCGTCGGGCCCGCCGCGCCCCAGCGGTGGGATACCCCACGGGGGTATCATCGACGGGGTGATCACCACCGACCTCGAACTGCGGGGAATGACCTGTGCGTCGTGCGCGGCGCGGGTGGAGCGCGGCTTGAACGCGCTCGACGGGGTGCACGCCACAGTGAACTTCGCGGTCGAACGGGCCCACGTCGAACACGACTCGCACGTCACGCCGGCCGACCTGGTGCGCGCCGTTCAGGCATGCGGCTACCAGGCCGCGGTGATCGGTGCCGCGCACGAGCACTCCGGCGAGCACACCGACGTGCCTGTCGGACAACTGCGCTCCCGGCTGATCGGCTCGGCACTACTGGCCGTGCCCGTGGTGGCGCTGTCGATGGTGATGGCCTGGCAGTTCACCGGCTGGCAGTGGGTGGCGTTCGCGCTGACCACCCCGATCGTGGCGTGGGGCGGCTATCCGTTCCACCTCGCCGCACTGCGCACCGCCGTCCACCGCGCCGCCACCATGGACACCCTGGTTTCGCTGGGCACCCTGGCCGCCTACCTGTGGTCGGCGGTTGCGGTCTTCACCGGGGCGGGCCACCTGTATTTCGAGGTGGCGGCCGTCGTCACGGTCTTCCTGCTGGCCGGCCGCTACGCCGAATCGTATGCAAAACGGTCGGCGGGCGCGGCGCTGCGGGAACTGCTGGAACTCGGGGCCAAAGACGCCGCGGTCATGCGGCGCGAGGACGGTGTGCTGACCGAGGTCCGGGTGCCGATCGCCGACCTGCGGGTGGGTGACGTCATCGTGGTCCGGCCGGGGGAGCGGGTCGCCGCCGACGGCGTGGTCATCGACGGCGCCAGCGCGCTGGACACCTCGGCGATGACCGGCGAATCACTGCCGGTGGACGTCGCCGAAGGCGACTCGGTGCTGGGCGGCTCGCTCAACACCACCGGGCTGGTGCTGGTCCGCGCCACCAAGGTCGGCGCGGACACCCAGCTGGCGCGGATGGCCACGATGGTCGCCGACGCCCAAGCCGGCAAGGCGTCGGTCCAGCGGCTCGCCGATCGGGTGTCGGCGGTGTTCGTGCCCGCGGTGCTGGGGATCGCCGCGCTCACCCTAGCCGGCTGGCTGCTGACCGGTGCATCCGTCGCGGCGGCGTTCACCGCGGCCGTCGCCGTGCTGATCATCGCCTGCCCGTGTGCGCTTGGGCTGGCCACGCCGACCGCAATCCTGGTCGGCACCGGCCGCGGCGCGCAGCTCGGCATTCTGATCAAGAACCCGCAGGTCCTAGAGGCCGTCAAGGACATCGACACCGTCGTGCTGGACAAGACCGGCACCGTCACCACCGGCGTCATGGCGGTCGGCGGTCTCGCGGTCACCCGTGGCGAGGACCCCAACACCGTGCTGGGCCGAGCCGCCGCCGTCGAATCGGCGTCCGAGCACCCGATCGCCGCGGCCATCGTCGCCGGGGCCACCGCCGCCGGCCTTGAGATCGGCCGGGTGAGCGAGTTCGCCAGCCGTCCCGGCCAGGGTGTGACCGGGGTGGTCGACGGTGTGCGAGTCGAGGTCGCTCGGTCAGCTGCCGCGCACGAAACCGGCACCGCGGTCGAGGTTTCCTGGGACGGTCGGGCGCGCGGGACGATCACCCTGACCGACACCGTGCGGCCCACCAGCGCGGCCGCGGTGGCCGAGCTCAAGGCCATGGGCATCACCCCGATGCTGCTCACCGGTGACGGCGCAGCGGTGGCGCGGATGGTGGCCCGCGAGGTCGGGATCGATCCGGCCAACGTCATCGCCGACGTGTTGCCCGCGGACAAGGCCGAGGCGGTCAAGCGGTTGCAGGCGCAGGGCCGGCGGGTGGCCATGGTCGGCGACGGCGTCAACGACTCGGTGGCGCTGGCCACCGCCGATATCGGGATGGCGATGGGCACCGGCACCGACGCCGCCATCGAGGCCGGTGACGTGACGCTGGTGCGCGGTGACCTCGGCACGGTTCCGACCGCGCTGCGGCTGTCCGCACGCACCCTGCGAATCATCCGGCAGAACCTCGTCTGGGCGTTCGGCTACAACATCGCGGCGATCCCGCTCGCGGCGGCCGGATTGCTCAACCCGATGATCGCGGGCGCGGCGATGGCGGCCTCGTCGGTTTTGGTGGTGACGAATAGCCTGCGGCTTCGGCGTTTCGCGCGGTAGCGCCGGAGAAGTCGGACACCGGTGCCGAGTGTGCGTTCTGCGCGGGGCTTTTCGCGTGATGCCACCCAAAACGCACATTCGGCGGTGGCGGGCGTCTTCTTAGATCACGAATCCAGCCAAGCCAACTCCGCGGGCAGCTGCTCCTGCCAATAGGACACGTCGTGACCGCCGGGGGAGAACCCACCTGCCGGCGGCGGATTCAGTTGGCCGATGAAACTCTTGGTCGCGTAGGCGAAGCTGTCTCCGGTCCCGCAGTCGACCCGCAACGGGATCCGGGCCAGCCGCGGCACCAGGTTGAAAACCGAGTTCGTCCGCCAGTCGTCGACGCTGTCGAATGCCCCGGCGGGCGCGCCGAAATAGGTCATGTAGATCGCCGGGCTGATGGCACAGATCCCCGCGGTGCGCGCCGGACCGAGCTGGCTGCCCAGCAGCAGCGCGCCGTAGGCGCCCATCGACCAGCCCATGAACCCGACTCGGGTGGTGTCGAGGCCCTTCTCCGCCAGCATCGGGATCAGCTCCCCCAGCACCATCGCACCGGAGTCCTCACCGGAGCTGTGCCGGCGCCAGTAGGTGTTGCCGCCGTCGACGGCCACCACCGCGAACGGCGGCCGGCCCGAAGCGGTCAGCTTCGCCAGCTCTTCTTCCACCCCCAGATCCATCACCCAGGCCGCGTCGCCGTCCTTACAGTGCAACGCGATCACCGGCCGCAGCGGAGCGGTCTGCCCGGGCGGCCGCGCGATGATCCAGTTGGTCTCCACCCCGCCGCGGGCCGCCGACACGAACGAGCCGGATTCCCGGGTCGGATAGGTACTGCCGGTCGCCCGCGACTCGGCCGGGTGCCGCCCCACACCCACGCCGAATAGGCCTACAGCCCCCGCGGCACCGACCCCGAGGCGCAAAGCAGCCCGGCGGGTCAAATCTGCCATGTACAGCATCATCGCGTGGCGCATGCTCGGTTCGGCCCGCCGCGACGCGGTATTGATCAGGTTGATGCCGGTTCGTTAGGAACGTCGGGAAGCGGTGGGCGGCCGAACTGCCGGCGAAACGCGTCCACGGTGTAACTCACGACGGTTGCCTCGCGTGGGGCACGCACCGTCGCCGAGCGGGGGATCCGCACCATGGGTCCGAGCTGGCCGGCGTAGTGGTCCGGTTTGCCGATCTTGAGCAGCCCGTCGCCGGCGCCGGCCGAGTCGGGAGCGATCTCCACCTCGCCCTCGGTGACGACGTAGATCAGGTCCTCGACGGTGCCCTGCTCCAGCAGCACCGAGCCGGGACCCAACAGGACCGGTGCCTGCTGCGGGCGCGCCGGGGCGGCGGTCGGCGACAGCTGGATGACGATGTCGGCCAGCGGGACGATCCGGGTGTCGTGGGTCGCCACCACCACGACGCGATCGCCCGCCGCCAGCACCCGCAGCAGCTGCACCACTTCGCCGGCCCGCACGTAGTCCAGTTGCGCGGTGGGTTCGTCGGCCAGGATCAGCGGCGGATCCAGGGACAGGGCGCGCGCCACCGCCACCCGCTGCTGCTGGCCGCCGCTGAGCTGCCCGGGCCGGTGGTGAGTCCGGTCGGCCAGACCGACCCGCGACAGCAGATCCCGGGCACGTTCTTGAGCGGACCACTGGGTCCACCCGGCCGCCCACATCGGCACCATCACGTTCTCCAGCGCGGTCAGGCTCGGCACCAGATTGAACGCCTGAAAGACGATGCCGACGGTGCGCCGCCGGTAGGACGTGATGTCGCGCCGGCTCAGTGCGGTCACGTCGGTGGCGCCGAACTGGATCTGACCGCTCGTGGGACTCAAGATGCCGCCCAGGCACGACAGCAGCGTGGTCTTGCCGCAGCCGCTGGGACCGAGCACCACCACCAGTGAGCCGGCCGGAACGTCCAGGCTCAGGCCGTGGATGGGACGGATCGGTTCCCCGCCGCCGGTGGCGTATTCGATGACCAGATCACGGATCCGTAGGTCCCCCATGAGTTACGGACCCCCGAACGCCAGCACCGGGTCTACGGCCACCGCGTGCCGCAGTCCCGCCAGGCTGGCCAGCAGACCGATTCCCACCGCGGTCAGGACCAGCAGGGCGAACGACGACCCGGTCACCGCCACCAGCATCGGAAACAGCGGCCCGATCGACACCGCCAGGACGCCGCCGAGCACTGCCGCGGCCACCGCGACGACCACCGCCTGCAGCGCCAACCCGGCCAGCACCATCCACGTGGTGACGCCCAGCGCCTTGAACACCGCGAAGTCGCGGGTGCGTTCCAGCGCCGACAGGTAGATCAGGGAGCCCACGATCAGTGCGGCGACGCCCCACAGCAGCACCGACATGTACGACAGGGCCATCTGTGCACCCGCCAGCGGGCGAACCATGTCGTCGACGGCGGCGGCCCGGTCCACCACCCGGTAGCCCTCCGGGACGTGCGCGGGCGTGCCCCGAATGCCGATCGCGGAGGTCACCGGCTGGCCGGAATACATCAGTCGTTGCGCGCCCGCCACGGTCAGGAAGCCATTGGGCTGGCCGGCCAGCGTGGTGGACTTCTCCACCAGGCCGACGATCCGCAGCTTGTCCGCGCCCAGTTCGATCTCGTCGCCGACGGAGCGCTTGAGCGTCGTCGACATCGCGATCTCATTGGGTTCGGTCGGAGCTCGGCCGGCAGTGAGCGGCGGCATTGCGGCCTTGGGCACACCGTAGATATTCACGTTCAGCGGCGAGCGGCCGTCCTGCAGGATCGTGTTGCCGTAGACCACCGGCAACGCCGCCTGCACGCCGGAAATTCGGGCGACGTCGCCGGCTTCGGCCTGCGGGAATCGCGACGAGCCCATGAACGGGCCCACCGCAGCCGTCTGGATCAGGTAGCCGTCGATGCCCAGTGAATCGACCACATTCTCCGCCTCGACCCGGAACCCGTGGGTCAACCCGGCCAGCACCAGAGTCAGGGCGAACACCATCGCGGTGCCCACCGCGGCGACAATGAACCGGCGCAGTCGCCACTGCAGATCACGAAACGCGGTGATTAACATCCGCACGCGCGCATGTTATCGCAGCGTGCGGCTGTGATCGCCGTCTCGGCGCGCGGCCGCAACGGCCTCCGCAAATCCGGAATGCCCGGTCAACCGCTAGCTTTTGGGCTACAAATACACACACACGCCGCTTTCATGAGCCCGGGGAGGGGGTCAGTGATGAATTACGCTGCCCTGCCACCGGAGATCAACTCGCTGCGGATCTACACCGGGCCGGGCTCCGCGCCGATGCGCGCCGCTGCCGCCGCCTGGGGCGGACTCTCCGCCGAACTGCACTCGGCGGTCACGTCGTACGAATCGGTGATCGCTGAGCTGACCGCCCAGGCCTGGCTGGGGCCGGCGTCGGAATCGCTGACCCGGGCCGCCGCGCTCTACGTGGCCTGGATGACCGCCACGGCGGCGCAGATCGACCAGACGACCGCCCAGGCGAACGCGGCGGCGGCGGCCTACGAGGCGGCGCACAGCGCGACCGTGCCACCGTCGGTGGTGGCGGCCAACCGAGCTCAGTTGCTGCTGCTGATCGCCACCAATGTCTTGGGCACCAACACCGCCGCGATCGCCGCCAACGAGGCCGAATACAGCGAGATGTGGGCTCAGGATGCCGCCGCCATGTACGCCTACGCCGCGGCGTCGGCGGCCGCCACCGGGCTCACACCGTTCCAGAATCCGCCGCAGACCAGCAATCCCGCCGGGCCGGCCAGCCAGGCCGCCTCGGTCGGGACCGCCGAGGCCACCTCGTCGTCGTCGGACGTCCAGTCCCTGCTCGGCCAGCTGGCCTCGGGGATCGTGGGGTCGCCGAACAACTCGCTGCTGCAGGCAGGGGCCGCCGCCACGATTCCCGGGGCGGCGCAGGGGATCGAGGACATCTTCACGTTGCCGAGTCTTTCGGACCTGTTGGGCGTGAGCGCGGTGTCGGCGGTGGGGCTGATCATGTCTGCCGGCGCCTGGGCGGCCGGGGACGCCAGTACCCGGGAGATCCTCTACGAGCAGGACCAGCTGCGGATGGTGGAGTACGAGATCCTGCGCAACATCGATCTGTTCTCCCCGTTGACCCCGTCGCGGCCGATGGTGCCCGGTGTCTCGTCGATGTCGGCGGCGATGGGCGAGGCGATCACCTCCGGGAACCTGTCGGTGCCGATCAACTGGGCGGCCAACGCCCCGGAGATCCGGAGCCTGTCCTACACCAAGCCGTTGGCCGGCCCAAGCCTCGGCGGCGCCCCGGCGGCATCGCTCAGCGGTGCCGGCACCGCGTTCAGCCAGATGGCGCTGGCGGGCATGGGGGGCAGCGCCCTGGCCGGGTCGGTCAGCCGCGGCCGCGGCGGCGCCGACGCGGAATCACCGGCGCGGGTTCAGACGCCGCAGCGCGCGGCGGGCGACTCCACGGCTGACTCGCCGCCAGGTGACACCGAGGGCACCCCCGGCCCCTCGATGATGGGCATCGCAGCGGAGATCCGCGAATTCGCCGAGCTACGCGACCGCGGGCTGATCACTAACGACGAGTACAACGAGCAGAAGATGCGCCTGTTAGGCCGTTAAACGAATTCCGCACTTACGGCAGTTTTTCCGTTCAAATACCGCCCTTGTGGCTCCAAGTCTCGGTGGCTAAGCTCCGCCCACTCAGTAGTTGCTCAGGGGTGAGTCAGTCGGAGGGGCGGGAAATGGTCGATCGCGGCAGCAAGGGGCGTCTCAGCAGGAACCGCCATGCCTTCGCCTCGGCGAGTTCGGTGGGGGTCTGCTTAGCGCTGGGGTTGGCGCCTGCGGCACCGGCATACGCCGACTTCGACGACCTGTTCGACCAACTCCTCGACGCCGCGGGTATGGGGGCGTTGGCGGTGCCCGAACCGGCAGATGCCACCGATGCGCTGGATCTTTCGCAGGTGGTGGGCAACGACATCTACACCTGGGCATCGGTGGTCGAGGTCGTCTTCGCCGGGCTGTTCCAGAACCAGCTCTACGCGACCGTTCACGACCTCGGTGAGCTGTGGATCCAAGGTCCGGGGGTGCTGCTGGACCCGATCATCAACCCGCTGTTCGCCGTCGACGGTGCCTGCGGCCTGATCTGTAACGGCGTCGACGGCACGGTGGATCACCCCGACGGCGGCGACGGCGGATGGCTGTTCGGCGACGGTGGCAACGGCTACAACCCGGGCGCCTCCGAAGACACCGAACTCGGCGTCAACGGCGGGGACGGCGGCGACGCCAAGATGATCGGCAACGGCGGCTGGGGCGGCGACGGCGGGGCCAGTGCCGACGGCGGTGTCGGCGGTGTCGGCGGCTGGCTGATGGGCAACGGCGGCGACGGCGGTTGGGGTGGTGACGGACTGGACAGCGTGTCGGGCACCGCCGGCAACGGTGGTGACGGCGGACTCGGCGGCAACGCCATCTCGCTGTTCGGCGCGGGCGGACGCGGTGGTGACGGTGGTGACGGCGGCTGGGGCAACGACGGCGGTGACGGCGGCAACGGCGGCGCCGCCGGTGACGGTGGCAACGCGGTGGCCGGCTTCGGCGGCCCCGGTGGCTCCGGTGGCTACGGCGGTAACGGCGGCGCGGGCACCGCCGAGCACCCGAGCGGCGGTAACGGCGGGGACGGCGGCGCCTCCGGGAACGCCGGCAACCTGGTGTTCATGGGCAACGCCGGACCCGGCGGCTTCAGCGCTCCCGGCGGCAACGGCGGCGACGGCCTGGCCGGCTCAGCCCAGGGCGACGGCGGTAACGGCGGCCGCGGCGGCGACAGTGGCTCCGGCGGCTACGGCGGCGACCCGAGCCACGCTCGCGCCGGCGGTGCCGGCGGCAACGGCGGGGCTGCGGGATCGCCCACGGCCACCGCCGGCAATGGCGGTGACGGCGGCAATGGCGGTGACGGCATGCTCGGCCATCCCAACGGAGGTGAAGCCGGCGGAGGCGGCAAGGGCGGCACCGGCGGTGCCGGTGGTGCCGGGACGGCTGCTCATCCCGATGGCGGAGCCGGCGGGAAGGGCGGAAACGGGGGCAATGCCGGGGACGGCAACGCCGCGGCAGCCGGTGGGGACGGGGGCACCGGAGGCGCCGGTGGGACGGCGGCCGGGAGCGGATCGGTCGGGCCGGGCGGCCCGGGAGGCGACGGCGGTGACGGCGGGCAGGGGGTTCCGGGTGGAGCGGCCGGCAAGCCTGGCAGCGGTGGCGCCGGTGATCCGAACGGTGCTGCCGGCCAACCGGGCAGTCCCGGTGAGTCCTACGGTTAGCCGGTTGGCCGACTGTCACGCCGCCGGACTCAGCTGAGCTGGTCCGGGTCTTCGGGAGTCTCCCAGGTGTGCGGCAACATCGGGATGGTCGGGCCCGCGGCGCTCTCGGTCACGGTGGTCAATCCGGTTACCGCAGAACCGGTCTCATGACGAACGGTGCCGGAGAACCCGATCGGGCCCGCGCCGTGTTCGGCGGCCGCGACGTCGTTCGGGTCGAGGTATTCGTAGCGGTGGCCGGGATCGGTCAGGGCCTTGCGCTGCCGTCGGCGACGCGGCTGGCCCGCGAGAGCGGCGCTGGCCGCCACCGCCTCGGCCGCATCGCGGCGCTGGTCCTGTGCAGGAGTGCCCACGCGCACTTTCATGCGCGCCCCGCTGGCCGGGCCGCCGCCCACCAGGTAGGGGACGAACCCTGCCTCGGCGCCGGTGAACGGAGGCGGAACCGCCGGGGCGCCGCCGGCGACAGTGGCGGCCGGGGCCAGCGTCGGCGGAGCCATGGCCGGGGGAGCCGCCGGGGCGGGGGCCGGCGGGGCCGACAGAGCCGGTGGTGCGGCGGCGGCCGGAACGGGCATCGGCGTGCTCGGGGCCGGCAGCGCCGGTGCGGCGGGAGCGGTGATGCCCGCCAGGCCGGCCAGCCCGGCGAGACCGGCGAATCCGCCCACCGGTGAGACGGGTGCCACCAAGCCGAGCATCGTCTCGGTCAGCGACGTGACGGCCGGCGCTATCCCGAGGACGATCTCACCCGCGTAGTGCGGAGCGATCGTCATCAGCACCGGATCGCTGATCAAACTGGTAAGCGGGTTGTTGCTGGACAGGTCGGCTTGGATGGCCTCGTTGATCTCGGCGATCCGGGTGGTCCACCAGCTCTCCTGGTAGATGTTGCCGAAGTCCTGGGTGGGTGCCTGATCGGTCCGGTGCTGGTGGTCGCGGTGCTGGGGGGTATCGGGGTTGAGCACCGTCGGCGCGGTCGACGCCGCCGGCGACGACGCCACCGCGGCGCCGGCCACCGCCTGATACGTCGACATGGTGGCGGCCGCCTGGACCCACATCCGGGTGTAGTCGGCCTCGTTCAGGGCGATCGGAATCGCGTTGACCCCGAAGAAATTCGTCGCCACCAGTACCGCGTGAATGGCGTGGTTGGCCGCCAGCTCGGCCAGGGTGGGCATGGCGGCCAACGCGGAGGTGTAGGCGGTGGCGGCGGTCTGGTGCTGGGCGGCCAGCGCCAGACTGTCCGCGCCGGCCTTCGCCAGCCAGGCCAGATACGGAACATTGGCCGCCACATAGGATTCCGCGCTCGGCCCCTGCCACGATCCCGCTTGCACCGCCGAGAGCATCGCGGAAAGTTCCTGTGCCACTTCGGTGTATTCCGTACTCAACGCATCCCACATCGCGGCGGCAGCCAGTAACGGCCCGGCGCCCGGACCGCTGCTCAGCAAGGCTGAGTGCACCTCCGGTGGTGAGGCCATCCAGATCGGCTCCGTCATAGCCGCCTTTCGCGCGGTGAATAGCCGAAGCCTAAACCTCAAATCTTGGTTATTTCCTGGAAGTTTCCTCCGAATGCGGGGCCGGATTGGCGATTTCGTCCGCATTCATGGAGGTCCATGTACCTCAAGCGGTTTATCGGGCGGGCGGGCGCACCAGAAAGCCGCTCATGATCAGACTGCGGGCCAACTCTACCTGTTGCGCGGTCGCCAGTCCGGGAAGTTCGCCGACCCGGAACGGCTCGGTGCGCTCCGACAAAAACCGCATCGCGGCTTCGTGATCCGGGCGTGCCGTGACGATCAGCTGGGCGAACTGCAGGCCGACACCGTCGGGCGTCGTGGTCACTCGGGAGTACAGCGGCTGTTGCTTGCGCACCACCGTGTCGGCGTCGAGCCCGACGGTGTCGGCGACCTGGCCGACCACCGGGCAGCGGGCTCGCCGCACCAGCAGATCCTGCATGGCGCCAAGGCCTTCCGTGACGGTGTCGGGGGACTCGACGGCAGTCAGCCCGGCATGGATCAAGGTGGCCAGGCTCGCCCGCACCTGCGGGTCGTCCAGGTGTCTTGCGGGCAACCGGGTGTGCACCACGTCGTCGCGCAGACTCAGCATGTGCAGGGCGTGGGTCAGCAGCGTGAGCACGGTCGGCACATGGATCCCGACGGTCAGGTGCACCGACGGTCCCGCTCCGGTCTCGGCGGAGTGCACGCGGCCCCGCGGTAGGTACAGGGTGTCCCCGGCCGCCAGGTGCAAACGGGTCGGCTCCGGCAGGTCAGCCGGGTCGACTTCGTGCAGCTGTTGCATCAGGTGTGGTGGCACCGGGTCGTCACCGTAGAAATACCAGGTCTTGCTGCCCTGGATCTGCAGCACCAGCACGTCGTGGTGGTCGTAGTGCGGCAGGAAGCCCGTGGCGGCCGGCGGCGTGATGTAGGCGTTGACGTGGGTGGGGAAGTTCAGCTCGACCTCGACACCGTGGGTCAGCGTCGACATGGTGCGCAGGTACTTCTCGATGTTGTTGCAGATGATCGTGTAGCCGGCGTCGGCCGCGGCGCGAACGCGCGCCGCGTCCAGGGTGCCGTCGGGCAGCGTGTACTGCTCGGGCTTCAGGTGATCGGCGCCACGCACCAGGCGTACCGCGGACGGCTCGGTGCCTAACGCCGCCAGCAGATCCTCGGCCGCCGACGGCCCGGCCAGCAGGCGCTCGAAGTAGTCGGTGCGCCCACGTTGGATGTGGTGCGGGGCGGCGCCCCACAACTCGTCAAGGAAGTACTGCACCGTCACCGGCGCCAGCAGCCAGCCCAGCGGGGATTGCGGGCTCTCGATCTCCGACACCGGCCTCAAGCGCGGGTAAGCAACAGGGTGTGCGGCACCCCGGCCCGTCCAAGCAGCTGACGCCACGGCGGCTTCAGCAGCCCCACCGCCTCATCGGTCGGCACCACCTGCGGGTTCGTGACGGCGAACGTCTTCCCGCCGACTTTGACCCGTCCGCCGTCGGCAGCCTGCAGGTTCTTCACCCAGTCGCGGCCGGTGCCGTACGGAAGCAGCACCGCGACGCCGTCGTCGGTGTGGAACATCGAGACCGGGGTGCGGTAGGTGGTGCCGGAGCGCCGGCCGGTGTGCTCGACGATCGACCACATCGGCACCCAGCCGCAGATCGGGCGGAACAACGGATTCGTCACGACCCGGTTGAACCGGGCGCGCCGCTCGGAGAATTGCACCGCTCAGGCCTGCCGGGTGAGCAGCACCGCCTGCTCGAACGGCAGCCGGGCAAAGACCCTCCGCGCCCGCGGGCTGACGTGCTCGGCCGCCTCTGCCTTGCTGACCACCCGCGGCTCGCTAACGCCGAAGGTCTTGCCGTGCCGGCGCATGGTGCCACCACCGGCGGCCGTGATGTTCTTCAGCCAGTCACGGTCCGGGCCGTAGGTGAGCAGGATGGCCACCCCGTCATTGGTGCTGAACACGGTCAGCGGGGTGCGATAGGGCTTGCCGGAGCGCCGCCCGACGTGCTCGAGGATTCCGAACGTCGGAGCCCAGCCGGCCCACATTCGCTGGATTGGGTTGGTGACATGCCGGTTGAACCGGGCCAGCCGTTGCGGTAGTTGCATGATTGCCATCCAACTCCGGGCACCGACCCACTTCAACCCTCAACTACACCCTGTAGTCGAGCGAGGTCGCGCGAGCTGGGACACTGGTCGCCGTGGGTAATGCGGATCGAGCCACAGCGATGTCGGAGCGGTTGTTCGCCGAGGCCTGCGCGGTGATCCCCGGCGGCGTCAACTCACCGGTCCGGGCTTTCGCAGCGGTGGGGGGCACGCCCCGCTTCATCGCCGAAGGGCAGGGCTGCTGGCTGACCGACGCCGACGGCAACCGCTATGTGGACCTGGTCTGCTCCTGGGGGCCGATGATCCTGGGCCACGCGCACCCCGCGGTGGTCGACGCGGTTCGCGACGCCGTCGGGACCGGCCTGTCGTTCGGGGCACCTACTCGCGGCGAGACCGAGCTGGTGACCGAGATCATCGCCCGGGTACCGGCGGTGGACAAGCTCCGGCTGGTCAACTCCGGCACCGAAGCCACCATGAGCGCGCTGCGGCTGGCTCGCGGCTTCACCGGACGGTCCAAGGTCGTCAAGTTCTCCGGCTGCTATCACGGCCACGTCGACGCGCTGCTCGCCGACGCCGGCTCCGGGGTCGCCACCCTGGCGCTGCCGTCGTCGCCGGGGGTCACCGGCGCCACCGCCGCCGACACGATTGTTTTGCCCTACAACGACGTCGACGCCGTCCGGAAGGCCTTCGCCGAGTTCGGCGACCAGATCGCCGCCGTCATCACCGAGGCCAGCCCCGGCAACATGGGCGTGGTGCCACCGGCGCCCGGCTTCAACGCCGAGCTGCGGACGATCACGAGCGAGCACGGGGCGCTGCTGATCATCGATGAGGTGATGACGGGCTTTCGGGTGAGCAGAAGCGGTTGGTATGGCATTGATCCGGTGGACGCCGACCTGTTCACCTTCGGCAAGGTGATCAGCGGTGGGCTGCCGGCCGCGGCATTCGGTGGCCGCGCCGAGGTGATGGACCGGCTGGCGCCGCTGGGGCCGGTCTACCAGGCCGGCACGCTGTCGGGAAACCCGGTGGCCACCGCCGCCGGTCTGGCCACCCTGCGTGCCGCCGACGACGACGTCTACGCCGCGCTGGATAAGAACGCCGACCGACTGACCGCGATGCTGGCCGAGGCGTTGACCGACGCCGGTGTGCCGCACCAGATTCCGCGGGCCGGGAACATGTTCAGCGTGTTCTTCGCCGACGAGCCGGTCACCGACTTCGCCGCCGCCCGCGCGAGTGCGACCTGGCGCTTCCCGGCGTTTTTCCACACCCTGCTCGAGGCCGGTGTCTACCTGCCCTGCAGTGCCTTCGAGGCGTGGTTCGTCTCGGCCGCGCTGACCGACGAGGCCTTCGAACAGATCGCTGCTGCGCTACCCGCCGCGGCACGTGCCGCCGCCACCACCGGAGAGCCGAAACCCTGATGGCAGAAGAAACCCGCGTCCACCTGATCCGCCACGGCGAGGTCCACAATCCCGACGGGATTCTCTATGGCCGGCTGCCCGGTTTCCGGCTCTCCGACACCGGCCGCGCCCAGGCCGTGGCCGCCGCCGAATTGCTGGCCGGCCGCGACATCGTCGCGGTGATCGCCTCGCCGCTGCAGCGCGCCCAGGAGACCGCCGCCCCGATCGCCGCCCGGCACAACCTGCCGATCGACACCGACCATGACCTGATCGAGTCGACCAATATCTTTGAGGGCAAGCGGGTTTCACCTGGCGACGGCGCCTGGCGCAACCCGCGGTTCTGGTGGCATCTGCGGAACCCGTTCACCCCGTCGTGGGGCGAGCCCTACGACCAGATCGCGGCCCGGATGGCCGCCGCGGTGAGTAATGCCCGCGCTCGCGCCGCCGGCCACGAGGTGGTGTGCGTCAGCCATCAGCTGCCGGTCTGGACCGCGCGCCAGCACCTCACCGGCAACCGGCTCTGGCACGACCCGCGCCGGCGCGAATGCGGCGTGGGTTCGGTGACTACGTTGATCTACGACGGTGACCTTCTCGTCGACGTCGATTACCAGGTTCCGGCCGGCGGCTGACGATGCGGGCAGTGCTGATCGTCGGGGCAGTGCTGGCCGCCCTGATCTCGGGCTGCTCGGTCGGCGACGACGCCGTCACGCACGGCGGAACGTTCGAGTTCGTCTCCCCCGGCGGCAAGACCGACATCTTCTACGACCCACCGGACACCCGCGGCCGGCCCGGCCCGATCTCCGGGCCCGACCTGATGGACCCGTCACGCACCATCGGCGTCGACGACTTCGGTGGCAAGGTCGTCGTCGTCAATGTGTGGGGGCAGTGGTGCGGACCGTGTCGTACTGAAATCAGCCAATTGCAAAAGGTTTACGACGACACCCGCGCCCAGGGTGTCGCTTTCCTGGGCATCGATGTCCGCGACCCCGAGCCGCAGGCGTCCCGCGACTTCATCTCCGACCGCCGCATCACCTATCCGTCGATCTACGACCCGGCGATGCGCACCATGATCGCGTTCGGCGGTCGCTACCCCTCGTCGGTGATCCCGGCGACCATGGTGCTCGACCGCCAGCACCGGGTGGCGGCGGTGTTCCTCCGCGAAGTACTCGCCGAAGACCTGCAGCCCGTCGTGCAGCGGCTGGCTGCCGAGGCGGCGCCGTGAGCGGCTTCACCGCTACCGCCACCACCGGTCCGCTGCTGTTGGCCGTCGCCGTGTCGGCCCTGGCCGGGCTGGTGTCGTTCGCCTCGCCGTGCGTCGTCCCGTTGGTGCCGGGCTACCTGTCCTACCTGGCGGCCGTGGTGGGCGTCGACGAAACTCCAAGGGCCGGTGCGCTCGAGCCCCCGCCGGGCGCGAGGTGGCGCGTCGCGGGGTCGGCGGCGCTGTTCGTCGCCGGGTTCACCGCGGTGTTCCTGCTGGGCTCGGTGGCCGTGCTGGGCATGACCACCACGTTGATCACCAACCAGGTGCTGCTGCAGCGAGTCGGCGGCGCGGTGACGATCCTGATGGGCCTGGTGTTCGTCGGCTTCGTCCCGGCGCTGCAGCGGCAAGTCCGCTTCACCCCGCAGCAGCTGTCCACCGTGTTCGGGGCGCCGCTGCTGGGCGCGGTGTTCGCGCTCGGCTGGACCCCGTGCCTGGGGCCGACCCTGACCGGGGTGATCGCGGTCGCCTCGACCACCGACGGCGCCGGGGTCGCCCGGGGCGTGGTGCTGGTGATCGCCTACTGCCTGGGCCTGGGCATCCCGTTCGTGGCGCTGGCGTTCGGGTCGGCCAGCGCGGTGGCCGGGCTCGGTTGGTTGCGCCGGCACACCCGCGCGATCCAGGTCCTGGGCGGAGTGTTGCTGATCGCGGTCGGGCTCGCCCTGGTCACCGGGGTGTGGGACCACTTCGTGGCCGCGGTCCGCGACGGGCTGGTCTCCGACGTCAGGCTGCCGATCTGATGGCCGCCACCACTTCGCTGCTCGCGTGGATCCGCAACACCTGGCGGGCGCTGACCTCGATGGGCACCGCGCTGGTGCTGCTGGTGCTGCTGGCACTGGCCGCCATCCCCGGGGCACTGCTGCCGCAACGCAGCCTCAACGCCGCCAAGGTCGAGGAGTACCTGGCGCTGCACCCGGTGCTGGGCCCGCTATTGGAACGCGTGCAGGCGTTCGACGTCTTTTCCAGCTTCTGGTTCACCGCCATCTACGTGCTGCTGTGCGTGTCGCTGATCGGCTGCCTGACTCCGCGGACCCTGGAGCACCTGCGCAACCTGCGCGCCACCCCGGTCGCCGCACCGCGCAACCTGTCCCGGCTGCCCAAGCACGCCAGCGCGCAGCTGACCGGTGACGCCGGCGAGCTCGGCGCCCGGATGGCCGCAGAGTTGCGCGGCTGGCGGCGGATCACCCGCTCCTCGGACAGCGTCGCCGGCGGCATTGAGATCTCGGCGGAGAAGGGCTATCTGCGCGAATTCGGCAATCTGATCTTCCATTTCGCGCTACTGGGGCTGCTGGCCGCCGTCGCGCTCGGCCGCATGTTCGGCTACGAGGGCAACGTGATGGTGATCGCCGACGGCGGACCGGGATTCTGCTCGGCGTCGCCGGCCGCGTTCGACTCGTTCCGCGCCGGCGCCACCGTCGACGGGACCAAGCTGCACCCGCTGTGCGTGCGGGTCAACGACTTCACCGCCGACTATCTGGTCTCCGGGCTGGCCACCTCCTTCACCGCGCATATCGACTACCAGGCCGGCGAAGACCTGCGCACCGACCACTGGCGGCCCTACCTGCTGGAGGTCAACCATCCGCTGCGGGTCGGCGGCGTGCGGGCGTACCTGCAGGGCCACGGCTACGCACCCACGTTCACCGTGACTTTCCCGGACGGTCAGATCCGCACTCAGACGGTGCAGTTCCGCCCGGACAACCCGCTGACCCTGTTGTCGTCGGGTGCGGTCCGGATCGACCCCCCGGCCGGGGTCTACCCCGACGCCGCCGAGCGCCGCAAGCACCAGATCGGCATCCAGGGGTTGTTCGCGCCGACCGAACAGCTCGACAACCGGTTGCTGTCGTCGGCGTTCCCCGCGATGAACGACCCGGCGGTCGCGATCGACGTCTACCGCGGCGACACCGGGCTCGACACCGGCCGGCCGCAGAGCCTGTTCACGCTGGATTCCCGGTTGATCGACCAGGGCCGGCTGACCAAGGTGGCGCGGTCCAACCTGAAGGCCGGTGAACAGATCCGCCTCGATGACGGCACCAGGGTGCGCTTCGACGGTGCGGTGCCGTTCGTCAACATCCAGGTGTCGCACGACCCCGCTGAGATCTGGGTGCTGGTGTTCGCGATGACGATGATGGCGGGACTGGTGGTGTCGCTGGTGGTGCGCCGCCGCCGGATCTGGATCCGGATCACGCCCGCGGAACCCGTGCGGCAGGCCGGTACGGTGAACGTCGAGCTAGGCGGGCTGGCTCGCACCGACAACTCCGGCTGGGGTGACGAGTTCGAGCGTCTCAGCGCGCGGCTGTTCGGCAAGGAGATCTAGATGAATACCACGCACATCGACGTCGGGCTGGCGCGCTACTCCGACTGGGCGTTCACCTCGGCGATGGTCGTGCTGGTCATCGCAATGCTGCTACTGGCCGTCGAACTGGCCACCAGCCGGGCCCGCACACCCGCCGAGGCCGAGCTGGTTCCCGCCGGCGGTGTGCGCCCCGACAGCGCCACCCCGGGCGTGGTGCTCGCTGCGCAGCGACGGCCCCTGGGCGAGCGGGTGGGCCGCGCCGGACTGGCCCTGGTCTACCTGGGCATCGCCCTGTTGCTGGCCTGCATCGTGTTCCGCGGTGCCGCCACGCTGCGCCCGCCGTGGGGCAACATGTACGAATTCATCAACCTGACCTGCTTCTCCGGGCTGGTGGCGTCCGCGGTCGCGCTGCGCAGGCCGCAACACCGCAACCTGTGGGTGTTCGTGCTGCTGCCGGTGCTGATCCTGCTGACGGTCTCCGGGCGCTGGCTCTACGCCACGGCCGCGCCGGTCATGCCCGCACTGCAGTCCTACTGGCTGCCGATCCACGTGTCAGTGGTCAGCATCGGCTCCGGGGTGTTCTTGGTGGCCGGGGTGGCCAGCATCCTCTTTCTGATCCGCTCGTCGCGGCTCAGTGACCCCGACGCCCCGGGGGCGCTGGCCCGGATGGTGCGCCGGCTGCCCGATGCGCAAACCCTGGACCGCATCGCCTACCGGACCACGATCTTCGCTTTCCCGGTGTTCGGCTTCGGTGTGATCTTCGGCGCGATCTGGGCCGAGGGCGCCTGGGGCCGCTACTGGGGCTGGGATCCCAAGGAGACGGTGTCGTTCATCGCCTGGGTCGTCTACGCCGCCTACCTGCATGCCAGGTCGACGGCCGGATGGCGCGACTACAAGGCGGCGTGGATCAACGTCGTGGGCTTCGCGGCGATGATCTTCAACCTGTTTTTCGTCAATCTGGTGACCGTCGGCCTGCACTCGTATGCCGGAGTCGGCTAATCCAGCTGACAGATTCCTTTATGACAGCTGCGCTACCCTGCGGTTACCGACGTCCATTGACGTCCTAACCAGTGCGACAGGGGAGATACACGTGTCCGACCATGCACCCGGTGATGTCACTGCGGGCCACGACGTGACGGATCATCCGACCACCCAGTTCCGGCCGTTACAGCACGTCAGCGAGGCTGCTGACCGCCCAGCGGACGCATCGGAGTCCGGGGCCACCGGGTCGTTCAACCAGCGCCCCGAGGGAGGCGAGACCCGCTCCTTCGGTGGCTTCCGCACCGAGCGCCGGTTCTCCGAGCCGGTCGACCCGTGGCCGCCGGCGCCCGCGGACACCCCGCCCCAGCAACAGTCCTGGAACCCCAACCCATCGCCCACCTGGGTCCCCCAGCCCATGGAGAACCCCGCTCCGGTCTACTACAGCGGCAGCCCCGGCGGTGCCGGACAGGCCCCGTATCGTGCCTCCGAGCCCATCGCCCCGTTCTCGGATCTGTCCACCACCTCGCTGCTGCGGCAGGTCAAGCCGCCGCCGACGTCGGGTTGGCGCCGCCTGCTCTACGTGCTGTCCGGCCAGCTGATCAACGTCGGGGAGAGCCCGCGAACCACCCGTTTCAACGACTTGGTGGTGCAGGTGAACCGGCCGCTGCAGGGCTGCCACCGGATCGCGGTGCTGTCGCTGAAGGGCGGTGTCGGCAAGACCACCATCACCGCGACCCTGGGGGCCACGTTCGCCTCCATCCGCGGCGACCGGGTGGTCGCCGTGGACGCCAACCCCGACCGCGGCACGCTGAACCAGAAGGTGCCGATGGAGACGCCGGCCACGGTGCGGCACCTGCTGCGCGACGCCGAAGGCATCCAGCGCTACAGCGATGTCCGCAGCTACACCAACCAGGGCCCCAGCCGCCTGGAGGTGCTCGCCTCCGACAGCGACCCGGCGGTCTCGGAAGCGTTCAGCGCCGAGGACTACGCCAGCACCCTGCAGGTGCTGGAGCGGTTCTACAGCCTGGTCCTCACCGACTGCGGCACCGGTCTGATGCACTCGGCCATGTCAGCGGTGCTCGCGAAGGCCGACACCATGATCGTGGTCAGTTCCGGTTCGGTCGACGGCGCTCGCAGTGCCTCGGCGACGCTGGACTGGCTCGACGCGCACGGCCACGAGGACCTGGTGCGTAACTCGATCGCGGTGATCAACGCGGTGCGGCCACGCTCGGGCAAGGTCGACATGCAGAAGGTGGTCGACCACTTCTCGCGGCGCTGCCGCGCGGTGCGGTTGGTGCCCTTCGACCCGCACCTGGAAGAAGGCGCGGAGATCGATCTGATGCGGCTGAAGCGGGAGACCCGCGAGGCGCTCGTCGAGCTGGCTGCGGTGGTCGCCGAGGCGTTCCCGGGCGACGACCGGTTCAACCAGCACTTCGTGTAGGTCGGGGCCTGATTCAGGGGTGCGGCAGGCCTAGGGCTGGTTGTCGCCGTGGCTGATCCGCCAGAGAAATTCCGGGTCGTCGTCCGGACCGATCACGCGGGTCTTCGGCCGGGCACGGATGGCGCGCAGGCTGAGGTAGAGCAGCGTTCCCAGGGTCAGGACGAGGAGCAGGTAGAGCACTCGCGACACCTCCTGGCGCCGAATATACCGTTAGCGTCGTCCTGGCCGGTCCAGCCCGCCAGTAGGCTTGATCACCGTGGCGACAGGTCGGGCCCCGTTGGGCCGTGCGGTAGTCGATGTGGCGGTGTACACGGCGGCGCGGCTGGCGCTGGTGGTTGTGCTGACGGCGGTGATCTACGGGCTGGGCCGGCTGCTCGGGCTCAGCGATTTTCCGCCGATCATCGCTGCGATGCTGGCCCTGATCGTGGCGCTGCCGTTGGGGATGTGGATCTTCACGCCGCTGCGTAAGCGGGCGACCGAGAGCTTGACCGTGGCCGGCGAGCGACGCCGCCGGGCACGCGAGGAACTGCAGGCCCGACTGCGCGGGGAGTAACCGCCCCCGTTGATGCGATGAAGGGGCGGGGCCTCCGCTCCTCGTGACGTTCCCGGCGGATGCTGGGGGTGTCACTACCAATCACGTGTTGGGAGGCCCCTAATGAGCGAGTATGCCGGAAAACAGTTCGTCGGGATTGACCTGCATCGGCAGCGGTCGGTGATCGTCCGTCAGACCGATACCGGGGAGCAGCTTGCGGCGGTGCGCATCGTCAACGATCCAGTGGCGTTGGCGTTGGAGATCGAGCGGGCGGGGCCTGATCCGGAGGTGGTGCTCGAAGCCACTTACGGCTGGTATTGGGCGGTCGACGTTCTGCAAGCCGCAGGTGTCAGTGTTCATTTGGCGCACCCGCTGGGTGTCAAAGGGTTTCGGTATCGGCGGGTCAAAAACGATGTGCGTGACGCCGCCGATCTGGCGGATCTGCTGCGAATGAATCGGCTGCCGGAGGCTTGGATCGCGCCGCCGGCAACGCGGGAACTGCGTGAACTGGTCCGTTACCGCGCCAAATTGGTGGCCCTGCGCTCGGGGCTTAAAGCGCAGGTGCATGCGGTGTTGGCCAAGGCTGGGGTGTTGATCGTTGCGACGGATCTGTTCGGCGCCACTGCCCGCAAGCGCCTAGAACGCACCCCGCTAGCTGGGGTGTATGCCCAGCGGGTGGCCTCACTGCTGCATCTGATCGACATCCTCGATGCCGAGCAGAGCGCGTTGTCTGACCGAATCGCCACAGAGCTGCACCGCCACGCCGGTTACCGCGCGATCCAAGAGCTGCCGGGTGTGGGACCGATCTTGGCGGCCGTCTTCGTCGCCGAGATCGGCGACGTGCACCGCTTCACCCGCCCGCAGCAGTTGTGTTCCTGGGCAGGGCTGACACCGCGGCACTATGAGTCCGACACCGTGGTGCATCGCGGGCACATCACCAAGCAAGGCTCGAAACTGGTCCGCTGGGCAGCAATCGAGGCAGTGCAACGCCACCAGCCCACGGCCAAGATCGCCGCTGACAAAGAGCGGATCGCCGCCCGGCGAGGCACCAACATCGCCAAGGTCGCCGCGGGCCGCAAGCTACTCACCCTGATCTATTACGGCCTACGCGACGAACACATTCGTGCGCTGGCCAAGGACGCAGCGTGAGTAATCCGGGTGCGGTATACGCGTGGTCGCCGCAGAGTCTGGCCCCCCTCGGGCGTGGCCGTGTCGTTGATTGACCCCGTATACCCGCACGCCGCACCGCTCCATGCCCAGCCAGCCTTGGGCGAAGGGATGACCGGCAACCCGGAACAACCCCCGGGCCTGCCCAGCCTTGATCGGCATCACACTGGAGAGCCGCACCACCCACAACTGCACACCAGGTTTGCCGTTTCGGCTCTGGCCGATTCTGCGCTGAAACAGGTCGCCGTCAAGACCGTTCGTCCTCGCTACGCTGCGGGCGCTGCGTCTTGACCCCGCCCCTCATTCAGCGTTGCCGCCACATATCCCGAAACCCAACAAAACCGCAGCACACCAACACTTGACAGGGCCCCGCCCCTTCAGGGATGACTCTGCGTGTACGGCGGAAAAGTGCGAGTAACCCCCGCCCTCAGCGCAGAGTCAGCGCTAAGGCCTCGGCGATAGCCCACACCAGCATGGTCAGCCCGGTGTCGCGCAGCACCGGGATCAGTGCCGCGCCGCCGAGCCCGGAGCGCACCGGGGCCGCGGCCCGCAGCGCCAGCGGCGTCGCGATCAGCCCGGCCGCACACCACGGGGTGGCTCGCATCAGGGCCAGCGTCAGCACCCCGGCCAGCGCCAGCAGCAGCTGAAACAGCACCCGGGTGCGGGCATCGCCGAGGCGTACCGCCAGGGTCATCTTGCCGGCCGGCTTGTCGGTGGCGATGTCGCGCAGATTGTTGGCCACCAGCACCGCCGACGACAGTGCCCCGACGCCCACCGCCAGCGCGCCGCCGACCCAGTCCACCCGCAGGGCCTGGGTGTACTGGGTGCCCAGCACCGCGACCAGACCGAAGAACACGAACACCGCGATCTCGCCGAAGCCGGCGTAGCCGTACGGTCGCGACCCGCCGGTGTACAGCCAGGCGCCGGCGATGCAGGCCGCCCCCACGATCAGGAGCCATGGCGCGCTGACCAGGGCCAGCGCCAGACCGGCCAGCGCTCCGACCGACAGCGCGGCGATCGCTGCCGTGAGCACCGCGCGCGGGCTCGCCAGCCGGGCGCCCACCAGGCGCACCGGTCCGGTCCGGTCGTCGTCGGTGCCACGGATGCCGTCGGAGTAGTCGTTGGCGTAGTTCACGCCGATGATCAGCGCCACCGCGACGGTCAGCGCCAGCAACGCCTTCCACCACACCGCGGCGCCCAGCCAGGCTGCAGCGCCGGTTCCGGCGATCACCGGAGCGATCGCGTTGGGCAGGGTGCGGGGGCGCGCCCCCTCTATCCACTGTGCGAAGCTGGCCACCGCACGATCCTTGCATGCGGGAGGAGCACGACTTGCTCGGCGTGATCGGCGGTAGCGGTTTCTACTCGTTCTTCGGTGACGATGCGCGCCGCGTCAGCTGTGACACCCCCTACGGGACGCCCAGCGCGGACATCACCATCGGTGCCGTTGGCGGGCACGAAGTGGCGTTTCTGCCGCGCCACGGCGCCGCGCACGAGTATTCGGCCCACACCGTGCCCTATCGGGCCAACATGTGGGCGTTGCGGGCACTGGGGGTGCGACGGATCCTCGCGCCCTGTGCGGTCGGCAGCCTGACTCCGGAGCTGCCCCCCGGCTCGGTGGTGGTGCCCGATCAGCTGGTCGACCGCACCCGGGGGCGCGTCGACACCTACTTCGATGACGGCGGCGTGCACGTCGAGTTCGCCGACCCGTACTGCCCGACGCTGCGGACCGCGGTGACCGGCCTGCCCGACGTCGTCGACGGCGGGACCATGGTGGTGATCCAGGGGCCGCGGTTCTCCACCCGCGCCGAGAGCCAATGGTTCGCCGCGGCGGGATTCCGACTGATCAACATGACCGGATATCCCGAATCCGTGCTGGCCCGTGAACTGGAAATGTGTTATGCCGCAGTAGCTCTGGTCACCGATCTAGACGCCGGTGCCGACGTGGGCAGTGGTGTGAAGGTCGTCGATGTGTTCGCGGAGTTCCAGAAGAACATCGAGCCGTTCAAAAGCCTGGTGCACCAAGCGATCGAGCAGATCGATGAAGAGCGGGCCTGCACGCACTGCTTGCCGCACGCAGGCATTCAGTTGCCGTTCGAGCTGCCCTGACTCAACGGAGTGCGCTCAGAGGTGGGCGACCGCGTAGTCGGCGCCCTGCTCCGTCATTCCGTTGACGCCGTACGACGCGTGCGCGATGGGCGGTCCGCCGGCCGGGGCGCCGTTGCAGATGGTGTCGCCGTCGGCGCAGAGCTCCACGGCCTTGGACGCATACAGTGGGCCGATCCGCACCGGTGGCGCGCCGTTGGGTGCCAGGAACTCCGCCGAGGGCGTGCCGAACAAGACGACCGCGGCAACGTGGTCGGCCACCGACGGCGGCATCGGCTGGGGAAGGTAGGCACGGTACTCGGCGGGGACTTCCTTGGGGATCTCCGACGACGTGGTGTAGCCGGCCAGCGCCGCACCTTGCGAGAAGCCGCCGAGCACGATGCGGGTGTTGGGGCAGTTCGCGGCGGTGTTCTCGATATGGCTGCCGGCGTCTCGGATGCCGTCGACGACGGTGCGGGCGAAGTCGACTCCGCCGCCTAAGTCGCTGCTGGCGGCGTAGTTGACCGGATACACCTCGAAGGAGCGCTCACCCACCTTGGCGCGTAGCGCATCGACGAAAGATTGACCGATGCCACCGACGCCGGGCGGCTCGGCGGTGCCGCGCGCGAAAACCACCTGCACGTCGGGGCAGGGCTGCGCCGCGACGGACGGGGTGCCGGGAGCGACCAGCGCGGCACCGCCCATCACCAGGGCCGCACCCAGGTACCGGGTGATGCGCCGTGCCATCGTTGCGACCAGTGCAGTGCTGTACATGGTGACCTTCATTCGTATCGTCCACCCGACCGGGCTCACGAGCAGAAACGCAGTTTCGGCTACCCGCCGTCGGCGTCCGATAAACGCTCTACGGCGTCTTCGGCTGAATCGTCGGTTCCCCGATAGATCTTCGGTCCACCCGCGGGTGCGACGGCCGGGGAGTCGGCTGATCGGAAGATGCGGGGTGTGCCGGGCTCGCCGGGTATGGGGCGGTCGTCGGTGGGCACCGTCAAGCGTCCGACGACGATCGCCACCACCAGGCCGCACAACGCCAGGCCGCACAGCACTACGTCGAATGTGCTGGTGATCTGCTGCGCCAGTCCGTTGCCGTACACCGGGTTCGCCCAGGCGCTGGCACGCTGGGCTTCCGCGAGTCGCGGAGCCAGACCGACACCCACCACGACGCGGGCGATCGTGAAACCGAACAGGACGGCGCTCACCGACCAGACGGCCGCCGCCGGCAGGGAGCGAGTGCCCAGGTTGAGCCGCAGCCAGATCGCGATCACCGCGGTCACCACGTCGAAGGAGGCCATCGCCGCGCTGTCATACGGCGAATACGGCAGGTCCAGGCCGACCGCGACGCTGAGATCCACGATGCGCATGAGTGCCGACCCCAGACTCCAGATCGCGATGAGCAGCAACGTGTTCCGGGTGGCTCCCAGCCACGTCGCCGCCGATGCGCCGCGTGCCGCCGCCACCGCGAACAGCGCTGCGGCGGCCACCCACACCAGGTAGCCCTCGAAGCCGACCCCCGCGGTGGAGGTGTTCTGCGCGATCCCGTGAAAACCGTCGATGTCGCGGCCCACCGGCAGCACCCACACCAGGAGTCCGGCGAGCAGAGTGGCCCCACCGAGCAGGACAACGCCGAGCTGGGAAGCCTTGTCGCGCTGCAGAACCCACCTTGAGGCGACGAGCACCGTGGCCCACGCCACCGCTCCGTACACCAGGGCGGTCGCAATGATCGCGACCTGCTGCCGGCCGAAGCCGGTCGGGGAGTTCGCGTCCGGCAGGGCGTAGCGCACCCGCCAGTACAGGTTGAACAGCACACTCAACGTGGCACCGGCGATCGATGCGTAGCCGAGGATCTGGACCGTGCGTCGCCACAGTCGTACCGGCCCAGCGAGCACCGGCTGCGCGGCGAGCAGCGCGCCGGCGGCGCCCAGCAAGGCGCCAGGCCCGACGCCGCCGGGCGGTCGCGGGCTTCCGCCGTAGCGGACGGTCTGGACCACGTCGGCGGCCACCACGCCGAGTAGCAACACCAGATACGGCGCGCTGAGCAACAGCCGCAGCCTTCCCGCGACGGCGGGATTGTTGGGCACACGCAAGATCCCCCAGGGACCGACGTAGGTCGCGGCGATCGCTGCCAGCGCGAACACGGTGGCCACGGCCAGCGCGGCGAAGAGGCCGGGCTTGCTGGCCGGGATGCCGGCGCCGAAGTATAGGCTCCACGGCAGCGCCGGCGCCGCGAGCAGCAGTGCCGCGGCGGTCGCGTCGCGGCCGATATTCCAGCTCCTGGTCGACTCGGCGATCACCTGCTCACCATAACCGCGGGCGGGGCATACGCCATTGAACTGCGAAGATCGGTCCGCTCGCTGGTCGATCCGCGCGGCTAAACTGGCTAATCGAGTGGCCGCGGAAGGAGACGCGCAATGGATGTCGCGCTCGGAGTGTCGGTTACCGGTGCGCTCGCCCGCTTGGCGCTCGTCGAATCGGATGCCTACGGCGATGCCGTGCTCGACGAGTCCATGCTCGATCTGACCCGCAACCCAGTCGAAACGCTGACCGAGACGGTGACCGGAACCCACCGCATGTTGGCCGAAGAGGGCCACCGGCTGGCTGCGACGCGGCTGTGCTGGTCGGACTCGGAACTGATGGCGGAGCTGCGCCGGGCCCTTGAGGATGCCGGAGTCGAGAACGTCTCCGAGCAGCCCCAGGCGCGCTCGGCTGTGGCGTTGGCGCGCAACGCCTCGGGCGAGGACGGCGAGACGACGTGGCTGCCTGCGCCGGCCGGTGACGCGACGATGGCTGCGCCTGCGCTGACCAACGCCGGTTCCCCCGACGGAACGTCCACCATGCTCGCCCCGGCGGTTGAGGGCGGACAGGCTGAGGGCGAACAGCCGGAACAACAGCTGGCGTATTCGATGACCGACGATGACTCCGAACTGCTGCCGGTGGAGTACGCCGAAGGCGACTACGAAGGCTACGACGACTACGGCGCCGAGTACGGCGACGACGATGCGGCCGAGGTCGATGAGCGGGAGGCGCCACCGCCGGTGGGGCGTGCGCTTCTGGTCGGCAGCTCGGTCGGCGGGATTCTGGTGGCCGGGTGCGCGGCGTTGGCCGTGGCCGTGACCATCGGCATCCGCCCGACCGCCGCGTCCACACCGTCGCAGCCTCCGGTGGTGGCGCAGCCGCCGCAGGCCCAACCGGTGCCCGGCAACTTCATGCCGGTGCTGCCCGCCCCGAAGCCGGCGCCGTTGCCCGCGCTGCAGGCCCCGGCCCCTAATCCTGTTGTAGCCCCGGCAAACCCGGCTCCGGCCGTCGTTGCCCCTCCGGCGGCCGTTCCGGAACTTCCGGCTGCGCCCGCACCCGCGCCGCCCGCGGTGATTCCGATTCCGATCCCGATCCCGATCAACACCGGGCCCGTTGGTGGCGGCGGCGGTTGGCTGCCCGGGTCGGGTGGAAGTGGTAGCAGCGGTAGCGGTTCTGGACGTGATCACGGTGGCGGCAGTCATTCCGGCGGCGATGACGGTTCGGGTGGCACTGGAACGGGCAGCAATGGCTCCGGCGGTAATGGTTCCGGTGGCACTGGCTCGGGTGGCACTGGCTCCGGCGAGAACGGTTCCGGTGCTGGGCATTCCGGCGGCAGCGGTGCGGGCGAGGGCAGTGCAGGTGGTTCCGGCAACAATCCGGGCGGATCGGGTAGTGGTTCGGGCGGTTCCGGAGAGACCGGTTCGGGTGGTCATTCCGGCGGCACCTCTGGAGGATCCGACGACAGCGGCACGGGTGGCACCGGAGCGGGAAGTGACTCAGGCGGATCAACGTCAGGCGGATCCACGTCGGGCGGATCCGGCAGCGATGCAGGGGGATCCGGCGGTGCAGGCTCGGGTGGTTCCGGGTCGGGCAGCAGTAGTTCGGGCGGCTCGGGCAGCAGTGCGGGTAGTGATTCCGGCGGCTCCGGGAGCAGCGGCTCCGGCGGTGCTTCCTCCGGCTCCGGCGGCAGCTCCAGCGGTTCTGCCGGCAGTTCCGGTGGCGGGTCCAGCTCGTCGGGTTCGAGCGGTGGCTCCGGGGGTAGTTCCGGAAGCGGCTCGAGCGGCGGTTCTGGCGGCGGCTCAAGCGGCGGGTCCGGCGGCGGTTCGAGCGGCGGGTCCGGCGGCTCGGGTGGTGGCTCGGGCGGTGGGTCGAGCGGCGGTGGCTCCGGTGGGGGAGGCGACTGAGTC
The DNA here is from genome assembly GCF_001021505.1 of Mycolicibacter heraklionensis. Lineage (GTDB taxonomy): Bacteria > Actinomycetota > Actinomycetes > Mycobacteriales > Mycobacteriaceae > Mycobacterium > Mycobacterium heraklionense. The sequence continues at coordinate 129,793 of NZ_LDPO01000010.1, forward strand.
GCGGCCCCCACAGGTCAGGGCGTGATACGCGCGACCATCGCTTCCACCTGTCTGCGGTCGAGCACAACCGTTGACCCGTCGGGCAATCCGAGGATGCGGTCCGTCGCGATACCGTGCAGTTTGATCCGCTTCACACAGTCGTCGACGGCCTGACTGCGTGCCTTCGCGTCCGGCGCATCGAGTACCTGCATCAGGTTTCTGCGCAAGCTGGCCGCAAAAACCTGGATCATGTCGCCGACACCTTCGGGGTCGAAGGTGTCGAACACGCCTTCGTCGACCCCTTCGCTGATGAGTTTGGTCAGCACGGGTCGGAACAGGTCTTCCCAGGTGTCCACGATCTTGGTGAACAGCCCGCGGTTGTGCGGCGCGAACAGTGCCGTCATCGCCGCGATCTGCTCTGCAGCGCCCATCGCCATCTTGACGTCGTAGCTGGCCGCGAGCCCGCGGTTGAGGCGTTCCAGGGCGCTCGCACCCGGCTGGTCGAAGACCGGACGCAACGCCTCCAACGCCGCCTCAGCGCTGCGCTGCGCCAGCGCGGTGACGAGTGCGTCTTTGGACGGAAAGTAGTGGTAGAAAGCGCCTTTCGGAATGCCCGTCGCAGCGAGAAGCTCGTTGAGGCTGACGTTGTCATAGCCGCGTTCGAGAAAGAGTGCCAGCGCCTGGTCGAGCAGTTCGGCCCGCCGGACATCCCGGGGCTTCACGAGACGGCGCATGGCGGTATTGAATCAGTCGGACTTCTTCAGCCATCCCACGTAGGTCAGGTACGCCCCGCACAGTGCGAGTAGTCCGAAGCCGGCCCGCACCGCACCGAGGGCGCCACTCGATGTGTCGGTGGCAGATTCGGCTCCCCGCACGATCAGCTGCGGTGCAGCGAGCAAGACGAATCCCCGCAGCAGCAGGAACCACCCGAACAGCGAAATGATCACCGCGGCAACACCGCGCCAATATTGGTGAAACGCAATGATGAACAGGCCGCCGCCGAGCAGCAATGCGCCCAGCACCCACGGCCACATCGGGTCGGTCGAGAAACTCGACAGCTGATTGCCGATACTCCCGGCTCTGAACGCGACGATCGCAGTGATCACGGTGATGAACGGTCCCAGGACGCGTGCGAAAGAGCGCGTGCGTTCCGCGGAGGTGGTGGGTGTGTGCATGGTTGCGACCCCTTTCCAGAGCAGCGGTTGACCCCCTTGTAGACCACTGGTCTCCAAATTAGACCAGTGGTCTAATCGGGGGCAATACCGCCGGCAGAAAACCGTTGTGCCAGCGCTTTTCGGTCCAGCTTGCCGATCCCGCGCCGGGGGAGTGCAGGAACGACATGCAACTCGCGTGGCGCAGCCGTGGTGTCCAGCGATTCCGCGACGTGGGCGCGTAGCGCTTCCAGAGTCGGTGGCGTCGCACCGGCGACGACGACCGCGGCGACGACGCGCTGCCCCAGCCGGTCGTCGTCGATCCCGAACACCGCGCAGTCGGCCACCGCGGGATGGGTTGCCAACACCGCCTCCACCGGCCCGGGAAGCACCGTCAGGCCGCCGGTGCTGATCGCGTCGTCGGCGCGACCGAGCACGGTAAGGCTCCCCGAGGAGTCAAGGGCGCCAAGGTCATTGGTCGAAAACCAGCCCGGCTCGGCGAACGGGTCGGGCTCGACGGGATTGCGATAACCCTGCGCCACGGTCGGGCCACCGATCGCGATCCGTCCGTCGCCGCCGATGCGGAGCCGGACACCCGACAATGGCAGCCCGTCATAGACACAACCGCCGGCGGTCTCGCTCATGCCGTAGGTGCGCACCACCCGCACCCCCGCGCCCGTTGCAGCGTCCAGGACCGGTTGCGGCGCCGGTCCGCCGCCCAACAACACCGCGTCCAGCTCGGCCAATGCGGCCGCGGACGCGGGAACCGCCAGAGCCTTGGCCAGTTGGGTGGCGACCAGCGACGTATAGCGCCGGCCGGAACCGAGCGCCGCCACCGCAGCGGGCAACCGCGTGACATCGAAACCCGTTGCGACATCGAGTTGCACGGGGGCCGTGCCGGACAGCAGGCTGCGCACCAGCACTTGGATTCCGGCGATGTGGTGTGCCGGCAGCGCCAGTAGCCAGCTGCCTGGCCCGCCCAACCGGTCGTGCGTGGCGGAGGCACTGGCCGCCAGTGCCGCACCGGTCAGCAGCGCACCCTTGGGCACCCCGGTGGTTCCCGACGTAGTCACCACCAGCGCGATGTCGTCGCCGATGGTATCGCCCACCCGCAGCGCGGTCAGGGCCGCGGAATCGGTGTCGGGGCCTACGGGAGTGAACGCGGCATCATGACCGTCCAGGACGCCCTGTAAGGCGGGCAGGAGCGTGGAGACGGCATCACCGGGTGGGATGGCCAGCGCACGCAGGCGTGCTATGGGTTTCCTCCGTTGGTGGGGGCGTCGTCGAGCAGCCAGCCCTTGGCCGCCAACCGCTCTCGCACCCGTTCGACGTCCTCGGCGGCGGGCAGCTCGTTGGTCAGGCGGGCGATCAGCACCCCGATGTCGATGCGGTCGAATTCGCCGCGGCCGATCAATTCCCGGGCGACGTCTTTGACCTCGTCATTGGTCAGGCGCCGCGACAGCAGTGCCAACAGCGGAACGTAGTCGTTCTGTGGCACACCGTCGGGGTACCCGGCGCGCAGCCAGGCGACGATCGAGGTGAGAAATTTGTTCATACTGCGTCAACTTCCCCGCGCCGACACCGGAAGGAACATGTCAGCTGCAATATTACGTCTATTCAAGGCCGAACACCTCGTCCCAGTTGCCCCAGTCATCCCACTGCCAGCCGATGCGGTGCTCGATGAAGTCACGGGCGATGAACAACACGCCCACCAGTACCGCCGCGAGCAGCAGCCCGAAGACCATCCACCTCAACAGGGTCAATTCCCGGCGGTGTTCCGTCGGTCCCTCGGCTGCGTCGCCCAGGCGTACTCCGATCGCGAACAATGCCGGCAGCGCGGTGCCCACCAGCAGTCCGAAGATCAGGATCTTGGCGGTGGCCACATAGTCGAACCAGGCGTTCAAGGTGTTCACCCACCGACCCCCTCCGTGCCGATCTCGCCAGACGAACCGGGGGTACTGGGTTCCGGCGCAATGACTTCGAGGCCATCGGTCATATGCGCACCCCAATCGGCGGTGACATTGGTGTGGTCGACTGGGACTTTGCGGGACTGCAGCCAGATGAGCGCCGAGACTCCAATCAGCAACACCAGTCCGGTGATGGTGCCGGGGTAGCCGCCGATGCGGTGGATCAGGTGGTAGGTGACCGCGCCGATGGCACCGGCCAGCGGCAGGGTGATCACCCACGCGGTCGCCATCCGGCGGGCAACCCCCCAGCGCACGTTGGCGCCCGGCTTTCCCAGGCCCGAGCCCAACACCGACCCCGTCACCACCTGCGTGGTCGACAGCGAATACCCGAAGTGGCTGGACAGCAAAATGATGGCCGCCGAGGATGATTCGGCGGCCATGCCCTGCGGGGATTCGATCTCGACCAGGCCCTTGCCCAGCGTGCGGATGACCCGCCATCCGCCGAAATAGGTGCCGGCAGCCATCGCCACCGCACACGACACGATCACCCACAGCGGCGGTGTGATGTCGGTCTTGTGGGCAGCGCCGTAAGAGATCAGTGCGAGGAAGATCACGCCCATGGTCTTCTGGGCGTCGTTGGTGCCGTGCGCCAGCGACATCAGGGCGGCAGAGAAGACTTGACCGCGGCGGAAGTCCCGCAGGGTGCGCCCGTGGGAGACTCCCCGGGTCAGCCGGTAGACCAGCCAGGTTCCGACGGTCGCGACCAGCGTCGCGGCGAGCACAGCGATCACCGTCGGCACCAGCACCTTCGAGACCACCCCGGGCCAGCGCACCCCGGCCTTGCCGGCCGCGGCCAGCATGGCCCCCACCACGCCGCCGATCAGGGCGTGCGAGGAACTTGACGGGATACCGAACAGCCAGGTCGCGAGATTCCAGACGATGCCGCCGACCAGACCGGCGAACATGACTTCCAGCGTCACCAGGTTGGTGACCACCAGATCCTTCGCCACGGTGGCCGCCACCTGGGTGGACATGAACGCGCCGACCAGGTTGAGCGTGGCGCAGAGCGTCACCGCAGTCTTGGGCTTGAGCGCACCGCTGGCGATCCCGGTGGCGACAGCGTTGCCGGTGTCATGGAAGCCGTTGGTGAAGTCGAAAGCCAGGGCGGTGATCACGACCGTGATCAACAGGAACAGCTCCAAGGTCACCGTGCGGATTTTTGCAGCCGCACGCCTGCGTTGTCGAACCGGGTTAGGCGGGCTTGGCTCCGAGCAGGTACCAGCCCAGGTGGTGCCCCAGGAAGTCACGGGCGATGAAGAGCACCCCGATGACCGCCACGGCCAGCACTAGCAGGAAGATCGCCCAGCTGAGCGCGACCAGCAGTGGCCGGCGGGCGCCGGTCGCACCCGCAGTGGCGCCGGCGACGGCGGCAGCGCTGTTACCGGCCACGTTGACCCGCACCCCGACCGCGAACAGTGCCGGCAGCAACCCGCCGACCAGCAGTCCGAAAACCAGGATTTTCAGCGTGGCTGCGAGGTTGAACCACTGACTCATGACCGGATGACCTCACGTGGGTTGGGGTCGTCGGTGGAGACGACAGTCAACTTGGCTCCCTCATGGCCGGCGTCGAATGCCGACCTGAGGGCGTTCTCGACCTCGCGGCCCGCTTCTTCGGGCTGCACGCCGGGGGCGTCGAGACCGCCGGTGAGGGTGCCGTCCCATTCGGCGTTGACGTTGTTGTGGTCGATGCGGGCCCGGCGCGACCGCAGCCAGATCGCCAGGACCGCGGTGATCAGCAGGGCTACGCCGATGATGATCCCGGGGTAGCCGCCGATGCCGTGCACCAGGCCGTAGGCGCCCGAGCCGACCCCGCCGGCCATCGGCAGCGTCACCAGCCAGGCGGCCGCCATCCGCCCGGCGACACCCCAGCGCACCTGCGCACCCGGCTTGCCGACGCCGCTGCCCAGCACCGACCCGGTGGCGACCTGGGTGGTCGACAGCGAGTACCCGAAGTGGCTGGACAACAGGATGACTGAGGCAGCGGCTGACTCGGCGGCCATGCCCTGGGGGGATTTGATCTCGACGAGGCCCTTGCCCAGGGTGCGGATGACGCGCCAGCCGCCGGTGTAGGTGCCTGCCGACATGGCCAGCGCACAACTGACGATCACCCACAGCGGGGGCAGCGTCGCCGACGTGCTCACCGCGCCGTAGGACATCAGTGCCAGGAAGATCACGCCCATGGTCTTTTGCGCGTCGTTGGTGCCGTGCGCCAGCGACACCAGCGCCGCCGAGCCGATCTGGCCGTGCCGGAACACCTTCTCGGACTTCTTCTCGTCGACGCCGCGGGTGACCCGGTAGACCAGCCAGGTGCCGACGGAGGCGATCAGGGTGGCGACCACAGTGGCCACCACCGCCGGGACGAGCACCTTGGAGACCACCCCGCTCCAGTTCACCCCGTGCCCGCCGACTGCGGCGATCATCGCTCCCACGATGCCGCCGATCAGGGCGTGCGACGAGCTGGAGGGGATACCGAGCAGCCAGGTGAGCAGGTTCCACACGATGCCGCCGACCAGCCCGGCGAAGACGATCTCCAGGGTCACCAGGTGGGCGTCGACCAGACCTTTGGCGATGGTTGCGGCAACCGCAGTCGACAGGAAGGCCCCGACCAGGTTCAGGCAGGCGGACATGGTGACTGCTGCCTTGGGCTTCAGCGCACCGCTGGCGATCGAGGTCGCCATCGCGTTGCCGGTGTCATGGAATCCGTTGGTGAAGTCGAAGGCCAAAGCCGTGATCACCACAATGATCAGGAGGAGCAGTTCGAGGCTCACTGGAGCATCACGGCACTGATTCTGAGGCCTCGATGGGGCCGTTGTCTAACGATCACCCTCGCGAAACGCCGGTGTACGTCGAGACGTATTGAACTGTTTCCCCTTCGTTAACCTCAGGGCTTCCGGGGGCTGTCCTGGCGGGTATCGCGGCGCAGCGGATGGTCGTCTGGGACCTCTACGAAGATCAACGTCAGGCCGTCGGGATCGGTGACGTGCATCTCACGCAACCCCCACGGCTCGCGGCGCGCGGGCCGGGCGATGGGGACCCCGCGGGACTCCAGTTCGGCCTCGGTGGCGGCGACGTCGCGGACCTGCAGCCACAGCGCCCCGGGGAAGCTCGCGTCCGTGTGTTCGGGGTTGCCGTGCCCGGCGAGTTCGATCAGCGACTGCCCGGCGTAGAAGACCATTCCGGCGCCGTAGTCACGGGCGATCGCCAACCCGATCTCGTCGCGATAGAACCGCAGCGATCGTTGATAATCGGTGGGCCGGAGCAACACCCGGCTGGCCAGAATCTCCATCAGTCCTCGACCGGCTCGATCCGGTTCCGCTTGACGATGGCGGTGGCCCAACCGGCGTTGAGGTTGTCCAGCGCACGAAACGCCAGCGCCAGCCTCGGCGCGATGCGGATCGGGCGGTATCTGGCCGCGTCGATCATCCACGCGCCGGCCTCCTGCGCGGTGAGCCCCGGCTTGCCCTGGAACGCCGCGGTGGGCGCGATCATCGGGGTCTTCACCAGGGGGTAGTACAGCGTGGTGGACTGCACGCCGTAGCGGGCCCACTCACTGTCGATGACCCGGCTGACGGCGCTCAGCGCGGACTTGGAGCCGTTGTAGACACCGAACAGCGGCGAGGAGTCCGTGAACACGCCCCAGGTGGCGACGTTGATGATGTGGCCGTCGCCGCGCTCGCGCATCGCGGGGGCGAACCCGCGGATCAGCCGCAGCGGCGAGTAGTAGTTCAGCTGCATGGTCCGCTCGACGTCGTGCCAGCGATCCAGGGATTCGGCCAGCGGACGGCGGATGGAGCGCCCGGCATTGTTGACCAGGATGTCCACTCCGCCGAACCGCTCGTCGACGTCCTTGACCAGTGCGTCGATCGCCGCCAGGTCAGACAGGTCGCACGCGATGGCGTGCGCGGTGCCACCGGCGGCGGTGATCCGCTGGACCAGTGCGTCGAGGTTTTCCTGGCGGCGGGCCACCGCGATCACGGTGGCGCCCGCCGCCCCGAACTGTTCGGCGCCGGCTTCCCCGATGCCCGACGACGCACCGGTCACCAGCACCCGCTTGCCGGTCAGGTCGACGGTCTTGGCGCCGGGCCGGTGCATCAGCTGCGCGGCGACCGGGGGGCGCATGGTGGCGAGCGTGATCTGGTCGGACAACCGGCGTAGCGGGCTTCTGCTCATGGTTAGCCAGTCTATGCGGGACGCCGGACGCCCCGGGCCTCAGTAGTACCGGGGGAAGGGACTCCAGTCCGGCTCGCGCTTCTCCAGGAACGAGTCTCGGCCCTCGACGGCCTCATCGGTCATGTAAGCCAGCCGGGTCGCCTCGCCGGCGAACAGTTGCTGGCCCACCAGTCCGTCGTCGAGCAGGTTGAAGGCGAACTTCAACATCCGTTGCGCCTGAGGCGATTTGCCGTTGATCTCCTTGGCCCACTGCACGCCGGTGGCTTCCAGGTCGGCGTGGTCGACGACTTCGTTGACCGCACCCATGGCGTGCATCTGCTCGGCGCTGTAGGTCCGGCCCAGGAAGAAGATCTCGCGGGCGAACTTCTGGCCCACCTGCCGGGCCAGGTAGGCGCTGCCGTACCCGCCGTCGAAGCTGCCCACGTCGGCGTCGGTCTGCTTGAACCTGGCGTGCTCGCGGCTGGCCAGGGTCAGGTCGCACACTACGTGCAGACTGTGCCCGCCGCCGGCTGCCCAGCCGTTGACCAGGCAGATCACCGGTTTGGGCATGAACCGGATCAGTCGCTGCACTTCCAGGATGTGCAGCCGCCCGGCCCGGGCGGCGTCGACGGTGTCCGCAGTCTCCCCGGATGCGTACTGGTAGCCGCTGCGGCCGCGGATGCGCTGGTCTCCGCCCGAGCAGAACGCCCAGCCGCCGTCCTTGGGCGCCGGTCCGTTACCGGTGAGCAGCACCACGCCGACATCAGGAGACATCCGGGCATGGTCCAGTGCCTGGTAGAGCTCATCGACGGTGTGCGGTCGAAACGCGTTGCGCACCTCGGGACGGTTGAACGCCACCCGAACTGTCGCGTCGGTGACGTGGCGGTGATAGGTGATGTCGGTCAGGTCGGCGAAGCCGTCGACCGTGCGCCAGATGCTGGGGTTGAAGGGGTTGTCACTCAACGCGTCATTCTCCCTCGTTGTCGGACGTGTGGACGCGAGCCATGCCGTCGCGCTCATCGGAGCAGAACACGCACGGATCATTCCATTCACTGCCGTAGTTAACGTATTGCGCCACCGGTTTAACCACCCGGTGGGCGGTAGCCGGATCGAGTATCGGTTCGTCCATCGCAGGAGGGAAGGGGCTCAGCGAACCGACACTCGAGGCCAACGGAAGCGGATTGGTCGGATCGCCGGTGATATCCACGGCCGGAACGCTGTCGATGAACAGTGTGTACAAATCGTGTTCGGGAAACCCGACGTTCACCCGCAGTACCCACCACTGATCGGATTGCTGTGCGGCGTAAGGGAAGAACTTATACCCGGTTCGTGACCACTGGGGCCGTGCATTCGTGTCGATCGCGGAATCGAGGGAATCGCGCTGCATGTGTTCAGGACTCGGGCTGTTCCAGCTGGCGGGGGTCGTAGTAGCGGCGGGGTGGGGCCTGGACGTGCGATGGAGTGGAATTCCCCGGTGTCTGCGGATCTTTGGTGACAGGCGGAGTGTATCGATACTCGATGGGGATGTCGGAGACCCGCTGTGGAAGATCAACTTTGCCGGGTTTGCTGCTCCACAAGATCGTTGTCGGATCACCTGGGTGCCGAAATGAAGCGGACATGCGATCTTCGTAGAGGCCGAGTTCGTAGTAGTAGGTGACCGCCTCGTCCAACGACAGCCAGGGGCCAGGGTCGATGAGCGACTGTCTGGTGTCACGGCTTAGACCCCATGTGATGTCAGACGGTGGCGCCTTGTATGCCAAGTACATCGTGGGTCCCTCGGTCCAGGCATGGGAGACGCAGTAGGGTTCTGGTCCTCTCAGCTTCCCTGCGCGAATGTAGTGCAACAGACCCTGCAGCACTTCGGTTGCGAACCTGCGCTGCGCTTCGGTGACCTCCTGGATTGACATGTCACGCTCCATCCGGAAACGGGGTGTTCACCGATGCGCGAAGCCTAACTCCAACGCCTCATCGAGCGAGATCTCGCGGCCGATCTGCATTGCGCCGAAGCCGATGTGGACCACGGCTCGTGTGCCGATTCGGCCGAGGGCGCTGGGCTGGAGTTGATCTGTCAAGGGCCGTCTCAACTGATTGTCAGGGCATGGACCTCCCTGTGAGAGCGAGCAGCCGTGTCGGGGCGGGCGCCTCCGGACTCGAGGGTTCGACGTCCGCGAAGTATCCGTGTCCGCGCTGTGTCTGCAGAATCGAGGTTGCGCGATCGAGAATGTAGGTAGCAAGATCGTTGTCGATTGTCGATCTGGCGTCGAGAGTGCTTGCGATATCCCAGGCGTGGACCGCGAGTTCCACAACCCGCATCCGCAGCAGGACTGTGCCACTGACTGTCTGCATCGGGTGATGTGCGCGGATCGAACCAGTTTCGGGTTGCGCGAACAGAGTCCGCAGTTCGGCGGACAGGTTGTCGTGAGCGGCGCGCGGATCGTTACCGACGTTATCGGCTGTGCGGGTCCAGGCGATCTCGTCTGGCAGGCCGCCTCGCAAGTAGTGGGCGTAACGCAGTGCTCCACCGCAAACATGATTGGCGACGTCTTTGACGGTCCAGACTCCGCATCTGCTTGGACGGTCAAGGACGTTAGTGTCGAGTGACTCGAGAACCTGTGAGAACGACTGCGTCGCACGGTCGAGCATGTCGAGGTCGGTCGAGTCCAACATCACAGGAGCCAACACAACTGTCACGCTAGCCGATCCGCCCCGTGGCTTGGCGCGCCCGAATGGTCGAGTGCCTTGCCGGTCCGCTCAAGGTCCGCGATGAGCAGAGGTATTCCCTGGATGATGGCAAGCGTGGACACGTTGGCCGACCGGATCGACCGGCACGCAAAGGTTCTCGAACGGGGGAATCGCTCACCGCTATATGTAGCGTTGATGCATGGCGCTGCCGATGACGCCCGTGCCGGTGGGGTAGTCAACCACATCTTCCCCGTCGGACCGGGCCCATCGGGTTCGGTGTCGGAGCTGCGGCTCATCGCGGCGCTGCATCCAGCGGGGGATTGAGGAAATTGTCTCGGAGCAAGACGAAACGATCGTAATTGCTAACTTTGTACTGGATCGACCGCAGTAGTGGTAGTGCTTTCTCGTCGCGTACGTTGGTTGCGAAGTCGATGCCTGAGCCGACTAGGTCACTGGCCCAGGATATTTCGGTGAGAAACAAAGCGCGTGCCCAGTCCAGATCGGAGAGCGGGGCACCAGCTTCCAGGGCATCTATTAGTCGTTGGACAAGGGCGCGGAACTCGTCGATCGTTGACAAGCCCATTACCGGCGTGAGAAATGGCATGGCGCGCGTCGCAGATCCACGGTACTCATTGAGGCCGTGGACCATCAGTCGTCGCTCGTCGTCGGTCAGGTCGATCGCCACCGGTTCAGGGATGGTCATGATTTCAAGGTAGTGGATTTTCGGCTTGGTCCTCACCCAAGACCGGTGGGTGATCCGCGCGGTCCGGCAGATAGACGGGTCGGGGTCCTGCTGCCGGCGAATCCCACGGGAGTCCTCCGCCAGCGGGAGATCGAAGTGGGCCGAGTCCGCCTGCTTTGGTGCTAGGTGAGGGCGGTGCGGCGGCTGGCATCTAACACACCCGCGGCGGGCTAACCGCTCCCATGCGGGCTGCGGCCTCGGTCTCGTTCGCGGCGTATCCCCGTGCGGCGTCGGCGAGTTTGGCGGCGGTGGTATGCACTCTCGCCGTGTTGGTGCTGGCCGTTACCACCGCGGCGTTTACGGCGGCAACCGCTGCTGCGCTGGCCAGCGGCGAGGACGATGCCGCGCCCGTCGGAGCCATGTTGGCGGCCAGCCTGCCAGCAAGAGACTCACACCAACGAGCCTCGGTCTCTAATGCCGCATCGCTGACCTGCAGTGTCTTGGCGATCTGCGGCGGCTGCATGCCCGAAGCCTCATTCTCGACGCCTGCCTGGCGCACGTCACCGACTCGGCAGGTGACCGCATTCTCCCCATCAGGTGGTTGCGGCGCCCCGGAACGCTTCGCGCAGGCTCGCGGCATAGTCCGGGCCCTGCCCGGGGGCGGTGATCGCATCCAGCCGGGCGACGGCGTCGTCGCTTAGCACGATGTCGGCCACCTTCATGTTCTCCTCCAGGTGGGGAAGAGATCCGGTGCCGGGGATCAGCAAGGTGTTCGCCGAGGTGGTCAGCAGCCAAGCCAGCCCGATCTGGGCGGGGGTGGCGCCGACTTCGGCGGCGACCTCGCGGACGACGGCGTGGTCGGTGACTTTCGGGAAGCCGGGGAACGCCGAGCCGAGCGGGAAGTACGGCACCCAGGCGATGCCTTCGTCGGCGCAGAAGTCGAGCGCGTCCTCCTGGGTGCGATCGAGCAGGCTGTAGGCGTTCTGCACGCAGACGATGCCGGCCGGCAGGGCTCGCTGGAGCGCTTCCAGTCCCACGCTGCTGATGCCGATCGCGGCGATCTTGCCCTCGTCGCGCAACGCGATCATCTCGGCCAGCTGGTCGTCGAGGTCGACGTTCTGATCGCCTTCGGGCGCCGGGGCGGGACCGAGGTCGTAGCGCCGCAGGTTGACCACCGGAACGGTGTCGAGTCCCAGTTGGCGCAGGTCGTTCTCCACGGCGGCGCGGAGCTCGGCGGGCTTCTGGGCGGCGGTCAGCGGCAATGGGCCGACGCCGGTGTAGGCGGCGCCGACCTTGCTGACGATGACCAGCTCGTCGCGGTAGGGCGCCAGTGCTTTGCGGATGCGGTGGTTGACCTCGCCACCGGCGTAGAAGGACGCGGTGTCGATGTGGTTGACGCCCAACTCGACCGCGCGGCGCAGGACCGCGATGGCGTCGTCGGTAGAGATTCTCTCGTCGAGCTGCATGGCGCCGTAGCCGACACGGGCTACGGCCGGTGTGCCGATGCGGCCGAGGCCGCCGGGCTGGAGTTGGTCGGTCATGGTGCTCCTCGTGAGACACTGGTACAGATGCGGAGGACCCTCCGTTTAGGTAGCGTAACAGAAACGGAGGTTCCTCCGCTTTGGCTGGGAGATCCGATGCCCGCCGCAACCGAGAGCGGCTGTTGGCGGCCGCCGCCGCAGCGTTCGGCGGCTCCGACGGGAGTCCGGTTCCGCTGGAATCGATCGCGCGCGACGCCGGTGTCGGCATCGGCACGCTCTACCGGCACTTTCCCAGCCGCGAGGCACTGGTCGAGGCCGTCTATCGCGTTGAACTGGGCGACGTCGCGGCCGTCGCCGAACAGCTGGTCACCCGCCACCCGCCGAAGGTGGCGCTGCGGCGCTGGATGGACCGCTACGCCGGTTTCGTGGCGGCCAAGCGGGGGATGGCCGAGTCGTTGCGTGCCATGGTCGAGTCTGGCGCGATGGAGCCCAACGAGACGCGCGAGCGCATCGTCGGCGCGGTCGATCTGCTGCTGCGGGCCGGCGCGCAGGACGGCAGCTTGCGCGCTGATGTGCGCGCTGACGACGTCGTGTCGAGCCTGATCGGCATCTTCTTGACCAGCGGCTCACCCGAGCAGACCGGGCGGCTGTTGGATCTTTTGGTCGCCGGAGTGGCGGCCACCGGCTGACCCGGTGGTTCAGCGAGGCTCGACGAAGGAGAGGCGAAGCTGGGACCGCCGCTTGACCAAGCTGTCTACCGTGGAGTCGATGACCATCGACGTGTGGATGCAGCACCCGACCCGGCGGTTCCTCGACCACGACATGTTGGCGTCCCTGCGACGCTGGACGGGCGGGGCGATGCCCGACGAGGAGATCCCCATCGAGGCCACCGTGTCGGCGATGGACGCCGCGGGCGTGGATTTCGGACTGCTCAGTGCGTGGCGCGGCCCCAACGGCATGGAACTGGTCTCCAACGAGGAAGTTGCCGGCTGGGTCCGAGCGCATCCGAGCCGGTTCGCCGGTTTGGCCACCGTCGATCTCGATCGCCCGATGGAAGCGGTGCGTGAACTGCGGCGCCGGGTGCGCGACGACGGATTCGTCGGGCTGCGCGTGGTGCCCTGGTTGTGGAATGCACCTCCCACCGATCGTCGCTACTATCCGCTGTTCGCCGAGTGCGTGGAACTCGGCGTCCCGTTCTGCACCCAGGTGGGGCATACCGGCCCGCTGCGGCCGTCGGAAACCGGTCGCCCGATTCCCTACATCGACCAAGTGGCACTGGACTTTCCCGAACTGACGATCGTGTGCGGACACGTCGGCTATCCGTGGACCGAGGAGATGGTCGCGGTGGCCCGCAAGCATGAGAACGTCTACATCGACACCTCGGCCTACACCACCAAGCGGCTTCCCGATGAGCTGATCCGGTTCATGAGGACCCGAACCGGGCAGCGAAAAGTGTTGTTCGGCACCAACTATCCGATGATCATGCACGCCCACGCGCTCGACGGTCTGGACGATCTCGGGCTCGATGACGCGGCCCGCGCGGACTATTTGGGTGGGAATGCCGAGCGGGTGTTCAAGCTGGGTGGCGGTCAGGCGGGCGAGTAGCTCGCAGCCAGTCACCTGCACGGCAGTGCAGGTGACTGGCGGTAATTGCGGTTAACTTGCTAGCTTTTGCTCGGGGCTCCGACGGGAGGTGTGAGCATGGCTTCGGCGCCGACTGATCCCGCCATAATCTCAGTGCAACCAGCCCTGCTTGATACCCACGCCTCGCGGGTGGCCGACGCGACCGATGTGGCGAACACATTCTCGGCCCGGCACGCCGGCTACCTGGGCGAATGCGCCACGGCGTGGGCCGGAAGCTCGGCGGATGCCCTGGCTGAGTTGGTCGCGCACTGGGAGGCGGCCGATGCTGGGTTGCACGGGCGGGTGAGCGCGTTCTCCGAAGCCATGCGTGAGGGCGGTCGTCGCTATACGGCGATGGAGCAGGAGCACGCCAGGACGTTCACCGCGCTCGTTCCCAAAGGAACCGGCGCTTCGTAGCGCATGACGATCACCACCGACGGCATCGAGAAGTGGAATCTCGAAACCCTGGACACGGCATTCGAGATCGCCACGGAACGCTCCATGCGTAAGGCCGACTTCGGCGGGGCATTAGGCGACGCCGGCAACGGGCTCAAGGACTGGGAGGGCCACGGCGGCGATGCCTTCCGCCGCGAGTTGGGCAAACACCGCGCTGACATCACCGATCACCAGACAGAGGCAACCGCGATTGCCAACGCCTTCCATGCCGCACGAGGGGAGGTCGCTGCCTGCAAGGCGGAATGGGCATCCATCAAATCAACTGCGGCAAGCAATAACTGGTCCATCAGTTCCGATGGATGGTTGAGTGGCCAGGTCGCCGACAAGAAGCGTAACGACTTCGATGCCCTGCAAAGTCGGCTGACCAAGCTGATGGCCGACGCCAGCAGGACCGACCAGGATCTGGCCACAGCCATCCGGGCAGTGGTCGGCGACACCAAAGTCAACGCGGACGGTCGCGCGATATTCGGCCCGCCGATGCCGCAACGGGAGGCTGGCGCATCCGGTGGTGCGGCGGCCGGAAGCCTGCCGTGGCTGCTGAATCAGACGCGGCAGGGCGGGGGCTCGGTCCCTCAAGTGCCGTCGAATCTTAAGGACGCAGAGTCCTTCAAAGTCCTGGCCCGGCAGGTGCTGACGAATGACGGCGTACCACCGGATCAGATCGAGGCGCGGATCAACGCGGCCGTGGTCGCCGCCCAGCAGCCGCTGCCGCGCTATATCCCCCCGGAAACGCAGCGGGCCGCGGCACCCGGCTACGGCGACGGACTCGGTGACCGTTGGAGAGCCACCGAACAAGCCGTCAAGAATCTGCTGGGTCAGGGTGGGCCGGGCGCCCCGGGTGTTCGGCAATCCTGGGGCGGAATGGCCAAGGGCGTGGGTAGTGCCTTCATGAACCCCGTCGGTGTCGGCATGGAGGACATCAAACGGGCAATGAACGCGCCCAGTCTGCCCTACTTCCTGGGGGAGAAGACCTTCGATGTCGGCGCCACCGCAGTCGCCGCGCCGTTCGGCGGGGAAGGTGCGATGGTCCGGGCGGGGCTTAGCGAGGCGCTCGAAACCGGGCCGGCATTCTCGCGATATGCGGCCATCGGCCTCGATTCCGCTGCAACTTATGACGCGTGGGCAGAAGCCACGGCCATGGACCTCAACCAGGCTGCTGCGAACGGCGTACCTACAGCCGGGCTCAGTCAGCAAGTTGCCGCCATGTCCACCCACTATGTGGGCGAATTTCCAGACCGAGTGGTTCTGGGCAGGTTCGATGGCCAAGCCGGTGGTTACATCGGCGAGGCCAGAGCCAACGGCGGAATCTACTTCGACACTGGTGATCCAACCTGGACTGCTCTTACCAGTGGACTGGCTGAGGTGCCGGCAAAGCACCTGGCATGGCAGCCGAATGCGGCGTTCCTCCGCCAGCAAATGGAGGAGCGGGTACCACGTTTTGAATACCGCCTACCGGATGGCTTCAGCAGCGTTGACGAACTTGCGCACGTCCGTCGGGAAACCTTCTCGGCGTTCGAGATCAATTACATGGACCAGAACGCAGCGGCGTTCGGATATGAACGTGTCGGAAATTCCTGGATCTACGGAGGTGAATAAGCGACTATGAGCTCCGGCGAAGCGGAACGTCAGATGGCCCCGCTATTGGCGGCCCACGGCTTCCATCTTGACGCGGTTGAGTCTGATCTCGTATACGGTGAGCGCCCAGCATGGGCAGTGTTCTACCGCGCGCCAGATTGTAAACTTCAAGTTTGCTGGTCAGCTCGCGAGGGCGGGGCAGACTTCATGCTGGCACCGTTAGACGCACCGAATGAGTTCGGGCTGGTGAACCAGTCGAAGAAGTGGCGCTTTATGTTGGCCCTTAGTGATACTAACGACGAACTAGGGTTGCCGCCCCTGGCAGGAGGGGACGATGCGCTATGGGCTTGGAGGAAAGCGTTGTTTGACACTCATATCGAAGCAGCGCGTGCTGCGCTATTGTCCCGTGATCGCTAGTGGTTCATGAGTGTGGACGAGCCCTCGGGCGATAAGTCCAGGGAACTGCAGATTGAGATCGATCGGTTGTCGGCGGAGTTCGGCGTCCGCTCCATGCCGATCGGGATGCGGACCAACGACGGGCTCAATATCTTCGTGGATGACGACGGTGCCTATCGCTTTGCTTTCTACGAACGTGGAAAGCTCGGGTTTGACCGGGGGCGCTGGGCTAAGAGGCGAGTCCGGCAACTTGCCGAGATGTTTCGTAACTGGAAGAAGCCGGAGGATATCGTATTACTTCCTGACATCGGTGAACCGTTGTGACCGATTGGGAAGTTAAATCCAGAGAGCTTCAGCCGTACCGAAATCCGATCGGTCAACGAGGAGTTTCCCCTCGGGGTTGCCTTCACCATGGTGGCGGGCACCTCGATCCGCTGCGCAGCTGTGCATCCGACGGTGCTGAGGTGTTCGCCCGCCGACCTAGCGCGCTCTGTCACCGGAGCGGCACCATAGAACGATGCCGCCGCCTCTAGACGACATCCTTGACCGCCTACACGTGGTGGCGCTGCCGATGCGCGTCAAGTTCCGTGGCATCACCGTGCGCGAAGTGGCCCTGATCGACGGCCCGGAAGGCTGGGGAGAGTTCGGCGCGTTCGGCGAATACGCACCGCCCGAGGCGGCGCACTGGTTGGCCGCCGCGCTGGAGAGCGCCTATTGCGAACTGCCGCAACCCCTGCGCGACCGCATTCCGATCAACGCAACCGTGCCCGCCGTCGACGCCGAGCGGGTTCCCGAGGTGCTGGCGCGATTCCCGGGCGCGAAAACCGCCAAAGTCAAAGTCGCCGAGCCCGGCCAGACCCTGGCCGACGACGTCGCCCGCGTCGAAGCCGTCCGCGCGCTCATCCCGACGGTGCGAGTCGATGCCAATGGCGGTTGGACCCTCGATCAGGCCGTGGAGGCGGCAAAGGCGTTGGGCGCATTGGAATACCTGGAGCAACCCTGTGCCACCGTCGCCGAACTCGCGGAGCTGCGCCGCCGCATCGACACGCCGGTGGCCGCCGATGAGAGCATCCGCAAAGCCTCCGACCCCCTCGCTGTCACGAAAGCCGGCGCCGCCGATATCGCGGTGCTGAAAGTCGCACCCCTGGGCGGCATTTCAGCGCTGTTGAAGATCGCTGATCAGATCGGCATCCCGGTGGTGGTCTCCAGTGCGATCGACTCGGCGGTCGGTATCGCAACCGGCCTGCGTGCAGCGGCCGCGCTGCCGGAACTGCAGCACGCCTGCGGGCTGGGCACCGGATCGCTGTTCGTCGACGATATCGCCGAGACACCGGCGCAAAAGGACGGCTACCTGCCGGTACAGCCCGTCGCTCCGGACCCCGCCCGGCTGCAGGCCCTGGCCGCTTCGCCGCAGCGACGCCAGTGGTGGATCGACCGGATCAAAGCCTGCCATCGACTGTTGGGTGACCGCTGAATCGCGCTCGAACGTGCGGTTTAGTGGGCAAACGGCGCCGAATCGCCCGCTAAACCGCACACTCGGCGCGATTCACTGCACCGGCTTGCCGCCTAACCCTCACACGCTGGGCAGCTGCGCATCGATCCCGTTGGCGATCGTGACGGCTTCGTCGCTGACGTAGAGCTTGCACGCCAGCACGTCGATCGCAACGTTGTTGGTCACCCGCAGGGCCCGTTGACAAGACCAGCCTGCGCTGTCGTCCTGGTGCTGGGTCATCCACAGTGTGGAGTCGACGTCGGAGACCGTGTCGAACGTCCAGGACGTGTCGGGGTAGCCGTCCTTGGCGGTCGCGAATGTCCGCTCGCCGCAGGAGTTCCAACTGCGGGCGGTGGCGCCGAAGAAACTCTGTGCGGCATCTCGGGTGGCGAACACCGTTACGGCCTGAATCACGAAGTGGTCTTGTGCGCTCTGGGTGAGGGTTTGGGCGAGGGTCGCTGTCCAGTCCGCGTCGGTGTAGACCTGCTTCTCGACGGGCATCCACGCCGCCAGGCATCCGTGCTCGGGGAATTGGCGTCCGGAATCGAACATCCGCGTACGGGAGTCTTTGACCCGCATACCGTGGGCGCCCATGATGTCGCTGACGGTTGCCGCCTTCAACAGCAGCTCCGGCAGCATCGCGGCTGTCACCGGACGGGGCCCGTCCTGGTCGGCCGGCACCGCCACGCCGCCGGTCACCCGGGAACAGTCCGCCATGACGGTGCTGGCCAGCACCAGCGTACAAGCCAACCCGACGCTCCGTATCCGCATCACCGTCCCCCAGCTGCGCAGTTGCGATCCTGACACCATAAAGCGTCGAGGGGTCGCGTACCTTCACTCTGGTGACCAACCTCGCCTACGACGACCGTAATCAGGATGGGGAGCCGGTTCTGTTCATTGCCGGGCGTGGCGGCGCCGGTCGCGGCTGGCACCTGCACCAGGTGCGCGAATTCCAACTCGCCCGGTACCGCCCGATCACCTTCGACAACCGCGGCATCGGTGCTACCGAGAACGCCTCGGGGTTCACCACCGAAACCATGGTGGCCGACACCGCCCAGCTCATCGAGTCGCTGAACGTGGGCCCGGTCCGCATCGTCGCGGTGTCGATGGGCTCCTTCATCGCCCAGGAACTGATGCTGGCCCGGCCCGAATTGGTGAAATCCGCTGTCCTGATGGCCACTCGCGGCCGCCACGACCGCGCCCGGGACTTCTTCTATCAGGCCGAGGCGAGACTCGCCGAGTCCGGCGTCGAACTTCCTGCCGAATACGAAGCCAAAGTGCGCTTGCTGGAGAGCTTTTCGCCCAAAACGCTCAGCGACGACGTGGCCATCAAGGACTGGATCGCGATGTTCACCATGTGGCCGGTCAAAAACACCCCGGGGCTGCGCTGCCAGCTGGACGTGGCGCCGCTGACCAACCGGTTACCCGCCTACGCCAACATCACCCAGCCGGTGTTGGTGATCGGCTTCGGCGACGACGTCGTCACCCCGGCACACCTGAGCCGCGAGGTAGCCGACGCGATCCCGGGCGCGCGCTACCTGGAGATCCCCGACGCCGGGCACCTCGGTTTCATCGAGAAGCCGGACCAGGTCAACAAGGCGGCCCTGGAGTTCCTTGCCGATGTCGACGGCAAGCCGTTCCGGTGGGCGCCTATGCCCGCGGCGCACGACTAACCTGGTACCAATGACCAACCCCTCGACGGCACAGGCCCGCATCGTCGTCGACGAGCTGATCCGCGGCGGTGTCCGCGACGTGGTGCTGTGCCCGGGATCGCGCAACGCACCGCTGGCGTTCGCGCTGCACGACGCCGACCGGGCCGGCCGGCTGCGCCTGCACGTGCGTATCGACGAACGCACCGCCGGGTACCTGGCGATCGGGCTGGCGGTGGGGGCCGGCGCCCCGGTGTGTGTGGCGATGACGTCGGGCACCGCGGTGGCCAACCTGGGGCCCGCGGTGGTCGAGGCCAACTATGCGCGGGTGCCGCTGATCGTGCTGAGCGCCAACCGTCCTTACGAGCTGCTGGGTACCGGCGCCAACCAGACCATGGAGCAGCTCGGCTACTTCGGCACCCAGGTGCGCGCCGCCATCAGCCTGGGCCTGGCCGAGGACGCCCCCGAGCGGATGGACGCCCTCAACGCCACCTGGCGTTCGGCGGTGTGCCGAGTTTTGGTCGCCGCCACCGGATCTCGGACCGCGAACGCTGGTCCGGTGCAGTTCGACATCCCGCTGCGCGAACCACTGGTGCCCGACGCCGACGACACAGGGTCGCTGCCGCCAGGCCGGCCACACGGGCGTCCCTGGACTCTCACCCCGCCGGTCAGCTTCGACCAGCCCCTGGATATCGACCTGGCCCCGGACACCGTGGTGATCGCCGGGCACGGTGCGGGTCTGCACCCGAACTTGGCGGCACTGCCCACGGTCGCCGAACCCACCGCCCCGACACCGGAAAATCCGCTGCACCCGTTGGCGCTGCCACTGCTGCGCCCGCAGCAGGTGATCATGGCTGGCCGGCCCACCCTGCACCGTCCGGTGTCGAACCTGCTGGCCGACCCCACGGTGCCGGTCTACGCGCTGACCACCGGGCCACGCTGGCCGGACGTGTCGGGGAACTCGCAGGCCACCGGCACCCGAGCCGTCACCTCCGGGGAGCCGGATCCGGCCTGGCTGCGCCGCTGCGCGGAGCTGAACGCCCAGGCCAATGCCGCGGTGCGCGCGCAGCTGGCGGCGCATCCGCTCACCACCGGCCTGCACGTGGCCGCGGCCGTGGCCGACGCGCTGCGCCCCGGGGATCAGTTGGTGCTGGGCGCGTCGAACCCGGTGCGCGACGCCGCGCTGGTCGGGTTGGGCAACGCCAAGGACGCCCGAGGCGTCACCGTTCGATCCAACCGCGGAGTCGCCGGCATCGACGGCACGGTGTCCACCGCGATCGGTGCCGCGCTGGCTCACGAGCAGCAGAACCCCGACGCCCGCACCATTGCGCTGATCGGGGATCTGACGTTCGTCCACGACAGCTCCGGTCTGCTGATCGGGCCCACCGAACCGAGGCCGCAGCAGCTGACGATCGTGGTCTCCAACGACAACGGTGGCGGCATCTTCGAGCTGCTGGAGCAAGGAGACCCACGGTTCGCCGACGTCTCGTCGCGAATCTTCGGCACCCCGCATGACGTCGACATCGCCGCGTTGTGCCGCGCCTATCATGTCGAATTCTCCCAGGTCGAGGCCGACGCGCTGACCGCCGCGCTCGCCGAACCCGCCGGCGGTGTGCGGGTGCTGGAGGTCAAAGCCGACCGCTCCTCGTTGCGGACACTGCACGCCGCGATCAAGGCCGCGTTGTGAAACTGCCCGATTACCGGTCCAACCGGGCCTATCGAACGTTGAAACCGTTGCTGCGCAACTTGGTTCGCGGCAACGGCGCCCTTTCCGGCAATACCTGGCGTGGACGTGCATTGCGGTGGGCGCGCACCGGCGTGGTGATCCTGGTGGCGCTAGTCACCTTGCAGTCGGTGCTGTTGGTGGCGGGGGCGTGGCGGAACGACATCACCATCGAGCGCGACATGGGGGTGGCCGAGGCCGAGGTGCTCAACGCGGGCTTCCGGCGCTCCACCATCGAGTTCGTCACGCCGGAGCGGATCACCTACCGCCCGGAGCTCGGCGTGCTCTACCCCTCCGAATTAGCAACGGGGATGCGGATTTACGTCGAATACGACAAGTCCGATCCGGATCTGGTGCGGGTCCAGCACCGTACCGCGGTGTTGGCGGTCATCCCGGCCGGATCCGTTGCGGTGATCGCCTGGCTGATCGGGATCGCGGCGTTGGCGGGATGCAATGTCGCCGAACGACGGTGGGCTGCCGGCTAGGTCCTGACGCGGCAACCGCCGGCGCACAGCCGCTTGTTAGGCTGCTGCGGATTTCGCGCTGTTCGTTTCGTGCCAAACGACGGCCCTCAACGGTGAGGAGACGTTCAATGATCCGTCGCACGGTGGCCCTTGCAGGCATTTTCGCGTTCGGAGTTGGTATCGCAACCGCTCCCATTGCCGCTGCGGAGCCGTACTACAAGAACTGCTCTGAGGCCCGTGCGGCCGGAGCGGCGCCCATCCACGAGGGCGAGCCCGGTTACCGCAGGGCGCTCGACCGCGACGGCGACGGTATCGCCTGCGAATAAGCAGCGCTAGACAGCGCTGCCCGGCTACCGCTGCTGCACCAGCCGGTCGAGCCAGCCGGCGTCGTCGGTGTCCACCACCGTCTTGGTCGCCACGTCATACACCGTCGGGGTGCCGGGGCTCTCCGGGTTCGCCGACAGCAGCTGCACACGGTTGAAGGCGTTCATCGACGTGGCGTCCACGACCTGTTGCCCGGTGGCGATCCGCTCCACGACGTGGCCGGGCAGGCCGCTTTCACGCGCGGTGGTCGCGATGTCCTCGACGCTGGGAGTGCCGGCTTTGCCGTACAGGTTGTTCACGAACGCCTGGTAAGCCGCCGCTGAGGTGGCCGGATCGGCCGCTGCCATCAGGGCGTTGCCGACGCGCGCGGAGGTGTCGTTTTTGCGGCGGGCATCCAGAAACGTCATCCACCGGTAGGTCACCGCGACGTCGCCGGCGGCCAGGTGCCGGCTCAGGTCGTCGCTGGAGGCGACCTCGAACTTCGCGCACTCGGAGCACTGCGGGTCGCAGAAGATCTCCAGCTGCACCGGGGCGGAGGCCGTTCCGGCCAGCACGCCGAAGTGGTCGGGGCTTAGCGCGGCGCCCGGCACGCCGGGTTCGCCGAAAGCCGGACCCGCCAATGCTCCGCCGAATACCACCAGTGCTGCCAATGTGCCGAGCCAAGACCGCATTCCAGAACCCTATCGAAAGGCGGGTACCGTCGACCGGGTGAGCCGCGCGAGCCTGGACAAAGACCCCCACGCCGTGGCGTCGATGTTCGACGGCGTCGCCCGTCGCTACGACCTGACCAACACGGTGCTGTCGCTGGGGCGAGACCGGTCCTGGCGTAAGGCCACCCGCAAAGCACTCGAGTTGCAGCCGGGGGAGAAGGTGCTCGACCTGGCCGCCGGTACCGCGGTGTCGACGGTCGAACTCGCGAAATCCGGTGCCTGGTGCGTCGCGGCGGATTTCTCGGTGGGAATGCTGGCCGCCGGTGCCGGCCGACCCGTGCCCAAGGTCGCCGGGGACGCCACCAAGCTGCCCTTCCGCGACGAGGTTTTCGACGCGGTCACGATCAGTTTCGGGCTGCGCAATGTCGTCGACCACGCCGCGGGGCTGCGGGAGATGGCCCGGGTGACCCGGCCCGGAGGCCGGCTGGTGGTGTGCGAGTTCTCCACACCGACCGTGCCGGTGTTCGCCACCGCCTACAAGGAGTACCTGATGCGGGCGTTGCCGGCGGTGGCACGCACCGTGTCGTCGAACCCGGAGGCCTACGTCTACCTCGCCGAATCGATCCGCGCCTGGCCGGATCAGGCCGCGCTGGCCGAGCAGATCGGCGCGTCGGGCTGGTCGGATGTGAGCTGGCGCAACCTCACCGGTGGCATCGTCGCGCTGCACTCGGCCCGCAAGCCGCTGAACTGACGGTCAGCTCGGCGGGTCGAACCGGAACACCGCGATCCGGCCCGCGAGCGCCTCGACCTCGTCGGGCGTGCCCTTTTCCACCAGGCCGGCCTGCTTGAGGAAGCGGGCGCCGACGGGCACCTGCACCGGAAACGCCCGCAGCACCGGGCGGGCCGCCTCCGCCGACAGCTCGACGATGCGCACCGGCCGTTCGTGGCGGCCGTGGCGCAGCAGGCCCGCACCGGCGGCACGGGCATTGAGCGCCCAGTCGGCCTTGGGGAAGCCCGCCACCGTGTAGAGCTGCCCGTCGACGGTGAACGGCGTCATCGGGGTGCTGCGCGGCTGCCCGGACTTGCGGCCCGGCACCGTCAACACCATCGGTGGACCCATCGGGATGCCCAGCTTCTGCAGGCCGATCATGACTTTGTTGACTGGCTTCAGCCAGCGCGGCGGCTTCGGATCACTCACGGCGGGCCTCCTTTTCAGCCTAGATGCGCTGAGAGCAGCCAGCCCGCAGCCGACTTGCGGCCGCCCGGTTCGTCGCGCAGCGGCACGCCGCCGAACCCGGGGAAGTCGTCGGGGAAGACCGCGTGCAGCCGGGCCGGCTTGATCTCGTCGACCACCCAGTACTTCGACACCACCTCACGCAGTTCGTCGGCGGTCACCGCGAACGGCGGGCCCTCGGGGATGGCGGCCTTGTCGAAGACCAGCACGAAGTACGACGCCCCCGGGGCGGCGGCCCGCACGATGGAGCGCTGGTAGCCGTCGCGGGCCTCCACCGGGATCGAGTGGAACAGCGTGCTGTCGACGATGGTGCCGAAGCGGCCGTCATAGCCAGAGAAGTCGCTGATGTCGGCGACCTCGAAGGAGGCGTTGCTCAAACCGCGCTTGGCCGCCTCGCGGCGGGCCAGGTCGATGGCGGTGGGTGAACTGTCGAGGCCCACGGTGGTGTGCCCGCGCTCAGCCAGATACAGCGAGATGGCGGCCTCGCCGCAGCCGACATCAAGGACGTCACCGTGGAACTTGCCCTGCTCGATCAGGGCGGCCAACTCGGGCTGGGGCTCCCCGATGCTCCACGGGGGCTTGACGCCCGCTCCCATTCGGTCAGATTCGCCGCGGTAGACGGCGTCGAACTGGAATTCCATTGATTCACTCATCAATCCGGTATATCAATCAAGTTGATATGTGTCAATGGTCCTGATTGCTGTCGTCAGGCCAAAGCCGCCAGATCAGACGAACGGGCGGCGGCGGTCGATCAACCGGGACATCCGCCCCCCGCCGCGCCAGGCCCGCGCCACCAGATCCGCGTCGTCGTCGGTGACCAGGTTGGCCATCACCCGCACCGCCACCCGCATCAGCATCGTCGAGCGCATGGCCAGCGGGCCGGTGGCCGGCAGGAACCGGGGGAACGTCAGCAGCAGCGCCAGTCGCCGCGCCACCGAGAACCCGCGCGCGTAGTGGGCGGCCAGCAACTCCGGCCAGGCCTGCGTGAGGTCGGCGGCGCCCGCATTCCCCAGTAGTTCGACGGCCAGCCGTCCGGTCTCCAGGCCGTAGTCGATGCCCTCGCCGTTGAGCGGGTTGACGCAGGCCGCGGCGTCGCCGATCAGCATCCAGTTGGGTCCGGCGACACCCGAGACCGCGCCGCCCATCGGCAGCAGCGCGCTGGCCGGGGCGCGCACCGGCCCCTCGAAGCCCCACTCCTCGCGGCGCAGGTCGGCGTAGTAGGACATCAGCGGTCGCAACGCCACGTCGGCGGGCCGCTTCACGGTGGCCAGCGCGCCGACGCCGATGTTCACCTCGCCGTTGCCCAGCGGGAAGATCCAGCCGTAGCCCGGCAGCACCTCGCCCTCCGGGGAGCGCAGCTCCAGATGCGACGTCAGCCACGGTTCGTCGCTGCGCGGCGAGGCCAGGTAACCGCGGGCGGCCACCCCGTAGACCGTCTCCTGGTGCCACTGGCGGCCCAGCACCCGGCCGAGCGTGGAGCGGGCCCCGTCGGCAACGATCAGCGCCTTACAGCTGACCTCCGCGCCGTCGGCCAGCACCACCGAGCGCACCCGTCCGGACGAATCGTGATGGACCCCGACGGCCTTGACGCCCAACAGCATCCGGGCACCGGACTCCTCGGCGACCTTGCGGATGCGTTCGTCGAGTTCGGTGCGTGGCGCCGCGCTGCCGGTCGACGGGAACGACGGACCCGGCCAGGCCACTTCGACCTCACCGCCGAAGCCGGCCATCCGCAGGCCCCGGTGCCGGATGTGACTGTCCAGCCACTCACCGAGTCCCAGCAACTCCAGCTGCTCGACGGCTCGCGGGGTCAGGCCGTCACCGCACGGCTTGTCCCGCGGGAAGACGGCCGAATCGACCACCAGCACGTCGCGGCCCGCCCGAGCGGCCCAGGCGGCTGCCGCCGACCCCGCCGGTCCCGCACCGACTATCACCACCTCGGCCACCGTCTCAGCGCTGGAATTCACACTGACCAGTATGTTGGAGCCGTGAGGACACCGGCGAACGTGGTGGCGGGGTTGGATTTCGGCGGCTTGGGAGACCCGGGTTTCGCAGACCGGGTCCGCGACGGGGTTGCCCGCATCGAAGAGCTGATGGACACCGAGTTGCGCGGTGGAGACGGCCTGATGACCGAGGCTGTGACGCACTTGTTCGACGCCGGCGGAAAGCGGTTCCGTCCGCTGTTCACGGTGCTGTCGGCTCAGCTGGGGCCCGAAGCGGACGCCTGGCAGGTGACGGTGGCCGGTGCGGTGATCGAGCTGGTGCACCTGGCCACGCTGTACCACGACGATGTGATGGACGAGGCGCAGATCCGCCGCGGGGCGCCCAGCGCCAACGCACGGTGGGGCAACAACATCGCGATCCTGGCCGGTGACTACCTGTTCGCCACCGCGTCACGCCTGGTGTCGCGGCTGGGGCCGGATGCGGTGCGGATCATCGCCGAGACCTTTGCCCAGCTGGTGACCGGACAGATGCGCGAGACCCGCGGGGCAGCCGACGGCGTGGACGCGATAGAGCACTACCTCAAGGTTGTCTACGAGAAGACGGCGTGTCTGATCTCGGCGTCGGGCCGGTTCGGTGCGACGTTCTCCGGCGCCGACGACGAGCAGATCGAGCGACTGGCTCGGCTCGGCGGGATCGTGGGGACCGCCTTCCAGATCTCCGACGACATCATTGACATCGATTCCGACCCCGACGAGTCCGGCAAGCTGCCCGGCACCGATCTGCGCGAGGGTGTGCACACGCTGCCGGTGCTCTACGCGCTGCAGGAGACCGGTACCGACGCCGAGCGGCTGCGGGTGCTGCTGGCCGGCCCGGTCACCGAGGACGCGGTGGTCGAGGAGGCGCTGGGGCTGCTGCGGGCATCGGCCGGGATGGCCAAGGCCAAGCAGACGGTGGCCGACTATGCCGCGCAGGCCCGCGCGGAGCTGGCTGCACTACCCGACTGCGTCGGTCGAGCGGCGCTGGCCGGCCTGGTCGACTACACCGTAAACCGACACGGCTGACCACGGTTGCGGAACTCGTGCGGCGTCGGCGGCGTTTAATGAGCACGACGGTCGTTCTCCAAGGAGGAAGTCGATGACCTGGCACCCGCACCACAACACGGCAAAGACGTTCTTTCTGCTGTTCGTGATGTCGGCGTTGATCGTCTTGGTGGGCCGGGCGTTCGGGCCGCAGATGATGTGGGTGGCGGTGCTGTTCGCCGTGGGGATGAACGCCTACACCTACTTCAACAGCGACAAGCTGGCGCTGCGGGCGATGCGGGCCCAGCCGGTGACCGAGGTCCAGGCGCCGGAGATCTACCGGATCGTGCGGGAGCTGGCCACCACCGCCCACCAGCCGATGCCCCGGTTGTACGTCAGCGACACCAACGCGCCCAACGCCTTCGCCACCGGCCGCAACCCGCGCCACGCGGCGGTGTGCTGCACCAGCGGAATCCTGCGCCTGCTCAACGAGCGTGAGTTGCGCGCGGTGCTGGGGCACGAGCTGTCGCACGTCTACAACCGCGACATCCTGATCTCGTGTGTGGCCGGCGCGCTGGCCTCGGTGATCACCGGTTTGGCCAACATGGCGATGTTCATGGGCAACCGCCGCGACGGCAACCCGCTGGCGATGTTGCTGGTCGCGTTGGTGGGGCCGCTGGCGGCGTCGGTGGTGCGGCTGGCCGTGTCGCGGTCGCGGGAGTACCAGGCCGACGAGTCCGGCGCCGTGCTCTCGGGTGACCCGCTGGCGTTGGCGTCGGCACTGCGCAAGATCTCCGATGGTGTGGAACTCGCCCCGCTGCCGCCCGAGCCGGAGCTGGCCAGCCAGTCGCACCTGATGATCGCCAACCCGTTCCGCGCGGGGGAGAAGGTCGGTCAGCTGTTCGCCACGCACCCCCCGATGGCCGACCGGATTCGGCGGCTGGAGCAGATGGCCCGCGGGTAGGGTCCCTGCCCGAATCTCTTTCCCCGGCACGTCGCCGCGCTTCGGCGCCCCACCCATCCCTGCCGTCGCACCCGCCACTTCTACCCCTAGGCCTGGGGATATGTGGCTTGTCGAATCGGATAGCGCATGCGCTACTACCGGCCATGAACCGCTACACCTATCGCGCTGAATGGTCGCGTGAACACGACGAGTACGTCGGCCGCTGCCTCGAACTGCCGTTCCTCACACATTGGGCGCCGACCATGCGCGAGGCCATCGCCGGCGTCGAGCAGGCCGTCGACGAACACCTGGCGGAACGCCCCGGGGAAGACCTGCCCCCGCCGATCACCGACCGGGAGTTCAGCGGCACCTTCCTGGTTCGTACGTCACCGTCGCTGCACGCCCGGCTCGCTGTCGAGGCCGCCGATCAGCACGTGTCGATGAACCACTGGATCGTGCAGAAGCTGGCGGATCGACCGCCGAGCAGCCTGCTCGACTGGTGATATCGGCTGCGCTATCCGATTCGAACTCATCCCACCCCCGCCCCGCGGGTACGCAAGTGGCAGTTGGGGCCAAGGCGACGGTATCCGGCTCAGAACCCGGAGCCAGTCACCTCGTGCCCCGGCGTCTCGGCGATCAGCCCGCGGTAGGCCTGCTCCACCGTGGAGCCGTGGTTGATCACGCCGTCGACCTCACGCGCGATCGGCATGCTCAACCCGTACTGAGCGGCGAACTTCATGATCACGCTGGCGGCCCGCACACCCTCGGCCACCTGGTTCATCGACGCGATGATCTCGTCGATCGACTTGCCGGAGCCCAGCTGCTCGCCGACATAGCGGTTGCGGCTGCGCTGGCTGGTGCAGGTGACGATCAGGTCGCCCATCCCGGCCAGACCTGCGAAGGTGTCGCGGGCTCCGCCCATCGCCTCGCCGAGCTTGGACATCTCGCGCACCGAACGCGACATCACCATGGCTCGGGTGTTCTCCCCGATCCCCAGCGAGTAGCCCATCCCGACCGCGATCGCGTACACGTTCTTCAGCGCGCCGGCCATCTCGACCCCGACCACGTCGTCGGTGGTGTACACCCGGAATCGCTTGGTGCGGAACAGCGACGCCAGCTCGCAGGCCTGGCCCGGGTCGGGCATGGCCAGCACCGCTGCCGCCGCATAACCCTCGGCGACCTCCCGAGCGATGTTGGGGCCGGCCAGGATGCCGGCCGGATGCCCGGGCAGCACCTCGTCGACGATCTGCGACATCCGCATGTTGGTGCCCTGCTCGAGGCCCTTGACCAGCGACACCACCGGCACCCACGGGCGCAGCTCGGTGGCCAGCTCTTCCAGCACACCCCGGAAACCGTGCGACGGTACCGCCATCACGACGACGTCGGCGCAGTGCGCGGCTTCGGCGAAATCGGTGGTGGCGCGCAGCGTGTCGCTGAGTTCGACATCGTTGCCCAGGTAACGACTGTTGCGGTGGTTGTCGTTGATGTCGGCGGCGGTCGCTTCCGATCGCACCCACTGCAGCGTCGGCGCGCGGCGCGAGCAGATGGACGCCACCGTGGTGCCGAACGATCCGCCTCCGAGCACGACGACATTGGGTGTACGAGTAGCAGCAGGCATGAGCGACAGCGTATTGCCGTCGCCACCGCCGCACCCACGGTTTGTGAACATGTCGCCTAAACGGCGGACCAGCCACCGTCGATCGACAGCGTCGCGCCATGAATATTGGCGGCGTCGTCGCTGGCAAGAAACACCACGGCGGCCGCAACCTCGGCCACGGTGCTCATCCGCCGCGACGGAATCCGGGCCAGCACCGGCGCCACGTGCTGTTCGAACTCCGCGTTGCGTTCGGTCCGGATCGGTCCGGGGGCAACGGTATTGACGCGCACGCCGGAGGGGCCGTATTCGTCGGCCCACGACTTGGTCAGCGAGTGGACGGTCGACTTGGTCGCGCTGTACAGCGCCGAATTCGCCGAGCCGATCAGCCCGCTGATCGAACCGACGTTGACGATCACGCCGCTGCCGCGCTGTGCCATGGCGGGCGCGAGCGCGCCGGTCAGCAGGAACGGGGCGAACACGTTGATCGCGAACGCGTCGCGAATCTGGTCCTCGGGGACCTCCGCGGTGGGCGTCGGTATCAGGATCATGGCCGCGTTGTTGACCAGGATGTCGATCGGACCACCCGCGGCAGCGGTCGCCTCGGCGGCCAATCGGGTGACCTCGGCCCCGCCGGCGCCCAGATCGGCGCCGAGGAACAGCGCCCTACCGCCCGCTGACTCGATGCGTTTCACCACGTCGTCGCCGCGTTTGCGATCGCGCCCGCTGACCAGGACCGACGCGCCGGCCTCCGCCAGCGCGGTGGCGATGCCGGCCCCCAGCCCGGCGGTGGACCCGGTGATCAATGCTGTGCGGCCTGCCAGCCGCGTACTGTTTGGACTCATGAGTCCAGATAGTTCACCTATCAAATTGGACCCGCAAGTCCAAAAATTGACCAGCAAGGGCGCGGCCACTCGGTGGCGGATCATCGAGGGCGCCGCCGCGGAGATCCGTGCCAGCGGAGTGTCGGCCACCACGCTCGATGACATCCGGGCGCGCACCCAGACCTCCAAGAGTCAGCTCTTCCACTACTTTCCCGGTGGCAAGGACCAGCTGCTGCTCGCCGTCGCCGAACACGAGGCCGAGTTGGTGCTGGCCGATCAGCAGCCCTACCTGGGTGAACTCACGTCCTGGGCGGCCTGGCAGCGCTGGCGCGACGCCGTGGTGGAGCGTTACCGCCGACAGGGGCAGCACTGCCCGCTGGCGGTGCTGATGTCCGAACTCGGGCGGACCACGCCGGCGGCCCAAGCCGTCACTTCGTTGCTGATCCGGCAATGGCACGCCGAGATCGCGACCGGGATCCGCGCGATGCAGCAGGGCGGCAAAATGGCGGGGCGCATCGACGCCGATTCCGCGGCAGCCGCCCTGCTGGCGGGCATCCAGGGCGGCGTCGGCATCCTGCTCGCCACCGGCGATCTCGGCTTCTTGGAGGCCGCACTGGACCGCGGCATCGCCGCGCTACGGGGTGAGGATTGACCTAGCCGGCCAGCGGTACCGGCTCACCGGCCCGCCCGAACACCATCGATTCGGTGATCTGATCGAACTGGAAGTCCAGGGCGTCGGCAAAGTAGTTCTGCCGCACATTCCAGGGCCGCTTGGTGCCCGACCGCGGGAGCGCGTGCGGCGCGCGCAGCACATAGCCGGCCTGGATGTCCCACGCCGACTTCTCGTCCATCGGCTGGTCGCCGAGGTGTGGGTATGCGTGGGTGTAGCCGCGAGAAGCCATGTACGCCAGCAGTTTGGCGGTGGCGCGGGCGGTGATGTCGGCGCGCAGGGTCCAGGACGCGTTGGTATAGCCGACGCACCAGAACAGGTTCGGTACGTCTTCGAGCATGTGCGCCTTGTAGACGAATCGGTCGGTGGGCTTGATCTCGGTGCCGTCCAGGCTGATTCGCACTCCGCCGAGCGCCTGCAGCTGCAGTCCGGTGGCGGTCACGATGATGTCGGCGTCCAGATGGGCCCCGGACTGCAATGCGATGCCGGTGGCGTCGAAGTGGTCGATCCGGTCGGTGACCATCTCGACTCGCCCGGCGCTGATCTCGGTGTAGAGGTCGGCGTCGGGAATCAGGCACAGTCGCTGGTCCCACGGTTCATACGGCGGCTTGAAGTGGGTGTCCACGGCGTAGCCCGGCGGCAGGTTCTGCACGGCCGTGCGACGCAGGATCCACTTCAGCAGCGGGGGAGTCTTGCGGGCCAAGAACCAGACATAGCCCTCGAACAGGGCCATCACGAACCGGATGATCGGGTGAGCCAACTTGCGGGGCAACAGTTTTGCGACCACGTCAACGAAACGGCTGTACATGGTCGCCGAGATCAGATAGGTGGGGGTGCGCTGCAGCAGGGTCACGTGGCCGGAGCGCTTGGCCAGCGCCGGGACCAGTGACATCGCGGTGGCGCCGCTGCCGATCACCACCACCTTCTTGCCGGTGTAGTCCAATTCTTCGGGCCAGTGCTGGGGGTGCACCAGCGTCCCCGCGAACGTCTCGAACCCCGGGAAGTCCGGGGTATAGCCCTCGTCGTAGTTGTAGTAGCCGGAGCCGAAGAACACGAACCGGCCGCGGTAGGTCCGCTGGGTGCCGTTGTCGTCAGCCGTCACCGTCCAGGTGTCGGTTGCCGAGTCCCAGTCGGCCGCGGTGACGTGGTGGTTGAACCGGATGTGCTCGTCGATGCCGTGCTTGCGCGCGGTGTCGGTCAGGTAGTCGCGGATCTCGTCGCCGTTGGCGACTCGTTCGCGCCGGGTCCAGGGCTCATAGGGCAGGCACAGCGTGAAGATGCTGCTGTCCGAGCGCACCCCGGGGTAGCGGAACAGGTCCCACGTCCCACCGATGCGCTCACGCCGTTCCAGGATGACGTAGTTAGTGCCGGGGTTGCGTTCGGTGATGCGATAAGCCGCGCCGATACCGGAGATGCCCGCTCCGATGATGACGACGTCCACGACCTCTTCGGTAGTCACGATCCCCAGCCTAAGCACCGGGCGGTCGGTCGGACCAGCGGTACCGGTTACCGGTAATTCACGAACTGCAAGGCGACGTCCAGGTCGGCTCCCTTGAGCAGCGCGATCACGGCCTGCAGGTCGTCGCGCTTCTTCGAGGACACCCGGATCTCGTCGCCCTGGACCTGGGACTTGACGCCCTTGGGGCCGTCGTCGCGGATCAGCTTGTTGATCTTCTTGGCGTGCTCGGCGTCGATGCCCTGCTTGAGGCTGCCGCTGACCTTGTAGGTCTTGCCTGACGGCTGCGGGTCCCCGGCGTCGAACGCCTTCATGGAGATGTCGCGGCGGATCAGTTTCTCCTTGAACACGTCGACGGCAGCCTTGACCCGCTCCTCGGTGGAGCTGACCAG
Source organism: Mycolicibacter heraklionensis (assembly GCF_001021505.1). Classification (GTDB taxonomy): domain Bacteria; phylum Actinomycetota; class Actinomycetes; order Mycobacteriales; family Mycobacteriaceae; genus Mycobacterium; species Mycobacterium heraklionense. The sequence continues at coordinate 162,312 of NZ_LDPO01000010.1, forward strand.
CTCGATGGTTTCCTCGCCCTTCCACGCGATGGTGGTGTCGGTGCCGCGGAAGTCGAACCGGGTGGCCAGCTCCTTGGCGGCCTGGTTCAAGGCGTTGTCGACCTCCTGCCGGTCGACCTTGCTGACGATGTCGAACGATGAGTCCGCCACGAGACCTGTCCTCTCTTTGAGTTGTGCTGGCCGTTTGCGTCTGAGGTACATCCTCGTTGTAGTCTGCTAGGCGCACTACGGCAGGTTGCCCGAGCGGCCAATGGGAGCGGACTGTAAATCCGTCGGCGGAAGCCTACACAGGTTCGAATCCTGTACCTGCCACCACAGGTCAGGGCCAATTTTCTAGCTGGCCCTGACTTTTTTTATGCCCGCCCCATACCGCAGCGGTACCGCAGTGCCCTTAATCGCCTTGCCTAGTTCGTCGGCGGCACGGGTCAGGTCAGCGTCATACAGGTGGCCGTAGCGGTCCAAGGTCATCGCGGCCGTGGCGTGGCCAAGCTGCCGCTGTACCACTTTGATGTTTGCGCCGGATGAAATGAGCAGGGGTGCGCAGGTGTGGCGTAGGTCGTGGGGGGTGATGCTGGGAAATTCGGGGGTGGTGGCTTTGCCGCGCTTGGCCCGTTCCAGGTTCCTGGCGGCGTTCGTTTCGGCCTGCATCGCCGCCACCGCCTTGTCCAACAGGTAGCGGTACTGATGGTTGGTTAGCTCCGTGCCTGCCGGGTTGGGGAACACCAGAGCAACAGGGTCGTCCGGTAGTTCCGGCTCCAGTACGTCCCATACAGGGCCGGGAACGGCTACGTCTCGGTTCTTGCCCGTCTTGGTTTTGGTGGTCACCATGCCGCGACCGGTAACCCTGGTGGCCGATTCCATGATGGACAACTTGCCGACGCTGACGTTGCGCCGCCGCAGCGCGGCCGCCTCACCCAATCGGATACCGGTGTACCCGAGAACAAGCGTCAGGGTGGCGTACTGCCCCATATGGCGGGCCAGCCCGATCAGCTGGGCATGGGTCAGTGCGTGCTGTACCCGTTCGTTCTCTGTGGGTAGGTCGTGTTTGCGCTCCACTTGGGCGGCAACATTTTTGGACACTAGTCCCGACCGCTGGGCGTACTTGAAAACCGCGTGAACAAGCTGGTGGGCCTGGCGTATTCGCGATGCTGACAACGGCTTGCCGTTCTGCGAACCGTCCACCCCTAGCTCCGATAACCACTGTGATAATTCACGGTAGTCAACATCTTTGAGGGGTACGGATTCCCAGCGCGGCAACACGAGGGTGTCGAGTAGTCCCCGATAACCCGCGAGAGTCTTTGGCTTGCGGTGAGATTTCGTTTTGTACCAGTCTTCTGCCACGGTCCCGAAGGTGACCCCAGCTTTGTCGGGACTCACGTAATCGCCGCGCACCACGTCAGCGGTCAGGGTGTTTAGGAATGCTTGGGCGTCGGGCTTGCGCTGGAATGACTTGGTTCGTTCCTTGCTGGTGTCGTCTACCCACCTCACTCGCCAGCGGGTTACCCGTTCGTAGAGGGGCGACCGTTCGGTGCGCATCGTGCCGTCGGGTTGCTTGACCCGCTTGTGCCACCTGTCGTCTATGCCAGCCCGTTGGTTCCGCTTGGTGTCGCTCATACCGCAGTAATCCGTCAGATGGTGTTGTGGACGGGATAATCCAGCTAGGAATGCGGTTGCGGGCGTCCGTCCGACCCTCCCCCTCTTGGGGTCTGTTTCAATCCAACTCGACGTGTGCCGGGATGATTTCCATGGTCCCTATGTCCACGACGTAGATTTCCCCGGTGTCGAGGTTAGTGATGTGCCAGGTTGTGGCGTTGGGGTCGTTGACGACACGCTGGTGTGCTTGTTTGGCGATTTTGATGGGGTCGGTTTCTTCGGTGTCGAGGAAGATGCCCCAGCGGGCCATGTGGGCCATGTTGTTCTCCTGTCTTCTCCCGCCTGTTTTATTGTGGAATAGTACGGGAAGAAAACTGTATGGATGTGCGGTCTTCGCTCACTCTTTCCCTGCGGGGCTGAAATGGCTATCCAGGGCAGTCTTGCCCCCATATGGGCTAGGGCGGGCACTTGGGTTACCACACTTGCGAACGCTCCGGCTCTAGCTTGGACGTTCCGGTAAATCACCAATCGGATCGGATATGCGCGGCTGAGAGAATCTGGCGTGTACGTCGGGCCATCTCAGAGCGCGAAAACCTATCCCCGTCTGACGGTTGTCTCATCCCCGGGCGTTAGCCGTGGGCTATTCGATTTTGTCTCTATTTGAACCGTAACACGAAAAACAAGCGGGACCGAGGTTGCTCCAAAATTGGTGTTATTCTAAATGTAGATAAAACATTTTGATAAGCGAATTGGAAAACCAATGGACACTTGTCCCGTCTGCGGCCGAACCGGCACGCTATCCGGCGGCGTGCTGGCGTTCGTTAAACAGAGGGCGGCGCAGTAGGCGTCCGCGATGTTGCGCAGCACTTCGGAATGTCGGGGCTTCGGGCCAGCCGCACCCTGTGCCTGTGCCACCTTGCCGACAGCGGGCACATTGTCCGGGTTAGCCGGGGTGTCTACTCCGCCGACCCGGAACTCCAGCGCCGTGCACTACTAGAACAACTTGAGCGGCTGACCCCGGCGTGATTGCGCCGCCCGCCGCTGAACAGACCGGGGATGACTGCCCCCGGTGCCGTCCCTGGGGCCGGTGCCGCCGTTGCCGCGAAGCCGTTGAGCTGGAAGCCCCGCAAAATCTGGATCGAAGACAACAATTGACCGCCTTGTTACAGCCCGACCCCAACAGTTTGGCCGTTTCACTGAATCCCCGGTATTGGGACGCCGACGTGGTTTCGGTTCAGTTCACCGATCCTGCTCACGGCGTGATACTGGTCGCGTTGAGTGCCGAGTTGGCCGAGCACTTGGCGGCCCTGCTAGCGACGGCGCTCCATTCCCCGCGTATCCATGCCGCCGCGGGTCAAGTGCGGGCGGTCCAGCGGGACCGACGTCAGATTTCGCGCCGCCACACTGACTAAATGCACATTTGTCCACTTCGCAGGCACTTAAGTGGCTAAGGTGCGGCCCATGAGCGAGCCAGTCGACGCCACCGCCCCCGCTGGAGACATGGAAACCAACTACATACCACCCAAACCAGAATCCGAATCGCTAGCCGCATGGGAACTAGCCGATCAACCCGACTACACCCCACCCAATAGGCTCAAAGAAATCCTCATCCCAGCGATTGTTGCCACCGCCGTAGGCGCCGGAGCCATGTACGCGGCCCTCCAAGTCACCACCGGCCCGCCGACCACACAAACCATCACCGTCGAAAAACTCGTCACCGCCCCCGCACCGGAATCCGAAGACGACCTCTACTCAAGCCGACTAGCCGAAAAAGGCATAGGCGACCGCGGCGTCGAAGCCACAATGCACATCTTCCGCGGATACGGCCACCAAATCTGCTACGCCCTCGCACCGCCGGCGCCGCAGCAATATGATGCAGTCGTCAACGCCACCCTCGCCGCGCAGGTCGAACTGCGGAAGGTCGCCGGCTACGACATCCCCACCTTCACCCACGAAGACGCCAGCAACATGGTGAACGTGGCTTTGGATACTTACTGCCCAAACCTACGGCCAATACCGTAAGTCGGCACATGACGGCAGGAATCCCGAGGCCGTGCATTGGCTGCGGCACCCCGAAAGTTCGGACCAGGGGCCGTCGCCGCTTATCAGTGCCTGGTGCCACCCCCGAACACTCGACAACCTGCCGCTCAAGGGTGCATCAGCCCGTCTATCGGGTCAACAACCCGCCCCGAGTCGGCGTCGACCGGCTTCGCCGCCCCTCCCTACGCCC
>NZ_LDPO01000011.1 GCF_001021505.1 Mycolicibacter heraklionensis
GTGGCACTCGGGGCGGCGGGGGTGCCGGGGGCCGGCGCAACTCCAGATACCAGGGCTGTTCCGGTGGACGTGGGCGCTGCGGCCCACGCGGCCGCGGAATCGGCGTGGTCCGGGGCTCCGGCGGCTCTTGCGGGTCTTGCGGACGGTTCATGACAGCTCGCTCATCACGGGAACCGCTCGAAGCATCCGTCGATGTCGCCGTGCAGCCCCGACCGGAACGCAAGGATCCGGGTGAAACCCGCCGGCACGGTGTTGTCGTCGGCGTCGCTGGCGACGATGCCGTTCATCAGCAGACCGGTCACCGCCTCGTCGAGGTCACCGCCGGCCAGCGTCAAGCCCGGGCCCGAAGACAGCGTCATGGGCTCGGCCATCCGGCGCTGGGCAAACCCGGTCAGACACGCGGTGCGCAGCGCCGCCGCTGCCGACTCCAAGCCGACTTCGCGTTCACGTTGCACGGCAAGCGCATACCGCGACGTGACGGCCGACAGTCCGGTGTTGTCGCCCTGCGGCATACCCAGCGTCGATTGATCGGTCGGCGCACTCATGTCCTGCAGTCCGGCCAGATCGACGACGACGAGGTTGGACTCCGGGCAGTAGGCCACCGGGTCGGGCTGGTGGCCGCTGGGGCATTTGCCCGACGTGGACAACTGCGGCGGACGGGACAAACCGAAGATCTGGCCCAGCTGCTCCATCAGCGTCGACAACACCGACTCGTCGATCGTGAGGTCGCTTTGCGGGGTCTCCGAATCGAACAGGGAGCGCGGCAGATCGCCACGGCGTTTGCGGATCTCGTCCATGTCGATCTCGGCGCACATCGCCGCACCGCCGTCGAAGCCGGTCTGGAAGGCGCCCACCCGGTCCAGCGCGGTGCCGTGCTCGTCGGAGATCGATACCGGATTGTCCGGCGTCGACACCGGGTCGCGGATCACGATCAGGCCGGCCAGCACGTGGTTGAGGCCGTCGCCGGTGCTCAACTGCACCCGCGAGGAACTGCCCGCCGCCACCCACTGCAGGTACACCCCGGCAAAGCAGTCGGCCTGCTGTTCGCGGACCAGGGTGCGCGTCAGCGGGTTGACGATCCCGGCCATGTTCTGCAGTGCGTGCCCGTATTCGTGCGCCAGCGTCCCGTTGATCGCCATGTCGCCGAAGTACTTTCGCGCCGTGGGCAGGAACTTGGCGCGGTCCCAGGCCATCGTGTCCGTCCGGCGGCAATACATCGCGTTCGGCAGGTGGTAGCCGTCGCCGCCGCACACCGACGGGCCGTTCGGATCGGTGGAGTCATACGACATCAGCGTCGAGACCGGCTGGAAGCGTCCGCGCAGCGCTTCGGAGTAGTGCTGGGTCCAGAAGTCCTCGATGTCGTCGACCGCCAGCAGCGACAGCCGGTCGATATCGCCGCCGTCGCTGCCCAGCACGCGGGCGGTGACGGGCGGCACGTCACCGCGCGGGCCGCTGGGACCCTCCGCGGTGGGCAGCCCGCCGACCCGTCCGGGGTCGTACAGCATGGACACCGCGTGCCCGTCGATCACCGTCGGTGCGCTGCCCTCTGAGCAGCCCGCCAGCGCCAAGACCAGGGCTGTCACTCCGAAAACCGTTCTGGCGGTTCGGCCGAATCCGCGTTGCAACATCGTCACCTGCTGAGGTAGGCCACGATCCCACTGGTGACGGCCGTGGCGTACTGCGCTCGCCCGTCGGCGCTCTCCAGCAGCGCCGCGTCCTGCGCGTTGCGCATGTTGCCCAGCTCGACCAGCACCGCCGGATACTCGGCCAGATTCAGCCCGGCCAGATCCGCCCGCCCGTAGAGGCCGTCGGCGCCCAGGTAACTGGATTGCGGAATGCCCGCGGCCGTCAGGGCGTCTCGGATGTCACCGGCCAGCGCCACGGCCGGACCGGATTGGGCGTCGTTGAGTGCCGGGCTGGAGTAATTGACGTGAAACCCGCGGCCGGAAGCCGGCCCGCCGTCGGCGTGGATGGACACGATTGCGTCCGGGTGCGCGGCGTTGGCCGCGGCGGCCCGCGCGTCGATGCATGGGCCTACCGAGGTGTCGTCGCCGCGCGAGAGCTCGGTGTGCACGCCCAGCCGCTCGAGTTCCGCGCGGATCCGGTTGGTCACGTCCCAGTTCAGGCTGTGCTCGGGGTAGCCGTCGTCGGCGGCGGTTCCGCTGGTCTGACAGGGCTTGGTGCCGCCGCGCCCGTTGGGAACCTGCCGTGCGATCGAGGCGTCGTTGGCGCCGCTGTGTCCCGGGTCCAGAAACACCGTCTTGCCCGCAACGGCGGGGTTCTCGGGGTCGGCCGAAGCGGTGGGCGCAACCATGCCGGCCGCGAGGGAGCACGCGGCCGAAGCGACACAGAAAACGGCCCGGCGACGCACCGGCCAAGACTAGCAAGCGGTCACCGGGCTCTCCGGGGTGTAATGGATCGATGCAACTGATGTCACCGCTCGACTCGGTCTTCCTGCTGGCCGAGACGCGCGAGCACCCCATGCACGTCGGCGGACTGATGTTGTTGGAGCCGCCGGAGGGCTCTGGACCGGAATTCGTCGGAGAGATCTATCGGGGCCTGCTGGCCGCCCGTGATCTGCAGCCCGCCTTCCGGAAGCGCCCGGCGTCGCTGCTCGGCGGGATCTCGGGCGTGGGCTGGGCCTTCGACGACGACGTCGACCTCGAGTACCACGTGCGGCGCTCGGCGCTGCCGGTACCGGGCCGGGTGCGCGATCTGCTGGAGCTCACTTCGCGGCTGCACGGCAGCCTGCTCGACCGGCACCGCCCGCTGTGGGAAGCCCACGTGGTCGAGGGCCTCAACGACGGTCGGTTCGCCGTCTACGTCAAGGTCCACCACTCCCTGATCGACGGTGTCTCGCTGCTGCGGCTGATGCGCCGCACTTTGTCAACCGATCCGCGGGAATCGGAACTGCGCACCCCGTGGTCGGTCCAGGTGTCATCGCGGCCGCGCCCCGAGTCACCGTCCCGCTTGAGCGAGTTGACTCAGATGGTCAAAGATGTTGCCGCCCTGGGGCCTTCAACAGTGAGACTCGCGCGCGCCGCGCTGCTGGAGCAGCAGCTGACCCTGCCGTTCGAGGCGCCGCGCACCATGCTCAACGTCAAGATCGGCGGTGCCCGCCGCTGCGCGGCCCAGTCCTGGCCGGTGGAACGGGTCATCGCGGTCAAGCGCGCGGCCGGGGTGACGGTCAACGACGTGGTGCTCGCGATGTGCGCCGGGGCGCTGCGGGCCTACCTCGAAGAGCAGCACGCCCTGCCGGATCATCCGCTGGTGGCCATGGTCCCGGTGAGCCTGCGGACCGAAGCCGAGGCCGATGCCGGCGGCAACATGGTCGGCGCGATCCTGTGCAACCTGGCCACCGACCTCGATGACCCGGCGCAGCGGCTGGAGACCATCAGCGAGTCGATGCGCCGCAACAAGAAGGTGTTCAGCGAGCTGCCGCGCACGCAGGCGCTGGCACTGTCGGCGGCCAACATGGCGCCGCTGGCGCTGGCGGCCATCCCCGGCTTCGTCTCGGCGGCCAAGCCGCCGTTCAACATCGTCATCTCCAACGTGCCTGGCCCGGCCGAGCCGCTGTACTGGCAGGGCGCCCGCCTGGACGGCAACTATCCGATGTCGATCGCGCTGGACGGACAGGCGCTGAACATGACGGTGGTCAGCAACGCCGGCAACCTCGATTTCGGGCTGGTCGGCTGCCGTCGCTCGGTTCCGCACCTGCAACGCCTGCTCGGGCACTTGGACACCGCGCTGGAAGACCTGGAACACGCCGTGGGTGTGTGAGGCGTGGCCAGGCGCAGCGCCGGGCTGCTGCTGTACCGGGACGGCGCCGACGGCGGCATTGAGGTGCTGATCGCCCACCCCGGCGGCCCGTTCTGGGCGCGCAAGGACGACGGGGCCTGGTCGATCCCCAAGGGGGAGCAGCCCGAGGGTGAGGACCCGTGGGACACCGCGCGACGTGAATTCGCCGAGGAGGTCGGCCTTCAGCCGCCGGACGGCGAGCGCGCCGACCTCGGCGTGGTGCGGCAGGCTGGCGGAAAGGTGGTCACGGCGTTCGCCGTGCACGGCGACCTCGACGTCACCGACGCCCGCAGCAACACCTTCGAACTGGAGTGGCCGCCGCGGTCAGGACAGGTGCGGGAGTTTCCCGAGGTCGACCGGGTCGGCTGGTTCTCACTGGAGCAGGCTCGTACCAAGCTGTTGGCCGGGCAGCGGCCCCTGCTGGACCGGTTGGTGGAGCGCCTGGGAATCGAGCCCTAACCGCCGGTCTGGGGCGGCGGCGTTCCTTGTTGCTGCTGACGCCGCTGCGCCAAGCTGGAAACGATCATCCGGGCCAGCGTGCTCGCTCCGGCTCCTGCGGTCCCCTGCGAGGACCGTACGGCCGGCGCCGCCGGAGCATGCCACTGCGCCAGCGGGTGCAGTTCGCCGGCGAGGAACTGTCGCCGGCATTCGCCCCGCTGAATCTTGCCGCTCGAGGTGGTGGGCACCCGCATCGCCGGTACCAGCAATACGTCATGGGTGTCCAAGCCGTGCTGCTCGCGGACCGCTGCGCGGATGGACTCCATGATTCCCGGATACTCGCTCTCGGCGACCTGCTGCCGATAGTCCAGTTCCTGCACGACCACCAGGCGGGCGTCGGCGTGCGGTTTCGGTTGCACCGAGAAGACCGCGCCGCGGTCAGCCAGCAACGCCGGATGGCTGTCCTGCACCGTCGGCTCGATGTTGTTCGGGAAATAGTTGCTGTCGCCGATGGTGACGAGGTCCTTCCACCGCCCGGTGACGAATACCTCGCCCTGGCAAAGAAATCCCATGTCGCCGGTGCGCAGGAAGGGGCCTTCACCGGTGTCCGACAGGAATCCGGCAAACGAGTGCGCGTTCTCTATCGGCCGTGCCCAGTAGCCCTGCGCAACGCTGGGTCCGGACACCCAGATCTCGCCGACCTCGTCCGGCCCGCGCTGCTGGCGGGTCTCCGGATCGACGATCACGACTCGTTGGCCGTGCACCGGTGGGCCGCAGCTGACCACCGCGACGGCGTCGGTGGTGGCGTCGACGTCGACAGTGCGGTTCTCGCTCAGCGCCTTGCTGTCGACGTAGCGGACGCCGGCGACCTCCGGAGTGGGGTCGGCGGAGACCAGCAGGGTGGCCTCGGCCAGGCCATAGCACGGGAGAAACGCCTCGATGCGGAATCCCGCCGGAGCGAACGCGTCGGCGAACTCCTGAATGGTCGATGCGTGGATCGGCTCGGAACTGCTCGCGGCGGTGGTCCAGTGCGACAGATCCAGTGCCGCACGCTGCTCGGGGGTGCTCTGTTTGACGCACAACCGGTAGGCGCTGTTGGGCGCTGCGGTCGTGTTGGCGCGAAACCGAGACATGGCTTCCAGCCACGCCATCGGCCGTTGGAAGAAGACGATCGGCGACATCAATACGGTGGTGCAGCCGACGTAGATCATCTCCAGGACCCCACCGATCAGGCCCATGTCGTGCTGCTGCGGCAGGAAGTAGACGCTCGTCTCGTTCTCGTGGCCGTGGTAGGCCCGCCGGATGGACTCCAAGTTGTGCATGAGGTTGCCGTGCGTCACCACGACACCCTTCGGTGACTTGGTCGAACCGGAGGTGTACTGGATCATCGCCGTGGTGCTCGGGTCGATGTCGGGCGCCTGCCACGCTTCGGGGGAGACGGCCTGGTCGATGGCGCACCACCGTAGCGCCGATATGCCGGGCACATCGGCAGCCGCCGCCTGAAGTTGGTTCTGGGTGGTGGAGGTCGCCACCGCGAAGGTGGCCTGCGCATCGGGCGCGACCAGCTTCAGGCGGGCCAGTGGAGTGTCGACCGGCACCGCGATCGCCCCAGCGTAGAAGCAGCCGAAAATGCTGATGATGCTGTCCAGGCCCGGTCGGCAGATCGCCAGCACTCGTTGCCCGGCAGCGCCTTGGCGCTGCAGTTCGGCCCCCACTGCCCGAGCCTTGGCGTCGAGTTCCCGATACGTCAGGCTGGCCGTGACGTTGTTACCGTCCGGCGCGAAGCGGAACGCGACTTTGTCCTCGTACCGGTCGGCCTGCAGCCGAAGCAAGTCCACCAGGGTGGGCGTTGTTGGAATGAACTGCTCAGGCATGCCCACACCCTAATCCGTGCGCCCAGGGGCGCGACTAGGAGCGCTTTGTCTCCGGGTGGCCGCCGCACCACTGTTCCGGTGGCACCTGTGCCTTCACCTCGGCGATGTGGTCACCGCAGCCGTCCCAGGTGGTCTTGCCGCAAACCCGACACGGCACGGGGTAGCACATCGGCGGTTCCTTTCAGGTGGTGCGCAACGCAACCGCCAGCGTATCGATGACGGTGCGGATCTTCTCGCTCACCTCGTCGGCGATCGCCGCCAACGCCGGATTGTCGATGACCTGGGCCATCAGTTGTGGGTTCATGGCCTCCACCAGCACTGTGCCCGGGTGCTCGGTGTCTTCGCGAACCACGATGTTGCACGGCAGCAGCACTCCGATGCGCTTCTCGACCGTCACGGCTCGGTGCGCCAGCGGTGGGTTGCAGGCACCCAGGATCAGGTAGCGCTCCATCTCCTCGCCGAGCTTGGCCTTCAGCGTCGCCTGCATGTCGATCTCGGTCAGCACGCCGAAACCGTTGTCCTTCAAAATCTCTCGGGTCTTCTCGGTGACTGCGTCGAAATCGGCGCCGGTCACCGCAGTGCTCATTGCCACGGACATGAGACCTCCTTGATGGTGTTGACCCCAGCCTACCAGACACCCCGGGGGGTATATACCGCCGCGGTATCGTCGCCTCATGCAAACCCTGCGCACGCCCGACGACAGGTTCGTCGGTCTCCCGGATTTCGCCTACCCGCCGCAGTTTTGCGACCTCGACGACGATGACGGCGGCACGCTGCGGGTGGCATGGGTAGAGCACGGGCCCGAAGACGGGGATCCGATTTTGATGCTGCATGGCGAGCCCTCGTGGTCGTATCTGTACCGCAAGATGATGCCGATCCTGGCCGAGGCGGGGTACCGGGTGATCTGTCCGGACCTGGTCGGGTTCGGCCGTTCCGACAAGCCGACCCGAGCCGAAGACCACACCTACGCACGCCATGTCGAGTGGATGCGCGCGCTGGCGTTCGACGTCCTGGACCTGCAGAACGCGACCCTGGTGTGCCAGGACTGGGGCGGGCTGATCGGTCTGCGGGTGCTCGCCGAGAACCCGGACCGGTTCAGTGGCGTCGTCGTGGCCAACACCGGTCTGCCCACCGGGGACATTCCGATGCCGGAGGTCTGGTGGCGCTTCCGGGAGGCGATCCAGACCGCGCCGACGATCAATGTCGGATGGTTCGTGCAGTCCGGATGTCGCCGGCCGATGAGCGATGCCGTCCGGGCCGGCTACGACGCCCCGTTCCCCGACGACAGCTACTGCGTCGGTCCCCGGACGATGCCGTCGCTGATCCCCACCACGCCGGAAGACCCCGCGGCCCCGGCAAACCGTGCGGCGTGGGCCGCCCTGTGCGCCTCGCAGACCCCGATGCTGGTCGCGTTCAGCGACGGCGACCCGATCACCGGGGCCATGGCGCCGATCTTCCAGCGTGAGATGGTCGGCGCGCACGGCCGGGCGCACCCGGTGATCCACGACGCCGGGCACTTCCTGCAGGAGGACGCCGGCGAAGAACTCGCCCGTCACGTCGTGGAGTTCCTGCGCCGCTGATCGCTTGCGCCGGCGGCCGTGGGATCGCGGGCGAGTTCGGGTTGTCGCGCAAAGCCGGGCGACAGACACACCACCTGCCGGCGGTGGCTTCTGTGACAGATGAGGCCGCAGCACCCATGATGGACACCATGGACCTGCCCGTGGCGCCGCCGGTAGCTCCGATGCTCGCCAAGGCGGCCGCCCACGTTCCCGAAGATGCGGGCTGCTGGTCCTACGAACCCAAATGGGACGGCTTTCGCGCCATCGTGTTTCGCGACGGCGGCGACGTGCTGCTGCAGTCCCGCAACGGCAAACCGCTGGGCCGCTACTTCCCGGAGCTGCTGGACGCGCTGCGCGCCGAGGTCGCCCCACGCTGCGTGCTCGACGGCGAGGTGGTGGTGCCCCGCCGGATCGGCGGGCGGACCCGGCTGGACTGGGACTCGCTGAGTCAGCGGATTCACCCCGCCGAGAGCCGGGTGCGGCTGCTGGCCGAACAGACCCCGGCGCAGTTCATCGCCTTCGATGCGCTGGCCACCGGCGAGGCCTCGCTGCTCGACGAGCCGTTCCGGGTGCGACGGAGCGCGCTGGCCGAGCTGATCGGCGGCGGCCCCAGCTGTCACGTCACCCGCGCCACCGCCGACCCCGAGCAGGCCATGCGCTGGCTCACCACGTTCGAAGGCGCCGGACTGGACGGGGTGGTCGCCAAGCGGACCGACGGACCGTACCTGCCCGGCAAGCGCGAGATGGTCAAGGTCAAACACCACCGGGACGCTGACTGCGTGGTGATGGGGTACCGCATCCACAAGAGCGGCGTCGGCATCGGCTCGCTGCTGCTGGGGCTGTACCGCCCCGATGGCCAGCTGGCGATGGTCGGCGGCGCGGCCTCATTCAGCGACGCCGACCGGCTGGCCCTGCTGTCCGAGCTGGAGCCCCTGCGGATCGGCGACGTCCGCGACGGTGAGCCCAGCCGGTGGAATTCTGCCGCCGACAAGCAGTGGGTCCCGATCCGGCCGGAGCGCGTCGCCGAGGTCGCCTACGACCAGATGGAGGGGGACCGGTTCCGGCACACCGTGAAACTGCTGCGCTGGCGCCCCGACCGCGACCCGGCCAGCTGCACCTTCGACCAACTCGAGGTGCCGCTGAACTACGACCTCGCCGACGTGCTGGAGGCCTGACATGGCCGAGCCCGAAGTATTGGACGTCGACGGGATCCCAGTCCGATTCACCAGCGGCGACAAGGTGTACTTCTCCCGGCTGGGCACCGGCGGTACTAAGCGGGCGTTGGCCGACTACTACCTGGCGGTGGCCGGCGGACCACTGCTGCACGCCCTGCGCGACCGGCCCAGCCATCTGCAGCGGTTCCCCGACGGCATCGACGGCGACGAGGTCTACCAGAAGCGGCTGCCGCGCGCACACCCGGACGACCTGGAATCGTGCCGGGTCACCTTCCCGTCCGGCCGTACCGCCGACGTCCTCAAGGTCACTCGTCCCGCCGACATACTGTGGGCCGTACAGATGAGCACGGTCACCTTCCATCCCTGGCCGGTGCGCTGCCCTGACACCGACCACCCCGACGAACTGCGCGTCGATCTGGACCCGCAGCCCGGCACCGGCTTCGCCGAGGCTCGCGCGGTCGCGCTGCAGGTGGTGCGCCCCCTGCTCGACGAGCTCGGGCTGGTCGGCTACGTCAAGACCTCCGGCGGCCGCGGCCTGCACGTCTACCTGCGGATCAAGACCGACTGGGACTTCATCGAGGTGCGCCGGGCCGGTATCGCGCTGGCCCGCGAGATCGAGCGGCGTGCGCCGGACACCGTCACATCCTCGTGGTGGAAGGAAGAGCGGGGCGCGCGGATCTTCGTCGACTTCAACCAGAACGCCCGCGACCGCACCATGGCGTCGGCCTATTCGGTACGCGCCACGCCCATCGCCACCGTGTCCACGCCGTTGACATGGGAGGAGTTGTCCGAGGGTGCCGACCCGGACGACTACACCATCAGCACGGTGCCGGACCTGGTCGCACGGCGCGGCGACCCGTGGAGCTCCATCGACGACCTCGAGCAATCCCTCGAGCCCCTGCTCGAACTGGTGGCCGCCGACGAAGCTCGGGGGCTCGGGGACATGCCCTACCCGCCGAACTATCCGAAGATGCCGGGCGAGCCCAAGCGGGTGCAGCCCAGCCGGGACACCGACCGCAGTTAGCGCCTCAGAACAGCGTGCTGCAGTACGGGACCCGCTCGGTGCAGAAGGCCGCATCGAGCTCCCGAAGGGCACCGTCACGCAGTTCGGTGATGCGTTGTGCCCGGTGCAGATCGGCGGCGCGGTGGGCGCCCATGTAGATCGTTCCCAATTCACCCAGACCGAGTCGCACATCGGCCGGCCCGTCGTGCGGTGTGCATTTCCCGATACCGTCGCGGACCTGGAGCCGGAATCGCCCGCCGGCGGCGGCCAGCGGGTCGGCAACCTCCAGGGTGAGGTCGGCATCAGCGGAGTAGCTACGCGCACCGAGCACCTCGGGCACCTTCATGATCCGGATCCAGAGGAAATCGGTAAGCCTGGTGGTCTGCGCGGCCGCCTGGTCCTTGAGTTTGAGCGGCAGCGGATCGTCGACGGGAACCCTGATGTCGATGTTGTCGAAAATCTCGAAGCCCGACAGCGTGGAGAGCAGTTCGGTGTGGGCTTCATCGGTGATGGGACAGAAATCCTGGATCACCACGGTGCCGAAGGGTGGCCGAAACGCGTGTGCCGGCGCCCCGAGCACCCGGTAGGTCATGAAGCCATCCGGATGGATGACGAAATTCAGCGGTGATGCGTTGTCGCGCTGTGACGTCCGGTCTTCCAGGAAGTCGGCCCACCAGGCGGCGTCGCGGCTGAGTTCGCCGTGCTTGGTGGCGCACCACCGGTCGAAGAGCGCGGGGAGCAGATGACCCGCCTCCTCGGCGGTCACCTCGCGAGCCCGGTTTCGGGCGGGCATCTCACGCAGCTCAGCCGAGCGGGCATCGATGTGGTGCTTCCGGTAGTAGCTGGCGACGCCGGCACCCATGATCTCGTAGGCGGGTGGCTGGGTCGGCACACCGCACAGAATCGGATAGCCACGCTCCTGCAGTATCCCGAAGCCCTGCAGGCTGATCTGTTGCCAGATTCCCCTGCCCTGATGGGTCGAGGCGACGGTGACCATGGCCAGCCAGGCGGCGTCCAGGGTGGCGCCGCCCGGCACGGTCAGATTCAGCCGGTAGTACAGCGATGTGCCGACCAGAAATGGGTGCTGCGGATCGGAGATATCTTCAGCCACCAGAACGTCGCCCACCTTGACCCGGCGTTTCCAGGCCTCGATATCGTGCGTGTCCGCCGAGGTTCCGTAAATGCGGGCTTGATTTTGGTAGACCGCCAGCCAGTCGTCCTCGGTGGCCAGTCGTATCCGGATGTTGTTGTCCGTAGTGCTCATCGTCCCTCCCTCTCGGTAGCCGGTCACGGAGTTTCTGGGGTGTGGCCACGTCATGGTGGAACGGACGCGCACTCCGTGTCGGCGGTTTCGGCGGGCTCGGATGCCGCGTCAGCTGCCCGGCGACGCTCTCCGGCTTCGGCGGCTGCGGCCTGGCCCGGGGCGAAGCGTCGGTGCAGCCGCGTCAACGGTTTGGGTGCCCACCAGGTCCACGGGCCGGCCAGGTGAATAAAGGCCGGTACCAGCACCATTCGCACCAGGGTGGCGTCGGCCAGCACGGCGAGTGTCAGTCCGAGACCGAGCATCCGCATGAACGAGATATGCGCGGGTATCAGTGCGGCAAAGGAAATCGACATCACCAACGCCGCCGCGGTGACGACCCGACCGATGCCGGCCAAGCCCAACGTGGTGCTGGCATCGGTGGCCGCGCGTTCTTCGGCCCTGCTTCGCGACGCCGAGGCGCCTTTGGCGGTCAGCCAATACTCGTGGATCCGCGAGATCAAGAAGATTTCGTAGTCCATCGACAGCCCGAAGGCGATACAGAACAGCAGCACGGGGATATTGACGTTTAATGTCCCGGTGGGCGTCGTGCCCAACGCGCTCAGGTGACCGTCTTGGAAGATCCACACCATCGCGCCGAATGCGGCTGTCAGGGACAGCACGTTGCAGACCAGTGCCTGCAGCGGCAGCACAGCACTGCCCGTGAGCACGAACAGCAGCGCAAAGGTGACGACGGCGATCAGTCCCAGCACCGCGGGCAACCGGGTGATGAGCGCGTCGACGCTGTCGCGATTGGTCTGCGCCAACCCCGCCATCTGCACTGAGCGCCCCTGCGGTCCGGCGACCGCGTGCAGCCGGTCCAGTTGGGCGTTGGAGGCATCCGAGAACAGCGGTGCGGTGCTGGAGACGGTCACGAATGCGCTGCCGTCGGCAATGCCGGTGGGCGCGGCGGGCGGGCCGGTCCGGCGTCCGGCCACGAACGTTCCGGTCGGGGCGGTCACCGTCGACACGTCCGCCACCCGGGAGAGCTCGGCGGCGTATCGCCCCAGGTCAGCCCCGCTCAGGCCGTCAGCCTGGGGGATCACGACCGACACCGCAATCCCCACGTCGTTGGCGAAATCGCTCTCCAGCATCTCGGCGACCTGCCGGGACGACGCCGATTCGGGCAGCACCCGCTCGTCGGGGAACCCCCATTTCACCCCGAGGAACGGTGCACCGAGCAACAGCAGCAATGCGACCACAGCCGCGCCCACCGGCAGGGCGTGACGCAACACGAACCTCGTGGACCGGTACCAGAACACCCAGCCGGCCGGCTCGTGGGCAGGACTGCGCCGCCGCGCCATTCCGAACAGCACCCGATGCGCCAGAACGCGGACGTCCAGCGCGTCGAGTCGGGGTCCCAGCAAGGCGATCGCCGCGGGGGTCACCACCACGGCGGCAATCGCCACGATGACCGCGGTGGCCACCACGGTGTAGGCCGCCGACTTCAACAGCGTCATCGGAAACAGGGCCATCACCGCCATCGACAATCCCACCGTGGTCGCCGAGAACAGCACGGTGCGCCCAGCCGTCGTCATGGTCCGCAGCAGGGCGTGTTCCCGGTCGCTGCCCCGGGTCAGTTCCTCGCGATAGCGGCTGATGATCAGCAGGGTGTAGTCGATCGCGAGGGCCAGGCCCATCGCAATGCTCAGATCCAGAGCGTAGCTCGATACCTCGGTCGCAGAGTTGATCAGCCGCAGCACCGACATGGTGCCGACGATTGCCAAGGCGCCCAAGCAGATCGGCAGCACCGCCGCCACCAGGCCGCCGAACACCCAGACCAACACGGCGAAGCTCAGCGGAATCGCAAGGGATTCCATCAGCCACAGGTCGTGTTCGTTCTGCCGGGTGATCTGGGCGTAGGCCACCGCCATACCGCCGGCGCGCACCGTGACGCCGTCGCGGTCATGCGCCAGGTCGCGGGCAAGCGCCTCCGCGTATTGCTGTGCGTCGTTCTCCCCGCCTTTGAGGTTGGCCACGATCAACCCGGATTTGGAGTCCTTGCTCACCAGTCCGTCGGCGGTCTGCGGTGGCGACGTCCACGCCGAGGACACATTGAGCACCCACGGCGAGTGTTTCAGCTGGCCGACGATGTCGGTGGCGACGTGGCGGGCCTGGGCGCTGTGCACACCCTCCGGGGCGGTCACCACGATCAACATCTTTTGATCGGTTTGGTCGAATTTTTCCCTCAGCAGCTCGGTTGCCTGGGCCGACTCCGACGTCGGGTCCTGGAACCCGCCCGCCGACAGCTTGTTCACCACGGGGAGACCGAAGATCGCGGCCGCCAGCGCGATCAAGGCTGCGAGCGCGATGGTGCGGCGCGGCGCGGCGATGGCAAGTCGAGTGATTGCTTGCAGCATCTCCGGCGTCCCTTCTGCTGTCGGATTCCTCGGTCACGCGCTGCTGAGATGTCGAGTGCCTGCTGCACCCGTCGCCGGAACCACGGAGGCCTCTGCGCGATCCGGGGGATTTGTCGCCTCGGCCGCTTCGACGCGTGCGAGCTTGATGATTGCCGCCACCATCACCAGCGTCGCCGCTGACAGGATGACCATCGGGAGACCGCCGGTGTTGAGCGTCTCGCCGAGAACGACGACACTCAGGCCCGCCGCCACAATCGGTTGCGACACCTCCAGCGCGGGCATCGACGCGGTCAGCGGTCCGGCCCGAAACGCTGCCTGCCCCAGTACGAAGCCCCCCGCCACGGTCAGCAGGCAGCCATAGAACTCGGGTGTGCGCGCCAGCTCCCACAGCCCGTCGTCCAGCCGGCTGGTGACCTGTTTGGTGAGGACGGCGAACACACCCCACAGCGATCCCGCCACGAGCGCCAGCAGCGTCGCCGACAGTGCACCGTGCCGACGTCTCGCCAACGCGATGCAGCCCAGCAGCAGCGGCCCGAAAACGGCGGCCACCGCGGCCCAGGTGTGGCCCGACACGTGCGCGAGGCTGGGCCGCGGATTGCCGACGGTGACGATCAGGATGACGGCGACCGTCAGCAGTCCGGCCCACATCCATTCGTGGGCGCTCATGGTGCGGTGGGTCCACCTGGCGTTGATCACCAGTGCGAACAACACCGAAGGTACGAGCATCGCCTGTACCAGCAGCACCGAATACTGGCTCAGGGCCGCAGCCTGTAGCCCGATACTCGCAGCCAGCAGTACCGCACCCCACCGCCACCGCCGATCCCGGACCAGCTGCGCCAGGAGTTCGAGGTAGCCGAGTGATCGGTCGTTGAACCGATACGCGGAATGCTGCTGCAGCACGTCGCCGAGTGCGATGCACGCGGCAGAACTCAATGCGAGCAGTGAGGCGATACACGCCTTGACCATGAGCGGTACCTCCGGTGACGTTGAGCGGCGGGGTGACAAACCTTCACACCGCCGGCTGAGCAGGGTTGGACAGCGTTGGCGGTCAGGCGGTGGTCGCCTTTCGTTTCCCGCCGCCCCTGACTTCGATGAAGCGGGGCTGTCGAGGTTCTCGCCGAGAAGCACCTGGTGGCTGAGTACCCCGCGTTCCGGGTCGGAAACACCAGTTCGCGGCTCGGGTCGATGTCAGGTCACGAGGGCGCGGAACGATCGAGTGTTCAATCCGGTCTGTACGCAGTGACAACACGTTGTACCTCCGTGACATATCGAAGAAAATCTATGTCAATAGGTATAGGTTTCTGATACCACAGGAGATATGTTGGCGCAAGTGGAGCCTGTTCAGGCCTTGGCGGGAACGGAATCCGGCGGCCGGAGCAGCCCGACGCAGGTGGCGGTGAGCAGCCGGGTCAACGCGGTGGTGAAGTCCAAGTTCCACTCCGGCGGCACCTGCCGCTCGGCGGCATAAGCGTCGGCCAGCTTCGTCGGTGGGTGCGCAACCTGCCACAGCGGCGCTGCCAGCGAATAGGACGCCAACAACAGGTCGAAGGCACCTTGCTTGCCCAGTCGGGGCAGTGCCTGCAGCAGGGCGTCGGCCATGGTCAGCCCCGCCGCGGTGATCTTTCGCCGGATCTCGATCACCCGCTCGGCGTCTACTTCGTGGTCGAGGTGCAAGTGCAGGTTGGCCAGCATGTCGCAGAACAACGGGTCGGCGGCCAATCCGCTGGCCAGGGTGGCGGCCACCCGGTCCGGCGACATCGCTTCGGACTGTTGCAGTGCGGTGCAAACGGTGTCTGACCAGCCTTCCCAGCTCTCGGCGGCTAGTCGCAGCAGCACCTCTTTGTGGGAGCTGAAGTAACGCCGTACCGCCGAGTGGTGCACCCCGGCCCTGCCGGCCACCGCGGTCAGGGTCACCGATGCCACGCCGGTCTCTATCGCCACCGAGCGGGCGGCCTCCATCAACGCTTCAGCCCGCTGACGCTTGTTCGCGTCGCTGCGGGCGCGTTTGAAAGCGACCTGACGCACAGCGAGAGGATAACGCACATGATGTGCGTTGCGGGCCTCCGTGGGTGTGCTGTAGCGTGCGTTTACGCACGTTGATGTGGGTTAGGGTATCCAAAGCTTCCTGGTGTGAGGGGACTTCGATTTTCAAGGTACTGAGCCGGGTGTGGATACCCCTGGTCATATTGGCAGTGGTCTGCGTCGCCGCATTCGCCGTGACGCGCATCCACGGCCTGTTCGGCTCTGAGAAGCGCCCGTCCTATTCCGACGGCCAGGTCGACGAGACCAAGCCCTTCAACCCCAAGCGGTTGACCTATGAGATCTTCGGCCCGCCCGGAACGGTGGCTGACATCAGCTACTTCGACGTCAACTCCGAACCGCAACGCGTGCAAGACGTTACGCTGCCGTGGCAGCTCGAAATCGTCACCACTCTTCCCGCGGTGGTGGGAAGCATCATGGCCCAAGGCAATAGCAACAGTATCGGCTGCCGCATCATCGTGGACGGCGAAGTCAAGGCCGAACGAATCTCCAACGAGGTCAACGCCTATACCTTCTGCCTGCTGAAGGCGGCATGAGCCAGCCCGGTACGCGTCGTGCCGGCGGAGCGCCGGAGCGACCGTTCATCGCACGGACCATCCGCCGGTTCGCCATACCGATCATTCTGGCGTGGTTGGCGCTGATCGCGGTGCTCGTCGCCACCGTCCCGCCGCTGGAAGAGGTCGGCAAACAGAACGCCGTCTCGGCGAGTCCCCAAGACGCCCCGGCCATGCAGGCCATGACCGAGATGGGCCGGGTCTTCCAAGAGTCGGACTCCGACAGCACCGCGATGGTCGTGCTGGAGGCCGACCACGAGCTGGGCGACGCCGAACACGAGTACTACGCCGAAGTGGTCGAGAAGCTCAAGGCCGACACCGCACACGTCCAGCACGTGCAGGACTTCTGGGGTGATCCGATGACCGCGGTCGGCGCCCAAAGCGCCGACGGCAGAGCGACTTACGTGCAACTGAATCTGGTCGGCAATATCGGCCAGGCGGCGGCGAACGACTCCGTCGAAGCCGTTCGCCAGATCGTGGACTCGGTCCAGACACCACCCGGGTTGACCGTCTACGTGACCGGCACCGCGGCGCTGGCCAAGGACATGAACCATGCCGGCGACAAGTCGATGTTCAAGATGATGGTGGTCACCATCCTGGTGATCCTGACCATGTTGTTGCTCGTCTACCGGTCGATCATCACGGTGGCGCTGCTGTTGGGCATGGTCTACATGGAACTGAACGCGGCCAGCGGAGTGGTGGCGTTCATGGGTCACCACCACTGGGTGGGGTTGACGACGTTCTCCGTCAACCTGCTGGTCTCGCTGGCGATCGCTGCCGGCACCGACTATGCGATCTTCCTGATCGGCCGCTATCACGAGGCGCGCCAAGCCGGTGAAGACCGGGAGTCGGCGTACTACACGGCATTCGGAGGCGTCGCGCACGTCATCCTGGGCTCGGGTCTGACCATCGCCGGAGCGGTGTTCTGTCTGCACTTCACCCGGATGCCCTACTTCGTCACGCTGGGTATCCCGTGCGCGGTGGGCATGCTCATCTCGGTCACCGCGGCGTTGACGCTGGGCCCGGCGATCATCACCGTCGGCAGCCGGTTCGGGCTGTTCGACCCCAAGCGCGCCACCAGCACCCGCGGTTGGCGGCGGGTGGCGACGGTGATCGTCCGCTGGCCGGGTCCGGTGCTGGTCGCCTCACTGGCGATCGCGGCCGTCGGCCTGCTGGCGCTGCCGGGTTATCAGCCGGCCTACGACGACCGGAAATACATCCCCACCGACATCCCCGCCAACGAGGGCTTCGCCGCGGCCGACCGGCATTTCTCGCAGTCGCGGATGCTGCCCGAGATCCTGCTGGTCGAAGCCGACCACGACATGCGCAACCCGTCGGACTTCCTGATCATCGACAAGCTGGCCAAGTCCATCTTCAAGGTCGTCGGGATCTCCCGGGTGCAGGCCATCACCCGCCCGCAGGGAACCCCGCTGGAACACACCTCGATCCCGTTCCAGATCAGCATGCAGAACGCCGGTCAGCTGCAGACCATGCAGTTCCAGAAGAAGCGCATGGACGACATGCTGACCCAGGCCGAGGCGATGGCCCAGACCATCGCCACCATGCGCCAGATGTATGGCTACATGAGCCAACTCGCCGCCACCACCCACGAGATGGTCGTCGACATGGACGACCTACAGGCCCAGATCTACCAGATCCGGGACCACATCGCCGATTTCGAAGACTTCTGGCGGCCCATCCGCAACTACTTCTACTGGGAACCGCACTGCTACGACATCCCGATCTGCTTCTCGCTGCGCTCGGCGTTCGACATGGTCGACAGCGTTGATCCGATGAGCGAGAGCATGGACAAGATGATCGCGCACATGGGGGACATGGACGCCCTCATGCCGCAGATGCTGACCACCTTCCCGCCGATGATCGACACCATGGACACCATGCGGACCATGATGCTGACGATGCACAGCACCATGTCCGGCATCTTCGACCAGATGGACGAGATGAGCGACAACGCCACCGCAATGGGTAAGGCGTTCGACGAGTCCAAGAACGACGACTCGTTCTACCTGCCGCCGGAGGTGTTCCAAAACCCGGACTTCAAGCGCGCGATGAAGATGTTCATCTCCCCGGATGGCAAGGCCGTCCGGATGATGATCAGCCACCGGGGCAATCCGGCTACCGCCGAAGGCATTTCGCACATCGACAAGATCCGTACCGCGGCCGAGGAAGCGCTGAAGGGCACGCCGCTCGAGGACGCCAAGATCTACCTCGGCGGTACCGCGTCGCTGTTCAAGGACATGCACGACGGCTCCAACTATGACCTGCTGATCGCCGGAATCGCCTCGCTGTGCCTGATTTTCATCATCATGCTGCTGATCACCCGGGCGCTGATCGCGGCGTTGGTGATCGTCGGCACCGTGGCGCTGTCGCTGGGCGCGTCGTTCGGGCTGTCGGTGCTGTTCTGGCAGTACCTCATCGGCATCCAGCTGCACTGGCTGGTGCTGGTGATGAGCGTGATCATCCTGCTGGCGGTGGGCTCCGACTACAACCTGCTACTGGTGGCCCGGTTCAAGGAGGAGATCCACGCCGGGCTGCATACCGGCATCATCCGGGCGATGGGCGGCACCGGGAAGGTCGTGACCTCGGCCGGGCTGGTCTTCGCCTTCACCATGACGTCGATGGCCGTGAGCGACCTGCGCATCATCGGCCAGATCGGCACCACCATCGGCCTGGGGCTGATGTTCGACACCTTGATCGTCCGGTCGTTCATGACGCCGTCGATCGCGGCGCTGCTGGGGCGCTGGTTCTGGTGGCCGATCAACGTGCTGCCGCACGTCGGCGGGAAGGCCGCCCGGCATCGACAAGCCGCCGCCCTCGCTCGCGGCGGGGACGCGGCGGACACCGAAGAGCTGGCCCACAACCGGTAGCCGGCTGTGAGCGATCGCATGCTCAGAGGCCAGAAAACAATTAGGTAGCATGACTAAAGTTATGTAGCATTGCTTACTGAGTTCGGATGGCGAGTCGGGCCGATTGCCGGCCCATTCGCCTCACCTGCTTCACCCGGCTCAGCGGTCTCACCGGCGGGTTTGGCGTCGAAAAAACGGACAGAGTGAAAGGGCCCGGGGAATGGCTACAGTGGGTTCCATGCGTACGCACCGCCCGATTCTGCGGGGCATCGTCGTGACCGCTGCCGCCGTGGGCGCAGCCGTGGCCGCGGTGCTGTTGCCCGCCACCGCCTCCGCCGACGCGACCGACGACTTCCCGATCCCGCGTCGCGTGATCCGCACCGACTGCAGTGCCGAGCAGATGCTGGCCGCCAGTCGCGACCTGTCGCCGATCTACTACGAGCGCTACATGATCGACATGCACAACAAGCCGGTGCAGGTGCAGCAGGCCGCCATCGACAAGATGCACTGGTTCTTCTCGCTCAACCCCGAGCAGCGCCGGGCCTACTCCGAGGAGCTGGCGACCAACTTCGCCGACCCGCTGACGGTGTCGTGGCCCAACCACGCCAAGATCTTCTTCAACAACAAGGGCGTGGTCGCCAAGTCGACCGAGGCCTGCAGCCAGTACCCGCGCGACGACATGTCGGTGTGGGACTGGGCCCCCAAGCCGTAACAGGAGACCGATGAACGGTTCCATCCGTCGAGTCATGCGGGTTCTGCTCGTCGCCGGCGCGGCGGGCGGCCTGCTCCTCGGGGCTCCGGGATCGCCCGCGGGCGCTCAACCAGCGGGGTTTCCCAACTTTGACGACTTCACCGCGGTTCCGGTGGACAACTACATCTCGACAGGCCCCAAGGGGCCGGGGCGCTGGGTGAACTTCTCCACGCCCTACAACGTGGCCTGCCAATTCGACGCCATCGACCCGCCGGCGGGGTCGTCGCAGGCCATCATGTGCGACGGTGACATGCCGGGCTTGGCCAACGCGCCGCTCGGCTCGGGCGCCCCGGTGCCGGGTGGCTGCGTGATCGGGACCGTGCGCTCCCAGGGCGCGGCGGGCCTGCGGCTGAACCGCGAATCGACCGGTTGCGGCCGGCAATTCTCCAACGGAGCCTTCTTGGGCGTCGGGCAGAAGCTGTCGTACGGCAACGTCACCTGTGCGGTGGGCACCGACCAGCTCGTCGCCTGCCTGGACACCTCGCTGGGGCATCACGGGTTCGTGCTGAGCCCGTCGGGCAGCTCGGCGTTCTGACCCCTTCTACACCCAGCCTGCGCTACGGGTTGATGTTGAAGGTGGTCGTGTAGGTCCGCGGGTGATAGGGCGGCGGTGGCGCATCCGGCCCGACCGGCCAGCCCTGCGGCGTCGGCCACGTGCTGACCCGCATGGTGACCTGCTCCTGCCCGTTGGGCAGCGTCTCGACGTTGACGATGCTCGGCCCGTACGGGACGGCCGGCTGATTTCCGGGGCTCGGGATGAACCCGGGGCCGGTGAGGTCCTGTGCAGGAGCCTGGAGCAGGCCCTGCGGGCTGCCCGCGGTGACGCCCACGATCTGCCCGCCGTCGCTCGCGCTGGTCAACAGATACCCGCCCTGGGGTAGGGCCACGATCTGATTCTCCCGATCGGCGGGACCGAGATTGCTGAAGGTGCCGACCTCGTGCAGGCTGTTCATCCACGCATTGGGTGGGTCACCGGCGGCGACCGGAGCCGACTGCCACAGGGCGCGCTGACCGTCCTGACCGACGTTCCCGACGATGATCATGGTTCCGGATGCCGGGTCGTAGACGCCGCTGGCCTGGGAGATGCCCACCTTGGTGTCCGAGCCGAGCGGGGTGCCCAGCAGCGGTCCCAAATCCGTTGCCGGATCGGCCAGATTCTGTACCCGCGACTCCGGCGCGATGTAGTTGTCCGGTGAGGTGCCGGGCCCGTAGGGCCGCACACTGTAGAACGCGTATTGCTGACCGTCGGGGCCCACCGCGGTGCCGGTCGGCAGTGCCCGGAATCCCTCGTCGACGGGGAACGGGTTGTCGATATCGGGTTTGCCGGGGATGTGCAGGCGGGGGTGGCCGGTCTCGGGGTCGCCGGTGATGACGATGCCGGTGCCCGGGATCGTCGCGCCCAGGTCGTAGGGCGAACCGTCCTGCTTCTCCGGCATCGGCGGGCTGCCCACGCCGGCGATGGTGGGATCGTGCGGCTGCTGACCGTCAGCCGGAATCGTGTTGTCCACCAGCCGGATATGCGGGTCCTGGCCGTCCTCACCGCTGCCGAGCCGGTAGTGGCTGGTCAGGGTCTGCACCAGCTGAGCCCGGTGCCGGCTGTCGGCGACGGCGTCGGAGACCACCCGGTGGATCTCGCGGGTCTTGGCGGTCAGGAATCGCTGGAACTGGCGGGAACCGGCAGGGGTGTCCAGGCCCGGCCAGGTGGCCGCCGACTGACGGATCTCGGCCTCGATGGCGTCGAGGCGCTGCCGTGAACTCACGTTGTTCTGCACGGCCTGCCGCAGGATCGTCTGGAATTCGTTGTCGGCCGCTACCGATGCCGCCAGCCGGTTCGCGAGCGCCTCTTCACGCGCGCGCGCCGCATCCGCGAACGCACCGAGGTTCTCGGCCATAGCGCACAGGCTAGTCGGGCCGGGTTGGGCTTACTGGCCCTTTTTCGCCCGGCGCTTGCCGGACGGGCGCAGCTTGTCGTCGGCGGTCGATGCCGGCTCGCCCGCCTCTTCGCCCGCCGACTCGTCGATCTCCGCGGCTTCGGTCTCGGCGTCGGCGTCGTCGGCTTCGGTGGCGTCAGCGTCGTCAGCGTCGACGGTCTCTTCCTCTTCGGACTCATCGTCGGCCTCGGAGCCTTCGGAGTCCTCGGCCTTCGCGTCGCCGGACTTCTTGCCCCACCGACGCCGTTGCTTGGGCTGCTTTTCGGCCTTGGGCTTGATCGGTTTGGGCGGTGGCGGCGGCATTTCGGCGACGAACGCCAGGTAGAACGCGCCGATCCCCAGCAGGGCGATCGCGGCCGCGGCCCCGTAGATCCCGAACAGCCACATGCCGAAGCTGTCCAGCGACAACCAGATCTCACTCACCGCGGTCCCGACGATCAACGCTCCGGCCACCAGGTGCGCCACGATCGAGCCGGTCAGCAGCGACAGCGCCAACTGCGGGGTGCCGTACTCGGGCTTGCGGGCCTGCTTCAACACCGCTGCCACCGGCAGGGCCGTTGCCCCGACCAGCAGCCCGAGGATGACCCGCATCACGGTGCCCAGCACATGCGGGCTGAAGCCGGTCAGCTCCCACCACCGCGGCAGGACAAAGAGGAAGTACAGGATGGCGGCGAGGGTCGAGAGCGACGCGTGCCAAACCGTGGCGACGGTACGACTCACGCCACCTCCCATGCTCGTCAGCTAGTGATTCAGGTGCGACCGGACCTTGATCTTTTCGGTCCGGCCGCACCTGAATCGGGTGCGGAGGATAGGGGATTTGAACCCCTGAGGGCTATTAACCCAACCCGCGTTCCAGGCGAGCGCCATAGGCCACTAGGCGAATCCTCCGTCGGCAATGGTAGCTGAGTCCCCTGCCGGGCCCGCGCACTGCTCTTCCCGCCCGGCTTCGCCGCGCCTGTAAACACCGCTAGACTCACCTGCGGACCCCGCGCGGCGTCCATCCTGTGAACTCCCCCAGGGCCGGAAGGCAGCAAGGGTCAATGGGCTCTGGCGGGTGCGCGGGGTCCCCTTATATGTCGGGCCTTCGCCGGCTGATCGGCGCTTGAAAGGGACCATAGTGTCGCTGCATACCCTCAACCGTGCCGACCTGACCGCGCAATATGAGCGCTACCAGCGGGATTACGCCGAGCTGCAGGCCAAGAAGCTGTCCCTGGACCTCACCCGCGGCAAGCCGGCGCCCGAGCAGCTCGACCTGGCCAACGGCCTGTTGGCCCTGCCCGGCCCGGACGACTACCGCGGCGACGACGGCACCGACACCCGCAACTACGGCGGCCTGCACGGTCTGCCCGAGCTGCGGTCCCTCTTCGGGGAGCTGCTCGGCATCGCGGTGCCCAACCTGATCGCCGGCAACAACGCCAGCTTGGAGTTCATGCACGACGTCGTCGTCTACTCGATGCTGCACGGCGGCGTGGACTCGCCGCGGCCGTGGGGGGCGGAGCCGGTCGTCAAGTTCCTGTGCCCGGTGCCCGGCTATGACCGGCACTTCGCGATCACCGAGACCCTGGGCATCGAGATGATCTCGGTCCCGATGCGCGAGGACGGCCCGGACGTCGACCTGATCGAGGAGCTCGTCGCCGCAGACCCGGCCATCAAAGGCATGTGGACCGTGCCGGTGTTCGGCAACCCGACGGGCATCACCTACTCCTGGGAGACCGTGCGCCGGCTGGTGCAGATGAAGACCGCCGCACCCGACTTCCGGCTGTTCTGGGACAACGCCTACGCGGTGCACACCCTGACCAGCGAGTTCCCCCATCAGATCGATGTGCTCGGGCTCGCCGCGGCCGCGGGCAACCCGAACCGGCCCTACGTGTTCGCCTCCACCTCCAAGATCACCTTCGCCGGCGCCGGTGTCAGCTTCTTCGGCGGCTCGCTGGGCAACATCGCCTGGTACCTGCAGTACGCCGGCAAGAAGTCGATCGGCCCGGACAAGGTCAACCAGCTGCGCCACCTGCGGTTCTTCGGCGACGCTGACGGCGTGCGGCTGCACATGCGCCGCCACCAGGAGATCCTGGCGCCCAAGTTCGAGCTGGCCGCCGAGATCCTGGAGAACCGGCTCGGCGAGTCCAAGATCGCGTCGTGGACCGACCCCAAGGGCGGCTACTTCATCAGCCTGGACGTCTGGCCGGGCACCGCGCGCCGCACCGTCGCGCTGGCCAAGGACGCCGGCATCGCGGTCACCGAGGCCGGTGCGTCGTTCCCGTACCGCAAGGACCCCGACGACAAGAACATCCGGATCGCCCCGTCGTTCCCGTCGCTGGACGATCTGCGCAACGCCGTCGACGGCCTGGCCACCTGTGCGCTACTGGCCGCCGCTGAGCACCTGCTGGGCTGACATGACGGGCGTCTGGGGCCGCACGGCGGTGGCGGCAGCTTTCCTCATGCTGGGCCCGGTACCGGCGGCGCACGCGTTGCCGGGTCCGCCGGTCGACCCGCACCCGGTGCCGGTCGTTGACATCGGACCCGACGGCGGCGAGTCGCTGCCACCGAGGGCCGCCGAAGAACTCGACGTCTTCCGCCGCGACGCCGCCGACGGCGCGCTGGGAAATCCCGTGATGTACGGCGACGGCCAGTGTTATCCGCTCGTGCAGCGCTACATACAGGCGCTGGGTCCGTGGCGGAACAGAGATCCCAGCGGCAACGCCTTCGATCTCTACGAGCATTTCCCCACCAACGGTCTGGCGCAGTTCTTCGACCAGGTGCCGTTCGACGGTGGGCTCAACGAGCCGCGGGTCGGGGACGTCGTGGTCTACGGCCCCGGGGGGTTTGTCAGCGAGCACGGGCACGCCGGGGTGGTGACGGCCGTTCGTGGCAGCGGCAGCCTGCTGCGGTATGAGATCGCCGAACAGAACTCCGGCGGCCGGTTGTTCGTGACGCTGAACTGGCGTGACGTCAGCCCCATGTGGAACACGCTGGGGTATCTGCGCCCCAAGGTGTAGCGCTGTGCCTGCCGGGCCTGCACCGTCGTCGGGCCGAGCAAGTAACCTGCTGGCGTGGCGCTCTACCGCAAATACCGTCCGGCAACCTTCGCCGAAGTGGTGGGGCAGGAGCACGTCACCGAACCCCTGTGCACCGCCTTGGCGGCGGGCCGGATCAACCACGCCTACCTGTTCTCCGGGCCCCGCGGCTGCGGCAAGACGTCGTCGGCGCGCATCCTGGCCCGATCGCTGAACTGCGCGCAGGGGCCGACCCCTACGCCGTGCGGAACCTGCGACTCGTGCGTGGCGTTGGCCCCCAACGGGCCGGGCAGCATCGACGTCGTCGAGCTCGACGCGGCCAGCCACGGTGGCGTCGACGACACCCGCGATCTGCGGGATCGCGCCTTCTATGCGCCCGCCCAGTCGCGCTACCGGATCTTCATCATCGACGAAGCGCACATGGTGACCACCGCGGGTTTCAACGCGCTGCTCAAGATCGTCGAGGAGCCGCCCGACCACCTGATCTTCGTGTTCGCCACCACCGAGCCGGAGAAGGTGCTGCCGACCATTCGGTCGCGCACCCACCACTATCCGTTCCGGCTGCTCGCGCCGCGGACCATGCGGGAGCTGATCGGCCGGATCTGCGAGCAGGAGCACGTCGCCGTCGACGACGCGGTGTACCCCCTGGTGATTCGTGCCGGTGGCGGTTCGCCGCGCGACACCCTCTCCGTGCTTGACCAGCTGCTGGCCGGCTCGGAGCCAATGCCCGGCACCCCCGACATCAGCCACGTCCGCTACCAGCGGGCGCTGGGCCTGCTGGGGGCCACCGATGTCGCCCTGATCGACGAGGCGGTCGACGCCCTGGCCGCCGGGGATGCCGCATCGCTGTTCGGAGCCGTGGAGGCCGTCGTCGACGCCGGCCATGACCCGCGCCGGTTCGCCATCGACCTGCTGGAGCGGTTCCGGGACCTGATCGTGCTGCAGGCGGTCCCCGACGCGGTCGCCAAGGGTGTGGTCGACGCGCCGGAGGACATGCTGGAGCGGATGCACGAGCAGGCTGCCCGGCTCGGTCCGGCCACCCTGGCCCGCTACGCCGAGGTGGTGCACGCCGGCGTCGGCGAGATGCGGGGGGCGACCGCCCCGCGGCTGCTGCTGGAGGTGGTGTGCGCCCGGCTGCTGTTGCCCTCGGCCGCCGACACCGAAGCCGCACTGCTGCAACGGGTCGAGCGCATCGAGGGCCGGCTGGACATGTCGATCCCGGCGGGGACAGTGCGGACCGGGGCTGCGGCGTCCCAGGGCGCGCCGTCTGCTGCCGCCGGCGTCGCGCCGGCAGCACCAGCCGCGTCGGCCGGCAAGCAGTTCACCCGCCGCTCTGCGCGGGCAGCTGAGCCCGCGCCCGAGCCGCCGCCGGTGCCCGCCGCTGCCCCCGCGCCCGAGCCGGTGTCGGCACCCGCCGCGGCGGTGCCCGAGCCCGAACCCGCTCCGCCACCCGCGCCGGCCCCTGCACCGCAGCCCGAGCCCGAGCCCGCGCCGCCCGCACCCGCTGCCGCAGTCAGCCCGGGGGAACCCGACGCCGCCGCCGTGCGCGCGATGTGGACCACGGTGCGGGACAAGGTACGTCAGCGCAGCCGCTCCACCGAGGCGATGCTGGCCGGCGCGACCGTGCGCACGGTGGACGGCAACACCCTGGTGCTGACCCACGAAACGGCCGCACTGGCCAGGCGACTCTCCGAACCGCGCAACGCCGACGTCATCACCGAGGCGCTCAAGGATGCCCTCGGGGTCAACTGGCGGGTGCGTTGCGAGGCCGGCGGACCATCCCCGGAAGCGGGCCGCCCGGCTGCGCCCGCTCAGGCCGATGTGGAATCGGCGCGGCGCGCCGACGAGGAGGCCATGCTGGCCGAGGCCGCCGCCGCGGGCGCCGACGCCCCGCCTCGCCGCGACCCCGAAGAAGTGGCCCTGGAGTTGTTGCAGAACGAGCTGGGCGCCCGCCGGATCAGCGGCGACTGAAGACTGCTTTTTCTAGGGGGTCCACCAGGGCCGCAGCGGCAGGCCCCCATCCCCACCCTGCTTGTCGACGTTGCCGGCCAGCACGTGGTGTAACTGACATTGGTTGCGCTCGAAGCCGATTACCGCCGCCGCCATGTACAGTCCCCACACCTTGGCGCGGCCCAGGCCGACTTCGGCGACGGCCTCGTCCCAGTGGTCCACCAGGTTCTGGCACCAGCCGCGCAGCGTCTTGGCGTAGTGGAGCCGGAAGTCCTCCTCGTGCAGGACCTCGAGACCGGTCTGCTGGATCTCGGCGGTGATGGTTCCCACCCCGGTGATCTCGCCGTCGGGGAAGACGTACCGGTCGGTGAATGGGTCGCCCTTGTAGATCGAATTGTCCGCCGTTGTGATGCAGTGGTTGAGCAGCAGACCACCGGTGCGCAGTTTCGATTTGAGGAAACGGAAGTAGGACGGGTAGTTCTTCACCCCGATGTGCTCAGTCATTCCGATCGAAGAGACGGCGTCGAACTCGGTCTCTCGCACGTCCCGGTAGTCGCAGTGCCGGACTTCAGCGAACTCGGAGAGCCCTTCATCGGCGATCGCCTGCTGCGCCCAGGCGACCTGCTCTGCAGCCAGGGTGGCGCCGAGCGCGTGCACCCCGCGGCGCGCGGCGTAGCGCACCATGCCGCCCCAGCCGCAGCCGACGTCAAGCAGGCGATCTCCGGGCTTCAGGCGCAGCTTGTCGAAGATCAGCCGGTACTTGTTCTCCTGGGCTTCTTCCAGCGTCGCGTCGGCGGTCGGGTAGATGGCGCAGGTGTAGGTCATCGACGGACCCAGCACCCACTCGTAGAAGGTGTTCGACACGTCGTAGTGGTGATGAATCGCGTCCGCGTCCCGAGACTTGCTGTGCCGCAGCCCGCTGGCGGTGCGTCGCCATTTAGGTGGCGCCTCCTCCGGAGGCGGAGCGATCGGCTTGAGATTCCTCAGCCCGATGGAGCGGACGATGTTGGCCATATCGCGCGGCGACGGGTGCTTGAATTCGAGGTCCGCCATGGCGTTGAGCACCTCGTAGGGATTTCCCGGATGGACACCACGCAGTTCCAGGTCACCCGAGACGTAGGCCCGGGCTATGCCGAGTTGGCCCAGTGAGGTGGCCAGATACGCGGTGGCGCGCGGATTCAGCAGATCGACTCCTAGTTCTGCGTCATCGGGGCCGGCACTGCTGCCGTCGTAGGCAGAGATCTTCAGCGGTGGCTGCCCCCCGCCGGCCAGTAGCACCAGAATCTCAGCTAGCCCCAGCTTGCCGTTCGTGGTGGTGTTCGTGCTTCTGATGAGTGTTTTAGCCGTCATGAGTTACCCCCCCTTGTTCAGATGCGGGTAACCGCCCGGGCGGCACCTCAAACCCGGGTAACGTGGCACCCCAATGGGCGATATGACCGAAACGACCACCTGCGCGATCGTCGGTGGTGGACCCGCAGGCATGGTGCTTGGGTTGTTGCTGGCGCGGGCCGGCGTGCGGGTGACCCTGCTGGAGAAGCACGCCGACTTCCTGCGCGACTTCCGTGGCGACACCGTGCATCCCACCACGCTGCGACTCCTCGACGAGCTCGGGCTCTGGGAGCGCTTTGCGACGTTGTCGCACAGCGAGATCCACCAGGTCAGCCTGGATGTGGCCGGGCGCGACGTCACCGTGGTCGACTTCGGCCGGTTGCGGCGCCAGCCGCACCCCTACGTTGCGATGGTGCCGCAGTGGGACCTGCTCAACCTGCTTGCCGAATCCGCGCAGACCGAGCCGACGTTCACCTTGCGGATGCAGACCGAAGTCACCGGGCTGCTGCACGAGGACGGTCGGGTGGCCGGAGTGCGTTACCGCGACACCGACGGCACCGGCGAACTGCGTGCCGATCTCACGGTGGCCTGCGACGGGCGCTGGTCGGTCGCGCGGCACGAGGCCGGCTTGCACTCACGCGAGTTTCCGGTGAACTTCGATGTCTGGTGGTTCCGCCTGCCGAACGACCGCGCCGCCCAGCCCACCCTGTTGCCCCGACTGGGGCCGGGGCGGGCCGCGATCATGATTCCGCGCGACAGTTATTTTCAGGTCGCCTATCTGGGGCGCAAGGGCACCGACGCGGACAGGCGAGCGCGCGGTATCGAGGCGTTCCGCCGTGACGTGGTCGAGCTCATTCCGGAAGCCGCGGATTCGGTGCAGGCGCTGCGGAGCATGGACGACGTCAAACACCTCGATGTCCGGGTGAACCGGTTGCGGCACTGGAGTATTGACGGGCTGTTGTGCATCGGAGACGCCGCACACGCCATGTCGCCGGCGGGTGGTGTCGGCATCAATCTGGCGGTGCAGGATGCAGTGGCCGCGGCGACCCTCCTGGCCGAGCCGCTGCGGCAAGGCCGGGTGACCCCTCGTGACCTGGCCGCCGTGCAACGGCGTCGACAGCTGCCCACCGTCGTCACCCAGTCCGTCCAGCGACTGGCGCACCGAGCGCTGAACCCGATCTTGAACGGCAAGAACCTCAGCCCGCCGGCGAGTGTGGGCACCCTGGTCGCGATGTTTCCCTGGCTGTCGGCGATTCCGGCCTATCTGGTCGGTGTGGGGGTGCGGCCGGAGCGGGCGCCGGCCTTCGCGCGCCGCCAGTAACCGCTACCGGCTAGGGCCGCCACCACGGCCGCAGCGGCAGGCCGGCCCCGTCGGAGCCGTTGACCGCCAGCGCATGATGAAGCTGAATCCCGTTGTGCTCGAAGCCCAACCGGGAGCCCGCCATGTACAGGCCCCACACCTTGGCGGTGGCCAGCCCGACCTCGGCGACGGCGTCGTCCCAGTGCGCCACCAGGTTGGCGCACCAATCGCGCAGGGTCAGCTCGTAGTGGTTGCGCAGGTTCTCGGTGTGCAGCACCTCCAGGCCGGCGTCCTGGATCTCGCTGATGATGCGGCCTGAGCCAGCCAGCTCCCCGTCGGGAAACACATAGCGATCGATGAAATCGCCTGCGGTCGCACCGGATTTGTTGTCCGCCCGGGTGATGCAGTGGTTGAGCAGCAGGCCGCCGGGACGCAGCCTGGACTTGAGGAAACCGAAATAGGCGGGGTAGTTGGCCACGCCGATGTGCTCCGTCATCCCGATCGAGGAGACCGCGTCGAAGCCGGATTCGCCGACGTCGCGGTAATCGCAGTGGCGCACCTCGGCCCGGTCGGCCAACCCCTCGGAGGCGATCGCGCGCTGCGCCCACCGGGCCTGCTCGGCCGACAGCGTCGCACCGATGGCGCGCACCCCGTGCCGCGCCGCGTAGCGCACCATGCCGCCCCAGCCGCAGCCGACGTCGAGCAGCAGGTCGCCGGGGCACAACCCCAGCTTGTCGAAGATCAGCCGGTACTTGTTCTCCTGGGCCTGCTCCAGCGTCGCATCCGGGTCCGGGTAGACCGCGCAGGTGTAGGTCATCGACGGGCCCAAGACCCATTCGTAGAAGTCGTTGGACACGTCGTAGTGGTGATGAATCGCCTCGGCATCCCGAGACTTGCTGTGCCGTAACCCTTCCGCGATGCGTCGCCACCGGGGGAGTGCCTCTTGGGGCGGCGGGGCGATCGGCACCAGGTGCTCGATTCCGATCGAGCGCACGATGTTGGCCAGCACTCGCGGCGAGGGCCGTTTGAAGTGCAGCTCGTCGGCCAGCGCCTTGAGCAGCAGGTAGGGATCCCCGGGGTGTACGCCATGCACCCCCAGGTCCCCGGCGATGTAGGCGCGGGCCATACCCAGGTCGCCCGGAGCGGTGGCCAGATAGGTGGTGCCGCGCGGGGTCAACAGGTCCAGGCCCAGGGGCGCGTCGTCGGGGCCGGTGCTGCTGCCGTCATAGGCGGTGAAGCGCAGCGGCAGGTGCCCGTCGGTGGCCAGGGTCTCCAGCACCTGGGCCAGGCTCAATCGGCCGGTCGGAGTGCGGACCTGCTCGCTGTCGATCGTCATCGTCGTCGCACCGCCTTGGCGTAGAGATCCAGTAGTCGCGAGTCGGGGTCGTAGGTCTTCTTGATCGCTCGGTAGGTTTCACCGCCGTAGAGCTCGTCAAACTCCGCGGCGGTGTAGTAGGAGTCGGAGTACAGCGACTTGTGGCCGTCGAGCTCGCTCACCTTGGCCTCGATCAGGCGATTGGTGGCGCCCTCGGTGGCGCCGGCCGGGACCGACGACCAGAACCCCACGTTGACGTAGGTGCGGTTGGGCCGGATCGGGTACAGCGGCCACTCCTCATCGCTGCGCAGCCGCAGCGGGCACAACCACACCGGCTCGATCGGCACGTGGGCGAAGAACCAGTCCAGAAATTCCCGGCAGCGCTCCAGGGGGACCTCGATGTCCTGCACCACCCGCTCACGTGGCGGGCGGTGGTGTCGCTTCTCGATCCGGTCGGCGATGGCGAACCGCTGGTCGTAGGCGATCAGCTTCGAGTAGACGCTGCTGCGCCGGTAGCGTCGCGGCCACCAGCGTCGCACCAGGGGACGCTGCGCCCCGAACGCGCGCGAGCACCAGAACCAGTCGGTGTCCCAGCGCCACAGGTAGTCGTGGATGGTCAGCCGGTCGTCTTTGATCCCGTGCGCGTGCCGGATCGAGCGGTAGTAGATCTGCTGGCCGGTGTAGTCGCTGACGGCGCCGGGGGAGTCGGTCGCGATGCCGACGCACAGGTAGCTCTCCCGGGGGCTGAACACCACCCCGTCGAGGTAGTCCACCGGAACGCCTTCGAGCCCGCCGGTGTCGATGATGCGGTCCATCGTCGAAACCAGCTCGTCTAGGGAGTCGAAGCGGACGTGCCGCAACGCGACGAACGGTTTGACGGCTTCCAGCTCGATCCGGAGTCGTGTCGAATATCCCAGCGTGCCATAAGAATTCGGAAATGCATGGAACAGATCAGCATGCTGGTGCCGCGACACGGTCAGCAGTTCGCCCGCGCCGGTAAGCACGTCCATCTCCAGCACCGACTCATGGGGAAGCCCGTTGCGGAACGACGCCGACTCGATTCCCAAGCCGCTGACCGCGCCGCCCACCGTGATCGTCTTGAGCTGCGGGACCACCAACGGTGCCAAACCGTAGGGGAGGGTGGCGGCGACCAGGTCCTCGTAGGTGCACATGCCGTCGACGTCGGCGGTGCCGTTCTCCGGGTCGACGGCGAGGACGCTGACCAGGCCCGAGGTGTCCAGACCGGGCGCCTGGCGCTTCGCGCGCGCCCGAAACAGGTTGGAGGTGGGCTTGGCCAGCCGGACCGATTCGTCGGCGGGGATGTTCCGGTAGCTGTCCAGCAGTCGCTGCACCCCCCGCGCGTGGGATGTCGGTGTATCGGCCGGCCGAACGGACATCACCTCCCACGCTAACGGGGGATCGGCGGATCTGCACGCAACGGCGTGGCGGTTCAGGGCAGTTGCGTTTGACTGCTCAGGAAGCTGGCGATGCCGCGTGCGACGGCGTCGGCGTAGCGCTGCCGGCCCGCTGGGCTCTCCATCAGGGCTGCATCGGTGGCGTTTTTCATGTTGCCCAGCTCGACCAGGACCGACGGATATTCGGCCAGGTTCAGCCCGGCGAGGTCGGCGCGTCCCTTCAAGCCGTCGGTGCCGATGTAATTGGCTGGGGGAATGCCGGCGGCCTGCAATTGGCTGCGCATGATCTGGGCGAACCGTACCGCGGGGCCCTCCTGGGCCGGGTTGAGCGGCGGTGCCGAGTAGTTGACGTGGAATCCGCGGCCGGCGGGCTGCCCGCCGTCGGCATGGATGGACACGATGGCGTTGGGGTGCAGCGCATTGGCCGCCGCGGCGCGGGCGTCGACGCACGGCGCCGGCCCGTTGTCGTCACCGCGCGACATCGCGGTGCGGACCCCGGCGGAGTTGAGGGCCTGGCGGATCCGCAGCGTGGTGTCCCAGGCGAAGCTGTGCTCGGGATAGCCGGAGTTGGTCGCGGTGCCGCTGGTCTGGCAGTTCTTGGTGCCGCCCCGGCCGTTGGGCACCTGACGTGACAGGGCAGCCGGGTCACCCGCGCCGCTGTGGCCGGGGTCGAGGAACACGATCATGCCGGCGATACTGGCCGGACCGGCCCAGGCCAAGGGAGCCAGCGGGGCGCTCGGCACCGCGGCGGCCACCACCAGGCCGATGGTGATCGCGATACCGACACGGACAAGAACTGGTACGCGCACACCGCCAACGTAGGCCGAGGCCGACTACGCTGGGATTCTCACACGCACCGGGTCTTGGAGCTGAAACCAAGCCGCAACCCAGTCGAGACAACGCACACGACAACGCACACGACAACGCAAGGGGAGTGTCATGCAACCAGGAGGCCCGCCCGACATGTCGGCGCTGCTGGCCCAGGCGCAGCAGATGCAGCAGCGACTGCTGCAGGCACAGCAGGAGCTGGCCGTCACCGAGGTGCACGGGGAGGCCGGAAACGGCCTGGTCAAGGTCACCTCCAACGGCAGCGGCGAGGTGCTCGCGGTGCACATCGACCCGAAGGTCGTCGACCCGCAGGACATCGAGACACTGCAGGACCTGCTCGTGGGAGCGCTCGCGGACGCCTCGAAGAAGGCGCACACGCTGGCCCAGCAGCGGCTCTCGCCGCTGGCCGGCGGCATGGGCGGCGCGCTCGGCATGCCGGGAGCCTAGGTGTTTGAGGGTCCGGTTCAGGACCTGATCGACGAGCTGGGCAAGCTGCCGGGCATCGGCCCCAAGAGCGCCCAGCGGATCGCGTTTCACCTGCTGTCGGTGGAGCCGCCGGAGATCGACCGGCTCACCGCGGTGCTCACCAAGGTCCGCGACGGAGTGCAGTTCTGTGAGGTGTGCGGCAACGTCGCCGACGCGCAGCGTTGCCGGATCTGCGGGGATCCGCGGCGTGACTTCGCCCAGATCTGCGTCGTAGAGGAGCCCAAGGACGTCGCCGCCATCGAGCGCACCCGGGAGTTCCGCGGCCGCTACCACGTGCTCGGCGGCGCGCTGGATCCCTTGTCGGGAATCGGTCCCGAGCAGCTGCGGGTGCGTGAGCTGCTGAACCGGGTCGGGGAGCGGATTGACGGCGTCGACGTCAGTGAGGTGATCATCGCCACCGACCCCAACACCGAGGGTGAGGCCACCGCTACGTACCTGGTGCGGGTGCTGCGCGACATCCCCGGTCTCTCGGTGACCCGCCTGGCGTCCGGCCTGCCGATGGGCGGTGACCTGGAATTCGCTGACGAGCTGACCTTGGGCCGGGCTTTCACCGGCCGCCGCGCCATGGCCTGATTCCTTTACCGCGAGATCGCACTCACGCAGGAACCTTCTCGAACTTTCCCTGCGTGGATGCGATCTCGCGGCGTTAGGCCGGCTGCAGGACGTCGGAGATCGGCACACCCGCGGCGATGCCGGCGCGGGCCGTCCGGACCTTCTCCGGGATGCCTGCGCCCACCACCGCGATCAATACCCCGTCGCGCTCGTAGTAGGCCAGGAATCGGCGGCCGTCATCGTCGACCAGGTGCACGGTGTCGCCGGATCTCGGCCGGCCCAGGCACTGGATCTTGATGTCGTACTGGTCGCTCCAGAAGTAGGGCACGGCCGGACTGACCACCGCTTCGGAGTTCAGCATCGCCGCCACCAGGGTCTTCGCCTGGTCGGCGACGTTGCTCCAGTGCTCGACGCGGACCTGCGCCCCGGTCGCGTCCCGCCAGGACGCCACGTCGCCGATCGCCCAGACGTCCGGGGCGCTGGTGCGTCCGACCGCGTCGCAGACCACGCCATCAGCCACGTCGACGTGGCTGCCGGCCAGCCAGTCGGTGGCCGGGCGCGACCCGATGCCCACCACCACCAGGTCGGCCTCGATGACCGACCCGTCGGCCAGCGTCACCGCCTCGACGCGTTCACCGCCGGAGACGGAATCCACCGCCACACCGGTACGCACATCGACACCCTCATCCCGGTGCAGCCGGGCGATCAACGCCCCGGCCTGCTCGCCCAGCACGGACGCCAGCGGGGTGGGTTGCGGCTCCACCAGCACCACCTGCACTCCCAGGCCGCGCAGGCTGGCCGCGACCTCGCACCCGATGAAACCGGCGCCGATCACCACGGCCCGGCGCGCCTTCGCGGCCCGGTACTGCAGCGCCACGCAGTCGTCGAGCGAGCGCAGCACGCAGATGCCGTCCAGGTCGCCGAACGCCGGGATGCGGTTGGGCACCAAGCCGGTGGCGATCACCAGCTGGTCGTAGCCCAGGACCTCCCCGTCGGCCAGTGTCACGGTGTGGGCCGCCACGTCGACGGCGCGGGCCGGGCAGCCGAGCCGCAACTCGATGCCGTTGTCCTCGTAGAATCCCGCCGGCTTCAAAGCAACGCTGTCGACCTCGCCGCGCAGCATCTGCTTGGACAGCGGCGGACGGTCATAGGGCGGGTGCTCTTCGGCGCCGACGACGGTGATCGGATCCGTGTAGCCGTTGCGGCGAAGCTGTTCGGCGGTGCGTACCGCCGCCAGGCCCGCCCCGACGATGACCACCCCGTTCACGACCGGGCCACTTCCACCATCTCGAAGTCGGCCTTCGCCGCACCGCAGTCCGGGCAGCTCCAGTCCTCGGGGATGTCGGCCCAGCGGGTGCCGGGGTCGATACCGTCCTCCGGCCAGCCCAGCGCCTCGTCGTACTCGAAGCCGCACTGCAGGCACCGGAACAGTTTGTAGTCGTTCATGAGCTCTCTCCTATCGGTTCGAAATCCAGCTTTTCGCGTACCGCGCAGTCCGGGCAGGTCCAGTCGTCCGGGATCTGCTGCCATCCGGTGCCGGCGGGGAACCCCTCTCGGGGCTCCCCGGCGGCCTCGTCGTAGACGTACCCGCAGCCCGGGCACCCGTACCCGGCCATCAGGCCGCTACCTGGTAGCGGGCCAGGATCTTCTCCCGGCGGCGCGGCGAGATGTTGGCCCGGGTGATGTCACCGGCGTAGTGCTCGAGCACCCGGTGGTCCATCAGCTTGCGCCACACCGGCGGGAAGTAGGTCACCCCAATGAGCGCTCCATATCCGGCCGGCAGGTTCGGCGAGTCCTCGAAGCTGCGCAGGGTCTGGTAGCGCCGGGTGGGGTTGGCGTGGTGGTCGCTGTGCCGCTGCAGGTGGTAGAGGAACAGGTTGGTGACCATGTGGTCGGAGTTCCAGCTGTGCTGCGGCGTGCAGCGCTCGTAGCGGCCTTGCGAACCCTCACCGCCCTGCTTCTGGCGCACCAGCCCGTAGTGCTCCAGGTAGTTCACCGACTCCAGCAGCGACGACCCGTAGATGGCGTTGATCAGCACGTAGGGCACCAGTGCGACACCGAACACCGCGAGCATCACGCCCCAGAACAGCACCGACATCGCCAGCGCGTTGATCACGTCGTTGTCCGCCCAGGTCCGCGGGTTCCACGGGCTCTTGCCGGTCCGGCGGACCCGCTGGGCCTCCAATTCCCATGCCGAGCGGATGCCGCCGAAAGTGCTGCGGGGCAGAAACTCCCAGAACGTCTCACCGAAGCGGGCCGACGCGGGGTCTTCCGGGGTGGCCACCCGGACGTGGTGGCCGCGGTTGTGCTCGACATAGAAGTGGCCGTAGCAGACCTGGGCCAGGGTGATCTTGGCCAGCCACCGCTCCAGCGACTCCCGCTTGTGCCCCAGCTCGTGGGCGGTGTTGATGCCGACCCCGGCCACGGTGGCCGTCGTCATCGCCACCCCGATCTTGCCCAGCCAGCCCAGCGACCCGTCGAAGCCGAGCCAGCCCAGGTCCGAGGCGGTGAACAGGTAGGCACCGAAGATGGCGCTGGCGTACTGGAAGGGGATGTAGGCGTAGGTGGCGTAGCGGTAGTACTTGTCGTTCTCCAGCGCCGTCATCACCTCGTCCGGCGGGTTCTGCCCGTCGGCGCCGATCCACAGGTCCAGCGCCGGCAGGATGAGGTAGAGCAGGATCGGCCCGATGTACAGCGGGATTTGCGCCGTCGTGTGCAGGCCGGCCTTGTTCAGCGCCCAGACCAGCGGCAGCACCAGGAAGAGCATGGTGGGCACGATCAGGCCCAACAGCCACAGGTGACGTTTCTTGTCCTGCCAGACCTTCGGTTCGCTGGCCATTTCGGTGCTCATTGCATTTCAACCTCTCGCCTTGGTCACACCATGTTTTTCGGATGTGCCTGACGTTAGGTAGCGCGGCAGCCTCGTCGCTCGTCCCGCGCGGCCGGAATTCGGCCGGCTATTCGTCTTCGGAAGACAACACGGCGGCGCCGTACCACTGGCACAGCAGCAGGGCGATCTCGACGTCCAGGCGGTCCTCGGCGATCGGCCGACCGCGCCGCTCGATCGCCCGCTGCACCCGGTACTTCATGGTGTTGACATGGAAATGCAGTTGCTCGCCGGCCGCCTTGAAGCTGGACCCGGTGCGCAGGAACACCCGCAGGGTGTCGCGCAGCCGGCCGTCGCTCTCGGTGTCGCAGGCCAGCGGGCCGAGCACCTCGGCGACCCAGGCCCGTGCGGCGGCCAGGTTGTCGCCGCCGAGCAGTGCCGCGGCGCCAAGACCGGGATCGCCGGCCGCGCTGACCCGGTTCATGGTCGCGCCGGAGGAGACCGCCAGGGTGTGCGCCGCCAAGGCCTGCTGGTGCGAGCGGCGGAAACCCTCGACACCGGGAAGCGGGGCACCGATCGCCACCCAGGGCTCGCCGTCCGCGGCGAGCGCGCACGCGCGGATCTGTTCCACCACGTCGCCTCCGGCGGCCGAGGGCAGCGGAAGCCACGCCCACCCGCATGCGCTGTCGGCCGGGACGAACAGCGGCGGACCGTGCACCGCCAGCGTGTCGGCGAGCTGTTTGATGAAACCCTCCGCGGCGGCCAGCTTGTCGCCGCCGGCTTTCGGATACCACACGACCACTGCGACGTGGGTGCGCCGCAGCGGGTAGCGGATCGCCGTCGTCATCGCGTCGACGTCGTTGCTCTCGCCGGCGAGAATCTCGCGGACCCGCAACGCGCGCACCGCATTTCGACTCTCCAGCCAGCGCTCCCGCTCGGCCTGGTAGACGGCGACCACCTGCTGCGACATCTCGTCGATATAGCCGAACATCAGCGTCGACATCGCGCCCAGCACACTCAGGCTCAGGTCCGGCTCCAGCTCGGCGGCGCGGACCTCCTCGAGTACCAGCCGCAGCGCCTCCGAGTGGCCCAGCCGGTAGCCGCGCACCAACGCGTTCACCGGCACCCCGCGCTGGGCCAGCCGGCGGGCGTGCTCCAGCGCAACCGGTGGGGCCGCGATGTCGGCTACCGGGATGTTGTGCCGGATCGCCGAAAAGTACGCGTCGACGTTCGCCGACACCGTCTCGTGCAGCAGCTGCAGCAGTGACGAATCGGTGGTCAGGTCCGGCGACTCCTTGGCGACCAGGTCTTCGATGACTCCGATGGTCTCGGCCAGGCGATCGTAGAGGCGCTGGGAGATTTCAATCGCGGCCTCGGCGACCGCGCTCTGATCGGTCATGGTCCGACCGTAGTCAGACCCGCCGGGGTGCAGCCAGCCGTTCGGCGCGCAGCACGTCCACTTCCGGCAGCTCCAGGGGCGCCAGGTCGCCGACCACCTTCGACAACAGCAGATCCGCCAGTTCCGGGTTGCGGGCCAGGCACGGCCCGTGCAGGTAGGTGGCGACGACGCTGCCCTGCACCGCGCCGTCGTAGCCGTCGCCGGCCCTGTTGCCGGCGCCCTTGGTCACCTTCGACAGCGGTGTGGCCGATGGTCCCAGCACGGTGCCGCCGCGGTGGTTCTCGAAGCCGGTCAACGGCTGCGTCAGCCCGGCCAGTAGCGGCGTGCCTACCACCTCGCCGATGGTGCGCACGTCCTGCGGGGAGGTGGTCACGTCCAGCATCCCGACTCCGTCGACCCGCTCGCCGGCCGAGGTCTCATACCAGTGCCCGAGCACCTGGATGGCCGCGCAGATCGCCAGCACGGGCGCGCCCCGCGCCGCCGCGCGCTGCAAGCCCGGGTGGGTGATCAGATGCCGGGTGGCCAGTCGCTGTGCGTAATCCTCGGCGCCGCCCAGGGTGTAGAGGTCCAAGGACTCGGGCACCGGTTCGGCCAGGGTGATCTCGACGATCTCGGCGGGAATCCCGCGCAGCAGCAGCCGCTGCCGCAGCACCACCGCATTGCCGCCGTCCCCGTAGGTGCCCATCACGTCCGGCAGCACCAGCCCGATCCGCACCGGATCAGCCCTGTTCATGAGGGTCCCAACCTCCGCTGCAACTGCAGGAACGCGGTGTAGTTGGCGACCACCTCGACCCGCCCGGGTGGGCAGGACGCGATCGCCGCGAGGGTGTCGTGCACCAGGGTGTGCCGCACACCGGCGTAGCCCAGCCGCACCGCCAGGTCGGTTCCGCGCTCGCCGGCCGCCACCACCGGCACCTCTTCGAAGTGCTCGAAACGCACGTCCCACAGCCAGGACAAGTCCTCACCGTCGGGCACCTGGCCGTTGACGGCGATCACCACCCCGGCGGCGTGCTTGTCGACCATCGACAGGGCTTCCTGCCAGCCGGCCGGGTTCTTGGCCAGCAGCATCCGCACCGTGTGGTCGCCGACCCGCACGCTGCGGTAGCGGCCGGCCACCTCGTCGACCGCCGAGACCGCGGCCACCGCTTTGACCGGATCGGCGCCCAGGGCGACGGCGGCCGCGACGGCCTGGGCGGCGTTGCCGCGGTTGACGGTGCCGGGCAGGGCCAGCCGCATCGGCAGTACCAGCCCGTCCGGCCCGTAGAGCGAGTCGTCGTCGAACCACCACTGCGGCGTGGGCCGGCTGAACTCACTTCCGGTGGAGCGCCAGTGGTCGTCATGGCGGTCGATCACCTCGCCGGTACGCGGGCAACTGACCGAGTCGCCCGACCAGCCGGCGCGCGCGGCGACCCAGACCACGTTGGGACAGTCGTAGGCGGCCGAGGTCATCAGCACGTCGTCGCAGTTGGCGACCACCACCGTCTGCGGATGACGGGCGAGGCCGGTGCGCAGCGCGCGCTCCACGGCATTGATCTCGCCGACCCGGTCCAGCTGATCGCGGGACAGGTTGAGCAGCACCACCACGGCCGGCGATACCGCATCGGCGACGTGCGGGACATGCATCTCGTCGACCTCGAGGGCCGCCAGTGGCGCGGTCCGGTCGGCGGCCAGCGCCGCCACCAGCCCGGCGTCCATGTTGGCGCCCTCGGAGTTGGTGGCCACCGCGCCCAGGTCGCTCAGCGCGGCGGCGAGCATGCGGGTGGTGGTCGACTTGCCGTTGGTGCCGGTGACGATGGCGGTGCGCCGCCCCGCGCCGAGCTGACGCAGGATCGATCGGTCCAGGGTCATCGCGATCAGACCGCCGATCATGGCGCCGGCACCGCGGCCGGTCACCCGCGACGCCCACCGGGCACTCGCACCGGCGG
Organism: Mycolicibacter heraklionensis; assembly: GCF_001021505.1. Classification (GTDB taxonomy): domain Bacteria; phylum Actinomycetota; class Actinomycetes; order Mycobacteriales; family Mycobacteriaceae; genus Mycobacterium; species Mycobacterium heraklionense. The sequence continues at coordinate 39,991 of NZ_LDPO01000011.1, forward strand.
CCAGCGCCAGGCGTCCGCGGGCGGTGATCATGGCGTGAGTTTAAGTTGACGACACGGCTGGGCTGCGTCCGGCGTTCGTCACCCCTGCGTGCCATCCTCATCACATGAGTGCTCGGTGGGGCCGCCCGGCCCGCGAAACCGGCGACGGTTGGGTCGTGGTCGACGTCGAGACGTCGGGATTTCGGCCCGGGCAGGCGCGGGTGCTCAGCGTCGCCGCGCTGGCTCTCGACGGCGACGGCCGGGTAGAGCAGGCGGTGTCGCACCTGGTCAACCCGGGCACCGACCCGGGTCCCACCCATGTGCACGGGCTGACCGCCGAGATGCTGGCCGGCCAGCCGCAGTTCGCCGATGTCGTCGACGAGGTCGTCGCACTGCTGCCGGGCCGCACCCTGGTGGCCCACAACGTGGCCTTCGACTACACGTTCCTGGCGGCCGAAGCGGAGATGGCCGGCGCCGTGCTGCCCGTCGACTCGGTGATGTGCACCCTGGAGCTTGCTCGGCGGCTGGACCTGGGCCTGCCCAACCTTCGGCTGCAGACCCTGGCCGCACACTGGGGCGTCGTCCAGACGCGGGCGCACGACGCGCTCGACGACGCCCGGGTGCTGGCCGGGGTGCTGGAGCCCGCCCTGCAACGCGCCCGGGAGCGTGACGTGTGGCTGCCGGTCCGGCCGGTGACCCGGCGCCGCTGGCCCAACGGCCGGATCACCCATGAGGAACTACGGCCGCTGAAGGCGCTGGCGTCGCGGATGCCGTGCGCGTACCTCAACCCGGGCCGCTACGTGCGGGGACGTCCGCTGGTGCAGGGCATGCGGGTGGCGTTGTCGGCGGAGTGCACCCGCACCCATGAGGAACTCGTCGAACGCATCCTGCACGCCGGGCTGGCCTACAGCGATGTCGTCGACGCCCACACGTCGCTGGTGATCTGCAACGAAGACCGCCCCGAGCAGGGCAAGGGCTACCTGGCGCGCGAGCTGGGCGTGCCGACGGTCTCCGATCGCGACTTCATGGCGTGCGTCGGCCGGGTGGTTGACGGCACCGGCATCGAGGAGTTCGTCGACGCCGGGTCGGCCGGCGAGCAGATCTCGTTGTTTTAGTCCCTGGTGGCCGACGGCGAGTGTCCCAATTTGGGACATCGGCAGATGAACGGATAACGCCATGCTGTTAACCGTGATGAAACATTTGCGGTCATCGGCCGTCCCGCGATGACCACCGCTGTACGTGAAGACCGGGCAACCGCCGACGTGACCCCGCTGCGGGGCCGGGCCCGTCGAGGCGCGTCGACCCCGGCTCGGCGGCGGTATTCCTCGATGCCGGACGAGGTCATGGAGAACGGTCCCAGCCTCGCCGGCCAACTTGTCGGGCTCGCCGCCCGACTGAGCATCTGGCCCATCTTGGCGATCGGCAGTCAGCTGCCGAAGGCGCCATGGCCGTGGGGCCTGGTGGACCACGCTGCCCGGGTCGTCCCCTCCGCCCCGGGCAGCGTTCACCACACGGTCCGGTTGTCGCGCTGTACGGCACGGCTGGTCCGCGCCGCCGGCGTGCTGCCGGCGGACGGCACCGGGCGCGTCGTGCTGTACCTGCACGGCGGTGCTTTCATGACGTGCGGAGTCAACACCCACCACCGGCTGATCACCACGCTGTCGAAGTACGCGGACAGCCCCGCATTGGCGGTCAACTACCGGAAGATCCCCAAGCACTCGGTAGGCGCCGCGGTCGACGACTGCTATGAGGGCTACCAGTGGCTGCGGAGCCAGGGTTACGCGCCGGACCAGATCGTGTTGGCCGGTGACTCCGCCGGCGGCTACCTGGCTTTGGCGCTGGCCCAACGGCTCCTCGATGAGGCGGAACAACCCGCGGCCCTGGTCTGCATGTCGCCGCTGGCGCAGATCGCCAAGGCGTCCCGGCGTGCGCACCCCAACATCGGCACCGATGTGATGTTCCCGGCCAGGGCCTTCGACGCGCTGGTCGACCTGGTCACCCACGCCGCCAGACGGCGCAGCGTGGACGGCACACCGGAGGAGATCTTCGAACCGCTTGACCACATCGAATCCGGGTTGTGCCCCACCCTGATCCACGTGTCCGGCTCCGAGGCCATGTTGCAGGACGCCAAGCTCGTTGCGGACAGCTTGGCCGGGGTGGGCGTTCCGGTCCAGCTGCGCGTGTGGCCGGGCCAGATGCACGTGTTCCAGATCGCCGGCTCGATGGTGCCGGAGGCCACCCGCTCGTTGCGCCAGATCGGCCAGTACATCCGTGAAGTGACCGATTGGATGGCGGTCCCGGACGGGATCGACGACTACGTGGTGATCCCGTAGGTCTTCAGCTTCCGGTACAGGCTCGACCGCGACATGCCCAGTTGCGCGGCGGCGGCGGCCCGGTTGTCGCCTGCCTGTCGTAGGGCCGCGACGATCGCGTCTCGTTCGATGACTTCGAGCTGAGTCAAGGCGCGGCGGGCGACGCTCTGGCAGTACCCGGGCAGGTCGGTGTCGGCGATCTCACCGATCTGGCGTTGGCGAAGGGCATGCACCAGGGCTTCCCGTAGCTGAGCGATGTTGCCGGGCCAGGAATGTCGGCCGACGAGCCGGTGCGCCGCCGGACTGAGCCGCACCTTGCGTTCCGGTGCGATCCCGCGCAGCAGGGCGGCGGTGATGCCCGGCAGATCATCGGTGCGGTATCGCAGCGGCGGCACGGTGATCGCGGCATGAAAGTGGCCCAGTAGCGCATCGAACGCCGGCGTCGAGCCGGACGGATCCTGCGACACCGTGGCGACCATCCATCCGGGTGAGTCGAGCGATTCGACCGCAGCGAAATAGGCGTTCAGCGCTTCGACGCCGGCCGTGTCTGCCCGGTCGATGTCCCGCGCGATATGCAACGTGGGCCCGCCCGGATCGTCCGGCAGCGGGCCGGCGATGCCTTGCGTCGCAAGCTGTTCGGCGTCGACCGTGACGCTGCGCGCGCCCGGATAGACCGACTGAAAAAGCTGCGTCGCCAGGGTGAACTTACCCACCCCGGGCTCGCCGACCAGCAGCACCGGAGTTTGGTTCTCCAGCGCCGCCCGTAGCTCGTCGCAGGCTCGCACCCACGCCGGAGAGCGACCGCCGGCCAGCGATTCGTGTGAGCCGAACAACGTGGTCAGTCCGAGCGGAAGCACGCCGGGCTCGGCGGATGCCCCTACCGATCCGGCGCGCCGAGACGTCGCCGGTTCGGCGATCACCAGCATGCCGGCGATCTCCGTGCCCGCGAAGACACGGGTCCCGCGGATGCGCACCAGGCGTTGGCTGCCCGGCAGCACGAGGGTGTCGCTGGCGCGTTCTCTGCGGGCCAGCAGGAAAGTCGCGTGGTCGCGGAGCACCTGTTGTTCGCCGGCATCGAACATCTGCTGGGCGGCTGGGCTGGCGATCAACAGCGCGGCGCCGAAGGCGAAGACCGCCGCCCGGGCCGACCGGGCCGTCACCCGTAAGTAGGCGTCGAAGACGGCCTGCTGGGTCTGGCTGCGGTCGAGCAGCAGGTTGCGGCTGATCTCTTTCGCGGCGTTCTTGACCAGAATGTGCATGACGGGATTCCACGCCTGGGTCAACGTGGCGATTGCCACGACGCCCTCGACGCGTCCGGTGACGGGGTCGAGGATCGGGGCGCCGCTGGCGGCGAAGCCCTCCAGGCTTTCGCTGTAATGCTCCGGGCCGACGATGCTGACGGCTTGGCCCGACTCGAAGACGGTGCCGGCGCCGTTGGTGCCGACGGCCGCCTCCGAGAAGTCGAATCCCGGCGCGTACTGGACTCGGTCGAACAGGTGCGTGGCCGTCGACGAGGAATCGATCCGGTGGACGACCCGCACCCTGCGGTCGGTCAGGCCGACGGCCAGGGGCAGGTTGGCGGCGGAGGTGTCGTTGCCCAGCTGGTCCAGCACTGGTCGCGCGCAGCGCGCCAACAGCGAATCGGTGTCGATCTCATCGGTGAACGTGCTGATCGGGCGGACGACATCCACACCGGCATCCCGGCTGCGCTCCCACGAAGCGACAACCAGGTCGGAGACGCCCGCAACGCTCGGCCTGCCGAACTCCAGGAATGCCATCCGTTCGGCGGCAGTCCTCAGCAGCGGGTTGTCATCCCCGGACATCGCGTCACTCGCGTCATACCTGCCCCCCCGTAGTCGCGTCAGCCGAGCCGGGCCGCCCGGTTCACCGCGGAGACCACCGCCCGCAGCGACGCGGTGGTGATCGACGGCGCGATCCCGACGCCCCAGACGACCGTGTCACCGATCTGCGCTTCCACGTACGCCGCGGCCTGGGCCTCTTCACCGGCACTCATCGCGTGCTCGGAGTAGTCCAGCACGTGCACCTGCACACCGACCTGGCTCAGTGCGTCGACGAACGCGGCCAGCGGGCCGTTGCCGGCCCCGGTGATCTCGGTCTCCACACCGTCGACCTTGACCACTGCCTCGATACGGTCGGTGCCGTCGTCGGTCTCGGCGGCGAGCAGCTTCTGGTGCATCCGCTCCAGCGGCCGGATCGGGTTCAGGTACTCGTCGGCGAAGGCGTCCCACATCTCCTTCGGCGTGACCTCGCCGCCCTCCCCGTCGGTCAGTTGCTGGATCACTCGCGAGAACTCGATCTGCAGCCGGCGCGGCAGCACCAGGCCGTGGTCGGTCTTCATCACATACGCCACGCCGCCCTTGCCGGACTGCGAGTTGACCCGGATCACCGCCTCGTAGGTGCGCCCCACGTCGCGGGGGTCGATCGGCAGGTACGGCACCTGCCAGAGCATGTCGTCGACGTCGGAGTCGGCGGCGTCCGCGTCGATCTTCATCTGGTCCAGGCCCTTGTTGATGGCGTCCTGGTGGCTGCCGGAGAACGCCGTGTAGACCAGGTCGCCGCCGTAGGGGTGACGCTCGGGCACGTTCAGCTGGTTGCAGTACTCGACGGTGCGGCGGATCTCGTCGATGTTGGAGAAGTCGATCTGCGGGTCCACGCCGCGTGAGAACAGGTTCAGGCCCAGCGTCACCAGGCAGACGTTGCCGGTGCGTTCGCCGTTGCCGAACAGGCAGCCCTCGATCCGGTCGGCGCCGGCCTGATAGCCGAGCTCCGCGGCGGCGACCGCGGTGCCGCGATCGTTGTGCGGGTGCAGGCTCAGGATCACCGAGTCGCGGCGCTTCAGGTTGCGGCTCATCCACTCGATCGAGTCGGCGTAGACGTTCGGGGTGGCCATCTCCACGGTGGCCGGCAGGTTGAAGATGATCGGGTTGTCCGGCGTCGGCGCTATGACGTCGCCGACGGCATCGCAGACCGCCTTGGCGTACTCCAGTTCGGTTCCGGTGTAGGACTCCGGCGAGTACTCGTAGCGCCACCGGGCGCCCGGGTACTTGGCCTGCTCTTCCAGGCACTTGCGCGCCCCGGCCACCGCGATGGCCTGCACCGCTGCCTGGTCGGCGCGGAACACCACCCGGCGCTGCAGCACCGACGTGGAGTTGTAGAAGTGCACGATCACGTTCTTGGCGCCCGCGCAGGCCTCGAAGGTGCGCTCGATCAGCTCGTCACGGCACTGGGTCAGCACCTGCAGGGTGACGTCGTCGGGCACGGCGCCGTCGGTGATGATCTCGCGGACGAAGTCGAAGTCGGTCTGGCTGGCCGACGGGAAGCCGACCTCGATCTCCTTGTAGCCCATAGAAACCAGCAGGTCGAACATCCGGCGTTTGCGGGCCGGGCTCATCGGGTCGATCAGCGCCTGGTTGCCGTCGCGCAGGTCCACCGCACACCACAGCGGGGCGCGTTCTATGACGCGGTCCGGCCAGGTGCGGTCGGGCAGCGTGACGGGTTCGACCTCGTCGGCGAAGCTGCGGTAACGGTTGACCGGCATGGCCGAGCCGCGCTGGGGGTTCCAGGCGGGCTGTCCGGGGCCTCGCGGCCCGGCGGGTTTGGTGATGCTGCGGCCCGACGCGAAGTCGTCAGGGCTGGAAAAGGTGGTCACGATGTTCGCTCCGGCTTGTCAGGGCTTGTCCAGGGGACTCAGACCGGCGCATCGACGAAACCCGCGACGGGAGGCCGGTCCTGGTCAGACCCCGTCGCGGCGTCCGAGCAGGAGCGCGCGCAGCACGTCGGCCAGTGTAGCGCCTACCGGCCGGGCGCCAAACTCTCGGGCAAACGGTCGCGATGCTCGGGCGGACCACGGGCCGTTCCACTGAGCGGAACGAGGTGTTGACCCGCCGGGAGAGCGGTCGATAAAAACGTCCTAGCTCTCAGGGAAAACCCAGAGAAACATTAGGGGGAAGCATGCGTACCACTCAACACCGGATAGTCCCAGCGCTGGGTGCGGCCGCCGGTGCGCTGCTGACTGCCGGCTTCCTGCCGGTCGGTGTGGCATGGGCTGACGAGATCTATTTCGTGCCGGACCCGTCCACCTTGCATCCCTCTCAGGTGGCGGGCAACGCCCCATACTCCCCGGCGGTGGTCAGCGGCACCGAAGTGTGGCACCCGTACGACGTCGACACGCAGTCCATCGATTACAACACCACCCTGAATGGCCTGGACACTCACACCGCCTCCGTATTCTTCACCAACGACATCCTCGCGATGGATGGCTTTACCGTCGACCTGATGAACTTCGGTGGCGGTTGGGAGAACGAATGGCTGGAAACTCCGCTGACCGACGTTGGCGGAGCGGATCTGCTCATCACCCCGTTCGGCGATTTTCAGCTGTGGGGTCCTGCCGACGCTTTCACCACCTAGGCAGCTGAGCTGTGCCCGGCACCCCGGGCTGCTGTTCCCCGACCCGGGAAACGCGTGCCATCGCGTTTTCCGGTATCCCGTTAGCTTGTACCGGGGTGGCCAGTATCGTCACCTGGTACGCCAGCACGGCCGCATCGTCGCCGAGTGGGCCCACGTATCCTGTTGTCTGCATTCCCAGACTCCGAAAGGACGACCGTGGCGCTCGTCGTGCAGAAATACGGCGGATCGTCGGTGGCCGACGCCGACCGGGTCCGCCGGGTCGCCGAGCGCATCGTCGAGACCAAAAGAGCTGGTAACGAGGTGGTGGTGGTCTGCTCGGCGATGGGCGACACCACCGATGACCTGCTGGATCTCGCGCAGCAGGTCTGTTCTGCTCCGCCGGCCCGCGAACTGGACATGTTGCTGACCGCCGGGGAGCGGATCTCCAATGCCCTGGTCGCGATGGCCGTCGAGGAGCTGGGCTGCAATGCCCGCTCGTTCACCGGGTCGCAGGCCGGCGTCATCACCACCGGTGCGCACGGCAAGGCCAAGATCATCGACGTCACCCCGGGCCGGCTGCAGGCCGCGCTCGGCGAAGACCAGGTGGTGCTGGTCGCCGGCTTCCAGGGCGTCAGCCAGGACACCAAGGACGTCACCACCTTGGGCCGCGGCGGCTCGGACACCACCGCGGTCGCGCTGGCCGCCGCGCTGAAGGCCGACGTCTGCGAGATCTACACCGACGTCGACGGCATCTTCAGCGCCGACCCGCGCATCGTGCCCAACGCCAAGCGCCTGGACACCGTCACCTTCGAGGAGATGCTCGAACTGGCCGCGTGCGGCGCCAAGGTGCTCATGCTGCGCTGCGTGGAGTACGCCCGCCGCTACCACCTGCCCATCCACGTCCGGTCCTCCTACTCGGACAAGCCCGGCACCATCGTTTCCGGATCGATCAAGGACATCCCCATGGAAGACGCCATCCTGACCGGAGTCGCACACGACCGCAGCGAAGCCAAGGTGACCGTGGTCGGCATCCCCGACCTGCCCGGTTACGCGGCCAAGATCTTCCGCGCCGTCGCCGACGCCGACATCAACATCGACATGGTGTTGCAGAACGTCTCGAAGATCGAGGACGGCAAGACCGACATCACCTTCACCTGCCCGCGCGACAACGGGCCGGCCGCGGTGGCCAAGCTGGAGTCGCTCAAGGGCGAGATCGGCTTCACCGAGGTCCTCTACGACGCCAAGGTGGGCAAGGTGTCGCTGATCGGCGCCGGGATGCGTAGCCACCCGGGCGTTACGGCCACCTTCTGCGAGACGCTGGCCGACAACGGGGTCAACATCGACCTGATCTCCACCTCCGAGATTCGAATCTCGGTGCTGTGCGCCGAAGATGATCTGGACAAGGCCGTCGTTTCGCTGCACGAGGCGTTCGGCCTCGGCAGCGACGAGGCGGCCACGGTCTACGGCGGGACGGGACGCTGACATGGTTGCCATCGGTGTAGTCGGTGCGACCGGTCAGGTCGGCCAGGTGATGCGCACCCTGTTGGAGGAACGCAACTTTCCCGCCGACGAGGTCCGGTTTTTCGCCTCGGCGCGCTCGGCGGGGCGCAAGTTGGCGTTCCGCGGTGCCGAGATCGAGGTCGAGGACGCCGAGACCGCTGACCCGTCCGGGCTGGACATCGCGGTGTTCTCGGCCGGGGCGACGATGTCGCGGGTGCAGGCGCCGCGGTTCGCCGCCGCCGGGGTCACCGTGATCGACAACTCGTCGGCGTGGCGCAAGGACCCGGACATTCCGCTGGTGGTCTCCGAGGTGAACTTCGATCGCGACGTGCGCGGAAAGAAGTTGGCCAAGGGCATCATTGCCAACCCGAACTGCACCACCATGGCGGCGATGCCGGTGCTCAAGCCGCTGCACGACGAGGCCGGCCTGACCCGGCTGATCGTGTCGACCTACCAGGCGGTCTCGGGCAGCGGCCTGGCCGGCGTGCAGGAGCTGGCCACCCAGATCCGTGCCGTCGCCGACGGCGCCGAGCAACTGGTGCACGACGGTGGCGCGGTGGACTTCCCGGCACCGGACAAGTACGTCGCGCCCATCGCGTTCAACGTGATCGCGCTGGCCGGCTCGCTGGTCGACGACGGTTCGGGTGAGACGGATGAAGACCAGAAGCTGCGGTTCGAGAGCCGCAAGATCCTCGGTATCCCAGAGCTTTTGGTGAGCGGCACCTGCGTTCGGGTGCCGGTGTTCACCGGGCACTCGCTGTCGATCAACGCCGAGTTCGCCCGGCCGCTGTCTCCGCAGCGGGCCGCCGAGCTGCTGGCCGACGCCCCCGGTGTGACGCTGACCGACGTGCCGACCCCGCTGGCTGCCGCCGGCGCCGACGACTCGCTGGTGGGCCGGATCCGGGTTGACCCGGGTGCTCCCGACGGGCGTGGCCTGGCGCTGTTCGTCTCCGGGGACAACCTGCGTAAAGGCGCGGCGCTCAACACGATTCAGATCGCCGAGCTGCTGGCTGCATCTTCCGGGTCCTGACGCGGCCCTGCCAAGGCGCCGAACGTGCACTCAGCCCGAAAGTTTCCACGATTTTTCGGGCTGAATACACGCTCGGCGGGGTGCATGGCCATGGTGGCGTTGATGACCGGCCCGTGGGTCGCGCATGCCGAGCCGCCCGCGCCCGTCCCACGTCCGGTGCTGTGGCCGCTGGCCGAAGGCCAAGTGGTCCGGATCGGCCCCAACGCCGGAACCGGAACGCCCACCGGCGATTACGGTATCGGCGCCACCGACCTGTGCGAGTTCATGGAGTTCCCCACCGCGGTACTGCAGATCTGCGGGGACAGCTTCGCCGGCCAGGGCGTCGGGTACGGCGGCTGGTATTCGCCGATCGCGCTGCGCGCCGACCCCGATTCGGTCGACGACTCCGAGGGGGTGCGCTACACCGGGGTGCTCGGGGTGGACAAGCCGCTGCTGGCCGACCCTGCGCCGCCCGGTTGCACGCAGCTGCCGGCCGGGATCGTCTCGATCAACCGGACCAACTATCTGATGGTGACCACCGCCAAGATGCTGGTGCCGCAAAGCTCACGGTTGGTGAAAGCCGATCCGGCGCAACCGGGTTGGCAGACGGTGCCGGGATCGGTGCGGCCCGCCTCCTACCAGGATCACGGTCAGTCCCAGATCAGCGGCTACTACGACCCGGTTCCGACGCCGGACTCGGCCACCGGCTGGGTGTACATCGTGGCCAACAACTTTGACCGCAGCGCTTCGGTGACGCTGTACCGGGTCGCCCCGGCCAAGTTCACCGACCGGTCGGCCTGGCAGGGCTGGTCGGCCACCGCGGGTTGGGGACACGCGCCCACGCCGCTGTGGAACGACCAGATCGGTGAACTCAGCCTGCGCCAGATCGACGGCAAGCCGGTGCTGTCCTACTTCAACGGCACCACCGGCAACATGGAAGTGCGGGTGGCCTACGAACCGACCGGGTTGGGGACCGCGCCGGTGACCACGGTGGTGCAGCACGCCGAGTGGCCGGATCCGCCGGTGCCCGTCGAGACCCTGCCCTCGCCGTTCGACAACCGGCTGGCCCAGCCCTACGGCGGCTACATCTCACCGGGATCGACGCTGGACGAGCTGCGGGTGTTCGTCAGCCAATGGAACACCCAGCCGCGAGACCGCGCGCCCTATCGAGTGATCCAGTTCGCGGTGAACCCGTTCAAGCCCTGGTCGGTCAGCTGAACAGGTGCCACAGGTCGGCCCAGAAGTCCGTGGCATCGCCCGGGTTGAACGGGTTGCCCTCCGGGGAGTAGTCCTGGATGTAGTCGCCGATGGCGCTCGCGGTGTTGTTGCTGCTGCCGTCCCAGCCGGAGTAGGCGATGGCGTGCAAGCCTTCGGCGGTGGCGGTGTTGTAGTGGCTGTCGTAGACACCTGGAGAGACCGAGGCGCCCGCGAAGGCGACGGCGTAGTCGCCGGTCGCGGTGGCCACGTTGCCGTTGCCCCAGGCCGCCGCGGCGCTGGAGTGATCGCCCACCGCCGAGGCGTAGTTGAACCATCCGGTGTCCCCGACCACGGCCACGCTGTGGTCGCCCTCGGCGGAGGCGTAGTTGAAGAAGCCGCTCATCGCGTTGGCGTCGGAGTAGGCGCCATAGGCGATCGCGAAGTTGCCGAGGCTTGACGACGCGGACGCGGTGCCCAGGCTCACCAGGTCGACCCCGCTGATCGAAATGGCGAAGTTGCCGAAGCCGTCGGGGACGGTCGGCAGCGATACCGCGGCCGCCGTGCCCACCGTGGCGGCGGCATCGCCGATGTCCGCCGCCGCCAGCGCCCCGGCGACCCCCAGTGCCCCCGCGCCGCCGTCAACCGGCGACGTCCCGGCGAAAGCGACCCCCGGCGTCGCCGCCAGAGCGGCACCGATGCCCAACCCGGCCGCCAACACGCTAAGGCTGCCCACACGTTTCAGATTCCCCATTGTCGTGCCTTCCCCTGCTGCTCCCAGCCCTGGTGGCTGGTGATAGGACCGATGCTAGGAGCGAGAGGCGCGGTGGGGATACAGGGTTTTCCCTGGACTTTCTGACGTTATTTCTAGGGTGGCCGGGACGCGCGGGCTCATAGCTCCTGCATAGCCAAGACCTAGCGGTACCTGGTGTTGGCCCCGGCAAGATGCCTTACATGAGCGAAACACCTGACACCACAACCACCCCACCCGCACCGCCGGGTGAGCCCAAGCCCTACTGGCTCTATCGGCTCGCGGCCTGGGTCGCGATCGTCGCCGGAATCGTCTTCATCGTCTCGTCGATCTTCTTCGCCGGCGTCTGGGTCAGCCGCGGCGGCCCGGGCGGACACCACTGCCACGGACATCACGGGCATCACGGCCAGCACGCGATGTTCCACAAGGGCCACCACCGCGGACCGGGGCCGATGGGACCTGGCCCGGACCAGCGGGGACCCGGTGAGCTGCCGCCCTCGGTGAGCACCCAGTCCCCGCCGCCCCCACCCGGCCGGTAACCCGGTCCGGCCACGAGCAACCGGCCGCCGCCCCTCCCGAAGGGCGGCGGCCGGCGTCGTTCTGGGGCATGATTGATCGGTATGAGCGAGCCGCCAGTCCCCACCCCACCGCCTCCTCCGCCACCACCGCCGAACCGGCTCTACCAAGCCGCGGCCTGGGTGGTGATCATCGCCGGAACCGTCTTCGTCGCCACCGTCATCTTCGGCACCGGTGCCTACCTCAGCGGCGGCGGCTGGTTCGGGCATCGTCACCACGGACCGTGCATGATGCATCACGGTCCCCCGATGGGCCCCGGGTTCGGGCCCGGCGGCCCCGGCTTTGGGCCCGCAGGTCCCGGTGCGGAACCGGAGTGGCCGGGTTTCCGGCCGGCCGGCCCCGGTAACGGTCCCGGCGGCCCCGGTGGTCCGCCCGCACCGCCACCGCCCCCGCCGTCGGCTCCGCCGCACCGCTGATTCTTGTCAGAGCTGCCGAGTGTGGCGGTTTGCTGCGCGACCTGTCATCTCAGGCGTAGGTAACCGCACACTCGCCGGCGGTTTGAGTCAAACGCTTTGAGTCACAAGCTCTTGAGCACAAGAGGAGACAAGCAGATGACCGAGCACTACACCACGACCGATGCCGGCATCCCGGCGCCCAGCGACGGCGAATCGCTGACGATCGGCCCGGATGGCCCCATCCTGCTGCAGGACCACTATCTGATCGAGCAGATGGCGATGTTCAACCGGGAGCGCACCCCGGAACGTCAGCCGCACGCCAAGGGTGGTGGGGCATTCGGGCACTTCGAGGTCACCGCGGACGTCACCCGGTACACCAGGGCCGCGGTGTTTGCGCCGGGCGCCAAGACGCAGACACTGACGAGGTTCTCCACCGTCGCGGGTGAGCGGGGCAGCCCAGACACCTGGCGGGACCCGCGAGGTTTCGCGACGAAGTTCTACACCTCTGAGGGCAACTTCGACCTGGTGGGCAACAACACCCCGGTCTTCTTCATGCGTGACCCGCTGAAGTTCCAACACTTCATCCGCTCCCAGAAGCGTCGCGCGGCCAACAACCTGCGCGACCACAACATGCAGTGGGACTTCTGGAGCCTCACGCCGGAGTCGGCCCACCAGGTCACCTGGCTGATGGGGGATCGGGGTATTCCGAAGAACTGGCGCCACATGAACGGCTATTCCAGCCACACCTACAGCTGGATCAACGCCGCCGGTGAGATCTTCTGGGTGAAGTACCACTTCATCAGCGACCAGGGCGTGGATTTCCTCACGCAGGAGGAGGCCGACCGGTTGGCCGGTGTCGATGCCGACTATCACCAGCGGGACCTGTATGAGGCGATCGAGCGCGGCGAATACCCGAGTTGGACGCTGAAGATGCAGATCATGCCGTTCGAGGAGGCGAAGACCTACCGCTACAACCCGTTTGACCTCACCAAGGTATGGCCGCACGCCGACTACCCGCTGATCGACGTCGGCAAGCTGACCCTGGACCGCAATGTCAGCGACTATCACAGTGAGATCGAGCAGGCGGCGTTCCAGCCCAACAACATGGTGCCCGGCACCGGCTTGAGTCCGGACAAGATGCTGCTGGCTCGAGGTTTCTCGTATGCCGACGCGCACCGCGCCCGGATCGGGACCAACTACAGCCAATTGCCGGTCAACGCACCGAAAGTCGACGTGCACAGCTACTCCAAGGACGGCGCCATGCGGTTCGTCAACGCGACGGACCCGGTGTATGCGCCGAACTCGATGGGCGGCCCCAAGGCCGACCCGGCTCGTGCCGCGGAAGTGCGCTGGCACGCCGACGGAGACATGGTGCGTGCCGCTTACACGCTGCGCGAAGACGACGACGACTTCAGCCAGGCCCGCACCCTGGTCCGCGACGTCCTCGATGATGATGCACGGAAACGGTTGGCTTCCAATATTATTGGTCATGTGTCGGCCGGCGTCACCGAGCCGGTGCTGTCCCGGGTATTCGACTACTGGCGCAACATCGACCCCGATCTGGGGCGCGCGGTGGAGGCCGGGGTGCGGGCCAACCTTGCCTGACGGCCGGCGGGCCGCCGCGACCCTGCTGGCGGGACTGGGACTGGCCGCTGCCGGCGCAGCGGTCGTCGCCCCGGTCGCCGCAGCCGGGCCCTCCGAACCGGGCGTGGTCTCTTACGCGGTGCTGCCCAAGGGATCGGTCGGCAACATCGTCGGCGCACCGATGGGCTTCGAAGCGGTCTCCGGCGAGCCGTTCCAGGCATTCTGGGTCGACGACCCGGCCTGCAACAACTGGGCCGACATCGGCCTGCCCGAGGTCTACAACGATCCGGATCTGGCGTCGTTCAACAGCGCCCTCACGCAGACCTCGGCCACCGATCAGGGGCACTTCGTCAAGCAGGCGGTGGGGGTGTTCGCCACCAATGAGGCTGCCGCCGCGGCCTTTCACCGGGTCGTCGACCGGACGGTCGGCTGCTCGGGCCGCACCACCGCGATGCATCTGGACAACGGAGCCACCCAGGTCTGGGCATTCGGCGGCGGGCCGGCCACGGGAACGGACGCCGCCTGGACCAAGCAGGAGGCCGGCACCGACCGGCGCTGTTTCAACCAGACCCGACTGCGGGCGAACGTCTTGTTGCAGGCCAAGGTCTGTCAGTCCGGCAACGCCGGCCCGGCGGTGAACGTGCTGGCAGGCGCGATGCAGAACTCCCTGGGTCAGTAATCACCGGTTCTCTTGTCGCCCGTCTCCGGTAGCGTCGGGAAGATCAACGGGCGGAGGGGTTGATATGGGGTTCGCCGCGGCGACGCAACTGTCCCGCGGAGATGAGGCTTGCCTGGGCGGCCCCGAACTGTCCGGTGCGTCCGACGCCGCCGACTACATCACCGGACGCTGCCTCACCGATGGCCCGCACGGCCGGGTGGGCCTGGAGATCGAGGCGCACTGTTTCGACCCGGGCGACCCGCACCGTCGCCCCGGCTGGGCCGAGATCGGTGACGTGCTGCAATCCCTGCCGGCGTTGCCGGGCCGCAGCGTCGTCACACTCGAGCCCGGCGGTGCTGTGGAGCTTTCCGGCCCGCCGCTGACCGGTGCCCCCGCCGCGATCGAAGCGATGGCCGCCGATCAGGCGGTGCTGCGCGCGGCGTTCGCCGACGCCGGGCTGGGTCTGGTGCAGCTGGGCGCTGACCCGCTGCGGCCCACCGAGCGGATCAACCCCGGCGAGCGCTACGCGGCGATGGAGCAGTTCTTCGCCGCCAGCCACACCGGCTCGGCCGGCGCGGCGATGATGACGTCGACGGCGTCGGTCCAGCTCAATCTGGATGCCGGTCCGCGTTCCGGTTGGGCCGACCGGGTCCGGCTGGCCCACGCGCTGGGTCCGACGATGGTGGCGATCGCCGCGAACTCCCCGTTGCTGGCCGGGGAATTCTCCGGCTGGCGCTCCACCCGCCAGCGCGTCTGGAGCCGGCTGGACTCGGCGCGCTGCGGTCCCGTACTGGGCCTGGACGGCACCGATCCCGCCACCGACTGGGCGCGGTACGCGCTCAAAGCGCCGGTCATGCTGGTGCACACTCCCGAAGCGATTCCGGTCAGCCGCTACGTGCCGTTCGCCGACTGGGCCGACGGACGGGTGCGTCTCGGCGGCCGCCGCGCCGGCATCGAAGACCTCGACTACCACCTGACCACACTGTTTCCCCCGGTCCGCCCGCGCGGCTGGCTGGAGATCCGCTACCTCGACAGCGTCGACGACACCCTCTGGCCGGCACTGGTGTTCACCCTGGCGGCCCTGCTCGACGACCCGGTCGCCGCCGACAGCGCCGCCGAAGCCGTCGCACCCGTCGCGACCGCCTGGGACGTCGCCGCCCGGATCGGCCTGGCCGACCCGCGGCTGCAGGCGGCCGCCGAGCGCTGCGTTGGGCTGGTCGCTGACCGTGCCCCGGCATCCCTGCGCGAGGGGATGGATCGGCTGGTCGGCATGGTCGAACGGGGCCGCTGCCCGGCCGATGACGTCACCGACGAAGTGACCCGGACCGGCGCTAAGGCGATGGTGGTCCGAATGGCGCGCAGACAGTTATGACCACAGCCGAAATATTGGCCCGCGACCTGACCCGGGCGCGGCGGCGCACGCTGGCGCTCGTCGATTTCGACGACGCGGAGCTGCACCGCCAGTACGACCCGCTGATGAGCCCGCTGGTATGGGACCTGGCCCATATCGGTCAGCAGGAGGAGCTGTGGCTGTTGCGGGACGGGGACCCGGCCCGGCCCGGCCTGCTCCCGGCGGATGTCGAGGGCCTCTACGACGCCTTCACCCACGCACGGGCCAGCCGCGTCGACCTGCCACTGTTGGCGCCCGAACAGGCCCGGAAGTATTGCGCCACCGTACGTTCCAAGGTTTTCGACAAGTTGGAGTCGTTGCCCGGCGACTTCTCGGACGGCTTCGTGTTCGGCCTGGTGCTCAGTCACGAACACCAGCACGACGAGACCATGCTGCAAGCGCTGAACCTGCGTGCCGGCCCACCCCTGCTCGGCGCGGGTGGCGGCCTGCCCGCCGGCCGGCCCGACCTGGCGGGAACCTCGGTGCTGGTACCGGGCGGTGAATTCGTGCTCGGCGTCGACCCGACGGATGAACCCTTCTCGCTCGACAACGAGCGTCCCGCGCACCGCGTCGATCTGGCGGCGTTTCGGATCGGCCGGGTGCCGGTGACCAACCGTGAATGGCGGGCGTTCGTCGACGACGGCGGCTACCGGCAACCTCAGTGGTGGAGCGAACGGGGTTGGCGTCACTGTGTGCAGGCCGGGTTGACGGCGCCGCAGTTCTGGGGTCCGGACCATCGATCCCGGGTCCGGTTCGGTCACACCGAGGACCTGCCCGACGACGAACCGGTGCAGCACGTCAGCTACTTCGAGGCGCAGGCCTACGCGGCATGGGCCGGGGCCCGGCTGCCCACCGAGACCGAATGGGAGAAGGCCTGCGCGTGGGATCCGGACATCGGGGCGCGACGCCGGTATCCCTGGGGTGCAACGGATCCCTCGGGCGAGCTGGCCAACCTCGGCGGTGCGGCGCTGCGTCCGGCTCCGGTCGGGGCCTACCCGGGCGGGGCGTCGGCGTACGGTGCGCAACAACTGCTGGGCGATGTCTGGGAGTGGACGAGTTCGCCCCTGCAACCGTGGCCGGGCTTTGCCCCGATGATCTACCAACGCTATTCGGAGCCGTTCTTCGGCGGCGACTACCGGGTGCTGCGCGGCGGGTCGTGGGCGGTCGCCCCCGAGATCCTGCGGCCGAGCTTCCGCAATTGGGACCACCCTTACCGGCGGCAGATCTTCGCCGGTGTGCGACTGGCCTGGGACGCCTGATGTGCCGGCACCTGGGCTGGCTGGGTAGGACGCGGTCGCTGGCGGAGTTGATGCTGGAACCGCCGCAGGGCCTGCTGGTGCAGTCCTACGCACCACGCCGGCAGCAGCATGGGTTGCTCAACGCCGACGGTTGGGGCGCAGGGTTTTTCGATGCCTCCCGGGGCGGGGTGCCGCGACGGTGGCGCAGCGCGGCACCGTTGTGGGGCGACGTGTCCTTCGCCTCGGTCGCGCCGGTGCTCGCCAGCCACTGCGTGGTGGCCGCGGTGCGCTCGGCGACCGTCGGTATGCCCATCGAAGCCAGCGCCACCGCGCCGTTCACCGACGGCGCCTGGTTGCTGTCGCACAACGGCGTGGTGAACCGCGCGGCGTTGCCCACCACCGCGGAGGCGGAATCGGTCTGTGACAGCGCGATCCTGGCCGCGGCGATCTTCGCCCGCGGGGTGGAATCGTTGGGTGAGGTGGTCGCCGAGATCGGTGCCGCCGATCCGCAAGCCCGGCTGAACATTCTGACCGCCAACGGTTCTCGGATGTTGGCCACGACCTGGGGGGATACCTTGTCGATGTTGCACGGGGCCGATGGTGTGGTGCTGGCCAGCGAACCCTACGACGACGACCCGCGCTGGGTGGACATCCCGGACCGGCACTTGGTGGACGCGCATGACGGCGAGGTCCGTGTCACCGCCTTGGACTCCATCCGATGACGGTATCCATAGCCAATCACCTGGCGGCCGATGCGGCTCGATCCGCACTGCGGGCCGACGTCCGGTACGGACTTGCGCAGGATCCGAAATCCTTGCCGCCCAAGTGGTTCTACGACGATGTCGGCAGCGAGTTGTTCGACCGGATCACCCGGCTGCCCGAGTATTACCCCACCCGCGCCGAGGCCGAGATTCTGCGAGCGCACTCGGCCGAGGTGGCGGCACTGTCGGGCGCGGACACTCTGGTCGAACTGGGCAGCGGCACCTCGGAAAAGACCCGGATGCTGCTGGACGCGATGCAGGATGCCGGGGCGCTGCGCCGATTCATCCCGTTCGACGTGGACGCCGGGGTGCTGGAGGCCGCGGGGGAGGCGATCGCTCGTGACTATCCCGGCGTGCGAGTGCAGGGTGTCTGCGGCGACTTCGAGCACCATCTCGCCGAGATCCCCGATGGCGGCAGGCGACTGTTCGTGTTCCTGGGATCGACCATCGGCAACCTGACACCGGGACCGCGTGCTGAATTCTTGGCCGACCTTGCCGCCGTCATGCACCACGGTGACGGCCTGCTGCTGGGCACCGACCTCGTCAAAGACACCGGCAGGCTGGTACGTGCCTACGACGACGCGGCCGGGGTGACAGCGGCGTTCAACCGCAACGTGCTCGCAGTGGTGAACCGCGAACTCGACGCCGACTTCGACCTGGACGAGTTCGCCCATGTGGCGCGCTGGAATTCAGCGGAACAGCGCATCGAGATGTGGCTGCGGGCCCGCCGCGCCCAGCACGTCGTGGTCGGTGCGCTGGAGCTGGCTGTCGATTTCGCGGCCGGCGAGGAGATGCTGACCGAGGTCTCCTGCAAATTCCGGCCGGAGCAGGTAGCCGACGAGCTGGCCGCCGCGGGACTGCGGCGTCGCCGGTGGTGGACCGACGCCGCAAGCGATTTCGGCCTATCGCTGTCCTTTAAATGAGGTTCGCCGCGGCGGAGCTCCAGATGCAACCCTTGGGCACAGGATTGGCGAAAGTGTAGGCAGATCCCTTATTGGTCGGCGTCCCTAACCGGCCATACGCTTCGCACATTCGAAAGGTGTGGCTCAGGGCCCGTCGGGCAGCGAATGGTGCCACGCACGTGCACCGAGGGACTGTCATGAGAAAACGAACACTGACACTGATCGCGATGGTGGGCGCCGCGGCCTGGCTGATCGGGATCGCCCCGCCGACCGCCCGTGCCGACGCGTTGCCCAATGGCTACGACGTGACCTGCACGCAAAACGGCAACGACGTGATATGCAACATCTCGGGTTGCCCGCGCGTGAAAGACGACGAGGCCGGGGACGCGGTGCACCTGCTGACCAACGGCCAGGGCCAACAAGAGCTCAAAAAAGACTGCAACGGCACCGCAATTGGAACCATCGCCGGGTTTGGCGCCAGCCCGTTCACCTTGGGGGTCCAGGGCTGCCGCAAGCATCCCGTTGGTTCGGATGATTGCGGCCCATGGTCGGACTACAAGTACACCCCACCAGCGAAAGCAGCGGCCCCGGCAGCCGAGCCGGTCCTTTGCACGGCAGGGCCGGACGCGGGGAAGAAACTGCCGCCCGGTTCGACGTGCTCATCAGCACCCGCAGCTCAGGCTCAGGCCGCACCGGTGCAATGCCCGGCAGGCTCGGTGGAGCCCACCGTTCCAGCCGGCGGGGTCTGCAGTCCGCCGGACCATGACGTGGCGATGACCATCACCCAGAGTGGTTTGAACGCGACCGTGGATATCACCAACAATTCCAGTCTGCCCGCCGATTGCACCTACACCGCAACAAAAACCGCCGGGCTCGGACCGCAAACAGTCACGAGAACCATCGCCGTCGGCCCGAAGAGCACCGGCGCGATCACCGACATGTTGTGGCCACCGCCCCTCACCACCTACGACGCAGTGGCGATCTGCACGATTACCTACCTGGGGTCGCCGTGGCCCGTCGGCAAAGCTAGCCAGACCGTGACCGGCTGACGGACGATCCGCTCGCCAGGGGGCAGTCATGAGAAAACGAACATCGACACTGTTGTCGATCCTGGCCGCCGCAGCGTGGCTGTTCGGGACCAACGCTGCGCCGTCGATGGCGCCGACCGCTCGCGCCGAGACGTTGTCCAACGGGTACAGCGTGACCTGCTCGCCCAACGGCACCGAAGTGTCCTGCGACATCTCGGGTTGCCCGCGCGTGCACGACGACGAGGCCGGGGATGTGGTGCACACCTTGTACAACGGTCAGAACCAACAAGAGCTCAGCAAGGGCTGCAACAACGACGCAACTGCAATCGTCGCAGGCGTCAGCGGCCCGTTCACCCTGTCGGTCCAGGGCTGCCGCAAGCATCCCGTGGGTTCGGATGACTGCGGTGCATGGGCGGACTACCGGTACTTCCCATCGGCGGCCCCGGCCGCGCCGGCCGCGCCGGTGGCAGCGCCCGCTGTACCGGGCGCAGCACCGGTGCAATGCCCGGCGGGCTCGGTGGAAGCCACCGTCCCGGCCGGCCAGCCATGCGCCCCGCCACACGACGACGTGGCGATGTACATCACTCCGCAAGGCGTAGACGCGCATGTGGCCATCACCAACAAATCCAGCCTACCCGCCCAATGCGCTTACACCGCAACAAAAGTCGTCGGCCTCGGGCCGCAAACGGTGAGCAGAACGGTCGAGGTGGGTCCGAACAGCACCAGTTCGATCACCGACATGCTTTGGCCGTCCCCCTTCACCATCTACGACGCAGAGGTGGACTGCACGGTCATCTATGAGGGCCTGACATGGCCCATCGGTAAGGCCGGCCAGAAGTTGTCCGGCTGACGAGATCGTCCGCGCGGAACTTGAGGAAAGGGAACTGTGATGAGAAGACGAACACCTGCACCGATCGCGATTGTGGCCGCCGCGGCCTGGCTGTTCGGGATCGCCGTGCCGTTGATGGCACCCATCGCCCGGGCCGACGCTTTGCCGAATGGCTACAGCGTGACCTGTACGCAAAACGGTTCCGAAGCGATATGCACCATCTCTGGGTGTCCGCGAGTCCACGAAGATGAGGCCGGGGACGTGGTGCACCTCAAGTCCAACGGCGGGCCCCAAGTAGAACTGAGCAAAGGCTGCGGCAGCGACGCAACAGAAACCGTCAAGAACGGCAACGACGCTTTCACACTGTCGGTCCAGGGCTGCCGCAAGCATTCGGTGGGGTCGGACGACTGTGGCGCATGGTCGGACTACCAGTACACCCCACCGGCCAAACCGGCAGCACCCGCCGCAGCACCCGCTGCACCGGCTGCACCGGCAGCACCGGCTCAGGCCGCACCGGTGCAATGCCCGGCGGGCTCGGTGGAGGCCACTGTTCCGGCCGGCCAGCAATGCGCCGCGCCGCACGATGCCATAGCGATGAACATCACCAAGAGTGGTATCAACGCGATCGTCAATATCACCAACAATTCCGGCTTGCCCGCCCTGTGCAACTACACCGGAACAAAAACCGCCGGAATCGGGCCGGCAGTAGTCAAGGAGAGCCTCAAAATCTCCCCGAACAGCACCGGTTCGCTCACCGACATGATGTACCCGCCCCTCGGAGACACCTACGAAGCAGAGGTGGAGTGCACAGCCACCTACAACGGCCAGGGGATGTCCATCGGTCGGGCCAGTCAGACCGTGACCGGCCACCTGTGATCGGCCGACGGAACCGCCCGGCAAATAGTCAATGGCACCAGTCACATTGCCGACATATTGTGGCCTCGCCTCTTCACCAGCGTCGACGACCGTCTCTGGAAGGAATCCCGATGGACAAGAGCAGCAAAGGTATCCGCGGCGGACGCAGGTGCGCGGTTCTTCTCAACACGGCGGCGCTCGCCACGGCGGCCGCCTGGAGTGCGCTCGCTTTGGCGAGCCCGGCCAATGCCCAGGTGTTCGACAAGCATCTGGCGATGGATTGCCCAAAGCCCTATAGCCAACAGTGCCTCGGGCATCCCGGCATCGTGGTTCACACGAACGGGCCACTGTATGCGAAGTTCACCGCGGACGGGAATCCTCCGTCCTGCGCGCCCGGTGATGCGGCGATACTTTTCAACGATTGGCCCGGCAATCATGCGGTGGTTCAGCCTGGAGAGTCCGTCGAGCTCGCCCAAAATCGTGGCGATTCCGAAGATGTCTACGTCGAAGTGCAGATGACCGGCGTTCTCGGCGGTTGCAACACCGGCGCTATGAGCGGCTGGTCCGGCAACCTTCACGTCGAAACCGACGACGACGCCGCGCGGTATGTCGGCCAGCCGATACCGCTTGACCGTCCGCCGTCGAAGCCGCCTTACGTGCGGCAGTAACGACCCGAGGAGTCGTGGTGGCAAGAAACGTCAACATGCCGGCGTTGCCCCTGGCTGCGCTGACGGCATGGGCAACCGTCATCGGTGCGGTGCCGGCATGGGCGGATCCGCACCCGGTACCCGACCCGACATGTGCGTCGGGCCTCGTCTGGCGAGCGGCGTATCCCGGCGACACGGTCTGTGTCCGGCCGGGAGACCGCGACCGCACCGCGCAAGAGAACGCCGACGCCGCGAGCCGGATCGATCCCAACGGCGCATACGGCCCACAGAGTTGTCAGCAAGGGTTCGTGTGGCGCGATGCCTACCGTTCGGACGCGGTTTGTGTCTCGCCCGATACCCGACGCGAAAATCAGGACTGGAATCACTACGAGTGTGGGACGGCAGAGGACGCCCAACGCCACGCCGGATACTGTGGGCCACTACCGCCGCCGCCCCGCGACCTTCGGTAGTGCCCGGTGCGTGACAGCCGGGACGCGGCGAAACTGTAGTGATATCCCTGATTCCGAGCCGACCGTGGCGGGCTTAGCGTGGACCAATGCAGCAGCAACGCAACGTCCTGGCCGTCTTGTTCACCGTCGTGCTGGTGTCGCTGGCGTCGGCGTGCGGATCCAGCGGCACCGGCCAGTCGCCGGCCGCGGCGTCCGGCTCGGCGCAGTCGGCCAAGCGCATTGATGCCTGCTCGATGATCTCCCCGCAGGACATCTCGTCGCTGCTCGGAGTTTCGGTGGCCGGAGTCTCGACGGGCACGGAGCCCGACATGGGCGACTGCACATGGACGAATCCGTCTAACGACGAATCGGTTTCGCTGACGATCGGCAATGCCGGCACCGCACTCAACAACACGCTTCCCGCCCCCGACGCCAACTTTCCCGACCCAACGACGCCGGGGCCGGACGGCATGCGCTACATGAGCAGCGGCTCGGTCGAGTTCGCGGCAGGTAACCGCACGAATACCGTTCAGGTCGCGGTACTTCGACTGTTAGGGGATCAGGCCAACGCTGCGGCAGTGGATCTGGCTCGTAAGGTGGCGCCACAGGTGCCGCGGTAGTCGTCGCGGCGGCCGCATATTTGTCAGCGGCCATGGCCGATTGCCAGCGCGGCTCATTGCCAACCTATACGATTTTCTGCGGGGGGAACTGTCATTCCAACCGTCAAGGATCGGATGCGGGCGCATGAAAATGTTCGGGTCCGGCCCGACGGGAAGACGCGGAAGCCGCCTTTCGTGAGTTCGCTCGTCGGCCGCAGTCGCGAGACCCGCGCCATCGCCGAGTTGCTCAACGACGCGGCCGATGCCTCAACGGGGCTGATCATCGAGGGCGAGCCGGGCATCGGTAAGACGACGCTGTGGCTGGAAGGGCTACAACGCGCTCGCCAACACGGGTTCCGAGTCTTGGCCGCACGGGCGAGCGCGGCCGAATCGGTCCTGGCCTACGCCGTCCTTGCCGACCTGTTGAGTGAGGTCGATCGCGATCTCTGGGCCGATCTGCCCTCGCCGCAGCGACACGGGCTCGCAGCGGCCATCCTCAATGAGGACGAAATCGTCTCTCCTGCGGTCAAGCAACGTGCGGTGGGTGCCGCATTTCTTGCGGTGCTCAACAAGCTGGCCGACGAGTCGCCCGTGATGGTCGCCATCGATGACTTACAGTGGCTCGACCCCGCCAGTGCGGCCGCGGTGGCCTTCGCCGCGCGGCGTCTTTCCGGTCGAGTGGCATGGCTCTGCACCACACGCAGCGGTACGTCATCCGCTCCCGCGGGGTCGCTCGAGCTGAGCCGGCCGGATTCCGTTCGGCGAATCAGTTTGCCACCGTTAATGGTAGGAGAGCTGCAAGATGTGCTCACCTCGCATCTGGGAAGTCCCATACCACGGCCGAGGATGCTGCGCATCCACCAGATTTCCGGCGGAAATCCCTTCTACGCACTGGAATTGGCCAGGGAAATCGATCCGAACGACCCCACCGCCTACCTGCGGCTTCCTGCCAGCCTCGGCGAGTTGACATACTCCCGGATCAGCCGAATCGAAGGCGATGTCGATGATGCGCTGCTGGCGATCGCCAGCAGCGCCGACCCGACCATACGCGTCGTTTCCCAGGTCATTGGCCTCGCACCACAACATCTTCTAGAGATGCTCGACACGGCCGAGATGCAGCAGATCATCACCATCGAGGGCAACCGCATTCGTTTCACCCACCCGCTGCTCGCTCACGCCGTACACATGGGAGCGACGCCCCCCGCCCGGCGACGCATGCACCGGCGCCTTGCTGAGGTCATCACACAGCCCGAACTACATGCCCGTCACCTTGCGTTGGCCGACCCTGTCGGGGAACCGGAAACACTGAACGCCCTCGACGACGCCGCAGAGATCGCGCGTGGTCGTGGAGCGGCCGCTGCCGCTGCTGAGCTGTTGGAGCTGGCAATCGGATTTGGCGGTACCACGGAAGAACGGCGAATCCGGTTGGCGCAGTGCCTGTTCGACGCCGGTGATTCACACCGCGCGGGCGAGGTCCTCAAGGCGGCCATCGCTGATCTGACACCAGGCCCCCGAAGGGCCGAGGCATTGCAGCAGCTGGCCATGGTGCGGCTCTACGACGACAGTTTCCTGGACGCCTGGGAGTTGTGCCGCCAAGCAGTGGCCGACTGTGCCGACGATTCGGAGCTGCGCGTGATCGTCATGACAACCCTGGCATTCACGCAGCTGAACATCGGCCAACCGGGTGCGGCGCTGGCAACCGCCGAAGAGGCGGCCACGCTCGCCGAACGGATAGGCCCTTCTGAGGGGCTCAGCCGGGCATTGGGCATGCGCGAGATGATGCGCTTCTTCAATGGCGAGGGTGCCGCGGTAGCAAATCTGCATCGCGCTGCCAACCTGGAGCGCCTTGATACGCCCGTGCCGGTAGCGCTGCGCCCCAGTATGCACAGCGCCTTGCTGCGCGGCTGGACGGGCGACCTAGTGGAAGCCCGCGAATCTCTCGAGGAGATCAGAGACCGGTGCGAGGCCGATGGCGAAGAAGGCGAAATGGATTTCATCGCCTTTCAATCGGTGATGTTCGACGTCTGGCTTGGCAACCTCCCGCGTGCCGCCGACACCGCGAACGAGGCCATGCGACGCGCCTGCCAGTTCGGCGGCGACGCGGCCCAGTTCATCGCGTCGTCGTTGCAGTCCGTGGTCGCGAGCTATCAGGGTCGTGTTGAAGACGCGCGCCGTCACATCGATCTCGCGCTTGCCGCCGGTAGGGCAAGCGGCTACGTCACCATGCTGTCGACGCCTATTACCGCCCATGGCTTTCTGGAACTCTCCCTCGGTGATCACGCGAAGGCGTTGGCAGCGGTCGAGCCGCTGCTACCCATGGTCCATCTCGCACCGCGCTTCACCGAGATCGTCGCCTGCGGCTTCGTGCCTGACGCCGCCGAGGCCCTGATCCACCTCGATCGCCTTGACGAGGCCGAGCGGCTGATCGAGATCCTGGAAGGCAATGGGGCGCGGTTGAATCGCGCGTGGATGCTGGCCGTCGGAGCGCGGTGCCGGGCGCTGATGTCGGCTGCGCGCGGAGATGTTGCGACGGCTGTGACGTACGCAAACACCGCGCTGGCTCACCATGATCGTATTGAAATGCCCTTCGAACGGGCACGAACGCTTCTGGTTCTCGGCCGACTGGAACGTCGGCTGCGTCATTGGCAGACCGCGGCCGCAGTGCTGGCCGAGTCTTTACAGACCTTCGAGAAGGTCGGGACCCCACTGTGGGCCAGCCAAGTCCGCGCCGAGCTGGACCGCGGCACCGCCGGTCGAACCCGCTCACCCGGCCTGACGCCCACCGAACGGCGCATCGCCGAATTGGCGGCAACAGGAATGAACAATCACGACATTGCCACGATGCTGTTCATCACCCGAAAGACAGTCGAAGTCAACCTCTCTCGAATCTACCGTAAGTTGGCCATCCACTCTCGCATCGAGCTCTATCGCGTCATGGCCCAGGCCGGGCCCAGCGTCCTACCCGAGGATCCCGCCAGTTGACCTGGCCCGACCGTCTGCCGTTGCGGTGCGCCGCCGAAACTGTAGTGAAACTCCTGATGCGTCGCGAAGGCGTTGCTCCGTAGCGTTGTACCTCTCAAGACATTCAGCATTCGACGGGAAGAGAACGTCGTGCCTATATGCACTCTTAAATCCGGAGGATTCCGACCGCTCACGAGTCATGCGAAAACGGGTGACATGCATTTGTCGGTGTTCCTGTTGTGTTGTCTGCTGATTGCCGCAACGGAAATCGTCCCCGCGCCCATGGCGGCGTACGCGAATGATGGATGTCCGCAAGGCCTTGTCCCACGCAATGCGCGCCCGGGCGATCAAGTGTGTGTTACCAAGCAAGTTGCTGACGAAGTAGCGCAGGAGAACGCCAATGCGGCCAACCTCCGCGAGCCCAATGGCGGCGCCTATGGCCCCCTCACCTGCAAGCCCGGATACGTGTGGCGCGAGGCATTCGAGGGTGACGGTGTGTGTGTCACTCCGGATCGGCGCAAGGAGACGTGGGGACAGAACGCCGCCGCGGGGACCGGCCCGACCGGCGGGATCCCGGCCTCAAAGGTGCCGCCCACCGGGTCGCCCCTGCAAACTCCTGGCGCTCCGCCACCGCCCAACTCTCCGAAGCCATCGCGTCCGCCCGGGCCTGGGGGGACCCCGCCGACTGTGTCGACGACGTCGACTATCGCCCCGCCGCGGCCGACTGTGTCAACGACGTCGACTATCGCCCCGCCGACGCGGACTCCGCCGCCGACGACGATCACGACGCCGTTGCCGACGCGGACTACGCCGCCGACGACGATCACGACGCCGCTGCCGACGCGGACTCCGCCGCCACCATCCACGACTGTCAATCCGCCAACGACGACACGCCCGCCCGCACCGCCCCAGAAGACCTGTGACCCGAAGGTCGACATATGCGTCGGTTAGGAGTACGCGGCGTCTATACGGCGATCGACGTAACGACGGCCGTCAGCCTCATCGCAGCAGCGGTCTCTTGGATTATGGTCACGGTCGACGCCACGCCACGGGAGTACGGCCTGGTCTCGATGTCCGAGTCGCCGCCGCCACCGGCGATCCCGCTCACGCCGAACGACCAGGGATATGTAAGAGTCGAAACGATGTCGGGATCAACCGGCTGTTCGATCGCGAGTGAGCTGGTTGCCTGCCAAACCTCAGCGGACAACTGGCCCAATAAACCCGACGGCCGACCGTTCCACACTGTCAGCGTGAATGCGAACGGTCAATTCAATTGGGTCGAAGCCGATCTCGGCGCACTTGCGGGCCGCGTCGCCCTGGAGAGTCAGACCTATAGTGCCCAGGGCTGGACGATCGTCGCCAGCCCAGTCGGCACGACGTTCACCAATGATCGCACTGGCCATGGAATGTCGGTAACCGATCAGGCGGTGAGGCCCTTCTGACCGCTCGGCCTGGGTGACCGATCAACAGTCAAGTGTCCCCGGCCAGCCGATCGCAGCACTGATGCGTTCCGCAGGTG
This sequence comes from Mycolicibacter heraklionensis, assembly GCF_001021505.1. Classification (GTDB taxonomy): domain Bacteria; phylum Actinomycetota; class Actinomycetes; order Mycobacteriales; family Mycobacteriaceae; genus Mycobacterium; species Mycobacterium heraklionense. Next base: position 67,534 of record NZ_LDPO01000011.1, read on the forward strand.
CGCCCGCTTCGACGCATACCTGCGCGACGGCTCCCGCCGACTCAGCTATGAAGATGCCGAACGTGTAATCGTCCGCCGGAACCGCCAGCACCATCAGGACTCGCATGGTCTCGCCGTGGGCCGCGATGGATGCCGCGCCGTCGTTGAGGCGCCCGGCCGTCTCGTTGATGGGACACGCAGGCGCTCGGGGTCCGTACCACTCCACGAGGAAGCGCTGTGGACCAACCTCGTTGATGCCCATCACCACAAGCTATCGGGACGCGTGCTGACTGGCATCAGGGTTTTACCTACTCTTTGGGTACTGGGTCCGCGTCCGTACATGTGAGTGCCTGGTAGAGCTCGGCGCGCGAGCGGATGGCCAGTTTGTGGTAGATCCGGCTGAGGTTGACCTCGACGGTCTTGGGGCTGATGAACATGGCAGCGGCTATTTCGCGGTTGGTCATCCCGGCCACGGCGAGTTCGGCAACGCGTTCTTCGGAATCGCTGAGTCCTGCGGTGGTGCGGCGTCCGCCGGGCGTGGCCCTGGCCAGCTCGGCCTTGGCGCGATCGTTCCACAGGTTCGCGCCGAGTCGCTCGAAAGTCTGCTGGGCTTCCTGCAATGTTGCTGTGCTCGTGTCGCGTTGGCGCAGGCGACGCTGTAGCTGGCCGAGCAGCAGCTGGGTGCGGGCCATTTCAAAGGGCATTGGCAGGCGGTGGTGTTCGGTCATGGCGAGCTCGACTGCTGCGATGGCTGCGCCACGGTCACCGCGTGCGGCCAACAGCATCGCTCGGCAACGCAGTCCCACGGCCAGCATCCAGGCGCGATCGAGGCGATGGCCGTTGCGTTCCAGCGCGTCGATCAACGGCTCGGCGTCATCGAGGCGACCTAGCCGGATCAGCGCCTCTGCCGCGTCAGGCAGGAAGAGAGCACCGACGATCTCGGTTGAATGCGGAGACTCTGCGAACACCGCCAATAGGGGTTTCAGAGTGTCAAGCGCCGCTTCGTATTTGCCCAGCGATACCTCTAAGAAGCCCAATGCGGTGATAGTCCACTGAAGCACCCGGTATGTCCCGCTGGAATGGCTGGATGCCAGCGCGTCAGCGACGCCTTGTCTGGCCGCAGACTCTCGGCCGGCATAGACGTCCAGCCACGCGCGCGCGGTGAGCGCCGCGATATGCGAAAGTTCGCTGCCCAGTTGCAGTGCTATTTCTGTGGTCTGCTCTGCGAGCTGAGCAGCCTCTGCGATGTTTCCGAGCCAGAAGTCGACCAGGAAGCTGTGGAAGGCGACGAAGATGAGCTCGTCATCTTCGCCGTTCTCAATGGCTTGCCGTCTGATGGACAGCAGCTGCGCGCGAGCGAGTTCGAGCTGACCGGTGAACGCCAACAGCAGTGAGTTCTGCACCTGCGGCCGCAACGGCATCAGCGCATGGGGCTGGCCACCGACCAACGCCAGTGCCCTTGCCATCGTGGCATCGTCGAAGCCGTCGCCGCGAAGAAAGTGCATCAGGGTGCGCATGCTCAGCGCTTGGCTCAGAGCGTGCGGTTCCCCGAGCTGCTCGGCATGGGCCACTGCGTCTTCGGCAGCCAGCACAGCCTCGTGCAGTCGGCCCGCGTTGAAAAGCGCATACGACAGCGTCACCGATACCTGGACTCGAAGATCGATCCTGTCGCCAACCTCATCGAGTGCGCGCTGCAACAAATCGGTGGCCTCTACAAAACCGTCGTCGTAGAGGCGAATGATCGCCAGCTGGCTCAAGGCTTCCGCGCGCAGATTTCCGGGTGACAGTCGTTCGAGGTTCGCCTCCAGCAGCTCACGGGCGCTCTGCCGATCGCCGGCCAAGAAATAGTAATGGGCAGAACGGATTCGACGCTCAGGTATGTCCCCGCCCAGGCCGATCGCCAGCTCCAGCAGTTCGGCCGCAGCGGCGGGAGCGCCCCTGGTGTGTGCGATCTCGGCAGCATCGTCGAGAGCGCCCAGGGTTTGCGGTTCGCCGGTTGGGTCGGCCAATGCGAGGTGGCGCGCACGAAGTTCGGGCTCAGCGACCAATTCAGCTAGGCGGCTGTGCATTTCGCGTCGGCGCCGCGATGTGGCACCACTGTAGACGCCGTGCGCCAGGATGGGGTGGGTGAACTGGATTCGGTTTCCCTCGATGGCCACCACCGCTTGGGTTTCGGCATCTGCGAGCGACTCGACAAGACGGCCGGGTGTGGTATGGACAGCCTGGGCCACCACCTGTACGGTCGGATCAGGCAGGCTGGCTATCGCGAGCAGGGCGTCCTCAACATCGGTGCCGAGGCGGCCCACCCGCGCGTTGACCAGATCGCTGAGGCTGCTGGGCAAGGCCAACGCAGCAGTGCGCTTGGTGCCGATTTCGCGGGCCAGTTCCAATGCGAAAAATGGATTTCCACCGGCGATCGCGTGAATCCGAAGCAGCGTGGGACGGTCGGCCCTGACGCTGAGCCGATGCGCGATAACCTGCTGTAATTCTCCAACCGTCAACGGGTGCATGCGAATTCGGTACACATCATTGGGTCTGGGGAGCTGTATCCGTGATGTCACATCCGAGGTGCGCGTGGTGCAGACCAGCGCTGCGCCCTCAGGAAGCCTTCGCGCTGCGGACGCCACAACATTGGCGCTGGAGGTGTCGAGCCACTGAAGGTCATCGATGGCGATCAGCACCGGGCCTTGCTCAACGAGCCGGCCGATAACTGCGACGAAAGCCGCTGCTACCGCTCGCGTGTCGGCCTTGCGCGCGCCGCGGCGGTTGCGTAACAGCGCCGCGTCCAAGCCCTGCTGCTGCGGTGCGGGAAGGTCCGCCCAGATCGCGTCGTCGACGTCATTGAGCAGATCGGAAAGCGCCGTATAGGCCAGCACCGATTCGGCCGCAGCCGCCCGGGTGGTGAGTACCCGGAATCCACGCTCACGGGCACGGGCCGCAGCATCCAGCCACAGCGTCGTCTTACCGATACCCGGGTCGCCCTCAATGATCAGAGCGCATGGCCGGCGAAGCGCCGTGTCGAGGAATTCGACCAGCGCGTGATCTTCGGCTCGCCGACTGACGATTCGTTTTGCCATTGCCGGGCCGCGGCTCAAGTGGTGATGGGTCGCCGGCGCACCGGACTCATCGCGCGACGCTCCGGCGGCGCCTCATCGTGGCGCTGCCTGTTCCGGCATTCCCGCCGAAGATGCACGGCTAGATGGTACTTTGCGGGACTTTCTCTCAGCAAACACCCAGCGACCTGTGCGGATAGCCGGATGAAGCTGACAATCAGGCCAGTGGCCTGGGATTATATGACCTCGCCAGCAGTAGGTCCGATAACCGACGAACTCCGACTGGCAACGCAGTGGAACGGTGTTGGGACAGCGGGTGAGCGGACTTCACACGCTAGTGGCCGAACAGGCCCTTGCCGCCGCCGCCGAACAATCCGCCGCCGCCTCCGCCGCCGAAGAGTCCGCCGCCACCGCGGTGTCCTCCGCCGCCGAACAGCCCACCGCCGCTGCCTCCACCGAACAGGCCACCGCCGGGCTTGCCGCCCCCGCCGAAGATGCCGCCGGGCTTGCCGCCGCCGCCGAACATGCCGCCACCGAGGTTGGGCATGGAGGGGGCGCTCGGTGCGGGCAGCGAGGGCAGCGACGGTGCCTGGGGCGCCGGAAGCGATGGCAGCGAGGGCGCTTGGGGTGGGGTGAACGCCGGCAGCGACGGCGCCTGGGGTGGGGTGAACGCCGGCAGCGAGGGCGCCTGAGGTGCGGGTAGTGACGGCATGACCGGCGCCTGGGGAACCGGAAGTCCGGCCGGAGGGCCTGAATTCGGCAGCTGGATCGGCAGATTCGGCAGTTGGATTCCCGGGTTGGGGTTGACTGCGGGTGCGTCGGGAACCTTGACCGGCAGCTCAGGCAGCTGAATGCCCGGGTTGGGGTTGACGGCGGGAAGTTCCGGGACCTGAACCGGTGGATCCGGCACTTTCACCACCGGGGGGTTCGGGTTGATCACCGGGAGGTCAGGTTTGACGACCGGGGGATTGGGCTTGATCACCGGGGGATCTGGTTTGACCACCGGGGGATTCGGCTTGATCACCGGCGGAATGGGTTTGATCACCGGGGGATTGGGCTTGACGACCGGGGGATCGGGGAGCTCGACCGGCGGGTTCGGCTGCACTACCGGCGGGTGCGGCTTGACGATCGGCGGAATGGGTTTCACGACCGGGGGATTGGGGAGCTCGACCGGCGGCTTCGGATTGACCACGGGAGGGTCGGGCTTGACCACCGGCGGAGCAGGGGCCGCCGGCTTCTTCCCGGGCAACCCCAACAGGAATGACAGATCAGGCAACCCCGCAAGGACGGGCCGGTGTGGGGCCGGCCGCGGAAGCGGCGCCACGACGAAGGGCGATGGGGCGTGCGCCGCCGGGGGTTGCAGGGGCAACGGCGGGCCGAAGACCGGGGCGGGAACAAACAGTGGCCCAGTGCCTGCCCCGGCCGCCAGCGGCACCGGTGCCGGCAGAGCGGGCGCCGGGGCTCCCACCGGCACCGCCGCCGGGAGATCGGGCGCCGAGGGGAGGTTCAACGGCGGCAGCGGTATCGAGTCCGCAGGTACCTGCCCCATCACCGGCGGTTGTCCCCCGGACGGCTCCGTGGCGGGCACCTGAAGGTTCGGAGCCCGGTGGGGGATGGTCAACGCTCGCCCCAATTCCGGACGCAACGCGACCAGGTTGGGGGTGATGTCCAGCGTCATGGCCACCATCAGCGCCGAGGCCGCAGCGAAGGTGGCCGACGCCAGCGCCGCACCGGCCACCAGCAACGGGCGCCGGGGCGGCTGACCCACCGGGGCGAAGATCTCGGTGGCTGCTTCGGCCTCGTCGTCGGGCACCGCGCTGTAGGCCAGATCGTCGGCTCCGAGACCGGGGTCGAAGCCGGGGATGTCGTAGTAGCAGGGGCCTAAAGCGCCGGATGCGGGTTCTTGCGTATAGGCCAGCGCGGCGGACTCCGCGTCGACGCCGACCAGGCGGGCAGACGCCAGTGCCGCACCCCGGGCCAGGGCGGCGTGCGGCTCCGCGGGCTCACACACCTCGGGGTCGACCGTCGCCTCCAGCCGCGGCCGCAGCGCGGTCGAATCGCCCTCGGAGCAGATCAGGAACAGTCCGTCCGGAGACGTCTCGGCGGCGTTGAGCCGATCGGCGACGGTGTCGACCGCGGCGGTGGCGTCGCCGTTATCGAGGGCTTGACGAAAGATCCGGGTGATGGTGCCGTCGGTGCAGTCCACCATGGCCAGCGTCGCGGTCGCCGACTCGACGGACAGCAGCCCCATCTGGTCACAGCCGACCGTCTGCCCCAGGTTGTGGGCCAGGCTTGCCGCCGCGAGCACCGGAGAGACAAGGGCTACGTTTTCCAGGCCCTCGAGGGCGCCGCTGGAAAGCCGTGAACTCACTGCCGCCGCGTCGAGGGGATCCGTCACCGTCACTCCGGTCGAGACCAGGTGCAGACCCGCTGAGTCCGCGGCGTCGCGGGCCCGCAGGATCGCCGCGATCAACGCGTCGACGGCGGCGAACTCGACGGAGTCGTCGGTCGGCACGTCAATGCTGCGCTCTTCCAGCGTGACGCCGTCCCCGCGTTCTCCGCAGACCAGCACGGTGTGGATGGTGGTGGGTTCGCTCGACGCAAGTGCCACACCGAGGACGACGTCCATTGCTCCTCCGATTCAGTTCTGACCTGCACGCGGTCGGCCACGGCGGCTTGTGGGGGCAAAGACATCGGCGGCGTTCCGACACCGTTTGTTCACCATCACGAGATCTACTCGCAATACATCGAAATATGCGCCCGAGTGAATGAATAGCGTCTGATGGCTTCGTGAAGAATGTCTAATTTTGTGGACTGACCCGTTCGGGGCGTCGGATCCGCCGTGTAGCGCCACCCCGATCGGACCAGGTGGGCCATGATGGACGCGGCACCGACCGGCACCGGTATGGACAGGAGTCAGACTTGGCCGATTTCGTCGCGTCGATCGACCAGGGCACCACCAGCACTCGCTGCATCATCTTCGACCATGACGGTGCGGAGGTGGGCCGCCATCAGCTCGAACACGAACAGATCCTGCCGCGAGCCGGCTGGGTGGAACACGATCCGTTCGAATTGTGGAACCACACCGCGGCCGTGCTGGTCTCAGCGCTCAACACCACCAAGCTCCACGCTTCCGACCTGGCGGCGCTGGGCATCGCCAACCAGCGCGAAACGACGGTGGTGTGGAACCGCAAGACCGGCCAGCCCTACCACAATGCGATCGTCTGGCAGGACACCCGAACCGACGCCATCGCGGCGGCCCTGGAGCGCGACGGCCACGGTGAGGTGATCCGGCGCAAGGCGGGCTTGCCGCCGGCCACCTATTTCTCCGGCGGCAAGCTGCAGTGGATTCTGGACAACGTCGAGGGTGTGCGCGCCGACGCCGAGCGCGGCGACGCGCTGTTCGGCACCTGCGACAGCTGGGTGCTGTGGAACCTGACCGGCGGGCCACGCGGCGGCGTGCACCTGACCGACGTCACCAATGCCAGCCGCACCATGCTGATGAACCTCGAGACCCTGGACTGGGACGACGAACTTCTGGCGTTGTTCTCGATCCCGCGGGCAATGCTGCCGCGCATCACGGCGTCGTCGACGCGACGCCGGCATGCGGTCACCACGAGTACCGGGCCGTTGCGCGGCGAGGTGCCGATCGCCGGCATCCTGGGCGACCAGCAGAGCGCGATGGTCGGCCAGGTGTGTTTGTCGGCGGGCGAGGCGAAGAACACCTACGGCACCGGAAACTTCTTGCTGCTCAACACCGGTGAGCAGATCGTCCGCTCCAACAACGGATTGTTGACCACGGTCTGCTACCAGTTCGGCGATGCCAAGCCGGTGTATGCGCTGGAGGGCTCGATCGCGGTCACCGGTTCCGCGGTGCAGTGGTTGCGCGACCAGCTGGGCATCATCAGCGGCGCCACGCAGGTCGAGAGCCTGGCCCGCCAGGTCTCCGACAACGGCGGGATGTACTTCGTGCCGGCGTTCTCCGGTTTGTTCGCGCCCTACTGGCGTTCGGATGCGCGCGGCGCGATCGTGGGGTTGTCCCGCTTCAACACCAACGCACATCTGGCCCGCGCCACGTTGGAGGCGATCTGCTACCAGAGCCGAGATGTGGCCGAGGCGATGGAAGCCGATTCCGGTGTGCACCTTGGTGTTTTGAAGGTCGACGGCGGTATCACCGCCAACGCCCTGTGTATGCAGATCCAGGCCGACGTGCTCGGGGTCGACGTGGTCAAGCCGGTGGTGGCCGAAACCACCGCTCTCGGGGCGGCGTATGCGGCCGGACTGGGTGTCGGGTTCTGGAAGGGGCCCGACGATCTTCGTGCCAATTGGCGCGAAGACAAGCGCTGGACCCCGAACTGGTCGGATGAGCAGCGGGCCGAAGGCTATGCCGGGTGGCGAAAGGCCGTGCAGCGCACGCTGGACTGGGTCGAGCTGCCCTGAGAATGGCCGCACGCAGACGGGTGTTGCCCGGGGCGCTGGTTGCGCTGGTCGTGGTGGCGGCCGTCGGCTGGGCGTGGTGGCAGTACGACGGTCGGTTTTCGCAGCCGTCGGGTCCCTCGCCGACTCCGGCGCCGCCGACGCCCGGCGCGGCGCCGCTCGACCCTGGTTATGACGATGCCCGCCGCATGCTCGAAGCGCTCCCGGTCAAGGGCTGGGACCGCGAGCAGGATTTCAAGCGCTACCGGTTCGGTGAGCGGTGGAGCGACGATGTCGATGTCGAATTCGGCCACAACGGCTGCAACACCCGCGACGACATCCTGCGTCGCGACCTGACCCAGATCGAACTTCGACGGGGCACCTGCCTGGTGCAGCGCGGCGTCCTGCACGACCCGTACTCCGGGGAGACCATCACGTTCGTCCGTGGACCGGAGACATCCGAAGCCGTGCAGGTCGACCATCTCGTGTCGTTGGCCGATGCCTGGTACAAGGGAGCGCGGTCCTGGGACGATCGGCGTCGCCGCGATTTCGCCAACGATCCGCGCAACCTGCTCGCGGTCAGCGCACAAGCCAACTTTGACAAAGCATTCCGCGACGCCGCCGGCTGGCTGCCGGCGAACGCCGCGTTCGAATGCGAATTCGTCGCCCGTCAGATCGCGGTCAAAACCGCCTACGGACTGTGGGTTTCATCCAACGAGAAGACCGCGATGCATCGGGTTCTTCGGCGCTGTTGACCCTTACTCGGTCTCGCCGAGGATCCCGTAGATTTCCTTGCGGGCGCTGTTGATGATGTCGACGATGCGCTGCTGCTGTTCGGGCGTGGCGGCCTGGCCGGCCTGCGCGACCGCGCCGAACAGCTGACCCGTCGCGGTGCGCAGGTTGAGCTGCCCCGGGTCGGCGCCGTCGGTGATCTGCTCCCACGGCGGGGTCTCGATCGTCTCGGCGACGCCACGTCCTTCTTCGGTCAATTCGAAAAGGCGTTTCTTGCCGTCGGTTTCGCTGGCGGTGATCAGTCCCTCATCGACCAGCATCTGCAAGGTCGGGTAGACCGATCCGGGGCTGGGACGCCACAGTTGTTGGCTGCGTTCGGCGATCTGCTGAATGATCTCGTAGCCGTGCATCGGGCCCTCGGCCAGCAGCGCCAGGATGGCGAGCCGCACGTCGCCGCGCCGGCCGCGATTGCCGCGCCGGTGCCCACGGTGCCCGCCCGGACCGAAGCCGAAGCCGAAGCCGGGGCCGCCGGGACCGAAACCAGGTCCGAACCCCGGACCGAATCCGTGCCGGAAATCCGGGCCGAACCCGGGTCCGGCGGCCTCGTGGCCGGCACCGAAGCCAAACGGGGCGCAATGGTCGGCGGCGTGGTCGCGCAGCTGCCTGCGAAACTCGCGCCGGGCCTGCCGACGCGCGATGTGGGCGGCGCGGCGCTGATGCGGCGTCGCCGGGCCGAAACCGAAACCGACGGGGTGTTCGGCATCGTCTGTGAAGGGTCCGCCGGGCGGACCGAAGGGGATATTCATGCGTACCTCATTGCTCTCGATGGGGAGCGTCTTTCACTCCCGATACGTTGACGATATATCGGGAACTATCGGAATGCAACACCGTGTTGCGCGGAGGGTTCAGCCCGGGGGGAAGAACCCGCCCGCATTCGGTGGCGGCCACGGCGCCGGAGGCGGCGGGAAATACGGTCCGGGCGGCACGGCCTGAAACCGCGCCAGCTCGCGTTGATGCCGTTCGGCCAGCACCGCGGCCAACACCAGTTCGGGTGGGGCATCCGGGGGCGGTGGCGGTGAGATGTGCGCCAGCACGTCACCGGAGATCCGGTAGGCCATCATCTGCCGGGTGTGCGGGTCGAGCTGTGCGGCTCGGGCCAGGAATTGCCTTGCCAGCTCCGCGGACTCGGCGCGCAGGCCCGACAACTGCAAGCTCGACGCCCACCAGGCCAGCCCGGGCGGCATCATCGGCGGCGGAGTCAAAGCCGGCGCGCGTTCGCTGATCACCACCGTGCCGGCGAAGATGTCGCCCAGGCGTTTTCCGCGCGGTGACAGCAGGCTGCAGATCACCGCTGGGCTGCCGGTCAGGCCCCAGATTTCGATAACCGAGGCCAGCGCCCGAAAGAGTGCCTGCCGGAAGCGTTCCGGGCCGCCGTCATCGGAAACCACCCGCAGTCCCATCGCCATCTTGCCCAGCGACCGGCCCCGGGTGAGCGTCTCCATGGTGACCGGGTAGCCGACCAGCAGCAGCACGGCGAAGATGATCATGATTGCCGTGGTCAACGCGTCGTCGAACCGGCCGAGAGTGGTGGCCCACAGCACGATCGCGCACAGGTAACCGACCATTACGACGGTGATGTCGATCAGCGCGCTCACCGCGCGCACCGGCAGCTGCGCGATCGCGATGTCGAGGACGACGGCGTCGCCGGTCACCAGCTCGGGGCTGCGGTTGGGCATAGCTCAGACGCTACGCTCGGCGACGTGGATGTCGACGCCTTCGTGCTGACCCACCGACCGACCTGGGAGCGGCTGGAGTCACTGGTCAAGAATCGGCGACGGCTCACCGGCGCTGAGGTCGACGAATTGGTGGACCTGTATCAGCGGGTGTCCACTCACCTGTCGGTGGTGCGCTCGTCGTCGTCGGATGCAGCGCTCATCGGCCGACTTTCCGCCCTGGTGGCACGGGCGCGTGCCGCCGTCACCGGCGCCCATGCGCCGTTGGCCTCGGAGTTCGTCCGGTTCGTGACGGTGTCGTTTCCGGTAGTCGCCTACCGGGCCTGGCGGTGGTGGCTGGGCACCGCCGCGGTGTTCCTGGCGGTGTCGGCGGTCATCGCCTGCTGGGTGGCCGGCAACCCCGATGTGCAGGCGGTGATCGGCACCCCCGCGGAGATCGACCGGCTGGTCAACCACGACTTCGCCGCCTACTACAGCGATCACCCGGCCGGGTCGTTCGCCCTGCAGGTCTGGGTGAACAACGCCTGGGTGGCCGCCCGCGCCATTGCGTTCTCGGTGCTGCTGGGCCTGCCGATCCCGGCGCTGTTGTTCTCCAACGCGGCCAACCTCGGATTGGGTCTCGGGCTGATGTTCCACGCCGGCCGGGGCGGATTCATGCTGGGACTGCTTGCCCCGCACGGACTGCTGGAGTTGACGGCGGTGTTCCTGGCCGGCGCGGTGGGCATGCGACTGGGCTGGACGGTGATCGCACCGGGGGATCGGTCCCGCGGACAGGCGCTCGCCGAACAGGGCCGGGCCGTCGTCGCGGTGGCCGTGGGGTTGGTCGTGGTGCTCGCCGTGGCCGGGCTGCTCGAGGCGATGGTGACCCCGTCGTCCCTGCCGACCTGGCTGCGGATCGGCATCGGCGTCGTGGTCGAGGCGGCGTTTCTGGCCTACGTGGTGTACTTCGGGCGCAAGGCGGTGGCCGCCGACGAGACCGGTGACATCGCCGATGCCCCCGACGTCATCCCCACCGGTTAGCCCCGCACCCCGCGAGCGCGCGTGTCTGCACGGCGCCACGCCGCTAATCGTGACATTCCGTGCACGCTCGCGGCCGGGGTCAGAGCCGTCCGGCGGCCTTCATCGCCAGATAGGCGTCGGCCAGTGCCGGCGCCAGGTCCTCGGGTGGGGCGTCGATCACCTGCACGCCGCTGCGTCGCAACCGGGCCGCCATCGCGCGGCGGTCATTGCGGGCCCGCTCGGCGGCGCCCGCGTCGTAGACCGCGGCCGCGTCGCCGCGTCCGTGTGCCAGTCGTTCCACCCGCGGATCGGCGACCGCGGCCAGGATCACCTGGTGTTCTGCAGTCAGTTTCGGCAACACCGGCAGCAGGCCTTCCTCCAGGGCGGAGGCGTTGAGATCGGTCAACAGCACCACCAGGTTCTGTCGGCGTGCCCGCCGCGACAAGGTGGCCACCATCGCCGCGGCGTCGGACTCGACCAGCGCCGGCTGCAGCGGCGCCATCGCGTCCACCAGCTGAGCGAACAGCCGGGTCCGCGACGCCCCGAACACCCCGGCCCGGGCCACCTGGTCATGGGCGAGCAGATCGACGTGGTCGCCGGCGCGTAATGCCAACGCCGCCAGCAATAGTGCGGCATCCATCGACCAATCCAGCCGGGGCCAGCCTGCGGGGTCACGTGCGGTGGGGTCGACCCCGATCCGGCCGGCCGCGGTGCGGCCGGTGTCGAGCACGATGACCACCCGCCGGTCACGCTCGGGCCGCCAAGTCCGCACCACCACCTCGGAACGCCGCGCGGTGGCCCGCCAGTCGATCGAGCGCACATCATCGCCGACGACGTATTCGCGCAGCGAGTCGAACTCGCTGCCCTGACCGCGCACCAGCGCCGGAAGATTCCCGTCGACCTCCCTCAGTCGGGCCAGGCGTGCCGGCAGGTGCCGGCGGGACAAGAACGGCGGGAGTACCCGCACGTGCCCGGGCACCTGCCTGGATCGCTGCCGCCCGGCCAGCCCCAGCGGCCCGATCGAGCGCACGGTGACCCGGGCGGCCCGCTGGTCGCCGCGGCGGATCGGTCGTAGCTCGGTGACCACCCGGGATTGCTGGCCGGCCGCCAACTCCAGCGGATGGGAGCGCGGTGCGGCGCAGGCGCTGGGCGGCCAGGCGTCACGAAGCTGCCCGCGGAATCGTCGGCCGCCGTTGCCGATCCACAACGTGGTCGTCAACGTCTGGCCGAGCCGTACCGCGGTGTCCATGGACCGCTCGATGCGCAGCGTTGCGGGATCTGTCGTCAACGCGACGTCGAGCACCACCGCCAGGATCAGCCCGGCCAGCAGCACCGCGAACGCCGCCGCCGGCCAGGGGGCCAGCGTGACCGGCACGGCGCAGAGCAGTGCGATCAGTGCGGCGCGACCCGTCAGAATCACCAGCGCGGCACCGGAACCGAGGCCAAGATGCTGTCGAGAACCCCGTCGGCGGTAGCACCTTCGAGGTCGGCCTCCGGGCGCAACATCACCCGGTGCCGCAGCGTGGAGCGGGCCATCGCCTTGACGTCGTCAGGCGTGACGTAATTGCGCCCGGACAGCCACGCCCACGACCGCGACGTGGCCAGCAACGCGGTCGCGCCACGGGGCGAGACACCCAGTTGCAGGGCGGGCGAGCGCCGGGTCGCCGCGACCACGTCGACGATGTAACCCAGTACCTGGTCGGCCACCAGCACCTGGCGCACCGCGGCGCGGCCGGCGGCCAACTCCTGTGCGCCGGCCACCTCGGCCACCGCGGACAGGTCGTGCGGGTCGAAGCCCTGCGCATGCCGGGACAAGATGTCGATCTCGGCCTCGCGCACCGGCAGTGGCACGGTCAGCTTGAGCAGGAACCGGTCGAGCTGGGCCTCCGGCAGCCGGTAGGTGCCCTCGTACTCGATGGGGTTGGCGGTGGCGGCGACGATGAACGGGTCGGGCAGCGGCTTGGCCGCGCCGTCGACGCTGACCTGCCCTTCCTCCATCGCCTCCAGCAGCGCCGCCTGGGTTTTGGGTGGGGTGCGATTGATCTCGTCGGCCAGCAGCAGGTTGGTGAAGACCGGTCCCGGCCGGAACACGAACTCCGCGGTGTGGGTGTCGTAGACCAGCGAGCCGGTGATGTCACCGGGCATCAGGTCGGGGGTGAACTGGACCCGTTTGAAGTCCAGCCGCAACGCGGCGCTCAGAGTTCGGACCAGCAGTGTTTTCGCAACGCCCGGAACACCTTCGAGCAGCACGTGGCCGCGGCACAACAGTGCGATCACCAGGCCGCTGACCACCGCGTCCTGGCCGACCACGACCTTGGCGACTTCGTTGCGCAACGCCAGCAACGCGTCACGGGCTGCGGCCGCCGCCGGATTCTCTGCGGGAGTGTGAGTCACGAGTGGGTGACCTGCCTTTCGATGTCGTCGAGTGCACGGGCCAGAGCGACCAGGGCGTCGTCGGAGTCCGGAGGTGTCCCGAACAGCAAGTGCCACAACCAGTCCGGGTGTGCCCCAGTCCGCGCCGACACTGCCGCGACCAGCTCGGGCGGCTTCGGTCCCGGGCCCAACCCCAGGCGTGGAGCCAGTCGGCGCAGGGCCGCGGCGCGCAGGGCGGCGGCGGCTCTGTCGCGGGCCCGGTGGGAGCGGTAGAGCCGGCCGAGGCCCTCGACCGTCTCCGATGCGCGGACGACGACGGGCAATTGCTCGGCCACCAGGGGGCCGAGCCGGCGGCCCTTCCACAGCGCGGCCAGTGCCAGTGCCACACACAGCTGCCAGAACAGCCATCGGACGTTCGGCGGGATCAGTCCGGCTATCGCCGCCTTTCCCGCCTTTGCGCCTTGAATATGTTGGGGCGCGTACCAGATCAGGCGTCCTGAAGTCCCGGCGAGGTTCATCGCCAGCGCGGCGTTACCCTCCCGGGCCAGGTCGGCGTTGGTCATAAAGGTCTCGCTGCCGATCACGGTGATGGTGCGCGAGCCGTCGCGATAGCGCACCAAGGCGCCGTCGTAGCAGCTGGCCGCAGAATGGCCTTGGGTCACAACGTAGGTCGCGGTGGTGCGCAGGTCGACCGGTCCGGCTCGTTGGGCCTCGCGCAGGCCGCAGCCGGGCTGGCGGGTGAACGCGCGTACGGGGCCGGACCGCACCCGGGGTGCCAGAGCCCTGCGGGCCAGGGCGTCCGGTGCCACCAGCAGCAGGTCGCCGGGCAGGCCGGCCAGCCGGTTCATCAGCTCACTGCCGGCGATGCGCGGGGTCTGGGCCACCAGCACCAGGGTGTCGGGACGCGCCTCGCGGGCCACGTCATCGACGGTGCCGGCGGGCACGACCTCGACCCCGCGGTGACGCAGCAGCGCCACGAGCGCGTGTGCGCCCTCGGGTCCGGTGGCATTCGGATCCATCCGGCCGCCCGGTCGTGGGGTGGTCAGGTAGGCGCCCACCGCCGAAACCGCCACGATCACAGCCAGGGCCACGGCGACCCACAGCCACGTCCGCCGGATGGCCGTCACCGGTACTGCCGAGCCTGCGTCGTGGCCCCCACCCGCTCGTCGAGGTCCGCGACGATCCGATATCCCTCCGGGGTGGCGGGCAGCTCGCCGTAGCTGACATCGTTGAACGTCTCGGCGGCCCTGAACAGTTCACCGGCCAAGACGGGCAGCGCCGCGCCGGCATCGCGGGCCAGTTCGGTGGCGGTACGGCCCGTGGCGGGAAGCAAGACCCCGGTCTCCTCGAGTTGACGAGCCACTGCTCGCAGCCGGTGCCGGATCGCCGCGCCCCAATCTCCCGATGCCGCGTGGCGCTGCGCGGCGGCACGGTGTTCGGTGGCGCTGAGTTGTGTTGCGCCGTATAACGGGTCGCCGCGGTGGCCGTCGTGCAGCATCCGGCGGCTGACGTGCACGGCGGCCACCACGGCCGCCGCAAGGACGATCAGCAACACGCTGATGGTGAACCATCCGCCGGGCAACTCCGAACCTTTGAGCACCAACCGCCGCACCAGCGTCTCGATGAAGTCGAGGAACTGTTGCTTGGGCGACGGCCGCGGGTACATCGGTTTGGCCAGCTCGCGTTCGGCCGCCTCGCGGGCGGCTTCGCGGTCGATGTCGACGGTGGGCACCCGGTGGTCCTTACCCCGGGGGCCGGGTCAGCCAGAGGTTGTCGGTCCAGCCGCCGACGTACGGTCCACCGGTCGCGCCGGTTCGCAGCACCAGGTCGAATGCCTCGCCCCGGATGCGCCGGTCGGTGTACAGCAGCACCGACACACCGGCGGTGAAGGGCAGCACGATGATCTGGGCAATCGTCGCGCCGATTCGGGAGAACAGGCTCAACTGCGCGCCGCCGGTCAGGGCGTCCGCGCCGTGGGTGACCACCATCCCGAAGATGTTGAACGGAAACGCCACCGCGCTGCTGATCAGGGAGACGATCAGGGCGGTCAGCGCCATGATGCCCAGCACCCGCCAGAAACTGTTGCGCACCAAGTAGAACGACCGGCGCATCGCCTCGAACACCGGTTGGCGCTCCAGCACGATCACCGTCGGCGCGAAGACCAGCACCGTATAGCCGTAGGCCAACGCTGCGATCAGCGCCGGTACCAACGGCACGGCGATCAACACAGCGGCGCCGGTGCCGCCCGCTCCGTCGGCGAAGGCGATGATGGCCGCCGCGAAGCCACACAGCACCACCGCGCCCAAACCGATCAGGGCGGTCAGGCCGACCAGCGAGCCGAAGCGGTCGCGCACGATCGCCCAGGCTTCGGCGATGGAGATCGGCGACCCGAACACCGCGCGCCCGACCACGACGGTCAGCAGGCCGGTCAACACGATGGTGCCGAGCGCAGTCACGATGGCCGCGCCGGCGGAACCGGTCAGCCACGCCGCCACGTCACCGCCGGAGAGCTCCGAGGACGACCTACCCGGACCCGACGGGCCGAGCGCCGACAGCAGGCCGAACTGGGCGATCCCACTGATGATCTGAGTAGCCACCACGACCACGGCGGTGAGCCCCAGCACGGTCTTCGGGTTGGCCCGGATGTAACCGACGGCGCCGTTGTAGATGTCGGTCAGGCTCAGCGGGCGCAGCGCAATGATGCCGGGCTTGACTTCAGGCTGCGGGTATCCCGGAGGTGGGCCGTATCCCGGTGGCGGTGGGCCGTAGCCGGGCGGGGGACCGTAGCCGGCAGGCGGTGGGCCGTAACCCATCGGCGGCGCGCCGTAGCCGGGCGGTGGGCCGTAGCCGGGCGGCGGTGCGCCGTAGCCCGGTGCTGGGGGTCCGTAGCCGGGCGGGGGGCCGTAGCCCGGAGGTGGCGGGCCATAGCCGGGCGGTGGGCCGTAGCCGGGCGGCGGAAAACCAGGCCCGGGGTAGCCGGGCGGAGGCGGATTCACCATGTGGCTGAGCGTAGCGTTATGGGGCATGGCGGAACTCAAATCCCAGTTGCGTGCGGATCTGACGGCGGCAATGAAGGCGCAGGACAAGCTGCGCACGGCGACCCTGCGAATGTTGTTGGCGGCGATCCAGGCCGAAGAGGTCGCCGGCAAACAGGCCCGGGAACTGACCGACGAGGACGTCCTCAAGGTGCTGGCGCGCGAGGCCCGCAAGCGTGCGGAGTCCGCGACCATCTACACCCAGAACGGCCGGGGTGACCTCGCCGCCGAAGAACACGCCGAGGCCCGGATCATCGACGAGTATCTTCCGGCGCCACTCAGCGACGCCGAATTGGCTGACGTCGTCGACACCGCGCTGGCGCAGGTGGCCGAGGCGATCGGGGAGCGGCCGCACATGAAGCACATGGGCCAGGTGATGAAGGCCGCCACCGCGATCGCCGCGGGTAAGGCCGATGGGTCTCGGCTGTCGGCCGCGGTCCGGGAACGGCTCTAGGAGCCGGTCGCCGGCAACTGCCAGCCCGTGAGCGCGGCGATGAAGCCGTCGGGGTCGGTGACGCTGACGTAGAGGCGCCGGACGGGCTTGTTGAACCAGCCGGCCGTCGGCGCCTTCGTCGGCTTGACGCCGTGGGTCAGCAAGATTTCGACCACGCCGTGCCGGGATCCGTTGACGAGCCAGCCATTACACGCCTGATGAACCCCCCAGCCCCACATGCGTTCCGGCGCGGGCCGGGCGGATTCGATGTTGTTCACCGCGATGTCGATGGCGAAGGCCCAGCCGCTGCGGACTTGCAGCAGCCCGTCAGCCACCCGGATGCTCGCCCGCCCGGGACCCAGGCCCAGCACGGTCGCCAGTGGTCGGTACCACCGGTCGTAGCGCATGGGGAAGTCCACGGGAGACATTGTCTACCGCCGAGACAGCCGGTGGACCGGATTGGCGAAACCGCGGGTCAAGGCCCGTTGAACTGCAAAAACTGTCGGGGTGGCGGGATTCGAACCCACGACCTCTTCGTCCCGAACGAAGCACGCTACCAAGCTGCGCCACACCCCGTGTGAAGCCACGACAGCGTATCGCACCTGCCCGCCGGTCACCCAAACGGCTGGTGACAGCGCCCGGCTGAGACCCCTGCGCCCCACCCCGAGGCCCAGCTCACTAGTCCCCGGGAGCATGAAACTCCCCACATTCCGGCGTGGGGACTTCGCAAACATAGGCGGACTTAGGCAGACTGGCTAACAAGGTTTAGTGCAAAGGGAGTCAAATCATGACGCTGTTAGGCGGAGCGGTGTATGCCGGTTTCTTCGCTCTGGCTGCGGTGTGGCTTGCAGCCACCAACCCCGACGCAGCCGAAGAGCGGGCTCAGGCGAACGCGAACCGGCAGGACCTCTCGAACTCGGCCAATACTGCCGCCGGGCCCGTCGGGTCCAGCCCCTGCTGCGCCAGCCAGTCGTCGTTGTAGTAGGTGTCGGCGTAGCGGTCGCCGCTGTCGGCCAGCACGGTGACCACCGACCCGCTGCGCCCATCGGCGACCATCTCGGCCAGTAGCCCAAACGCTCCCCAGACATTGGTGCCGGTCGAAGCACCCACCCGACGGCCCAAGACCGCGCTGACGTGCCGCGCGGTGGCCACCGAGGCGGCATCGGGCACGGTCACCATCCGGTCCACCACGTCGGGCAGGAACGACGGTTCCACCCGCGGTCGGCCGATGCCCTCGATCCGCGACGACTCCTCGACCACCACGTCGTAGCGGCACTGCGAGTAGGCCGGATAGAAGGCCGAGTTCTCCGGGTCGACCACGCACAACCGGCTCGCGTGCCGGCGATACCGGATGTAGCGGCCGATCGTCGCGCTGGTGCCGCCGGTACCGGCCCCCACCACGATCCAATCCGGGATCGGATGGGCCTCGTCGCGCATCTGGGAGAACATCGACTCGGCGATGTTGTTGTTGCCGCGCCAGTCGGTGGCCCGCTCGGCGTTGGTGAACTGATCCAGGTAATGCCCGCCGGTGTCGGCGGCGATCCGCTCCGCCTCGGCGTACACATCGGCCGAATGCTCCACGAAATGGCAGCGCCCGCCCTGCGCCTCGATCAGCGCCACCTTCGACGCACTGGTCGATGCCGGCATCACCGCGACGAACGGCAGCCCCAGCAGCGCGGCGAAATACGCCTCGGAGACCGCGGTGGAGCCCGACGACGCCTCGACCACCGTGGTGCCCTCGGCGATCCGGCCGTTGCACAACGCGTAGAGGAACAGTGAGCGGGCCAGCCGGTGCTTGAGGCTGCCGGTGATGTGGGTGGTCTCGTCTTTGAGGTACAGCGCCACGTGAAGACCCGAGCCCTCGTCCGCCCATGCGGGCAGCGGGTAACGCAGCAGATGGGTGTCGGCGCTGCGCCGTGCGTCGGCTTCGATCAGCCGGATCGCGTTGTCGGCCCAGCGCCGTGGATGCCCGTGGTCGGCGATCCGCCCAGTCAACGGGCCGACACGGAGGGCTGGGTCGAGCCGCGGGTGAGCTGAGAGTCATCACCGCCGGTCGGCGCCGCCACCAGAGTCAGCAGGCTGGCCTCGGGACGGCAGGCGAACCGCACCGGCGCGAACGGCGAGGTGCCGATCCCCGCCGAGACGTGCAGGCGCATGTGCGCGCCCCACTGCGAGGGCCCCTTGACCCGGGAGCGATCCAGCCCGCAGTTGGTCACCAGTGCGCCGTAGAACGGCACGCACAGCTGGCCGCCGTGGGTGTGGCCCGCCATCACCAACTGGTAGCCGTCGCCGGCGAACCGGTCCAGCACGCGCGGCTCCGGCGAATGGGTGAGCCCCAGGCGCAGATCGGCGGTCAGGTCGGCCGGACCGGCGATGGTGTCGTAGCGGTCCCGCTCGATGTGCGGGTCGTCGACGCCGGCCGCGGCGATCCGATGGCCGGCCACGTCGAATTCGCGACGGTTGTGGGTCAGATCCAGCCAGCCCCGCTCGGTGAACGCCGCGCGCAGGTCCTGCCAGGGCAGCGGGACGCCGTGCACGCGGTGCGTCGGCTTGGTCAGGTACTTCGCCGGGTTCTTCAGCCGCGGCCCGAAGTAGTCGTTGCTGCCGAACACGAACACTCCCGGCACCGAAAGCAGATCCCCCAGGGCCTGCACCACCGCCGGCACTGCCTTCGGATGCGCGAGATTGTCGCCGGTGTTGACCACCAGGTCCGGCTCCAAGCGCACCAGCTCCCGCAGCCAGGCCTGCTTGCGGCGCTGGCCGGGGCGCATGTGGATGTCGCTGATGTGCAGCACCCGCAGCGGTGACGAGCCGGGAGCCAGCACCGGCATCGTCGCCTCGCGCACCACAAACGCGTTGCGTTCGATGATCGCGCCGTAGCCGATAGCGAGAGCCGCCGGCCCGAGCACCGCCGAAGCGGCGACGACGGACCGGGTCAGGGCAGGTGAGGCAGCCATGGCGTTCAGACTACTGCGCCCGGACCCCGGCACCGCGATTACGGCGGCGGTGCCGGGGGCGGCAGCAGCGGAATGGTGATCGGTGGCAGCCCCGGAATCTCCACCACCGTCGAACCCACCGGGCCCATCGGCGGCAGACCGTCCGGTGGTGGTGGCGGTGGCGGCGGGATGCCGTTGCTGACCTCGATCGTGATGATCGAACCGGGAATGGTCTGCCCACCCGGTGAGGTGCCGACGACCGCCCCGGAACGGGCGCTGGAGTTGACCCAGTTCGGCTGGTCGGCGACCTGGAACCCGACTTCCTTGAGCCGTGCGCGGGCGGCGTCGACGTCCAGGCCGGTGACGCTGGGCACTCGTGAGTTGGGCCCGCCATCGACATACCGCGGATCGGTCGGCGGCATGACGACGTCGCCGAAGTCGGTGGCGATCGGCTTCATCGCCGCGAACCAGGTCCGGGCCGGCTCGTTGCCGCCGTAGAGGTCCCCGTCACCGCAGTGCCGCAGCGGGAACGAGCACAGGTCCGACGGCGAGCTGGAGTCGTCGAAGATGTAGTTGGCTGCCGCGTAGCGGTTGGTGAAGCCCAGAAAGCCCGACGAGCGGTGCGCCTCGGTGGTGCCGGTCTTGCCTGCCATCGGCAGATCCCAGCCCACCGAACCGGCGGCCGGTGCCGCGGTGCCGCCGCCTTGAATGTCCTTGCTCAAGGCGTTGGCCATGGTGTTCGCGAGCCCTTCGGGAACCACCCGCTCACAGGTCTCGGTGGTGACGGCCACCTCGTTGCCGTTGCGGTCGAAGACCTTGTCGATCGGGTTCGGCGGGCACCAGACCCCGCCGGAGGCCAAGGTGGCGGCAACGTTGGACAGCTCCAGCGCGTTGACCTCGATCGGGCCCAGGGTGAACGAGCCCAGGTTCTGCCGTTTGACGAAATCCGCCAGGCTCTCGTTGCTGTCCGGGTCGTAGTCGCGCGCGGTGCCCGGATCGGCGTAGGAACGCAAGCCCAGCTTGATCGCCATGTCCACGGTGCGGCCGACCCCGACCTGGGAGATCAGTTTCGCGAACGCGGTGTTGGGCGAGGTCGCCAGCGCGGTGGAGACGTTCATCGGTGACCGGTAGGGCGCGACGTTGACCACGCACCAGGTCTCCTTGGGGCAGCCCTTGGCGCCGCCTGAGCCCATGCCCTTGGTCTGGAACCGGCCGGGCACCTCGAGGTCGGCACTGATACCCATGCCCATCTCCAGCGCCGCGGCCACGGTGAATGTCTTGAAGATCGACCCGGCGCCGTCGCCGACCAGTGAGAACGGTTGCGGCCGCATGGTTTCGCCGAGGTCGGCATTGAGACCGTAGGTGCGGTTGCTGGCCATCGCCAGCACGGGGTGTGCGTCACTGCCGGGCTTGATCACACTCATCACGCTGGCGATGCCCTGCACGTTGGGGTTGGCGAAGCTGTCGATCGCCTCTTTGATCGGGGCCTGCACGTCGGGGTCCAGCGTGGTGTGGATGACGTAGCCGCCGCGGGCCACCTGTTCTTTGCTGATCCCCGCCCGCGTCAGGTATTCCTGCACGTAGTCGCAGAAGAAGGCCCGGTCGCCGGCGGCGATGCAGCCCCGCGGCAGCTCGTTGGGCTGCGGCAGGATGCCCAGTGGTTCCTGTTTGGCCGCTCGCAGCGCGTCGGCCTCGCCGGGGAGGTTTTCGATCATGGTGTCCAGCACCAGGTTCCGTCGCGCCAGCGCGCCCTCGGGATTGGTGTAGGGGTTCAGCGTGCTGGTCGACTGCACCATTCCGGCCAACAGGGCCGACTGCTGCCAGTTCAGGTCGGAGGCGTCGACGCCGAAGTAGGTCTGGGCGGCGTCCTGGATGCCGAACGAATTGTTGCCGAACGACACCAGGTTCAGGTAGCGGGTCAGGATCTGCGGCTTGGTGAAGGTCCGGTCGAGGGTGAGCGCCATCCGGATCTCCCGGAGCTTGCGCGCGGGGGTGGTCTCGATCGCGGCGCGCTTCTCGGCGTCGGTCTGGGCCAGCACCAGCAGTTGGTAGTTCTTGATGTACTGCTGCTCCAGCGTCGAGCCGCCGCGGGTGTCGATGTCCCCGGAGGCGTAGCCGGCCAGCCCGGTCAGCGTCCCCTTCCAGTCCACCCCGCTGTGCTCGGCGAACCGCTTGTCCTCGATGGAGACGATCGCCAGCTTCATCGTGTCGGCGATCTTGTCGCTGGGCACCTCGAACCGGCGCTGCGAGTACAACCACGCGATCGTGTTGCCCTTGGCGTCGACCATCGTCGACACCGCGGGCACATCACCGCTGACCAGCTGGGCCGATCCGTTGGCCACCACATCGGAGGCGCGGTTGGACATCAGGCCGACACCGCCGGCGACGGGGAACAGCAGCGCCGCGAGCAGGACGGCGGCGAGCAGACAACACCCGGCCAGTTTGAGCACAGTAGGGCCGGTCGGGGGACGCTCCGACATGGCTAACACACTAGCGGTGGTCGCAAGCGCGCCGGAGCCGGGCGAAGCGGGGCCACCGCCCATCAACCCCGGGCCGCTTAAATTGACGTGTACGTCAGAAAATATCGGGTTCACCCAGCGCCGCGCCGCTGATCGCGGCAAAGATCACGATCGGACTGCACGGTTGTCCCAAAAAAGTGCCGATCAACCTGTTGCGCAGACACCACCTGACCACCTAACTTGGACATCAAGTGCGATTCAGGTAACACTGATGAAGCGATGTGGCGTAGATCGCAGTATTGGGTCGGCGCCGATGTTGAATAGGTGGCTGCCGGGGCGGCCGGGACGGAGGATCGTCAGTGTCTGTTGCAGGGACAGCGGTTCACAACACCAGCATGCCAACGGCTTCAGCATCCCAAGCATCCCAAACCCCCCGAACCGTGCTGCGCGGCGTGCAGGACGAGGGCCGAATCGCCTGGGTTTCCAAGGCCGTATGCCGCGGCGCGGACCCCGACGAACTCTTCGTACGCGGTGCGGCACAACGCAAAGCCGCGGTGATCTGTCGGCACTGCCCGGTCGTGCTCGAATGTCTGGCCGACGCGCTGGACAACCGCGTCGAGTTCGGGGTGTGGGGCGGTATGACCGAGCGGCAACGCCGGGCACTGCTCAAGCAGCACCCCGAGGTGACCTCCTGGCGTGAGTACTTCGCCGCCCAGCGCAAGCAGCGTGACGCCGGCTGACGCCCGGCTGAGTCCCTCTTCGCTTCTACTTCTACTTCTGCGCCGTGAGTTGATCGGCGATCGCGCCGAGCGCCTCCAAATCGGAGACGTCGAACGGCAGTGACGGCACCCCGACGATAGGAACCCGCGGGTTGGCCCGGGTGAAACGCGACAGCAGTCGGATCTCGCGCTTGGCGGTAGCGCCGCGTTCGGCATGAATCTGCAGCGCCGCGATGGTGAGCGCCTTCGCCCCTTCGGGCAGCGATTCGCCGGTCTGGGGCTCCTGCAGCGTCTCGATCGCGTCGATGGCGCGCTCGATGGGCAGGTCGCACAACATCGGATGGGTGCGGTTGAGAATCAACCCGGCCAGCGGCATGTGTTCTTGGGAGAGTCGGTCGACGAAGAACGACGCCTCCCGTAACGCGTCGGGCTCGGCCGCCGACACCACCACGAACTGGGTGCCGCGGCGCTTGAGCAGGTCGTAGGTGCGGTCGGCCTTCTCCCGGAAACCGCCGAAGGTGGCATCGAGGGACTGCACGAAATTCGCTGCATCGGAAAGCATTTGAGAACCCAGCACGGTCGACAGGGCTTTCATTGCCAGGCCGAGCGCGCCGGCGACCAGTTTGCCGATGCCCCGACCGGGGCCCAGCAGCAACTTCCACAGCCGACTGTCCATGAAGCTGCCCAGCCGCTTCGGCGCGTCCAGGAAGTCCAGGGCGTTGCGCGACGGTGGGGTGTCGACCACCACCAGATCCCAGCGGTCCTCGGCGAGCAGCTGGCCGAGCTTCTCCATCGCCATGTACTCCTGCGTGCCGGACAGCGAGGTGGCCACCGTTTGGTAGAACTGGTTGCCCAGGATCGCCTCGGCTCGCTCCGGGCCGGAGTACTGCGTCACCATCTCGTCGAAGGTGCGGCGCATGTCGAGCATCATCGCGTGCAGCTCACCCGGCACTTCCGCGGGCAGCGGAACCCGCTGCGGGTGATTGCCCAGGTCGTCGATGCCCAGCGCCTGCGCCAGCCGACGGGCCGGGTCGATGGTCAGCACCACCACGGTGCGGCCGTATTCGGCGGCCCGCAGCGCCATCGACGCGGCGGTGGTGGTCTTGCCGACGCCGCCCGCGCCGCAACACACCACCACGCGGTTGGAGGTGTCGGCCAGGATCGCCGCCAAGTCCAGCGCCAGCGGCTTGCCGGTCGTATCGGGTGTCATCGAACCCCCTGTTGGCCGAGAATTTCCGAGAGCTCATAGAGGCTGCCGAGGTCGACACCGTCGGTGATCGTCGGCAGATGCAGGCGCGGCACATCCAACTGCTGCAGCTGCTCGGCCGTTTCGGTCCGGGCGCTGATGAGGGTGGCGTGCTGGATGGTTTCGGTCAGCAGACCTGCGAAGTCGTCGTCGGCCAGGGTGATCCCCGCCGCGGCCAGCCCGGCCCGGACCGCATCGGCGTCGACGACACCTTCGGCTGCCTTGGCCAGGTCGGCGGGATCCAGGTGAGCGGGGATGTCGCGGTTGACGATCACGCTGCCGATCGGCAGGTCCAGCTCGCGCAGCTCGTCGATGGCCTCCAGGGTCTCCTGCATCGGCAGGGCCTCCAGCAGTGTCACCAGGTGGATCGCGGTCTGATCGGAGTGCAGCAGCTTCACCACGCCGTCAGCCTGCGAGTGCACCGGGCCGCCCTTGGCCAATTGCGACACCGCCTTGGTGACGTCGAGGAACCGGGCGATCCGGCCGGTCGGCGGCGCATCCACCACGACCGCGTCGTAGACCGGCTTGTTGTTCTTGTCGGTCTGGATCACGTGGTACTTGATCTTGCCGGTGAGGATGACGTCGCGCAGGCCGGGCGCGATCGTGGTCGCGAACTCGACCGCCCCGACGCGCCGCATCGCCCGCCCGGCGATCCCCAGGTTGTAGAACAGGTCGAGGTATTCCAGGAACGCGGCCTCGATGTCCATGGCCAGCGCGTCGACCTGCCCACCGCCCTCGGCGGTCGCCACCTTGAGCGGATCGATGGGTAGCGGCGGCACGTCAAAGAGTTGCGCAATGCCTTGGCGCTCTTCGACTTCCACCAGCAGCACCCGGCGGCCTCCGGCCGCCAACGACAACGCCAGCGCGGCCGCCACCGTCGACTTGCCGGTACCGCCCTTGCCGGTCACGAAATGCAGCCGGGCCTTCGTCAATCGCGAAGGCCAGCCGAGAGCAGGCCCGCTGCTGGATGTGGCTGTCACCACTGCATGCTAACCAAGGGCTTGAGCGTCCTAGCGATAAGCTCGCTGCCATGAGTCAACGCACGGTCTGGGAGTACGCCACCGTCCCCTTGATCACGCACGCCACCAAGCAGATCCTCGACCAGTGGGGAGAAGACGGCTGGGAGCTGGTCTCGGTGCTGCCCGGGCCTTCCGGTGAGCAGCTCATCGCCTTCCTGAAGCGCCCGCAATGAGCTGGCGGGCCCGGCTGACCGAACTCGGCATCGACCTGCCCGACGTGGTGACGCCGCTGGCGGCCTACGTGCCGGCGGTACGCACCGGCAACCTCGTCTACACCTCCGGTCAGCTGCCGATGCAGGCCGGAGAGTTGCCGCGCACCGGAAAGGTGGGCGCGGAGGTCAGCCCGGAGGACGGTCACGCACTGGCCCGGATCTGCGCTCTCAACGCGCTGGCCGCGGTGGATGCGCTGGTCGGGCTCGACGCCGTGACCCGGGTCGTCAAGGTCGTCGGGTTCGTCGCGTCGGCGCCGAACTTCAACGGGCAGCCCGCCGTGGTCAACGGGGCCTCCGAACTGTTGGGTGAGGTGTTCGGCGACGCCGGCAAGCACGCCCGCTCCGCGGTCGGGGTCTCCGAGCTGCCGCTGAACGCGCCGGTGGAGGTCGAGTTGATCGTCGAGCTGAAGGCCGCGGCGGAGTAGCGCAGCGGTGTCGGCCAGTCATCCCGCCTACGGTCGGCTGCGGCCGGTCACCGAGACCGCGTCGGTGCTGCTGGCCGACAACCCCGGCCTGATGACTTTGGAGGGCACCAACACCTGGGTGCTGCGCGGGCCGGGCAGCGACGAGGTGGTGATCGTCGACCCGGGTCCCGACGACGACGAGCACATCGGCCGGCTCGCCGAGGTCGGCCGGATCGCCCTGGTGCTGATCAGCCACCGGCACTTCGATCACACCGAGGGCATCGACAAGCTGGTGGACGCCGTCGGGGCACCGGTGTACTCGGCGGGTAGCGGATTTCAGCGTCGGCTCGGCGGCGGTCTGACCGACGGTCAGGTGATCGATGCCGCCGGGCTGCGGATCACCGTGTTCGCCACTCCGGGGCATACCGCCGACTCGCTGTCGTTCGTGCTCGACGACGCCGTCCTGACCGCCGACACCGTGCTGGGCCGGGGCACCGCCGTCATCGACAGTGAAGACGGCGACCTGACGCGCTACCTGGACTCACTGCGGCGGCTGCGCGGGCTGGGTGGACGCACGGTGCTGCCCGGCCACGGACCGGAGCTGGGCAACATCGAGGCGGTGGCCAGCGGCTACCTGGAGCATCGCGAACAGCGGCTCGACCAGGTGCGCTCGGCGCTGGCCGCGCTGGGTGAGGACGCCACCGCCCGTCAGGTGGTCGAACACGTCTACACCGACGTCGACGAGGAGCTCTGGGGCGCCGCCGAATGGTCGGTGCAGGCCCAGCTGAACTACCTGCGGGGCTGAGTCACCGCCGCTCGGCGAACAGGTACCTAGCGCGCTCGGCGGGCCAGCCGCTCGGAGTCGGAGATCAGCACGCTCTTGCCCTCGAGCCGGATCCAGCCGCGGTGGGCGAAGTCGGCCAGCGCCTTGTTCACCGTCTCCCGCGAAGCCCCGACCAGCTGGGCGATCTCTTCCTGGGTCAGGTCGTGGGTGACCCGCAGGGCCCCGCCTTCCTGGGTGCCGAACCGTTGCGCCAGCTGCAGCAGCTGCTTGGCGACCCGGCCGGGCACGTCGGTGAAGATCAGGTCGGCCAGGTTGTTGTTGGTGCGGCGCAGCCGGCGGGCCAGCACCCGCAGCAGCTGCTCGGCGATCTCGGGCCGGTCGGAGATCCACGACCGCAGGGCGTCGCGGTCCATCGAGACCGCGCGCACCTCGGTGATCGTGGTGGCGCTCGAGGTCCGGGGGCCGGGGTCGAAGATCGACAACTCACCGAACATGTCCGAGGGACCCATGATGGTCAGGAGGTTTTCCCGGCCGTCGGGGGACCGCCGGCCGATCTTCACTTTCCCGGAGACGATGATGTACAGCCGGTCGCCGGGCTCTCCCTCTGCGAACACGGTGTGTCCGCGCGGAAAGTCCACGGGCTGAAGCTGCTTGGTCAGCGCGGCTACGGCGCTGGGCTCAACTCCCTGGAAGATTCCGGCCCTCGCCAGGATCTCGTCCACGATGCCCCTTAGATGTTTTTGATGAAGGTTTGAAATCGTAAGCGCGGGCCGCTACCCGGCCAGCCACCTGAGTCTAGAGCCAGGCGTCAAGCGAGGTTACAACGCTACACACGGTTGGCATGCCGATTCGGAGGAAACTGCGGGTTCCTCTGCTGCTCCCGGCTCAGCCCGGTTTCGATGCGTTCCAGCCCGACCGCTGACAGCATCAGCAGCGTCGGGACGGCGGTGATCAGCAACCAGGACACAAGTCGTCAGTAAACATGGGCAAGGTCTCGTTGGGGTCACGAATTAGTACCCTGTCGGAGGTGACAGTGGACAAAGCCGCCCGTGCGGCGCGGACGGAGACTCGGACCGGGCTGGTCCGGCGCGCTCGTCGGATGAATCGGACTCTGGCGCAGGCCTTTCCCGATGCCCACTGCGAGTTGGACTTCACCACGCCCCTGGAGCTGGCCGTTGCGACGGTGCTGTCCGCCCAATGCACCGACGTACGGGTGAACCTGACGACGCCGGCGTTGTTCGCCCGGTACCCCACGGCCCTGGACTACGCCCAAGCCGACCGCGCCGAGCTCGAAGAGATGATCCGGCCCACCGGCTTCTACCGCAACAAGGCGGCTTCCCTGATCAATCTGGGGCAGGCCCTGGTCGAGCGCTTCGACGGGGAACTGCCCGACACCATGGAAGAACTGGTGCGCCTGCCCGGCGTAGGCCGCAAGACCGCCAACGTGATCCTGGGCAATGCGTTCGGGGTTCCGGGCATCACCGTGGACACCCACTTCGGCCGTCTGGTGCGGCGCTGGGCCTGGACCACCGAGGAAGACCCGGTGAAGGTCGAGCACGCGGTCGGTGAGCTGATCGAACGCAAGGAGTGGACGCTGCTCAGCCACCGGGTGATCTTCCACGGCCGACGGGTCTGCCACGCCCGCAAGCCGGCTTGCGGCGTGTGCCTGCTGGCCAAGGACTGCCCCTCGTTCGGCATCGGGCCCACCGACCCGATGGAGGCCGCTGCGCTGGTCAAAGGCCCCGAGACCGAACACCTGCTGGCCCTGGCCGGGCTGTAGCGGCCGGCACCCGGATGAGCGGTTCAACGCGGTGGACCCTGACAGGGCTAGCGGTGCTGGCGGTGGTGGCCGCGCTGCTCACCGGGTTGGTGACCGAACTGCTGCGGGAACCGGCAGCACCGCGTCCCAGCGCGCCCGTCGCCGCCGCCGGCCAAGACCTGAGTGCCCTGCGGCAGCGCGCCGACCTGCCGCCCTGTCAGGTGGGGCCGGGCCAGACCGGGCCGAGCGCCCTGAGCGGCGTCACCGTCGAGTGCGCGGCCGACGGTTCGCCCGTCAACGTGGCGTCGATGTTCGCCGGCCGGCGGGTGGTGCTGAATCTGTGGGCGTACTGGTGTGGGCCGTGTCGGGATGAGTTGCGGGCGTTCGCCGAATACCAGCGTCGGGTCGGGCCGGCCGTCACGGTGGTGACGGTGCATCAAGACGACAACCAAGCCGCCGGGCTGGCACTGCTGGCCGAACTGGGCGTCCGGCTGCCCACCCTGCAAGACGGCCGCCGGCAGCTTGCGGCGGCGTTACGGGTGCCCAACGTGATGCCCGCGACCGTGGTGCTGGCCTCGGACGGTAGCGTTGCCCGCATCCTGCCGCAGCCCTTCGCCAATGCCGAAGAGATCGCCGCCGCCGTCGAGAACAGCGGCCGCTGATGTGGGGTGATCAGGATCCGGCACAGAGGGAGGCGCGGTGAGCGCTGGGGATTCCCGGTCTCAGGCCCCGTCCTGGCTGCGCCCGCTGGTCGACAATGTCGAGAAGGTGCCGACGGCCTACCTGCACCGGCTGCCCGCCGATGTTCGCGCGATGATCGCGGCGGCCAACGCCAAAGCCAGCGTCACCCGGCGCGGGCGCGACGCGGCGGTGCTGGTGCTGTTCTCCGGCCCGCCGGGCGGCCCGCCGGAGGCGATATCGGAATCGGCTGACCTGCTGGTCACGGTGCGGGCCTCAACGCTGCGCCATCATGCCGGACAGGCCGCGTTCCCGGGTGGCGCGGTCGACGCGGGCGACGACGGGCCGATTGCCACCGCGCTGCGGGAGGCCAACGAGGAGACCGGCATCGATCCGGGCCGGGTGCACCCGCTGGTCACGTTGGACAAGATTTTCATCGCCCCCTCGGGATTCCAGGTGGTGCCGGTGCTGGCGTACTCCGAGGATCCCGGGCCGGTGACCGCGGTGGACCCGGGCGAGACCGCAATCGTGGCCCGCGTTCCAGTCCGGGCATTCATCAACCCCGAGAACCGGTTGATGGTTTACCGTGATGCGCGCAGTCGGCGTTGGGCTATGCCGGCGTTCCGGCTCAACCAGATGCTCGTTTGGGGATTCACCGCCCAGGTGATCTCGGCGATGCTGGATGTGGCCGGCTGGGCACAGCCCTGGGACACCAGCGAGGTACTTGGCCTGGACGAGGCCATGGCGCAGGTTGGAGGAGAAGGCGGGATATGACGTCGTCGCAGTGGCTGGACATCGCCGTGCTGGCGATCGCCTTCGTTGCCGCAGTGTCCGGCTGGCGCTCCGGCGCGCTGGGCTCCCTACTCTCTTTCGTCGGTGTTGCCTTAG
This sequence comes from Mycolicibacter heraklionensis, assembly GCF_001021505.1. Taxonomy (GTDB): domain Bacteria; phylum Actinomycetota; class Actinomycetes; order Mycobacteriales; family Mycobacteriaceae; genus Mycobacterium; species Mycobacterium heraklionense. The sequence goes on from NZ_LDPO01000011.1 coordinate 97,391, forward strand.
GGGCGATGGCCGGGGTGTTGCTGGCTCCGCACCTGATCGAGAGCGTCTCCGGTGCTCGGCTGAAACTGTTCGCCGCGCTATTTCTGATCCTGGCCATGGTGGTCATCGGTGAGGTCGCCGGAGTGGTGCTGGGCCGGGCGGTGCGCGGAGCGATCCGCAACCCCGGTGTCCGGGGCGTCGACTCCGTCGTCGGGGTGGTGCTGCAGCTGGGGGTGGTGCTGATCGCGGCCTGGCTGCTGGCCACCCCGCTGACCGCATCCGATCAGCCGAACCTGGCCGCCGCCGTCAACGATTCGCGAGTGTTGCGTCAGGTCGACGACGTCGCGCCGCGTTGGCTCAAGAACGTGCCCCGCCGGCTGTCGGCGGTGCTCGACGATTCCGGGCTGCCCGCCGTGCTGGAGCCGTTCAGCCACGCCCCGATCGCCGCGGTGGATGCGCCGGACCCGGCGCTGGCAGCCAGTCCGATCGTGGAAGCCACCGCGCCGAGTGTGCTGCGGATCCGCGGGGTGGCGCCCAACTGCCAGAAAGTGTTGGAGGGCACCGGATTCGTCATCTCACCTACCCGGGTGATGACGAACGCACACGTGGTCGCCGGCTCGGACAGCGTCACCGTGGAGAGCGGCACCAAGTCCTATGAGGCCACGGTGATCTCCTTCGACCCCAAGGAAGACATCTCCATCCTGGCGGTGCCCGATCTGCCGTTGCCGCCGTTGGCGTTCGCCCCGTCCCCGGCCGAGGCCGACACCGACGCACTGGTGCTGGGCTACCCCGGCGGCGGGGTGTTCGAGGCCACCCCGGCCCGAATCCGCGACGTCATCAACCTCGAGGGTCCCGACATCTACCGCAACACGACTGTCACCCGCCGGGTGTACACCATCAGAGGCACTGTGCAGCAAGGTAATTCCGGAGGCCCCATGATCGACATGGACGGCCGGGTGATCGGTGTGGTGTTCGGTGCCGCGGTCGACGACGCCGACACCGGGTTCGTCATGACCGCCGAGGAGGTGGCGGGCCAGCTCGCCCGCATCGGCGACACCCAGCCGGTCTCGACACAGACCTGTGTCGGGGGAGAGTGATCAGGCGAGAAATCGCATCAGGTGGTCGTTGACCACGTCGGGGGCCTCTTCGTGGGCGAAATGCCCCGCGCCGGGCACCGACACGTACTGGCCATGCGGTGCGTACTGGCGGGTCTTGTCGACCGGGTCCGCCAGCACATAGGGGTCGTTCTCGCCGCGTAGATGCAGCAGCGGAATGTTCACGGTGCGAAGGTCCAGCGCCTTCATGAACCGGCGGCCTTCCGCGCGGAGCTGACTGCGCACCGCCCAGCGCTGGTACTCCAGCGCGCAGTGCGCCGCCGAGGGAATCTGTACCGCGGTGCGCAGGTGCCGGATGGTTTCGGCGAAATCCGCGCTCGCCTGCCAGTTCGCCCCGGCTCGGCTGCGCACCAGGCGCTCGAGCCCGGCTCCGTCGTGGCGGGTCAGGGAGCGCTCCGGCCAGAACGGTATCTGGTAGCGCAGCAACCACGGCAACAGCGCGCGGCCCTGATCGGGGTGGGTCAGCGCCGAGCGTCGCAGCGCCGCCGGATGCGGCGAGCTCACCACGGCGATATCGCGCACCAAGCGCGGGTGCAGCAGCGCGGTCGCCCAGCACACCAGGCCACCGTCGGCGTGGCCGACCAGGGTCGCCGAGGAGTGCCCGAGGGCCCGGATCAGCCCGGCCGTGTCGCCGGCCAGCGTCCAACCGTCGTAGCCGCGAGGGGGCTTGTCGCTGCCCCCGTAGCCGCGCAGGTCGACGGCGACCACTCGGGCATCGCGCAGCCCGCGCAATTGATGACGCCAGGTCCACCAGAACGAGCCGAACCCGTGCAGCAGCATCACCAGCGGTCGCGACGTCGGCGGGGCGTCGGCGGCGTTCTCGCCGACCGGTACCGCCTCGACGACATGGAAGCGAATGCCGTTGGCGTGGATGTCCCAGTGTCGCCACGGCCCGTCGATGCGGGTGATCGACGGATCCGGTGGCGGCACTACCAGCCCGAGGGGTCGGTGGTCGGCCTGCCGTCGGGCGAGCCCGCCGATGACGCCGACGAGCCGTGCAGGCGGTTCGGGTCGGGACGGAGCGCGTCGCGGGTCTCCTGCAGCGATTCGATCGTTTGGCGCGGCCCGCGGATCCGGCGCACCCGCAGGAAGCCGAGCAGCGCCAGCGCCACGGTCACCGCCAGCATGATCCCGAACACGATCAGGTAGGCGGCCCAGTCCTGCAGCCAGATGTTGAGCAGCTCGGCGACGAAGAAGAAGAAGAAAAAGGTGGAGTAGAACAGCACGACCAGGGCCGCGATGAAGAAGACGCTGCCGGTCAGGCCCTTCTTGACGTCTCGGGTGATCTCGGCGCGGGCCAGCTCGACCTCGGCGCGGACCAGCGTCGACATCTGCGCGGTGGCGTCCTTGACCAGATCGCCCAGGGACGGGTCGGCGGGCAGCGCGTGCGGGTCGGTCAACGGGATGGTCGCCAACGTGTTGGGCACGCCGTTGCGGTCCGCCTTGACCAGTCTGTTCGAGGCGCGTGATGCATTCCTGCGATCGGCCTTGCTCACTGGCTGTCCTCCCGTTCGCCGTCGTCGCGGCTTAATGTTGCCATGCGGTAGCCGACCCGACGAGCGACCCCGGAAAAGCTGCGGCAGATCGCGGGGCCCGATGGCAGTAGCCCGCGGCGCGCCCAGCCCCACCGTGTCACCCAGCGCCGCTACGCTGTTTCTTACCACCGGGGGTGGAGTTGATCGACGGGAGAACCGCTTTGCAGATCGCGCACCGCTGGTTGCTGCGCGCCGGGTTGGCGCTGTTGGCATTGGTGACCTGTGGCGCCTTGGTCACGGTCGCCGTACCGGCCGCCCGAGTAGCCGCCGACGACAAGGTGGTGATGGGTGGGGGCGCCGGCATCGTGGTCGACGAGGACACGCTGTGCACGCTGACCTCCATCGGCCACGACAAGACCGGCGCGCTGATCGGATTCACCTCCGCGCACTGCGGCGGACCGGGCGCCCAGGTGGCCGCCGAGGGCGCAGAAGGCAACGGCACGATCGGCCACATGGTGGCCGGCAACGACGGCCTGGACTACGCGGTGATCGAGTTCGACCCGAACAAGGTGACGCCGGTGTCCAACTTCGGCGGTTTCGTGATCGGCGGTGTCGGGCCGGACCCCATGTTCGGTCAGATCGCCTGCAAGCAGGGCCGCACCACCGGCAACTCCTGCGGCGTCACCTGGGGGCCGGGCCAAGACCCGGGCACCATCGTGATGCAGGTCTGTGGACGGCCCGGCGACTCCGGCGGCCCGGTCGTGGTGAACAACATGTTGGTCGGCATGATCCACGGTGCGTTCAGCGACGCGTTGCCGACCTGCGTGATCAAGTACATTCCGTTGCACACGCCCGCGGTCGTGGTGTCTATCAACGCCGTGCTGGGCGACATCAACGCCAACGACCGGCCGGGCGCGGGCTTCGTTCCGGTCCCCTAGCTGACGAGCTAATCGGCCGCCCGGATCGCGTCGAAGACGCCGGGGTCCACCAGGGTTGAGGTGTCGCCGAGTTCACGGCCGTCGGCGATGTCGCGCAGCAGCCGCCGCATGATCTTGCCGCTGCGGGTCTTGGGCAGCTCCGGGACGATATGGACGTTGCGGGGCTTGGCGATCGGCGAGATCTCCACGGTCACGCGCTCGCGCAGCTCGTCGACGATCGTGCCGCCCACGTGGCTGTGGGACGCCGCCAGCACCACGAACGCACAGATCCGTTGGCCGGTCTGCTCATCGATAGCGCCGACCACGGCGGCCTCGGCCACCGCCTCATGGCTGACCAGCGCGGACTCCACCTCGGCGGTGGAGATGCGGTGCCCGGACACGTTCATCACGTCGTCGATCCGGCCCAATACCCAGATGTCGCCGTCGGCGTCGTAGCGGGCGCCGTCGCCGGCGAAGTACCAGCCCTGCTCGGCGAACCGCGACCAGTAGGTCTCGATGAAACGCTCCGGGTCACCCCAGATCCCTCGGGTCATCGACGGCCACGGCTGGTCGATCACCAGGTAGCCCGACACCGGTTCCCCGGCAGTCTCATTCGGAGTCAACAGATCACCGTGATCGTCGACAATGCGCGCGGAAATCCCGGGCAGCGGCGTCATCGCGGCACCCGGCTTGGCCGCGGCCACACCGGGCAGCGGGGTGATCATCGCCGCACCGGTTTCGGTCTGCCACCAGGTGTCGACCACCGGGACCGCGTCCGCGCCGATCACCCGCCGGTACCAGCGCCAGGCCTCCGGGTTGATCGGTTCACCGACTGAACCCAACAGCCGCAGGCTGGACAGATCGTGCGCGTCGGGGATCTCGCGGCCCCACTTCATGAACGTGCGGATCAACGTCGGTGCGGTGTAATAGATTGTCACACCGTACTTTTCGATGATCTGGAAGTGTCGGTGGTGGTCCGGGAAGTCCGGGGTGCCCTCGTAGATCACCTCGGTGGCGCCGTTGGCCAGCGGCCCGTACACCGCGTAGGTGTGCCCGGTGACCCACCCGACGTCGGCGGTGCACCAGAACACGTCGGAGGCGGCCTTGAGGTCGAAGACGTAATGGTGCGTGTAGGCGGCCTGGGTCAGGTAGCCGCCGCTGGTGTGCATGATGCCCTTCGGCTTGCCGGTGGTCCCCGACGTGTACAGCAGGAACAGCGGCTGCTCGGCCTCGAACGCCTCGGGGGTGTGCTGCGGTGAGGCCGACTCCACCACGTCGTGCCACCACAGGTCGCGGTCCGGCGTCCAGGACACCTCAACACCGGTACGACGCACCACCAGCACATGCTCGACGGTTTCAGCCTCCGCGACCGCCTCATCGACCGCGGGCTTCAGCGGCGCCGGCTGTCCCCGACGGAACTGCCCATCGGAGGTGATCACCAGCTTCGCCTGCGCGTCGTCGATGCGAGACCGCAGCGCATGCGCGGAGAACCCGGCGAATACCACGGTGTGCAGCACGCCCAGGCGCGCGCACGCCAGCATCGCGACGACCGCCTCGGGGATCATCGGCAGATAAATCGCCACGCGGTCACCGGCGACCAGGCCGAGTTCGGTCAGCGCGTTGGCCGCCCGGGAGACCTCGGCCTGCAGGTCCGCGTAGGTGATGGTGCGGGCGTCCCCGCTCGGCTCGCCCTCCCAGTGGATCGCCACCCGGTCGCCGTGGCCGGCCTCCACGTGGCGATCCACGCAGTTGTAGGCGACGTTGAGCTTGCCGTCGGCGAACCAGCGCGCGAACGGGGCGTCTGCGTAGTCGAGCACCTCGGTGAAGGGCGTTGCCCAGCTCAACCGGTTGGCCTGCTCGGCCCAGAACGCGAGCCGATCGGACTCGGCTGCGCGGTACAACTCGGGACCCGCGTTGGCCTGGGCGGCGAACTCGGCGGAGGGCGGGTACGACGGTGCTGAAGCGGCAGGGGTTGCGGTGGTCACGGTCAGGAGCCTAATCACCTCGACGGTAGTGTCACAGCCCGTGACCACTGCGGAGGATCCACTGGCCCCGTTAGTCCAGTTGCCCGGTGTCGCCGATGCCAGTGAGCAGGTCCGCGACGAGCTGGCTCGGGTGCACCGGCACAAGACCAATATGCGGGGCTGGCCGGTCAGCGCCGCGGAGGCTTCCCTGCGGGCGGCGCGGGCGTCGTCGGTGCTCGACGGGGGGCCTGCCGCCGTGGACGCCGCCGCCACCTCCGACCCGGTGTTCGCCGGTGCCCTGCGGGTGGCCCAGGCTCTGGAGGGCGGGGAGACCACGCTGGTCGAGGTGTGGCGGCGCGCTCCGCTGCAGGCCCTGTCTCGGCTGCACGTGTTGGCCGCCGCGGATCTCGTCGAGGAGGAGCGCCTCGGCCGGCCCGAGGGCGGCGCTGCCGTCGGCCGCCGGCTGGAGATGCTGGCTGACCTGGCCACCGGCGGCACGTCGGTGGCAGCCCCGGTTTTCGCCGCGGTGGTGCACGGCGAGCTGCTGACACTGGCTCCGTTCGGTAGTGCCGACGGCGTAGTGGCCCGCGGCGCGGCCCGGCTGGTCACCATCGCCAGCGGGTTGGACCGCCATGGGCTGGGGGTGCCCGAGGTGACTTGGATGCGCAAGGCGCGTGACTACCGGCGGGCGGCGGCGGACTTCGCGAGCGGCTCAGCCGAGGGTGTCACCGCCTGGCTGCTGCTGTGTTGCGGCGCGATGCGCACCGGTGCGCTCGATGCGCTGGGGATTGCTGAGGCCGGGCGCTAGGCGCTGATCCGGGCCGCTCGATGAAGGCCCAGGAAAGACGAAGCGGGCGGCGCTCCGAAGGATTCGGCTCGCCGCCCGCTAGTACGGTACACGGTTACCAAGCGTCCAACTTGGGCTGCGTGGGTGGCCTCGGCGCTCCTGCGGTGTTCTTCGGCTGCAGCCCCACCCAAAGGGCTGGCGACACCGATCACGTTCCGCAATTACGCAGGCCCGCAACACTTCTGCCATCTTCGCGGCTGTGGCTCCGCGTGGGTACCGTTCTCCGTACTGGGAAGTGCGGCTCGGGAGATCGATCCTTCTCTTCCGGGTCGACCCTGGCCTTGCCGGCTTCCGTGCTTCCTTTGTACTACGTGACGCACGGCACAGCAAGGGCCAATCGCATACGGCGTGTACCGCGTCATCGGATTGTGACCAGTGGTGTTTGCTGGGCGTTCGATCAGGGCGCCAGTCGGCGTAGCAGCGAGTAGGTCAGGGCGCCGGCAGCCAGCGCGCTGACACCGACTGCGGCGGTGGTGGCCAGCGCCGCGCCGGACGGCGCCGGGATGCGGTCACGCAGCGAGACCGGCCGCGAGAAGGTCAGCACCGGCCAGCCGTTGGCGATCGCTTCTTTGCGCAGTGCGCGGTCGGGGTTCACCGCCGACGGATGCCCGACCACCTGCAGCATCGGCAGGTCGGTGATCGAGTCCGAGTAGGCGTAGCAGTGCTCCAGCGGGTAGCCCTCGCGGGCGGCCAGCTCGCGGATGGCCTGCACCTTGCCCTCGCCGTAGCAGTAGAACGCGATCTCGCCGGTGTACTTGCCGTCGGCGACCACCATCCGGGTCGCCATGGCGTGGGTTGCCCCCAGCGCCCGGGCGATCGGCGCCACGATCTCCTCCCCGGAGGCCGAGACCACCACCACGTCGCGGCCGCAGAGTTTGTGGTCGGCGATCAACTCGGCCGCCTCCGCGAAGATCAGCGGCGTGACGATGTCGTGCATCGTCTCGTTGACGATCGCCTTGACCTGTTCCACGTTCCAGCCGGTGCACATGTTGGTCAGGTGGGCGCGCATCCGCTCCATCTGATCGTGGTCGGCGCCGGACAACAGCATCAGGAATTGCGCGTAACTCGACTTGAGCACGGTGCGGCGATTGATCAGTCCCTGATCCATAAAGGGTTTGCTGAAGGCCAGCGCGCTGGACTTCGCGATGACCGTCTGGTCGAGGTCCAGGAAGGCTGCGGTGCGGGTTCGCGGAGTCCCGGCGAGGTCGGCAGGGGCCGCAGGTGAGGTAGGCGGTGACTGCGGCTGCGGGGTGGTTGCGGACACCGCCACAGCATAGGTCCGGGAGGTCGGTCAGCCCGGTGCTACGGCAGAAAGAGCACTTCACACGTAGTGCGAGATATGGGTCGCCATTTGATAGCAACACTTGCAAACACTTGCGCCGGACCACCCTGTCGTGTGTATAGTGGCATCACTCGGCTTATGCTGAGGGTGTATCGGCCCGACCCCCCGGGGTTGATACGCGACGACCTCCGCCTCCTCCCCCCCTGGCGGGGGTCGTCTTTTTTAACCGGTAATTTGTTCGCCGGAGCCCCCTCCCGTTGACTGGAACGTGTTATAGATCCGGCTTTTCGTACCATTAGTTTGGTTTGTCCGGTAACACATAACTCGAAGTTCTCCACAGTCGGGAATTTCATCCACACCTGCCCGGTTTTGGGTGGCGCGATGGGGGCCGCCGCGTCACGGTGAGGCGGTGAGCGCAACCATCGGCCTGTTGGCCCTCGTCACCCCGTCGGTGTTGCGCGACGAACTGGACCGGGTGGCCGCGGCGGTGGGTGTCCGCGTCATCCACCTCGGCGCCGAGATACCGAACCGCAGGGCCTGGTCGGCGGCTGCGGCCGTGGTGCTCGACGAGCAGGCGGCCGCCCGCTGCGGCCCGGTCCGGCTGCCGCGCCGCCCCCATGTCGTAGTGCTCACCAGCGGCCAGCCCACCACCCTCACCTGGCAAGCCGGTGTCGCCGTCGGGGCGCAACGCGTCCTGGCGCTGCCCGCCGAAGGCAACGAGCTGGTGGCCGAGCTGGCCGAAGCCGGCGAGTCGGCCCGGGATGGGGCGCGCCGCGGCGACGTCATCGCGGTGATCGGCGCACGTGGCGGCGCGGGCGCGTCACTGCTGGCAACGGCGCTGGCCCAGCGCGCAGGCGATGCGCTGTTGCTCGACCTCGACGCGTGGGGCGGGGGTATCGATCTGCTGGTAGGTACCGAAAATGCCGGCGGCCTGCGCTGGCGCGACCTGACGCAGCACAGCGGGCGGTTGACCTGGCCGGCGCTGCGCGCAGCGCTGCCCCGCCGGGACGGGGTGAGCGTCCTGTCGGGCGCCCGGCGGGGCGAGTCGGGCCATGAGCCCACCGAGGTCGAAGCCGGCACCGTCGACGCGGTCGTGGACGCGGGCCGTCGTGGCGGGGTCACCGTGGTCTGCGACCTGCCCCGCGCGTGGGCCGACCCAATCGAGGGCGCACTGAGCGCTGCCGATCTCGTCGTGGTGGTCAGTCCGTGCGACGTACGGTCCTGCGCGGCCGGTGCCGCGCTCGCGCCGCGCCTGCGCGCGGTGAACCCCAACGTCGGCCTGGTGGTGCGCGGACCGGCCCCCGGCGGACTCCGGGCCGCGGAGTTGGCAGAGACCGTCGGACTGCCGCTGTTGGCCGCAGTGCGGGCCGAGCCTCGGCTGGCGGAGCGGCTCGAACACGAGAGGCTGCGGTTGCATCGCCGCTCCGCACTGGCGGTGGCGGCCGGCCGGGTCATCGAAATGTTGCCCCAGCGGAAAGCCCTGGCTTCATGAGGGATTCGCTGATCGACCGGGTCCGGGAGCGGCTGGCGTCGGAGTCCGGGGGATCGTCAGAGCTGCGCCCACAGACGGTGGCCGCCGCGATCCGGGCCGAATCCGGCGGGGTGCTCGGCGATACCGAGATGCTGTCGAGCCTGCGGGTCCTGCAGACCGAACTGACCGGCGCCGGGGTGCTGGAACCACTGTTGTGCGCGTCGGGCACCACCGACGTGCTGGTCACGGCCCCCGATGCGGTGTGGGTTGACGACGGGGCGGGCTTGCGGCGCACCGAGATTCGGTTCGCCGATGAAGCGGCTGTGCGTCGGCTGGCTCAACGCCTGGCGGTGGCTGCGGGCCGTCGACTCGACGACGCCCAGCCCTGGGTCGACGGGCAGTTGCACGGCTTCAACGTCGGAGGCACCGGTGAGTTCACCGTGCGCCTGCACGCGATCCTGCCGCCCGTTGCGGCCGACGGGACGTGCCTGTCGCTGCGGGTCCTGCGCCCGGCCACCCAAGACCTCGCCGCACTGACGGCCACGGGCGCCATCGCGCCGGCCGCGGCGGCCCTGCTGGCCGACATCATCGCCGCTCGGCTGGCGTTTCTGGTCTCCGGCGGCACCGGCGCCGGCAAGACAACCGTGCTGGCCGCCCTGCTCGGCGCGGTCGGCGAAGGCGAGCGGGTGGTCTGCGTCGAGGACGCCCCCGAATTGCAGCCCCGCCACCCGCATCTGGTCAGGCTGGTGGCGCGCGCGGCCAACGTCGAAGGCGCCGGCGAGGTGGGGTTGCGCGAGCTGGTCCGGCAGGCGCTGCGGATGCGGCCGGATCGGTTGGTGGTCGGTGAGGTCCGGGGCGCCGAAGTGGTCGACCTGCTTGCCGCATTGAACACCGGCCATGACGGGGGCGCGGGAACCGTACACGCCAACAGCCCGGCCGAAGTCCCGGCCCGCCTGGAAGCGCTTGCCGCACTGGGTGGTCTGGACCGCGCGGGCCTGCACAGCCAGCTGGCGGCGGCCGTCCAGGTGCTGGTGCACGTCGCGCGAGACCGCGACGGCAAACGCCGGCTCACCGACATCTCGATGCTGCGCCGCACCGCCGCGGGCCAGGTGCAGGCCGCGCCGGTGTGGCAGGCCGGGCGTGGACTGACCGACCAGGCCGTCGAATTCCGTGCCCTGCTGCGCGATCGGATGGCCGCGTGAGCGGCCCGGTGGCCGCCGCACTGGCCTTGGCTGCGGCGGCGCTGCTCGGTGTTTCGCCGCGCCGCCGCATCGCACCGAACGGTCGCGCTCCTGGCGGCCGGGCCGCCCGGCGGGCCGGCGGGTGGAGCCTCATCGGCACGGTGACCGGCGCCGCTGTACTGGCCGCGCTGGCCCTGCCGCTCAGCACGTGGCTGGCCGGAGTCCTGTTGGGGGCCACTGCCGCCCTGCGTCACCGCCGTGGCCTGCGCCGCCGCCGGGCCGTCGCGGAATCGCGCGCCTTGGAGACTGCCTTGGATGCCCTGGCTGGTGAGCTGCGCGTCGGAGCGCATCCGGTGCGGGCATTCGCCATTGCGGCCGCAGAATCCCACCATCCCGCGGTGGCCGCCGGTCTGGGCGGCGTCGCCGCCCGGGCCCGGCTTGGGGCCGACGTCGCGACCGGCCTGCGTGATGCGGCCGCATCCTCGGCGCTGCCCTCGCAGTGGGAGCGGCTCGCCGCCTACTGGCAACTCGGCGGACAGCACGGCGTGGCGATCGCCACCCTGATGCACGCCGCGCAACGCGATATCACTGCCCGGCAAAGGTTCTCGGCGCGGGCCGAAGCGGGCATGGCCGGCGCCCGCGCCTCGGCGACGCTCCTGGCCGGTCTGCCGCTGCTCGGTGTGCTGCTGGGTCAGTTGATCGGAGCCCGCCCGGTCGCCTTTCTCCTCGGCGGAGCGGGTGGGGTGCTGGCGTTGATCGGGGTGGGCCTGGTCTGCGTCGGGCTGCTGTGGTCGGACCGGATCACCGCGCAGGCGGTCACATGACCGCCGCCGCGATCTTGCTGGCTGCGGCACTGCTTGCCGCCGCCGGACCGGCGACGGTGCGGACGCGGGCCGGGCTGCCCCGGCCCAACCATCCGCCGCCCCGCCGGGCAGTGCCGGGCACCGACGCGCTGGCGGTGGCCGCCGACCTGGACGTGTTCGCGCTCTGCTTGACCGCGGGGATGTCTGTCTCCGGTGCGGCCGCGGCCACCGCCCGGCACGCGCCGCCGCACTTGGCCGGGGCCTTGCGCCGCGGCGCCGACCTGCTGGCGCTGGGTGCCGAACCGGGCGTCGCCTGGTCGGCGCCGAGCGGTCCGGCTGCCAGGGCACTCGACCCGACCACCACCGCGGTGCTGCGCCTGGCGAGACGGTCGGGGTCCTCCGGTGCCGCGCTGGCCGTCGGGCTCGGCGAACTGGCCGCACAGTGCCGCGACGAGGCCGCGCATACGGCCACCGCCGCTGCGGAGCGGGCCGGAGTGCTGATCGCCGGGCCGCTCGGACTGTGCTTCCTGCCCGCATTCGTGTGCCTGGGCATCGTGCCGGTGGTGGCCGGGCTGGCCGGCGACGTGTTGCGGTCGGGGCTGCTGTGATTCGGGAAATGCTTCGCGGACACGCCGCGAGAGTCGAAGAAAAGTACGGCTGAAGGAGGCGCTTGTGAAAACGCGGGCATTAAAGGCACGCAATATGTTTCGTGTCATCTCGCTGAAGATGGTGCTGCTGGCATCCGATGAGTCCGGGATGTCCACGGTGGAATACGCAATCGGGACGATCGCTGCCGCAGCCTTCGGCGCGATCCTCTACACCGTGGTCACCGGTGACTCGATCGTGTCGGCACTGAATCGCGTCATCGGGCGAGCGCTGAACACCAAGGTCTGACGGGTCGTGACCGGCCGTGCGCGCTTTGTCGAAGATGCCGGCGCCAGCACAGTCGAGGCAGCGTTCGCGCTGGCGGCCCTGGTCTCGGTGCTGGTGCTGTGCCTGGCCGGGATCAGCGCGGTGTCCGCCCAGATCCGCTGCGTCGACGCCGCCCGGGAAGCCGCCCGGCTGGCGGCGCGCGGAGACGTCCCAGCGGCCACCGCGGTGGTGCGACGGCTCGCGCCGGCCGGTGCGACGGTCCGGCTGCGCTCCGAGGGTGACGTGGTGGTTGCCCGCGTCAGCGCCCGACCGGTTCTGTTGCCCGGCTTGGCGATTGCCGCCGAAGCGGTCGCGGCGGCCGAGCCGTCGCAGTGAGGCCGGCGGGGCCACCGTGGCCGCCGCCGCGATGGTCGCGGTGCTGCTGAGCGTCACCGGTGGCGGCTTCGTGCTCGGTGCCGCGGTCATCGCCCGACACCGTGCCCAGGCCATCGCCGACCTGGCGGCGTTGGGCGGTGCGGGCCGGGTTCCCGCCGGGCCCGCTACCGCCTGCGCTCAAGCCACGATGCTGGGCTCGCGGATGCACGCCGGTGAAATGACTTGCACCGTCGACGGACTCGATGTGGTGATCACCGTCGCGATGCCGGTGCCCGGCTGGCGGCTAAGCCCCGCCCGGGCGACGGCGCGCGCCGGGCCGGTCGGCTAGGGGGCTTCGGTTGTGGCGCTCAAACCAGCGTCGGCGAGTTCGGCATCGGTGGGCAGGCGCAGCGCGACCAGCCCGGCCACGGTGCCTTCTTCGAGTTCCACCTTGTTGACCGTCACGTGGACCGGCGCCCAACCGCCGTCCATCTGACGCAGCCGCAGCACCCCGCTCGCCGGGGCCTGGGAGCGGGCCAGGTCGTCTTCCATCCGGGCGATCTGCACCTGGTCGTCGGGATGGACCCGCGCTACGTCCGCCGGACTGCGCCAGTCGTAGAACGGGCACGGCTCATCCAGCCACTTCAGCAACCGCCGGTTGGCCAGATCGACCATGGCCCGGTGCACGCCAGGCTGGGCCAGTGCCCGCAGGATCTGCTGCGCCAGAAAGTCGGGGCGCTGCACTGCGCCGTCGAACTGGCCCCGCCAGTTCATCCCGCGCGTCACCAAGTGCTCACGTCCGCCGGGAACCGTCTCGCGAGCCGTGCGGACCACGAAGCCCATCCGAACGGGCTCGCCGTTGAAATCGGTGACATCCCAGGTGCTGCAGATCGTCTGCCCGGGTTCGGCCCGGATCGCCAGAGCCAACACCTTGTTCTCATTGGGGCTGAACTCGCGGGCGGGCAGCTCTTCGACGAACGCCCGGTCGTGGGTGGCCTCCACCTCGGGGTCTTTGCCGCTGTTGGCCAGCGACTCCCTGGTGTCGGTGGCCACTCCCAGGGTCAGGTCCCACTTCAGCGGGCCCGGGATGGGCCGTTCCGGTGGTTCCATGTCGGCCGGCCCGGTCCACACATGCACGCCGTGCACCCGGCCGTCGGACATCACCACGGGTTCGGTGCGGATCACCCGATCGCGGCGTGCGGTGATGCTGGCCAGGCTTTGGCCGGTCCGCACCGCTTCGGCGATCGCGGTCTGAATCGCCGCCAGGTGGGGGCTGCGTCGCAGGAACTGGGTGATCGGCACCAGGTTCTTCAGCTGACGGCCCTGCGCGACGACTGCCGGTTCACCCCCGAGGGTCTCCACCAGTAGCCAATCGTGCGCCATAATTCGCCGATATTACGTCTGCTGCCCTTCTACCAGCGTCAACAGCGAACTATTTCCCGGATTTGACGCCGGTTTCCCCCAGCACGGCATCCTGCCAAGTTGCGAAGGATCCGGTGTAGCCGGTAACTTACGGCCGCATCCGGTCATGTATCGGGTTGGGAGCGGATCGCATTTCTCGACCGTTCGTCTTACTGTCCCGTGTGTTTTCTGCGTGGTGACGCCTGTCGCTGCGACGCAGCTGCCGGGGTAAGGGCTCGGGGGAGTCGGCCGTTCGGGGGGTCGGCCGACTCCCGCAGTCCCGATCGCCTAGTGCGTGCCGTCGAGCTTGCCGAGCACCAGTCGCAGCACCCGCACCGCGCCGTCCTTGTCCAACGGGTCATTGCCATTGCCACACTTGGGTGATTGCACGCACGAGGGGCAGCCGTGCGGGCATTCGCAGGATTCGATCGTCTCCGCCGTCGCCGTCAGCCAGGTGGCCGCCGCGCGGTATCCGCGCTCGGCGAAGCCGGCACCGCCAGGATGGCCGTCGTAAACAAAGACACTGGGCAGGCTGCCCAGCTTTTCCGGACCGACCGCGGTGGACAGGCCGCCGATGTCGCCGCGATCGCAGCTGGCCACCAGCGGCAGCAGCCCGATCGCCGCATGCTCGGCGGCGTGCAACGCCCCCGGTATCGCCGTTTCGGCCACTCCGCAGTCGGCCAGCGCCTCGGCGGTGACGGTGTAGACCACCGCCGTGGTGGGCAGTGTCGCCGGTGGAACGTCCAGGTCGATGAAGTCCAGCACCTCCCCGGTCGGCAGCCGCCGCAGATAGCCGACGATCTGACGGGTCACCGTCACCGGCACCAGGCCGAGACTGACCGGACCGAACCAGGCGCGTTCGCCGGCTCCGGTCACGTCGATGTCGGTTATCTCGCGTGCGAACGTCGTGTAGCCGGGATCCTCGGCGTGTACGAACGCGATCTGGCGCTCGGTGTCCAGCGAATCGACCACATAACTCTCGCCCTGATGCAAATACACCGCCCCGGTGTGCACCGTGGCCGGCGCCCGCCCAGCGTCGACACTGCCCAGCAGCCGGCCGGTGCCGGCTTCGACGATCGCCACTTGCCCACCGGCGGACCCGCGGATTTCCACGGTTGCGTGCGGGTCGAGGCCGGGCGCCGGGAAGTACTTCTCGGACCGCCGACGCAACAACCCGTCCTCGACCAGGGCGTCGGCCACCTGCTCGGCGCCCAACTGCGCCACTTCAGCGACGGTCAGCGGCAGTTCGGCGGCCGCGCACAGCAGCTGCGGTCCCAGCACGTAAGGGTTTGCCGGGTCGATCACCACCTGCTCGATCGGCTTGTCCAGCAGCGCCGCGGGGTGATGCACCAGGTAGGTGTCCAGCGGGTCGTCGCGAGCGACCAGCACGATCAGCGCCGTCTGTCCCCGCCGCCCGGACCGGCCGGCCTGCTGCCAGAACGAGGTCACGGTGCCGGGGAAGCCCGCGATCACCACCGCGTCCAGCCCGGCGATGTCCACGCCGAGCTCCAGGGCGTTGGTGGTGGCCAGGCCATACAGCTCACCGTCGGCCAGCGCGCGCTCCAAGGCGCGGCGATCCTCGGCCAGATATCCGGCCCGGTAGGAGGCGACCTTGTCGACCAGCGCCGGGGCGACCGATTCCAGCCGGGTGCGGGCAGCCAGCGCGGTGAGTTCCGCGCCCCGGCGCGAGCGCACAAAGGTCAGGGTGCGAGCCCCCTCGGCGATCAGGTCGGCCATCACCCGGGCCGCCTCGGTGCCGGCGGCACGGCGTACCGGCGCGCCGTTCTCACCGGTCACATCGGTGCGCAGCGCCGGCTCCCACAGGGCCACCGTCCGGGCCCCGTGCGGCGAGCCGTCCTCGGTGACCTCCGCGACGGGCTGGCCGATCAGCGCTGAGGCGCTGGCGCCCGGCAATGCGGTGGTGGCGCTGGCGAAGATCACGGTGGGTCCGGCCGGCGCCCCCGGTGCGGAGTAACGCGCACACAACCGCAGCAGCCGTCGCAGCACCATCGCGACGTGCGAGCCGAAGATCCCCCGGTAGTAGTGGCATTCGTCGACGATCACGAAGCGCAGCCCGCGCAGGAACGCCGCCCAGCGGGCGTGGTTGCGCAGCAGCGACAGGTGGATCATGTCCGGGTTGGAGAACACCCAGCGGGACTGTTCCCGGGCGAACCGGCGGATCTCGGCGGCGCTGTCGCCGTCGTGGGCGGTGGGTGCGACGGCTCCGGCTGCGCCACCCAGTCGTGGCACCGCCGCGGTCAGCGTGTGCGCCGCGCGCAGCTGATCGTGCCCCAGCGCCTTCGTCGGCGACAGATAGAGCACCCGGGCACGGGGATCGGTCACCAGTGCCTGCAGCACTGGGAGTTGGTAGGCCAGCGATTTCCCCGACGCCGTACCGGTGCTGATCACCACGTGACGCCCGGCGTGCGCAAGTTCGGCGGCGGCCAGCTGATGCGACCACGGTGCCTCGACCCCGCGTCCGGTGAAGGCGCTGATCACGTCGGGCTCGGCCCAGTCCGGCCAGGCGCCCGCTTGGCCCGCGGACGCCGGCAGATCGGCGACATGACGCAGCGGATCTTCACCGGCCTCGACCCCGGCGAGCGCGGCGGCCAGCAATTCACCGCCGAAATTCGCCGTCATGGTCCCATCCTCAATTGCGTGGTTTATGCGGCGGTCCCAGCTTCGCCTCTCCTACGTCGAGTCTCGCTGAACCGCCGGCCTCGAATGTCCGCCGCCGTATTGTTCACCCTTCGGCCGAGATTTCGGCACCGCAGTCTGTCCTCAACGCAACGAACATGGTTGACTGATGGGCGGTCGTAGCTTCTGTGTTCGTGTTAAGCCTTCGCAGGATCTGTGGTTGCGGCCGCAGTGCCCGCGGGGGAGCGTCGGTGTCAGCACCGACCGTCCGCCAGGGTACGGCGGCCGGAACAGGCCCGGGGCAGCGAAAATCGGTGCCCCGAACAACGGTGCGCACCGCACCGGGCAAGAAGAGTAAGGAAAGATCGACAAATGCCACAGGGAACTGTGAAGTGGTTCAACGCAGAAAAGGGCTTCGGCTTCATCGCGCCTGAAGACGGGTCGGCGGACGTGTTTGTCCACTACACGGAAATCCAAGGGTCCGGCTTTCGCACCCTCGAGGAAAACCAGCGGGTGGAGTTCGAGGTCGGGCAGAGCCCCAAGGGCCCCCAGGCCACGGGCGTCCGCGCCGTCTGAGCAACGGAATTTGACGTCACCCCCCGGGCAGCTCCCGCCAACGGAGCTAAGCCGGGGGGTTTCGTTTCGGGCGGCTAAGACCGCCCCGGATGCCGCCGGATGGTGGACCGGCTTACTGTCGGTGACGTGAGCCAGCTTTCCTTCTTTTCGGCAGAGTCGGTGCCGCCCAGCGTCGCCGACCTCACCGGGGTGCTGGCTGGCCCGGGACAGATTGTCATGGTGGGCGATGGCGCGCGGCTGTCGGTCGTGGTCGACGCCCAATGGCGGGCTGTGGCGCTGGCCGAGCTGATCGGCCAGGCCGGTCTGCTGTCGGAGGTCACCCGCACCGAGGAAGACACCCCGTTGGTCCGGACCGCGGTCGACGCGCGCTTGCGTGGGCTGGCCCAGGCGTGGACCCGCGGAGCGGTGAAGACCGTGCCACCGCAATGGCTGCCGGGTCCGCGTGAACTGCGGGCGTGGACGCTGGCGGCGGGCACCGCCGAAGGCGACCAATACCTGCTCGGGCTCGATCCGCACGCGCCGGACACCTTCGCGCCGCTGGCCTCGGCCATGATGCGGGTGGGCATCGCGCCCACCCTGATCGGCACCCGCGGGGGCCATCCGGCGCTGCGGATCACCGGCCGCCGCAGGTTGTCGCGGCTGGTCGAAAACGTCGGGGAATCACCCGCGGACCCCGAGGCGTTGAGTCAATGGCCGCGTGTCGTAGCCACGATCCCGGGCCACGGCGACGGGCTTTGAGAGAATGCACTGCTGAGCGCCGGTTTGCGTCGGCACGGTCGTGAGTGCGAGATTGTCAGTTGTCCACCGGCGGCGCGGCCTGCCGGTGCGGACAGAAGTGGAGTGGTAAGCGCAAGGTGGCTGACTCTGAGACGGTGAGCGCCCGCAATGGCGATAAAACACCCGTGCGGCGGCTCGTCATTGTCGAGTCGCCCACCAAGGCACGGAAAATTGCGGGTTACCTGGGCAGGAACTACGTCGTCGAGTCCTCCCGAGGGCACATCCGGGACCTGCCCCGCAACGCCGCCGACGTGCCGGCGAAGTACAAGACCGAACCGTGGGCGCGCCTCGGCGTCAACGTCGACGCCGACTTCGAACCGCTCTACATCGTCAGCCCCGACAAGAAGAGCACCGTCACCGAGCTCAAAGGCCTGCTGAAAGACGTCGACGAGCTCTATCTGGCCACCGATGGTGACCGGGAGGGCGAGGCGATCGCCTGGCACCTGCTGGAGACCCTGAAGCCGCGCATCCCGGTCAAACGGATGGTGTTCCACGAGATCACCGAGCCGGCGATCCGCAACGCCGCCGAGAACCCCCGTGACCTGGACATCGACCTGGTGGACGCGCAGGAGACCCGGCGCGTCCTGGACCGGCTGTACGGGTATGAAGTCAGCCCCGTGCTGTGGAAGAAAGTCGCGCCGAAGCTGTCGGCCGGCCGCGTCCAGTCGGTGGCCACTCGCATCATCGTGCAGCGCGAACGCGAACGGATGGCGTTCCGCAGTGCCTCCTACTGGGACGTGGTCGCCCAACTGGACGCCAGCGTCTCCGACCCGACGGCCTCTCCGCCCAGCTTCACCGCGCGGCTGGTCGCCGTTGACGAGCTGCGGGTGGCCAGCGGTCGTGACTTCGACTCATTGGGCGCGCTGCGCAAGCCCGACGAGGTGCGGGTGCTCGACGAAGCCGCGGCCACCGCGCTGGCGGCCGGGCTGCAGGGCGCGTCGCTGTCGGTGACCTCCGTGGAGGAGAAGCCGTACACCCGCCGGCCCTACGCGCCCTTCATGACCTCGACGTTGCAGCAGGAAGCCGGCCGCAAGCTGCGGTTCTCCGCCGAGCGGACGATGAGCATCGCCCAGCGGCTCTACGAGAACGGCTACATCACCTACATGCGTACCGACTCGACGACGCTGTCGCAGTCGGCTATCGACGCCGCCCGTACCCAGGCCCGCCAGCTCTACGGCGAGGAGTACGTGTCGCCGTCGCCGCGGCAGTACACCCGCAAGGTCAAGAACGCCCAGGAAGCCCACGAGGCGATCCGGCCGGCCGGTGAGACGTTCGCCACCCCCGACGCGGTGCGCAACGAGCTGGGCAGCGACGAGTTCCGGCTCTACGAGCTGATCTGGCAGCGCACCGTCGCCTCGCAGATGGCCGACGCCCGCGGCACCACGCTGAGCCTGCGGATCGGTGGAGCAACCGCTGGTCTTGGTCAAAAGAGGGAAGTGACGTTCGCCGCCAGCGGCCGCACCATCACCTTCGCCGGCTTCCTCAAGGCCTACGTGGAGACCGTCGACGAGTTGGCCGGCGGCGAAGCCGACGACGCCGAGCGGCGGCTGCCGCAGCTGACCCAGGGGCAGCGGGTGGACGCCACCGAGCTGACCCCCGACGGGCACGCCACCAACCCGCCCGCGCGCTACACCGAGGCCTCGCTGGTCAAGGCGCTCGAAGAGTTGGGCATCGGCCGGCCGTCGACGTACTCCTCGATCATCAAGACCATCCAGGACCGCGGCTACGTCTACAAAAAGGGCAGCGCGCTGGTCCCCACCTGGGTGGCGTTCGCCGTGATCGGGCTGCTGGAGCAGCACTTCGGCCGGCTCGTCGACTACGACTTCACCGCGGCCATGGAGGACGAGCTCGACGGGATCGCCGCCGGGCGTCAGCGCCGTATCGACTGGCTGCACAACTTCTACTTCGGTGGCGACTACGGGGTCGAGGACTCGATCGCGCGGGCCGGCGGCTTGAAGAAGCTGGTCGGGGTCAACTTGGAGGGCATCGACGCCCGCGAGATCAACTCGATTCGGTTGTTCGACGACGCGCAGGGCAGGCCGGTCTATGTGCGGGTGGGCAAGAACGGCCCCTACCTGGAGCGCATGGTCACCGGTGACGACGGCGAGCCGACCCCGCAGCGGGCCAACCTGGATGACTCGCTGCCGCCGGACGAGCTGACCCTGGCACTGGCCGAGGAACGCTTCGCCACCCCGCAGGAGGGCCGGTCGCTCGGTGTTGACCCGGCTACCGGGCACGAGATCGTCGCCAAGGACGGGCGCTACGGTCCGTATGTCACCGAAGTTCTGCCGCCACCGCCGGACGACGAGTCTGGAACGACGGCTAAGAAGGGCAAGAAGCCGACCGGCCCCAAGCCCCGCACCGGTTCGTTGCTGCGCAGTATGAGCCTGGAAACCGTGACGCTCGACGACGCGCTGAAGCTGCTGTCGTTGCCGCGGGTGGTCGGCGTCGACCCCGAGTCCGGCGACGAGATCACCGCGCAGAACGGCCGCTACGGGCCATACCTGAAGCGCGGCACTGACTCTCGGTCGTTGGCAAGCGAAGAGCAGATCTTCGAGATCTCGCTCGACGAAGCGCTGAAGATCTACGCGGAGCCGAAGCGTCGTGGCCGCCAAGCAGCTGCGACCGCGGCGCTGCGGGAGTTGGGTGCTGACCCGACCAGCGGCAAGCCGATGGTGATCAAGGACGGCCGATTCGGTCCGTACGTGACCGACGGCGAGACCAACGCCAGCCTGCGCAAGGGCGATGAGGTGGCCACGATCACCGATGAGCGTGCCGCCGAACTGCTCGCCGACCGGCGGGCGCGGGGGCCGGTCAAGAAGGCCGCCAAGAAGACCGCGCGCAAGGCGCCCGCGAAAAAGGCACCGGCGAAGAAGGCCGCCAAGAAGGCTTGAGTCAGTCGGCTGCGGCCGCGGGCTCGGCGTTTACGTCGTTCTCGTTTTCGTTCGCGTCGTTCTCGGCCGGGATCGCTTCCAGCGCCGCGAGATGCAGCGGCCGCGCCAGCTGAGTAGGTGCGGTGCGTCCGCGCAGTTCGACGATCTCGCCGACCTCCCAGCACAGCGCCTCGGCGTCGACCGCGCCGCTGACCGCTACCGCCGAAGCCAGCACGTGGCCGTCCTCCAACTTGGCCAGCTCGGTCAGCCGGGCGGCCTCGTTGACCGGGTCGCCGATCACGGTGTACTCGAAACGGGCGCGGGCGCCGATGTGGCCGGCGATTGCCCGCCCGGCCGACACCCCGATGCCGAACTCCTCCGAACCGAGCACCGGAAGCAGGCCGTCGTGCAGTTCGCGGGCCGCCGCCAAGGCCGCACTCGAGGCGTCCGGGTGCTCGATGGGCGCACCGAAGATCGCCAGCGCCGCGTCACCCTGGAATTTGTTGACGAAACCGCCGTGGCGTCCGACGGCCTCCACCACGACCCGGAAGAACTCGTTGAGCAGGTTGACGACCTCGCTGGGGGGCCGGGTCGCGGCCAGCTGGGTGGAACCCACCAAGTCGATGAAGAGCACCGCCACGTCGCGCTCCTGGCCGCCCAGCTCGGTGCCACGCTCCAAGGCGCGCCGGGCCACGTCCTCGCCGACGTAGCGGCCGAACAGGTCGCGCAGCCGCTGCCGCTCGGCCAGGTCACGCACCATGTCGTTGAATCCGGCTTGCAGCAGGCCGAGCTCACTGGCGTCATAGATCTGCATGTGCGCGTTGTAGTTGCCCCGCTGCACCTCGCCCAGCGCCCAGCGCAACTGGCGCAGCGGGTCGGCGATCGACATCGACACCAGGACGGTGCCGGCCAGGCCGATCACCAGCGCGGCCAGCGCCATCAGCAGGATCGGGGTGAACAGCTTGTCCGGGGAGGCGTTGAGCAACGACGCCTTGCCGGCCAACACCGACAGCACGATCGCCAGCACCGGCACCCCGGTCGACAGTAGCCAGGTCAGCAGCTGGCGGAGGATCACTCCGGGCGCCCGCAGCTTTTCCGGGGCGCCGTCCCGCAGGGCCGCGACGGCCACCGGGCGCAGCACCCGCTCGGACTGCAGGTAGCCGATGATCGCGGTGGCGGCCGCACCCAGGGCGGTGGCGGTGACCACCACCGGCACCACGTCGTGCACCACCTGCCAGCTGATGATGACGAACACCACCCCGCCCACCGTCCAGTAGCAGATGCTGATCAGCGAGCGGTAGAACGGCATCCGCAGCGCCCGGGACCGGGCCAGCTCGGTATCGGCGGGGTCGGACTCCGGGTTCTCCACATCGGCGAGCAGCGCCTCCCGGCGTTGCCAGCGGAATACCGGCATCAGCAATGCGGTGCTGACCGAAAAGCCGAAGGCGAACAGGCACAGCAGCACGCCGGCGAACAGTGCCAGGTTCAGGCGCGGCAGGTCCTGCAGATTGATGCGGTCTTCCTCGGGCAGACCGAACCGTAGGAAACCGAACACGAACAGCGAGCCGATGATGTCGGCCTGCAGCATGCTCAGCGTGAAAACCGGCCAGGGCGTGCGCACGACCCAGCGGACGAATCGGTTGATCCGCCCGACCAGGGTCGTGGTGCTCACCAGCACACCGTATCCGGCGAGACGACAAAGCCCGAGTCCAAATGTCCGGGCAAGCCACTACTGTGACCGATGATGTCCGGGGTTTTCGCACGATTGGTGGGCCAGCAGACGGTCGAAGCCGAGCTGCTGGCTGCCGCGCGGGCGTCCCGGCGTGATTCAGCGCACAGCGGCATGACCGCCGGTGGTATGTCACACGCCTGGTTGATCACCGGCCCGCCCGGATCGGGCCGGTCGATCGCGGCGGTGTGTTTCGCCGCGGCGCTGCAGTGCACCGCCGAGGAGTCCGAGGGCGGTCCCGGCTGTGGTCGATGCCGAGCCTGCACCACGACGATGGCCGGCACGCACGCCGACGTGCGACGCGTGGTGCCGGAGGGACTGTCGATCGGCGTCGACGAGATGCGGGCCATCGTGCAGGCCGCGTCCCGGCGGCCGGGCACCGGACGCTGGCAGATCGTGGTGGTCGAGGACGCCGACCGGCTCACCGAGGGCGCGGGCAACGCCCTGCTGAAGGTCGTGGAGGAGCCGCCGCCCTCGACGGTGTTCCTGCTGTGCGCCCCCTCGGTGGACCCCGAGGACATCGCGATCACGCTGCGGTCCCGGTGCCGGCACGTGGCACTGGTGACGCCCCCGCCGGCGGCTATCGCCCAGGTGCTGGTCGAGACCGACGGGCTCGACCGTGAGACGGCGGACTGGGCGGCCGCGGTCAGCGGTGGCCACGTGGGACGGGCCCGGCGGCTGGCCACCGATGCCGAGGCCCGGCAGCGTCGCCAGCGGGCGCTGTCACTGGCCCGCGACGCGGCGACCCCGTCGCGGGCGTTCACCGCGGTCGATGAGTTGGTGGCCGCAGCGGAGTCCGAGGCCCGCGATCTGACTGCCGAGCGCGCCGAGGTCGAGACCGAGGAACTGCGCACCGCGCTGGGGGCGGGCGGCACCGGTAAGGGCACCGCCGCGACACTGCGCGGCACCGCCGGGGTGATCAAGGACCTGGAGCGTCGGCAGAAGTCTCGCCAGACCCGAGCCTCGCGCGATGCGTTGGACCGGGCCTTGATCGACCTGGCCACCTACTTTCGCGACGCCCTGCTGGCCGCCACGGGCTCGGCCGGCGTCGCCCGGCCCAGCCATCCGGACATGACCGATGCGGTGGCGGCGATCGCTGCCCACGCGTCGCCGGACCGGTTGCTGCGGTGCATTGAGGCGGTGCTCGAGTGCCGCGACGCCCTGGCGGCCAACGTCAAGCCCCGCTTCGCCGTCGGCGCCATGGTGGCCACCGTCGGGCAGGCCCTGCGAGACGACCTGTAAACTCTCCTGGTCCCGGTCGAACCCCCGGGCACGCCGCCTTAGCTCAGTCGGTAGAGCGATTCACTCGTAATGAATAGGTCAGGAGTTCGATTCTCCTAGGCGGCTCCATACGTGCAGGTCAGGCGGGGTTTCTTACCCCGCCTGATGTGTTTCGTCGAAAACCCATTGAGTGCGCACGTCGCCGAGTGGCCGCAACGTGCCTGCGGGTGACGCTGTTGACGCTGTTGACGCCGCGTGCGTAGTGTTGACAGTGTTGACGGAAGGGGGCGTCGAGATGACTGCACCGTTGCGGCGGGACGCCCAGGCGTTCGTGCGCCAGGCAACCAAGGAGTTTGAGCGCGCGCTCACCAACGTTGTGGTCTCGCACGAGCTCGCCGGCCGCAGCCCTGATGTGGTTTTGGGCGACCCCCTGAGCTTCGCGGCGCGCGCGGTGCGTGCGACCGCCCCGGAGGCCTCGTCTTGGGATGAACTGGTCGGACCGTTTGTGCGTACTGATGGAGTTCAGGCCCGGCTTGGGATCACTCGCCAGGCGGTTGCTTCCAAGGCTGCGCGACGTCGTCTGTTGCGGACCATTACCTCCGACGGGGAGCACCTGTATCCGCTGTGGCAGTTTGACGGCGGCCGCCTCGTCAGCGGGCTCGATGAGGTGTTGTCGCTGTTTCCTGAGTCATCGGTGGATGGGTGGACCCTGGCGGCATGGCTGCGTACCCCGGACCCCGAGCTCGGTGAGCCGCCTCTCGACGCCTTGGCTCGGGGTGATCTCGCGCGGGTCCGGGAGGTGGCTCGTGCTGCTGCACGAACGCTGGCCGCGTGAGTGCGGAACCGACGCTGGGTGAGCCGGGTGACCTGACCGGGTTTCCGGCCAGTGGACCGCCGCGGCGGTTGGTTCGGGTCTGCCGGGTTGGGCTGGAGCCGTGGTGGTTCTCCTCTGACGGATCTGGGCGGTTTGACCTCGAGCCGCCCTACGGCACCTGTTATCTCGCCACTGACGGCTATGCGGCGATCAGGGAGGCGAGCCGGCTGGGGCCGGTGTCTACCGAGTGGGTGGCGGCCCGAGAACTGCGCCACGTATCCCCACCCGATGCGAAGGCGCGTCTGGCGGCCACCACTCGGCAGGCCGCAGGTCGCTACGGGGTAACCACTGAATTGGTGACGGTGATCCCTTACGATCTGCCTCGCCGCTGGGCTGCCGCGTTCGGGAAGCACGGGTTCGATGGGATTCGACATCAGCTGCGTCACGATCAACGGGCCCGCCCGTCCGGGGTCGCGCTCTTCGGACCCGCAGGGCTGGCAGCGTTCGACGGTGGAACTGCGTTGGCCTTGACGGCCGTCGAGGTTGAGGCGGCCGGGGTGAAGGTCCTTGCGCCACCGCATTCATCGGCGCTGACTGTGGTGTCCTGAAGCGGTCCCTCGACGGTGGGTGTGACTCCCTTACCGACGAGACGTCGTGGCCAACCGGGGTGGGCCGAATCCGCCCCCCGACGTCGAGTCGTCGTGGTGGGTATAGGCCATCGCGATGTCGTGGTAGCGCTTGGCGAATGACGACATGGCATCGACCAGCTGGTCGGTTCCCGGCGGGCCGTTGCGGTAGAGGACACGTCGGGCCAGCTGCACCCCCGGCAGGCGGTCGCGCAATCCCAGGGCTCGCGCGTTGAGAACGGCGGTCTGCCGGAACAATTCGCTGTGGACCCGGTAAGGCACGTCGAATTCGGGTGCCCCCGCGACGAACTCGCGTACCTCGTCGAGACCGAACACCGGAACCAGCGGGGCGATGGCACTTGCCGCGAAGCCTTTGCAGATCGCGGTCGACAGCAGCGAACGGGCCGGCCCCGGAAACCATGGCAGGTAGGTTTCGGCGACGGCGTCCAACGGTTGCCGCACGGTGTGCATCAGTTCTTCCCGCCACCCGGACGGGTCACCGCCGCGCGAGAAGATGTAGTTCAGCGAGCGAATCATCTCGCCCCCATCCCTGGCGCGCAGGCGTTCGGGGGCGCCGATGAGATGGCCGAACCAGCCGGC
This sequence comes from Mycolicibacter heraklionensis, assembly GCF_001021505.1. Lineage (GTDB taxonomy): Bacteria > Actinomycetota > Actinomycetes > Mycobacteriales > Mycobacteriaceae > Mycobacterium > Mycobacterium heraklionense. The sequence continues at coordinate 122,906 of NZ_LDPO01000011.1, forward strand.
GAACATCGCGATGTCGTCGAGATCCCGCGCGGACAGGCGGCGGCCCAGTCGGTGGTCGACCAGTCGAGTCAGCAACGGCCCGTTTCCAAAGCCCAGCAGTGACGTCGCCGCGATCGGCTCGCCGAATCGAAGATAGTGGTCATCGCCCCACGCCCGGCGCAGACCGCGACTGGCCAAGGCGTGCATGAGCCGCACGCGGACGATGGTCTGGAAGACCTCCGTGCGCGGGTCGTAGATGTCGGGCTTCATCGCCAGCGCGAACATCCGCAACGTCTCGGCATAGCGGCGGACCGAGTCGCGCTTGAACCTGCCGGTCGCGCCGGTGGCGGCCGAGATGTCGCTGGTCATCGCCGTCTCGAACAACGCCCAACCGATGACCAGGCGTTGCGCCGAGAACGATGCGGTGGAGGCCAGCAGCCGGCCCCGGTTGGCGGCCTTGATATCCAGCCATGACGGCCGTTCGGTGACATAGCCCAAGAACTCGACGAGCTCGGGAGGGGCGTCGGCCACCGTGTCGATCCCACCGGTCAGCGCCTGCTCGAACATCGGCCGGACCGTTGCGGAGCCGGCTCGGTCGAACAGATCGACGACCGGGATGACGCGCTCGTCGGCCTGCCAGAACATGTCGTCGCGCAGCCTGGTGAAATCGTCCGGCTCCGTCGCTTGGTCGATATCGATCCAGGGACCGAACAGGTACTCACGACTTGGTCGCCACCGGTCGGCAAAGAGATCTCGCCCCGGCGGAATCGGGCGCAGCGGCCGGTCCTCGTGCTCCCGGCGGTTGAAATCGACGTCGGTGAGCGTCAGTGGCGCGCGTCGAGTGGCCTTCGAGGGTGTCGACATCTCCTCACGTTTGCATGAATGCAACTAATCCGTCAAGATCATTGCAATTATGCAGACAGCAAATGCGGCCATCATCCCGTTCCCCAGCCTTGCCGAGCGGCTCCCGGTGCCGCCGCCGGCGCGGCTTGACCCGCTGCTGGACGCCACCGTGGTCTGCGTGGCCCGTTACGGACTGTCCAAGACGTCGGTCAGCGACATCGCCCGCGAAATGGGTGTGGTGCCCAGCACCGTGTATCGCAATGTCCGCTCGGTCGACAACGCCGTGCTACTCGCGATCGCCCGTGACGGCCGCCGGATGATCGACCGCATTCCGGAGGTCGTCGCCGGGATCGACGGGCCCCGGGTGATCACGGTGTTCCTCGCCGAGTCCATCCGGCAGTGCCGCGCGCATCCGATGGTCGACAAGATCCTGCGCGACGAGGCCGAGTGGGTCGGCAAGCTGACCACCCGCAACCTCGACGGCATTTTGGAGTCGGGCGCCGAGATGGCCGCACCGCTGCTAGCCGCCGCGATGGAGGCCGGCGTCATCCGAAAGCAGGATCCTTCGGCACTGGCCCACTGGACCGCCCGGATCGGGTTCACCTGCGTCTTGTCGCCGCCTCCCGGCGATCTGACCGAGGCCCTCGACGCGCTGCTTTTGCCGGCGTTGCAGCCGTAGCGTCCAACCGCTCAGATGTACATCGCCGGGTCGATGTAGGTGGTCGGGTCCACCAGCGGCTCCCGCTGCTTCTCCGTGCGGTGACGCACCGCGGCCGGGATTCCCGTGGCGATGCAGTCGGCCGGAACATCCTGGGTGACAACGGCGTTCGCGCCGACAGCGCTGCCGTCGCCGATCGTGATCGGGCCGAGGACCTTCGCGCCGGCGCCCACCGTGACACCGTTGCCGATGGTCGGGTGGCGCTTGCCGTGGCTCAGCGAACGCCCGCCGAGGGTGACACCGTGGTAGACCATGACGTCGTCGCCGATCTCGGTGGTCTCGCCGATCACCACACCCAGGCCGTGGTCGATGAAGAACCGCCGCCCGATGGTCGCGCCCGGGTGGATCTCGATGCCGGTGGCGAACCGGGTGGCCTGAGCCAGCACGCGGGCCACCCCGCGCAGCGCCGGCCTGGCCCACAGCCGGTGCGCGATTCGATGCGACCAGATCGCGTGCAGTCCCGAATAGACCAGGGCGTTCTCGAAGTCCCCGCGCGCGGCCGGGTCGTGTTCGCGCGCGTTGCGCAGGTCCTCGCGCAGCGTCGTCCACACGCTCACCAGCGTGCTCATTCCCGAATATGCTCGAACAGCGGCGTCGAGATGTAGCGCTCGCCGAAGTCGGGGACCACCACCACGATCAGCTTCCCGGCGTTCTCCGGACGCTTGGCCAGCTCGAGTGCGGCCCACACGTTGGCACCGGCCGAGATCCCACCGAGGATCCCTTCCTCGGTACCCAACGCGCGAGCCACCCGGATGGCGTCGTCGAACTGTGCATCGATGATCTCGTCGTAGCAGTCGCGGTCGAGCACCTCGGGGACGAAGTTGGCGCCCAGGCCCTGAATCTTGTGCGGACCGGGGTCGGCGCCGTGCAGGATCGCGGAGTCCTTGGGTTCCACGCCGACGATCTGGACCGAGGGCTTGTGGGCCCGCAGGGTGTGCGAGACGCCGGTCAGGGTGCCGCCGGTGCCGATCCCGGCGACGAAGATGTCGACGGCGCCGTCGGTGTCTTTCCAGATCTCTTCGCCGGTCGTCCGTTCGTGGATGGCCGGGTTGGCCGGGTTGGCGAATTGATCTGCGGACAAAGCGTTGTGGGTGTCGGCGACGATCTGCTTGGCACGTGCGACCGCGCCGGCCATGCCCTCGGAGCCGGGCGTCAGGACGATCTCGGCGCCGTAGGCACGCAGCATCACCCGGCGCTCGGTGGACATGGTGTCCGGCATGGTCAGAATCACCTTGTAGCCGCGTGCGGCGCCGACCATCGCCAAAGCGATGCCGGTGTTGCCGCTGGTGGCCTCCACGATGGTGCCCCCGGGGCGCAGTTGGCCGGCCTTCTCGGCGGCGTCGATGATCGCGACGCCGATACGGTCCTTGACGCTGTTGGCCGGGTTGTAGAACTCGAGTTTGGCCGCCACCTGGGCGTCCAGGCCTTCGGTCAGCCGGTTGAGCCGCACCAGTGGGGTATGGCCGATCAGCTCGGTGACGTTGTCGTAGATCCTGCCCATCAATTGCCCTTTCCTACCAAGGCCGCCATAGGTGCTATGCGCTCCCTTCGGCGATACGCCGTACAGCCCTGATAAACACGTCGATCTCCTCGAAGGTGTTGTAGAACGCGAACGACGGTCGCACGGTGGCCTCCAGACCGTAGCGGCGCAGGATCGGCTGCGCGCAGTGGTGACCGGCGCGCACCGCGATGCCCTCGGCGTTGAGCGCCTTGCCCACTTCCGCCGGGTCGTGGCCGGCCAGCACGAACGACAACACGCTGGCCTTCTCGTCGGCGGTGCCGACGAGCCGCACCCCGGGGATGTCGGCCAGGCGTGGTGTGGCGTACTCCAACAGGGCGTGCTCGTAGGCGGCGATGCGTTCGATGCCCACGCGCTCCACGTAGCGCAGGGCTTCGCCCAGGCCGACCGCGTCGGCGATGTTGCCGGTGCCCGCCTCGAATTTGTTGGGCGGTTCTTGATACAGCGAGCGTTCCAGGGTCACGTCGGCGATCATGTTGCCTCCACCCTGCCACGGCGGCGTCTCGGCCAGCGCCTCGGCGGTCCCGTACAGTACCCCGATCCCGGTGGGGCCGAAGATCTTGTGCCCGGAGAACGCGAAGAAGTCCGCGCCCAGCGACTGCACGTCGATGGGAATGTGCGGGACCGACTGCGCTCCGTCGATCAGCACCCGAGCGCCGTAGCGGTGCCCGAGTTCGACGATGTCGTGCACCGGGGTGACGGTGCCCAGCGCGTTGGAGACATGTGTGGCGGCAACCAGTTTGGTCCGCGGACCCAGCAGGTCCTCGAATTCGCCCAGCAGCAGGTTGCCCGCGTCGTCCACCGGAGCCACCTTGAGAATCGCCCCGGTCTTCTTCGAGACCAATTGCCACGGAACGATATTCGCGTGGTGCTCCAGATGGGTGATGACGATCTCATCACCGGGTCGCAGATGCTTGCCGCCCCAGGCGTAAGCGACCAGGTTGATCGCTTCGGTGGTGCCGCGCACGAAGACGATGTCCTCGCTGCGCGGCGCACCCAGGAAGCGCCGCACGGTGTCGCGGGAGTCTTCGTAGGCGTCGGTGGCGCGGGCCGCGAGTTCGTGTGCGGCCCGGTGGATGTTGGAGTTCTCGTGGGCGTAGAAGTACGACAGCCGGTCGATCACAACCTGCGGCTTCTGCGTGGTGGCGGCGTTGTCGAACCAGATCAACGGCTTGCCGTTGACGGTCTCGCGCAGGATCGGGAAGTCAGCGCGCACGGCGTTGACATCGAAGACCTCGTGCGAGTCCGGCACCGTAGGAGCCGGTTCGGCGGCCGGCGCCCGAGGAGACAAGAAGTAGTAGTTCGCCTCGTCTCCGCCGGCGGCCGGTGCCGGGGTGTCCTGCCAATCCAGCTGCGGAACTGCGGGGGCGCCCCCCGGCCAGCCGGGCGCCGACCCACGCGGAGCGACCGGGACGGACGCCCCGGGCGGGGAGCCGGCCAACACCCCGGGCACGGTCGGCACGATGCCGCTGGGCACCGCGAACGCCGACAGGTCGGCCACCCCCGGCGGCAGCAGGCCGGACGGGTCGGGAACCCCGCCCCGCGGCGCCACCGCCGTGGTCTGCGGCGGCGAGTCCGGACCGGGCTGGGCGGCGTACAGCTGGTTGGCCAAAACCTGCAGCTCAGCGGCGCTGACCGGTAGGTTTACCGGCCCCGGGTCACTTGTACTCATGGAAATGGTCCACCGCGACGTCGTCGAGCACAGCGAGCGCATCGTCGGTGAGCACGGCCAGCGAGTTGTACAGCGTGACCAGGTAGGACGCGATCGCCGACCGGTTGATGCCGGTGAACCGGACCGACAGCCCCGGCGCCTGCTCGCCGACCAGGCCGGGTTGGAACAACCCGACGACGCCCTGACGCTCCTCGCCGGTGCGCACCAGCAGGAACTTCGTCTTGGAGTCCTCCACCGGAACCTTGTCGCTGGGCACGATCGGGATACCGCGCCAGGTGATGAACTGCGCGCCGAACAGGTTCACCACCACCGGCGGCACCCCGCGGCGGGTGGCTTCGCGGCCGAAGGCGGCCACACCCAGCGGGTGGGTCAGGAAGAACCCGGGGGTTTTCCACACCTTGGTGATCAGCGAGTCCAGGTCGTCGGGGGTGGGCGGGCCGGTCAGGGTGGAGATGGTCTGCTCCGGCGTGACCTGCGCCAACAGGCCGTACTCCGGGTTGTTGACCAGCTCGAACTCCTGGCGTTCCTTGATGGTCTCGATGGTGAGTCGCAGCTGCTGTGCGACCTGGTCGTGCGGGCTGGAGTACAGGTCGGAGACCCGGGTGTGCACATCGAGCAGCGTGGAGATCGAGCGCAGGGTGTACTCCCGCGGGCTGGTCTCGTAGTCGACGTACGTCTGCGGCAGCGGTTCCTCCGAACCGGCGCCCTGCTCGGCTGCAATGGCGACCTGGCCGGGGTTGACCACCCGGTTGACCCGGTAGATACCGGCTTCGACCGGGACCCAGTTCAGCAGGTGCAGCAGCCAGCGTGGCGTGATGGTGGCCAGCTGCGGGACAGTCTTGGTCGCATTGGCGAGTTGCCGTGCGGCGAGGTCCCCGAGCGCCTGAGATTCGTTCTGAGCGGACGTCATTGCTTTCCTCCTGATGAGTGACGGCGCCAATCATGGACTATCGTTCGGGTTTGCCCACCAGTTGCGCTCAGGGCGAATTGAATCCCTCGCAGTTCGCGCCGCTGCGGTACATGTCGTAGGGTATGTCTATGTCGAACATCACGCTGCCACAGCCGCACGCTTTGTGCCGCCTTGCCGCGTGTTGTTGTTGTTGATTCTCTGACGCCCTGATTCCTTAGCGTCGCAGCCCGCCCCTATCTCGGCGAGGTGCTGCCGTGCGCGCTTCAGACCAGAAAGTCGACTCGGCATGACCGTTTCAACCTCCGCTTTTCCTCTTCTCGACACCGGGCCCGCGGTGACCGTTCGCCGCAGGGTCCGTCCCCGTCCGGCCGTCGACATCGACCGGATGACCCGCTACCACGGCGGCACGTATTCGCACACCGTCGACCGGATCGTGTTCACCGACGGCACCAGCGCACGCACCGACCTGATTCGCCTGAACCCCGGCATCGCGGCGTATTCGCTGGACTTCCACGGCATCGCGCCCACTCGTCCGTCGGCGTACCGGATCGACACCTGGTCGGCGGTTCCGCACCTGCGCGCCGCCACCCGTGACCCTCGCGAAGTTCAGGTCGACTGGATCCTGCGCAACTCGGTCCCGCGGCTGACCACCGTCGAGTTGAGCCGTCGGCTGCGGGACGCCGGATACCGGCTGGGCCGCGGCAACATCAGCGAACACGAGGCGATCGCCGCCACCCAAGCCGCGATCTGGCGGCTGACCAACGGCTTGGAGCTGGACACCCGTGCCCGCACCGAGCCGGTCCGGGTGCTGCGCGACCCCGAAGGGGTGACGGTCGAGTTCGAAGAGGCCCTCGAGTTGGGCGGCTACACCCTGGAACTGGTCGCCTCGGAGCCGGTGACGGTGACCCTGCACAAATCCGACGACGGCCGTACCTGGCGGGAGGTGCCGTCGTCGCGGCTGGCCGTCGGTGCCGCCGGAGCCCACCGCAAGGCACTGGGAGTGGGTGCCACCGTCGGCGGCCACCGGTATTACCGCCTGTCGGTAGGCGGACCCGGGACGGCGGCCACCCTCGGCGACGTCGACTTCTGGCTCAACGGCACCAGCACCTATCGCAATGCCGACCGCATCGTGGCCCTCTACCGGTATCTGCTGGCCGGTGCGGCAGGGGCGCGCACCACGGCACCGGCAGTGGACGTGTCGGCGGCCACCATGGTCGACGGTCTGGTGGGGCCGCTGCGGCTGTCGGTCGCCGACTCCGCCGCGCTGAGTGCCGAGGGTGCGGCGCTGCTGGACGCCGACGGGAACGAGTTGACCGGCCCGGTGGAACCGGGCAGCGTCTTCTACCTGCGGCCGCGACCGGGTGCGGTGTCGGCGCGGGTGCGCGTCACGGTGCCCGGCACCGAAGACGGCTACGGCGGACGGGTCCTCACCGGCATCCCCGGCGATCAGGGCTCGCAGATGTTCACCCCGGTGGCGCTGGCGGTTCCGGCCGCGCTGGTCGTCGACTTCGATCTCAGCTGGTCGCAGCGGCGGGCCTTGCCGCACCGGTCGCGGCGACCGAGGTCAGGAGTCCGGTCCGCCTAGCGCCGGATCCGCCAGCGGCAGTCGAACCCGGAACACCGTCCACCCTTCGGTCGACTCCACACCCACCGAGCCGCGGTGCGCGCCGACGATCGAGGCGACGATCGCCAACCCCAGCCCGGTGCTGCCCAATTCGCCGGAGCGGGCCTTGTCCGCCCGGACGAACCGCTCGAACAGGTGCGGTACCAGGTCGGCGTCGATACCCGGACCGTCGTTGGCCACCGTCAACTCCGCGGCGGGCCCACCCACTCCGCCGTGGTCCGCGGTGATGGCCGTCGTGATCGTCACCCCGGGCGGTGTGTGCACCCAGGCGTTCTTCAACAGGTTGGTGACGACCTGGTGCAGGCGCGCGCGGTCGCCGCGAACCCATACCGGCGCGTCGGGCAGGTCTTTGATCCAGTGGTGGCTCGGTGCCGCGGCGGCCGCGTCGTTGACCGCGTCGAGCACCAGCTCAGCCAGGTCGACATCTTCGAGCTGCAGGTCCTGGCCTTCTCCGAGCCGCGACAGCAATAACAGCTCCTCCACCAGCGACGCCATCCGCTGCGCCTCGGACTCGATGCGGGCCAGCGCATACTCGGTGGTCGGCGGCAGGGCCGCGCTGTCCTGCCGCGTCAGTTCGGCGTAACCCTGGATCGCCGCGAGCGGCGTACGCAGTTCGTGGCTGGCATCGGTGATGAACTGTCGCATCCGCCGGTCGGCATCACTGCGGTAGGCAAGGGCGCTGTCGACGTTGTCCAGCAACCGATTCAGGGCTCCGGCGACGATTCCCACCTCATTGCCCGGGTCGACATCGTCGGAGGCCACCCGGATGGTGATCCGCTCGTCACCCTCGGCCAGCGGCATCGCGGCCACCGAGGCGGCGGTCGCCGCGACGCGACGCAGTGGCCGCAACGCGTAGCTGACCACAGTGATGGTCAGGCCCGCGGTGACCAGCAGTGCCAACGTGTAAAGCGCTGAGGCAGCGGCCATTCGGCGATCGACAGTGCGATTTGCCAGGTGCATCGATCCGCCGATGAACAACAGGTCGTCGTCGTCGACCGCGCGGGTGTTCACCCGATAGGAGCCCAGGCTGCCCAACTCCACCGTCTGCGGCGGACCACTGGTCCAGTGCCCCTCGGCGATGGTGGCCACCACGTCGGCGGGCGCGGGATACGGGTCACGCTTGGTGAACACCACCGCTCCGATCACCACGCCGTCGCGCAGCACCGCCAGCACGTTGCCCGGGGTCTGATCGCTGAAACCGAGCATGGCCGTGCCGATGTTCGACTGGCCGTCGGGCCCCACCACGTTGTCGACGTGGCGATAGTCGGCGAAGTAGTGGCTGAAGGCATTGAGCGACTCGTAGAGATCGGCGTCGATCGTGGCGGTGACGTAGGTGCGCAGGCTCAGAACCGACACCGCGCCCACCGCCACGAACACCACGGTCACGACGGCCGACACTCCCAGCACCAACTGGCGGCGTAAACCGCGCGGACGCCATCGAGGCGGCTTGGGGGCGGCGGTCATTCGGGTGGCTTGCACATGTATCCCACTCCGCGCACGGTGTGGATCATCGGCGCCCGATCGGCGTCGACCTTCTTACGCAGGTAGGAGATGTAGAGGTCGACGATGCTGGTGCGGCCGGCGAAGTCGTAATTCCAGACCCGGTCCAAGATCTCCGCGCGGCTCAACGCCCGCCCCTGGTTGCGCATCAAGAAACGCAGCAGTTCGAACTCGGTCGTGGTCAGCGCCATGGCGGTGCCGCCGCGGGTGACCTGGCGGCTGGCGCCGTCCAACGTCAGGTCGCCGACGGTGAGGACCTCGTTCACCGGTGGTGTCAGCTGACTAGACCGGCGCAGCAGCCCGCGCAGCCGGGCCACCAACTCCTCCAGGCTGAACGGCTTGGTCATGTAGTCGTCGGCGCCCGAGGTCAGTCCGGTCACCCGGTCGGTCACCGAGTCGCGGGCGGTGAGAAACAGTGTCGGCGTGTAGGGGTCGGATTCGCGGACCCGCTGCAGAATCCGCAGCCCGTCGATATCGGGCAGCATGATGTCGAGAACCAGCAGATCGGGCGCCCCACCGTGGAACTTGGCCACGGCGTCACGTCCGTTATGGGCGACGTCGACCACCCACCCCTCGTAGTGCAGGGCCATGGTCACCAGGTTGGTCAACGCCGGCTCGTCGTCGACCAGCAGCACCCGGATCGGTGACCCGTCGCCGCGATAGATCCGCGGAAGCTGCCCGAGGATCGCCTTGCGCGGAGGTTGACCGTCCGTGTTACCCGCCATCGGTCGCCATTTTCCACCGAGTCGGGGTCATTCGCCGAGCAGACGTTGCTTCCGCTGGGCGAATTTCTCCGGCGTCAGAATGCCCGAGTCCCGCAATTCGACCAGCGCGCGTAGTTCGGCGACGACACCGATGGCTTTCGACTTATCGGCCTTGTCGACCCTTACCGAGGTGTCCGGATCTTCGGGCTCTGCAGCCCGCTTGGGCGGTGCGGTGAGACTGGGTTGGGTGGTTGCCGGGGAACGGGTGCCGGCGGGGTTCGTCAAGGCGCCCCCGGCCGCGCCGGCCAGGGCCATCTGGGCGTAGGGGAGTTTGGCCGCAGCCGCCATCGGCCCCGCTGCCGCCGAGGTGGCACCGGATTGTGCCGACACCAAGGTGGCTTCGCGCAGCGCCGAGGGAACGGCCGCCGCCCAGGCCCGCGGCACCGACATGCCGCCCAGCGGTATCGCCTTGCCCGTGCTGGCCCACGCTGTGCCGGTCCCCGCCAGGCTGGCGGTCGGGACCAAACCGCCTAGGGCGGGCGCGGTTTCACCGATCAGACCCAGCGCACCCAGTTCGGCTCCTTCGGGAAGGGCGAGTTCGCCCAGGGTCATCGCCAGGCCGCCGAACGCGCCGCCCAGGCCGATCGCCCCGAAGGGCCCGACGCTGCCCACCTCGAAAACCGCGCTGACCATATCGAACAGCAGACCGGTCGACACCGAGCCGTCGCCGCCGGTGTCGGCGGCGGTATTGGGTGCCGGTGCGGTGAAGGTGGGGAGTTGGGTGGCTGCGGCGGCGTTGGTGGCGTAGTCGTACATGGCGGTGGCGTCTTGGGCCCACATTTCGCTGTAGTGGGCTTCGGTGGCGGCGATGGCGGGTGTGTTGGTGCCGAGGAAGTTGGTGGCGATCAGGGTGGCCAGTTGGGTGCGGTTGGCGGCGATGACGGCCGGGGGGACGGTCATGGCGTAGGCGGTTTCGTAGGCGGTTGCGGCGGCGGCGGCTTGGGTGCCGGCGTGGCCGGCTTTGGTGGCGGTGGTGCTCATCCAGGCGGCGTAGGGGGTTGCGGCGGCGGTCATGGCTGCTGCCGACGGGCCTTGCCAGGTTTGGTCGGTGAGTCCGGCGATGACGGTTCGGAAGTTGTTGGCGGCTGTTTCGAGTTCGGCGGCCATGGTTTTCCAGGCTGTGGCGGCGGCGCGGATGGGTCCTGAGCCCGCTCCGGCGTACATCAGCGCAGAGTTGACTTCAGGCGGCAGCGCGGCAAAGTTCATCCGCCGCACCCCGTCGCGTCGACGAAGGTGTCGATGACACGTTCGCGTTGCCGGTGGAATTCCTCGTCGGTGAGAACGCCCGCTTCGCGCAGTTCGGCAAGCCCGCGCAGTTCGGCCAGGACCTCCACGCCCGTCACGGTTTCTTCTGGGTCCTCCGATGGTTCCGGGTCCGCCTGTTTGGGCGCCGTCACCGACGTGATGGCCGACCGGGAGCGGTGTTCGGCGCCGACGGTTCCGGCTGATCTGGTCAAGGCCCGTCCGGCCGCACCGGCCAGGGCCATCTCGGCGAAGGGGATTTCGGTTCGAGCCGCCGCTGCCGCCGCTGCCACCGCTGGAGCGGTGCTGGATTGCGCTGAGAGCAAGGTGATTTCGCGCAGCGCCGTGGGCGCGGCCGCCGCCCAGGTCCGCGGCACCGACATTGCGCCCACCGGTATCGCCTTGGCCACACCGGCCCGCACCGCCGCGGGCTGGCCGGCGCTGACCAGACCGGCGGAGGGCATCGAGGCAGCGATGGGCACCGTTTCGCCGAGCAGGCCCAGACCGGCGGCACCCCCGAAATCTCCGGTGAAACCCAGGCCCGCGAACGGCGCCAGGCTGGCCGTTTCGATCGCCAGGCCACCGAATTCCAGTCCCGCGCCGCCGCCTTCGAAGGGAGCGATGCTGTCCACCTCCAGCAGCGCGACCAGGATGTTCAGCAACAAGCCCTCCTCGCCGGCGCCGTCGTATGACCCGCCGGAGGTGTCGTCGGCGGGTGCGGTGAAGGTGGGGAGTTGGGTGGCTGCGGCGGCGTTGGTGGCGTAGTCGTACATGGCGGTGGCGTCTTGGGCCCACATTTCGCTGTAGTGGGCTTCGGTGGCGGCGATGGCGGGTGTGTTGGTGCCGAGGAAGTTGGTGGCGATCAGGGTGGCCAGTTGGGTGCGGTTGGCGGCGATGACGGCCGGGGGGACGGTCATGGCGTAGGCGGTTTCGTAGGCGGTTGCGGCGGCGGCGGCTTGGGTGCCGGCGTGGCCGGCTTTGGTGGCGGTGGTGCTCATCCAGGCGGCGTAGGGGGTTGCGGCGGCGGTCATGGCTGCTGCCGACGGGCCTTGCCAGGTTTGGTCGGTGAGTCCGGCGATGACGGTTCGGAAGTTGTTGGCGGCTGTTTCGAGTTCGGCGGCCATGGTTTTCCAGGCTGTGGCGGCGGCGCGGATGGGGCCTGAGCCCGCTCCGGCGTACATCAGCGCAGAGTTGACTTCAGGCGGCAGCGCTGCAAAATTCATCGGCCACTCCTCGATCGCCGATATCTGACGCTATTTTCGGCGGCGACGACCGGGCAACACGGCAGCGACGACTCATACGAAACACATATCTGCCGTCCGGGTAGACGGGGTTACTGCGGAGTTGCCAGCGGGGGAACAGCAGTGGAATACAGCCAGGCCTGCCACAACGGTTGCAGCGGTTCGCCCGCATATCCGGCGGCCAGCGCGGTGAAGTCTTCGGTGCCGGCGTTGCTGTGGCGGTAGCGCGACGTCCAGTCGCGCAGCAGGGCGAAGAAGGCGTCATCGCCCAGCCGGCCGCGCAGCAGGTGCAAGGTGATCGCACCGCGTTTGTACACCCGGTCATCGAACATGTCGGCCGGCCCGGGGTCGGCCAACAGCAGGTCCTGCGGCAGGCCGGCCAGCTGTCGGTGGTAGCGCCGCGCCAGCTGGTCGGCGCTCGGCCCGCCGGAATGCTCCGACCACAGCCATTCGGCGTAGCAGGCGAACCCCTCGTGCAGCCAGATGTCGCTCCAGCGCCGCAGGGTGACGCTGTTGCCGAACCATTGGTGGGCCAGCTCGTGGGCGATCAGCCTGGCCGATCTCCCGGTGCCGTCGCAGTGGTTGGCACCGAAGATCGAAATCCCCTGTGCCTCAAGAGGGATCTCCAGACTGTCGTCGGTCACCAGCACCGTGTAGCCGGCCGCCAGCGGGTAGGGCCCGAACAGGCGCACGAACAGCTCCATCATCTGCGACTGTTGCGCGAAGTCCCGCTCGAACTCGGTCTGCAGGCGGGCCGGCAGCACCGCACGGATGGCCACCGTCGACCCCGGCACCCGGCGGGTCACGTACCGGCCGATCTGCAGGGTGGCCAGATAGGTCGGTGTCGGCTCGGGCTGCTCATAGGTCCAGGTGGTCCGCGTTGCCCGGGCCCGCCGCGATATCAGTTCACCGTTGGCGACCAAGTAGTAGGGACTGTCGGTGCTGACCTCAAACCGGTAGCTGGCTTTGGCGCCGGGTCGGTCGTCACACGGGAACCACGAGGGTGCGCCGTTGGGCTGCCCGGAGACCAGTACGCCATCGGACAGCTCCTCGAAACCCACTTCGCCCCAAAGCGTTTCGCTGGGTCGTGGCGACCCCGAGTACCGGACCGCGATCACCAGCGCGGCACCGGTCGGCACCGCGGTGGCCAGGGTGATCCGCAGCTTCCCCGCCGAGGTGGCGAACCGGGCGGGTGGGCGACCGTTGACCCACACTTTGGCCACCGACAGCGTGTCGGCAAGGTCCAAGGTGACCTCGCGCAGTGCGGCCAGCGCTACCGCGGTGATGGTCGCGGTGCCCGACAGCCGGTTACTGCTGACCTTGTACTCCAGATCGAGCTCGTAGCGCGAGACCCGGTAGCCGCCGTTGCCGCTGCCGGGCAGATAGGGGTCGACGACGGGCGCCGGGGCCTTGGCAGCTTTCGCGGGTTTGCTCACGCCGCGGGCTCCTGACTCGCGGCAGAAGAAGATCCGCGTTTCTTGCCCGACGCCGGCCACGGCGCGATCGGGTTGCCCTGCCAGCGGGTCGCCGGCGGCACCTCATCACCGCGCATCACCAGCGAGGCCGGCCCGACGGTGGCACCGGCGCCCAGGCGAGCCGCGGGCAACGCGACGCAGTTGGGCCCCAGGGTGGCGCCCGCCTCCAGCGTGACGGTGTCCATCTGCATGATCCGGTCGTGGAACAGGTGGGTCTGCACCACGCAGCCGCGGTTCACCGTCGCGCCGGCGCCCAGCGTCACCAGGTCGGCTTCGGGCAGCCAGTACGTCTCGCACCACACCCCCCGGCCGATGGTCGCGCCGAGCGCCCGCAGCCACAGGTTCATCACCGGGGTGCCGGTTGCGGCGCGGGCGAACCACGGGGCGGCAACCGTCTCGACGAAAGCGTCGGAGACTTCGTTGCGCCACACGAACGACGACCACAGCGGGCGCTGCGACGCCCGGATCCGGCCCACCGTAAGCCATTTCGCCACCACCGCGCTGCCGCCGGCCACCGCCCCCGCGGCCAGCAGCGTCACACCGCTGCCCAGTGCGGTCCAGCCGTAGCCGAACCGTGTTGCGCCCCACTGCAACACGCCCAGAACCGCGGCTCCGATCGCAAAGGTCACCACGACCGGGATCAGCCGGAATGTCTCCATGACGGCGCGCATCAGCTTCAGCCGCAGCGGCGGTTCGAACGTCCGCTCGGCATCGAGGTCGGCGGCCTTGCGCCGCAGGCGCACGGGCGGGCTGCCCAGCCACGACGAGCCGGTCTTGGCTTTGTGCGGTGCGGTCGAGAGCACTGCCACCAAGGAGTTGTCGGGTACTCGCCTGCCCGGCTGGGTGATCCCGGAATTGCCCAGGAACGCGCGCTTGCCGATGGTGGCCGGCGCGACGTGGATCCAGCCGCCGCCCAACTCGTAGGAGGCCACCATGGTGTCGTCGGCCAGAAAGGCGCCGTCGGCGATCGTGGTGAACTTCGGGATCACCAGCGCGGTGGAGATCTCGGTGCCGTCGCCCACCTTCGCCCCCAGCAATCGCAGCCACCAGGGCGTGATCAGGCTGGCGTACACCGGGAAAAGATAGTCGCGGGCGTCGTCCATCAGACGTTCGGTGGCCCACAGCTGCCAACCCACCCGGCTGCGTACCGGGTGGTAGCCCTCGCGCAGCCCGATCGACAACAGCCGCACCCCGATCACGGTCACGGCGGCGTAGCTGAACATCGCCACCAGTGCGGCCAGCGGGGTGGCCAGCGCTGCCGGGCGGACCGCGTCGGCCAGGGTGGCGCAGTCACGAACGGCCCAGCCCAGCACCGCCAGCCCGGCACCCAGCGCCAGCAGCGGCAGACCCCCGAGAAACAGCGACGTCAGCCCGTACACCGCAGCCCACACCGGGCGCGGCGGCGGCCGGTGATCCGGCCAGGGATGGTGTGCCTTACCGGATTTCACCGCCGGCGAACCGGTCCAGTACTGGCCCTTCTTCACCTCGCCGACCACCCCGGACCCGGGAGCGACGTCGGCGTCCTTGCCGACCGCCGCGCCCGGCAACAGCGTGGTGCGGGCACCGATGGTGGCATCGTTGCCGACCGTCACAGGACCGACGTGGAACGCGTCGCCGTCGATCCAATGCCCGGTCAGGTCCACCTCCGGCTCGATGGAACACCGGTGGCCCAGCGTCAGCATCCCGGTCACCGGCGGGGCGGAGTGCAGGTCCACGCCCTCGCCGATCTTGTTACCCAGCGCCCGCGCGTAATACACCAGCCACGGTGCGCCGGAAAGATTCTCGGCGCCGCTGGCGGTGGCGAGCCGTTCGGCGATCCAGACCCGCAGGTGCTCGGGCCCGCCGCGCCGATAGGTGCCCGGCTGCAGGTTGGAAAGCAGGGCGCGTGCCCCCAGTGCGGCGATCCCCATCCGGCCCAGCGGGGTCACGAACAGTACGAAGGCGGCGATCACCCACCACCAGTCCAGCCGCACCAGCCAGGGCAGCGGGTGCACCGCCGCCACCGTGTTGTTGATCAGCGCCAGCCACGTCACCCACTGCAACCCGGTCAGCGTGGCCAGTGGCACCGACAGCAGCACCTGCGCGGCCTGGGTCTGCCACGGGGTGGGCGCAACCGCGCGGGACGCGGCCTCCGCGCCCGGATCACTGCGGCCCATGTCGTCGAGAAAGCCGGCCAGGGAGCCCAGCCGTGGACGGTCGTAGAGCTGGGCGACGGTGGTCTGCGGGTAACGCTGACGCACGGCGGCCACCAGCTGTGCGGCTTGCAGCGATCCGCCGCCGAGGGCGAAGAAGTCGGCCTGCTCGTCATCGACCGGGGCGCCCAGCACGTCGCGCCACAGCCCGGCCAGCCAGCCCAGGGTGCTGTCCGGGTCGTCGGCCCCGGCCAGGCCCCCGCCCCCGGGTTCCGGCCCCACCGGCCACGGCAGCGCGTCGCGGTCCACCTTGCCCGACGTGCGGGTGGGCAACTCGTCGACCAGCACCAGCCGGGGAACCAGCGCGGCGGGCAGTTGTCGGCCCAGCTCGGTGCGTGCGGCCCCCAGGTCGAAGTCCGGGTCGGTGCTGACCAGGTAACCGACCAGCAGTGGGGTCCCGGCGGCGCTGGTCCGCACCGCCGCTGCACCGCCGCTGACGCCGGGCAGTGTCACCAGCGCACTGTCCACCTCACCCAACTCGATGCGCCGGCCGCCGACCTTGACCTGGTCGTCGGCCCGGCCGCAGAACACCAGCCCGTCGGCGTCGAGGCGCACCAGATCGCCGCTGCGGTAGGCCCGCGGCCACTGCAGGGCGGGCAGCGGCGCGTACTTCTCGGCGTCACGGTCGGGGTCCAGGTAGCGGCCCAGCCCGACACCGCCGATCACCAGTTCGCCGATCTCACCGTCGGCCACCGGCGCCCCGTCGGGGCCGAGCACGGCCAGGTCCCAGCCCAACAGCGGCAGTCCGATCTGAACCGGGCCGGTGCCGTCGAGCTGCGCCGCGCAGGCCACCACGGTGGTCTCGGTGGGGCCGTAGGTGTTCCACACCTCGCGGCCGTCCACCGCCAGCCGGGCCACCAGCTCCGGCGGGCAGGCCTCGCCGCCGAAGATCAGCAGCCGGACCGCCTCCAGCGCCTCGGCCGGCCACAGTGCCGCCAGGGTGGGCACGGTGGACACCACGGTCACGTCGCGCGCCACCAGCCACGGACCCAGGTCCATGCCGCTGCGTACCAGCGACCGCGGCGCCGGCACCAGACAGGCGCCGTAGCGCCACGCCAGCCACATCTCCTCGCAGGAGGCGTCGAACGCGACCGACAGCCCGGCCAGCACTCGGTCGCCGGGCCCGATCGGGTTGTCCTGCAAGAACAGCTGGGCTTCGGCGTCGACGAAGGCCGCCGCGTTGCGGTGCGTGATAGCCACGCCCTTGGGGGTGCCGGTGGACCCCGAGGTGAAAATGATCCAGGCGTCGTCGCTGGTCTGCGGTGCCGTGGCCCGCCAGCCGCGTGACGCGCCCGGGCCGCGGATCAAGCCCTGTTCGGTGATCACCGCCGCCACCTGGGCCTCGTTGAACACCAGCTCGGCGCGCTCGGGCGGGTCGTCGGCGTCCACCGGCACGTAGGCCGCGCCGGTGGCCAGGGTGGACAGGATCGCCACATACAGCGCGTAATTGCCCGACGGCATCCGGATGCCGATGCGATCGCCGCGGCCCAGGCCGCGGGCGGCCAGCCACGCGACGCTGTCTGCGATGTCCTCGATCAGCTCCGCGTAGGTCAACACCACGTTGCCGTCGTCGATCGCGGGAGCATCGGGGTAGCGGTCAGCGGTCTCTTGCAGAATGTCGATCAGGGTGCGGGGCTGCGGCGCCGAGGAGCCGCGCAGATACTGCGCGGGGACTTGCAGTGAGGGCACGACTGTAGAACGTACCGAGCACGGTCGGGGTGTGCAGCGCGTCATCGTCACCTGGGCGCGAGGTAGCCGACCGGCCCGACCGCGATGCACACCGACAGCGCTGCGGTTTCGGCGCGCGCGGACACGTTGTGGCCGGCGCCGGGCAGCCGCACGAAGACACGGTTGAGTCCCGGCCGGACCCGCACGCGCACGTCGGGTCCGTCGGACAGCGACAGTGTCATGGCGCCGTCGACGTTGGCCAGATAGTTGATCTCGGCCGTCCAGTCCGCCGGCAGCAGTGGGCCGTCCAGCGCCATGGTTGCCGGCCGGTCCGGCTGGATCAGATACCCGCAGTGCGGCACCGGCCCGGCGACCAGGAAGCGCACCCACGTCACCTGGGCGTCGGTCACCGTCCCCGAATTAGTCAGCATCCGCAACTGCGTTGTCGTCGAAGCGAATTCGGGTCGGTCGCGAAGCAACGCGAACATGTGGCTGGCCAGGTTCTCCGGGTAGACGACCCGTTGCAGCACCAGCGGGTCGACCTCCTGATCCAGCAGCGGCGCGTCGGAGGCGGCGTGGGCGGCGGCCAGGCCGCGCTGGGCGTTCTGCAGGTACGGGCGAGCCGGGTCGTCCCGCCAGCAGGTCAGGAACGTCACCGTCGAGTACAGGCTGCTCGCGGTGAACGCCGCCGCCAGCGCGGTCACCGCCACGGTGCGCGGGCGCGAGGCGTCCAGCCATCGTGACGAGTCCCGGTTCGGGGCACACAACCCGACCGCGCCCAGGATCGCCAGCACCACAACGAGGTCGGCCAGGTAGCGCAGGGTTTGGGCCAGTTCCAGCGCGGTGAACGCCGAGGACCGCATGAGATAGATCGGCACCTGGCAGGCCGCCGCATAGCCGGCCGCGGCCAGCCACACCGGCGTCAGGCGGTGCTTGCGCACCAGCGACACCGCCAGCAGTCCGCCCAGCACCAGCCAGCCGAGCGTCATCACGACGGGCCCCGGCAGCGCCCACGGCGAGGCCGGCGCCCAGCGTGCCCAGGTCCACGGGCCGCCGGCCAGGCTCGGGACGATGCCGTGGGTGATCGAGCGCAGCAGCAGGTCGCGGGTCATCTCGAGGTCGAAACTCCACCGCTTCTGATTCACCACCGTCAGGTAGACCCCGACCCACCCCGCGGTCACCACCAGCATCGCCGTCCACAACCGGGCGCCGGCCCGCCACGCCCCGGCGACCGCGCCGGTCAGTGGCCTACCGGAGACGTAGCCCAGCAGTGCCGTCACCGCGAACGCAACAAAGGGGATCACCGCGGCTTTCTCGAAGAACAACAAGCCGCCCAGGTAGGCCAGGGCCGCGGTGACCGCGTAGCGACGATTCCCGGTGCGCGCCAACAGGATCGCGTCGGCGCACACCCAGGACAGCGCGGCGCACAGCGGTAGCGAGTTCAGCGCCGCCGCCCACCATGCGAAGGCCGGCAGGCCCAGCGGGATCCACAACGCGAAGGTCAGCGGCACCAGTAGCACCGGCCGCCAGCCCAGAATCACCCACAGCACGCGCAGCAACGCGCAGGACGACAGCAGCTGCAGCACCACCAGGCTGACCTCCGGCGCCGCCCACTGCAGCGGCCACAACTTGGTGAGGGCGCCGGCCACCAGATACGCGCCCGGCATCACATGACCGTCGTGGTCGTCGAACAGGTAGGCCGGCGACAACAGCGGGTGGGTGCCGGCCCGGCCGATCAGGATCAGGTCATCCCAGTAGAAGTAGCCCCCGAAAGCCACCACCGCCCGAACCACCAGCTGGGCGGCGATCAATCCCACCGCTGCCCAGCAGACCCAAGGCAGGGCGGCCAAACGGGTGCGCATCCGTCTTTCTTACCTGTCGGTATGGTGGGCCGGTGCGAGCACTGGTCACCGGGGCAGCCGGGTTCATCGGATCGACGTTGGTCGACCGCCTGCGGGCGGACGGGCACCAGGTAGTGGGGCTGGACAACTTCGCCACCGGCCGAGCCGTCAACATCGAGCACTTGGCCGACGACGCCGGCTTCGGCTTCGTCGAGGCCGACATCGTCTCCGCGGACCTGAACGCCATCCTGGCGCAGCACCGGCCCGAGGTGATCTTTCACCTGGCCGCCCAGATCGACGTCCGCCACTCGGTGGCCGACCCGGTCTTCGACGCCTCCGTCAACGTCGTCGGGACGATCCGCCTCGCCGACGCCGCCCGCGCAGCCGGGGTGCGCAAGATCGTGCACACCTCCTCGGGCGGCTCGATCTACGGCACCCCGCCGCGCTATCCGACCGGTGAGGACGTCCCGACCGACCCCGCCTCGCCGTATGCCGCCGGGAAGGTGGCCGGTGAGATCTACCTCAACACTTATCGCCACCTCTATGGCCTGCAGTGTTCGGCCATCGCGCCGGCCAACGTCTACGGCCCCCGCCAGGACCCGCATGGCGAGGCCGGGGTGGTGGCGATCTTCGCCCAGGCGCTGCTGGAGGGCAGGACCACCAAGGTGTTCGGGGACGGATCCAACACCCGCGACTACGTGTTCGTCGACGACGTGGTGGACGCCTTCGTGCGGGCTTCGGGCGAGGCCGGCGACGGGCAGCGGTTCAATGTCGGCACCGGGGTGGAAACCTCCGACCGGCAGCTGCACACCGCGGTGGCCGCGGCCGTCGGCGCACCCGACGACCCGGAGTTCCACCCGCCGCGCCTCGGTGACCTGAAGCGGTCTTGCCTGGACATCTCGCGGGCGGCAGATGTGCTGGGCTGGCGCCCGCAGGTCGCGCTGGCCGACGGCGTGACACGCACCGTGGCGTACTTCCGGCAAACCAAGTCCGACTGAGGTCTGTGGCATACTGGCCGGTCGGAGGGGAGTATTCCCCAATTCGCAGTGTCGTCATCACGTCGCCCGTCATCGGGTGACCGGGGCTGTGGGCCGGGCAACCGGCGGAAGAGACCTCCAGCGCTGCTATGACGCTGGAGGCCAGCCATGGATGTTTTCGCAATCGGCCGTTTGGGTCTGGACGCCGTTGGCGCCGTCGCTTCGGCCAGCCTGGACCTCGCCGCCATCCCGCTGCGCGAAGGCGCCAAGATCCTGGCCGGTGAGCGCTCCGACCTGACCAGCCGACGCAGCTGGCGCGGCGCCGGACGGGCCTGGATCGAGGTGCACGGGCTCGACGACCCCGACGGCGCAGATATCGGTGCCGAGGTTTCCGAAGCCCTGCGGGCCGAGCCCGGCGTTACCTCGGTGCGGCTGAACCGTCCGCTGTCGCGGGTGATCGTTGAGATCGGCGACCACGTTTCGCTGGCCGATCTGTGCGCCACGGTGGAAGCCGTCGAGAAGAATTTCGAGCTGACCGCGACCGAAACCGCGGCACTTCCGGGCGACGGACTGCTGCTGGCCACCAAGGGCGCGATGGTGGGCGCCAACGCGGTAGGCCTGGCGATCGCGACCGTGGGCAGCGCGATGCGCTGGCCGGCCGCGCCGAAGATCTTCGACGCCGCGGCGTCGGTGGCCCGCTACCAGCCGCTGGTCCGGGGCGCCCTGGAAAGCCGAATCGGCCCGGCAAGGACCGACCGGGTGCTCGCACTGGCCTCGCTCGGGTCGCACGTCATCACCATGTCGCCCGCGATCCTGGCGGTGGACATGATGGTGGAGGGCCTGAAAGCCTCCGAGACCCGCGCCGGGGCGCTGGCCTGGAATCGCTACGAGCCGGAGCTGGCCCGTTACGCCGACCACCCGGACGTGCACACCACCGCGCGGCCTGTCCCACGGCCGGACGGCGCGGCCGAGCGCTACCTGAAGCGCACGGCGATAGCGCAGGTGGTCGGTGCCGGGGTGGTGGGCGGGCTGACCCGCAACCTGGACATGACCTCGAGCGCGATCCTGGCGACCTCGCCGAAAGCGGTGCGCACCAGTTGCGAATCGTTCGCCGCGACCCTGGGACAGGGGCTGGCGGACGCGCACGGGGTGCTGCCGCTGCGGCCGGACAGCCTGCGCCGCCTCGACAAGATCGACACCGTGGTCATCGACCCGCGGGCGCTGACCGGTGAACAGCGCCGGGTGGTGCAGATCCGCGGCGCGACCGAGCACGAACTGCCGAAGGCATGGAACAGCGCGCAGAGCCTGCTCGACAAGCCCGGACTGCGCCCGGGCTGGCACCGGGTTCCCGGAATGACATCCCGCGGGTCGGCCCGCAAGGAGCCGGTGGACGCGCTGATCCTGCCCGCGCACCATGCCCTGGCGTCGGCGGTGGTGCTCGAAGGGCGTGCCTGCGGCGCGGAGCTGGTCACGGTGGACACCGAGATCCTCGGTGAGCTGCGTCCCGGTTTCGACGAGATCCGCCCGGTCTCCGGCGACGATCTGGACGCCGCGCTGGCCGCGGCCGTGACCGACCTGCAGCAGGCCGGCCGCACCGTCGCGGTGCTGTCCACCTCGGCAGCGCAGGCGCTGGCGTCGGCGGATCTGGCGCTGGGCGTCATGCCGACGAGCGAGCACGCCGACACCCCTCCGCCTTTTTATGCCGACCTGCTGCTGGCCGACCTGGCCGGAGCATGGCAGGTGCTGCGCGCGCTCCCGGCCGCCCGGTCGGCCACCGAGCGCGGGGTCGCGATCTCGATCGGCGCGTCGTCCATCGCCGGGCTGCTGCTGGTCCGCGGCGTCCGGGCGACCATCCCCGGTGTCGGCGCTGGGCAGAGTCGCGGCCCCGGCCCGGTGACCGTCGGTGCCGGCGCCGGAATGCTCTCGGGGTATCTGCTGGCCCGCCGGGTGCTGCGTGCGCGCGCGCCGAAGCCGGCACCGGCCTACGAGTGGCACGCCATGACGGTCGAGCAGGCGCGGGAGCTGTTGGCGCCGGACGCGGTGACTCCGCTGGCCGAACGTGCCCCGGTCGACGCGGAATCGCAGGGCGTGTTCTGGCCGTACTTCCATGCCGTGCGTGAGGAGTTGTCCGATCCGATGACGCCGATCCTGGCGCTGTGCTCGGTGGCGACCGCCATGCTGGGTTCGCCGATCGACGCGGTGATGGTGGGCACGGTGCTCACCGGCAACGCCATGCTGGCCGCCTACCAGCGGCTGCGGGCCGAGAGCCGGCTGAACACCCTGCTGGCCCAGCAGGCCCCGCCGGCCCGGGTCGTGCTGATGGGGGCCGAGAGGACTCCGACCTACCACGAGATCCCCGCCGAACAACTGCTGCCCGGTGACCTGATCGAGGTGCGCAGCAACGAGGTGGTGCCCGCGGACGCCCGCGTCATCGAGGTGGCCGACGTCGAGGTCGACGAGTCGTCGTTGACCGGCGAGTCGCTGTCGGTCGGCAAACAGCTCGACCCGACTCCCGGCGCCGAACTGGCCGAGCGCAGCTCGATGCTCTACGCGGGCAGCACGGTGATCGCCGGCAAGGCGCTGGCGCTGGTGACCGCCGTGGGTGCAGACACCCAGACCCGCCGGGCCTCCGAACTTGCCTCCGGGGAGCTGTCCGAGGTCGGCCTGCAGCACCACCTGTCCCAGCTCATGTACCGGACCTTCCCGTACAGCGCCGCCGGCGGTGTCGCCGTCGGTGCGCTCGGCCTGCTGCGCCAGGGCGGCCTGCGGGTGGCGCTCGGCAACGCGATCGCGGTCGCGATCGCCGCCGTCCCGGAGGGGATGCCGCTGATGGCGACCCTGGCCCAGCACTCGTCGTCCCAGCGGTTGACCAAATCCGGTGCGCTGGTGCGGATTCCGCGATCGGTGGAGGCGCTCGGCCGGGTCGACGTGGTCTGCTTCGACAAGACCGGAACGCTGTCCGAGAACCGGCTGCGGGTAACCACGGTGCGTCCGCTGGCCGGATACTCCGACGACGACGTACTCGGCACCGCCGCGCAGGCGGCGCCGGCTCCCGACGGTGCGGCGCACGCGCACGCCACCGACCAGGCCATCGTCGAAGGGGCGGCGGCCGCCGCGGGCGCCCGGGCTTGGATCGAACCGGACGCCCACCTGCCGTTCCGCTCCGGCCGGGCCTTCTCGGCTTCGGTGCTGGGATCGGAGCTGCTGGTCAAGGGCGCACCGGAAGTGGTGTTGGAGGCCTGCAAGAACGTCGGCGCCGAGGTCGAGCAGCAGGTGGCCGCGATGGCAGCCCAGGGGCTGCGGGTGATCGCGGTCGCCCACGGCAAACTGACCGCCGCCCAGGTGCGGGCGGTGCAGGACGATTCCGACCTCCTCGTGGAGGTGAGCGCCTCCGGGCTGACGCTGATGGGGTTCCTCGGCCTGGCCGACACACCCCGGGCCGACGCTCCGCAGCTGCTCGCCGACCTGGCCGCCCGCGGCGTCGATATCCGGATGATCACCGGCGACCACCCGATCACGGCCACCGCGATCGCCGCCGAGATGGGTGTCAGCGTCAGCGCCGATGAGGTCATCACCGGCTCGGAATGGAATGCGTTGAACCGCAAGGAACAAGAGCGCGTGGTCTGCGAGCGGGTGATCTTCGCCCGGATGTCGCCGGAGAACAAGGTGCAGATCGTCCAAACCCTGGAGCGCGCTGGGCGGGTGTCGGCGATGGTCGGTGACGGCGCCAACGACGCCGCCGCGATCCGGGCCGCCACGGTGGGGCTGGGTGTCGTTGCGCACGGCAGCGACTCGGCACATGCCACCGCCGACGTGGTGCTGACCGACGGCAAGATCGGTGCCCTGGTCGACGCGATCGACGAGGGCCGGCGACTCTGGCGGGGCGTGCAACTGGCGATCTCCGGGTTGCTGGGCGGCAACGCCGGCGAGGTGATGTTCTCCGTCATCGGCACCGCCATCACTGGGAACTCGCCGCTGAACACCCGGCAGTTGCTGTTGATGAACACCCTGACCGACGCGCTGCCGGCCACCGCCGTGGCGGTGAGCACACCGGCCGGCCCGATCGGTGGCGCGGTGCCCGGACTCGACGAGCGCAAACTGTGGCGCGCGGTGGCGTTCCGCGGCGGAGTCACCGGCGCGGCGGGTACCGCCGCCTGGGCGATGGCCTCGGTGACCGGTACTCCGCAGCGCGCCTCGACGGTGGGGTTGATCTCGCTGGTGACCACCGAACTCGGCCAGACCGTGGTCGACTCGCGGGCACCGATGGTGCTGGCGACCGCGGCCGGGTCCTTCGTACTGTTCGCGGCGATGGTCTCCACGCCCGGGGTCAGCCAGCTGCTGGGCTGCACTCCGGTCGGCCCGATCGGCTGGGCGCAGGCTCTCGGCACGGCCGCGGTGGCTACCGCCGCGGTGGCCGTGGCGAGCCGGTTCTCGGCCCCGGCCGAGGAGATCGCTGCCCCCACCAGGGAGATCGCTGCCCCCGCCGCGGAGCTGGCGGCGGCTCCGGCCAAGAAGGTTCCGGCGAAGAAGGTTCCGGCGAAGAAGGCCCCGGCTGCCAAGAAGGCGCCGGCCACGAAGGCTCCGGCGAAGAAGGCCCCGGCTGCCAAGAAGCCCGCCCCGGCCAAGAAGACGCCGGCCAAGAAGGCACCGGTCAAAAAGGCCGCCGCGAAGAAGTCGTCCGCGAAACTGGAACTGGTGCGCTGAGGCCTTACCGCTTCGGTCGGTCAGCCGGCCGGCCGAAGCACTGACGCCTCGGACCGCGGTCGCTGGGACGCGGGAAGTTCCACTTCAAGCACTCCGGCGCGCCAGAGCAACGCGTACAACTCGATCATCGGCACTGTCAGGAGTGCCGCTGTGACTTCGGCTAGAGGTTCGGCCAGGACTTCGGTCGCCCGCATACCTGTAACAGTGCGGGCCCGAATCGGACGAGCGGCAAACCCGCTGTTACCGCTGGGACAATTGTTTCCGAATTACTGTGGTTGGGGTTCGGGTTCGGGCGGCTCGGCTTGCGCGAGCGCTATCACCCTGGCCAGCCGGGCATAGCGCAGCTCCAGATCGCGAAACCGCATGTAGGTGCTCAGCGTGGTGAACGCGAAGACCATGACCAGCACGTACAGCATCAGATCGGTGCCGCGGCGCACCCCGAGCCAGTTGGCCAGCACGGTGGTGTCGTCGGGACGCAGAACCGCGTAGATGCCGGCCACCACGAACACCAGGTAGCCGACTTTCACCCAGGCTCGCGACTGGGCGGAGCGTCGCGAGAGCAGCAGGTAGATCAGCAGCACCAATACCGCCGAGATCAGCAGCACCTTGATCCAGTTCATCGCGACATCCTCTTGCGCAGCAACCCGTCGAACAGGATGTTGACGCCGTTGAGCAGCGGCTGCCCCTTCGACTTGGAGTAGTCGGTATAGAGCACCTCCACCGGCTCTTCGCCCACCCGCCAGCGGTTCTCGGCAATCAGCGCGATGAACTCCCCGGCGTGGCTCATCCCGGTCATGGTGAGGTCGAGGCGGTCGGCCACCCGCCGGTTGAACACCCGCAGACCGTTGTGGGCGTCGGAGAGCCCGAGCCGGCGGATTCGGGGGTTGAGGCATACCGCGGCTCGCAGTATCGCTCGTTTGAGCGGCGGCACCGTCGCGGCGGCTTCGGGTTTGGCGAACCGCGTGCCGATGACGATGTCGAGGTCGGCGGTGTCGAGACGGTCGATCATGCGCACCAGGTCGGCCACCCGGTGCTGGCCGTCGGCGTCGAAGGTGGCGAACAGTCGGGCGCCGGGCTGGCGGCGGGCGAACTCGACTCCGGTCTGGATGGCCGCGCCCTGACCGAGGTTGACCGGATGGCGCACGACATAAGCACCCGTGCGCCGGGCTACGGCCGCGGTGTCGTCGGCGCTTCCGTCGTCCACACAGACCACGAAGTCGAAAACCGAACGGATCCCGGCGATCACGTCACCGATGACGGTCGCCTCGTTGAACGCCGGGACGATAATCCAGACATCGGGGTAGCGGGTGTCGATGGTTTAGAAAATACACGCTTGCGCCGCTTACGAATCGGTGCGCAACGCGGCCAGATGCACGGCGATCCCCACCAGTGGGCCGCACAGCAGGGCCACCACGGTCCTGGTCGGCAGGTCCAACGGCAGCAGCAGGAGCAAGGTCGAGGCCACCGTGGCGCCCACCCAGCCCAGCGCGTAGGCGCGATGCAGTGCTGCGGCGACCGTCGCAGCGCCGGTCAGCGTCAGCAGCGCGATCGCGGTGGCGGCCGTCGTCAGTCCGGCCAACAGCAGTCCCTCGGCACGGTAATCCGGGCCGAACACCGTGCGCAGCAGCCACGGACCGAGCAGGCCCGCCGCCACCGCGCCCGCCGCGCCCAGCGCGGCGACGGCCGCCGCCGGCGTGCTCAGCGCCCGCAGGCGGCGACCACGCTGGTCGACGAAGTGCGCGATCAGATTGCCCTGCATAGCGGTCAGCGGCACCAGCAGCGGCGCCCGGGTCACCGTGACTGCGAGGATCACCACACCACCCGCAGCGCCCAATTCGCCGTAGGTGGCCTGCAGCAGCACCGGAAACCCCATCACCAGGATCGCGCTGGCCCCGGCGGCGGTGATCGAATGCGCCGCGCCGCGCAGGAATCCCGCCGTGCTCACCGGAGTCAGCAGTCGCGCAGCTGAGCGGGCCGCGGGTGAGGCGGCCAGCAGCAGCAGCCAGGCCACCGCGCCGGCCACGGTGGCCCACAGGAAGCCGACCAGGCCGGCGCCGATCACGAACGTCGCGGTGGCCACGGCCACCCGGATGCTCGCATCGGTGACCATCAGCGCGCCGTACTGCGTCCATCGGTTGGCGCCGGCCAACATGCCGAGCAACGTGGCGTGCACCGCGAAGTTGGCCAGCCCGAAGCACAGCAGTCCCACCGAGAGCCAGCGCGCCTCGACGAACACGTGGCCGCTCCACAGCGGCGAACTGGCGGCGACCACACCGGCCGCCACCAGCCCGCTCAGCCCGGCAACCCGTAGCGGGCGGGTGTGTGGCGTGGACGGGCGGTCGGGCCGGGCGTCTTGGGCGAACCGGACTTCCCGGGTGGTCTCCTGCAGTAGGCCGTTGGCGGCGCCGTTGACCAGTCCGAACGCGCCCCAGAACACGCCGAACACCGAGAAACCTGCCGGGTCGAGGTCGCGTGCCGCCAGGTACAGCACCGCGTAGCCGCAGAGTGCGCTGAGCAGGGTTGCGGTGCCGACCCGGGCCATACTGGCTCGGCCGACGGGGCCGGTTGCCAGCCCACGGGGGAACCCGGGGGATCCGGTACCACCGACATCGGTCACCACGGCGAAAATACTAAGCGGGCCGCGGGGTACGGTCGGTCAGCCCGCTGAACATCGCCGACTCAACGACCGGAGGCCGACCGTTGGACCCGTCGCTGTTCGAATGGCTGGTGACGTTCGCGGGCCTGAGCGCCGTGCTCGGCTTCGATCTGTTCCTGGTCGCCCGCCGCGTACACGAGCCGACGATGCGCGAGGTCGCGATCCGGCTGTCGTGCTACATCGGGCTGGCGGTGGCGTTCGGCATCTGGGTGTGGCATTTTCACGGCGCGAAGTACGGCATGCAGTTCTACGCCGGCTGGCTGACCGAGTACAGCCTGTCGGTGGACAACCTTTTCGTGTTCGTGATCATCATGAACAGCTTCAACGTGCCCAAGAAGTACCGCCAGGAGGCGCTGTTCGTCGGCATCATCCTGGCGCTGTCGTTCCGGGCGGTGTTCATCGCGCTCGGCGGGGTTGCCGTGCAGCGGTTGTCGTGGACGTTCTACGTGTTCGGTGCGTTCATGGCCTACACCGCGGTCAAACTGCTGCGCCACGAAGACCCCACCGGTGAGGGTGAGGGCGAGGGCGGCAACAACGCGGTGGTGCGTTTCGCCCGCACCCACCTCAATGCCACCGACGGCTGGGGGTCGGGCGTGCGGTTCTTCGTCCGGGACAACGCCGGGGCGTGGGCCATCACCCCGATGTTTCTGGTCGCGCTCGCGCTGGGCACCACCGACCTGGTGTTCGCGATGGACTCCATCCCGGCCATCTACGGACTGACTCGCCAGCCCTACCTGGTGTTCACCGCCAACGTGTTCGCCCTGATGGGACTGCGGCAGCTGTTCTTCATCCTCGGTCAGATGCTGAGCCGGCTGGTGTATCTGTCCCAGGGGCTGGCGGTGATCCTGGGGTTCATCGGGGTGCGGATGATGTTGCATGCGCTGCGCACCAACGAGGTGTGGTTCATCCACTCCGGCCGGCCGCTCAACGTCCCGGAGATACCCACCCCGGTCAGCCTGGGGGTGGTGGTGGGGGTGTTGCTGCTGACGACGGTGGCCAGCTTGTACCGGACCCGCGGGTTTACCTCAGCCGAGTGAGAAGACCGGAATCGACGGCGCCGCGGTACGCAGTTCGTCGTCGCGCCGCCGAATCAGTGCCCGGAGGTCTTGAACCGTTCGATCGACCGGGTGATCTCAGCCTCGGCTTCGGCACGGCCCACCCAGTCGGCGGCCTTGACGAACTTGCCCGGCTCCAGGTCCTTGTAGTGCACGAAGAAGTGCTTGATCGCGTCCAGCTCGTAGGCGGGCACGTCGCTGATTTCCTGAATGTGGTCCCACCGGTGGTCACCGGCCGGCACACACAGCACCTTGGCGTCGCCGCCGGCCTCGTCGGTCATCTGGAACATCCCGACCGGACGTGCTTCGACCAGCACACCGGGGAACACCGACTGCGGCAGCAATACCATCGCGTCCAGCGGGTCGCCGTCCTCGCCGAGGGTGTCCTCGATGAAGCCGTAGTCGGTGGGGTAGCCCATCGGCGTGTACAGGTAGCGGTCGAGCTTGACCCGCCCGGTGGCGTGGTCGACCTCGTACTTGTTGCGCTGGCCCTTGGGGATTTCGATGGTCACGTCGAATTGCACCGGGTCAGTCTAGGCGGCCCGGACTGACGCCCGGACTCCGCCCGTCCGGCACAATTGCGCCTGACAGGGGAGGAAAGACATGCAACCCACTCGGTGGCGACACAGCAGCGCCCATCTGGGTATCGCGGCCGCGGTGCTGGCGCTGGCCGCCGCGGTGGTGGTCGTGGCGGTAGTTGTGCTCCCGGACGAATCCGGCGCCGGTGCGCGCGTCGTGTCGTCGGCGCCGGCGGCGACCGCCAAGCCCGGGGTGGTTCCGGTCTCCGACGACGCCCCGGTACCGGCCGGCAGGGCCCTGGCAGCAGCCATGGCCCCGGCGTTGGCCGACCCGAATCTGGGCCGGCTCACCGGGCGAGTCACCGATGCCGTGACCGGCAAGGCGCTGTGGACACAACAGGAAGACCTGCCGATGCAGCCGGCGTCGACCAACAAGGTGCTCACCGCGGCCGCCGCCCTGCTGGCGCTGGATCAGGGCGCCCGGGTCACCACCCGCGTGACGGCGGGCGATCAGCCCGGGGTGGTGGTGCTGGTGGGCGGCGGCGACCCCACCCTGTCGACGGCCGAGGTCGGTCAGGACACCTGGTATCGCGAAGCCGCGCGCATCAGTGATCTGGCCGAACAGGTTCGTCGCAGCGGGGTGAGCGTGACCGAGGTTCAGGTCGACACATCGGCGTTCACCGGCCCGACCATGGCTCAGGGGTGGGACCCGGAGGACATCGAAGGCGGTGACATCGCACCGATCGAGGCGGTGATGGTCGACGGCGGCCGGGTCCAGCCCACCACAGTCGAGTCCCGGCGGTCGACGACCCCTGCGCTGGATGCCGGAAAGGCGCTGGCCGCGGAGCTGGGTGTCGACCCCGACAAGGTGAGCATCGCGTCCTCGTCGGTGACCGGGCGCGAGCTGGGCGCGGTCCGATCGGCGCCGCTGGTGGTCCGCCTCGGCGAGATGATGAACGCCTCCGACAACGTGATGGCCGAATCCATCGCCCGCGAGGTGGCCGCGGCGATGGGCCGGCCCCGCTCGTTTGCCGGTGCGGTCGACGCGGTGACCAACCGGCTGGCCACCGCCCACATCGCGGTAAGCGGAGCCGCCCTGCAGGACTCCAGCGGGCTGTCGGTCGATGACCGGCTGTCGGCCCGGACCCTGGACGAGGTGGTGCAGGCAGCTGCCGGGCCGGACCTGCCCGAGTTGCGTCCGCTGCTGGACATGCTGCCGGTCGCCGGTGGCAGCGGCACCCTGTCCGAGCGGTTCCTCAACCCCAAGACCGGGCGCGGTGCGGCCGGTTGGCTGCGGGCCAAAACCGGCTCGCTGACCCGCACCAACGCGCTGGCCGGCATCGTCACCGACCGCGACCAGCGGGTGCTGACGTTCGCGTTCATCTCCAACGACGCCGGACCTACCGGGCGGACCGCGATCGACGCGCTGGCCGCGGTCCTGCGAACCTGCGGATGCGGATGAGCGAATCCGGCGTCGGGAGCGCGGTGGACTTCGAGTTCGCCGCGACGGTCGGTGGCTGGCTGGCACGCCCCGCACCGCCGATGACCGACTACACCCGCCGCCAGGTCGTCGAGGAACTGCACGGCAGTGCCCGCGCTGCGGAACCCCTGGTGCGAGAGGTCACCGGCCTGGGCGACGACGGTCCCGTCCCCGACGCACGGGTGGTCGACCGGCGGCAGTGGATCTCCGCCGCCGCCGAATCGATGCGGGTGATGATGGGCGGCTCCGAGCAGCCGGCCGGTTTCCTCACCAGCCGGCTGACGGGGGCGCAGACCGGCGGGGTGCTGGCGTTCGTCTCCTCGGCCATCCTGGGCCAGTACGACCCGTTCTGTGCAGGCGGTGGCGCGCTGCTGCTGGTCTACCCCAACGTGGTCGCTGTCGAGCGCCAGCTGCAGGTGACGCCGGCCGACTTCCGGTTGTGGGTCTGCCTGCACGAGGTGACGCACCGCGTGCAGTTCAGCGTCAACCCGTGGCTGGCCGGCTATATGTCGGAGGCACTGGCGGTGCTTACCGGGGACAGCAGCCCGGATCTCACCCAGGTGGTGGGCCGGCTGGCTGACTACCTGCGGGGTCGGCGTGACGACGCCGAGTCGTCGGGCCCGTCGGGGATTCTGGGCCTGGTGCGGGCGGTGCAGTCCGAGGAACAACGCACGGCGCTGGACCAGCTGCTGATGCTGGGCACGCTGCTCGAAGGCCACGCCGATCACGTGATGGACGCGGTCGGGCCGCTGGCGGTGCCGTCGGTGGCGACCATTCGGAGCCGTTTCGAGGAACGCCGTCAGCGCAGCCAACCGCCCCTGCAACGACTGGTGCGGGCGTTACTGGGCCTCGACGCCAAGATGAGCCAGTACACCCGAGGCAAGGCGTTCGTCGACGCGGTGGTCGACCGCGTCGGCATGGACCGGTTCAACGCGGTCTGGTCGGGTCCGCAGACCCTGCCGCTGCCCGCCGAGATCGAAGAACCCCGACGGTGGATCGACCGGGTGCTCTAGCCCAGCTGCGTGCCGCGCTGGGGACGTTCGCCGAGCAGTATCTGCCGCAGGGCGGAGGCTGGGCGGTGGCATTGTCCGGTGGACCGGACTCGCTGGCGCTGACCGCCGTCGCCGCCCGGATGCGGCCCACTACCGCGCTGATCGTCGACCACGGCCTGCAAGCAGGTTCGGCCCAGGTGGCCGAGACCGCGCGAAGTCAGGCACTCGACCTGGGATGTGTTGACGCGCAGGTTATTCCGGTGACCGTCGGAGGCAAGGGCTTTCGAGGCGGCCCGGAAGCTGCGGCCCGCACGGCCCGCTACGCAGCGTTGGCCGATGCCCGTGGCGGCGCCCCCGTGTTGCTGGGACACACGCTCGACGATCAGGCCGAGACGGTGCTGCTCGGGCTCGGCCGTGGTTCGGGAGCCCGGTCGATGGCCGGGATGCGGCCGCACGACCCACCGTGGTGCCGGCCGCTGCTCGGGGTACGACGCGCAGTGACCGGACAGGCCTGCGCCGAACTGGGGCTGACGCCGTGGCTCGACCCCCATAACAGCGACGGTCGCTTCACCCGGGTACGGCTGCGTGCCGAAGTGCTGCCGCTGTTGGAGGACGTGCTGGGCGGCGGGGTGGCCGAAGCCCTGGCCCGGACCGCGATCGCGCTGCGGGAGAACACCGAGCTCATCGATGCGCTGGCCGAGCAGGCGCTGCCCGGCGCCACCGCCGGCGACGCGTTGGATGCAGCTGCGCTGGCGGAGTTGTCGGGTCCGGTGCGCCGCGCGGTGATCCGGCGCTGGCTGATCGACGGAGGCGGGCGTGGCCTGACCGACCTGCAGATCCGCGCAGTGGACCGGCTGATCACCGCATGGCGCGGGCAAGGTGGGGTGGCGATCGGGTCGGACCTGCGGGGACAGCGACTGTTCGCGGTGCGCGGCGACGGTCTGCTGCGGCTGCGCCGCGAGCCGATCTGAGCTCCGGACGTGAATTTCCTCCGCTGCAGTTGGTTGTCGAACTCCCGCCATGGCACGCTGTGCTGGTGGCTGCGATCTCGCCGGGGGAGAGACCTGAGTTGTATGCGGGTGACATCAAATCGGTATTGCTGACCGAGGAGCAGATCCGGACCCGCACTGTCGAACTCGGCGCGCAGATCGCCGGCGACTATGCCGAGGGCCGCGCCGAAAGTGGTGACCTGCTGCTGATCACGGTGCTCAAGGGCGCGGTGCTGTTCGTCACGGACCTCGCCCGGGCGATTCCGCTGCCCACCCAGTTCGAGTTCATGGCGGTCAGCTCCTACGGTTCGTCGACCTCGTCGTCGGGGGTGGTGCGCATCCTCAAGGACCTCGACCGCGACATCAGTGACCGCGACGTGTTGATCGTCGAGGACGTCGTCGACTCCGGTCTGACGCTGTCGTGGCTGCTGCGCAACCTGGCCACCCGGCGGCCCCGGTCCCTGCGGGTGTGCACCCTGCTGCGCAAACCCGACGCGCTGGGCGCTGGCGTCGATATCTCCTACGTGGGTTTCGACATCCCGAACGACTTCGTGGTCGGCTACGGCCTGGACTACGTGGAGCGTTACCGCGACCTGCCCTACATCGGCACCCTGGATCCGCGGGTCTATCAGAGCTGACCGCCGCTAGAAGGGTGGTGGGTCGTTGGGGTCGATGCCGGGGGCTACTTTCGGGAACCAGATGGCGTCGCGGGCGGCGCGTCGGGCTTGGCGGGCTTTGTGGTTGTAATTGCGTTCGGTGGCGATGCGGGCGGCGCGGTGTTGGGCGCGGGTGCGTCGGCGGCGGGGCATCATCGCGGTGCGGTCACCACAGCGGTCCTCGTCGCGCCGCTGGGTTGGCTTCAGGTTTCCGGTGGGTGCGCACAGGTGCGGGAACAGCAGGGAGCTGCCCGGGGTGGTGACGTAGGTCTGCCCTGCCGGTGAGGTCAGGATCACCGCGCCGTCGGGCAGTTGCTGATCGCGCCAGCCCCAGAACGTTTTCACCAGATGGTGGGTGCGGCAATAGCATTTGAGGTTCGACGGATGGGTGACACCGCCGTCACCGCGGGGAATGGTGTGGTCGATGTCGCAGTCGAGTGCTGGGCGGTCACAGCCCGGCCAGCGGCACGTTAGATCCCGGCACCGCACGAAATCCGCGAGTGCTTTGGAGGGCACATACCCGGGCTCGGGTGGGGCGTCGGCGGGGTGCACCAACGCCACCAGCCGGGCCGATTTGGCGAGTTCGGCGATCAGTTCCGGTGGGATGAGTCCATCGGCCTCGACCATGGAGCCCGGCTGCTCACCGGTGCCGTCGAGGGTGGCCTGCTGGGCGATCACATGAATCACCACCGGCGAGGCGCCCGGGCGCCCACCTGCCGCACAGTCGGACCGGCCGCAGCGGCATCCCAGCCGATCGGCCCGCGCCGCCAACGCCCCCATGGCATCGGCGCGCCGCTGCGCGCGAGTCCGTGGGTCGTGCTCACAGACCGTGGCCGCCAACGCATCCAAGGCCTTATCCACTGCACGCGCATCGACGCTGAACAGGCTGCCCTGGATCTCCGAGAGACCGCCTTCGACGTAGTCCCCGAACAGGATCTCGCGTTCGGCCTGCCGTTCCTTGCGGCGGCGCACCGCATCGGCGTCGGCTTTGGCCACGATCTTGTCGATCTTGCCCGCCAACCGGCTCATCGTCAGCGACGGCCAGCGCACCACCTGCGCCGCCAACTGCCCATCGACGGCCGCCAGCACCTCGCGGTCGGTGATCAACCCGGTGCGATACACCATCGTCTGAAACAACCGCAGATCGATATCACCGGCCGCAAAGACCTGCGCCACCTGCGGCAGCTGCTCGCGCATCGCCCGGGCATACCGCAGCCGACTGCCCGCGAGCCCTTGGCTGATCCGCAACGCCGCGGCGACCTCGGCGGCCACTGCCGCCTCGGTGTCGACCGCCCACTCCTCGGTTTCGCTACAGCGACTCAACCGCAGCGCAAACAACTCCCCGATCGCCACCAAGTGCGCGGCTGCCGCCCGGTTCTCCGCCCGCGCCGAGGCGCAAATCCGCTCCACCAACGGCGCCGACTCCGGCGTCACCGAGGGATACCGCCGCTCAAAGCGCTCAGACAGCCGCGCGATCGACTCCGCAGACGGAAGCCTCGATGGCGACTGTTCGAACATACGTGCGATTGTAGCAGCATCCACTGACGCGTGCCGAACAACTCGGGACGAAGCCGACCTCTAGGACAGCTCCCAGACCGCCGTCACCGTGAAGCTCACGGTCTGCTGGCCGGGCTCAACCGGGGGAGCGGCGGCCATCGCACGGGGCATCGGCATCCCGACCGGCATCGGCGGCGGTGTCCCGCCGGCCACCTCGGAGATCGAGATCACCTGGCCGAGTCGCAGACCCGACAGCTGGGCGTACTGCTCGGCGCGGTCCTTGGCGTCGTTGAAGGCCCGCTCCCGGGCGCCGCGCACCAGTGCCGAATCGTCCTCGATGGAGTAGCTCACCCCATTGATCCGGGTGGCGTCCCCGCCGGCCCGCACGATCACCGCCAGCACCTGGGAGGCGGAATCGCGCTCGACCTTGACCCGGATGGTGTTGCCGGCCCGGTAGCCGGTGATGGTCGCCGACCCGCTGGCGTCGGGATTGCCGTACTGCGGCTGCAGGCTGACCTGGGTGGTGCTGATGTCCTTGCGGTCCACGCCCGCGTCCACCAGCGCGTCGATCACCGCCTGCTGACGCTCGCTGGTCTGGTTCATCGCGCTGGTGACGTCTCCGGCGACGAACTCGATGCCCGCCTCGGTGGTCAGGGTGTCCGGAACCCCCTGGACCTCACCGGTGCCCACGACGGTCACCTGGCGTGGGATGTCCTGGCCGCCGCTCGGCGCGGCGTCGCAGCCGGCCATCGCGAGGGCGGCCACGCCGGCCAGCGCCAGCGTCATCGACCAGCGGAGAGCCATCCGGGCACTGTGTGTCGGCATGCTTGGCACCCTATCGGAGTCGATGCACGCACCGGCGGAAAAGACCCGTGCGGCACACTGAGGCGATGACCTCCGCGCCGTCGCGAGCACTGTCCAACGCCATCGAGCCGTTCGCCGGCCAGGTGTACTTCTCCCCGGAGTGTCACCGCGGCTATGCGGCACTGGGCTTCGGTGCCAGCCCCGCCACAACCGGTGGGGTCGAAATGCCGGATGGGCCGGCGTACTTCTGTAGTCGCGGTTCCGCGCTGGGGCAGGCGCCCGGCGAGGTGATCGCCGCGACGTTCGCGGT
The DNA here is from genome assembly GCF_001021505.1 of Mycolicibacter heraklionensis. Lineage (GTDB taxonomy): Bacteria > Actinomycetota > Actinomycetes > Mycobacteriales > Mycobacteriaceae > Mycobacterium > Mycobacterium heraklionense. Next base: position 158,732 of record NZ_LDPO01000011.1, read on the forward strand.
GTTCAACCCCGCCGTAGTGGTTCCCGCGGTCGGCTACGGCTGGACGTTGACCGATGCGCCGACCATTCGCGCGGCCCGCACCGAAGGTGCGGTAGCGCAGCTGCGCCGGGTCTTGGGTGCGGCTCCCGATGGCGTCGGGCGTGCGGTGGAACTGCTGCGCCGCGCCGCTGATGGCCTCTCGGTGGCGGGCAAGCCGCTGTTCGCGGGGGTGGTGGCCGACGGACTGGCGGGCGAGCCGCTGACCGATGCCTGGCTGCTGGCTGACCGGCTTCGTGAATTCCGCGGCGACGCGCACGTGAATGCCTGGGTTGCAGCGGGATTCGACGCCGTCGAGATCGGCCTGATCACCGAGCTCTACCGCGGATTCCCGCCGCGTACCTACGTCCGGAGCAGGGCTTGGAGCGACGACGAGCTCACGGCCGGCGAGGCCCGGTTGGCGCAGCGGGATCTGGCACGTGACGGCGTGCTCAGCGATGCCGGGCGTGCCGCTCGCGAGGCGATCGAGACGGCGACGGATGCGGCGTGCGCGCCGATCGTCGTGAACCTCGGCGACGACCTGGGCGAGTTGGTCGAGCTGGTGGGTGGCTGGTCGAAGCGGCTGCTCGACGCCGGAGCGTTTCCTAAGGCGTGACCAGCCCTAGGGCGTGACCAGGATCTTGCAGTGCCTCTCGGGGTCGGCCAGGTCATCGAATGCCGCACCCACCCGGTCGAGTCCGACCTCGCCGGTGATCAAGGGCGCCACATCGATCTGCCCCTCGGCGATGGCCCGCAGTGACGCGGCGAACTCCGCCGGTTCGTAGGCCAGCACGAACTGCACGCTGATCTCTTTGGCGATGCCGTAGAACGGGTGCACCGTGTCGGGCTCCATGCACACCCCGGCGACCACCAGCCGGCTGCCGACCGGCGCTCGCCGCAGCACGTCGTCGATGATGCCGGGCACGCCGACCGCCTCGAAGATCACCTTCGGGGTGACGGTGTCGAACGGTGATCCCTGCGCCGGGTCGAGGGTGCGCTGCGCACCCATCGTCGTCGCCAGTTCTCGCCGGGCAGAGGAATAGTCAGCGGCCACAATGTCTTCCACGCCCATGGTGCGCAAGGCGGCGATGATCGCCATCCCGATCGGTCCGCAGCCCAACACCAGCGCCGTCTCGCCCGGCGTGACGCCGGACTTGTTGACCGCGTGCAGGCCCACCGCCATCGGTTCGGTCAGTGCGGCGTGGCGGGGGTCCATCCCGTTCGGGATCGGCAGCAGCAGCGGAGCCGACAACAGCATCTTCTCGGCATAACCTCCTACCGTGGTGTTGGAGTAGACGATCGGTTCGATACCCTTGGCGGCCAACAGAACTGGAATGGAGGTGACGGGCGTTCCGGCGGGAAAGGTGTCGGTGCCGGGGCCGGCTTCGAGCACTTTCGCGCTGAACTCGTGACCCATGAAGATGTCGGCGCCCAGATCGACGGATGCCCGGGAGGACGGGCTGCCGGACATGGCGTGCGTCGCGGCCAGCACCTGCTCGCCGTGCGAGGCGAAATGCAGGTCGGATCCGCAGATGCCGCAGGCGGTCACCTCGACGAGTACCTGGCCCGGACCCGGCGTCGGCTCCGGCACGTCGTCGCGGTAGATCATTCGCCCATCGCGCAGCACCGCAGCGCGCATCAGTGTGACCCGCCACCGGATTCGGTGACGTGCTCGACCACGGCGTTCTGGATCGCCTGGCCGGCCCGGCCGAACAACGTGTCCCGCATGCCCCTGGCCCATTCGTGTGATGCCCTGGGCGCGGTGAGTTGGCCTTTGAAGTGTGGAATCACCTTGCGGGCCAACAGCTCGTAACTGTGATAGGTGGCCTCCGGTGAGGCCCAGTCATGCCCGAGGAACAGCAGGGTGCCGAATCCTCCGGAGCGCTCCAGCAAGCCGGTGATGTGCTCGATCGCGTCGTCGGGGGTGCCGATACAGCAGCTTCCGGCCGCGGCGTAGGCCTCGACGAACTCGGTCGGTGTCTGCGGTGAACCTTCGACTTCGCTGGCCAGTGGTACGAACCCGGCTGCGCCGAAGTAGTTCGCGAAATCCTGCAGTCCGTAGGTGCAGTCGGCCACCGCCTGTTCGCGGGTGTCGGCGATGTGCATGATGCTCAGCACCCGCCAGTCGTTGCGGTCGGGTTCGTCGCGGCCGGCTTTGGCGGCCTGATCGCGCACCACGTCCCAGGTGTTCTCCAGCGCGGCGAACCCGCCCGGCACCGACATCGACAGCGACAGCAATGAGGTGCCCAGCGCGCCGGCCAACCGCGGTCCGGACGGCGAAATCATCGCGGCTGCAGAGACTTCCGGATACGGCCAGGTGTAGGGGCGAATGTGCAGGGCGGCGTCGCGCAGGGTGAACCAGTCCGAACGCCGGGTGATCAATTCGCCCGGCTCAGCCCGGAACAGCGCCAGGATCGCCTCCAAGGACTCCTGCATCATCCGGCGCTGCTCGACGGGATCGATGCCCATCATGTAGGCGTCGGTGGGCAGAGCGCCCGGTCCGGCACCGAACATCACCCGCCCGCGCGTCAGGTGATCCAGCAGCACCCAACGGTCGGCCACCATCAACGGGTGGTGATAGGGCAGCGAAACCACGCCGGTGCCCAGCCGGATGTGTTTGGTGCGTTCGGCAGCCGCCGCGATGAACACCTCGGGGCACGCGATCAGCTCGTAGCCACCCGAATGGTGCTCGCCGAACCAGGCTTCATCGAAGCCCAGCCGATCCAGCGCGACGACGCGCTCCAGGTCGTATTCCAACGCGACTGTGGGGGATTGGCCCAGCGCGTGGAACGGGGTGATGAAGACCCCGAAGCGCAGGGGCCGGGCCGTCACGATGCCGCTCCGGTCGGCATGCCCGCCAGGAATTCCAGCAGTACCTCGTTGACCTCGTCGGGCCGCTCCTGTTGCAGCCAGTGGCCGGCGCCGTCGATGATCACCTCGCGGTAGGGACCGGTCACCAGCTCGGCTGCTCGGTCGCGGCGGGTGAAAGCCAGCACCGGATCGGCGGATCCGGCGATGAACAGGGTGGGCACGTCGATGGTGGCGGCGGCTGGATTGGTCATGATCTCCCAGTTCCGGTCGAGGTTGCGGTACCAGTTCAGCCCGCCGGTGAACCCGGTGCGGGTGAACTCGGCGATGTAGTGGTCCAGTTCGTCGGCGCTGATCCAACCCGGACGCGCCGCCGGCTCGGCGAGCCGATCGATGAAGCCCATTGGGCCGGGGGCCGTCATCAGTAATGCCGATTCGCGGTCGGTCGGGCTGAGGCTGCCCATCATCCGGCGCATGGTGCGCGCCGGGTCGGAATCCAATTCAGCGTCGGCGACCCCGGGCTCCTGGAAATAGAGCATGTAGAAAAAGTTCTCGCCGAAGATATTGCGGAACGCCTCCGTCGGAGGCACCTGCGGACGGGGCACCGGCGGCACGCTGAGCCCCACCACGCCGGCCACCCGGTCCGGGTGCAGCTGCGCGGCGCTCCACACCACCGGACCGCCCCAGTCGTGGCCGACCCAGATCGCACTCTGGGCGCCGACGTCGTCCAACAGGCCGACCAGATCTCCGGTGAGCGCTGCGATGTCGTAGGCCCCGACCTCGTCCGGTCGCGACGAGCCGCCGTAGCCGCGCTGGTCGGGGGCCAGCACGTGGAAGCCCGCGTCGGCCAGCGCCGGGATCTGATGTCGCCACGAGAAGGCCAATTCCGGGAATCCGTGCGCCAGCAGCACCACCGGGGCCCCGCGCTCGCCCGCTTCGGTGACTCGCAGGGTCACGCCGTTTGTGTCGACGAATCGTTGAGTTGCTCGTTCGATTGCGGGAGCCACCGTCACACCAAAGCACAACCGGGCCGGGATGGAACAGGGTTCCCGAGTCCGGCCAGGCCCGTTTGCCACCGGGGACGGTAGCCTGAACATGCCCAGCTGCATGTATTGGAAGGATTTGGCCGCGCCCGGCCGATGTCTGATGAATCGCAAAAACGTGATCCGCACCGTCACCGCGATAGCAGTGGTGTTGCTGCTCGGTTGGTCGTTCTTCTATTTCAGCGACGACACCCGCGGATACAAGCCGGTCGACACCTCGGTGGCGGTGGCCCAGATCCACAGCGGCAACGTCAAGAGCGCCCAGCTCGACGACCGCGAGCAACAGCTGCGGCTGGTGCTGAAGACCCCGCTCACCAGCGTCGAGGTCACCGACAAAGCCGGCCAGTCGGGCAAAGCCGACAAGTCCGCCCGGGCCGAGCAGGTCGACAAGCTGATCACCAAGTACCCGACCGGGTACGCGGTGCCGCTCTACACCGCGTTGACCGCCAAGAAGGCCGAGATCAACACCGTGGTGAACCAGGGCAGCCTGCTCGGGTCACTGCTGATCTACATGTTGCCGATGTTGCTGCTGATCGGGTTGTTCGTGATGTTCTCCCGAATGCAGGGCGGCGCCCGGATGGGCTTCGGCTTCGGCAAATCGCGAGCCAAACAACTGGGCAAGGACATGCCCAAGACCACCTTCGCCGACGTCGCCGGCGTGGATGAGGCGGTCGAGGAGCTCTACGAGATCAAGGACTTCCTGCAGAACCCGGGCCGCTACCAGGCGCTGGGCGCCAAGATCCCCAAAGGCGTCCTGCTCTACGGCCCGCCCGGCACCGGCAAGACGCTGCTGGCCCGCGCGGTCGCCGGTGAGGCGGGCGTGCCCTTCTTCACCATCTCCGGCTCGGACTTCGTGGAGATGTTCGTCGGTGTCGGCGCCTCCCGGGTGCGGGACCTGTTCGAGCAGGCCAAACAGAACAGCCCGTGCATCGTGTTCGTCGACGAGATCGACGCGGTCGGCCGCCAGCGCGGTGCCGGGCTGGGTGGCGGGCACGACGAGCGCGAGCAGACGCTCAACCAGTTGCTGGTGGAGATGGACGGGTTCGGCGAGCGGGCCGGGGTCATCCTGATCGCGGCCACCAACCGGCCCGACATCCTCGACCCCGCACTGCTGCGCCCCGGCCGGTTCGACCGGCAGATCCCGGTGACCAACCCTGACATCGCGGGGCGGCGTGCGGTGCTGCGGGTGCACTCCAAGGGCAAGCCCATCGCACCCGACGCCGACCTGGACGGGTTGGCCAAGCGCACCGTCGGTATGTCCGGCGCCGACCTGGCCAACGTGATCAACGAGGCGGCGCTGCTGACCGCGCGCGAGAACGGCACCGTGATCACCGGCGCGGCACTGGAAGAAGCGGTGGACCGGGTGATCGGTGGTCCGCGCCGCAAGAGCCGGATCATCAGCGAGCACGAGAAGAAGATCACCGCCTACCACGAGGGCGGCCACACCCTGGCGGCGTGGGCGATGCCCGACATCGACCCCGTCTACAAGGTCACCATCCTGGCCCGCGGCCGTACCGGCGGGCACGCGGTGGCGGTGCCCGAAGAGGACAAGGGGCTGCGCACCCGCTCGGAGATGATCGCCCAGCTGGTGTTCGCCATGGGCGGGCGTGCCGCGGAGGAACTGGTGTTCCGTGAGCCGACCACCGGCGCGGTCTCCGACATCGAGAAGGCCACCGCGGTCGCGCGCGCCATGGTCACCGAGTACGGCATGAGCGCCAAGCTCGGCGCGGTCCGCTACGGCAGCGACCACGGCGACCCGTTCGTCGGGCGGGCGATGGGTAAGCAGCCCGACTACTCCCACGAAGTGGCCCGCGACATCGACGACGAGGTCCGCAAGCTGATCGAGGCCGCGCACACCGAGGCCTGGGAGATCCTGACCGAATACCGCGACGTCCTGGACGTGCTGGCCGGCGAGCTGTTGGAGAAGGAGACGCTGCACCGCGCCGACCTGGAGAAGATCTTCGGCGACGTGACCAAGCGGCCCCGGCTGACCGCGTTCGACGACTTCGGCGGGCGGGTCCCGTCGGACAAGCCGCCGATCAAGACCCCCGGTGAGCTGGCCATCGAGCGGGGCGAGCCGTGGCCGCAGCCGAAGCCGGAACCGGCGTTCAAGGCCGCCATCGCTCAGGCGTCTCGGGACGCGGCGGCCAGGGCGGGCGAATCCGGCCCCAACGGCAGCAACGGCGTGCCCGCGGGCGACGCCGCGCCGGGCACTCAACCCGACTATGGCGCCCCGGCGGGCTGGCACGCCCCCGGCTGGCCGCCCTCGCCGCAGCAGTCGCAGCCCCCGCAGCAGGGCGGCTACTGGTATCCGCCCCAGCACTGGCCGCCCAGCGGTTACCC
>NZ_LDPO01000012.1 GCF_001021505.1 Mycolicibacter heraklionensis
CGTCGCCCGAACAGCCCCAGCCGACTCAACGTCTAGATGAACACCCGAACCCCGAAACCCCGTTTCGTGACCCATGCAGCACCGACCCCTTCCTGGTCAGGTGTTGCAGCGATCACTTGAGTCTGAGCCGTATTTGACCACCAAACCGCACACTCGACGAAGAGCCACGCCGCCCCGGATCACCAGGGCCTTCGGTGTTCGCTGGCATAATGAGATCAGCGTCACAAGGAGGCTCACATGGGCCAGCTACCAGGCATTACCGGTCCCGAAGTCGCCCTGGAACCTGTGCAGCTGATCGCGCCGGACGGGGCGCCCACCGCCGAGAACCGTTACGACCGCGACCTTCCCGAAGAGACTCTGAGCTGGCTCTACGAGCAGATGGTGCTCACCCGCGAGCTCGACACCGAACTGGTCAACCTGCAACGCCAGGGCGAGCTGGCGCTCTACGCATCGTGTCGCGGCCAGGAGGCAGCCCAAGTCGGCGCCGCCGCGTGCCTGCGCAAAACCGACTGGCTGTTCCCGCAGTACCGCGAACTGGGAGTCTTCGTCACCCGGGGAATCCCGCCGTGGCACGTCGCGGCCGCGTGGCGGGGCACCTGGAACGGCGGTCTGGAGTTCACCGCGAAATGCTGCGCGCCGATCTCGGTTCCGATCGGTACCCAGGCGCTGCACGCGGTGGGCGCGGCGATGGCCGCGCAACGCCTGGACGAAGACTCCGTCACCGTCGCCTTCGTCGGCGACGGCGCCACCAGTGAGGGCGACGTCCACGAGGCACTGAACTTCGCCGCGGTGTTCACCGCCCCGTGCGTGTTCTACGTGCAGAACAACCAGTGGGCCATCTCGGTGCCGCTGAAAAAGCAGACCGCCGCTGTCTCACTGGCGCACAAGGCGATCGGTTACGGCATGCCGGGTATCCGGGTGGACGGCAACGATCCGCTGGCCTGTTACGCGGTGATGGCCGAGGCCGCCGAGCGGGCGCGGCATGGTGGCGGCCCGAGCCTGATCGAGGCCGTCACCTACCGGCTCGGCCCGCACACCACGTCCGATGATCCGACGCGTTACCGCAGCAGCGCCGAACTCGACCAGTGGGCAGCACTGGACCCGATCCCGCGCTACCGCACCTACCTGCGCAATATCGGCGTGTGGACGCAGCGGCTGCAGGACCGGGTCGACGCTCGGGCCAAGCGCATGCGCACCGAGCTGCGAGAGGCCACCGTGGGGGCCGCCGATGCCGACATCGACGAGGTGTTCACCGCCGTCTACGCCGACATCACGCCGGAGCTGCAGCAGCAGCGCGCCGCGATCCGCGCCGAGTTGGCCAGGGAGCGTTGATGACTCAGATCCTCGAACCGCCCACCCGCTCGGCGACCCCGGCCCCGGCCACCGGAGCCGGCAAGCGCACCGAAGAGCTGACCATGGTGCAGGCCCTTAACCGGGCCCTACGTGACGCGATGGAAGCCGAGCCCAAGGTCCTGGTGTTCGGCACCGACGTCGGCGTGCAGGGCGGGGTGTTCCGGGTGACCGAAGGCCTAGCCGAAACCTTCGGAGAGCAACGCTGTTTCGACACTCCGCTGGCTGAATCGGCGGTGATCGGCATCGCCATCGGACTGGCGATTCGGGGCTTCGTCCCGGTGCCGGAGATCCAGTTCGACGGGTTCAGCTACCCGGCACTGGACCAGGTGGTCAGCCACCTGGCCAAGTACCGGACCCGTACCCGCGGCGCGGTACCGATGCCGGTCACCGTGCGCATCCCGTCGTTCGGTGGGATCGGTGCGGCCGAACATCACTCGGAGTCCACCGAAACCTACTGGGCGCACACCGCCGGGCTGAAAGTGGTGGTGCCTGCTGACCCGTCGGATGCCTACTGGCTGCTGCGCCACGCGATCGCCGCCCCCGACCCGGTGATGTTCCTGGAGCCGAAGCGGCGGTACTGGGCCCGCGGACTCGTCGACACCGAACACCCGGCGCCGGGCATCGGATGCGCCGCCGTACGCCGGCCTGGTACCGACGTCACGGTGCTCACCTACGGCGGCGGGGTGGCCACTGCGCTGTCCGCGGCCGACATCGGCGAGCAACACCACGGCTGGAGCCTGGAGGTAGTCGACCTGCGCTCACTGGTCCCGCTCGACTTCGACACCGTCGCCGCGTCGGTGCGGCGCACCGGGCGATGCGTGGTCCTGCACGAAGGACCCCGCAACCTCGGCTACGGCGCCGAACTGGCCGCCCGCATCCAGGAGGACCTGTTCTACGAGCTGGAGGCACCGGTGTTGCGCGCCAGCGGATTCGACACCCCGTATCCACCGGCCCGGCTGGAACGCCTGTGGCTGCCGGGCCCCGACCGGGTGCTGGACTGCGTTCAGCGCGTCCTGGAGCTGCCATGAGTACCGACACGGTCCAGACTTTCGCCGTCCCCGACCTCGGCGAGGGGCTCGAAGAGGTGACGGTGACCAGCTGGAACGTGGCGGTCGGCGATCAGATCGAACTCAACCAGGCGCTGTGCTCGGTGGAGACGGCCAAAGCCGAAGTGGAGATCCCCAGCCCGTATGCCGGCCGGGTGGTCGAGCTGGGCGGCGCGGTGGGAGACGTGCTGGCGGTCGGGGCACCGCTGGTCCGCATCGACACGGGTGCGGGCGCGCGCCCCGATGCGCTCGCGGGGCGCGCGCCGGTGCTGGTCGGCTACGGCGCCGACGACACTTTCGACACCAGCCGCCGCACTTGCACCTCCGTTCCCGGGCGGCCGAGGGCCAAGCCGGGTGCCCGCAAGCTCGCCGCTGAGCTGGGCGTCGACTTGAGCAGCGTGACGCCCGGACCGAGCGGCGTGATCACCGCCGACGGCGTGCGGGCAGCCGCCGGCGAGCCGGCTCCCGGCGATGAACTTCGTCCGCCCACTCCGGTGCAGGCGGCCATGGCCGAGCGGATGGCATTGTCGCGCAGCAGGATTCCCGACGCGCACGCGCACGTGCAGGTGGACGGCAGCAACCTGCTGCGGCTGCGGGATCGGCTCGTCGAGTCGGGCGGTCCGACGATCACCCCTTTCGTGCTGATCCTGCGTCTGCTGGTGATCGCGCTGACCCGCTACCCGGTGTTGAACGCGAGCTGGGTCGAAACACCGGACGGCCCGCGCATCCGCACCCATCACGGGGTGCATCTGGGTTTCGGGGTGGCCGCGCCCCGCGGCCTGCTGGTTCCGGTGGTGTTCGACGCGCACCGCAAGACCACCCGGGAGCTCGCCGATACCGTGGCCCGGCTGATCGCCGAGGCCCGGGCCGGCACGCTCAAACCGGCCGAGCTGCAGGGTTCGACGTTCACCGTCTCCAACTTCGGGGCGCTCGGCCTCGACGACGGGGTGCCGGTGATCAATTACCCGGAGGCGGCCATTCTGGGGATCGGTTCGCTGAAACCGCGACCGGTGGCGGTGGACGACACTGTCCAGGTGCGTCCGCAACTGACCCTGACGTGCGCGTTCGACCATCGTGTCGCCGACGGTGCGCAGGTCGCCGAATTCCTGTGTGCGCTCCGCGATCTGATCGAGCAACCGGAAACCGCGCTGTTGGACCTCTAGCAGGGCTGCGCTATCTGCGCTGCGCTGCGGCCAGCCGTGCGGCGAAGTCCGGTGACTCGACAGTGGCCGCCTGCGGACCCAGCTCGGTCCGCTTGGCGAACTCGTGTTGGTCGCCCTCGAGAGACCCGGGGCTGGCGGTGGCCCGCATCGTGGCCTTGGTGGCCAAGACCACCGGTCGAGGCGCCGACGCCGGCCCGGCGGCCAGCGTCAACGCCGCGGCGACGGGGTCGTCGTCGATCTGCAGCGCCAAGCCGTGCCGCACCGCGGCGTCGGCGTCGAACCGCATGCCGAACAGCAGCGCGGCGCGGGCCACCTGAGGCCCCACCGCCCGGTGCAGCATCCAGGTGGCGCCGCCGCCGGGATGCAGACCCAGCTGTTGGAACCGGGCATCGAACAGCGCCGCCGGACCGGCGATCCGCACGTCGGCGGCCAGGGCCAGGTTCAGGCCCGCACCCACCGCGGCACCGTTGACCGCGGCGATCGTGGGCAACGTGCACTGTGCGACCGCCATGAAACCGTCGTACAGCGCCAACAGCCCGTCCTCGGTGGCGACACCGAGCGCCGACAGGTCGGCACCGGCGCAGAACGCCCGGCCCGCGCCGGTGACCACCACCGCGTGCACACCGGGGTCGGATTCGGCCCGCTCCACGGCAGCCCGCAGCTGCGCCGACATGGCGCCGGTGACGGCGTTGCGCCGGTCCGGATCGTTGACGGTGATCAGCGCTACGCGGTCAGTGACGTTGTATAAGACGAGATCGGGGCGTGTCATTGCTTCCGACGCTCTTGCGGCCGGGACCGGTCAGGCGATGAAGGCGACGACCACGGCGGTCACCGCTACCAGCGCGATCATGAAGAGGGTGTAGTAGATGAGCGTCCGCTCGTGGCTCATTGGCCTGCCTTTCCCGATTTACCCGGTCTCTTTGTCGTTCCGCTACACACTGTCATGCGATACGGACGGCCGGCGCTTTGCCACCGACTGACGCGCCCGACTGACGCGCCCTGACGCGCCAACTGGCGCCCCCGGCAGGACTCGAACCTGCGACCACAAGATTAGAAGTCATGTGCTCTATCCACCTGAGCTACGGAGGCAATACAGGTCCAGTTTATCCGCTGGTAGAGGTGGATCCGCTCCGACCGAGCAAAGCCGCAGCGGCTGTTTCCGATTTACCCCGCAGCAGACTTACTCGTTCTGCCGACCGGGCTCCCGATCCGGACGATCGGCATCCGTCGCCGGATGCGAACACCTAAGGCGTGTCGAACAACTGGCTGCGGTCGAGTCGCCGTAGGAGTAGGGCGATTTGGCTGAGGTAGAGGAAGCCTTCGTCATCCTGGCCGCTGAGGGTACGACGAACCGGTTGATGCGCGCGGGCGGTATCGGACGGATCGGAGTCATACCGCCGGCGGCGTGGTGTGCCGCCGGGTCGATCACGCGGCCCGCTACGTTCCGCCATGTCAACGTCTTGTCGGGGGCCAATGCCATGCTCACTGTTGATGAGCCGACATACGACGTTCAAGTTTTGCCTCGACCCCGCCGCCGAGCAGTCCGTGGTCTTGGCGCGGCATGCGGGTGCGGCCCGGTTCGGGTTCAACCAGTGCCTGCGGCTGGTCAAGTCCGCGCTAAGTGACCGGCGTGCCGATCCTGGCATCAAGGTGCCGTGGACCGGTTTCGACTTGATCAACGCCTTCAACAGCTGGAAGAAGACCGAAGCCGCCGGGCGGGTGTTCGCCGGCGCTGCCACCGGGATGACCGAGCTGATCGTCACGGGGCTGGCGTGGCGGGGCGAGGTGTGTCAGCAGGTGTTCGAGGAAGCCGCCGTCGACTGCGGCAAAGGGTTGCGGGCCTGGTCGGACTCTCGTGCTGGGAAACGCCGCGGCAAGCGTGTCGGGTTTCCCCGGTTCAAGAAAAAGACCGCGTCGACTCCGTCGTTTCGGCTGCGCAACAACCACCCCAAAGGCAAGACCGCGGCGATCCGCGTCGGAGACAACAACCGGCCGCGTTCGGTCACGCTGCCCGGTATCGGCCAGATCGCTGTGTACGACGACACCCGCCGGCTGCGGCGCATGCTCGCTGCGGGCCGCGCAAAGATCCTGTTCGCTACCGTATCCCAGTACGCTGGCCGGTGGTGGGTCGCGTTGAACGTCGAAGCCGCCGATTTGCACCCAGCGATGCAGCACCAGTCGCGCCTCGCAAGTGATGCCACTGGCTGGGTCGGGGTTGATCGGGGCCTGTCGGCGTTCGCAGTCGCCGCCACCGGCGACGGGGTCGAGGTCGTCCGCATCACCGACGCGCCCAAACCACTGGCCACCCGTATGGCCCGCCAGCGCCGGATAGCGAAATCGTTGTCCCGCAAACAGAAAGGATCACATAACCGCCGCGACGCTGCCCGCAAGCTGGCCAGGCATCACCACCGCACTGCGAACATTCGCAAGCATTTCCTCCACCGGATCTCCAACCAGCTGATCAAGACCCACGACCGGCTCGTCATCGAAGATCTGAACACCGCGGGGATGCTGGCCAATCGCCGACTCGCCCGCGCTATCGCTGACGCGAGCTGGGCTGAGTTCGCCCGCCAACTGCACTACAAACAGGCATGGCGATCCGGGCAGATCGCGGTCGCCGACCGCTGGTACCCGTCCAGCCAGCTGTGCTCGACATGCGGGGAACGTCGCCGCGATCTGAGTCTGGCTGATCGGGTGTTTAGCTGCCCAAACGGTCACCGTCTCGATCGTGACCTAAATGCGGCAATCAACCTGGCGCGCTGGGGCCAATCCCACCACGACCATCCACGAACCCCGGACCCCAAGCAGGAGGCCGGGCCACCAACGCCCGCCGACAGGACGGCTCTGGCCAGCACCCCACGAGTGCCGGTGAAACCAGCCTGGACGAAGCGGGAACCGACGTTCACACCGCACCAGCGGCATGAGCCAAGGAACGCCCGAGAAGGGCGGTGCCGAACAACCACCACAGTTGTTCGACATGCTTTAGCGTTGAATGGTGCTCGTGAAGACTGTGAAACAGAAGGGGCGCGTGGTGGCTGCGTCGGTGGGCCGGGCAGGCCAGGGCCGGAAGCCGCAGTCTGGAGCTCGGCGTGGGTGACCGCGTCGACGCCGCCGGCCTGCCCACCGAACTCGGTGCTCTCGACTACCTGTTGCACCGCGGGGAGGCCAATCCCCGTACCCGCTCGGGGATCATGGGTCTGGAGCTGCTCGACACCACCCCGGACTGGGACCGCTTCCGGAGCCTGTTCGAGAACGTCTCGCGGAAGGTGCTGCGGCTGCGCCAGAAGGTAGTGGTGCCCACGCTGCCGACGGCTGCGCCGCGCTGGGTGGTGGATCCCGACTTCAACCTCGACTTTCATGTTCGGCGGGTCCGGGTCCCCGCGCCCGGGGGTTTGCGCGAGGTGCTCGATCTGGCCGAGGTGGCCCTGCAGTCACCGATGGACATTCAGCGCCCGCTGTGGTCGGCGACGCTGGTGGAAGGGCTGGCCGAGGGGCGCGCCGCCACCTTGATGCACCTCAGTCATGCAGTCACCGACGGTGTCGGGGGCGCCGCGATGTTCGGCCGGATCTACGACTTGGAACGCGATCCGCCGGCCCGGCCGATGCCGCCGCAACCGGTGCCTCAGGACCTGTCGGCCAACGACCTGATGCGTGACGGCATCAACCATCTACCGGCCGCGGTGCTCGGCAGCACCCGCGACGTGCTGTTGGGAGCGCTGTCGATGGCGACCCGCACCGTGCGTGACCCGTTGTCGGCGGTCACCGGCGCCATCACCTACGCCCGGTCGGGCGTGCGAGTGATGAGCCAGGCCGCCGAACCCTCGCCGCTGCTGCGCCGGCGCAGCCTGACCAGCCGGACCGAGGCGATCGACATCCGGCTGGCGGACCTGCATCGGGCCGCCAAGGCCGGCGGCGGGTCCATCAACGACGCGTACCTGGCTGCCCTGTCGGGTGCGCTGGGGCGCTACCACCGGGCGTTGGGGGTGCCGATCGCCACCCTGCCGATGGCGATCCCGGTGAACCTGCGCGCCGAAGCCGATCCCGCCGGGGGCAACCGGTTCACCGGGGTGAACCTGGCCGCCCCGATCGGGGTCGCCGACCCGGTGGAGCGGATCAAGCGGATCCGGGCGCAGATGACCCAGCGCCGTGATGAACCTGCGATGGACGTGCTCGGCTCCATCGCACCGCTGCTGAGCGTCTTCCCGTCGCCGGTTCTGGAGAAGATGACCGAATCGGTGGTCAGCGCCGACGTGCAGGCCAGCAACGTGGCGTTCTATCCCGGCGAAACCTATATCGCGGGCGCGAAGGTGCTGCGGCACTACGGGCTCGGTCCGTTGCCGGGTATCGCGATGATGGTGGTGCTGATCTCCCGTGGCGGTGAGTGCACCATCACGGTCCGCTATGACCGCGCAGCCGTGCGCGACGAGAAGCTGTTCGCCACATGTCTGGTGGAGGGCTTCGACGAAGTGCTGGCGCTCGCCGGCGATCCCGCGCCGCGCTGCGTGGCGGCCTCATTCGTCTCCGGCGGAGAGTCATGACCGACGGCGCGAAGTCTCGGCCGCCACGCGAGATGCGGCTGCCCGGCTCGGTGGCCGAGATCGCCGCCAGCCCGCCCGGCCCCAAGATCGGCGCGTTCTTCGATCTCGACGGCACCCTGGTGGCCGGCTTCACCGCCGTCATCCTCACCCGGGAGCGATTCCGCAGCCGCGACATGGGCTTGGGGGAGTTGTTCGGCATGGTCCAGGCCGGGCTCAACCATCAACTCGGCCGCATCGAGTTCGAAGAGCTCATCACCACGGCGTCGTCGGCGCTGCGCGGCCGCTCGATCAGTGACCTCGATGAGATCGGCGAGCGCCTTTTCGTCCAGAAGATCGCCAAACGCATCTACCCGGAGATGCGTGAAGTGGTGCGGGCCCACCAGGCACGCGGGCACACCGTGGTGCTGAGTTCTTCCGCGCTGACCATTCAGGTGGAACCGGTGGCCCGCTTTCTGGGCATCACCAACACGCTCACCAACGCGTTCGTGACCGACGAGAACGGTGTCCTCACCGGCGAGGTGGTGGAACCGATCCTGTGGGGTCCGGGCAAAGCCGCTGCGGTGCAGAAGTTCGCCGCCGAACACGACATCGACCTGCAGGACAGTTACTTCTACGCCGACGGGGACGAGGACGTCGCGCTGATGCATCTGGTGGGTAATCCGCGACCGACGAACCCCGAGGGCAAGATGGCCTCGGTGGCCCGTAAGCGCGGCTGGCCGGTGCTCCAGTTCAGCAGCCGTGGCAGCGGAGTCGTCGGCCAACTGCGGAACCTGGCCGGACTCAGCTCGATCGTCCCGGTGGGCGCGGGGGCGATCGGGGTGGGCCTGCTGAGAGGCAGTCGGCGCCGGGGCGTCAACTTCTTCACCGCGTTGTTCCCGCAGGTGCTGTTGGGTCTCAATGGCGTGCGGCTCAACGTGATCGGCAAAGAGAACCTCACCGCTACCCGGCCGGCGGTGTTCATCTTCAACCACCGCAACCAGGTCGATCCGGTCATCACCGCGTCACTGGTCCGCGACAACTGGATCAGCGTCGGCAAGCGGGAGCTGGAGAGGGATCCGATCGCCGGCCCGCTGGGCAAGCTGACCGAGATGGTGTTCATCGACCGCGACGACGCGGCCGCGGCCGTGGAGTCCCTGCAACAGGTCGAGGAACGCGCCAAGCGGGGTCTGTCGGTGGTGATCGCGCCTGAAGGGACCCGGGTGGACACCACCGGGGTCGGCCCGTTCAAGAAGGGGCCGTTCCGGCTCGCGATGGCGGCCGGGATCCCGATCGTGCCGGTGATCATCCGCAACGCCGAGGTGGTCGCCGCCCGGGACTCGATGAGCGCCCACCCCGGCACCGTCGACGTCGCGGTGTTCCCGGCGATCTCGGTCGAGGACTGGACGCTCGAGACCCTGCCCGAGCGGATCGAACAGGTCCGCCAGCTGTACCTGGACACCCTGGCCGATTGGCCGGTCGACGAGTTGCCGGCCTGGTCGCCCAAGCCGCCCGCGCCGGCCAAGAAGGCGCCCGCCAAAAAAGCCCCGGCCAAGAAGGCTGCCGCCAAGAAGGCCCCGGCCAAGAAGGCTCCGGCCAAGAAGCCACCGGCCCCGAAGGGGGAGCAGTGACGACATCATCGGCCGCCGACCCCTCGGGATCCACCGCAACCGCTGACACGCTGGTCCTGGCCTATGTGTCGTCGCCGGTGGAGGCCGACCTCGTTCACGAGTGGCTGGAGCGCTACCGCGACGGCCGGACCGACGCCCGTATCGAGCTGCTGCAGCTGGACCCGTCCCAGCGGTCGCCCGGGGCGATGGCTCGATTGGTCGGGCACCTGGAACGCGACGAGCGGCGGTCGATCCTGCCGGTGCGCGTGTTCTGGATGCCCCGTGCCGAAGCGTCCGCCCTGAAGCGGGTGATCGCGTTGCTGCCGGGCCGCAATCCCTACCGGCCCAGTGAACGCCAACAACGCCAGATCCTGCGCACCGAGTCGTCGCTGGCCCGTGTGGTGGTCGGAGAGCCGGCCAGCGTCGCCGACCTGCGCAGCCAGTGGAGTGAGAACACCGTCGGTGAAAATCCGCGGGACTTCGCGCATTTCGTCACTCGCCGCGCGGTGCTGGCGCTGGAGCGCGCGGAGAACCGGATCCTGGGCCCGCAGTACAAGTCGCCGCGCCTGGTGAAACCGGAGATCTTGGCGTCCACCCGATTCCGTGAGGGACTGCAAGCCATTCCGGGCGCCACGGTCGACGAGGCCGGCAAGATGCTCGATGAGCTGTCCACCGGCTGGAGCCGGGTGTCGGTCGACATGGTCGCCGTCTTGACCCGGATGCTCAGCCGCGGCTTCGACCCCGAGATCGACTACGACGAGTATCAGGTCGCCGCGCTGCGCACCGCCCTGGAGAACCACCCCGCGGTGCTGCTGTTCTCCCACCGGTCCTACATCGACGGGGCGGTCATGCCGGTGGCGATGCAGGAGAACCGGCTGCCGCCGGTCCACGTCTTCGCCGGCATCAACCTCTCGTTCGGATTGATGGGGCCGCTGCTGCGACGCTCCGGCGTCATCTTCATCCGCCGCAGCATCGGCAACAACCCGCTCTACAAATACGTGCTCAAGGAGTACGTCGGCTATGTGATGGAGAAGCGGTTCAACCTGAGCTGGTCCATCGAGGGAACTCGGTCGCGCACCGGCAAGATGCTGCCGCCCAAGCTCGGGCTGATGACCTACGTCGCCGATGCCTACCTGGACAACCGCACTGAAGATGTTCTCCTGCAGGGTGTTTCGATCAGCTTCGACCAGCTGCACGAGACCGACGAGTATGCCGCCTACGCCCGGGGCGGGGAGAAGACCCCCGAGGGCATCCGCTGGCTCTACCGGTTCATCAAGGCCCAGGGCGAACGCAACTACGGCAAGATCTACGTGCGTTTCCCCGAGGCCGTGTCGATGCGCCAGTACCTCGGCGCCCCCGACAGCCCGACGGCGACCGACCCGGACGCCAAGCGGCTGGCCATGCAGAAGATGGCCATCGAGGTGGCCTGGCGGATCCAACGCGTCACCCCGATCAGCGCGACCGGTCTGGTGTCGGCGCTGCTGCTGACCACGCACGGGCTGGCGTTGACGCTCGACCAGATCCACCATTCGCTGCAGGCCGGGCTCGATTACCTGGAACGCAAGCAGACCCCGATCTCCACCAGCGCGTTGCGGCTGCGCAGCCGCGACGGGGTACGCGCGGCCGTGGATGCGCTGTCCAACGGGCATCCGGTCACCCGCGTCGACGGCGGGCGAGAGTCGGTGTGGCGGATCGCCCCCGAGGACGAACACGCCGCGTCGTTCTACCGCAACTCGGTGATCCACGCCTTCCTGGAGACCTCGATCGTCGAGCTGGCCCTGGCGCACGCCGGCCGCGGTGAAGGCGACCGGCTGGACGCGTTCTGGACGCAGGCGATGCGGCTGCGGGACCTGCTCAAGTTCGACTTCTACTTCGCCGACTCGGCGTCGTTCCGCGACAACATCGCCGAGGAGATGTCCTGGTTCGACAATTGGGAGGCGCGGGTCGCCGCGGGTGGCGCCGAGAGCGACGGCATCCTGTCGGAGAAGACGCCGGTGACCTCCGACGTCATGCTGCGGGTGTTCTTCGAGTCCTACGCGATCGTCGCCGACGTGCTCTGCGACGCACCGGCCGACATCGGCGAGAACGAACTGACCCAGTTGGCACTGGGGGTCGGCCGCCAGTACGTGGCGCAGGGCCGTGTCCGCAGCAGTGAGTCGGTGTCCACCCTGCTGTTCGCGACCGCATGTCAGGTGGTCGCCGACCAGGGTCTGCTGGAACCCGCGCCGGATCTGACGGGGCGACGCAAAGCGTTCCGGGCTGAATTGCGCCGGATCCTGCAGGACTCCGACCACATCGCCCGCATCGCCCGGGAGGCGTTCGCCGCCCGGGACATGGAGGTGCGGCGGCATTGGCGGGGGATAGGCAGGTAGCAGGACGGGCCGGACCGTCGCCCGCCTGGTATGCGGCGCGGCGGGCGCGCACCATACCCTGGGAGCCATGACGGCGATTTCGGCGACCCGCAGCCGCGCGGCGATCTTGGTGCCGATGCTTGCCGGGCTGGCGATCCTGGCCGGGTGTACCGCCGCCGGGATCGGGGCGCTGTCGTTGGCCGATGCCCTGACCGCGACCGGTCTGCCCGACCCGGGTCCGGTGACCACGCTGGGGCTGCCGTTCGTGCGGGCGGCCGGCGAAATGGCGGCGGTGCTGGCGGTGGGATCGTTTCTGCTCGCGGCTTTCCTGGTGCCGCCGCAGCAAAGCGGGGTACTCGACGCCGCCGGCTACCGCGCGCTGCGCTTGGGCACCGCGGCGTCGGGAACGTGGGCGGTGTGCGCCGCGCTGCTGGTTCCGCTGACGATCTCGGATGTCTCCGGCCACCCGCTGTCCGAGTTCCTCGACCCGGCGACGGCCTGGTCGTTTGCCGGGCTGGTCGACACCGCGTCGGCCTGGCGGTGGACCGCGCTGCTGGCTGCGGTGGTGACCCTGGCGAGTCTGCCCGTGCTGCGCTGGTCCTGGACACCGGTGCTGCTGGCCGGTTCGCTGCTGACCCTGATCCCGTTGGGGTTGACCGGGCACTCTGCCGCCGGAGGGTCACACGACCTGGCCACCAACAGCCTGCTCATCCACCTGGTCGCCGCGGGCCTGTGGGCCGGCGGACTGCTCGCGCTGCTGGTGCACGCGCTGCGCGGCGGGGAACACGCCGACCTGGCAGCCCGGCGATTCTCCACCGTGGCGTTGTGGTGCTTCGTGGCGATGGGCCTGTCGGGGGTGCTCAACGCGCTGGTGCGGCTGACCCCCGCCGAGCTGCTGACCAGCCCGTACGGCCGGCTGGTGGTGGTCAAGTTCGTCGCCCTGTGTGTGCTCGGCGCCCTCGGTGTGGGGCAGCGGCGCCGTGGAGTGGCGGCGCTGCAGAAAGATCCCAATAAGCGCGCCCCGCTGATCCGGCTGGCGCTGACGGAGGCCGTTGTCTTCGCGCTCACCTTCGGTGTCGCGGTGGGGTTGGGGCGCACCCCGCCACCCCCGCCGGCGGTGCTCAACCCGTCGGTCCCGATGGTCAAGATCGGCTACGACTTGGCCGGCCCGCCGACCGTGGCGCGGATCCTGTTCGACTGGCGATTCGACGTCGTCTTCGGCACCGCCGCGATAGTCCTGGCCGGCGTGTATCTGGCCGGGGTGCTGCGGCTGCGACGCCGCGGCGACGCCTGGCCCGCGGGCCGCACGACCGCCTGGCTGCTGGGCTGTGCGACCCTGCTGTTCGCCACCTCGTCGGGCACCGGCCGCTACATGCCGGCGATGTTCAGCATGCACATGGCCGTGCACATGCTGCTGTCGATGCTGGTGCCGATCCTGCTCGTGCTGGGCGGACCGACCACGCTGGCGCTGCGGGCGCTGCCGGTCGCCGGTCGCGGTGAGCCGCCAGGGATGCGGGAGTGGTTGCTGGCCGCGCTGCACAGCCGGGTCTCCCGGTTCCTCACCAATCCGATCATCGCGGCGGTGATCTTCGTCGTCGGCTTTTACGGGCTCTACTTCAGCAGCCTGTTCGACTCGATCGCCGGCAGCCATGCCGGCCACCTGGCGATGAACATCCACTTCATCCTCAGCGGCTACCTCTTCTATTGGGTCGTGATCGGCGTGGACCCCACCCCCCGGCCCGTCTCACCGCTGGCCAAGCTGGCGGTGGTGTTCGCCTCGCTGCCGCTGCACGGCTTCTTCGGGGTCTTCCTGATGGGCATGCACAAGGTGCTCGGGGAGTGGTTCTACGGTGCGCTGGGCTTGCCCTGGCACACCGACTTGGCCGGAGACCAGCACCTGGGCGGCGGCATCACCTGGTCGGCAGGCGAATTGCCGCTGCTGATGGTGATGATTGCGCTACTGGTGCAGTGGCATCGCAGTGACCGGCGCACCGCAAAGCGACTCGACCGCGCCGCCGACCGGGACGACGACGCCGACCTGGCCGCCTACAACGCGATGCTGGCCGAGATGGCCCGCCGTGACGGGACGGTGCAGCGCTGACCCCGCGACGACGGCCGGTCTAGCCGATCTGACCGGCTGCGGCGCGCACGGCCGCGCGCACGTGATCGGCGACGACCTGCGCGGACGAGGTGTCGAGTTTGCCGTCGAGGTGCAAGAAGGCCAGGCCGTGCACCAGTCCCCACACGGCGGTGGCCATGGCTTCCGGATCGGCCGATGGAAACACCTGCTGCACAATCGAGTTCAGATATTCCTGGATCGCGGTGACCGCATCCACCCGCTCGGCGTTACTCGGGTCGCACTGCTCGGTGAACATCACCCGGAAGAGCCCGGGCCGGCTCAGCGCGAACTGGACGTAGGCGACGGCGATCGCGGCGAGGTCGTCCGCCGTCTTCGGCGCCGGATGCGCCGCGACCAGATCGGTGGCCAGTTCGCGATAGCCCACCGCGGCGATCGCTGACAGCAGGGCGTTTCGGTCGGCGAAGTGGCGGTAGGGCGCCGCGGTCGAGACACCGGCGCGTCGGGCAGCGGCACGCAGCGACAACTCCGTGGCGCCGTTTTCCTCAAGGAGATCCATAGCCGCGCGTAGCAGGCTTCCGGGCAGGTCGCCGTGGTGGTAGGTCTTGGTGGACGCTGACATCTGTGGCTACCCCGTGTTGACGCCGCTTACATGAGCTCATAATGTTAGCAGCATGCGCGGGTAAGCGCCGCTAACATCGGTGCTCGACAGCGTGCTCGACGGCCGCGAAGCGAAGGAGACCCTGCCCGTGAATGCACCCCGGACGATCGTGATCACCGGCGCCAGTGACGGCATCGGCGCCGTGGCGGCGCGTGCCTTGGCCGGGCCGGAGGTCAACCTCGTTGTCGTCGGGCGGTCGGCCCAGAAGTTGGCGCCCGTCGCCGCCGACACCGGTGCCACCGCGCTGACCGCCGATTTCGCCCATCTGGATCAGGTCCGCTCCCTGGCGCAACAGATCCGTGAGCAGGCCGGCCGCATCGACGTCCTGCTGAACAATGCGGGCGGAACGTTCGCGCCGCGGGTGCGCACCGCCGACGGTCACGAACCCAACTTCCAGATCAATCACCTCGCGCCCTTCTTGCTGACCAACCTGCTGCGCGACCGGCTGGCCGCAGCCAACGGCGCGCTGGTGCTGAACACCTCGAGCGTCGGCAACCTGTTCGGACACGTTGACCTCGATGACCTGGACTATCGGCGTCGGCGCGCGTTCGAGACGCGTGCCTACGGCACCAGCAAACTGATGAACATCCTGTTCACCCGCGGTATTGCCGAGCGCTGGGTTTCGGAGGGGATCGTCTCGGCCGCGGTGCATCCCGGTCCGGTCGCGACCAGCTTCGGCAGGGACTCATGGTTCGTCGGCCTGCTTTACCGCACCCCGCTGCGCCGCCTCGCGGCCATCACCCCGGCCCAAGGGGCCGCACCCCTGATCGAGCTGGCCAACCGCGGCGCCGACCCGGAGATCAACGGCGTCTACTTCGACCGCCACCGAGCCCGCGGCCGCGAGAACCGCCAGGCCCACGACCCGAAGCTCATCGACGGGCTATGGGCTATCTCCACCGACCTCGTCGGCCTGGGCTGATCGCCACGGCTGGTTGCCGAACCGGTCGACATGCACCACTTCGTCGATCGGCGGACGCTGGGTCGGGCCGTACCGCCCACGGGCCCAACCGATCGGGATGATGCACACCGGCACCATCTCGGGAGGCAGCTCCAGCACGCGGCGCGTGCTGCGAACCGACCACACCGGCAGTGTCTGCAGTGAGGCGCCCAGCCCCACCGCCCGGCTCGCCAGGAGCAGGTTCTGCACTGCGGGATAGACCGACCCATAGAACGACGAGACCCTGATCTGCGGCCACCCCACCGGCCGATGCCGCAAGTTGCGCCGATAGCACGCGACGACCAGGGTCGGCAGTTCGTGGTAGTGCTCACGCTGCCATTCGGACACCCTTAACTGGCGTCGCGTCGGTTCATCGGGGGCAGCCCGCATGGCAAACCACCCGAACGGCTTGAACATTCGTTGGTAGCTGCGCACCAGCCGACGCTTCTGCTCGGCGTCGTTGACGACGACGAATGCCCAGTCCTGGCTGTTCGAACTGGTGGGGGCCTTGAGTGCCAGCGCAAGCACCTCGCGCAGCACGTCGGCGTCGACGGGGTCGAAGTGCAGCCGGCGGATCGCGCGCTGGGAGCGCATGGCCTCGGCGAGCGGCATGTTCAATCCCGCGAGTGCCTCGCCGGCGTCGGGGGGTACGAACGGGCTCGGGGTGGTGTTCATCGCTTCTCCTCGACGACACGAAATGAGATGCCGGCCTCGGTCAGCCGGCGCAGAAGGTTCTCACCCATCGCGGCGACGGTGGTGAGCTGGCCGGAAGCCTGCGGGTTGGCGTCGAACGCCAGGCACATGGCCGACTCCGCAAGCATTTTCGCGGTCTCGCCGTAGCCCGGATCACCGCCGCGCACCTGAGTGTGCACCTGCTTCCCGCCGCCCTCGCCGATGAAATCGACGGTGAACCATGAACTGGCCCTTCGCGACTCCGACGGGCCCTCACCCTGCGGGATTCGCTTGCCGAGCACCCGACGCAGCCGCGGCACCTGCGCGGCGGCGACGAACGCGCCGACGCCCGCGAGGGCAGCGGCCAGCGTGGTGGCCCGCTGGAGTCCCGCGTAGTGGGTGTAGGTGAAGTCGGGGCCGTAGTCGGCGCGAGCCGCTGCGGATCGCTGCACGATCTGGGGATCGACCGTGGGCAGGGGCAGCAGCCACACGCCGAGTTCGGCATCGCGGCGCGGAACTCCGACACGGGCCCGCGTCCGGCGGCCATCGGTGCGCGGCTCGGCCTTCTTGCGTGCCACTTCGACCTGGCGCATCTGTCGCAGCCGCGACATCTGTGCCAGCGCGGAGTGCAAAGTGCCGCCGGAGATCATCATGTCGGCGCGCACCACGCCCCGCACCCGCAGCGGTACCCCGTCGGGCAGGTGCGTGACGGTGAAGAAGGCGCCCAAATCGTGTGGGATGGAGTCGAATCCGCAGGCGTGCACCAGCCGGGCACCGGTCTGCCGAGCCGTGGCGTGGTGGTTCAGATACATCCGGTCGATGAACTCCGGCTCGCCGGTGAGGTCCAGGTAGTCGGTGCCGGCCGCGGCGCACGCCGCCACCAGCGGCTCGCCATGCTCCAGGTACGGGCCGACCGTGGCGATCACCACCCGGGCCGATTCGGCCACCGCGCGCAGCGAATCCGGATCGCCGGTGTCGGCAAGCAGGAGCGGCAGCTGGGCGGTGGCCGGGTTGATGGCAGCCAGCCGGTCGCGCACCGCTTCAAGCTTGGCCTGGTTGCGCCCGGCCAGGGCCCACCGGGCGTCGGCCGGAAGATGGGCCGCGAGGTAGTCGGCGGTGAGGCCGCCGGTGAAGCCGGTGGCGCCGAAGATCACCAGATCGAAAGGGCGGCGGTCAGTTTGGTCAGGGATGCTCATGTTCCATTCTTCGTCGGGTGGAGTCGGTCAGGCGGCACGGGCGTGCAGCCAGCTGTGGTAACGACGCAGGGCACGGCGCCGCAAGACGGCCTCCTGCGCGTAGGCGGCAAACGGATGCACCCTGGGCCGGGGTTGTTTGCCCTTGCCCAGCCGGCGCAGCTGATAACGGACACGGGCCATGCTGATGGCCGACGCGGCGGCTTTGTCCTGGACAGTGACCGGCTCGAGTTCGACCGCGGCGTCGGCACCGGCACGCCACTTGTTCGGCAGATCGGGATCGACGGCCAGCGCGGTCCCCATGCCGACCAGGTCGATACCGCCGGCGAGGACTTCGTCGGCCACCGATCGGCGGACGATGCCGCCGGTCAGCATCAGCGGCAGCGGACTGGACTGGGCGAGTTCCTCGGCGAGGGTGAGGAAGTACGCCTCACGGGCTCGAGTCCGCTCGTCGGTGGCCTGACCGGTCATGGCGGGGCTTTCGTAGCTGCCGCCGGAGAGTTCGACCACGTCGACCCCGAGGGGCGCCAGCAGCTGGATCACGGTCGCGGCGTCGTCGGCGTCGAAGCCACCACGCTGGAAGTCGGCCGAGTTCAGCTTGACCGCCACGGTGAACGCGGGAGACACCGACGACCTGACCGCGCGAACGATATCGAGCAGCAGCCTGGCCCGGTTCGGCAAGGATCCGCCCCACTGATCGGTGCGCTGGTTCGACAGCGGCGAGAGGAACTGCGAGAGCAGGTAGCCGTGCGCGGCATGGATCTCTACGCCGTCGAACCCGGCCTGTTGCGCGCGCCGGGCGGTCTCGGCGAAACGTGCCACGGTCGCCTCGATCTGCTCCGCGGTCATCTCGACGGGCTGGGCCAGCCGCTTGCTGTTGCGGCCGATGTCGACCCGGATAGCCGAGGGGCCCCAGGCGACACCGGGCATGTTGGCCATCACCTGTCGGCCGGGGTGGTTGATCTGCATCCACACCCGCGAGCCGCCGCTGCGGGCCGCAGCCGCCCACTGCCGGAAGGGCTCCAGCGGTGCCTGCGCGTCGAGCACGACGCCCGCCGGTCCGGTCAGCGCCTCGGCGTGGACCATCACGTTGCCGGTGATGATCAGGCCCGCACCGCCCTCGCTCCACCGCCGGTACAGCCGGAAGAGTGCCTCGTCGGGCAGCTGTCCCGCGACCGCCATGTTCTCTTCCATAGCGGCCTTGACCAAGCGGTTTTCGATGACCGAGCCGTTGGCCAGGCGCAGGGGCGTGAAGATGGTGGCGGGCATCGAACTCTCCGGACGGGGCAATGTTAACAGTGCTTACGTCAGCATAGGGCGCGAAGTAAGCGCCGTCAACATCGGCGTTGCCCGCAAGTGTTGACGGTGCTTACATTGGCGGCCTAGTCTGACGCCGACCCGTCCCTATCCATGAGGAGGAGCCGCCATGTCACCGACCCGGCAGGACACCGTCGAAGTCGACCTGGGTGGGCATCTGGTCGCGGTCCCCAAAGGCGGTCTCTACGACCGGTACCGGATGAACACCGACCTCGACGACGTCGCCGCCGACCCGCGAGTGAGCGGTGTCGATTTCTTCCGGCAGCTGCCCAAGACTCGCGTCGACTCACCGATCGGACCGACGCTCACCCCGAACTTCTACTACCGGATCCGCACCGCCCGGCTGGTCATGCTGGCCAGCACCAGGGCCATCCGTAGCCGGCTGCCAAAAGAATTGGCGCCGTTAGAGATCGGGCCGGGCCTGGGGCTGATCTCGGTGATGTTTTTCCGCTACGACGTGTGCGACATCGACTTCTACACCGAAGCCGCCGTCGCAATCGCGGTGCGACCCGCACGGCATGGCCGGCTCGGGTTCGTAGACCTGCTCGCCGGGCTCGGCAACGACCACCTTCACAGCTACGTGCTGTCCCTGCCGGTGAGCACCGATATCGCGCAGGTACGAGGTCATGTCGGTTATGGGTTCCCCAAGTGGGTCACCGAACTTGACGTCGACATCGACGGTCACCAGGCCACCGCCCGGGTGGCCAACGAGGCTGGCGAGACGGACCTGGCGTTATCGGTGGCCACTCCCGCCCAGATCCGATACCGGACCGGCGACCGGGTCTCCACACTCACCTCGTACACCACGATCCACGGCGCCTGGCACTCCACCCTGAGTCAGACCAACGTGCTCTCGGCCGGTACCGCACGTTTCCCGCGCCATCTCGACCTGCGGGTCGGACGGGGGCGGTTGGCCGACGACCTGCGATCGCTCAAACCGATCCGGACTGTTCAACTCGACGTCACCTGCGAAGCGCAACTCGCCCTGCACATGCCCGTTCCCACGTCGGTTCAGAGTTGAGGCTATTCGTGCAGTCCGGCCTGGGCGATCGCCTCGGCCTCCTGCTCGGTGGCCACCGACGGCCCCGAGCCCGGCAACCGTTTGCCGGCCACCTCCGGGGTGAACCACACCGTGATCGCCCCCACGACGCCGGCGCCCATCAGCAGGTAGGCCGGCACCAGTACGTTGCCGGTTCCGGAGACCAGCGTCTCGGCGACCAGGGGAGTGGTGCCACCGAACAGCGAGACCGAAATGTTGAAACCGATCGCCACCGCGAAGTAGCGGACGGTGGAGGGGAACAGGGCGGGCAGCGTTGACGGTGTGGTGGCGTAGAAGCACAGCAGCATCACCCCGATCATCAACACTCCGAGCAGGCGCAGCGCATAGCTGCCGCCCTGGCCGATCAACAGGAACGCCGGCACGGAGCCGACGATCAGCAGGGCGCTGCCGGTCCACAGGATCGGTTTGCGGCCGATGCGATCGGAGAGTCTGGCCAGCGGCACCACCGCGACCAGCATCAGCAGCAGCGCCACCACGATCATCGTCAGTCCGCGGCTGCCGCTGATCCGGCCGACCTGCTTGAAATATGTCGGCAGATAGCCGGTGAGCATGTAGTTGGTGACGTTCTCGGCCAGCACCAGTCCCATGCAGATCAGCAGGCCTCTGCGCTGCCGGGTGACCGTCCGCTGGAACTGTCCCCAACCGTTGCCGCGGGCGGTGTCGCGGTTTTCGTTGAGCTGTTCTAGCTCTTCAAAGACCGGGGACTCGTCGATGCGCAACCGCATGTACAACGCGACGACGGCCAGCGGAACACCCAGCAGGAACGGCACTCGCCAGCCCCACCGCAGCATCTCGGCAACCGGCAGTTGGGACTTCAGGGCGGTCACCACCGCCGCACCCATCACATAACCGCCGAGCGTGCCCAGTGGCAGGAATCCGGCCAGCGCTCCGCGATTGCGGTCAGGGGCGTGTTCGCTGATGTGGGTCATTGCGCCCACGTACTCGCCGCCGGTGGAGAACCCCTGCATGACGCGGGTGACGATGAGCAGGATCGGCGCCCAGATCCCGATGTCCTCGTAGGACGGCAGCAGGCCGGTGATCGTGGTGCCGACGGCCATCAGCGTGACGGTCATGATCAAGATCCGTTTGCGGCCGATGCGGTCGCCCAGCGCGCCGAAGATGATGCCGCCGAACGGCCGGACCGCGAAAGCCGCCGCCATGGTTCCGAACGTGGCGATCAGGCCCGCCGCGCTGGAGCTGTCGCTGGGGTAGAAGACCTGCGCGATCGTGGTGGCCAGGAAGCCGTAGATGCCGAAGTCGTACCACTCCATGAAGTTGCCGATCGCGGTCCCCGCGATCGAGCGCTGCATGGCCGCCGGGTCCGAGACCCGGATGTCGTCGCGTGCCCATGTGCTGCGGTTCGTGTGTTCACCGCTGCCGGACCGGCCTTTGGTACCCACCGCAAGCAACGTATACCAACCGCCCGCCCACTTCTCGCCGCACAGCAGGAGCTGCCCGGCCGGGCGGGTGGCCTCTACGATGGCGGCATGCGCAGGCTCCCAGGCGTCCTGACCGTGGTCAGCGCTGCTGCTGCCCTGGTCGCCGGTTGCTCAGCCACCCCCTCGCCGCAGGCTCCGACGGATGCGCCGGCATCCGCCGCTCCGACGACCTCCGCCACGACTGCGCCAACCTCATCGGTGCCGTCATCCACCGCGTCGCCGTCGCCGTCGTCGTCGTCGTCGAAGAAGTCCACCGAGCCGCTGCCGGACGCAGCGGCGATCCTGAAGGAGTCCAGCGCCACCACCGCGGAACTCGAGACCGTGCGCCTGTCGCTGTCGGTGACCGGCAACATCGAGAACATGCCGGTCACGGCGCTCGACGCCGACGTGACTCAGCAGCCGGGCCCCGCGGCAAAGGGCTACGCCAAGATCGCCTACCGGGGCGCTCCGGCCTATGTCGCGTTCGTGGTGTTCGGCGGCGACTTCTACGTCTCGCAGGAGCACGGCCGCTGGATCGACTACGGTCCCGCCGCGAACTTCTATGACGCGGCCAACATCCTGAGCCCCGAAACCGGGCTGGCCGGCATGCTGACCGATTTCGTCGATCCCGAGGTCCAGGAGCGCGAGACCGTCGATGACGTGCACACCGTCCGGATCACCGGCGAGGTGTCGGCTGACGTGGCGAAGAAGATCGTGCCGCAGCTGCACGCCACCAAACGGACCGCATGCACGGTCTGGATCCAGGAGACCGGTGATCACCACCTGGTCGCGCTGGAGCTGGCCGCCGGCGAGGACGCGTCGGTGACGATCACCTTCTCGAACTGGAATGCGCCGGTGACTGTCGGCAAGCCGCGCACCTAGGCGCCCGGCGAGGTTATCCCCAATCCGCTGTTCTTCCCCAGTTGCCGTTGCGCGCGACGGCCGGCCCGGGTTCGTTGTCGGGCCCGCCCGGCCCAATGGGTGCAACGCCGGCGAGCCCGTCAGGTTCGCCGCAACCAGGAAGGAAACGTGCAATGTTCGAGACAACGCTGACCGTGATCGGCAACATCGTCAACGACCCGATCCGCCGCCGGGTGGGCGAGCACGAACTGATCAAGTTCCGGGTCGCAAGCAACTCTCGCCGACGCGGTGCCGACGGCAGCTGGGAGACCGGTAACTCGCTGTTCGTGACGGTCAACTGCTGGGACAGGTTGGTCACCGGGGTCGGGGCGTCGCTGAGTAAGGGGTTGCCGGTGATCGTGGTCGGCCATGTCTTCACCAGCGAGTACGAGGACAAGGACGGGGTTCGCCGCTCGTCGGTGGAGCTGCGCGCGACCGCGGTGGGCCCCGACCTGGCGCGGTGCGCGGCCCGGGTGGAGAAGATCATCGCCGCCGGACCGGACAGCCCGCCCGCTGCCGCCCGTAGCGACGAGGCCGACGACCCGGATTCCGCCGAGGAGGACGCCGACGCCGATGAGGGGATGGCGCTCACCGCCTGAGAGCAGCCGACGGCGGTGCCGGGGTTACCCCCTAGGATGGTCAGCGAGCAAA
Organism: Mycolicibacter heraklionensis; assembly: GCF_001021505.1. GTDB lineage: Bacteria > Actinomycetota > Actinomycetes > Mycobacteriales > Mycobacteriaceae > Mycobacterium > Mycobacterium heraklionense. Next base: position 22,924 of record NZ_LDPO01000012.1, read on the forward strand.
TTCGCGAGACCAGGAGGCGACACCCCGGCATGGCTGAGTTCATCTACACGATGAAGAAGGTGCGCAAAGCACACGGCGACAAAGTCATCCTCGACGACGTGACGCTGAACTTCCTGCCCGGCGCCAAGATCGGTGTCGTCGGTCCCAACGGCGCCGGCAAGTCCAGCGTCCTGCGGATCATGGCTGGGCTGGACAAAGCGAACAACGGCGACGCCTTCCTGGCGCCCGGCGCCACCGTCGGCATCCTGTTGCAGGAGCCGCCACTGGACGACACCAAGACCGTCCGGGAGAACGTCGAAGAGGGCGTGCCGATCAAGGCCAAGCTCAATCGGTACAACGAGGTCGCCGAGCTGATGGCCACCGACTACACCGATGAGCTGATGGAAGAGATGGGCAAGCTCCAGGAGGAGCTTGACGCCGCCGACGCCTGGGACATCGATTCGCAGCTCGAACAGGCGATGGACGCGCTGCGCTGCCCGCCGCCCGACGAGCCCGTCACCCACCTCTCCGGGGGTGAGCGCCGGCGGGTGGCGCTGTGCAAACTGCTGCTGAGCAAGCCCGACCTGCTGCTCCTTGACGAGCCCACCAACCACCTCGACGCCGAGAGCGTGCTGTGGCTCGAGCAGCACCTGGCCTCCTACCCGGGCGCCATCCTCGCGGTCACCCACGACCGCTACTTCCTCGACAACGTGGCGCAGTGGATCCTGGAGCTCGACCGCGGCCGGGCCTACCCCTACGAGGGCAACTACTCGACCTACTTGGAGAAGAAGGCCGACCGCCTCGAGGTGCAGGGCAAGAAGGACCAGAAGCTGCAGAAGCGGCTCAAGGACGAACTCGCCTGGGTGCGCTCGGGTGCCAAGGCCCGCCAAGCCAAGAACAAGGCCCGCCTGCAGCGGTACGAGGAGATGGTGGTCGAGGCGGAGAAGACCCGCAAGCTCGACTTCGAGGAGATCCAGATCCCGGTCGGACCGCGGCTGGGCAACCTGGTGGTGGAGGTCGAACACCTCGACAAGGGGTTCGGCGGGCGGCTGTTGATCAAGGATCTGTCGTTCACGCTGCCGCGCAACGGCATCGTCGGCGTGATCGGTCCCAACGGCGTCGGCAAGACCACCCTGTTCAAGACGATCGTCGGTCTGGAAAAGCCGGACAGCGGCACGGTCAAGGTCGGCGACACGGTCAAGTTGAGCTACGTCGACCAGAACCGTGCCGGCATCGACCCGAAGAAGACGGTCTGGGAAGTTGTCTCCGACGGCTTGGACTACATCGAGGTCGGGCAGAACGAGATCCCGTCGCGGGCCTACGTCTCGGCGTTCGGGTTCAAAGGCCCCGATCAGCAGAAGCCTGCCGGTGTGCTCTCCGGTGGTGAACGCAACCGGCTGAACCTGGCGTTGACCCTCAAGCAGGGCGGCAACCTGATCCTGCTGGACGAGCCGACCAACGACCTCGATGTCGAAACGCTCGGTTCACTCGAGAACGCCCTCGAACAGTTCCCGGGATGTGCCGTGGTCATCAGCCACGACCGCTGGTTCCTGGACCGCACCTGCACCCACATCCTGGCGTGGGAGGGTGACGACGACAACGAGGCCAAGTGGTTCTGGTTCGAGGGCAACTTCGGTGCCTACGAGGAGAACAAGGTGGAACGGCTCGGCGCCGAAGCGGCGCGTCCGCATCGAGTGACCCACCGCAGGCTCACCCGCGACTAATGTTGGCTCGGTAGCGGCGCTGCCGGAGCTGACACTAGTCAGGAGGGGTGGGGATGACAAAGTCCACCAAGGAATCGACCGCGTGGACAACATTTCCCGATCCCTCTGAGCCGCAAGGCATTCCTGCTTGGGTGTCGGCCGCCTATGTCGAGACCTATCGCGGGTCGCACAGCGACTCTTTGGTCAGCGACGAACCGTCGGGCACCGATCCGGCCAGCCGGGCCGCCGCCGTCGCCGTCGTGACCCCGGCGCTGCTGGCCGCGCACGCCCGGCTGGCGCAGCACCGGCAAGCCGGTGAGACCCGCGTTGCGGTGTACCCCGCCGACGATCCGGCTGGTTTCGGGCCGGCACTGCAGGTGGTCACCGAGCACGGCGGCATGCTGATGGACTCGGTGGCGGTGCTGCTGCACCGGCTCGGGGTGGCCTACGTCGGGATCATGACGCCGGTGTTCACCGTGCAGCGCGATGCGGCCGGGGAACTGCGCTCGGTGGAACCAAGATCCGCAGACGGCTCCGCGGGGGCTGAGGCCTGGATCCATGTCCAGCTTTCACCGACGGTCACCCGCAACACCCTCGCCGAGACCGAACGGCTGCTGCCCGATGTGATGGCCGACGTCCGCCAGGTCGCGATCGACTCCACGGCGATGCGCAGCGCGCTCACCGAGCTGGCGGCCGACGTCGAAGCCAACGCGCACGGGCATTACACCGCGCCGGACCGCGAGGATGTCGCCGCATTGCTGCAGTGGCTGGCCGACGGGCACTTCGTGCTGCTGGGGTACCAGAGCGGTGTGGTGCGCGATGGGCAGGTCTTGGTCGAAGATGCCGCCCGGCTGGGAGTGCTGCGGCTGCGTAAGTCATTGCGGCCCAGGCTCACCGGCGATAACCTGCTGACCCTGGCGCAGGCCACCGTGCCCAGCTACATGCGATTCAGTTCGCGCACCTATGTGGTGGTGATCCGCGAGGACACCGGCGACAGCATCGTCGCGCACCGCTTCGTCGGTCTGTTCACCGCCGGCGCCATGAATGCCGACGTCTTCGAGATACCGGTCATCTCACACACCGTCCGCCACGCCCTGGCCCTGGCGGAGAAGGAGCCCGGCCACCCCGGGCAGCTGCTGCTCGACATCATCCAAACGGTCCCGCGCTCAGAGCTTTTCGCGATCGACGCGGAGCAGTTGCTGAACATGGCGATGGCGGTCTCCGACCTGGGCGCGCGGCGCGGAACCCTGTTGTTCCTGCGCGGCGACCGGACCGGGCGCTTTGTGTCCTGCCTGGTGTACCTGCCCCGGGACCGCTACACCACCGCGGTGCGGTTGCACATGGAGGACATCCTGATCCACGAGTTCGGTGGGGTAGGGCTGGAATACAGCGCGCGCGTCAGCGAAGCGCCGTGGGCGCTGTTGCATTTCATGGTCCGCTTGTCCGACGATCCCGACGCCCGTTCGGTCGACACCGGCGAGTCCAACCGGGTCCGGATCCAGGCGCTGCTGGCCGAGGCCACCCGCACCTGGGGAGACCGGTTGCTCGAGACGGCGGCGCAGGACTCCATCGACGCCGACGTGGCCGAACACTATGCCGCCGCCTTCGGCGAAATCTACAAGCAGGCTGTCACTCCAGCCGAAGCCGTCGGCGACATCGCCATCATCGAGCGGCTTACCGCCGACTCGGTCAAGTTGGTGTTCTCCGACTACGGCGAGGCCGACGGAAGTCAGTTGGCCTGGTTCCTCGGCGGGCACGGTGCGTCGCTGAGCCAACTGCTGCCGATGCTGCAGTGCATGGGGGTGGCGGTGCTCGAAGAGCGGCCGTTCACCGTCACCCGGGCTGACGGCCTGCAGGTGTGGATCTACAAGTTCAAGGTGTCCGCACACCCCACCATCGAGATCCCGGCGACCGGCGCCGAGCGGGACGACGCCCAACAGCGGTTCGCCGACGGGGTGACCGCGATCTGGGAGGGCCGGGTCGAGCCCGACCGATTCAACGAGCTGGTGCTGCGCGCCGGGCTGAACTGGCAACAGGTGGTGGTGCTGCGCGGTTACGCCAAATACCTGCGCCAGGCCCGTTTTCCCTACAGCGAGAACCACATCGCCTCGGTGCTCAACGAGTATCCGGGTATCGCGCGTGCCCTGGTGGCGCTGTTTGAGGCATTGTTCGACCCATCCCGCACGCACCGCAACCGTGACGCGCAAGCCGCAGCCGCTGACGTCGCGGCCGGCATCGACGCGGTGGTGAGCCTGGACACCGACCGGGTGCTGCGTGCATTCGCCTCGCTGATTCAAGCCACCCTGCGTACCAATTACTTTGTCACCCGGTCTGATTCGGCACGGGCACGTAACGTGCTGGCACTCAAGCTGGATGCCGGCCTGATCGACGAGTTGCCGCTGCCGCGGCCGAAGTTCGAGATCTTCGTCTACTCACCCCGTGTCGAGGGCGTGCACCTGCGGTTCGGCTTCGTATCGCGCGGCGGGCTGCGCTGGTCCGACCGACGCGAGGACTATCGCACCGAGATCCTCGGCCTGGTCAAAGCGCAAGAGGTCAAGAACGCCGTCATCGTCCCGACCGGAGCCAAAGGCGGGTTCGTCGTCAAACACCCACCGACGCCCAGTGGTAACCCGGTGGCGGATCGCGAGGCAGCCCGCGACGAAGGGATCGCCTGCTACACGCTGTTCATCTCCGGTCTGCTCGACGTCACCGACAACGTCGACCACGCCACCGGTGCGGTCAGCGCGCCGCCGCAGGTCGTGCGTCGTGACGGAGACGACGCGTACCTGGTGGTGGCCGCCGACAAGGGGACCGCCAGCTTCTCCGACATCGCCAACGACGTTGCCAAGTCCTACGGCTACTGGCTGGGTGACGCGTTCGCGTCCGGCGGGTCGGTCGGCTACGACCACAAGGAGATGGGCATCACCGCCAAGGGCGCGTGGGAGTCGGTCAAGCGGCACTTCCGGGAGATGGGAATCGATACCCAGACCGAGGATTTCACCGTCGTGGGAGTCGGCGACATGAGCGGCGACGTGTTCGGCAACGGCATGCTGCGCAGCGAACACATCCGGCTGGTGGCCGCCTTCGACCACCGGCACATCTTCCTTGACCCCGACCCCGACCCCGCCCGGTCTTTCGCCGAGCGTCAGCGGATGTTCGACCTGCCCCGCTCCAGCTGGGACGACTACGACAAGTCGCTGATCAGCGCCGGTGGTGGTGTCTACCCGCGAGACCTGAAATCCGTGCCGGTCAGCCCGCAGGTCGCCGGCGTGCTGGGTCTCGACGAGAACATCACCGAGCTCACTCCGCCGGTGCTGATCCGGGCCATTCTGCGGGCTCCCGTCGACCTGCTGTTCAACGGCGGCATCGGCACCTACGTCAAAGCCGAGTCCGAATCCGACGCCGATGTGGGCGACCGTGCCAACGACCAGGTCCGGGTCAACGGAAACCAGGTGCGCGCCAAGGTGATCGGCGAAGGCGGAAACCTCGGCGTCACGCCCCTGGGCCGCGTCGAATTCGACTTGGCCGGTGGGCGGATCAACACCGACGCGCTGGACAACTCCGCCGGAGTCGACTGCTCCGACCACGAGGTCAACATCAAGATCCTGATCGACGCCCTGGTCACCGTCGGCAAGGTCGACGCCGCAGACCGGCCGCAACTGCTGGCGTCGATGACCGACGAGGTCAGCGCGCTGGTGCTGGCCGACAACACCGCCCAGAACGACCTGATGGGCACCAGCCGGGCCAACGCCGCGAGCCTGCTGCCGGTGCACGCCGATCAGATCCGGCACCTGGTGGCCGACCGCGGCCTCAACCGTGAACTGGAAGCGCTGCCGTCGGAGAAGGAGATCGCTCGACGCGCCGAGGCCGGGCTGGGCCTGGCCTCACCGGAGTTGGCCACCCTGATGGCGCACGTCAAGCTGACCCTGAAAGCGGCGGTGCTGGCCACCGACTTACCGGAACAGGATGTGTTCGCCGCACGGTTGCCGCGGTATTTCCCGCAGGCGCTGCAGCAGCGCTTCGGCGCCGAGATCCGCCAACATCAACTGCGCCGCGAAATCGTCACCACGATGCTGATCAACGATGTGGTGGACACCGCAGGCATCACCTACGCCTTCCGGATCACCGAGGACGCGGGTGTCGAGCTGATCGACGCCGTGCGTGCCTACGTCGCGACCGACGCGATCTTCGGGGTGGGCGACCTGTGGCGCCGCATCCGCGCCGCCGGTGAGCAAGACGGCCTGCCGGTCGCGGTGACCGACCGGATGACGCTGGACCTGCGGCGGCTCATCGACCGGGCCGGCCGTTGGCTGCTCAACTACCGCCCGCAGCCGCTGGCGGTGGGCGCCGAGATCAATCGGTTCGCCCAGCAGGTCGCCGCGCTGTCACCTCGGATGTCGGACTGGCTGCGCGGCGACGACGCCGACATCGTGGCCAAACACATCGGCGAGTTCGCGGCTCAGGGCGTGCCCCGCGGCCTGGCTTCCGACGTCGCCCACGGCTTGTACCGCTACAGCCTGCTCGACATCATCGACATCGCCGATATCACCGAACGCGACGCCGACGAGGTCGCCGACACCTACTTTGCGCTGATGGATCGGCTGGGCACCGACGGGCTGCTGACCGCGGTCGCCCAGCTGCCCCGTGACGACCGCTGGCATGCCTTGGCGCGGTTGGCGATCCGCGACGACATCTACAATTCGGTGCGGTCGCTGTGCCTGGATGTGCTGGCGGTCGGGGAACCGGACGAGGACGGGATGCAGAAAATCACCGAATGGGAATCGACCAACGCCTCGCGCGTGGAGCGGGCACGGCGCACGCTGACCCAGATCTACGAATCCGACCAGCGGGATCTGGCGACGCTGTCGGTGGCGGCGCGGCAGATCCGGAGCATGACGCGCGGGGCGGCGTCGTGAGTCCGGCAGGCGAATCCACCGGTGCGCCGGTGGGCTTCGTGGCATCGGTTCCGGTGCGCTGGTCGGACATCGACATGTACCAGCACGTGAACCACGCGACCATGGTGACGATGCTCGAAGAGGCGCGGGTTCCGTTCCTGTCGCCGGCCTTCGCGGTCGACATCACCAGCGTCGGTCTGCTGATCGCCGAGGTGAAAGTCGCCTACAAAGGGCAGCTGCGGCTGACGGACTCGCCACTGCAGGTGACGATGTGGGTGTCGCGGCTGCGCACGGTGGACTTCACCATCGGCTACGAGGTGCGCTCGGCGCACGCCGCCCCGGATTCGCGGCCCGCCGTGATCGCCGAAACACAGTTGGCCACCTTCAGCATTGACGAGCAGAAGCTGGTGCGGCTGTCCGCCGACCATCGCGCCTATCTGGAGAAATTCATCCGCTGAGCGCGCCTACGCGGCTGGTCAGCCCTCGGTGAGCATCGCGTCGAGCAGCCGTTGGATGACGGTGCTCACGTCGGCGCGGGTCTGCTCGGGGTCGTCGGCTGTCGCGATCACCATCGCCGCTTCGTCGAGCGCGCCGATCAGAACGTGGGCGAGCGCGCGGACCGGCTGGTGGGGGAGTTGTCCGGTCTGCATGGCTTCGCTGAGCAGCTGTTCGGTCATGCCCAGGCTGTAGCGCTGGGCGACGTCGCGAAAGCCGTCCCAACCCAGCACGGTGGGTGCATCGAGCAGGACGAGTTGACGCACCTCCGGATCCTTGGCCACCACCAGCCAGTTCTCGGCGGCTGACCGCAGCGCAGCAGCGGGTGTGGTTGCCCCGGATGCGGCGACCGCTTCGGCGAGGCGCGCCATGACGTCCGCCTCCACGGCCTCCACGACCGCCAGGAAAAGTGCCGCCTTGTCCGGGAACTGGTGATACATCGCGCCGCGGGTCACCCCGGCCGCCTCGGCGATCTCCGGGGTCCCCACCGCCGCGTAGCCACGCGCACCCCATAGCTTGCGGGCCGCACTGGTCAGGGCAGCACGGGTGGCGGCAGACCGCTCCGCTTGGGTCCGACGCTTGATTTCCGTACAGGCTGTCGGTAAGTTATCGGCAGGTTGCACGTAACTATGTTAGGAGCATCCAATGCCCACCGTTGACATTGACGCCGGAACAATCCACTACGACACCGCGGGCCCCCAGGACGGCCGCCCGGTGCTGTTCATCCACGGCTACGCCATGGGCGCCTCGCTGTGGGGGCCGCTGAGCGCGCGCCTGGCAGCGCGAAATCTGCGCTGCATCGCCCCGAACTGGCCGCTGGGCGCGCACCCGAGCGCGTTGCGGAGCGGAGCTGATCGAACCCTGCCGGGGATCGCCGCAATGGTGGACGCGTTCCTGGGCGCACTCGGCCTGGAGGATGTGGTGTTGGTCGGCAACGACACCGGAGGCCTGATCAGTCAACTGGTCGCGGTCAACCACCCGGACCGGCTCGGGGCACTGGTCCTGACCAGCTGCGACGCCTTCGAGCATTTCCCGCCGCCCATTCTGAAGCCGTTCATGCTGGCCGCGAAGACGGCGATCACCTTCCGTGCTGCGCTACAGCCGATGCGGCTGCGGGTGTTCCGTCGTCGCGGATACGGCGCGCTGTCGCACGGCGACATCGACCAGCTCGTGAAAGCGTGGGTGAAACCCGCGCTGGGTGATGCCGCGGTCGTCGAAGACCTCCGTCAGCTCACCAGGTCGCTGAACCAGCAGATCTCCCTGGACGCCGGGGCGCGACTGCACGAGTTCACCAAGCCGGCCCTGATCGCCTGGTCTGCCGATGATGTGTTCTTTCCCGTCGAGGACGGCAGGCGCCTCGCCGCGACGCTGCCCAACTCCCGCTTCGAACTCATCGACGGCGCGCGCACGTTCTCGATGATCGATCAGCCGGACCGGCTGGCAGATCTGGTCGCCGAATTCGCCAGCACCGCAAGCGGTCCGGGAGTCCGTGAACGACGGTGAGGTGACCGGCCGGTCAGACCAGCCACGCGGCGGTGTTGGGCGGCAAGACACCGCCCGTCGCCGGCGCGCTGGCCAAGACCAGCTGCCCTTCCGGAAGATCCACCGGGCGGCTGCTGGCATTCAGCGCGCATACCAGCCCGCCGCGCCGGAAGATCAGCATTCCCGGTAGCGCCTCCAGCCAATCGACCCGTGACCCGGTGAGCGCGTTTCTGCTCCTGCGTATTGCCAGCGCCTGCCGGAACAGCGACAGCGTCGAGTTGCGTTCGCTGCGTTGTTTGCCGACGGTCAGCGACGCCCAGTCCGGCGGCATCGGCAGCCAGGTGTTGGGGTTGTCGGAGAAGCCGAACGCCGGTCTGTCACCGGACCAGGGCAGCGGCACCCGGCAGCCGTCACGACCGCGTTCGGTGTGCCCGGACCGCTCCCACACCGGGTCCTGCAGGGCCGAATCGGGCAGCTCGACGTTCGGCAGGCCCAACTCCTGGCCGTTGTAGACGAACACCGCGCCGGGCAGGGCCAACAGCACCAGGGCCATGGCCCGCGCCCGGTCCAGCCCGACGGTCCCGCCACCGTAGCGGGTGACCGCCCGCTCGACGTCGTGGTTCTCCAGCGCCCAGGTGGCGCTGGCGCCCACCGACGCGACGGCGGCCAGCGAATTGTCGATCGCATCGCGGATCTCTGTGGCTTCGAAGTCGGCTTGCAGCAGCCGGAAGTTGAAAGCCAGGTGCAGCTCGTCGGGCCGCAGGTACTCGGCGAACGCAGCGTTGTCGTGTACCCAGACCTCGCCCACGCTGACCGCGTCGGGGTAGTCGTCGATGACCCCGCGAATCGCCCGGTGGATCGGGTGCACTCCCGGACGGTTGAACCGCGGGTCGTCGTCACGGTGGGCCAGCAGCTTCACATCGGTGACCGGCATGTCCGGCAGGCCGGCCGGCTTGGCCATGCCGTGCGAGACATCGATCCGGAAGCCGTCCACGCCGCGGTCCAACCAGAACCGCAGGGTTCGCTCGAAATCGGCCAACACCTCCGGGTTGTCCCAGTTCAGATCCGGTTGTGACACATCGAACAGGTGCAGGTACCACTGGCCCGGGCCGTCGGGTTCGGCGACCCGCGTCCAGGCCGGGCCGCCGAAGACCGACACCCAGTTGTTGGGTGGCAGCTGGCCGTCGGGCCCGCGCCCGTCCCGGAAGAAGTAGCGGTCCCGCGCGGGACTGCCCGGCCTGGCGGTCAAAGCCTCGACGAACCAGGGATGCGCCGAACTGGTGTGGTTGGGCACCAGGTCCATGGTCAGCTTGATTCCCCGCTCGTGCGCGGCGGCCACCACCCGATCCAAGGCCGCGAGGTCACCGAAGAGCGGATCGATGCCACGCGGATCTGCCACGTCGTAGCCGTGGTCGGCCATCGGCGACACCATCACCGGGTTGAGCCACAGCGCGTCGACGCCCAGCCACTGCAGGTAGTCCAGGTGTGCGGTCACCCCGTCCAGGTCGCCGACCCCGTCGGAGTTGCTGTCGGCGAACGAGCGGGGATACACCTGGTAGAACGCACTGTCGGCCCACCACGGGGTGTGGCCGGGGCGGTCGTGTGTGGCCATCAGATCGGCGCGTTGACCAGGAAGTCGGCCGCCGAATGCAGATACTGCAGCAGTTCGCCGCGGTGTGCGTCGTCAAGGGTGTCGCTGTCGATCTCGTTGACCGCGGTCACCATGTTGCGCAGCCACGCATCACGCTGCAGCGGGCCGATCCGGTAGGGGACATGGCGCATCCGCAGCCGTGGGTGGCCGCGAAGCTCGGTGTAGGTGCGCGGTCCGCCCCAGTACTGCTCGAGGAACATCCGTAACCGCTCCTCGGCGCCGTCCATGTCGTCGGCGGGGTACATCGGCCGCAGGATCGGATCCTGGGCGACCAGTTGGTAAAACCGCGACACGATGGCGTGGAACGTTTTCGCACCGCCGACGGCGTCATAAAACGAGGGCTCTTCTATCGGCTGCATCGCCTCCCATTGTGGGGCATCGCCGGCGCCTACTGGTGAACACACAGCAAATAGGCGTGCGACCAGCGCCGAATCATGGTGAACTGTTCGGCGGAGGTCAATGGTGCGACACCTAAACCGGCTGCAAGACCGGATATGAAACGTCGGGGCCACCGCACCCCCGGTGCCCCACCGGCGAGCCTGAGCGGGCTTGCCGCCGCCCCATGCCTGCATTCGGTCGCCACTTCCGGTTCTGGGACCGGCAATGACGCCGTCTCGATCTGGACGCGCCGGCGAGTACTGCTGCTGAACTCCACCTTCGAGCCGTTGACGGCGCTTCCGCTGCGGCGTGCCGTGGTCATGCTGATCTGCGGCAAGGCCGACATCGTGCACGACGATCCGGCCGGACCGGTCATCCACTCGGCGACCCGGTCGGTGCCGGTGCCCTCGGTGATCCGGCTGCGGAACTATGTCCGGGTGCCCTACCGGGCTCGGATCCCGTTGACCCGCGCCGCGCTGATGCACCGCGACCAACACAGCTGTGCCTACTGCGGCGGCAAGGCCGACACCGTCGACCACGTGGTGCCGCGCAGCCGCGGCGGCGACCACTCCTGGGAGAACTGCGTGGCCGCGTGCTCGACCTGCAACCACCGCAAGGCGGACCGGTTGCTCACCGAGATCGGCTGGACGCTCCGGCTGGTGCCGACCTCGCCCAAGGGCCAGCATTGGCGGTTGCTGGCGGTGATCCACGATCTCGATCCGGTGTGGATGCGCTATCTGGGTGAAGGCGCGGCCTGACCTGGTCGCCGTGTCGGGCCGGGTTGTTGCACCGGGCAGGTAGCGGTGGGATACCGTCTACGGCGTGAGCCTGTTGGAAACCCTCGGCATCTTCATCGGCATCCCGGTAGCAGTGTTCGCACTGCTGGCCGCACGGACCCTGTTGCACAAGGGGCCGCGCGCGGCCACCTACCAGATGTCCGAGCAGTGGACACACCCGCCGATCCTGTGGTCGGCGACCGACGAGGCCATTGGCGGCGGACACGGCCACGGCAAATCCGAGTTCAGCGTGGGGGGTGGAACCAGTGGCAACTGGTGAAGTCGTGACGATCGATCCGGCGGACCTGCCGTACGGCTCGGTGATCACCAACAGCGGCCGGATCTCCGGGGTCACTGAGCCCGGCGAGGCGTCGTTGCACTACCCGTTCCCGGTCAAGGAACTGGTGGCTCTCGACGAGGCACTGACCTACGCGTCGCGGGCGACTCAGGCGCGTTTCGCCACCTACATCGGCGACTTGGGTGCTGACACCGCCGAGCGGGCCCGCGAGATTCTGGCGAAGGTGCCCACCCCCAACGACGCGGTGCTCATCGCGGTCTCACCGGACCAGAAGGCCATCGAGGTGGTCTACGGTGCCGGCGTGGCTGACCGCATTGCCCCAGCGGCGGCACCGCAGGGTGTGGCCGCGGCGGCTGCGGCGTTCCGCGACGGCAACCTGATCGACGGTCTGGTCAGCGCGGTTCAGGTGATCAGCGCCGGCGTCACCCGGGCCTGACGGCTGCCCTTATCGGTTCGGCGAGCGTGCGGCAGGTGTCTTTAGCCCGCGCCGCCGTCGCGTCGGCCTCCCCGGCGCACCGGGTCTGGCTGGCGAACATCGACCGGCGCGGTGTTGCCCCGCAAGCGGTAACCGAAATCGTTCGCGGGCAGGGCATCACACGTGACAGCTTCCGGGCTTTGGATGTGATGGAGCAGATCACCGACCCGGACGGTAAGAGCTTTTTCGTGATCCCCCGAACAGCCCGCGCCGACGACGCGCGCCGCGCGGCGCTGTTGACTTACCTGCTCAATGCGGGCACCGGTTATGGCCGGCCCGGCGCTCGCAGCGATTTTCCCGAAACGCCGTACGGTGCCGCCGAAGTGCGACGGATCATCGATCGCCAGCGCGCCAATCGCTGGAGCTACGCAGCGGTCCGCAGCATCTGCAACACCGGCGGCTGTGTGGCCACCACCCCGAACGGCGTGCTGATGGTGCTGGGCGGCAATCGAATTCACGGTTCATTCAGCCACCGCGGCGGCACTATGTGGGGCGATCTGTTCCTGGTCAACACCCAGCAGCGCGTCTCCGAACCCGCCCGGTGGCTGCGCGAGATCGTCGAATCCGGCCGACTCGGCCGGGGCGGCCCGGGCCTGGACGCGCTGCTGCATCACGAGGAGATCCACGCTCAGCAGTGGGCTGCCCTGGGACCGATACGGATGCCGGCTCGCTACCTCGCCGAGGAGGCCAAGGCGCGAGTCCTCGGCGGCATCAACAGTTTCGAGAAGGACGCCGGCCTGCGCGACGGGGGATACCGCTGATCAAGCGGTGTCGAAGGTGCGTGCCCGCAGCGACCGCTCCACCCCGGCCCGGCCCTCCACCACCAACCGCCGAAGCGCAGGCGGCACCGAAGGATCGGCGAGAAACGCGTCGGCGGCGTCCAATCCGGACTGGCTGACGTCCCAGCCGGGGTACAGGCCCACCACCACGGTCTGCGCCACCTCGCTGGATCGCCGCTCCCACACACCGGAAATCGCCTCGAAATAGCGAGCGGTGAAGGGCGCCAACAGCTCACCCTGGCCGGGCTGCACGATTCCGGCGATGATCGCCCGGCCGGTGATGTTGGCCAACGTGTCGTCCTCGATCACCTGCTGCCAGGCCGCTTCTTTGACGGCGGGTTCCGGCCGGGCCGCCGAAGCCTGGGCGCCCTGGCGTCGGCCGGCCGCGGTGGGGTCACGCTGGACCTCGGCGTCGATCGCCGCAGAGTCCAGCGCGCCGCTGCGGGCCAGCGCCACCACGATCCGCCAGCGCAGGTCGGTGTCAACGGCCAGCCCGGCCAACCCCTGAGTGGCCGGGTCGGCGTCCAGCAGCGCGGCCAGCACCGCGTTGTGCCGCTCGGCGAGCACCGAGGTGCACAGCGCGTTGACATAGGCCAACTGGTGATCCGAGCCGGGATCGGCGCCGCGGGCCAACTCCAGCAGCCGGTCGGCGAACGCCGGCCAACCCTGCTCGGCGGCCCAGCCCGGCTCGGCGTAAAACCCCAGCGCGGTCTGCGCCTGCAGCAGCAACCGGGCGGCGACACCGACCTCGGTCTCGGCTCCGATGCCGCGTTGCACCAGCGCCACGAAATCCCGGGCGCGCAACTCGGCCTCACGGGTCATCTCCCAGGCCGCCGACCACACCAGGGTGCGCGGCAGCGACTCGGCGATGTCGGCGATGCGGTGGGTGGCGGTCGCCAGCGACTGCGGGTCCAGCCGCAGCGCGCAGTAGGTCAGGTCGTCGTCATTGACCAGGATCAGCTTTCCGCGCGAAACCCCAACCAGGCCGGGAACTTCGGTGCTGGGCCCGTCGATGTCCAGCTCCTCGCGGTGCACCCGCACCAGCCGGCCCGAACAGTTCGGGTCGTCGTCGTAGATCCCCACCGCCAACCGGTGCACCCGAGTCTCACCGGCACCGGGGGCGGCACCACCCTGAGTCACCGCGAACCGGGTGAACCGGCCGTCGTCGTCGACATCGAAGTCCGCCCGCAGCGTGTTCAGGCCGGTTGTCTTCAGCCACTGCCGGCCCCAGTCGGACAGATCCCGGCCGGACGCCTTCTCCAGCGCGGCCAGCAGGTCATCGAAGGTGGCGTTGTCAAAGGCGTGCGCGGCGAAGTAGTCGCGCAGGCCGGCCAGGAAGTGGTCCAAGCCGACATAGGCCACCAACTGCTTGAGCACGGATGCGCCCTTGGCGTAGGTGATCCCGTCGAAGTTGACCTCCACAGCGGCCAGGTCGGGGATGTCGGCGGCGATCGGGTGCGTCGACGGCAGCTGGTCTTGGCGGTAGGCCCATGACTTCTCCGCGTTCGCGAAGGTGGTCCAGGCGCTGGTGTATTCGGTTGCCTCGCTTTGGCACAGCACCGAGGCGAACGTCGCGAACGACTCGTTGAGCCACAGGTCGTCCCACCAGCGCATGGTGACCAGGTCGCCGAACCACATGTGCGCCATCTCGTGCAGCACGGTCTCGGCGCGTCGCTCATAAGACGCCCGGGTCACCTTGCTGCGAAAGACGTAGTCCTCCAGGAACGTCACCGCTCCGGCGTTCTCCATAGCGCCGGCGTTGAACTCCGGCACGAACAGCTGGTCGTACTTGCCGAACGCATACGGCACACCGAAGTTGCTGTGGTAGAACCCGAATCCCTGCTTGGTCTCGGTGAACAGCCGCTCGGAGTCCATGTGCTCGGCCAGCGATGCCCGGCAGAACAGGCCCAGCGGGATCTCGCTGTGCTCGTCACGGTAGACGTCGTCCCAACGGGCATACGGTCCGGCGATCAGCGCCACCAGGTACGTGCTCATCTTGGGCGTGGTCGCGAAGGTGTGAACACCGCCGTCGACGGCCACCGTGGCGCCGTTGGAGATCACCTGCCAATGCTGCGGCGCGGTGACGGTGATGTCGAAGGTGGCCTTGAGGTCTGGCTGGTCGAAGCAGGCGAACATCCGCTTGGCGTCGGCGGTTTCGAACTGCGAGTACAGGTACACCTCGTCGTCGACCGGGTCGACGAAGCGGTGCAGACCTTCGCCGGTGTTGGAGTAGTAGCACTGCGCGTCGATCTCGACGGTGTTGTGCTCGGCCAACCCGGTCAGCACCACACCGACGGACTCGTCGTAGGCCGAGACGTCGAGGGCGCGGCCGTTGAGGGTGGCGCTGCGGATCGTCTCGGCGGCGATGTCGATGACGGTGTCGGTGCCGGCCAGTGCGTCGAAGGTGACGGTGGTGGTGGAGCGGAAGGTGCGCTCGCCCGGTTTGCCGCTGCCATCGGTCAGGTCCAGGGCGATCCGGTAGTTGACGACGGTGACCGCAGCGGCCCGTTCGGCGGCCTGGTCGCGGGTGAGGTTAGGAAGTGCCACGCCCGCCTACAGTAGCCGCCGGACCGTGCGGACGGGCGCCGGACCGAGTTTAATGAGGCCATGCTCCTCGCCGGTCTGACCTTCGCCGCGCTCGCCGCGGTGTTGCACGTCTACATCTTCGCGCTCGAGTCGCTGAGTTGGACCTCACCGCGCACTCGGGCCGTCTTCGGCACCACCGCCGAGGAGGCCGAGACCACCAAGGCGCTGGCCTTCAACCAAGGTTTCTACAACCTGTTCCTGGCCATCGTCACGGTAGTCGGCATCGCCGCGGTTGCGTTGGACCACAACACCGTTGGGCTTGCGCTGATCTTCGCCGGCGTGGGTTCCATGCT
The DNA here is from genome assembly GCF_001021505.1 of Mycolicibacter heraklionensis. Classification (GTDB taxonomy): domain Bacteria; phylum Actinomycetota; class Actinomycetes; order Mycobacteriales; family Mycobacteriaceae; genus Mycobacterium; species Mycobacterium heraklionense. Next base: position 38,714 of record NZ_LDPO01000012.1, read on the forward strand.
GGCCGCGGCACTGGTTCTGGTGACGTCGTCGCCGGACAAGGCCCGCGCCGCCGTCGTCCAGGGTGCCTTCCCAGCGGTTGCGGTCGCACTGCTGGCGCTGAGCCTGTAACGCGCGGTGCGGGCATAGATGTGCCCGGTGCCGCGTTAGACGTTCCAGACGTGTCCATTGTTGGCTGAGAGGATCGCCCATGCCCGAGAAGTCGCAAGCCGAGTTCTGGTTCGACCCGCTGTGCCCATGGTGCTGGATCACCTCTCGGTGGATCCTGGAGGTCGAGAAAGTCCGTGACATCGACGTCACCTTCCATGTGATGAGCCTGGCCGTGCTCAACGAGGGCCGCGACGACCTTCCGGAGCAGTATCGCGAGGGCATGAAGCAGGCATGGGGTCCGGTGCGGGTTGCGATCGCCGCCGAACAGTTACGCGGCAACGAGATCCTGCGGCCGCTGTACACCGCGATGGGGACCCGGATCCACAACCAGAACAACAAGGACTTCCCTGACGTGATCGCCGGTGCGCTGGCCGAGGTGGGTCTGCCGGCCGAACTTGCCGATGCCGCCACCACCGACACCTACGACGACGCGCTGCGCGCGAGCCACCACGCCGGGATGGACGCGGTCGGCAAGGATGTCGGGACCCCGACCATCCACGTCAACGGGGTGGCGTTCTTCGGGCCGGTGTTGTCGCGTATCCCCCGCGGCGAGCAGGCGGGCCAGCTGTGGGATGCGTCGGTGACCTTCGCGTCCTATCCGCATTTCTGGGAGCTCAAGCGCACCCGGGGCGAGGCGCCGGAGTTCGACTGACGGCTGGCGGGGGAGCGCACCGGGTCTGAGACAATGACGCCATGCGCGTCTACCTCGGCTGCGACCACGCCGGCTACGAACTCAAAGAACAGATCGTCGAGCACCTGAAGCAGGCCGGCCACGAGCCGGTCGACTGCGGGGCGTTCAGCTACGACGCCGAGGACGACTACCCGGCGTTCTGCATCGCGGCGGCGGCCCGCACGGTTGCCGACCCCGACAGCCTCGGAATCGTGATCGGCGGGTCCGGCAACGGCGAGCAGATCGCGGCCAACAAGGTGCCCGGGGCGCGGTGTGCGCTGGCGTGGAGCACCGAAACCGCGCAGCTTGCCCGGGAACACAACAACGCCCAGCTGATCGGCATCGGTGGCCGGATGCACTCCACCGCCGAAGCGCTCGCGATCGTCGACGCGTTCCTGAGCACCCCGTGGTCGGAGGCCGAACGTCACCAACGGCGGATCGACATCCTGGCCGCCTACGAACGAAACCACGAGGCACCTCCGGTGCCCGGCGCGCCGGCCTGACGCGGCACAGACTGGACTGACATGCCGGAGGGGCACATCCTGCACCGGCTGGCCCGGCTACACCAGCGCCGCTTCGCGGGCGCGCCGGTAGCGGTGTCCAGTCCGCAGGGCCGCTTCGAAACCGGCGCCGCCATGGTCGACGGACAGTCGCTGCTGCGTGCCGAGGCGTGGGGCAAGCATCTGTTCCACCACTACGCGCGCGGGCCGATCGTGCACGTGCACCTGGGCATCTACGGCCACTTCACCGAGTTCGGCCTGGCTGACGGTGGCGTGCCCGACCCGGTCGGCCAGGTCCGGATGCGGATGCTGGGCGCCGAATACGGCACAGATCTGCGCGGTCCGGCCGCCTGCGAAGTGGTCGACGAGGCCCAAGTCGCCGACGTGATCGCGCGGCTGGGGCCCGACCCGTTGCGCGCCGACGCCGACCCGTCCCTGGCCTTCAAGCGAATCGCCAAGTCCCGCAAATCTATTGCTGCGCTACTGATGGACCAGTCGGTGCTGGCCGGGGTGGGCAACGTCTACCGCAGCGAGGTGCTTTTCCGGCACCGGATCGACCCCTACCGACCCGGCGTAGCGATCGGCGAAGCGGACTTCGCCGCGATCTGGGCCGATCTGGTGGCGCTGATGAAGGTCGGGCTGCGGCGCGGCAACATCGTCGTCGTCCGGCCCGAGGACGACCACGGCGCTCCGGCGTACGCGGCCGGCAAGCCGCGCACCTACGTCTACCGCCGCGCCGGCGACCCCTGCCGACTGTGCGGGACTGCCGTGCGCACCGCGGAACTACAGGGCCGCAATGTGTTCTGGTGTCCGTCCTGTCAGTCCTGATGTCCGGGTCGGCCAGTCAACTCCCAGCGAAAGCCCATTATTTTCAAGCTGTTTGGCCGTTTCTATGGCAGGTCGCTGGCAGGTAGGGCGGCTATAACCGACCGCATGAAACCGTTCAGCAGAATTTCGGCTGCCGCCCTTGCCGTTGCCGCAGGCACCGGGCTGATCGGGCTCGGTGTCGCCGCCCAAGCTCGCGCGGTGCCGGCGCCGGTCTATCACTGGTGCCCCGGCCAGACCTGGGACACGACGTGGGGCGTGAACTGGGAGAAGAACGAATGCCACGACGATCACCACCGCGATCGCGACGGCAATGACCACAGTCGCGATTTTCATGGCGATGAGCGCGGCCCGGGCGGCTTTGACCAACACGGCCCCCAAGGACCCCATGGTCCCCAAGGACCCCATCCTCAAGGACCCGGTGGGCCCGAACACCCCGGAGACTTCGACCACCCGGGCAGTCCCGGGCAGCCCGGGGCCGGCCACCGCTGATCCCCGGCCGCAGGCTAAACCTCAGTCGTCGTACACCGTTTCGCGCCGGGGCCGAATTGCCACCCCGAGTGCGCGGTAGATCTCGTTGGACAACACCACGCTGCGCGGGTCGGCATTGGCCTGGGTGTGGTCGAACCGGTTCATCACGTAGCCGTAGCCGATCCGGTGCTCCAGATCGGCGAACGCGAACGACCCGCCGAGGCCGCCGTGACCGAAGATTCGCCGGTTGGGCCCGTTGACCCCCTGGGCGTTGAGCATGTAACCCATGCCCCACCCATGTTCGGCGACCCGGGGGCCGAGCACCAGATCGGTTTCGGTGCCGCCCTGCAGCACCCGCAGGCGGTCCATGGTGGCGCGGCTGAGCAGCTTCTCCTGCACCAGTGCGTTGTAGAAGGTGGCCATGCCCAGCGCGGAGACCTGGGCGTTGGTGCCGGGGAACTCCAGTTGGCGCCACAGGGTCAGGTCGTTGGTGGCGATCTCGTCGTCGGGGGCGAACCCCATCGCGACCGCCAGTCCCGCCTTGGAGTGGTCGTCCAACGAGGTCGGGCGCTTCGGCGCGCCGGCGGAGGACAGCATCTCCCGGATCGTCGGCTTGCCCACCGGGTCGGCGCAGCGGTAGGGCTGCTGGTCGGCTGGCACCCCGATGTGCACCTCGGCGCCGAGCGGCCCGGCGACCTCGGTGCGCAGGTACTGGCTCACTGTCAGTCCGGTCACCCGCCGGACGACTTCGCCGATGATGAAGCCGTAGGTGGTCATGTGGTAGCCCTGCGCAGTGCCGGGGCGCCACCACGGTTCCGCGGCGGCCAACCGCTCGCAGACCAGATCCCAGTCGGTGACGTCGCGCCAGTGCATCGGTTCGCGCGGCCCGATCGCCCCGGAGCGGTGCGCCAGCACCATCGCCAGGGAGATGTCGTCTTTGCCGGCCTGGCCGAACTCCGGCCAGTAGTGGGCCACCGGCACCCGCAGGTCCAGCTCCCCGGCCTCGGCAAGCCGGTGGACGCAGGTGCTGGTCAGGCCCTTGCTGCCGGACAGCACGGTGCTCAACGTGTCTTCTTGCCAGGGCCGCTGCCCCTCGACGTCGACGGAACCGGCCCACAGATTGACCACGAGTTCGCCGTCGACATAGGCCGCCACGGCCGCGCCGAGTTCGTCGCGCTCGGTGAAGTTGCGTTCGAACTCGTCGCGCACCTTCGCAAAGCGCGGGGAGCACGTCCCATGAATGTGGACGTGCCGTGTGCCGCCCATGGCGTGCCTTCCTGCTTGGGAGAATCCCCTTCCGCGGGGCGACGGGGCGATCGGACCCGCGTAGCTCGCTTCGAAGGATAAGTCGGCGGTGTCGTGTGAGTACAGCAGCCCCCGGCCCCGGTCGGCATTTGCCACTGGCCTGGCGCTGGTCATCAGGGGAGACCACCGCTGGAGGCCGTCGAACTGCAGGTCGACGGCCTCCGCGCTGGTCCTCGTGGAGCGGGCGACGGGAATCGAACCCGCGTAGCTAGTTTGGAAGACTAGGGCTCTACCATTGAGCTACGCCCGCATGAATAGCTAGAGCCAGACTGTACCGGCGTGGCGGACCCGAAATCCAATTGCCCCGCCGCGGTGCCTTTGTGGGGCGTTGGCAGCAGGTCATTGTGATCACCGATATGCCGGGCCGTAGGATCGCCTGGTCAGTGCGGGGTGTAGCGCAGCTTGGTAGCGCATCCGCTTTGGGAGCGGAAGGCCGCAGGTTCAAATCCTGTCACCCCGACCACTAGCGCGCGCCGCACCCGGCACGACCGACCACGTCAACGATATCGAGGAGTACACCCGTGAAGAGCACCGTCGAGCAGCTGACCCCGACCCGGGTTCGCATCAACGTTGAGGTGCCGTTCACCGAGCTTCAGCCGGATTTCGAGCGGACCTACAAGGAGCTGGCCAAGCAGGTGCGGTTGCCGGGTTTCCGGCCGGGTAAGGCGCCGGCCAAGCTCATTGAGGCCCGTTTCGGTCGTGCCGCGGTGCTCCAGCAGGTGGTCAACGAGGCGCTGCCGAGCCGCTACACCGAGGCGGTCACGACGTCGGACCTCAAGCCCCTCGGCCAGCCCGACATCGAGGTCACCAAGCTCGACGACGGTGAGCAGATCGCCTTCACCGCCGAGGTGGACGTGCGCCCGGACATCACCCTGCCCGACCTGGAGCAGCTCAAGATCTCCGTGGACCCCATCGAGGTCAACGACGAAGAGGTCGACGCCGAGCTCGACTCGCTGCGCGCCCGGTTCGGCACCCTGACCGGTGTCGACCGCCCGGCCGCCAAGGGCGACTTCGTCTCGATCGACCTGGACGCCACCATCGACGGTGAAGCGGTTGAAGGGGCTGCCACCGAGGGGCTGTCGCACGAGGTCGGATCGGGTCAGCTCATCGAGGGCCTCGACGACGCCATCGTGGGGCTGTCGGCCGGTGAGAGCAAGTCCTTCACCACCAAGCTGGCGGCCGGCCCGCAGGCCGGCAAGGACGCTGAGGTCACCGTCACGGTTCAGGCGGTCAAGGAGCGTGAGCTGCCCGAGGCCGATGACGAATTCGCGCAGCTGGCCAGCGAATACGACACCATCGCCGAACTGCGCGAGAACCTCGTCGAGCAGGTGGGCCGGACCAAGCGCATTCAGCAGGCCGAGAAGGTCCGTGAGGTGACGCTGGAGACCCTGGTCGAGCAGGTCGAGATGCCGCTGCCCGAGGCCGTGGTGCAGGCGCACGTCGACAATGCCCTGCACAACGCCCTGCACGCTGTGGACCACGATGAGAACAAGTTCGCCGAGTCGCTGGCCGAGAAGGGCTCCTCGCGCGCCGAGTTCGACGCCGAGACCCGCAGTGAGGCCGAGAAGTCGGTGAAGACCCAGCTGCTGCTCGACGCGCTCGGCGACAAGCTGGAGATCCAGGTGGGGCAGAACGACCTCACCCAGCACCTGGTGCTGATGGCCCGCCAGTACGGCATCCCGCCGCAGCAGCTGGTGCAGTTCCTGCAGCAGAACAACCAGCTGCCGGCGGTCTTCGCCGACGTGCGCCGTGGCATGGCGCTGGCGGCGGCGGTGCGTGCGGCTGCGGTCAGCGACACCGACGGCAACGAGATCGACACCGCTGAGTTCTTCGGCACCGACGAATCCGGTGACGAGGCGGATGAAGCCGCCGAGGCCCTGGCCGCCGCTGAGGAAGCCGCCGAGGAAGCTGCTGAGGAAGCCGCTGAGGAAGCCGCCGAGGCCGAGGCTGCATCCGACGAGTGACGCTGTAAGCGAACGAAGCCGGTTCGGACCGCCCTGAGCCGTCCCGGTTGGTTAGGGTCGGTGCATATGAATCTCGAGAAAGCAGGTATCCCACTGTGAGCCAGCCCGGACTGAATCTCGTCGACTCGGTATACGAGCGCCTACTGCGAGAACGCATCATCTTCCTGGGGTCGCAGGTGGACGACGACATCGCCAACCGGCTGTGCGCTCAGATCCTGCTGTTGGCCGCCGAGGACCCGACCAAGGACATTTCGCTCTACATCAACTCCCCGGGCGGTTCGATCAGCGCGGGGATGGCGATCTACGACACGATGGTGCTGGCGCCGTGTGACGTCGCCACCTACGCGATGGGGATGGCCGCCTCGATGGGCGAGTTCCTGCTCGCGGCGGGCACCAAGGGCAAGCGCTACGCCCTGCCGCACGCCCGGATCCTGATGCACCAGCCGTTGGGCGGGGTGACCGGCAGCGCCGCCGACATCGCCATCCAGGCCGAGCAGTTCGCGGTCATCAAGAAGGAGATGTTCCGGCTCAACGCCGAGTTCACCGGGCAGTCCATCGAGCGGATCGAGGCCGACTCCGACCGCGACCGCTGGTTCACCGCCCAGGAAGCCCTGGAATACGGCTTCGTCGATCACATCATCACCAGCGCCCACGTCAACGGAGCCACGTCATGAACCCCGAAACCTTGCGAGCCATCGCACCGCAGGCGCGCTACATCCTGCCGTCGTTCGTGGAGCACTCCAGCTGGGGCGTCAAGGAGTCGAACCCGTACAACAAGCTGTTCGAAGAGCGCATCATCTTCCTGGGCGTCCAGGTCGATGACGCCTCGGCCAACGACATCATGGCCCAGTTGCTGGTCTTGGAGTCGCTGGACCCGGACCGCGACATCACCATGTACATCAACTCCCCGGGTGGTTCGTTCACCTCGCTGATGGCGATCTACGACACCATGCAGTACGTGCGGGCCGACATCCAGACGGTGTGCCTGGGTCAGGCCGCCTCGGCTGCGGCGGTGTTGCTGGCGGCGGGCACCCCGGGCAAGCGGATGGCGCTGCCTAACGCCCGGGTGCTGATCCACCAGCCGTCGCTGTCCGGCGTGATCCAGGGCCAGTTCTCCGACCTGGAGATCCAGGCGGCCGAGATCGAGCGGATGCGGACCCTGATGGAGTCCACCCTGGCCCGCCACACCGGCAAGGACCCGGAGGTGATCCGCAAGGACACCGATCGCGACAAGATCCTCACCGCCGCCGAGGCCAAGGAGTACGGGATCATCGACACCGTCCTGGAGTACCGGAAGCTGTCGGCGCAGACCGCCTGATTTTTGCGCGAGATCGCGCTCACGCAGACCGTCACTCGCACTTTTCCTGCGTGAGCGCGATCTCGGCGATATCGCTGATGTCGGCCGGCCCAACCCGGCAGCAACCGCCCACGATGCGTGCTCCGGCGGCAACCCACTGCGGCACCAGCGCGGGGGAGAAGCACCTCGGCCCCGTCCACCTCCCGGACTCCCAGCGCTCACCGCTGTTGGGGTAGACGATCACCGGCTTGCCGGTGACCTCGCGGGCAATCTCGATCGCTGGCAGGACATCGTGTGGGGCGCAGCAGTTCACCCCGACAGCGACAATCTGCGGTACCTCGGCGGCCACCGCGAAGGCCTCCGCGAGTGGCTGTCCGGCGCGGGTCTTCGTGCCGTCGATCGTGTAGCTGAGCCAGGCCGGCACATTCACCTCGCAGACCAGACTTACCAGGGCCGCCGCCTCGTCGAGGTCCGGCACCGTCTCCAACGCGAGCAGGTCGGCGCCTGCGCCGGCCAGCACCTCCAGCCGCGGCCGGTGCCACACGGATAACTGTGCGACCGAAAGTCCGTACCGGCCAAGGTATTCCGAGCCGTCGGCGCGGGCGGCGCCGTACGGGCCGACCGACGCCGCAACCCAGCGCCCGCTTGCGCCGCCGCCGGCTTCGCGGGCCAGGTCCACACTGCGGCGCAGCAGCGCCTCGGCCGCGTGACGGCCGATGCCGCGGGCGGCGAACCCGTCGAAGCTTGCCTGATAGCTGGCGGTGGTCGCGATCTGCGCGCCCGCCGCGTAGAACGCGCTGTGAACGGCCGCAATGTCGCGGGGAGACTCGACGAGCAACCGCGCCGACCACAGCGGGTCGGAAAGATCAAAGCCGCGGGCTTCCAGCTCCGTCGCCAGCCCCCCATCGGCGACGAGCACGGTATCGTCGGGCACGGCGAACCCCACGCTGGCCACTGTAGAGCTGGAAGGCTTCGGCTGTCTCACAGCCGGGTAACGCCCCCGAAACGCTCACGCCACGCCAGCGCGTCACACTCCGGGTGCGGCGCCTTGGGCGATATGTTCTTGGAGCAGGCAGACGGGGCCAGTGATGAATACCAACGACGCGATTCGGCCTTATCGGTCGCCTCGCACCGGAATGAACGGGTAGCGTCGGAGCAGACACCGGCACCCCGACGACAGACGGCGAACAGGAAGTAGGTCCTAACGCACTATGGCGCGCATTGGAGACGGCGGGGACTTGCTGAAATGTTCGTTCTGCGGCAAGAGCCAGAAGCAGGTCAAGAAGCTCATCGCGGGTCCGGGCGTCTACATCTGCGATGAGTGCATCGACCTGTGCAACGAGATCATCGAAGAGGAACTGGCCGACGCCGACGACGTCAAGCTCGACGAACTGCCCAAGCCCGCGGAGATCCGGGAGTTCCTGGAGGGCTACGTCATCGGTCAGGACACGGCCAAGCGCACTTTGGCGGTGGCGGTCTACAACCACTACAAGCGCATCCAGGCCGGCGAGAAGAGTCGGGATTCCCGCTCCGGTGAGCCGGTTGAGCTGACCAAGTCCAACATCTTGATGCTCGGGCCCACCGGCTGCGGCAAGACCTACCTGGCCCAGACCCTGGCCAAGATGCTCAACGTGCCGTTCGCGATCGCCGACGCCACCGCGCTGACCGAAGCGGGTTACGTCGGTGAGGACGTCGAGAACATTCTCCTCAAACTGATTCAAGCGGCCGACTATGACGTCAAGCGCGCCGAGACCGGCATCGTCTACATCGACGAGGTCGACAAGATCGCCCGCAAGAGCGAAAACCCGTCGATCACCCGCGACGTCTCCGGCGAGGGAGTGCAGCAGGCGCTGCTGAAGATCCTGGAGGGCACCCAGGCCTCGGTTCCGCCGCAGGGCGGCCGCAAGCACCCGCACCAGGAGTTCATCCAGATCGACACCACCAACGTGCTGTTCATCGTGGCTGGGGCTTTCGCCGGACTGGAGAAGATCGTCTCGGACCGGGTTGGCAAGCGCGGCTTGGGATTCGGCGCCGAAGTCCGGTCGAAGGCCGAGATCGACACCACCGACCACTTTGCCGAGGTCATGCCCGAGGACCTGATCAAGTTCGGTCTGATCCCCGAGTTCATCGGCCGGTTGCCGGTGGTGGCCTCGGTGACCAACCTCGACATGGAGTCGCTGGTCAAGATCCTGTCGGAGCCCAAGAACGCGCTCGTCAAGCAGTACACCCGGCTGTTCGAGATGGACGGGGTGGAGCTGGAGTTCAGCCAGGACGCGCTGGAGGCCATCGCGGATCAGGCCATCCACCGGGGCACCGGTGCGCGCGGGCTGCGGGCCATCATGGAAGAAGTGCTGCTGCCGGTCATGTACGACATCCCCAGCCGCAACGACGTCGCCAAGGTCGTGGTGACCAAGGAAACGGTGCAGGACAACGTGCTGCCGACCATCGTGCCGCGCAAGGCATCCCGCAGCGAGCGTCGCGACAAGAGCGCCTGATCGGGAGCGGCGCTCGGTGCGCCGCGCAAAGTTACTCGTGAGTACCGAGCTTTCTTAGAGTTGGCTCCCGCGTGAACGTGATGAAAACCACATTTCCGTCTTGAGTTGACCGCGAACCCCGGTGTGACATCGATATTTAACGCTGAGTAACCCGAATTTCGACGCGGTGTGGCGTCGTATGGTCTATAAGAGCGGTGCAATAATCGGTACTGCCAGTGACAGAAAAACTTGTGGGTGCGCCAGCCGTGCTGCGCGGGCCTGTGTCGGACAGTGATGGAAGGCGGGGCCGTGGGGCCGAGTGGTAACGGAGTCGGGTCGGCACCCGGGCGCCAAAAACTCGAGAAGGTCGTCATCCGTTTCGCCGGTGACTCCGGCGACGGCATGCAGCTCACTGGCGATCGCTTCACCTCCGAAGCGGCCCTGTTCGGCAACGACCTGGCCACCCAGCCCAACTATCCGGCCGAGATCCGCGCACCTCAGGGCACCTTGCCCGGTGTTTCGTCGTTCCAGATCCAGATCGCCGACTTCGACATCCTCACCGCCGGTGACCGTCCCGACGTGCTGGTGGCGATGAACCCGGCGGCGCTGAAGGCCAACATCGGCGACCTGCCGCGCGGTGGCATGGTGATCGTCAACTCCGACGAGTTCACCAAACGCAACCTGGCCAAGATCGGCTACGAGACCAACCCGCTGGAGACCGAGGAACTCTCCGACTACGTCGTGGTCCCGGTGGCGATGACCTCGCTGACGCTGGGTGCGGTCGAGGCGATCGGTGCGACCAAGAAGGACGGCGCCCGGGCCAAGAACATGTTCGCCCTCGGCCTGCTGTCTTGGATGTACGGCCGCGAGCTGGAGAGCAGTGAGCGCTTCATCCGGGAGAAGTTCGCCAAGAAGCCCGACGTGGCCGACGCCAACGTGCTGGCGCTGAAGGCGGGCTGGAACTACGGCGAGACCACCGAGGCGTTCGGCACCACCTATGAGATCGCCCCGGCCAAGCTTCCGGCGGGTGAGTACCGCCAGATCTCGGGGAACACCGCGATGGCCTACGGCGTGATCGTCGCCGGCCAGCTGGCCGACACCCAGGTGGTGTTGGGGACCTACCCGATCACCCCGGCCTCGGACATCCTGCACGAGCTGTCCAAGTACAAGAACTTCAACGTGCTGACCTTCCAGGCCGAAGACGAGATCGCCGGTATCGGCGCGGCGATCGGCGCCTCCTACGGCGGCGCGCTGGGCGTCACCAGTACCTCTGGTCCGGGGTTGGCCCTCAAGGCCGAGGCGTTGGGCCTGGCCGTCATGACCGAGCTGCCGCTGTTGCTGATCAACGTCCAGCGCGGCGGCCCGTCGACCGGCCTGCCGACCAAGACCGAGCAGGCCGACCTGATGCAGGCGCTCTACGGACGCAACGGCGAGTCGCCGGTGGCGGTACTGGCGCCGTGCACGCCCTCGGACTGCTTCGACGCGGCCATCGAGGCCGTCCGGATCGCACTGACCTACCGCACTCCGGTGGTGCTGCTCTCCGACGGCGCGATCGCCAACGGCTCCGAACCGTGGCGGATTCCCGACATCGCGGCGATGGAGCCCATCGACCGCAACCTGGCCAAGGCCGGCGAGGACTTCGCGCCGTACGCGCGCGACCCGCAGACCCTGGCCCGGCAGTTCGCCATCCCCGGCACCCCGGGCCTGGAACACCGGATCGGTGGGCTGGAGAAGGCCAACGGCTCCGGAGCGATCTCCTACGAGCCGGCCAACCACGACCTGATGGTGCGGCTGCGCCAGGCCAAGGTCGACGGCATCGAGGTTCCCGACCTGGTGGTCGACGACCCGTCCGGAGACGCCGAGCTGCTGATGCTGGGCTGGGGCAGTTCCTACGGCCCGATCGCCGAGGCCTGCCGGCGGGTCCGGCGCGGCGGTATCAAGGTTGCGCAGGCGCACCTGCGCTACCTCAACCCGCTGCCGGCCAACCTGGGTGAGGTGCTGCGGCGCTACCCCAAGGTGGTGCTGCCGGAGATGAACCTGGGCCAGTTGGCGCTGCTGCTGCGCGGTCGCTACCTGGTCGACATCCAGTCGGTGACCAAGGTGACCGGCCAGGCGTTCCTGGCCGACGAGGTCGAGGGGATCATCGACGACGCGCTGGCGGGCACGCTGGCCGATCGGGAGAACGAGAAGGCGTCGCTGGCCAGGGCCGCGGCGGTCACCATTGCGGGTACAGCAGGAGCGAACTCATGACCACCACCGAAGCCCTCGGCTCGCTTGTCGGTACCGATCTGGGGCTGACCGCGCTGAGCGGGGTCCCCACCACCGACGAGCCGCAGAAGTCCAAGGACTTCACCTCCGACCAGGAGGTGCGCTGGTGCCCGGGCTGTGGCGACTACGCCATCCTCAACTCGGTGCGCAACTTCCTGCCCGAGCTGGGGGTGCGGCGGGAGAACGTGGTGTTCGTCAGCGGGATCGGCTGCTCAAGCCGTTTCCCCTACTACATGAACACCTACGGGGTGCACTCGATCCACGGTCGTGGCCCGACCTTCGCCACCGGGCTGGCGACCGCCCGCGAAGACCTCAAGGTGTTCCTGATCACCGGTGACGGCGACGCGCTGTCGATCGGCGGCAACCACCTGATCCACACGCTGCGACGCAACGTCAACATCACCATCCTGCTGTTCAACAACCGGATCTACGGCCTGACCAAGGGCCAGTACTCGCCGACGTCGGAGACCGGCAAGGTCACCAAGTCGACGCCCTTCGGTTCGCTGGACAACCCGTTCAACCCGATCTCGCTGGCTATCGGCGCCGAGGCGACGTTCGTCGGGCGTGCCCTGGACTCCGACCGCAAGGGCCTTACCGAGGTCCTGCAGGGTGCGATGGCGCACCGAGGCTCGGCGCTGGTGGAGATCCTGCAGGACTGCCCGGTGTTCAACGACGGCTCCTTCGACCTGCTGCGCAAGGAAGGTGCGGAGAGCCGCATCATCAATGTCCGGCACGGCGAGCGCGTCGTGTTCGGCGCCGAGGGGGAGTACTGCGTCATCAAGTCCGGCTTCGGGCTGGAGGTCGCCAAGACCGCCGACGTCTCGGCCGAGCAGATCGTGGTGCACGACGCCACCCAGGCCGACTCCTCGTACGCCTTCGCACTGTCGCGGCTCTCCGAGCAGGACCTGTCGCACTTCCCGATGGGCATCTTCCGCAAGGTCACCAAGCCCACCTACGACGACCTGGCGCGCGCGCAGGTCGCCGAGGCCAGGCAGTCGACCGCCCACGACACCGCCGCACTTCAGGCGCTGCTGCGTGGTCGCGACACCTGGACTGTCGACTGACGCCATGACTGCCGGTCGGTTGGCCGGTGTCGTGCTGGCCGGCGGCGCCTCGCGCCGGATGGGCCGGGACAAGGCCACTCTGACCGTGCCGGGCCGCTTCGCCGGTCTGACCCTGGTGGAACACCTGGTCTCGGTGCTTGCGCAGCGCTGCGACCCCGTCTTCGTGGTGGCCGCCCAGGGCCAAGCGCTGCCCGAACTTCCTGTGCAGGTGCTGCGCGATGAGGTGCCCGGGCTGGGTCCGTTGCCGGCTATCGGGCTGGGGTTGCGGGCCGCGGCGCGGGACGGCACCCAGCGCGCCTTCGTCTGCGGGGTCGACATGCCTTTTCTGACAACGGAATTGATCGACACGTTAAGTGCTGTCGCGGCCGATGTCGTGCTGCCGCACGCCGACCGCGACCACTATCTGGCCGGGGTGTATCACACCACGTTGGCCGACACCGTCGATGCCTTGGTCGCCGCCGGGGAACGTCGGGTGGGCGCGCTGATCGACGGGGCTGACGTCCGCCGGGTCGTGCTGGCCGATGCGTCCCCGCTGGCCAATCTCAACTCGCCGGACGATGTTGCCGGCCTGCTCTGAGCCGCTACTTCAGCAAATGCCGTTTTGTAGTCGTAAACAAAGCGCGATGCGGCGTGCGTAGATAGCGAAATAAATCATCGTATTATCTGCGCGAGATGCAGAGATTATTGGCGGAACGCGGAATCGATGGACCCCTCCGATTCTCGGACGGCCGGCGCCGGGCGGCGGAATCGCCTGTAGCCCAAGGTAATTGACTCAGGGTCTCGACAGGCGGTGCATGTCGAGGCGGGCCGGGTTAAAACATTGACTCGGCCGGGCCAATTACTGGCGGCCTCGGTGGTCGCGGATCTTTTCGCCTGCTTGGGGCGCTTCGGCCCGTCCTGGTTCGATGACCTGCGATTTGTGGGGCGTCTGATGCTGCTGGGGCCTATGTAGTGTCCAGTTTTCGGCTCGGTGAGCGGCAAACGGCCCCCGAATCCCCTCATTTCCAGTGGTCCAGCCCACAAAAACCCCGTGATCTGACTCACGGTCGCCGATGTGTACTGCCGTGTCGACGGAACGCCTAAAGCGGCTGCTGACCTGCTATAACCATTCCCGACGGTGGTGTGATTCTTTCGTTATCTGCCCGAAATAGTCGCGTCATGCGGTTGGACTTGTCGCATGAACGTTTCGTAAGTTTCCTCTCGCCCTAATGCGGGGCAAACAAATTGAATCGACGGAACCGCGTGTGAGCGGGGCCGCGGGCGGCCCTTCGAACGCCTCCGCGGTGCCGGGTGTCAACCCGGCGGGCGATCTGCCCCCGCTGTCGTGCCTGACCTAGACGGCACGTCTCGAAGACCACTCCCGCCTGGACCCCAAGCATGCCGGCCCACTTGCCGTGGGCGCACTTCGGCGCGCGCGCTGCGAAAGGAACGATGTTGAAGAACGTCCGCAAGCCCCTGACCCTGGCCGCGATCGCCGGCGCCCTGATCACCGGCGCGGTCGCCCTGTCCGACGCCACCGCCAAGGCGGACAGCGTCAACTGGGACGCCATCGCGGCCTGCGAGTCGGGCGGCAACTGGTCGATCAACACCGGCAACGGCTACTACGGCGGACTGCAGTTCAACGCCGGCACCTGGCGTGCCAACGGTGGCAGCGGCATGCCGCACAACGCCAGCCGTGCCGAGCAGATCCGGGTTGCCGAGAACGTCCTGCGCAGCCAGGGCATCGGTGCCTGGCCGGTGTGCGGCCGTCGCGGCTGAACATCCCTCTAGCGCTATCGACGACGGCGCCGGGCGAGCAGCCCGGCGCCGTCGCCGTCGGAAGGGGCTCCGGCCGGCGAGTAGCGTCGGGCGGGTGCCTGACACGCCTCGTGAGCTCGACATCGTCCTCTATGGAGCCACCGGTTTCGCAGGGAAGCTGACCGCCCAGTACCTGGCCCGCGCCGGCGGCGCCGCCCGGATCGGGTTGGCGGGCCGCTCGGCGGAGCGGCTGCGCGAGGTCCGCGACGGCCTCGGATCTCGAGCCCAAGGCTGGCCGACCCTGGTGGCCGACGCCGACAAGCCCACAACACTGGCGGCGATGGCGGCCCGGACCCGGGTGGTGATCACCACCGTCGGCCCCTACACCCGTTATGGAATGCCCTTGGTGGCGGCCTGCGCCGCGACGGGCACCGATTACGTCGACCTCACCGGCGAGACGCTGTTCGTGCGGGAGAGCATCGACCGTCACCACAAGCAGGCGGCCGACAACCGGGCCCGGATCGTGCATGGCTGCGGCTTCGACTCCATCCCGTCGGACATGAGCGTGTACGCCCTGTATCGGGCGGCCCGCGACGACGGCACCGGGGACCTGCTCGACACCGACTACGTCGTCCGAGGGTTCTCCGCCGGGGTGTCCGCCGGCACGCTGGCCTCGATGATTGAGTTCCTGGGCGCCGCCGCCAACGATCCGAAGGCCCGACGCCAGCTGTCGGATCCCTACACGCTCAGCTCGGATCGGTCCGCCGAACCCCGATTGGGCCCCGAGCCGGACCTGTCCTGGCGGCGGGGCCAAGACATCGCGCCGGAGCTGGATGGAATCTGGACCGCCGGTTTCGCCATGGCGCCCGTCAACACCCGCATCGTGCGGCGCAGCAACGCACTGCTGGATTGGGCCTACGGTCGCCGCTTCCGCTACGCCGAGCACATGAGCGTCGGCTCGTCGGCTGCCGCACCTGCGCTGTCTGGATTGGCGACCGGGATGGGCAAGGTGACCTTCGGGGTCGGCGGCCACGTCCTGCGGCTCCTGCCGAACGGATTGCTGGAACGGGTGTTGCCCAAGCCGGGAACCGGCCCCAGCCGCAGCCGGCGCGAGAACGGCTACTACCGCATCGAGACCTACACGACCACCAGCGGCGGAGCCCGCTACCGGGCGGACATGGCGCAGCGGGGTGACCCCGGCTACCAGGCCACCTCGGTGCTGTTGGGCGAGAGTGCTTTGGCCCTGGCGCTGGACCGCGACGCACTGTCCGACCACTACGGTGTGCTGACCCCGGCGGCCGCGATGGGTGACGTGCTGCTGTCCAGACTGCCCGCGGCGGGGGTGACGCTCGAGGTTTCCCGGCTGCGTTGACCGCGGCTCAATTGGCCGGTGCCGGCCACTGATCTTTCCGCTAGTGTCATTTTCGACCGCTGCCCGTAGCAGCACCCAGTAAAGAAGGTGGAATCTCTCATGGCCGGCCTCGACGATCTCTTTGCTCAGATCCCCATCCAAGACATCGCCAACCAGCTCGGCGCCGACTCGGGTGAAGTGGACAGCACCATCCGTACCCTGGTGCCGGTGCTGGTCAGCGGTTTGAGCCAGAACGCCCAAGACCCGGGTCAGGCCGACAGCATTGTCAACACCGCCGCCACCTTCGCCGCTCAGGGACTGCTGGACAACGCTTTCGGCGCCAGCCAGTCGCAAGGCCAACAGGTGATCTCCACCATCTTCGGTGGCAACGACACCAACCAGGTCGCCTCGGCGCTGTCCGGTGCCGGCGCCGGCAACAACGACCTGCTGCAGAAGCTGTTGCCGATCATCGCGCCGATCGTGCTCGCCTACATCGGCAAGCAGCTGACCGGCCAGAAGGCCGAGCCGGCCCAGCAGCAGGCCTCCGGTGGCGGCCTCGGTGATGTCCTGGGCAGCATCCTGGGCGGCATGGCCGGCGGCGGCGGCGCCAAGAACCAGTCGATGGGCAGCATCCTGGGCAACATGATCGGCGGCAAGACCGGCGGCGCCATCGGCGACATCCTCGGCGGTCTGCTCGGCGGCAAGAAGTAGCCCTACCTGCGTGAGCAGTCGTGAAAGCCCCCGAATCGAGCCGGATTCGGGGGCTTTCGCGACTGCTCGGCAGGCATTCCTAGAATTGACCGGTGACTGACACCCCCAACGCCGCCAACGCCGATGCCCTGCCCAAGTCGTGGGAGCCGGGTGCGGTCGAGGACGCGATCTACCAGCGTTGGGTGGATGCCGGCTACTTCAGCGCCGACCCCACCAGCGATAAGCCCGGCTACTCGATCGTGCTGCCCCCGCCGAACGTCACCGGCAGCCTGCACATGGGCCACGCGCTCGACCACACCCTGATGGACGTGTTGACCCGTCGCAAGCGAATGCAGGGCTACGAGGTGTTGTGGCTGCCGGGTATGGACCACGCCGGCATCGCCACCCAGAGCGTGGTGGAACGCCAGCTCGCCATTGACGGCAAGACCAAGGAAGACTTCGGCCGCGAACTGTTCATCGACAAGGTCTGGGACTGGAAGCGGGAGTCCGGCGGCACCATCGGGGGCCAGATGCGCCGGCTCGGCGACGGCGTGGACTGGAGTCGCGAACGGTTCACCATGGACGACGGCCTGTCCCGGGCGGTCCGCACCATATTCAAGCGGCTCTACGACGCGGGGCTGATCTACCAGGCCGAACGACTGGTCAACTGGTCGCCGGTGCTGGAGACCGCGATCAGCGACCTCGAGGTCAAATACGAAGACATCGAGGGCGAGCTGGTGTCGTTCCGGTACGGCTCGCTCGATGACTCCCAACCCCACATCGTGGTGGCCACCACCCGGCTGGAGACCATGCTCGGTGACACCGCGATCGCGGTGCACCCCGACGACGACCGGTACCGCGACCTGGTCGGGACCAGCTTGGCGCACCCGTTCCTGGACCGGGAGATCGCCGTGGTCGCCGACGCACACGTCGACCCCGAATTCGGCACCGGCGCGGTCAAAGTCACCCCCGCCCACGACCCCAACGACTTCGAGATCGGTCTGCGCCACCAGCTGGCAATGCCGACCATCCTGGACACCAAAGGCCGGATCACCGGCACCGGAACACAGTTCGACGGCATGGACCGTTTCGAGGCGCGGGTCGCCGTGCGTGAAGCGCTGGCCGCCGAGGGGCGCATCGTCGCCGAGAAGCGGCCCTACCTGCACAGCGTCGGGCACTCCGAGCGCAGCGGCGAAGTCATCGAACCGCGGCTGTCCATGCAGTGGTGGGTCGACGTCTCCTCGCTGGCCAAGGCCGCCGGTGACGCGGTTCGCAACGGCGACACCGTCATCCACCCCAAGAGCCTGGAGCCGCGCTGGTTCGCGTGGGTCGACGACATGCACGACTGGTGCATCTCCCGGCAGCTGTGGTGGGGGCACCGCATCCCGATCTGGCACGGGCCGAACGGCGAGAAGGTCTGCGTCGGCCCGGACGAGACCCCGCCGCAGGGCTGGGAGCAGGACCCCGACGTGCTGGACACCTGGTTCTCCTCGGCGTTGTGGCCGTTCTCCACGATGGGCTGGCCCGACGCCACACCGGAACTGGAGAAGTTCTATCCGACAAGCGTTTTGGTGACCGGCTACGACATCCTGTTCTTCTGGGTGGCCCGGATGATGATGTTCGGCACCTTCGTGGGCGGCGACGCCGCGCTGCCCGATGGCAAAGTTCCGTTCCGCAACGTGTTCCTGCACGGCCTGATCCGCGACGAGCACGGCCGCAAGATGAGCAAATCGCGCGGCAACGGCATCGACCCGCTGGACTGGGTGGAGATGTTCGGCGCCGACGCCCTGCGGTTCACCCTGGCCCGCGGCGCCAGCCCCGGCAGTGACCTGTCGATCGGCGAGGACCACGCCCGTGCGTCGCGCAACTTCGTCACCAAGCTGTTCAACGCGACCCGGTTCGCGCTGATGAACGGCGCGGCGCCGGCGCCGTTGCCGGCGCTCGAGGACCTGACCGACGCCGACCGCTGGATTCTGGGGCGCCTGGAAGAGGTTCGCGCCGAAGTGGATTCGGCCTTCGAGGGCTATGAGTTCGGGCGAGCCTGCGAAGCGCTGTACCACTTCGCCTGGGATGAGTTCTGCGACTGGTACGTCGAGTTGGCCAAGACCCAGCTGGGGCAGGGGCTGACCCACACCACCGCCGTGCTCGCGGCGGTGCTGGACACCCTGTTGCGGCTGCTGCACCCGGTGATCCCGTTCGTCACCGAAACCCTGTGGCAGGAGCTCACCGGCGCGGAGTCGCTGGTGATCGCGGACTGGCCGGCATCGTCGGGCATCGCGCTGGACCGGGTTGCCGCGCAACGGATCACCGACATGCAGAAGCTGGTGACCGAGGTGCGCCGGTTCCGCAGCGACCAGGGTCTGCGCGACCGGCAGAAGGTCCCGGCCCGGCTGACCGGCATCGACGACGCCGACCTGGCCACCCAGGTGGCAGCGGTGACCTCCCAGTCCTGGCTGACCGAGCCGGGGGAGGACTTCGCACCGTCGGCCACCGTCGAGGTGCGACTGGGCCCCACGGGCGGGGGAAGCACGGTCGTCGTCGAACTGGACACCTCCGGCACCGTCGACGTCGAAGCCGAGCGCCGTCGGCTGGAGAAGGACCTGGCCACCGCGCGCAAGGAGCTCGAGGCCACCTCGGCGAAACTGGGCAATGCGGCGTTCCTGGCCAAGGCGCCCGAAGCGGTGGTGGACAAGATCCGTGGGCGCCAGCAGTTGGCCGGCGACGAAGTGGAGCGGATCACCGCGCGGCTGGCAGGCCTGACGTGACCGATCAACCGATCGGCACCGACGAGCCCACCCCGGACGAGATCGCGGCGTTGCTCCAGGTCGAGCACCTGCTGGATCAGCGTTGGGGCGAGACCAAGATCGAACCCAGCCTGACCCGGATCAACGCCCTGCTGGAACTGCTCGGCTCGCCGCAGCGCGGTTACCCGTCCATCCACGTCGCCGGCACCAACGGCAAGACCTCGGTGGTGCGGATGATCGATGCGTTGCTGACGGCGTTTTCTCGCCGTACCGGGCGCACCACCAGCCCGCACCTGCAGTCGGCGGTCGAGCGCATTGCGGTCGACGGCCAGCCGATCAGCCCGGCGCGGTACGTGGAGACCTACGCCGAGATCGAGCCCTTCGTGCAGATGGTCGACGCATCCTCGCAGGCTGACGGGGGCCCGGCCATGAGCAAGTTCGAGGTGCTCACCGGGATGGCGTTCGCGGCATTCGCCGATGCCCCGGTCGATGTCGCCATCGTCGAGGTCGGCATGGGTGGGCGCTGGGACGCCACCAACGTCGTCGAAGCCCCGGTCGCCGTCATCACCCCGATCGGCATCGACCACGTCGACTATCTCGGTGACGACATCGCCGGGATCGCTGCGGAGAAGGCCGGCATCATTCACCGCTCGTCGGACGAACTGACCGACACCGTGGCAGTGATCGCCCGCCAGGCGCCCGAGGTGATGGAGGTGTTGCTGGCGCAGTCGGTGCGCGCCGACGCCGCGGTGGCGCGGGAGAACTCGGAGTTCGCGGTGCGCAGCCGCCAACTCGCGGTCGGCGGACAGGTGCTGGAACTGCAGGGCCTGGGCGGGGTGTACTCCGACATCTTTCTGCCGCTGCACGGCGAGCACCAGGCGCACAACGCGGTGCTGGCGCTGGCGGCGGTGGAGGCGTTCTTCGGCGCCGGCGCCGAGCGCCAGCTCGACGTCGAGACCGTTCGGGCGGGCTTCGCCGCGGTACGCAGCCCCGGCCGGCTGGAGCGGATGCGCAGCTCGCCCACGGTGTTCATCGACGCCGCGCACAATCCGGCCGGCGCCGCCGTGCTGGCCCAGGCCCTCGCCGAGGATTTCGACTTCCGGTATCTGGTCGGTGTGGTGAGCGTGCTGGGCGACAAGGACGTCGACGGCATCTTGGCGGCACTAGAGCCGGTGTTCGACCGAATTGTGGTGACCCACAACGGTTCTCCGCGGGCGCTGGACGTCGAGGCACTCACCGTCGCCGCAGCGCGGTGGTTCGGTGACGACCGGGTGGTCACCACCGAAACGCTGGAAGATGCGATCGACACCGCCACGGCGTTGGTCGACGAATTCGACTCCGAGGGTGAAGCTTCGGGGGCGGGAATCGTGATCACCGGCTCGGTGGTCACCGCCGGCGCCGCTCGCTCCCTGTTCGGGAAGGACCCGGCATGACCGACCAGCCAGACGCCCCCGACCCGTGGCGGGGTTTTCGTGGCGTGATGGCCGCGACGCTGATACTCGAGTCCATCACGGTGCTGTTGGCTCTCCCGGTGGTCAGCGTCGTCGGGGGTGGCCTGACACCCTTCTCGCTGACGTATCTGCTCGGCCTGGCGCTGGTGTTGCTGCTGTTCGCCGGGATCCAGGGCCGCAGCTGGGCGATCTGGGCCAATCTGGCGCTGCAGTTGGTGCTGGTGGCCGGGTTCGTGGTGTACCCCGGCGTGGGCATCATGGGCCTGGTGTTCACCGCGGTGTGGGCATTGATCGCCTATTTCCGTGCGGTGGTGTTGCGACGCTCGTGACGGAACCCGACGCCGGGGCCGGTACGCTGTCGCCCGTGCCGCTGGCGACGACGCAGGGCGGAACGATGGGACAGGAGCGGCGCTTCATGACTGAGCGGACTTTGGTGCTGATCAAGCCGGACGGCGTGAACCGTCGGCTGGTGGGCGAGATCATCAGCCGGATCGAGAAGAAGGGCCTGACGTTGGCGGCCCTGGAACTGCGGCCGGTGCAGCAGGCCGTGGCCCGGCAGCACTACGGCGAGCATGAGGGCAAGGCGTTTTTCGCTTCGCTGCTGGATTTCATTACCTCAGGTCCCGTGGTCGCCGCCGTGGTGGAAGGACCGCGCGCGATCGAGGCGTTCCGGCAGCTCGCCGGTGGCACCGACCCGGTGGCCAAGGCCACCCCGGGCACCATCCGCGGTGATTTCGGTCTGGAGACCCAGTTCAACCTGGTGCACGGCTCGGACTCACCGGAGTCGGCCGAGCGTGAGATCGCGCTGTGGTTCCCCGACTTGAAGCCATCGGCGCCGACGGCTCCGATGACACTGGCCTGACGTCGTAGTTAGTGCCTTTCGTCCGGCTCCTGTGGATTGTGTGGGATACTGACTAACGGGTGAACGTCACCGGACCGGTGTCCGACACCCGAATGAAGACTTCGGCGAGTGCGACGGTCGCGATATGTGATGCGGCGCCGATCGCCGGTCCTCATTCAGCCAGGCACCGAGTCGGTTCAACCCGAGCCCCTCGGAGCGAGACCACCACAAGCCCGGGGAAGTGAGCCGGGCCCATAACGAGAAGTCCTCGCGTGGCCGCGTCGCACGACGCGCCCGGGGGCTTGAGGAGACGTACGTGGCAGACCCCTCTCTTTTTAAAGGCCCCGATTCAGACGTATCAGCAGGGCCGAGCGAGCACGAGGAGTTGCCCGATCGCCTGCGGGTGCACTCGCTGGCGCGGGTTCTGGGCACCACCAGCCGGCGGGTCCTGGATGCTCTTACCGAGCTGGATGGCCGGGCGCGCAGCGCGCACTCCAGCGTGGACCGTGTCGAGGCGGTGCGAGTCCGCGACCTGCTGGACTCGATCGCCGAACCCGCTGTCGCCGGGCTCTTCCAGGAGGCCGGCGAGGCAGCGGACGCTGGGGATGCCGGCGAGGTCCCCGACGAACCCGAGTCCCGGCTGCTGCTGGAGACGGCACCGGAGCCGGCCGTCGCGCGGGCTGACTACATGCCGTTGTTCGTCGCGCCGCAGCCGGTCGCCTTTGAGCGTGCGGTGCCTCGCGACGTCGACGTCGATACAGACGACGACTCGGACGACTATGGCGACGACGACCTCGGCGGTGCCGAGACCGACGCCGACGACGAGAACGGAGACCGGCCCGCCAACCGGCGCCGCCGCCGCGGTCGCCGTGGCCGTGGCCGGGGCCGCGGGTCCGAGGGTGCAGCCGCCGACGACGAGACCGAGGACGACGACTCCGCCGCGGAATCGGACGAGGCCGCCGACGCCGAGGACGCCGCCGACGAAGAGGGCGGTTCGGCCGAGGAGGCCGGCAACCGCCGTCGTCGCCGCCGCCGTCGGCGCAAGGCCGGGACCGGCGAGGACGACGACACCGTGTCGTCGGACGACCCGCCCAACACCGTCGTGCACGAACGGGCCCCGCGCGCCAAGACCAGCCGGTCTGCCAAGGCCGACCGGGGCACCGGCGACGACGAGATCCAGGGCATCACCGGCTCGACACGACTGGAGGCCAAGCGGCAGCGTCGCCGCGACGGCCGCGACGCCGGGCGGCGTCGTCCGCCGATTTTGAGCGAGGCCGAGTTCCTGGCCCGCCGCGAGGCCGTCGAACGCCGCATGGTGGTCCGCGACCGGGTCCGGACCGAGCCGCCGCACCAGGGCGCGCGCTACACCCAGATCGCCGTGCTGGAAGACGGCGTGATGGTCGAGCACTTCGTGACCTCGGCCGCGTCGACGTCATTGGTGGGCAACGTCTACCTGGGCATCGTGCAGAACGTGCTGCCGTCGATGGAGGCCGCGTTCGTCGACATCGGCCGGGGCCGCAACGGCGTGCTGTACGCCGGTGAGGTGAACTGGGAGGCCGCCGGACTCGGTGGCGCCAACCGCAAGATCGAGCAGGCGCTCAAACCCGGCGACTACGTCGTGGTGCAGGTCAGCAAGGACCCCATCGGGCACAAGGGCGCCCGCCTGACCACGCAGGTCTCGCTGGCCGGCCGTTACCTGGTGTACGTGCCGGGTGCGTCGTCGACCGGGATCAGTCGCAAGCTGCCCGACACCGAGCGTCAGCGGCTCAAGGAGATCCTGCGCGAGGTGGTGCCCGCCGACGCCGGCGTGATCATCCGCACCGCGTCGGAGGGTGTCAAAGAAGAAGACATCCGCGCCGACGTGGAACGCCTGCAGGAACGCTGGAGCCAGATCGAGGCCACCGCGGCCGAGACCAAGGGGAAAGCGGCCGGGGCCGCGGTGGCGCTCTACGAAGAGCCCGACGTGCTGGTCAAGGTGATCCGGGACCTGTTCAACGAGGACTTCTCCGAGTTGGTGGTCTCCGGTGACGAGGCCTGGGCCACGATCAATGAGTACGTGGGCTCGGTGGCCCCCGAGCTGGTGCCGAAGCTGACCCGCTACCAGCCCCCCACAGGTCCGGAGGGCCAGGCCGGTCCGGACGTGTTCGCCGTGCACCGCATCGACGAGCAGCTGGCCAAGGCGCTGGACCGCAAGGTTTGGCTGCCCTCGGGCGGCACGCTGGTCATCGACCGGACCGAGGCGATGACGGTGGTCGACGTCAACACCGGCAAGTTCACCGGCTCCGGGGGCAACCTCGAGGAGACGGTGACCAAGAACAACCTGGAGGCCGCCGAGGAGATCGTGCGGCAGCTTCGCCTCCGTGACATCGGCGGCATCATCGTCATCGACTTCATCGACATGGTGCTGGAGTCCAACCGCGACCTGGTGCTGCGCCGGCTGACCGAGGCGCTGGGCCGCGACCGCACCCGCCACCAGGTTTCGGAGGTGACGTCGCTGGGTCTGGTACAGCTGACCCGCAAACGCCTGGGCACCGGGCTCATCGAGGCCTTCTCGACCTCGTGTCAACACTGCGCTGGGCGCGGCATCATGCTGCACGGCGACCCGGTGGACTCGGCCGCGCCGGGACGCAAGTCTGAATCGGGCGGCAGCAGCACGAGCCGCCGCAGCAAGCGCTCGAAGAAGCCGAAGGTCGACGAGCCGGCGGTCGCCAAGGTTCCGGTGCACACGCCCGGTGACCACCCGATGTTCAAGGCGATGGCGGCGGCCAGCGACCGGCACGACGAGTCGGACGACGAGCACGAGACCGCACCCGACGCCGATGAGCTGTTGGTCGAGCAGGGCGCCGAAGGCGCCGAGGAGGCCGAGGGCACCGACGAGGTCGCTTCCGAGGACCTGGACTCCGACGAGGACCTCACCGACGCCGAGGAAGACGCAGACGACGAGGACGAAGACGTCGACGACGAGGATGTCGACGACGAAGACGCCGACGACGAGGATGTCGACGAAGTCGATCTCGACGACGATGACGACGAGGACTTCGACGACGACCTGGATGTCATCGACGAGTCCGATGACTCCGACGAGTCCGATGAAGAAGACTCCGACGATGCTGAGGACGCGGAGGACTCCGAGGACTTTGAGGAGCCCGAGGCGCCGGTCGCGGTGGTCGAGCGTCCGCGACGTCGGCGTGCGGCGGCCCGACCGGCCGGACCACCGATCTAAGGCCGTGCCGGTTTGACCCCTTAGCCGCTGGTCACGTACCCTTGACCAGTTGTCGCCAGGCGGGAATAACCACAGCTCGGCGGACAGAACCCCAGACACCTGCGCAAGTCCCGATGGCGTGCGCGCCCGAGAAGCAGAGGTAGAAACCAACGATGGCGACGTACGCAATCGTCAAAACCGGCGGCAAGCAGTACAAGGTTGCCGTCGGTGACGTGCTCAAGGTCGAGAAGATCGAGTCGGAGCCGGGATCGTCGGTCTCGCTGCCGGTCGCGCTGGTCGTGGACGGTGCCAGCGTCACCACCGACGCCGCCAAGCTGGCGAAGGTCGCCGTCACCGGCGAGATCCTGGAGCACACCAAGGGCCCCAAGATCCGCATCCACAAGTTCAAGAACAAGACCGGCTACCACAAGCGGCAGGGTCACCGTCAGCAGCTGACCGTGCTCAAGGTCACCGGAATCAAGTAGCAGCAGGAGGCAGCGAGATGGCACACAAAAAGGGCGCTTCCAGCTCACGTAACGGGCGCGACTCCAACGCCCAGCGGCTCGGGGTCAAGCGGTTCGGCGGCCAGGTCGTCAAGGCCGGCGAGATCCTGGTGCGGCAGCGCGGCACCCACTTCCACCCCGGCGTCAACGTCGGGCGCGGCGGCGACGACACCCTGTTCGCCACGGCACCCGGTGCGGTCGAGTTCGGTGTGAAGCGTGGCCGCAAGTTGATCAACATCGTGCCTGTCGCCCGCGACTAGTCGCCGGCGTAACTGGGCGCCTTTGGGCGCCGGATAGGTAGTAACGCCATGTCCCGGTTCGTCGACCGCGTTGTCATCCATGTGCGGGCCGGCGACGGGGGCAACGGCTGCGCCTCGATTCACCGGGAGAAGTTCAAGCCGCTCGGTGGTCCCGACGGTGGCAACGGCGGCCGCGGCGGCAGCGTCGTGCTGGTCGTCGACGCCGGAGTGCACACCCTGCTGGACTTTCACTTTCGGCCGCACATCGACGCGCCGTCCGGCAAGCAGGGCCAGGGCAACAACAAGGACGGCGCTTTCGGCGCGGACCTGGAGATCAAAGTTCCCGACGGCACTGTCGTGCTCGACGAGCACGGGCGGCTGCTGGCCGACCTGGTAGGCACGGGTGCCCGCTTCGAGGCAGCCGCCGGCGGTCGCGGCGGGCTGGGCAATGCGGCGCTGGTGTCGCGCGCCCGCAAGGCGCCCGGCTTCGCGTTGCTGGGGGAGAAGGGCGAAACCCGCGACCTCACGCTGGAACTCAAGACCGTCGCCGACGTCGGGCTGATCGGATTCCCGTCCGCGGGCAAATCCGCACTGGTGTCGGTGATCTCGGCGGCCAAGCCGAAGATCGCCGACTATCCCTTCACCACGCTGGCGCCCAACCTGGGCGTGGTGTCGGCCGGCGAGAACACCTTCACCGCCGCCGACGTGCCCGGCCTCATCCCGGGCGCCTCGGCCGGCCGCGGACTGGGCTTGGACTTTCTGCGGCACATCGAACGCTGCGCGGTGCTGGTGCATGTCGTGGACTGTGCGACCGCCGAGCCGGGCCGTGACCCGCTCTCTGATATCGAAGCGATTGAAGCCGAACTGGCGGCCTATACCCCCACCATGCAAGGGGATTCGACGCTCGGCGACCTGGTCGACCGCCCGCGGGCGGTGGTGCTCAACAAGATCGACGTGCCGGAAGCGCGGGAGATGGCGGAGTTCGTCCGCGACGACATCGTGGCCGAGCGCGGCTGGCCGGTGTTCATGGTCTCGACGGTGAGCAGGGAAGGGCTGCGCCCGTTGACGTTTGCGCTGGCCGACATGGTGTCGGCGTATCGCGCGGCGCAGCCGGAGCCGGTGGCACGACGCCCGGTGATTCGTCCGGTACTTGCGGGCGAGACCGGGTTCAGCGTGGAGTCGGACGGCGAGGGCGGCTTCATCGTGCGGGGCACCCGTCCTGAGCGCTGGGTGCACCAGACCAACTTCGACAACGACGAAGCGGTCGGCTACCTGGGTGACCGGTTGGCGCGACTGGGGGTCGAGGACGAGCTGCTGCGGCGGGGAGCCAAACCGGGTTGCGCGGTGACGATCGGGGACATGACGTTCGACTGGGAGCCGGCCACGCCGGCCGGGGTGGACATGACGCTGTCCGGGCGGGGCACCGACAGCAGGCTGGAGCGCACCGACCGAGTGGGTGCCGCCGAGCGCAAGGTGGCGCGCAAGCAGCGCCGTGAGCATGCGGAGGACGAGTGACCGGCACTGGTGCGCGCGAGGCGATTCGGACCGCGCGCAGCGTCGTCGTCAAGATCGGCACCACCGCGCTGACCACGGAGACCGGCATGTTCGACGCGGCCCGGCTGGCCGGGCTCGCCGAGGCGATCGAAGCCCGGATGAAGGCCGGCTCGGACGTGGTGATCGTGTCTTCGGGGGCTATCGCCGCCGGCCTGGAGCCGCTCGGGTTGACCAAGCGGCCAACCGATCTGGCCACCAAACAGGCCGCCGCCAGTGTGGGGCAGGTGGCGCTGGTCAACGCGTGGAGTGCCGCCTTCGGCCGGTTCGGCCGCACCGTCGGGCAGGTGCTGCTGACCGCTCAGGACGTCTCGATGCGGGTGTCACACACCAACGCCGCCCGCACCCTGGACCGGCTGCGCGCATTGCATGCGGTGGCGATCGTCAACGAGAACGACACGGTGGCCACCAGCGAGATCCGGTTCGGCGACAACGATCGGCTCTCGGCATTGGTGGCGCATCTGGTGGGCGCCGACGCGCTGGTCCTGCTCTCCGACATCGACGGCCTCTATGACTCCGACCCCCGCAAGGGCCCGGCTCGCCTGGTCCCCGAGGTGTCGGGACCGGACGATCTCGCCGATGTGGTTGCCAGCGAGGGCAGTCACCTCGGTACCGGCGGCATGGTGTCGAAGCTGTCGTCGGCACTGTTGGCCGCCGACGCGGGCGTTCCGGTGTTGCTGGCCGCGGCCGGTGCGGCAGCCGCCGCACTGTCCGACGCATCGGTGGGCACCGTCTTCGCGCCCCGGGCGCAACGGTTGTCGGCGCGCAAGTTCTGGGTGCGCCACGCCGCCGACGCGGCCGGAACGCTGACGCTGGACGCCGGGGCCGTCGAGGCGGTGCTGGCTCGCCGACGCTCCCTGCTGCCGGCCGGGATCACCGCGGTCTCGGGCAGGTTCTACGGCGGCGACGTGGTCGAACTGTGTGGCCCGGACGGAGCCGTGGTGGCCCGCGGCGTGGTCGGTTACGACGCGGCGGAGCTGGACGCCATGATCGGCCACTCCACCGCCGAGTTGGCACCGGACGCGCGTCGGCCGGTCGTGCACGCCGACGACCTGGTCGCGGTGTAGTCCCCGCCCTTCCCGTCCCGGCCCTTCCCGCGAGCGTGCGGGTTTGCCCAGCGACACGCCGGTCGGGGGCGTACAACTACGCACGTTCGGGTGGTCGATACCAGCGATAGGGGGTTGACAGATGACCACGGTGTTCACCATCGACGGGGCGGGCTGGAGCGGGTTTCTGCGGTTCATGTGCCGGGGCGCGGTCACCAGGGGCAAGACCGTCAAACGCGTCAAGTACCCCAACACCTACTTCGACGGCCTGCGCTACGTCTCAGCGGTCAAAGCGGTGGAACGTGGCGTGCAAGCCCTCGACGATATGCTGACCGCCCACTTCAACGCCTCACCCGATGCCGACGACGTCCTCGTCTATGGGGTGAGTATGGGGGCGCAGGTTGCCTGCAAGTGGTTGCGCGAGGAGGGGCCGACCTCCTCAGTCCCGGCCGACAGGGTGTCGTTTCTACTGCTGGCCAATCCCGAACAGCCTTTTCACGGCATCTATCAGGCTGACCCGAAGCTGGTCACGTTCATGAAGCTGCCCGACTACGGTGGCGTCGGCGTGCCGGCGAACACCCGGTTCTCGGTGACCGACCTGTGTCGCCAATACGACGGCATGGCCGACTTTCCCAACCTGCCTGCCGCACAGGTCGACTCGTTGGCCGTCCGAAACGCTCTGCTGGGCCTGGTGACGATCCACAACAACTACTTCCGGCTCGACATCAACAGCGCTGAGAACATCCGCGTCAGCCGCGGCAACATCACCTACGTGTTGGCCCCGACGCGCGTACCTCCGGCCTGCGGCCTGTCCGCACTGTTGCCCAGCCGGCTGAAAAGGAAGCGCAGCAGGATCGACGGCTCCTACGATCGCTCGGCCTGGAGCGGCCCGTAATCCGCGCTACTTCGCCGCAGTGCCGAGATACAGCGTCCCCCAAACGATCTCAGTCAGAGCGGTAGCGAGCTCGGAATCGTAATCGGTGTCGCGGACCGGCAGATTCTGTTGGCATACCCGCTCCACCATCCAGGTGAGCGCACTCGCGGTGGCGTCGACCGGTAACTCGCGGCGAATGGAGCCGTCGGCCTGGCCGTCTTCGATGACTTGGGCCACCCGACCCGAGATGCCGGTCAGCAAGTCGCGATAGGTGGCGCCCACCAGCGGGTCGTAGCCCGCCATCTCGCTCAGCGCGATCAGCAGCGGTTGATGCCGCCGATAGTTGGCGATGATCGCGGCCATCGCAGCGCGGACATCGTCGGGATCGCGGCGCTGCGCCACGCTCCACCAACGGTCCGCCCCCGAGGCGAGATCGCCGAACACCTGGCCGGCGAGCCGACGCAACAGATGGCCTTTGTCCTCGAAGTAGATGTAAAAGCTGGCGCGCGAAATGCCCGCCTCGGTGGCGAGCCGATCCACGCTGAGTTCGGTGAAGCTGGCGCCGGCGCTCATCAGTCGCTCGGTGGCGTCGAGCAGGCACCGCTCAATCTCCCCGCGCCGCTCCTGGCGGCTGGTCGGGGGCTTGCGCGTCACAGAAGCCACAGCGTCGAGCGTAACGGTAAGCCCGACGTCTTGACTAGACATGATGTCTAGACTTAGTGTCGTTCGAGCCCGATGTGACCGGGGCCATACGCCGAGGAGGTCTCGTGACAGCACCATCCGCCGCGCTGCGCAGCTATGACGAGGTCGACCTGTCCTCACGCGCGTTCTGGTCGGGCACCGCCGCGGAACGGGAGCGCTCCTTCGCGATACTGCGCGCGGAGCGTCCGGTGAGCTGGCATCCGCCGGTCGAAGACGCCATGCTCAACGATCCCGACGATCCCGGCTATTGGGCGGTCACCCGCCATGCCGACATCGTCGAGGTGAGCCGCACCAACGAGGTGTTCCTGTCTGGCAAGGGCGTGATGTTCGAGAACTTCCCGGAGGAGATGCTGGAGACCACGCAGTCCTTCCTGGCGATGGACCCGCCCCGGCACACCAAGCTGCGCAAGCTGGCCACCGCGGCGTTCACACCCCGCCAGATCCGCCGTATCGAAGATTCGATCAAGGCCAATGCCAAGGCGATCGTTGAAGAGTTGCGGGCCGCCGGCAGCGGGGCCGACTTCGTCGAGTACTGCGCCAAAGAGCTCCCATTGCGCACGCTGGCGGATATGGTGGGCGTCCCGGATTCCGAGCGCGCACAGGTAGCCCATGCCGCCGATGCGCTGGTATCGACCAACGACCCGGTGTTCCTCGCCGGGCGCGACCCGCTGGCGGTGATGGGCGAAAACATCATGTATCTGCATCAGGTCGCCGGCGCGCTGGCCGCGCAGCGTCGGGAGGCTCCCGGTGACGACCTGTTCAGCAGCCTGGTCAACGCCGAGGTCGACGGTGACCGGCTCACCGACGCCGAGGTGTCCGCTTACTTCGTGCTGCTCGCGGTGGCCGGCAACGACACCACCCGTCAGACCACCAGTCACGCACTCAAAGCGCTCACCGATTTCGGTGACCAACGCGCTTGGCTACTGGAGGATTTCGAGCGCCGCATCGGGACCGCGGTAGAGGAGTTCATCCGCTACGCGACGCCGGTGATGACCTTCCGTCGCACCGCCGCAACCGATTACGAGCTCGGCGGCCAGACCATTCGGGCCGGCGACAAGGTGGCGATGTTCTATGCGTCGGGCAACTGGGATGCGCAGGTGTTCGACCAGCCCGATCGTCTGGATCTGAGCCGCGACCCCAATCCGCATCTGGGCTTCGGCGGCGGTGGGCAGCATTACTGCCTGGGGACCCATGTCGCGCGGGCCCAGCTGCGCGCCCTGTTCGGTGAGTTGCTCCGCCAGCTGCCGCGTATCGAGGCCGGTGACCCGGAGTACCTAGCGGGCAGCTTCATTCACGGCATCCGCGCCATGACTTGCACGTTCTGATCTGCATCGGCTCAGGCGAGCGCCCGGGTCAGCTCGGTGATCAGCTCATCCGGGCAGTCGACAGTGAGCATGTGGTTGGCGCCGGGCATCGACCGGGTGGACACTTGCGGGATCAGCCGTCGCGCGCGGGCCAATGTCGCTACCGGACCGCCGCGATAAATGACGTCCCGATCGCCGATCACCACCGTCACCGGCATGGTGAGCCGTCGCAACTCGGCATCGGTCAATACCGACGGCAGTACCGGCCGCCGAAACGGGCGAGACGTCAACATGCTCACCACGATCAGCTTCACCGTCGGATCGCTGCACGCATCCGGAGTGCTGGCTAACCACTGCACGGCGGCACGAACCCGTGCCGGCGACCTGAGCAGTATCGGGGTCATCATCCGGACGTAGAACTGAATGGTCAGCGGCGCCAGCGTTCCCGCGGGTGTGAGCAGGACCAGATGGCTGACCAGTTCCGGTGCCCGGAGGCCCAATTGGGCGGCGAGCCAGCCGCCATAGGACAGGCCCACCACCCGAGCATTCGTGAGGCCGAGGGTGTCGAACACCTGCCTCAGCCAGTCGACGTAGTCGTCGGAAGAGGATATTTCGCTGGTGAGCACACTTTTGGACGTGTCGGTGATGGTGTCGAGGCAATAGCAGCGGTACTGGGCACTCAGCGCCGCGATAACCGGCCGCCACATCGCTGAGGTCGCGCTGGCGCCGTGCAGCAGAACCAGGGGCGGCGCCGACGGTTCACCACAGACCACCGTGTGGGTCTGGCCGTAAGCGGTTTCCACCATGCACTCGGTGAACGGCACCGGCCAACCCCGCACGACCTCGTCATAATTCGCGATGAACTGCTCGCGCTCCCGTGTCCTGCGGAAGGGTGACCGGTTCGCCATGGTGGTCCTCAACGTGGTAGTGCGTGCCGGTGATGGTAGCGATGCTTGCGGCGAGCAGACGCGAAAGTGCCTGATTTCCCGGGTGGCAGGGCGCTTTTATGTCTGCTCGGCGGGGATTAGGTGGTCGGTCCCGAACCGGATCCCGGTGGCGTCCTTGCCGATCGCGGTCAGCACGATGACGGCGATCAGCGTCGGCACCACCGTGACCACCAGGGCGAACGGGTAGCCGTGCGCGGCCGCCAAATGCTCCTGGATCGGCAGGTTGAACGCGGCGAAGAGATTGCCCAGCTGATAGGTCACGCCCGGGTAGAAGCCGCGGATCGCGTCCGGCGACATCTCGGTCAGGTGCGCCGGGATCACACCCCAGGCGCCCTGCACGCAGATCTGGATCAGAAACGAGCCCAGGCACAACATGCCCGCGGTGTGCGACAGCGCGAACAGCGGCACGATCGGCAAGCCCATCACCGCGGCCCAGATGATCGCGTAGCGCCGGCCCAACCGCTGTGACAGCGAGCCGAAGATCAGCCCGCCGATGATTCCGCCGATGTTGTAGATCACCGCGATCCACTTGGCCGTGACATGGGACAGGCCCGCCCCGTCGGCCGAGGTCAGAAATGTCGGGTAGATGTCGTGGGTGCCGTGGCTCATCCAGTTGAACGCCGTCATCAGGACCACCAGATAGCAGAACCGGCGAATCACCTTCGCGTCGGTGAACACGTCGCGAATCTTGGTGCGGGTCAGCCGCATCCGATCCTGGGTGGCCTGCCATACCTCGGACTCAGTCACCCGGTAGCGGATCAGCAGGCTGACCATGGCCGGCAGGATCGAAAGCCCGAACAGCCAACGCCAGGACAACCCCAGCACGTCGTTCACCAGCAGCGAGGCCACGGTTGCGGCCAGGTAGCCGAACAGATAGCCCTCCTGCAGCAGCCCGGAGAAGAACCCGCGGCGCTCGGGTGGGATCTTCTCCATGGCCAGCGCGGCGCCCAGCCCCCATTCGCCACCCATCCCGATCCCGTACAGCAGGCGCAGAATCACCAGCACGGTGAAGGTGGGCGCGAACGCGCACAAGAACCCCACCGTCGAATAGAAGATGACGTTCACCATCAGCGGTATTCGCCTGCCGACCCGGTCGGCCCACAGGCCGAACAGCAGCGCCCCGAGCGGGCGCATCGCAAGAGTGGCGGTGGTCAGAAACGCGACCTCGGTCTTGGTGTGGCCGAAGGTCTCGGCGATGTCGGCGTAGACGAACACCACGATGAAGTAGTCGAAGGCATCCATCGACCAGCCCAATACGGCGGCGAGGAAGGAGTTGCGCTGGTCGGGTGTGAGCCGCTGCTTCGTCACCCGAGCATCGTGCCGGATTTCGCAGCGATTTACCGACGATTACCGCGACGAAATCTCGCTGGCCAACTCCGACGCCAACAGCGCCAGCACCGGCGAACAACCGCCGTCGATCTTGACGGCGGCCAACTCGTCGCTGCGGGTGGGCCCACGGTTGACGATCGCGACCGGGACGCCGCGCGCCGCCGCATGGCGGACAAACCGGTAGCCGGAGAACACCGTCAGCGACGAACCCGCCACCAGCAATGCCTCGGCATCATCGACCATCGAATAAGCTTGAGCAACACGTACTTTGGGGACACTTTCGCCGAAATAGACGATGTCGGGCTTAAGAATCCCGCCGCAGTGCCGGCAGTCGACGAAGCGGAAGGACGCGGTATCGGTGACGACGGCGTCCGCATCGGGCGCCACGGCGATGCCGCTGAGCTTCTCCGCCCGGTCGATGAACCCCGGGTTGAGCTCCTGCAGCTGCTCGGCCAGCGACGCCCGGCTCAACGACTGCCCGCAGGCCAAACAGATCACCGTCGCAAAGCTGCCGTGCAGGTCCACCACGTGCCGGCTTCCCGCTTTGGTGTGCAGCAGGTCGACGTTCTGGGTGATCACTCCGGTCACCACGCCGGCTTCTTCCAGTGCGGCCAGCGCCAAATGCCCGGTGTTGGGCGCGGTGTCGGCCATGTGGCGCCAGCCGACGTGGTTGCGGGCCCAGTACCGCTGACGAAACACCGGGTCGCTGGTGAACTGGGCGATGGTCATCGGGTTGCTCGGCGGGGAGTCCGGGCCGCGATAGTCCGGAATGCCCGAATCGGTGGAGATGCCGGCACCGGTGAGCACCGCGACCCGCCGCCCAGCCAGCAGCGTCAGCAGGTCGCAGACCGTCGACTCGCCTCCGCCCATCTGATCAGCGTAGGCACTCGGCGGCGGTTGATCGCTCGGCAGCCATATTGCGGCACATCATCTCCAGCGCGGCGGCGCCCAGTCCGGGGTCGATGTGGGCGACGGCATCGACCGGTATCACCACCGGGAGGTGGCGGACGTAGGCGTCCAGGGCGGTGTAGAGGATGCATTGCTCGGTGACCTGCCCGGTCAGGATCAACCGCCGGGTGCCGAGCCGACGGAGCAGGTACTCCAGTGGAGTGGAGTAGAAGGCGCTGTGTCGCACCTTGGTCATCATCCGATCGCCGGCCACGGGGATGATCGGGCGAACCAGTTCGGGTCTCGTACCGTTCAGCGCCGATCCGACGATCTGGGCGAATCCGGCGGTGAAGTCGCCGTAGTTGTCGTTGACGTAGATCAGGTCGACATCGTCGTCGGTCCGGCTGCGTTCCACCAGGTCGGCCAGTGGTTCGACGATCTGGGCGACGTTGCCGGCCAGTTGTTCTGCGTCGAGGTGGCGGTAGGCGTTGAGCATGTCGACGACGACCACCGCGGTATCGGTCATGCCCCTGGTGATACCCGAAAGCTGCATGTTGACACCGTCCGGGCAACAATGGGAGCAATGGAGCATTCTGGGGACTTCTACAACGCCTACCGGCACGGGTTCGCGCGGGTTGCCGCCTGCACGCACCGCACCACCCTTGCCGACCCGGCCGCCAACGCCGAGTCGGTGCTGCGGCTGGCACGCGAATGCCACGACGACGGCGTCGTTCTGGCCGTCTTCCCCGAACTCGCGCTGTCGGGATACTCGATTGACGACATCGTGCAGCAGGACAGCCTGCTCGGTGCCGTCGAGGCGGCACTGCTCGACGTGGTCGCGGCGTCGACGGAGCTACTGCCGGTCCTGGTGGTGGGGGCACCGCTGCGCTATGTACATCGCGTCTACAACACCGCGGTCGTCATCCACCGCGGGCGCATCCTGGGGGTGGCCCCGAAGTCCTACCTGCCCACCTACCGGGAGTTCTACGAGGGCCGTCAGTTGGCTGCCGGCGCCGACGAACGCGGACTGATCCGGCTGGGCGGGGTCGAGGTCCCGTTCGGGCCGGACCTGCTGTTCGCCGCGACGGACCTGCCCGGGTTCGTGCTGCACGCCGAGGTGTGCGAGGACATGTTCGTGCCGGTGCCGCCCAGCGCCCAGGCCGCGTTGGCCGGCGCGACGGTGCTGGCCAACCTGTCTGGCAGCCCGATCACCGTCGGACGTGCCGAAGACCGCAGCCTGTTGGCCCGGTCAGCCTCGGCGCGATGCCTGGCCGCCTACGTCTACGCCGCTGCCGGAGAAGGAGAGTCGACCACCGACCTCGCCTGGGACGGCCAGACCATGATCTGGGAGAACGGCACGCTGCTCGACGAAAGCGAACGGTTTCCCAGCGGCCCGCGCCGATCGGTTGCCGACGTCGACCTCGGGCTGCTGCGCTCGGAGCGGTTGCGAATGGGCACGTTCGACGACAATCGCCGCCACCAGCGTGATGCGGTGCAGGGGTTCCGGCGGGTGGAGTTCCTTCTGGACCCGCCGGCCGGGGACATCGGTTTGCGGCGGGTGGTTGAACGATTCCCGTTTGTGCCGTCGAATCCGCAGCGACTGCAACAGGATTGCTACGAGGCCTACAACATTCAAGTATCCGGTCTGGAGCAGCGGCTGCGTGCGCTGAACTATCCCAAGGTCGTGATCGGGGTGTCGGGGGGCCTGGATTCGACCCACGCCCTGATCGTTGCGGCGCGGGCGATGGACCGGGAAAACCGGCCGCGCAGTGACATTCTGGCGTTCACCCTGCCCGGCTTTGCCACCGGTGAGCGCACCAAGGCCAACGCCGCCGCGCTGAGCAAGGCGCTGGGGGTGACCTTCGCAGAGATCGACATCCGCGAGACGGCGAAGCTGATGCTCGGCGAGCTCGGGCACCCGTTCGCCCGCGGTGAAGCCGTCTATGACATCACGTTCGAAAACGTACAGGCGGGCCTGCGCACCGAC
The DNA here is from genome assembly GCF_001021505.1 of Mycolicibacter heraklionensis. Taxonomy (GTDB): domain Bacteria; phylum Actinomycetota; class Actinomycetes; order Mycobacteriales; family Mycobacteriaceae; genus Mycobacterium; species Mycobacterium heraklionense. The sequence continues at coordinate 75,086 of NZ_LDPO01000012.1, forward strand.
TACCTGTTCCGGATCGCCAACCAGCGCGGCGGCATCGTGCTGGGTACCGGTGATCTGTCGGAGTTGGCCCTGGGCTGGTCCACCTACGGGGTGGGCGATCAGATGTCGCACTACAACGTCAACGGCGGAGTGCCCAAAACGCTGATCCAGCACCTGATCCGGTGGGTGATCAACTCCGGCGAGTTCGACACCGATGTGTGCGCGGTACTGGCCTCGGTGCTCAACACCGAGATCAGTCCAGAGCTGGTCCCGGCGACGGACGGCGAGGAGCTTCAGCGCAGCGAGGACAAGGTGGGCCCGTACTCGCTGCAGGACTTCGCACTGTTTCAGGCGCTGCGCTACGGTTTCACGCCCGCCAAGACCGCGTTCTTGGCCTGGCATGCCTGGCATGACGTGGAAGTGGGCTCCTGGCCGCCGGGGTATCCGGCGGACAAACGGCAGGCCTATTCGCTGGCGGAAATTCGGCACTGGCTGAAAGTCTTTGTGCAGCGGTTCTATTCGTTCAGTCAATTCAAGCGCTCAGCGCTGCCGAACGGGCCCAAGGTGTCTCACGGCGGTTCGCTGTCACCGCGGGGGGAATGGCGGGCCCCGTCGGACATGTCGGCGCGGATCTGGCTCGACGAGATCGAACGGGAGATTCCGCAGGAGTAGACAGGAGCACCGAGGATGGCCGAAATTCGAAGGTTTCCGTTGTCACCGGCGTTGCAGCGGGCCATGACGTTGCTCAGCGATCCACCGTCGGACCCGCAGGTCAGCCGGGGTTATCTCGACCTGCTCGACGGCGCGGGGGAGGTGGTCGCGCAGCAGAACACCGGTGCCATCCAAAAGCTGTGGGCCTCATCGTTCGGGTCGATGTTCTACGACAATGCCCAAGCGCTGGCCCGCCGACTGCTCGAAGCCTGGCAGCACCCGATCGACTGGCTGGAGGTCCCCGCCGGCGGGGTGGCGCTGGACGTCGGCTGCGGGCCGGGCAGTATCACCGCCTCACTGGCCCAGGCCGTCGGCCCCGACGGTTTGGCCCTGGGTATCGATGTCTCAGAACCGATGCTCGCCCGGGCGGTACGGGTGCAGGCGGGCTCCCAGGCCGGCTTCCTGCGCGCTGATGCGCAGCGACTCCCGCTGCGCGAGAAGACCGTTGATGCTGTCGTCTCGATCGCCGTGCTGCAGCTGATCCCCGATCCGGCGGCCGCGTTGGGTGAGATGGCGCGGGTGCTCAAGCCGGGCGGGCGCATCGCACTGATGGTGCCCACCGCCGGGTCGGCCTCGCGGTTGTGGCAGCTGCTGCCCAAAGCCGGTGCACGGGTGTTCGACGACGACGAGATCGCAGACACCCTCGAACGCGAAGGTTTCACCAGCGTGCGGGTCAAGAACTTCGGCACCATCCAGTGGGTGCGGGCCAAGCGGGACTGATCATCTGGCAGTCTGGGAATCATGCCCACTGTCCTGATCGAGGTCCGCCGCCGCTACGAGCCGGCCGAGGAAGTCGCGATCATCGATGCCGTCCACGGCGCGCTGGTGACCGCGTTCCAGACCCCGGCCACGGACAAGAACGTGCGGTTGGTCGTCCATGAGCCGCACCGGTTCGCGGTTCCGGAGCAGCTCGCAAAGCCCGAGTACCGCACGCTGATCTCGATCGACTGCTTCTCCGGCCGGTCCCTGGAGGCCAAGCGGCGGCTGTATGCCGGGATCGTCGAAAACCTTGCCGCGCTGGGTATTCCCGCTGACCACGTGATGATCACCCTGCACGAGGTGGATCGGGACAACTGGGGCATCCGGGGCGGGCAGGCCGCATCCGACGTCGACCTGGGGCTCAACGTCCGGGTGTGAACGCCTCCAGTGCCGCGCTGATCGCTTCGGCGCTCGGGGCGCAGTCGCCGGCGCCGGCCACCAGCGTTGCCAACGCCCCTGCCACGCAGGCGCGTTGCAGGGCGTGTTCGATCCCGCCGGCCCACTCGGTCGCCAGCACACCGGCGAAGACGTCGCCCGCGCCGGTACTGTCGACCGCTTGCACCACCGGAGACGGCACGGTTCGCGTGCCGCCGGACCCGCGGTAGCGGGCACCATGCGCGCCGAGCGTGACCACTCGGTGCGGCACCTGGTGGTGGAACCGGGCGGATTCGGTCTCGTTGAGCACCGCGACGTCGATCAGCCCGGCGAGCTCGGCAACGTCACCGCCGGGCGGGGACACGTTGAGGATCACCGTCGCCCCGCTCGCGTGGGCCAGCTCGGCGGCCGCGGTGGCCACCGGGATGGGAATCTCCAACTGCATCAGCAGCACGTCGCAGTCGGCGATCAGATTGCGCTGGCCGGAATCCAGCGCCCACGCGCCGTTGGCGCCGGGGGCCACCACGATGGTGTTCTCCCCGGACGGGTCCACCGTGATGACCGCCGAGCCGCTGGGCCCGGGCATCGTCGTCAGGCCCTCGGTCCCCACACCGTTGTCGTGCAGGTGTCGGCGCAGCAGCAGCCCGGCTTCGTCGTCACCGACCGCGCCCACGAATTGCACCCGTGCCCCCGCTCGGGCCGCGGCCACCGCCTGGTTGGCGCCTTTCCCACCGGGATGGGTGCTTTGTGCCGCGGCCAGCACCGTCTCGCCCGGGGCGGGAAGCGCGGCGACGGCGAAGACGGTATCGGTGTTCACGCTGCCCACCACGCACACCCGCGTCGCCATGGGTTTCAGCTTCGCATTCGCGACCGCGGAATGTCGTGCATCCCCTAGGGTGAGAACCCATCCGACAACGAAGGGAGCCGCCGAGTGGACTCGGCACCGTCGACAGTGACCACGGCGAACGATGAGCGCCTGTACCGGCGGCTGGCGGCCCGGCTCAGCATCAAAACCAAGCTGATGATCATTCTGCTGCTGACCAGCATCGCTTCGGTCGCAGTCGTTGGATTCGTCGAGTTTCAATATGGCGCACAGGAATTGCAGCGGGCGGCGACCAACAAGCTGGTGCAGGCCCGCGAGTTGCAGCGTCGCGCGGTCACCGGCTTGTTCGTCGACATGTCCAATGTCCTGGCGGTTGTCAGCGGGGGAGTGACCGCGGCTACCGCACTCCAGGCGTTCAGCGCGGGATTCGACGAACTCGCCCATGCTCCGGTCACGCCCGAACAGCAGCGGACGATCACGGCCTACTACCGGGACAACTTCACCAAGGCCTTGACCGAACGGACCGGCGAGCAAGCGGACGTCGCCGCGTTTCTGCCCACCTCGAACGCGCAGCGCTACCTGCAGGCCCACTACACCGCGGGTTTCGCCGGGGACGCCAAGAAGCTCGACGACGCCGGTGACGGCAGTGCGTGGTCGGCGGCAAACGCCCAGTTCAACGACGTTTTTGCCCAGATCGTCCAGCTCAACGGGTACCAGGATGCGTTGCTGTTGGACACCCGAGGCAACGTGGTCTACTCGGTCAACAAGGGTGTGGACCTGGGCACGAACCTGCTGACCGGCCCCTACCGCGAATCCGGCCTGCGTGACGCCTTCCGCAAAGCGCTGGCAGCCAACGCGGTCAACTTCGTCTGGATCACCGATTTCCAGCCGTACCAACCCAACTTGGACACGCCCACGGCCTGGCTGGTGTCACCCGTCGGCACCAAGGGCACGGTCGAGGGCGTGATGGCCTTGGCGCTGCCCAGCGCGAAGGTCACCCGGATCATGACCGCCGACCGCGACTGGGATGCCGCCGGGCTGGGACACACCGCCGAGACCTACCTGGCCGGTCCGGACGACCTGATGCGCTCCGATTCACGTCTTTTCCTGGAGGACCCCGAGCGCTACCGCCGCGAAGCGGTGGCGGCGGGAACCGCCGAGGCGACGGTGGACCGCGCGGTGCGGTTGGGGACCACCGCCCTGGTGCAGCCGGTCGGCGGACCGGGCCTGCAGGCCGCGCAGCGTGGCCAGTCCGGAACGCTCACCACCGGATACGACTATCTGGGCAAACGAGAGCTGACCGCGTACGCGCCGCTGACCGTGCCCAACTCGGACCTGCAGTGGTCGATCCTGGCCACGAGGGAGTACTCCGACGCCTACTCCGGCGTCACCTCCTTCAGCAGGAGAGTGGTGCTGGCCACCACCGGGGTCATCTTCGCGATCTGTGTGCTGGCGATGCTGCTTGCCCGACTCTTCCTGCAACCGATCCGGCGGCTGCAGACCGCCGCCCAGCGGATCAGCGGCGGCGACTACAGCGCCGTGGTACCGGCCCGGACGGCCGATGAGATCGGCGATCTCACCAAGGCGTTCAACGACATGAGCCACAGCCTCCGCACCAAGGAGGAGTTGCTCAACCAGCAGCGCAAGCAGAACGACGAGCTGCTGTTGTCGCTGATGCCCGAGTCGCTGGTGCGGCGCTACCGCGGGGGCGAGCAGGCCATCGCCGATGCGCACCACAACGTCACCGTCATCTACGCCGAGCTGCAGGGGATCGATCAACTGTCCTCCGAAGTGTCCGCGAGCGAATTGGTGACGATCGTCGACGACTTGGTGCGACAGTTCGACGCGGCGGCCGAAGGCGTTGGAGTCGAACGAATCCGGACCATGTACAACGGCTATCTCGCGGGCTGTGGCTTGACCACCCCGCGGCTGGACGGTGTGCACCGAATTGTCGAATTCGCCAGCGAGATGCAGCGCATCGTCGATCGGTTCGCCATCAAATCCGGCTACCGGCTGAGCCTGTGGGCCGGAGTCAACACCGGCGAGGTCGTCAGCGGTCTGGTGGGCCGATCCGGTGTCACCTATGACCTGTGGGGCTCTGCGGTCAACCTCGCCTACCAGTTGCGCAGGAACACACCGGAATCCGGCATCTACGTCACCGCGGCGGTGCGCGACATGCTCGGTGATGTCGCGGAGTTCGCCCCGGCCGGAACTGTGACGATCGGTGACGCCCAGGAACCGGCCTGGAGATTGGCCTCGAGATTGTCCGAGGCGCCGTGAACGCCTTCGGGCCGTGGCTGTACTGGGCGATCGGGGTTGCCGTCGGGCTTCCCGCTGGCCTGGTGCTGCTCACCGAAGGGCATGGGGCGCTGGCGCGCCGAGGCAGCCACCTGGCTCGGCCGGTGGCGCTGGCGCGGAATTACCTGCTGCCGCTGGGCGCATTGATGGTGCTGCTGGCGGAGGTGGCCGGCGTACCCGAACACGATCCGACGCTGCGGGTCATCTACACCGCGTTCGGCTTCGTGCTGCTGGTGTTGCTGCTGTCGGTGCTCGACGTCACCTTCTTCCAGAGCGCCCCGAAAGATTCGTGGCGGGGCCGGATACCGACCATCTTCATCGATGTCGCCCGATTCCTGCTGATCGGTGTGGGCCTGGCGCTGACGCTGTCCCTCGTGTGGGGCGCCAAGATCGGCGGCCTGTTCACCGCGCTGGGCGTGACATCGGTGGTCATCGGCCTGATGCTGCAGAACTCGGTCGGCCAGATCGTTTCGGGTCTGTTCATGCTCTTCGAGCAGCCGTTCCGGATCGGCGACTGGCTGTCCACCCCCACCGCCCACGGCCGGGTCGTCGAAGTGAACTGGCGCGCAGTGCACATCAGCACCGCCGACGGACTGCAGGTGACGCCGAACTCGGTGCTGGCCGGCACCTCATTCACCAACATCAGCCGATCCAGCGGTGCGCACCGGGTGTCGATCACCACCACGTTTGCCGTCGGCGATCCGCCAGATCTGGTGTGCGCGTTGTTGTCGCGTGTTGCCACCGCGCTGCCGATGCGAACCACCGGCGCGGCACCGGATTCGGCGGCGTTGGGTAGCGGCCAATACCGCACCGTCATTGCGGTCGATTCACCGAGCGACGACAGTGCGGCGCAGGCCACCTTCTTACGGTGGCTCTGGTACGCCTCCCGACGGGAGGGACTGCACCTTGACGGTGCGCAGGACGACTTCTGTACACCGGAACGGGTGGCCGAGGCGCTGCGGACCGTGGTGGCACCCGCCCTGCGACTGACCGACGCCGATCAGCATGCCCTGGTGCCCTACGCCAGGGTGGTCCGCTACGGCACGGGCGAACCGCTGCAACAGGCGGGTCAGGTACCGACCGCGATGACATTTCTGACGGACGGCAGCGTCCTGATGAGCGGGGAGGATCCGGCCGAGCCAGGCGCCACGCTGCGCCACGGTGCGTTTCTCGGGGTCACCACACTGACCCGCCAATCCAGCCAGTTCGACGCGCGCGCACTGGAAGAAGTGACCGCGGTGGTCATCGACCGCGAGCACATCGAGGATCTGGTGATGGCCAAGCCGCTGTTGCTGCAGGAACTGGGCCGGATCATCGACCAGCGGCGCCCCGCGGCGCCATCAACACAGCGGGGCCGTTTTACCTGATCGGGCGTTCGCCGATACTCTGGCACGATGAGCGTCCCCGTGCTTCCCGACCTGCGCCAAGAGGTCCACGACGCCGCCCGTCGCGCAAGGGTCGCCTCGCGTTCCCTGACGGCATTGTCCACCGCGGCCAAGAACAGTGCGCTGAACGCCGCGGCCGACGCCTTGCTGGCCCACGCTGACGACATCCTGGCCGCCAATGAACGCGACGTTGCCGCCGCCCGTGCCGCCGGCACTCCCGAGGCCATGCTGGACCGGCTGGCGCTGTCCAAGGCCCGCGTCGACGGTATCGCCGCCGGACTGCGCCAGGTCGCCGGCCTGCCCGACCCGGTGGGCGAGGTACTGCGCGGCTACACCCTGCCCAACGGACTGCTGCTGCGTCAGCAGCGCGTCCCCCTGGGCGTGGTGGGCATGGTCTACGAAGGCCGGCCCAACGTCACCGTCGACGCATTCGGGTTGACGCTGAAGTCCGGCAACGCCGCGCTGCTGCGTGGCAGTTCGTCGGCGGCCCACTCCAACCAGGCTCTGGTCGACGTGCTGCGCGGCGCTTTGGTGGATGAGGACCTGCCCGCCGACGCGGTGCAGCTGCTGTCGTCGGCCGACCGGGCCACCGTCACCCACCTGATCCAGGCCCGCGGACTGGTCGACGTGGTGATCCCGCGCGGCGGGGCCGGGCTGATCGAAGCCGTCGTGCGCGACGCGTTGGTGCCCACCATCGAGACCGGGGTCGGCAACTGCCACGTCTATGTCCATGAGGCCGCCGACCTCGACATCGCCGAACAAGTGCTGTTGAACTCCAAGACCCGTCGGCCCAGCGTCTGCAACGCCGCCGAGACCCTCCTGGTCGACAAGGCCATCGCCGCGTCCGCAGTGCCCCGGCTGGTGGACGCATTGACCGCCGCTGGAGTTGCGGTGCACGACTGCACCGGGCAGGCCGACGACGCCGCTGCCGAGGAAGACTTGCGTCGCGAATACCTGGCGATGGACATCGCGCTCTCGGTGGTCGACGGCCTCGAGGACGCGATCGACCACATCAACGAGTACGGCACCGGCCACACCGAGGCCATCGTCACCACCAACATGGCCGCCGCCCAGCGATTCAGCGAGCTGGTCGACGCCGCCGCGGTAATGGTCAACGCTTCCACGGCCTTCACCGACGGCGAGCAGTTCGGCTTCGGCGCCGAGATCGGCATCTCCACCCAGAAACTGCACGCCCGGGGCCCGATGGGGCTGCCGGAGCTGACGTCGACCAAATGGATCGTGTGGGGTGACGGCCACACCCGTCCCGTCTAAGGCGCCTCGAAGGAGCAACATCCGCATGGAAAAGCCTGCCATCCCCGCCACCCCGGCCCGCCAGGCGCCGCTGTTCTCCGACATCGACGACGTCGCTCGCCGGCTGGCCGAGACCGGATACCTGGCGGACACCGCCACCACCACGGCGGTGTTCCTGGCCGATCGACTGGGCAAACCCCTGCTGGTGGAGGGCCCGGCCGGGGTCGGCAAGACCGAACTGGCCCGCGCGGTGGCCGCGGCCACCGGTTCCGGGCTGGTGCGGCTGCAGTGCTATGAGGGCGTCGACGAGGCCCGGGCGCTCTACGAGTGGAATCACGCCAAGCAGATACTCCGTATTCAGTCCGGCAACACTGCCGGTCCGGGCGGTGACTGGGACGCCACCAAGATGGACGTGTTCTCCGAGGAGTTCCTGCTGTCACGTCCGCTGCTGACCGCGATCCGGCGCACCGACCCGACCGTGCTGCTGATCGACGAGACTGACAAGGCCGACATCGAAATCGAGGGCCTGCTGCTGGAGGTGCTCTCCGACTTCGCGGTCACCGTTCCGGAACTGGGTACGATCACCGCGACGCGCACCCCGTTCACGCTGTTGACCTCCAACGCCACCCGGGAACTGTCCGAAGCGCTCAAGCGCCGCTGCCTGTTCCTGCACATCGACTTCCCCGATCCGGACCTGGAACGCCGCATTCTGCTGTCGCGAGTACCCGAGTTGCCCGAGCACCTGGCCGCCGAGTTGGTGCGCATCATCGGGGTGCTGCGCGGCATGCAGCTCAAGAAGCTGCCGTCGGTGGCCGAGACCATCGACTGGGGCCGCACCATCTTGGCTCTGGGCATGGACACCATCGACGACGCCACCGTCGCAGCCACCCTGGGCGTCGTGCTCAAGCACCAGTCCGATCAGGTGCGGGCATCCGGAGAGCTACGACTGAACTGATGGTCCGCTGATGGTTCGCCGTATCCGCCCACCGCAACCCCTTGCCCCGCACGGGATTCCGGGACACCTGGTGGGGTTCGTGGAAGCGCTGCGCGGGCAGGGGATTTCGGTGGGCCCGTCGGAGACCGTTGACGCCGGACGGGTGCTGACGGCGATCGGGCTCGACGACCGGGAGGTGCTGCGGGAAGGGCTGGCCTGCGCGGTGCTGCGCCGGCCCGATCACCGCGACACCTATGACGCCATGTTCGATCTGTGGTTCCCCGCCGCGCTGGGCGGGCGCACGGTGGTCGTCGACGGCGACGAGCAGCCGGCCGACGACGTGCCGCTGCCGGAGGACGCCGAGGACATGCGGGCGATGCTGGTCGATCTGTTGACCGCGAACCCCGATCTGGCCGACACCGATCCCCGATTGTCGGCGATGATCGCCGCGATCGTCGGCGCCTACGGGCAATACCGCTCCAGTCGCGGCCCGTCCTACTCGGCCTACCAGGCGCTCAAAGCGCTGGCGCTCGACGAGTTGGAAGGCAAGCTGCTGGCCGGGCTGCTCGCGCCCTACGGTGACGAACCCAGCCCCACCCAGGAACAGATCGCCAAGGCGATGGCCGCGCAGCGGATCGCTGCGCTGCGCAAGCTCGTCGACGCCGAGACCAAGCGGCGCACCGCTGAACAGTTGGGGCGCGAACACGTGCAGATGTACGGCATCCCGCAGCTGAGCGAGAACGTCGAGTTCCTCCGTGCGTCCGGCGAACAGTTGCGCCAGATGCGCCGGGTGGTGGCGCCGCTGGCCCGCACCCTGGCAACCCGGCTGGCCGCACGCCGGCGACGTTCCCGTGCCGGCACCATCGATCTGCGCAAGACCCTGCGCAAGTCGATGTCGACCGGCGGGGTGCCGATCGACGTGGTGCTGCGCAAACCGCGTCCCGCCCGGCCCGAACTGGTGGTGTTGTGCGATGTGTCCGGCTCGGTCGCCGGGTTCAGTCACTTCACCTTGCTACTGGTTCACGCTCTGCGCCAACAGTTTTCGAGAGTCCGGGTGTTTGCGTTCATCGACACCACCGACGAGGTGACGCACCTGTTCGGACCGGATGCCGACCTGGCGGTGGCCATCCAGCGGATCACCCGGGAGTCCGGGGTCTATACCCGCGACGGCCATTCCGACTACGGCAACGCGTTCGTCTCGTTCGCCGAGAACTATCCGAACGTGGTGTCTCCGCGCAGCGCGCTGCTGGTGCTCGGCGACGGTCGAACCAACTACCGAAACCCCGGTGTGGAGGTGCTGTCGCATCTGGTGACCGCCAGCCGGCATGCGCACTGGCTCAACCCCGAGCCCCGGCATCTGTGGGGCAGTGGGGATTCCGCGGTACCGCGCTACAGCGACGTGATCCCGATGCACGAATGCCGCTCGGCCAAACAGCTGGCATCGGTGATCGACCAGCTGCTGCCGGTGTAGCCCGTTGGCGCTAGCCGTCCGCAGAGGTTCAGTACGTCCGCTGGTAGACCAGCCAGCGCAACTCCATCGGGCTTTCCTCCCGCGTGGTGCGGAACGCGTCCTGCCCGCTGATCCATTCGATGTACCAGCTGGTGGGTGGCCAGCCGCCCTCGGGCAGGTGCGCCTTCTCGTAGTCATGGACGGACTCGTCGGAGAGCAGCTGCAGGGGTAGGCCGGCCGACGCGGCCGACATTTCGTCGCGGGTGTACAGACCCGAGTACACCTGCTGGCAGAATTCGCGGGCTGCGGCGTCGGGCTCGTAGCCGTCGTGCGCCAGGAAGCTGTTGAACACCAGTCGCCCGCCGGGAGCCAGGCATCGGGCGGCGAGCTCGAACAGGCTGCGTAGCTCTGCGGTGCCCCGGAAATCGGTCAACACCTCAGAAAGCACCATCATCTGGTAGTCGTCGCGCAGGTCATCGGCGTCTTCGAACACGTCCCGGACGATGACTCGCACGTCCAAGGATTCCGCCGCTGCGTCGGTCGTGAGCATCTCGGCGAACTTCGGGGTCATCTCGACGACGTCGACCGGATGTCCGCGACGCGCCAGCGCCAGGGCGTTGCGGCCGGTGCCCCCACCGATCTCGAGCACCGGATGGGAGGCCGGATCGCCGGCCTCGCAGGCGAGGTGCCAGACCTTCGCGTCGGGTTCAGTGCCGAACAGCGGTGGTTTGCGCGTGTCCAGCCAGGCGGCGTATGCCTCAGCGACGGAACTCCACTGGGCGCGCACCGTGTAGTTCAGGGTGGGACCGATCGGGGCGTTGTAGGAGATGATGATGTGCGAGCGCAACGAGTGCGCGTAGGCCTCAGCCAGTTGGCCTTCCAACACTTCTCTGAGCCGGTCGAGCTCGTCATCGCTGAAGGGCTTACCCAGGCCCGCGAACACGGCCGAGCACATCGTCACGTATTCCTCCAGCATGCTCGGCATGGCTGGAAGCCTGATGTCGCCGCTGATCTGGGCACGGGTGTAAAAGCGCTTCACCATGGCGTCCTGGGCCGCCTGGGCGCGATCAAGTGAACTCAACGGAAAATCTTCCACAGACATCTTCTACACGATTGGCATCCGCTTCGCGGCAGCAACGGGGGGTTGCTTTCTCCGACGAGCGTACGCCGTAGCGGAAAGCCGCTCGGCGTTGCCCGGCTCCACCGTCGACGAACGGCGCCACCAGTGCGCTCGCGCCGGCGAGGACCCCAAGTAAGCTGGCCTATCGTGCGAAAACGGCGGCTGGGAGTCATGGGTGGGACGTTCGATCCCATCCATCATGGCCACCTGGTCGCCGCCAGCGAGGTCGCCGATCTGTTCGGGCTCGACGAGGTGGTGTTCGTGCCCACGGGCCAGCCGTGGCTCAAGGAGCGCCGCGTCACCGCCGCGGAGGACCGCTACCTGATGACGGTGATCGCCACTGCGTCGAACCCGCGGTTCTCGGTGAGCCGGGCTGATATCGATCGCGGCGGCCCCACCTACACCAAGGACACCCTGCGTGACCTGCACGAACAGAACCCCGATGCCGAGCTCTACTTCATCACCGGCGCAGACGCGCTGGCCACCATTCTGTCCTGGCAGGATTGGCCGGAGATGTTCGAGATGGCGCGGTTCGTCGGGGTGAGCCGGCCCGGCTACGAGCTGAACGGCGACCATCTCGCTGATGCGCTCGGCTCCCTGCCACCGCAGGCGTTGACGCTGGTCGAAGTGCCGGCGCTGGCGATTTCATCGACCGATTGCCGCCGGCGTGCGGCAGAATCCCGCCCGATCTGGTACCTGGTACCCGACGGTGTGGTCCAGTACGTGTCCAAGCGCCGCCTCTACCAACCGACCCCCGGAGACCCACAATGACCGCGACACCCGAGGCCGTGCGGATGGCCACCGTGGCGGCCGGCGCCGCCGCGAACAAGCTGGCCGACGACGTCGTCGTCATCGACGTCTCCGCGCAACTGGTCATCACCGACTGCTTCGTGATCGCCTCGGCGTCCAATGAGCGCCAGGTCAACGCGATCGTCGACGAGGTCGAGGACAAGATGCGCCTGGCCGGCTACAAGCCGGCGCGCCGCGAGGGCACCCGCGAGGGGCGCTGGACCCTGCTGGACTACGTCGACATCGTCGTGCACATCCAGCACCAGGATGAGCGGGACTTCTATGCGCTGGACCGGCTGTGGAAGGACTGCCCGCTGGTGCCGGTGGACTTAGCGGACTCAGCCGGTGAGTCGGCGCCGGAGGATGCGTCGTGAGGATCCGCAGGCTGATTCTGCTGCGTCACGGCCAGACCGAGTTCAACGCCGGCAGCCGGATGCAGGGCCAGCTGGACACGGTGCTGAGCGATCTGGGCCGCGCGCAGGCGGAGGCGGCGGCGGAGGTGCTGCGCAAGCGGCACCCGTTGCTGATCGTGTCCTCGGACCTGTGGCGCGCCTACGACACCGCCACCGTGCTGGCCGAGCACAACGGGTTGCCGGTCCGGGTGGACACCCGGCTGCGGGAAACCCATCTGGGGGACTGGCAGGGGCTGACCCACGAAGAGGTCGACGCCGCCGCACCGGGAGCCCGGTCGGCGTGGCGCGACGACGCCCGATGGGCGCCCCACGGCGGCGAGAGCCGGATCGACGTGGCCGAGCGCAGCGTTCCGCTGGTGCGTGAGCTGGTGGCCGGGGAACCGGACTGGGGCGGAGCCGATCACGCCGATCAGCCGGTGGTGCTGGTCGCCCACGGCGGGTTGATCGCCGCGCTGACCGCGGCGTTGCTGCGGCTGCCGGTCGAGAACTGGCCGGTGCTGGGCGGTATGGCCAACGCCAGCTGGACCCAGCTCAGCGGATACTCCGACGGCCCGGATCCCGACGACGACTTCGCCGACGTGCGGTGGCGTCTCGACGTCTGGAACGCCTCAGCACAGGTGGCCAGTGATGTCCTCTGAATCGCGGACGCCCGCACAAGCCCGTCCCACGCTGCTGGTCTTCGCCGACTCGCTGTCCTACTACGGGCCCACCGGCGGCTTGCCCGCCGACGACCCGCGGATCTGGCCGAACATCGTTGCCAGCCAGCTGGACTGGGATGTCGAACTGATCGGCCGGATCGGCTGGACCAGCCGGGACGTCTGGTGGGCGTCCACCCAGGACCCGCGTGCCTGGGCCGCCCTGCCCCGCGCCGGCGCGGTCATCTTCGCCACCAGCGGGATGGACTCATTGCCGTCGGTGTGGCCGACGGCGCTGCGCGAGTTGATCCGCTATGTACGGCCGTCCTGGCTGCGTCGCTGGGTCCGCGACGGTTACGGCTGGCTGCAGCCCCGCTTTTCGCCGGTGGCTCGGGCGGCGCTGCCGCCGCACCTCACCGTCGAGTATCTCGAAATGACTAGGGGGGCCATCGATTTCAACCGGCCCGGAATCCCCATTGTGGCCTCGCTGCCGTCGGTACACATCGCCGATACGTATGGCCGCGCCCACCAGGGACGGGAGCCCACGGTGCGGGCCATCACGGCCTGGTCGCGGGAACACGACGTCCCCCTGGTGGACCTGAAGGCCGCGGTAGCCGATGAAGTCATGAGCGGGCGCGCAAATCCCGACGGCATCCACTGGAACTTCGAAGCGCACCGGGCGGTCGCCGACCTGATGCTCAAAGCCCTCAGCGAGGCCGGCGTTCCCGGGCCCTCGGTGTGACCCGCCGATGAGCGTCGTCGTCGTCACCGATTCCTCGGCGTGCCTGCCCGTCGAGATGCGTGACCGGTGGGGCATCCGCACGGTGCCGCTGCACATCCTGCTCGACGGGGCCGACCTGCGCGACGGTGTCGACGAGGTGCCCGCGGACATCTATGCGCGTGAGCGCGTCACCACCTCCGGGGCCGGTCCCGAGGAACTGGCAGAGGCCTACCGGAACGCGCTTGCCTACAGCGCCGGCTCCGGAGTGGTGGCGGTGCACATCTCTTCGGCGTTGTCCGGGACTTTCGGCACCGCCGAGCAGGTGGCCGGCAAGATCGGCCCCGGCGTGCGGGTGATCGACTCGAAGTCGGCGGCGATGGGCACCGGATTCGCGGTCTTGGCCGCTGCCCGAGCGGCCGCCGGCGGTGCCGACCTGCAAGGAGTTGCCGCCGCGGCGGACGCCGCCGTGCAACGTGGGCACGCCTACATGGTGGTGCAGCGGCTGGACAACCTGCGGCGCAGCGGCCGGATCGGCAGCGCGGCGGCCTGGCTGGGCACCGCCCTGTCCCTGAAGCCGCTGCTGGCGGTGGAAGAGGGAAAACTCGTTCTGGCGCAGCGTATCCGCACCGTCAGCAAGGCCGTCGCGTCGATGATCGACCGGGTCTGTGATGTGGTCGGAGATCGCCCTGCGGCGCTGGCGGTGCATCACGTCGCCAATCTGCAGGGGGCCCAAGACGTGGCGGGTGCGCTGGCGGAGCGGTTGCCGGGCTGCGAGCCCGCGGTGATCACCAGCCTGTGCCCGACGTTGGCCCTGCATGTGGGGGCCGGCGCGGTCGCGGTGTGTGTCGATGTCGACCCGGGTGGGGTCTGATCGGGTCAACGCCCGGTCACTGCGTGGGCGCTGGGAATCTGTCGGTGTCGGTGGACTCTTCGTGCGGGGTGTGCGCCGCGATCCCGCGAATGTTCTTGTTGGGGCCCCACGGCCGGACCACCTGCGGCCACCAGAACCACTTGCCCAGCAATGTCGCGATCGACGGCATGAAGAATGCCCGGACCACGAAGGTGTCCAGCAGCAACCCGATCGCCACGGTGGTGCCATACATGCCGATGGCCTTGAGATCACTGAAGAACATGATGCCCATGGTCGCGGCGAACACCATGCCCGCCGAGGTCACCACCCCGCCGCTGCCGGCCATCGCCCGGATATAGCCGGTCTTGAGCCCGGCGTGTATCTCCTCCTCGAAACGGGAGACCAGCAGCAGGTTGTAGTCCGAGCCGACCGCCAGCAACACGATGACCGCCAGCACCAGCGTCACCCAATAGATGTGCTGGCCGAATATGTGCTGCCAGATCAGCACCGAGATGCCGAACGACGCGGCGATCGAACTGGACGCGGTGCCGAGGATGACCGCTGCGGCCACCAGGCTTCGGGTGATCATCATCATGATCAAGAAGATCAGCGTCAGCGACGCCACGATCGCGATCATCAGGTCGTACTTGGCGCCGTTCTGCATGTCTTCGTAGAGCGCAGCCATGCCGCCGATGTAGACCTTGGCGTCCGACAACGACGACTGCTTCAGCGCCTCTTGGGCAGCGATCCGCTCCGGCTCAACGCGTTTGATGCCCTCCGCGGTCGCCGGATAGGTCTGGTGCGTGACGAAGAACCGCGCCGATTTGCCGTCCGGGGACATGAACAGTCGCAGGCCGGTTTGGAAGTCCTTGTTGTCGAACGCTTCTGCGGGCAGATAGAAGAAGTCGTCGTTCTTGGAGTCGTCGAAGCTCTGACCCATCATGATCTGGGTGTTGCTCAGATCCTCCATCTGGTTGATGAACGCCGAGAACGTCGAGTGCACGGTCAGAACCAGCCCGCGCATGATTCGCATGGTGTCGACCACGGCCGGCAGCAGCTCGACCGCCTGCGGCAACAGGTGCGCTGTCTTGGTGATGTCGTCGGACAGATAGCGCATCTGCTCGGCGAGTTGATCGATCCCGTCGGTGGCGTCGAAGGTGTTACGCAGCGCGTTGCACATCGGGATGTCGAAGCAGTGCGGCTCCCAGTAGAAGTAGCTGCGCAGCGGACGGAACTGGTCGTCGAACTCGGCGATGTGGTCGCGTATCCGGTCGGTGACGTCCACGGTGCGCCGGGTGACCTCGGCCGTGTCGTCGAACGTCCGGTCGACCTCCTGGAGATATCCGTACATCTGGATCAGCAACTCGATGTCCTTGTCCAGTTGCTGGGAGATGGTGTCGATGTCTTTGATCCGGTCCTTGAGCGTCTTCATGTTCTGGATCATCAGCTGGTTGGAGACGCTGAGTTGGAACGGTATCGAACTGTGCTGCAGCGGAATTCCCAACGGTCGAGTGATGTCCTGGATCATCCCGATCCCGACCACCCGCATGATGTTCTTGGCGACTCGGTCCAGCACCAGCATGTCAGCGGGATTGCGCATGTCGTGGTCGGAAGTCACCATGGTGATGTCCGGCGCCATCCGGGCCGCCGAGAAATGTTTCTCCGCGGCGGCGTAGGCCACATTGACCGGGGTGTCCTGCGGCAGGTACTTACGGTCGTCGTAACCCGGTTTGAATCCCGGTAGGGCCACCAGACCGATCATGATGACGGCCAGGCTGGCCACCGCGATGGGGCCTGGCCAGCGCACCACCGACACGCCGGCCTGGCGCCAGAACCCGCCCCGCTTGGCCTTTTTGGGGTCGAGGAGGCCGAAGCCGGTGACCACCACCAGCATGGCCGGTCCCAGAGTCAGCGCGGCGCCCACCACCACGAGCATGCCCACCGAGACCGGGATGCCCATGGTGTGGAAGTAGGGCAGCCGGGTGAAGTACAGCATCGCCGACGCCCCGGCGATGGTCAGGCCCGACCCCAGCACCACCGGGGTGACACTGCGCACGGTGGTGTAGTAGGCGTCGACCCGGTCCTCACCGGCCAGCCGGGCTTCCCGGTACCGGCCGATGAGAAAGATGCCGTAGTCGGTGCCGGCGGCGATCGCGAGCATCACCATGATGTTGACTGCGAACGTCGTCAGGCCCATCACGTCGTGATAGCCCAGGACGGCGACGACACCGCGGGCGCACATCAGCTCGAGCAGGGTCAGGAACAGCTGCGTCAACATCGCTGACACCGACCTGAAGACGATCAGCAGCATGATCGCGATCGCTGCGATGGTGAACAGCGTGATCTTGACCAGGCTGGCGTCGCCGATCGCCCGCAGGTCCGCGGTCAGCGCGGCCGGCCCGGCGACGTAGGCCTGCACCCCGGGCGGCGCGGGGGTGTCATCGATGGCCTGGCGAACCGCGACGACCGAGTCGTTGGCCTCGGTCATGCCCTGGTTGCCCACCAGGTTGAGCATGATGTAGGCGGCCTTGGCATCGGAGCTCTGAACGCCCGCGGCGGTCAGCCGGTCACTCCAGAAGTCCTGGGCGTGCTCGACATGGTTTTTGTCGGCGACCAGCTTCGCGACGATCTCGTCGTAGTAGTGATGGGCGGCTTCGCCGAGTTCTTCCTCGCCGACCACCACCATCATCACGGTGCTGTTGGACTTGTACTCCTGAAAGTTCTCGCCGACCAGCTTGCTGGCGATCATCGACGGCGCATCGACGGGCGCCAGCGGCGCGGAGTGCTCCTCGGAGATGACTTCCAGCTGAGGCACAAGGACATTCACCAGCACGGTGAGCACGATCCAGACGATGATGATCGGCACCGCGAAAATGCGCAGCATGTGCGCGAAGAACGGCCGCTTGACGTGCGGATCCTGGTGGCTGTCCAGCTGCTCTTTGATTCGTTTGATCATCCGGACTTCACCAGGCAGAAAGTCTGGGCGTTGAGGCCGGTGGCGCGGCGTTCGTCGAGCAGCCGGTCGTCGATCTTGATTCGGCAGCCGATCTCACCGGTGTTGCCCTGCACGATCATGTTGGCCATGACGGCGGGCAGCACCGTGACGACGGTGTAGGACCACGGCAGCGGCACGTTGTTCAGTTGATGGACGTTGGCCTCGGCGTCCCAGTAATTGATGTCGGCGGTGGTGCCGGGCGGTCCGAATGCCTCGTAGGCGACGTATTTCGGGTTGAACTGGACGATCTCGATGCCGGCACCCGCATGAGGGTTGAGGTCTTCGGAGGCGAACACCTTGTGCAGCCGGCTGACGACCACACTCGAGATCGCGATGACCACGATGAAGACCAGCGGAATCCAATGCCGTTTGAGTATGCCGGCGACCGAGATCTTCCTCATCTCACCGCCTTCCGCCTGCCGATACTGCGGTTGAACGTCGGCGCTGAACGGTCTGCTCCCCGGCCTCGCCGGAAGCATCGATGGTTCCGCGAATCGCGCCCTTCGGCAGCATAACCTTCGCTTAGCTAAGGACCGCAACCGGTGCTGCTCGGGCGCGGACTTGCGAACGGGCTGTGGCCGCGGCGCCTCGAGTTCAGCGCCAACGTCTCGACTTCAGTAGCATGGCCGCTGATGCACGCTCTGGGAAATGTCGTCCGATTCGGTGCAGTGGTCATCGTGGCAGCGCTGGCACTGGCCGGGTGCAGCGACAAAGGCGCGTCCGGCGCGTCGTCGCAGGAGTCCGTGGCCCCCGAGGCGTCGTGGACTCGACCCGACGCGCCGCCAGACCCGCGCACCCTGCTTCGCGCCGGTGACCTCGCCGTTTCGCAGGTACCGGACAGCGTGTTGATCTTCATCGAGAGTCAGACCAGCGACGCCGGTACCTGGAAGGCCAGGGTGGTCACGCCCGACGGCACCGAACATAAGGTCAAGGTCGCATCCGACGGGGTCAGCGTGCTGGTCGGCCCCACCGCGACCGAGGACAGCGACGCCGACAAGGCCAAGCGGCGCGCCAATGTGGACGGTACCCACTTGGATTACCGCAGTGCGGTGGATCGCGTACTGCGGGCAGTGCCCAACAGTTCGATCACCGAGCTGAGCCTGCTCGACATGAACGGCACCGTCGTCTGGGAAGCCGACGTGTGGGACGACCAACTGTCCGAACGCGACGTCACCGTCGACGCGGCGTCGGGGGCCGTCACCGTCAACCGGCAGGGTTGACCCGGTTCGAGCCTTGCGTAGCCGCCGGATCTGATTCGGCGGTCAGCGCACGCCGGCGCGGCCGGTGATCGGTGGCAGCTCGGCCAGCGTGACGATGCCCGGTTCGGCGGCGACCACCGACGGCACCGCGTTGGTCACCGGCATCGCCGTGTAGATCGAGCCCAAGCCGTTGAAGTTCGGCTCGTTCCAGTCCTTCGGCGGCAGGCAGTTGATGACGGTGCGCATATTGGGCAGTCCGAACACCTGGATGACGTGGCCGTGTGCCACCGGTTTGGGCGGGGTGACCTGGTTGCCCATGATCCAGTTGAAGCCAACGCTGACCACGTTGCGCTCACCCACCCAGCCGCGGTGATAGCCGAAGACGCTGCCCACGGTGCCGGCCGGGATCTTCATAAAGCCCAGGTCGCTGTCGCCGGTCGCGGCGGTGAACTGCACATCGAAGGTGATGCGGTCCAACTGCGCGCCGATCGCATCGGCCATCATCGCCGCGGACTCGGCAAAAACTTCGCTTTCGCGGCGAACGCTTTCGGCCAACCCGGGGGTGTCGGGGTCCTGCGCGAAGCCCATCGCCGCCATGGTGGCCGCCGACTCATACGTCGAGCAGTCCACCGACTCGGTGATCCGGATCTCGTCGACCCGCTCGCACGCCCCGGACAGCACCATGCCGACCATGTTGGTAAGACCCGGGTGCGCGCCGCTGCCGAACATGGTGGAGTTCCCGGCCCGGCAGGCGTCCTCGATGCGCTTGCGGTCTTGCGCGCTCTGCTTGCCACCGGTGATCCAGGCCGCGGTCGAGCACACATTCACTCCGGCCTCCAGCAGTGCGACCAACTCGTCGATGCTGGGCCACAGCGGGTTGTAACAGCAGGCGTCTGGCTTCAGCGCGATCAGGGCGTCGATGTCATCGGTGGCGGTGATCCCGGTCGGCTCCGGCCACCCGGCCAGCTCGGCGGCATCCACC
Organism: Mycolicibacter heraklionensis; assembly: GCF_001021505.1. Lineage (GTDB taxonomy): Bacteria > Actinomycetota > Actinomycetes > Mycobacteriales > Mycobacteriaceae > Mycobacterium > Mycobacterium heraklionense. The sequence continues at coordinate 94,755 of NZ_LDPO01000012.1, forward strand.
CCGACCTTGTCCTTGCCGTGGGCGTAGACGCCGACGAGTTCCATGTCGGGGCGGGCGATGATGGCGTGCAGCGAGCGCTGTCCGATGTTTCCGGTGGTCCATTGGATGACGCGAAGCGGTGTGTTCATAGGTCACCACCATATTCAGGTGCGCAGTGACCGCCTTTGTGGCACCGTCGGACCACGTGACTGACCTGAGCGTGCGCACCGTGACCGCTGACGACTGGCCATCGATCATGCTGCTGGAGAACGCCGGGTTCGGCGTGGTCACGCATCCTGATGAGGTCGAGGCCATCCGAAGCTTGGTACCGGCCGACGGAGCGGTGGTGGCCTGCGACGGTGACTCGGTGGTCGGTGTCGCCTTCTACCTCGACCTGCGGATGACGGTCCCGGGCGAGACGATCCTGCCGGTCGCCGGAATCAGTGGCGTGGTGGTGGCGCCGACTCACCGCAGACGTGGTGTGCTCCGGTTGATGTACAACGAATTGCACCGGCGCATCGCTGATTCGGGCTATCCGATCGCGGCGTTGACCGCCAGTGAGGGCGGCATCTACGGGCGATTCGGTTACGGGCCGGCGACGATCGATCACGAGCTGACCATCGACCGGCGGTTCGCCCACTTGCACCCCGACGCGCCCGATCCGGGCGGGGTACGGCTGGTCAACGCGGCCCACAGCCGCGACGAGTTCGCAGCGGTCTACCAGCGGTGGCGCCAGCGCACCCCGGGTGGTTTGGAGCGCCCGCCGGCGCTCTGGGATGACCTGCTCGCCGACCGGGAGGACACCCGGGACGGCGGCACCGAGTGGTTCGGGCTGCTGCATCCCGACGGCTATGTGCTCTACCGGGTGCACGCCGGAGAGCCAAAGACGGTGCGGGTGGGGGAGTTCCGGGCGGTCACCCCGGGCGGCCACGCCGCGCTGTGGCGGGCGCTGCTCGGGCTGGACCTGATGGGAAAGATCGTCGTCGAAACCTACCCGGACGATCCGATGCCGTACCTACTGACCGACACCCGGGTGGCCACCACCACCGGACGGCAGGACGACCTGTGGCTGCGGATCATGAACATCCCAGCCGCGCTACAGGCACGCAGCTACGGCGCCGACGTGTCGGTCGTTCTGCAGGTGTGTGACGGGTTCCGTGGCGACGGGGGCAGATTCGCGCTCCAGGTCCGCGACGGCCGGGCCTGCTGCGCCCCGACCGACGCGGCGGCCGACGTCGAGCTGGACCTGGATGTACTGGGCAGCCTCTACTTGGGCGCGCACCGTGCCTCCGCGCTGGCCCGTGCCGGCCGGTTGCGATGCGGCGACGACGCCGTGGTGCGCCGATTGGACGCGGCGTTCCTCACCGACGTCCCGGCTCAGCTCGGGTTCTTCTTCTAGCTCGGGTTTCTTCTTAGCGCGAGCGTGCGTGTCCCCGGTCCGACACTCCGTGTCGAGACCGGGGACACGCACGCTCGGGGAAAGGTAGGGCTACAGCTTGGCCAGGTCGTAGCCACCCAGGTTGTCGATCAGCACGTGCAGCTGATCCTGCGACGAACCCAGGGTGTGCTCGATCGCGGTGAGCCGGGCCGCATAGTGGCCGACTGGGTACTCCCAGGTCACCCCGATCCCGCCGTGCAACTGGATGGACTCCTGAGCGATGTGCCGCCCGGACCGGCCGACCTGCAGCTTGGCGCGCGCCGCGATCACCGGGTCGTAGTTGTCATCGGCGAGTGACATCGCCGCGTACATGCTCATGCTGCGGGCCAGCTCCAGCGACACGTACATGTCGGCGGCGCGCTGGGTCAGGGTCTGGAAGGTGTTGAGCGTGACCCCGAACTGCTTGCGCGTCTTGAGGTAGTCGGTGGTCAGCCGCAAGGCCTCTTCCATCGCGCCGACCGCTTCGGCGCACAGTGCCGAGGAGATGCGGATGACCGCGCGCTCGATGGCGGCCGTGGCATCGGTCGCCTCGCCGAGCGCGGTGGCCGGTGTGTCGGCGAAGTCGACCTGGGCGCCACGCTGGCCGTCGAAAGTCCGATAGGACTGACGGGTCAGGCCGTCGGCGCTTCCGTCGACCAAAAACAGCCCGGTCCCGCCGGCCGGCAAAGCGGCGCTGACCACCAGTGTGTCGGCGCGATCCCCGGTCAGCACCGGGTTCTTGCGTCCGCTCAGCCGCCACGAATCACCCTGCTGCACAGCCGTGGTGGCCACCTTGCCTGCCGTGCCGCGCATGCCCGGCTCGGTGTGTGCGAACGCCAGGATCTGCTCGCCCCCGGCGACGGCGTCGAGCAACTCACGCTGCTGCGCATCGCCGCGCTCGGCGATCAGCGCTCCCGGCCCGAGCGCTCCGTGCACGACGGGCTCCGGCGCTACCCGCCGGCCGATCTCGGTGAGCACCACCATGATCTCCAGCGGACCGGATTCCTGCGGGTCGAAACCGAGACCGAGAATCCCGATGTCCGCCAGCTGTTTCCACACCTCGGGGTTGAATCCGGGGTCGGTCTCGATGACCTTGTTGCGGGTCTCGGTGTCGTAGCCCGACAACATCGAACGGGTGGTGTCGCGCAGCAGAACCTGCTCGTCGCTGAGTTGAAAGTCCATGGCCGTCATACCTCCTAAAGGCCGAGAATGGTCGACGCGATGATGGTGCGCTGTACCTCGTTGCTGCCGCCGTAGATCGACGTCTTGCGGTAGTTCAGGTACGTCGGTGCCGCGTCCTGCGCCCAGGTGGGCGTGGCGATGCCGTCGCCCGCCTCGAAGGGCAGGGCATCGGGACCGGCCAGCTCCACGAACAGCTCGGTGGCGGTCTGCTGCAGCTGGCTGCCGCGCAGCTTGAGCACCGACGACGCCGGGTTCGGCTTGCCGTCGGCGGAGTCGCTCGACACGCGCATCTGGGTGAGCTCCAATGCCAGCAGATCGTTTTCGAGTTCGGCGACCCGTGCGGCGAACAATGGATCGTCGAGGGCCCCCAGCGCCTTGGCGCGCTGCTTGAGTTCGGCGACGCGCACCTTGGTGCGGGTCACCCCGGCGATGCCGGTCCGCTCATTGCCCAGCAGGAACTTCGCGTAGGTCCAGCCGTGGTTTTCCTCGCCGACCAGTTGATCAGCGGGCACCCGCACATCGGAGAAGAACACCTCGTTGACCTCATAGCCGCCGTCGATCAGCTTGATCGGCCGCATGGTCACCCCGGGAGTCGACACCTCGAACAGCAGGAAGGAGATCCCGGCCTGCTTCTTGGGGGCCTGCGGGTCGGTGCGCACCAGGCAGAAGATCCAGTCCGCGTACTGGCCGAGTGTGGTCCAGGTCTTCTGCCCGTTGACGATGTAGCTGTCGCCGTCGCGCACCGCGGTGGTGCGCAGGCTGGCCAGGTCGGAGCCGGCCTCCGGCTCGGAAAAGCCTTGGCACCACCAGATATCCAGGTTGGCGGTGGCGGGCAGGAAGCGCTCCTTGATCGCCTGGGAGCCGAATTCCGCGATCACCGGACCGACCATCTTGGCGTTGAAGGTCAGCGGTTCGGGTACCGAGGCCAGCTGCATCTCGTCGTGCCAGATCTGGTGCTGGGTCGCCGTCCAGTCCTTGCCGCCCCACTCGACCGGCCAGTTGGGAACCGCGAGGCCGTTGGCGTTGAGGATCCGCTGGGTGGTGACGATGTCGTCAGGGAAGATCGAATGGCCCAACCGGCTGCGTTCGCGAATGTCAGCGGGGATCTCGGTGGTGAAGAAGGTGCGCATTTCGTCGCGGAATGCTGCCTCCTCCGTGGTCAGTGCCAGTCTCACGTCGACCTCCCGGTTGGTTGGGTGAACTCACGGTTGGTATGCACCCTAATCGGCGGACCCGCGGTACTGCGGGGGAGGGCTTACCGTGCGCTTTTGTAGGCTGGACCTCATGAGACGGTGGGTCGTCGCGCTCTGTGTCCTGGTCTTGTCTCTCGTGTCGTGCTCGGGGGAGCCGGCGCAGAAGGCCACCACGGACTCGTCGCCGGGGGCTACGCAGAGTGCGGCCCCGAGGCCGCCCGCGCACATCGGCCAGACGCTGGACCTGATGCGGATCGGCGGGCAGAAGATCGCTGTGACGTTGACGGAGGTCATCGCGCCGGCGACCGTCCCGAACGGCTGGGGCGCGGCCGGCAAGACCTACCTCGCCACCAAGCTGCGGATCGAGAACGCCGGAACCACGACCATCGTCGGCAACAGCAACAGTGATGTCACCGTGGTGGGTTCCGACGAGCAGAACTACCAGGCCGACTTCGCCACCGTGACCGAGTGCAAGGACTTCGCCTACGGCTGGTTCCTGATCCCCGCCGGCGCATCGAACACCGGTTGCGTGGTCTTCGCGCTGCCCACCGGGGTCACTGCGGCGAAGGTGCGGTACACGCCGTCGTCGGGCATCTCGCACGACGTCGGGGAGTGGCTGAACCCCTAGCGAGAAGGGTTGTGCACAGCCCGGGATCGATCCACAGATCCGGCCCGAACCGTGCGGTGAGCGAGCCGGGTCGACGGTGCCGGCACCTACCGTCGGCGCATGGCATCAGAACTACCCGGCGAGCGGCTGCAGCGTCGACTCGGCCTGCTGCCGGAATCCGAGAGTGGCGACCACACCTCCGAAGCCGGCGACGAGGCTGACCCGAATTCGTTGCTGCCGCGGTGGCTGCCCGACGCCGCAGCAGAAACGGGCTGGCTTGCCCGAGTGCGGGCCGACCCGGGCCGAGCCGGTGCGATCGCCCTCGCGGTGATCGCCGCAGTCGCCGTGCTCATCACGGTGTTCACCGTGCTGCGGGACCAGCCCGCGCCGGTGATCAGCGCCAAACTGCCACCGGTGGAGATGGTTTCGACCGCCAGCCCGCGCACCGAGGATCTGGCCGCCAGCTCCGCGGCGCCGCCCGTTGAGCAGGTGGTGGTCAGCGTGGTCGGGCTGGTGCACAAGCCGGGTCTGACGACATTGGCGCCCGGCTCCCGGATCGCCGACGCGTTGACCGCGGCCGGCGGCGCCCTCGACGGCGCGGATACGGTGGGGCTGAACCTGGCCCGGCCCCTGGTCGACGGCGAACAGATCGTGGTCGGTCTGGCACCGCCGCCCGGCCTGCCGGTACTGGGCAGTTCGGTCGGCGCGGTCACGCCGGCCGCGGATGCGCCACGTACCAGCACCGCACCGACACCTGCCGGGCCCGGCCCCAAACCGGGCGAGCCGGTCAACCTCAACACCGCGACGGTCGAGCAGCTCGACGCCCTGCCCGGGGTGGGTCCGGTGACCGCGGCCGCCATCGTGGCCTGGCGCGACACGCACGGGAAGTTCACCCGCGTCGATCAGCTCGGCGACGTCGACGGAATCGGCCCGGCGCGCCTGGACAAGCTGCGTGCCCTGGTTCGTGTCTGACCCGTGACGCCGCCGGCGGCCGCACCGGCGCCGGCGGCCCGGCTCGACGTTCGGCTGGTGCCGGCGGCGGTGGTCGGCTGGCTGGTCACGGCGGCCGGCATCCAGTGGCAGATCGGCGGCGTCCTAGCCGCGCTGTGTGCTCTGCTGGGTGTGACAGCCGGCGTGCTGTACTGCTACGCCGGACGGCTCCGGCGCCCCGGTTGGCGGCTGGTGAGTGCGGCGGTTGCCGCGGCGTCGATGACGGGGGTGGGCTTCGGGTGGGCGGTTGCGTTGCGTACCGCCGCCGTCGAGCACCATCCGATCAGCGCGGTGGTCGGCACGACGGCGGCGGTGACGGTCACCCCGAGTGAGAGCCCGCTGCCGGCCGGCGCGCGCCGGGTGATGTTTCGGGCCACCTTGCAGCGCCTCGATGACGCGGTCGCGTCGGGCCGGGTGGTGGTATTCGCCTCCGGCGTCGAATTCGGCGAGGTGATGGTCGGCCAGTCGATGGCGTTTCGCGCCAAGGTCGCCCGCCCGGACCGGCGGGATCTGTCGGTGGCGGTGCTCACGGCCACCGGCACTCCGGTGCGCGGCCGGCCGGGACCGGTCGCGCGGGCAGCACATCGGGTTCGGGCCCGGTTCGCGATCGTCGCCGCGCGGGCGCTGCCCGACGAGCAGGCCCGGATGCTGCCCGCGTTGGTGCTCGGCGACACCTCGGCGATCACCGCCGCCACCGGGCGAGACTTTCGGGCCGCGGGGCTGACCCACCTGATGGCGGTCTCCGGCGCCAACGTGACGATCATCTGCGGTGCGGTGCTGTTCTCGGCGCGACTGGTCGGGCCGCGCGCCGCCGCGGTACTGGCCGGGATTGCACTGGTCGCATTCGTGATCGTCGTGCAGCCCGCGGCCAGTGTGTTGCGGGCGGCGGTGATGGGAGCTATCGCGCTGTTGGGCGTGCTCTCAGCGCGCAGCCGCCAGGCGGTGCCGAGCCTGGCCGCCAGTGTGCTGGTGCTGCTGGCGTTGGCCCCGCACCTGGCGGTCGACGTCGGGTTCGCGCTGTCGGTGGTGGCCACCGCGGCGTTGGTGCTCATCGCACCGGTCTGGACGTCCCGGCTGGTGGCCCATGGGTGGCCTCGGCCGCTGGCCGCCGCGGTCTGTGTGGCGTGGGCCGCCAACCTGGTCACCGCGCCGTTGATCGCAGGCATCTCTGGGCGGCTCAGCCTGGTCAGCACTGTGGCCAACCTGGCGGTGGCGGCGCTGGTCGCGCCGATCACCGTGCTGGGCAGCGCGGCGGCGGTCTTGTGCGGGTGGTGGCCGGCGGGCGCCTCGCTGTTGATCCGTTTCACCGGACCGGAGTTGTGGTGGGTCTGCCGCGTCGCGCGCTGGTCCGGCGGGGTTCCCGCCGCCACCGTGCCGGTGCCGCAGGGCGTGGTGGGGGTCGTCGGGGTCGGTGCCGCCGCCGTCCTGGTGGTGGTGTGTTGGCGATGGCGGTGGTGCCGGCGGGTGCTGGCCGCGTTGGCACTGTGCCTGCTGGCGTGGTCGGCCACGCAGGTGTTGACCGCCTGGGCGGGTGTCGGCACAGCGTGACACGATTGGCGGGTGAGCCAATCGGTTTCGCCGCTGCATCTGATCCTCGGGGATGAGGAACTGCTGGTCGAACGGGCCGTTGGCCAGGTACTGGCCGCAGTTCGGAAGCAGGCCGGCAGCACCGACATACCGGTGGACCGGTTGCGGGCCGGTGAGGTCGAGGCGGGCGAGCTCGCCGAGCTGCTGAGCCCGTCGCTGTTCGCCGACGAACGGGTGGTGGTGCTCGAGGCCGCCGCCGAAGCCGGGAAGGAGGCCGTAGCGCTGATCGCCGCCACGGCCGAGGACGTCCCGCTGGGCACCGTGCTGGTGGTGGTGCATTCGGGTGCGGGGCGGGCCAAGGCACTGGCCGGGCAGTTGCGGGAACTCGGTGCCGAGGTGCACACCTGTGCCCGTATCACCAAGGCCTCCGAACGTGCCGACTTCGTCCGGGCCGAGTTCCGCGGGCTCAAGGTTCGAGTCGATGACGCCTGCGTGACGGCGCTGCTCGATGCGGTGGGCTCTGACATTCGCGAACTGGCCTCGGCCTGCTCGCAGCTGGTCGCCGATACCGGTGGGCACGTCGACGCCATCGCGGTGCGGCGCTATCACAGCGGCAAAGCCGAGGTGAAGGGGTTCGACGTCGCCGATCGGGCGGTCGTCGGCGACGTCGCCGGTGCCACCGAGGCACTGCGCTGGGCGATGATTCGCGGCGAACCGCACGTGGTGCTGGCCGACGCCTTGGCCGAGGCGGTTCACACCATCGCCCGGGTGAGGTCCAAGTCGGGTGATCCGTACCGGCTGGCCGGTGAATTGGGCATGCCGCCCTGGCGGGTGCAGAAGGCGCAGAAGCAGTCGCGGTTTTGGTCGCCGGGGACCATGGCGGCCGCGGTGCGGCTGGTGGCCGCCCTCAACGCTGACGTCAAAGGCGCCGCCGCCGACGCCGACTACGCACTGGAGGCCGCGGTCCGCGGGGTCGCCGAGTTGGCCGACCGCTGATCCGGGCAACACGAAGGCCCCTGTTCGCCAGTGGAATCAGGGGCCTGCGGTTGCGGGCAATCCGCTAGGTCAGAGCTGGTTGAGCGCCTTCGCCAGCGCCGACTTCTTGTTGGCGGCCTGGTTCTTGTGGATGACGCCCTTGCTGGCGGCCTGGTCCAGCTTGCGGCTGGTCGAAGCCAGCAGCACGCCGGCCTTGTCCTTGTCGCCGGCTGCGGCGGCCTCACGGAAGGCACGGATCGCGGTGCGCACCGCCGACTTCACCGACTGGTTGCGCAGCCGGGCCTGCTCGTTGGTCCGGTTGCGCTTCACCTGCGACTTGATGTTGGCCACGGAGTAATTCCTTCGCAAAAACTTGAGTTGGGTTCGCCTCCCGACACGGGAGCAACAGCTGTTCAGGGTACCAGCTGGCCCGGCAACTCCCCAACTCGACTCAGCTGCGGGCGGTCACCTCGACTCGGTGCAGGTCGTCGCCGAGTTCGATCGGACCGTCGAACTCCGCGGCCGCCAGCGCCCGCCACTGCTCCTCCTGCCCGGGTGCGATGGCAGGTACATAGTGCGTCAGCACCAGAATGCCCACCCCGGCCCGTTGGGCGGTCGCGGCCGCCTGGGCCACCGAAGAGTGATAGTCGCAGATATCGCGGATCCGCTGCTGGGGCAGCAACTCGATGAGGTCGCTGCGGATGACGGTGTGCACCAGCGCACCGGCCCCGCTCGCCAGCTCGTCGAGGCTCTCGCAGGGCACGGTGTCGCCGGCCGCCACCACCGAGGCGGTCCCGTTTTCGTCGGAGTGCTCGATCCGGAAGCCGATCGTCGGCGTCACCGGCCGGTGGTCGGTGGGCGCAACGGTGATCCGCACGCCGTCGCGATCCCAGACCTGGCCCGCGGTGTGTTCCTGCACGTCCACCGGGGGCGGGGCGGTCAGATCGTCGTGATGGGCGATGCGGTAGCCGATGTCGTGGCCGAACGCTCGCAAGGTCGCCTCCACCACCTCCGCGGTGCCCGGCGGCCCGATGATCGGCAGCGGCGGGGCATCCGGGGTGAAGGTGGTAACCCACCGGGTGATCAGCAGATCGCCCAGGTCGGCGATGTGGTCGCTGTGCAGGTGGGTGAGCAGCAGCGCCGACAGGGTGCTGGCCGAGCTGCCCGCCGCTGCCAAACGCTGCAGCACCCCTCGTCCGCAGTCGACCAGCAGTTGCTGGCCGCCGGCCCGGATCAGCGTCGACGGGCCGGCGCGGTTCGGGTCGGGGATCGGGCTTCCGGTGCCCAGCAGCGTGATCTCGATCGTCATGACGTCACATATGCCACAGATGGCGCTCGTGCGCTACGCGATCGGCTCAGTTTCGTTATCGCCACCCCCGGCCGGGCCAAATGGCCTAGCCTGGTGTGAAGCAGATCACTGCGGCGGGAGGCGTCAATGCGGATCGCGGATGTATTGCGGAACAAGGGTGCGGCGGTGGTGACCATCCATCCGGATGCCACCGTCATGGAGTTGCTAGCGGGCCTGGCTGAGCACAACATCGGCGCCATGGTCGTGATCGGGCGCGATGGCCTGGAGGGGGTGGCCTCCGAGCGCGACGTGGTACGCCAGTTACACGTCCACGGCGCCAGCCTGCTGGTCCGGCCGGTATCGGCCATCATGACCCGCGTGGTGGCGACCTGCACCAAGAGCGACTCCGCCGACGACGTCAGCATGTTGATGACCGAGCACCGCGCACGTCACATCCCGGTACTCGAAAACGGCCGATTGGCCGGGATCGTCAGCATCGGCGACGTCGTCAAGTCCCGCATGGAGGAGCTGCAGGCCGAACACGAGCAGTTGCGTGACTACATCGCCCAGGGCTAGCTAGATCGGAGGGGCTGCGTCAGCTCCACGAGTAGTCGCTGCGCAGTCGGGCGGCCACCACCTCGAACACCGAGCGCTCCAGAATGGCGCCTTCGCGCCGGATCGATTCCTCGGGCACGTCGAGCACCCGGTCGAGCCGCACCCAGCTGATCCGGCGGGCATCGTCCCAGTTGCCCGCACCGATACCGACCCAGTTCCTGTCGTCGGCGTGCCGTTGCCGGCTGGACAGCATCAGGCCCAGCAGTGTGTTGCGGTCGCGGCCGACGACCAGCACCGGTCGGTCCTTGCCCTGGTCCGGTTCGTCCTCATAGGCCACCCACGTCCAGACGATCTCGCCCGGGTCGGCGCGGCCGTTGAGGTCGGGGGAGTAGACGAGCCGGCGTGCGCGGTGTGCGGTGGGCACACTGCTGTCGGTTACCGGGCGCCCGGCGGGGATCTCCGTCGGCGGCTCTGATGTCGCGCCGGTGAGCATTTCCAGGCCGATCTTGATGCCCTGCTCGATACCGCGTTGGATGCGCTGCTGGACCTGCGGTGCCTGTTCGAGTTGGCGGATGAACCGGGGAGCCTCGTTGAACACCAGGTGCTCGGCGAATCGCTGCACCGTCTCCCATGGAGTCTTCCGCGGGGAAGCCATGTTCGCAGCATAGGCGAAACGCGCTTCGGGCATCGGTGTCTGGGCCTCGCCAGAGCTGTGCCGGCGATCATCCCTCCTTGACGCGAACGTAAACGAAAAGCACAGGAATCTGTACGAAAACTGATGTCCCACTTGTGTTGTCCGCAGAGAGGCATCGGCGTACGGTACGGGAATATTGATTCACAGGGGGCTTCTTCTCAACGGGCCGGCGCAGGTATAACCCGTCGTCAGCCGGACGGAAGATTTCAATCGGTGGGTGGAAGTCGCCGAAAACCGCAGTCTGGGGAGGTTCTTGGCTTTTCCTCCGGGGGTGCTTGAAATGGGGCAAGTCACCGCCCGGAACGACATGTATGACATGGCGTTCGCCGGCAACTGATGCCTTGGCTGAGTCCGGTGGGTGATCGCCCGGGTCCTTCTGCGCGCCGAGGGGCTATCAGGAGGTATATGGATTTGCGCAGCTATCACGCAGGGTTTCAATCGTAACAGGATTAGTGAAACTGACAGAGCCCCTGCGGCTTTCAGTGGTTGTGCTGGGGGGCTCCTGGGGCGGACCACCGCCAAAGAGAGACATCGCGAAAGGCATCGAACATGAGCATGCGCAAATCTGTCGTCGTTGGTGGCTTCGCCGCCGGCGCGGCGTTCGTATTGGCGCCGTTGGCATCTGCCGACACCGACCCCTTGACGTCCGTGGTGGACAGCGAGATCGCGTCGATGAACTTCCTCTTCGGGACCGACACCTTCTTGGCGGGCGTCCCCTCCACGGACGTCACCATGGGCCCGCAGGGTTTCGACATCATCAACCCCGCGGACGTGTCTACGGTTCAGGACAGTGGCACGACCGCTTTCGATTACCTGGTCTACGGCTTCAATCCGGAGGAGGCCGGACTGGCCTCCGATCCGGGTGCCTACAACGTCTACAACGGCGCGATGGTCCCGTTCGACGACGGCATCAACTCGCTGTTGTACGCGATGATGAACAACGGCGCTGTGCTCGATTGGGACGGCGGCACCGGCGACCTGCTTGGCGGGAACAGCATGGAGGACATCGCCAATAGCGCCGCCAGTGGCTGGGCAGAAGCCGCCAGCTACTTCCAGTTCGCCTGGGGCGACTTGATGGGCTTCTTCGGCATCTTCGACTCGTAGCCGCAGGCCGAACCGAAACCCCCGGAGGATCGTCTCCGGGGGTTTCGTCTTGCCGTGGGTACCGCCGGTCCCGATGTTCACTTGGGGGTATTCGGGACATCGGACGCGGTGCGCGGGCGGCCCGGATCGTGATCCTGAACACAGGTCGACGTGCACAAATACTGCTCGCCCTGGGGCGAACATGGGGAAGAACCCGAAGAAACCAAAATACGAGTGAACATTCACTTGTATTGATCACAGGTCTTTGTTAGATTTTATCCGGCTCACAGCAACGGTGCTGGGGGGAGCTTCCGGCGGGGGTGGGGAAACCGGCCGCCGGGCAGTGAGGATGAAGGGCATTTTGGGGGAATGGACATGCGGAAAATCGGTGTGCTCGGCAGCTTTGCCGCTGGTACGGCACTCGCGTTGGCGCCGTTGGCGGCTGCCGACGACTCGACCGGCTTCGACTTCAGCTCGGTGCTGGCGAGTGAGATCCAGTCGATGAACTTCCTCTTCGAGTCGCAGGCCACCCTGGCCGGCGTGGGCGACAAGGTCATCGACGCCTCCGAGGCCAACCCGTTCCTCACCATCAACCAAGACGACGTGAACGCCGCCTTCGGCATGATGCTCTACGGCGTCAACTGGGAAGACGAGATTTCCAGCGACCCGGGCTCTTACAGCCTGCTCAACGGTGCGTTGACGCAGTTCATCGACGGCAACAACGTGCTGCTGTTCGCGATCCTCAACGGCGGCGACCAGATCGAGTTCGAGAACGCCGCCGACTACCTGTTCGGATCCGACGCCGCGATCGCCGCCAGCCTGGCCGGCGACAGTGCTTGGGAAGATGCCGCCAACTTCTTCCAGGCGGGCATTGCCGACCTCGGCGGTTACTTCGCGATCGACCTGTAATCGTCGTTCGGAAACGCAAACCCCCGGAGCTGGTCTCCGGGGGTTTCGTCTTGACGCCACCGCCTCGCTACCCTGACTAGGCAGGTAGGCACCACCGCCCCCGTTCACCAGGAGATTCCCATCAGCAGTTTCGCCGACCAGACCTTCACCGCGCCGGCGCAGATACGGAACTTCTGCATCATCGCCCACATCGACCACGGCAAATCCACCTTGGCCGACCGGATGCTGCAGCTCACCGGCGTTGTCGACGACCGATCGATGCGGGCCCAGTACCTGGACCGGATGGACATCGAGCGGGAACGCGGCATCACCATCAAGGCGCAGAACGTCCGGCTGCCCTGGACGGTCAAGGACCACCCGGAGCAGGGCGCAGGCCAACGCGCGGCATCCGGCGACTACGTGCTGCATCTGATCGACACACCCGGTCACGTCGACTTCACCTACGAGGTATCCCGCGCGCTGGAGGCCTGCGAGGGCGCAGTCCTGCTGGTCGACGCCGCCCAGGGCATCGAGGCCCAGACCCTGGCCAACCTGTACCTGGCGCTGGATCGTGACCTGACCATCATCCCGGTGCTCAACAAGATCGACCTGCCCGCGGCCGACCCGGAGCGTTACGCCGCCGAACTGGCCCACATCATCGGGTGCGAGCCCGAAGACGTGTTGAAGGTCTCCGGCAAGACCGGCGAAGGCGTGGCGGAACTGCTCGACGAGGTGGTCAGGCAGGTGCCTCCGCCCACCGGCGACGCCGACGCGCCCACCCGGGCGATGATCTTCGACTCCGTCTACGACATCTACCGCGGTGTGGTCACCTACGTGCGTGTCGTCGACGGCAAGGTCACCCCTCGCGAGAAGATCGCCATGATGTCCACCGGTGCCACCCACGAGCTGCTTGAAGTCGGCATCGTCTCCCCGGAACCCAAGCCCGCCAAGGGGCTTGGTGTCGGCGAGGTGGGTTATTTGATCACCGGCGTGAAGGACGTGCGCCAGTCGAAGGTCGGCGACACCGTCACCACCGCCCGGGGCGGGGCCACCGAGGCGCTCACCGGCTACCGCGAACCCAAACCGATGGTCTACTCCGGGTTGTACCCGGTGGACGGGTCGGACTACCCGAATCTGCGTGACGCCCTGGACAAGTTGCAACTCAACGACGCCGCCCTGACCTATGAGCCGGAAACCTCGGTGGCGCTGGGCTTCGGGTTCCGCTGCGGCTTCCTGGGCCTGCTGCACATGGAGATCACCCGGGAACGCCTCGAGCGCGAATTCGACCTGGACCTGATCTCCACCTCGCCCAACGTCGTCTACCGGGTGATCGCCGAAGACAACACCGAGATCATCGTCACCAACCCGTCGGACTGGCCGGAAGGCAAGATCCGCACTGTCTACGAGCCCGTCGTCAAGACCACCGTGATCGCCCCGAGCGAGTTCGTCGGCACCATCATGGAACTGTGCCAGTCCCGTCGTGGGGAACTCGGCGGGATGGACTACCTCTCACCGGAACGCGTCGAGCTGCGCTACACGATGCCGTTGGGCGAGATCATCTTTGACTTTTTCGACTCGCTGAAGTCGCGCACTCGCGGCTACGCCAGCCTGGACTACGAGGAGGCCGGCGAGCAGGAGGCCGACTTGGTCAAGGTCGACATCCTGCTGCAGGGCGAGCCGGTGGACGCGTTCAGTGCGATCGTCCACAAAGACTCGGCCTCGGCCTACGGCAACAAGATGACCACCAAGCTCAAGGAGCTGATCCCGCGCCAGCAGTTCGAAGTGCCGGTGCAGGCCGCGATCGGCTCGAGAATCATTGCCCGCGAGAACATCCGGGCCATCCGCAAGGACGTGTTGTCCAAGTGCTACGGCGGTGACATCACCCGTAAGCGCAAGCTGCTGGAGAAGCAGAAAGAGGGCAAGAAGCGGATGAAGACCATCGGGCGGGTCGATGTGCCGCAGGAGGCGTTCGTCGCGGCGCTGTCCACCGACAGCGGGGGCTCTGCCGGAGATAAGGCCAAGAAGTAGTGGCCTCCCGGGCAGGCACAATCGCGGCGGGCGCGGTGGCGGTCGTGCTGCTGGCCAGCGGGTGCACCACGGTGGTCTCCGGAACCGTCCGGCCCGCACCGGGATTGGCGCCAACCTCGGTGACCGGGATGGCGGTCCGGCAGGTGTTGCTCGACGACTCCGAGCTGTCGAAACTGACCGGCCAGCCTTTCCGCAGCGACCCCTCCCTGCCGCCGCGGTTCGGCGGCCTCGACGACCTGCCCGACGCCTGGGAGTCGGCGGAGCCGCAAGACTGCGTCGGCGCGGCGGTGGGCGGCCAGCGCAGTGTGTACAGCTCCGCCGGGGTACGGGACGTCGCCCATGAGTTCTGGGACAGCACCGGCGCCGGGGACTCGCCGTTGACCGGGGTGGGCGAAGCGGTGGTCGCACTGGACAGTGCCGCCGACGCCGACGCGCTCTTCGAGAAGTTCGCCGAGCAGTGGGGCAGCTGCGACGGGGTGGTCGTGACGCGCGACAGCGGGGAGGACAGCGAGGCCAGTGGCGAGGTCACCGACGTCTCCGACCAGGACGCGGTGCTGGTGGCCACGGTGCGTACAAGTGTGGACGGCGAAGCGGGACTGCGGGTCTCGCGGGCGCTCGCGGCGCGGGTGAACTGCGTCGTCGACGTTGATGTGTTCTGGTTCGTCGACGAGGACGACCACTCCGGCGCCCCGCCCGCCGGGGACACCACCGCCGCCGACCTGGCCCGGGCGATGCTGGACAAGATCCGCAACCTCAGCGGCTGACCCGCGCCGAACAGACACAAAATCACTGAAAAGGCCCGAATTTTGGGTGATTTTGCGTCTGCTCGCGCAACAGGACCGAGCTACATCGGTGCGTTCGCGGGCTGGAAACCTCCGGTGGAGTCGGCCTCCTCCTCGGCGCGGATCACGTGCACGACGGCGTTGATCAGCGCCAGGTGCGTGAAGGCCTGCGGGAAGTTGCCCAAATGCCGGCCGGTGCGGGGCTCGATCTCCTCGGCGTAGAGGTGCAACGGGCTGGCGAACGACAACAGCCGCTCACACAGATGCTTGGCCCGGCTGACTTCGCCGATCTCCACCAACGCCGAGACCAGCCAGAACGAGCAGATGGTGAAGGTGCCCTCGGCGCCGGACAGCCCGTCGTCGGTCTCCTCGGTCCGGTACCGCAGCACCAGGCCGTCCTCGGTGAGCTCTTCGGCGATCGCCATGACGGTGGCGCGCACCCGCGGGTCATCGGCCGGCAGAAACCGGGTGAGCACCACCAGCAGCAGTGAAGCGTCCAGCGCCGTGCTGCCGTACGTCTGGGTCAGCACGCCGCGGGAATCCACTCCGTTGGCCAACACGTCGGCCTTGATCTCCTCGGCGATCGCCCGCCACTGCTTGGCGTAGGAGACCGCGCCCTGCAGCTCGGCCAGCTTCGACCCGCGGTCCAGCGCCACCCAGCACATCACCTTCGAGGAGGTGAAGTGCTGCGGTTCGCCGCGCACCTCCCAGATGCCCCGGTCGGGTTCGCGCCAGTGCTTGATCGCCTCTTCCACCTGGCGCTTCAGCACCGGCCACAGGGTTTCCGGGATCTGCTCGCGGGACTTGGCGTGCAGGTAGACAGAGTCGAGCATGGTGCCCCAGATGTCGTGCTGCTGCTGGTTGTAGGCGCCATTGCCGATCCGTACCGGACGGGCGTTGTCGTAGCCGGACAGGTGGTCCAGCTCCTGTTCCACCAGCTCATGCTCCCCGCCGACGCCGTACATCACCTGCAGCGGGTGTTGCTGTCCGTTGTTGACGCCGGACACGTCGGCGATGAACGAGAAGAAGTCATCGGCCTCGCGGTCCAGTCCCAGCGTGTACAGGCCCCACAGGGTGAACGCCGAGTCGCGTACCCAGCTGTAGCGGTAGTCCCAATTCCGTTCGCCCTGAGGCGTTTCCGGCAGCGACGTGGTGGGCGCGGCCAACAGGGCTCCGGTCGGCGAATAGGTCAGGCCCTTCAGCGTCAGCGCGCTGCGCTGCAGATAGGAGCGCCACGGATGATCGGGGAAGTTCCCGATGTTGATCCACTGTCGCCAGCATTCGGTGGTGTTCCACATTTTGTCGGCGGCTTCGGCATAGCTTTGCGGCGCAGGATGTTTCGACCAGCTCAAGGCCACGAAGACGTCGTCGCCCTCGGTCAGCCGGGTACGGGCCCGGGCCTCGCGGCCCTCCAGTCCCAACCGCAGGTTCGTCGTCAATCGCAGGGTCGGGTGGGCGTCCGGATTCTGCCGGGCCCGCGCGATCGCCTCGCCGTAGGCGTTGGCCGAGTACTCCCAGGTGGCGCTGGTGCGGTGATAGTCGAATGCGGGCTCGCAGCTCATGGTCAACTCGACGGTGCCGCTGACGCAACGCACCGTGCGCAGCAGGATGTGCTCGGCGTCCCAGTCGGTGGGGGTGCGCCGGTGGGTCTGCGACCGTGCGTCGATGTCGTGCCATTTACCCATCACCAGCGCGTCACGCACGATCAGCCAGCCGGTATGGGTCTGCCAGGTGGTCTCCATGATGGGGCTGCCGGGCAGGTAGCGCCGCGCCGCGGGCACCGACACCCCGTACGGCCCGAGCCGAAAGTGCCCCGCGCTGCGGTCCAGCAGGGCGCCGAAAACGCTGGGGGAGTCCGGGCGCGGCAGGCACATCCACTCCACCGAGCCCGCCGCCGAGATCAGGCAGGTGTTCTCGCAGTCCGACAGAAAGGCGTAGTCGGCGATCGGTGGAAACGGGTTGCGGACCTGACTCGGTGACGCCGCATACGGCACCGGAGCGGTCGCCGACAGGGGTGGTGG
The DNA here is from genome assembly GCF_001021505.1 of Mycolicibacter heraklionensis. Taxonomy (GTDB): domain Bacteria; phylum Actinomycetota; class Actinomycetes; order Mycobacteriales; family Mycobacteriaceae; genus Mycobacterium; species Mycobacterium heraklionense. The sequence goes on from NZ_LDPO01000012.1 coordinate 111,964, forward strand.
TGACGGAGCCGCGGCGCCGGTGCCTGCGGCGGGCGTGGTGATTTCCGGCGCGGTCTTGGCGGGTGCATCGCCCGGCGGGGTGTGCAGGTCCATTCCGTCATCATCTCTGGCGGGTCTGCCGCGCGTCTACCCGGATCGGCCGATCCAGGCTTGGGCTGCCGGCCCGCTTCGCCTGGCTTCGCCCGGCTTCGCCGCGCTTGCGGTCGCCGCTAAAGTGGGCTGGGTGGTGGGCTTCCTGAGCTGGTGGGACGGTGTTGAGTTGTGGTTGTCCGGCCTCGGCTTTGTGGTGCAGACCGCGGTGGTGATGCCGGTGGTGTTGTTGCTGGCCTACGGCCTGGCCTCGGTGCTGGACGCGGCCCTGGGGGAGGGAATCCGGGTGCAGGAGCGTGTCCGGCACGGTCGTGACGGCGGGGCCCGCTGATGCCGCGTTCGCAGGTCACGTTGGTGCTGATCGGCCTGATTGTGTTGGTGATCGTCAGCTGGTTGCTGACCCGCTAGACCCGCCGAACCGGGCCGGGCGCTGCCCGCACAGGGCTCTGTTATGCTTCCCCGCATGTTCGCAGCGACCGGTGACCGGCAGCGCCAGATTGTGGCGTTCCCGAAGCTCGCCGTGATCACTTCCGCTGTGGCCGACCTGCACTGTTGTCGCTGATACCGCACCCGTCGGCGTACCGGTGTCGTCTTTGTTGACGCACGTTCTGTAGAAATCGAACGCCTTTCGCGATCCGACGGACAAGCATTCTTGCCGACGTCTATACGGATTCGCCCGGAAAGGTCATCAATGCCCAATACTCTCGCGCGCAGCATCGCGCTGGCACTGGCCGCCGCCATGGCAGTCACCACGCTCGCCGGATGCGGCGGCGGACCCAGCGATGTCGTCGGAGGCGGTGAGCGCTCCGAGGCGCACACCACCCTGACGCTGGTGGCCTACGCGGTTCCCGAGCCCGGCTGGAGCAAGGTGATCCCGGCCTTCTACAACACCGAGGACGGCGCCGACGTCCAGGTCGTCACCTCCTATGGCGCATCGGGCGATCAGTCCCGCGGCGTCGCCAGCGGCAAACCCGCCGACATCGTGAACTTCTCCGTGGAACCCGACGTCACCCGACTGGTGAAGGCCGGCAAGGTCGCCGAGGACTGGAACGCCGACGTCACCAAGGGAATCCCGTTCGGTTCGGTGGTGACCTTGGTGGTCCGGCAGGGCAATCCCAAGCACATCAACGGCTGGGACGACCTGTTGCGGCCCGGGGTCGAGGTGATCAGCCCCAGCCCGCTGAGCTCTGGATCGGCCAAATGGAACCTGCTGGCCCCGTACGCCGTCAAGAGCGAGGGCGGCAAGAACCCGCAGGCAGGCCTGGACTTCATCGAGCAGCTGGTCAGTGACCACTTCAAGCTGCGCCCGGGCTCGGGTCGCGAGGCCACCGATGTGTTCCTGCAGGGCAGCGGCGACGTGCTGATCAGCTACGAGAACGAGGCGATCGCGGTCGAGCGCAAGGGCAAGCCGGTGGAGCACGTCAACCCGTCGCAGACCTTCAAGATCGAAAACCCGTTGGCCGTGGTGACCTCCAGTCGGCACCTTGACACCGTCACCGCGTTCAAGAATTTCCAGTACACGACGGCGGCGCAACGGCTGTGGGCCGAAGCCGGCTTCCGTCCGGTCGACCCGAGCATCGCCGACGAATTCCGCCACACGTTCCCGGACCCCGACAAGCTGTGGACGATCGCCGACCTCGGCGGGTGGGACGTGGTCGACAACGCCCTCTTCGACAAGTCGAGCGGCGCGATCACCAAGATCTACACCCGGGTCACCGGATGAGCGCGACGGTGGTCACCGAGGTGACTCGGCCCGGCGAGGGCGGCGAGCACTCAGGGTTTCGACGGGAAGGGGTGTCGCTGCGCGTCGGTGCTGCCACGGTGTGGCTGTCGCTGATCGTGTTGGCGCCGCTGGCCGCGATCGCCTGGCAGGCCGGCGGCGGTGGGTGGCGTGCGTTCCAGCTGGCGGTCACCTCGCACGCCGCCGTGCAGTCGTTTCGGGTGACGCTGACGATCGCGGCCGGGGTCACCGTGCTCAACCTGCTGTTCGGCCTGTTGATCGCGTGGGTGCTGGTGCGCGACGACTTCTTCGGCAAGCGCTTCATCGACGTGATCATCGACCTGCCGTTCGCGCTGCCCACCATCGTCGCGAGCCTGGTGATGCTGGCGCTCTACGGCCCGGCCAGCCCCGTGCACGTGCACCTGCAGCACACCGCCTGGGGCGTCGGCCTGGCGCTGGCGTTCGTCACGCTGCCGTTCGTGGTGCGGTCGGTGCAACCGGTGCTGCTGGAGATCGATCGGGAGGTCGAGGAAGCCGCCGCGTCGCTGGGCGCCTCCGGGCTGACCATCTTCCGGGCCGTGGTGCTGCCGGCCCTGACACCGTCGCTGCTGACGGGAGCGGGGCTGGCGTTCTCCCGGGCGATCGGCGAGTTCGGTTCGGTGGTGTTGATCGGTGGCGCGGTGCCCGGCAAGACCGAGGTGTCCTCGCAGTGGATCCGGACGTTGATCGAGAACGACGACCGCACCGGTGCGGCGGCGATCTCGCTGGTACTGCTCGGGATTTCGTTCCTGGTGCTGCTCGCCCTGCGGGTGCTGGGGTCGCGAGTGAGCAAGCGGCAGGAGAGGTCCTGATATGACGTCGTCACGGAAAATCCGCTACCTGCTCCGCTTCCTCGCGGTGGCCTACATCGGCCTGCTGCTGATCGTCCCGGTGTCGTTGATCCTGTGGCGCAGCTTCGCGCCCGGGCTCGGACAGTTCTTCGACTACATCTCCACACCGGCAGCCATCTCGGCGCTGCAACTGTCGCTGCTGGTGGTGGCGATCGTGGTGCCCCTGAACGTCATCTTCGGTATTCCGACAGCATTAGTATTGGCTCGCAACAAGTTCCGCGGCAAGGGCGTGCTTCAGGCGGTCATTGACCTGCCATTCGCGGTCTCGCCGGTGATCGTCGGTGTGGCGCTGGTGGTGCTGTGGGGATCCGCGGGGCTGCTGGGCTTCGTGGAGAACGACTGGGGTTTCAAGATCATCTTCGGCCTGCCGGGCATCGTGCTGGCCAGCATCTTCGTCACGCTGCCGTTCGTGATCCGGGAAGTCGAACCGGTGCTGCACGAACTGGGCACCGATATGGAGGAAGCGTCGGCGACGCTGGGTTCGAGTTGGTGGCAGACGTTCTGGCGGATCACGCTGCCATCCATCCGCTGGGGGCTGACGTACGGGATCGTGCTGACGGTGGCGCGCACGCTCGGCGAGTACGGCGCGGTGTTGATCGTGTCGTCGAACCTGCCCGGAAAGTCCCAGACGCTGACACTGCTGGTGTCCGACCGTTACAACCGCGGCGCCGAATACGGCGCCTACGCCTTGTCCACACTGCTGATGACGGTGTCGGTGTTGGTCTTGATCGTTCAGGTGGTGCTCGACGTGCGGGCCGGAAAGGGAAACAAATGAGCAACGCAATCACGGTGCGCGGGGCGAACAAGCGCTACGGCGACTTCGTCGCATTGGACAACGTCGACTTCGCGGTCCCGTCCGGTTCGCTGACGGCGCTGCTCGGGCCCAGCGGCTCGGGCAAGTCGACTCTGCTGCGGGCCATCGCCGGCCTGGACCACCCGGACAGCGGGACGGTCACCATCAACGGAGTCGACGTCACCGGGGTTCCGCCACAGCGGCGCGGGATCGGGTTCGTCTTCCAGCACTACGCGGCGTTCAAGCACATGACGGTGCGCGACAACGTGGCGTTCGGGCTCAAGATCCGCAAGCGGCCCAAGGCCGAAATCAAAGAAAAGGTGGACAACCTGCTCGAAGTGGTGGGGCTCAGCGGTTTCCAGACCCGCTACCCCAACCAGCTGTCCGGCGGTCAGCGCCAGCGGATGGCCCTGGCGCGGGCCCTTGCGGTGGATCCGCAGGTGCTGCTGCTCGACGAGCCGTTCGGGGCGCTGGACGCCAAGGTCCGGGAAGACCTGCGGGCCTGGCTGCGCCGCCTGCACGACGAGGTGCACGTCACCACGGTGCTGGTCACTCACGACCAGGCCGAGGCGCTGGACGTCGCGGACCGGATCGCCGTGCTGAATCAGGGCCGCATCGAGCAGCTCGGCACCCCGACCGAGGTCTATGACGCGCCGGCGAACGCGTTCGTCATGTCGTTCCTGGGAGCGGTGTCCTCGCTCAACGGAGCCTTGGTCCGTCCGCACGACATCCGGGTCGGCCGTACCCCCGACATGGCGGTGTCCGCGGCAACGGTAGACGGCGCCGACGGGGTCGGGGTGCTGCGTGCCACCGTCGACCGGGTGGTGACGCTGGGCTTCGAGGTGCGGGTCGAGCTCACCAATGCCGCGACCCAGGTGCCGTTCACCGCCCAGATCACCCGCGGGGACGCCGAGGCGCTCGCGTTGGCCGAGGGGGACACCGTTTACGTGCGGGCCACCCGGATCCCGCCGTTGAGTGACGTGGCGGCGGTGGGCGCGGCGGTACCGGCGTCAGGGTAAGCCGACCCTGCGCCGGCTAGTAGACATCCCGCAGATAGCGGTGGGTCTTGATGAGCTGGTTGACATAGGCGTGCGCCGCAGCGGTGTTCATGTTGCCGGCGCTGGCCACGATGGCGTGCAGTGCGGCGTCGACGTCCTTGGCCATACGTTCGGCATCACCGCAGACGTAGAGCTGCGCACCCTCTTCGAGCCAGCTGAAGAGCTCCGTCGAGTTCTCCCACATGCGTTGCTGGACATACCGATTCGGTGTGTCGGTGGCGCCGTCGCGGGAGAACGCGAGGTCGAGCCGGGACAGCACCCCTGACCTGAGATGGTCCTCGAACTCGTTCCGGTAGAGGAAGTCGCCGGCTCTGCGCCGATTCCCGAAGAAGAGCCACGAACGTCCCTTGGCGCCGGCGGCGCGGCGTTCTTGCAGGAACGCGCGAAACGGCGCCACCCCGGTCCCGGGGCCGATCATGATGACGGGCACATCGGGTCCGGGCAGTCGGAAGGAATGGTTGGGCCGCAGGTGTACTCGCACGGTGTCGGCGCGGTCGGCCAGGAACGAGGTAGCCACGCCGCCATAGTGGCGGTCTGCGAGGGCGTAACGCACGGTCGCGACGGTCAGGTGCACGTGGTCGGGGCTGACCAGTGGGCTCGAGGCGATCGAGTAGTCGCGGTACTGAAGCGGACGCAACGTGTCGATCACCTCGTCCGCGGTCAGCGTGCCCAGTCTGATCAGGTCGAGCACGTCTCTGCCGTAGAGCCAAGAGTCCTGTGCCGCATCGGCATTCCCGCCCAGCGCAGCTGCGGCATGCGCGTCACGGGTGCGTGCGGCCGTCAGCTCCCGCAGTGCTCGCGACGGCGTCCGTATCTCGAGGTGATGGGTCAGCAGCACACCGAGGGGCTCGTCGTGGCCGGGCACGGTGTGTTCGGGGCCCAGCCCGAACTCGGCCAAGATGGCGTCGACCAGAGCGGGATCGTTGGTCGGATGCACGGCCAGGGAATCGCCTGCGGCATAGGCGATGCCGGAGCCGGTGAGGTCCAGCTCGTAGTGGCGGACCTCTTTGTCGGATCCGGGCGCGGTGAGCAGCTTGTTGACCATTACGCGGGCTTCGAAGGGGCGATCTCGGTCGGGGTTGTTCGGTGTGGCCTGCTCGGGGGAGTGCGCGGCGCGGCTCGATACGACGACGTCCCCACCGGGGGCGGTGTGCTCGGCGGTCAGGAGCTTGACGATGTCGGTCGTCCAGGCCGCGGCCGGCTTGGCATAGGAGCCGTCGATGTCGACGCGTTCGGCCAACCGGGTGGCGCCCAACTGCTTCAGCCGTGCGTCGAGCAGTCGGCCGGCGTTGCAGAACAGGTCGTAACCGGTGTCGCCGAGGGCGAGCACCGCGAAACTCAGGTGTTCCAGGCGGTCGGCGGTCTCCGCGCTCAGGGCCTCCCAGAACAGCGTGGCGTTGTCGGGAAACTCGCCGTCGCCCCAGGTCGAGGTGACGACGATGAGGTGGGTGGCCGAGTGCAGGTCACTGATGTCGACCTGATTGAGCTCGACGGCTTCGGCGCTGAGACCGGTGGCTTCTTCGAATGCCTCGGCGAACGACATGGCGGCGTCTTCGGCGTTGCCCATGTCGCTGCCGTAGCCGACCACCATCGAGAAGTCGGGGCCGGTGTTCACAGCCGTTGCCCGCCCGAACTCGAAGCGGTGCCGGTGGGGACCCGACGGGGGGCTGTCTTCGGCTGGAAAGCCGGCATGGCGGGCCCCCGCACCGGTAGGCCGAAGCCGACCATCGCGTCCAGGATGGCCTGACTGCGCCGGAAGCTGACGGCCTCGTCCTGCTCGGTGCGGCGTGGCAGCTGGTTTGCCGCGACCACCACCGTCGATCCCAGGAGCTGCCACATCGACGCGATCGAGATCGCGCCCTCGCACACCGCATGGAGCCAGACGAACAGCGGCGCCAAAGTTCGGTGGCAGCGGTGGGCCGCCCAGGTGGTCAGGGCCGATTCGCTGGGCAGCACCACCACCGTGTCGGTGTGGCCGCGCTCGCCCTTCTCGTGGATCCAGGGGTCGTCGGGAAGCACGCGCACGGTCGGGTCGACAACGGCCACCCAGTCGATGTCGTTGTCGCGGTCGAAGTGCACCCACAGGTTCTCCAGGCCCGCGTCCCACGCGCGTCCCTCGAGTAGCACCAGCGGAAGGAGCCGCCCCAGCACTTCGTGGACCAGCCGCGCGGCCAGGACGTTTCCTGCCGCGCGTGGGTCTGTCATGGCGGCGGTCTCATCGAAGCGGACCCGCAGGCGATCGATGGTGAAAACCGAATCCAACGGGAACCATCGGCGCTTGTTGACGTCAGCGAGAACCGCGACACCGTAGGTTCGCGGGCAATGCGGATGGAGCTGGCGAAGCCTGGTACAGGATTCGTGCAGCGCGAACCGCCGACGAATTACCATTCTCGCGATAAGGGGATCCTCGCCCGTGGACGTCACCCAAGCTCCTTACGTAGGTTAGGCTAACCATACTAAGGGTGAAGGGTGGTGATGAGCGCTGTGACGGGTCTCACTGCGGAGCGGTCGCTGGCGAACCGCCGTCCGTCAGGCGGCGGCCCGCGCCCTCAGGACGTCTTCCACGCGGTCCAGCACGGTCGCGGCCACCAGGCGGTGCGCGCCGAGCGGCTGGGCCATCGTGATCCCCGCCTGTGCGGCGTAGGCCGCGACCCGGTCGGTGATCCTGCCGTGGGCCAGGAACCACGGGGCGATCATCAGCTTGGTGGCGCCACGTGCCCGCAAGCGTTCGACGGCTTCGGGCACCGACGGCTGGGGGCCCTCGGTGGCGAAGGCGACTTCCACTCCGGCCCAACGTGTTCCGCGAGACAGCGGAGCTGCGATCGTGGCGGTCTGGGCATTGGCCGCCGCACGCGAGGAGCCCACCGCGACCACCACCACACCCAGCTCCGGGTCGAATCGCGAGGCACCGGCGCTGGTCAGGCGTTCGCCGAGAACCTGCACCAGACGGCTGTCCTCGCCCAGCGTCGGAGCCACCCGCAGATCAACGCCGGACTCCGCGATCATCGCCGGAATATCGACGCGGGCGTGGTAGGCACTCGCCAACAGCAGGGGGGCCACGATCGTGTCGCCGGTGGTCTCACGCAGCACATCGCGCAGGTTCGGGGTGCTGTGTTCGCAGAACGCCACCCGCACGGCGTATTCGGGCGCCACCCGGCGCAGGTGCCCGGCGATCGCACGGGTGTTGGCCGCCGAGCGTGGATCCCGGCTGCCGTGCGCGGTCAGTACCAGCGTGGTGGTCACGAGGCGTGCAGCCCGCATTCGGTCTTGGCCAGGCCGGCCCAGCGTCCGCTGCGCGGATCGGCACCCGCCTCCGGCTTGATGGTGCACGGCGCGCAGCCGATCGACGGGTAGCCCTCATCGATCAGCGGGTTGACCAGCACGTTGTTGGCGATGATGTAGGCGTCCATCTCGTCATCGGTCCACGCGGCGAGGGGGTTGACCTTCACCAGACCGAACTGCTCGTCGAAGCTGATCAGCGGGGCGTTGGCACGCGTCGGCGCCTCCACCCGGCGCAACCCGGTGACCCACGCCGAGTAGCCGCGCAGCGTGCGAGACAGCGGCTCGACCTTGCGCAGCCGGCAGCACAGCGCCGGATTGGACCCGAACAGGTCTTTGCCGTGGGCGGCGTCCTGCTCCGCCACCGTCTGCTCCGGGGTGACGTTGACCAACGCGATGTCGTACATCGCCTCCACCGCATCGCGGGTGCCGATGGTCTCGGCGAAGTGGTAGCCGGTGTCGAGGAACAGCACCGGAACCCCGGCGCGGACCTTGGCCGCCAGGTCCACCAGCACCGCGTCGGCCATGTTGGAGGCCACCACGTAGTTGCAGGTGGCGCCACCTCGGGGGCCGTTCACCCCGCCGAAGTTCGCATCCGTCCACTCCAGCAGCTCGGTGGCGCTGGCGCCGTCGAGCTCGGCCGCGCCCTGGGCGGCCAGCTCACGCAGCTCCGCTTCGCTGTGGGGCCTCATCGCAGATCGTCTTCTTCGGCACGCACCGCCCACTGCGCGAAACGCTCACCGGCGCTGCGTTGTTTGATGAAATTACGGACCACCCGTTCGATGTAGTCGCCGAGTTCGTCGCTGTAGACCTTGTGCTGGCGCAGCTTGCGGCCGAACCCGCTGTCGGCGCCCAGGCTGCCGCCGAGGTGCACCTGGAAGCCGGGGACCGAGTTGCCGTTGCCGTCGTCGATCATCTGACCCTTGAACCCGATGTCGGCCACCTGGATCCGAGCACATGAGTTCGGGCACCCGTTGATGTTGACCGTGACCGGCACGTCCAGGACGGCGTTGAGGTCGTCGAGGCGTTGCTCGAGCTCTGGGACCAGGCTCTGGGCCCGCACGCGGGTCTCGACGAACGACAGTTTGCAGAACTCCAGCCCGGTGCAGGCCATCAGGTTGCGCCGCCACGGCGACGGGTTGGACGGCAGGCCCAGCGCATCCAGCTCCGCCACCAGGCCGTCGACCTTCTCGTCGGGAACGTCGAGGATGACCAGCTTCTGGTAGGGCGTGAACCGGGCCCGGTCGGAACCGACCTGCTCCATCAATTCCGCGACCTTGAGCAGCGTCTCGCCGTTCACCCGACCGGAGATCGGGGCCACCCCGACCGCGTTGCGGCCATTGCGGGTCTTCTGCACCCCGACGTGGTCGACGGTCGCGGTGGGCTGTGCCGCCGCCGGCCCGTCGATCAGCGGGCGCTTGAGGTACTCGGTCTCGAGAACTTCGCGGACCTTCTCGACGCCCCAGTCCTTGACCAGGAACTTCAGCCGGGCCTTGGAACGCAGCCGGCGATAGCCGTAGTCACGGAACAGGCTCGTGACGGCCTCCCAGACGTCGGGCACCTCGTCCAGCGGCACCCACGCGCCCAGGCGCTGGGCCAGCATCGGGTTGGTGGACAGGCCGCCGCCGACCCACAGGTCCAACCCGGGGCCGTGCTCGGGGTGGTTGACGCCGATGAAGGAGATGTCGTTGATCTCGTGGGCGACGTCCGGCAGACCGGAGACGGCGGTCTTGAACTTGCGCGGCAGGTTGGCGAATTCCGGGTTGCCGATGTAGCGGCGGACGATCTCGTCGAGTGCGGGGGACGGGTCGAGCACCTCGTCGAGCGATTCCCCGGCCAGGGGCGAGCCGAGCATGCCGCGCGGGCAGTCGCCGCAGGCCTCGATGGTCTGCAGCCCGACCGCATCCAGGCGGTTCCAGATCTCCGGGACGTTCTCGATCTCGATCCAGTGGTATTGCAGGTTGTTGCGGTCGGAGATGTCGGCGGTGTTCCGCGCGAAGTCGACCGAGATCTGACCGAGGGTCCGCATGGCGGCGGCGGACATCGGCTTGCCGTCGCAGCGCACCCGCAGCATGAAGTAGGGCGCCTCGAGCAGGTCGGCGTTCTCGTCGCCGGTGAAGGTGCCGTCGTAGCCCTGCTCACGCTGGGTGTAGAGGCCCATCCAGCGGAAGCGGCCGCGCAGGTCGTCCTTGGTGATGCTGTCGAAGCCCTGCTTGGAGTAGACGTCGAGGATCCGGGCCTGCACATTGAGGGCCGGGTCTTCCTGCTTGAACTGCTCGTTGTGGTTGGCCGGTTCGGTTTCGCCGAGCGCCCACTGGGCCTCACTGCGCTTAGCCCGGGCCGGGGGAGCGGATGGAGTGGCGGTCATCGATTCTCCTTCAAAGAGGAGCCGGCGGGATTGAGCGCAGTTCACCGGCGACTGTCTCCGGCGGCGCAGATCCGGCGGCCAGCTGGAAAGTACAGGTGGGCGGTTCTACGACATCAAGGCAGACAGCGACAGCTGCAGACACGCTTGAAATCGATATGCCGCCGAGCCACCAGGGCAACCCCAGACGAGGTGCAGTAGGCGGCGGTCACACCGGCGATTATGCCATGGATGCCGAAAATCTTCCTTACCGGCGCAAAGTTGTGATCATCGTGAGCAAAACTCATCTGGGGCTCGACGTCGCGGCGGTCGGCCCGGGGGAGCGGATCGGAACGGCTCGGGGGCGATGCACCCGGGTACCGGGCCGCCGCAGACGGTCAGCCGATCGGAAGGCGGGTGGGACAGGTGAGTGTCGACTTCGGATGGGATCCGGCGTGGGAACCATTGCCGGTGGCCGACCCGCCACGGCGTACCAGCGGCCGTGCCCAGCTGCGGCGCTGGCTGGCCGTGACGACGCTGGCGGCCACGGTCGGTTGCGGCGGATGGCTGGCGATCCAGCATTATCAAACCCACCTCGCCGGTGAGCAGGCCCTGGAGGCGGCCGAGGCATATGTGTTGCGACTGAGCAATATCGACGCCGACAACATCGATCGCGACTTCGCCGACATCACCGACGGATCGACCGGCCAGTTCCGGACCATGCACACCCGTTCCAGCGTGCGGTTGCGTCAGCAGTTGATAGACAACAGGGCGACGGCGCGCGGGCACGTCGCCGAGGCGGTGCTGAAATCCGCCGACCGTAACCACGCCGTGGTGGTGCTGCTGGTCGACCAGGCGGTGCGTAACGCCGACAATCCCGAACCCGTGCTCGACCACAGCCGGATCCGGATGACCATGGACAAGGTCGACGGACGCTGGCTGGCCAGCAAGGTGGAGTTGATATGAGGAAGTTCACAGCGCTGACGGCGGGCGTGCTGCTGGTCGGCGCCGCCGAATTGTCCGGCGCGGCCAGCGCCGACCCGATCGACTGGGAAGCCATCGCCCTCTGCGAGTCCGGCGGGAACTGGTCGGCCGATACCGGTGACGGTGGTTACGGCGGGTTGCAGATCAGCGTCGCGGACTGGGACGACAACGGCGGGGCGGGGCTGCCCTCGCAGGCGTCGGCGCAACAGCAGATCGCCGTCGCCAAGCGCATCATGGCCAACCGGGGGCCCGGGGCCTGGCCCGGGTGCGTGTCGCGCGGCGGTGCCGCCGCGGCTGCTCCGGTCGGTTCGCTGACCCACTATGTGACGGCGCTGTCCGAGGACACACCGGGGACCGGCGCGCGATCCGACTGAGGCGCTGACGAACGGCGCCGCCCGCGCCGGCGTGGGATGATCGGGCCCCATGACGCCGACTCCGACTGCCGTAGCGCTGCCCGACGTGGCGCCGGCCCGGCGCGGCCACGACGGCCCGTTCGGGGTGTACGTGCACGTGCCGTTCTGTTTCATCCGGTGCGGCTACTGCGACTTCAACACCTACACCCCGGCGGAGCTGGGCGGCGCGAACCCCGACGCCTGGGTGGCGGCGCTGGACAAGGAACTGGAGCTCGCGGCCGCCCGGCTGGGCAGGCAGCGGGCCGACACGGTTTTCGTCGGCGGCGGCACCCCGTCGCTGCTGGGCGGGGCGCGGCTGGCGCGTGTGCTCGACCATGTCCGCGAACACTTCGGACTGGCCGACGACGCCGAGGTCACCACCGAGGCGAACCCGGAGTCGACGTCGCCGGAGTTCTTCGAGTCGATCCGCGCCGCGGGCTACACCCGGGTGTCGCTGGGCATGCAGTCGGTTTCGCCGCGCGTGCTGGCCACCCTGGACCGCATCCATTCGCCGGGCCGGCCGGTGGCTGCCGCGCGCGAGGCGCGGGCCGCGGGCTTCGAGCACCTCAACATCGACCTGATCTACGGCACCCCGGGCGAGACCGATGACGATCTGCTGCGTTCGGTGGAAGCGGCGCTGGAGGCGGGCGTGGATCATGTCTCGGCCTACAGCCTGATCGTGGAGGACGGCACTGCACTGGCCCGTCGCGTGCGGCGCGGGGAACTACCCGCACCTGAGGGTGATGTGGCGGCGCACCGCTACGAGCTGGTCGACGGCCGGCTGCGGGCGGCCGGGATGGACTGGTACGAGGTGTCCAACTGGAGTCGGCCCGGCGCGGCCTGCCGGCACAACCTGGGCTACTGGGGAGGTGGCCGGTGGTGGGGTGCCGGCCCGGGCGCACACAGTTACGACGGCGCGCTGCGCTGGTGGAACGTCAAGCACCCCAACACTTACGCGCAGCTGCTGGGGGACAACGCACTGCCGGTGGCCGGCTTCGAGGAGCTCTCCGCCGCCGACCGTCACACCGAGGACGTGATGTTGCGACTGCGGATGCGCGACGGGCTGGCGCTGGCGGTCCTGGATGCCGAGGAGCGCGAGCGCGCCGCGACCGCGGTCAGCGACGGCTTGCTGCACACCGACGGTGAGCGGCTGGTGCTCACCGATCGCGGTCGGCTGCTGGCCGACGCGGTGGTGCGGTCGCTGCTGGGCTAGTGGCGATCCGGGCGCCGATCAGCCGCTGAACCAACCGCGGTTGCCGTCCCAGCTGCCGCAGATGCCGTTGAAGCAGCCGTGGCCGAATCCGCCCTGGCCGGGGACAAAGCCACCGCAGCCCTGCCAACCGGCGTCATGGCCACAGCCGCTTCCCCCGCCGTTGCCGTCGGGGCCGCCGGAACCGTGCGGTTGGGCGACCGCGGTCTGGCCTGGCGTGCCCGCCGAACCGGTCATCAGCATCACGCCTGTCGGGGCGAGCGCGATCGCCGCGGCGGCTGTCGCTACGAACATCGATCCCACGAGTTTGCGAATACTTAGCATGCCTCTATAGTCCGCGCGGATGGTGGCGTTGCCAACCGTTGTGTGCGGACCGATACCGAATTGTGAACGCCTGTAACGCATCACTGCGATCCGGTCGCTGTGGTCGGTGTCACTGATTCGGCGGGTGGACCGCAGGGCCAATCAATAAACCGCAGATGCGGTTATATGCCGCTCCACAGCACTCGCGTCTCCCGCAGGTAAATCGTTGCCAACACATTCACAGCTATCTTGTCTTGGTATTGCCAGGTCTGTGTTGGGGGTCGCCTGCCACTGCTCAAAATGGCATCGAATGCGATGCCAAAAAACAGGTTTGGGGAACAGGCCGGACCTACGGTGGAGTTATCGCGCAACGGAAGTCAGGCGTTCGCAGCAATATCGTAACCCGTTACTTGTAGTAAATCGTACATGCGGATACGCTCCGGGGTGTAGCTCCGCAAACGAGGCTGCAAACGGGGCTGCAATCGGGTTAGCCCAGAGGTGGATGGAGGCGACGGGATGGCAGTTCAACGGGTGCGAGGCGCCGAGGACCGGGCGCACGGGGCCGGCGGCCGAGTGCTGGAAGTTCTTGGACGACAGGAATGGATGGACCGGCCCAGCTACCGGCTGGAGAACGTGCTGAGCTTCGTGTTCAACGCCTTCGGCGGGGCGCGGAACCGGGTGACCAACTTCTTGAACGGCGTGTGGTTGGGGCACCCCGTGCATCCGCCGCTGGCGTCGCTGACCACCGGCGCCATCGGGACTACGGTCGCCTTGGACGCGCTGAGCCTGCTGCCGAGCAAGTCCGCGACGGAAATGCTTGACGCGTCCCGGTTCGCCCAGCGCGCCCTGAGTCTGGGGATTGCGGCCAACTTGGCTTCGGCGGCCACCGGGGTCACCGACTGGCAGCACACCCACGAAAAGGACCGGCGGATCGGGCTGGTGCACGGCGTGCTGAACCTCGTCGCCACGGGCCTGTACATCCAATCCTGGCGGGACCGGCGCCGTGGACGGCACCTGCGGGGCGTCATCACCAGCGCGGTCGGCTATGGCATCACCTCCGCCAGTGGATTCCTGGGCGGCGCACTGGTGTTCGGCTCCGGGATCGGTATCGACCAGTCCGGTGAGCGGCTGCGCATCGACGACTGGACGCCGGTGCTCCCGGAGGCGGAGCTTCCCGCCGGCAAGAAGCTCAAGCGGGTCGAGGTCGACGGGGTCGGCGTGGTGCTGTGCCGCGACGGCGACAACGTGTCCGCGTTCGCCGGGCTGTGCCCGCACCTTGCCGCGCCGATGGAGGACGGCTGGCTCGACCGCGGCAGGGTCGTCTGCCCGTGGCACGGCTCGCAGTTCGACGTCCAGACCGGTGCCGTGGTGCGCGGACCGGCCGCCGCTCCACTGCCCCGCTACCAGGCGCGGGTGCAGGACGGGATGGTCGAGCTGCGCGACGGCGTGCCGACGCCACTCGGTGAGGGCCGGGTGAAATACCTCGCTCCGCAGACCCTGGAGTGCCCCGAAATCGCGGAACAGAAGGAGATTGCACAATGAGTGACGCTTACACCGTCTTGCGGAACCACCACAACGTGCTGCGCGGATTGGGATCCAAGCTCAAGGCCGCCCCGGTTGGATCGGACGAGCGGCAGGAGACCCTCGACAAGCTGCTGCGAGAGTTCACCATCCATATGAAGATCGAGGACGGCATCTACTATCCGGCGCTGGCCGCGGCCAGCCGGCTGATCGCGATCGCACACGCCGAGCACCGGCAGATCTACGACCAGCTCGCGGTTGCATTGCGGACTCCGACCAGCTCACCCCGGTATGTGGACGAGTGGAATTCCTTCCTCACCGTCCTGGAAGCGCACGCCGACGAAGAGGAGCGCGACCTGGTGCCTCCGCCGGCGCCGGTCGACCTGACCGACGCGGAGTTGGAGGACCTGGGCAATCGGATGGCCGCGGAGATGGAACGTCAGCGCAATTCCAAGTTCGAACAGCTGCACGTGAAAGCGCGAGCGAGACTGCTGGCCCTGCTGCCTGGCTGAGGTTGCGCACGCGGGTTCGCGGGGCGAGGCGCACATCACTTGGTAGGTTAGGCTACATTTACTAACCGTGTCCGAAGTCGGTGTAGAAACGGTTTCCGAAGCCGCGTTGTCGGTGCCGTTGCCGCCGGGCGTCGAGCCGGCTGACCTGGCCGCCGCGCTGGCCGTGGAACTGCCGGAACATGACGCTCAGGAGTACCTGCTCTACGAGCGCGCCGGAAGTTGGACGTTGGCCGCCGGTGTGCGCGCTGCCGTTGAGCTGGACAGCGACGAGCTGCGCACGGTCCGCGACGGGGTGGTGCGTCGCGAACATTGGCGGGGCCGGCCGGCCGCAGTGCTCGGTGAGGCAGTGGACCGGTTGCTGCTCGAGGCCGCCGAGGTATTCGGCTGGGTGGCCTTCGAATTCGGCACCTACCGATTCGGGTTGCAGGACCGGTTGGCGCCGGGCACCGCGCTGGCGCGGGTGTTCTGGCCGCAGACCCGCATCGTCGTCACCGCCGAGACAGTCGAGCTGTTCGGACACAGCGACCGCGCAGTCGCGGTGCTGGAGCGGCTGTTGGCCGACGGTGTTCCCGCGCTTGCCGAGCCGTCGCCGATTGTGGTCGACGCCGACGGTGCCGGCTATCGCGATCGGGTGGCGACCGCGGTCGAGGAGATCCGCGCCGGCAGCTACCGCAAGGTGATCCTGTCGCGTTGCGTCGACGTGCCGTTCGCGCTGGACTTCCCGTCGACCTACCGACTGGGCCGGCGCCACAACACTCCGGCTCGGTCATTCTTGCTGCGGCTGGGCGGGATCCGGGCGCTCGGGTACAGCCCGGAGCTGGTGGCCGAGGTGCGCGGCGACGGTGTGGTGGTCACCGAGCCGCTGGCCGGGACGCGCGCACGCACCGGCGATCCCGCGATCGACGCAGCGGTTCGAGCCGACCTGGAATCCGATGCCAAGGAGATCGTGGAGCATGCGATCTCGGTGCGCACGTCGGTGGACGAGATCACCGAGATCGCCGAGCCCGGCACTACCGTCGTCGCGGACTTCATGACTGTGCGGGAGCGGGGCAGCGTCCAGCACCTGGGGTCGACGGTGCGCGGGCGGCTGGATGCCGCACGGGACCGGATGGATGCCCTGGAGGCGCTGTTCCCTGCGGTCACCGCGTCGGGGATCCCGAAATCGGCGGGAATCGACGCCATCCTGCGGCTCGACGAGTGTCCACGGGGCCTGTACTCCGGCGCGGTGGTGATGTTCTCGGCCGACGGCGGGCTGGATGCCGCGTTGACGTTGCGGGCTGCCTACGAGGGCGGCGGGCGTTGCTGGCTGCGGGCTGGCGCGGGTGTCATCGCTGAGTCGCGGCCCGAGCGGGAATTCGAGGAGACCTGCGAGAAGCTGGCCACCCTGGCGCCGTATCTGATCGCCGACCGCTGAATCTGCGGCCCGCCCTGCTGTTGGGATACCCTGTAGGGTATAACAGGCAGCTCGGGGAGAGGACCTCACGTGCTTGATGACGAAGACAGCGTCAAGTCGGTGTTGAACCGGCTGCGCCGTGCGCACGGCCAGCTCGCCGGAGTGATCGCGATGATCGAGGGCGGCCGCGACTGTAAGGATGTGGTCACCCAGCTTGCGGCGGTCTCGCGCGCCCTGGATCGGGCGGGCTTCAAGATTGTCGCGAGTGGGCTTCGCGAGTGCCTGTCCGGTGAATCCGCCAGCGGCAAGGCGCCGCTCTCTGAGGACGAACTCGAGAAGCTGTTCCTCGCGCTGGCCTAGGGAGACCCGTACCCGCGACGCGGCGTCAGTGCAACAGCGACTCGGTGAGCAGGCCGCTGACCATCGACTCGATGGTCGATTCGATCGACGAGGCCAGGGTGGCGGTGACCGAGGCGACGGCCTGGGTGCGGAACCGCACCAGCATGCCGATCAGCTCGGCGATCTCGGTGTCGGCCGGCAGCGGTGCACCGGGCTGGACCCTTTTCAGCACGTGTTCGGCGCCGGCGCGCACCAACATCTGGCTGATCGCATCGATGTGCGGCAGCGTCTCCTCGTAGAGGTCGATGAGCTTGTCGATGGCGATGCCGTAGCCGCGGACCTCGTTGAACGCTTCGATCAGCTTGGGCCGGGTAATGGTGGCCAGGGAGTCGTCGGCCTCGTGGAGGCGGATCACGCCGAGTTCCACCAGCCGCCGCATGGCCGGTGGGTCGCCGATTCGCCGCTCGGCCTCGGCGCGCGGCATGGTTTCGGGCCGTTCCGTGGTCCAGGAGCCGGCGATCGCGCTTTCCAGGCCCAGGATGTCGCCGAGGTCCTTGCCCTGCTCCCAGGCGCCGATCATCTCTTTGACGTGCGCGATGGTGTAGCCACGGTCGAGCATCGAAGTGATCAGCCGCAGCCGGGTCAGGTGGGTGTCGTTGTACAACGCGATCCGCCCGACCCGTCGCGGCGGCGGCAGCAGATCCCGGTCCCGATACACCCGCACGTTGCGGGTGGTGGTGCCGGCCAATCGGGCCAGGTCGTCGATCCGGTACTCCCGGGACGCCGTGTTGCCGCCCGGTTGGCGCACCACGATCTCGAAGAGCTGGGTCACCGCGGCCTCGATCACCTCGCGGGACTCGCGCCGCACCCGGCGGGGGACCCGCCGCAGATTCGCCAGCACCCCGGCGATGGAGTCGGGCTTGGCGGGACGATCCGGTGCGGTCATGCCACCGCGTGGTAGTCGGCGAGGCGGAAACTGCGCATCTGCCGAAGATACTGGGTTGCGAACCCCGGGTACATCGACGCGTTGAAACCGTCTTCGGTCAGGTACCAGCTGCGACAGCCCGACATCCAGGTCGTCTTGCCCAGTCGCCGCTGGATCTGCTCGTTGTGGCGGCGTTGCACGTCGTCACGCACGTCCAGGTAGCGCAGGCTTCCCCTGCGGATCGCGCGGACGGCACGCACCACGTAGTCGATCTGGCCTTCGACGTAGACCAGCAGTGAGTTGTGGCCCGGCCCGGAGTTGGGGCCGGTCATGAAGAACAGGTTCGGGTAGCCGTGGGCCTGAATGCTCTTGAAGGCCTGGCCGCCGCCGCTCCAGTCCGCGGCCAGTGACCGGCCGCCCAGCCCGGTGACCGGAAACGGCGGGCCGGTCAGGTGCACGTCATAGCCCGTCGCGAACACGATGGCGTCCAGGTGGTGCTCCACGCCGTCGCTGGTGCGGATGCCGGACGGGCTGAGCGTCGCGATCGGCCAGGCGATCAGCTTGCAGTTGTCGCGCTGCAGCGCCGGGTAGTAGTCGCTGGAGATCAGCATGCGTTTGCAGCCAGGGGTGAAGTCCGGGGTGAGCTGGCGACGCAACCACGGATCCTTGACCGTCGCGCGCAGGTGGGCCTTGCCCAGTTGGGCCACCAGGCCGCTGAGCGGGGTGTTCCACACCAGCGCGGTGGCGCTGGCCTCGTGCCCCCAGAACAGCGCCTGGCGGGCGAGTTGTTGGGCGGCGGGAACTTTGGCGAACAGCTCCTGCACCGCGGCCGGCATGGCCACGTCTAGGCGGGGGATCACCCAGCCCGGAGTGCGCTGAAAGACCTTGACGAACCCGGCCCGCTCGACCAGCTCCGGGATGATCTGCACCGCGCTGGCGCCGGTGCCGACGACTGCGACCCTCTTGCCGGTGAAGTCGTAGTCGCTGTCCCAGCGAGCGCTGTGGATCTTGTGGCCGGTGTAGCTCTCCAGGCCGCGGATGGCGGGGAAGCTGGAGTCCGGCAGCGGCCCGGATGCCAGCACCACGGTGCGGGCCCGAAACTTCGTGCTCCCGGCCGACACCGTCCAGACGCCGGCACCCTCATCGAACGCCAGCCCGGTGACATCGGTGCCGAACCGGATGTGGCGGCGCAAGTCGAACCGGTCGACCATGTCCTCGATGTGGGCACAGATCTCGTCGGCCGACGGGTAGGCCCGCGACCAGCCGGGGTTGGCGACGAAGGAGAAGGAGTACAGCAGCGACGGAATGTCGCATGCCGCACCGGGATAGCGGGTGTCGCGCCAGGTGCCGCCGACCCGGTCACTGCGCTCCAGGATGATGATCTCGTCGGCGCCGGCGAGGCCCGCCTCCGTCAGTTTGATCGCCGCGCCTATTCCGGTGAACCCGGCGCCCACGATCAGCGTCTGGTAGATGTGCGCGCGCGCCACCTCAGGCCGCCGGTTCGTGGGTGAGCTCTTTGAACCAGCTCGGGATGGGCTTGAGCAGCCGCTTGGGGTAGAAGCCGGAGAGCCACACCGCCGGATTGGCCAGCAGATGGTACGGGCTGTTCGGGTTGGCCATCCAGCCTGAGTAGCGCTTGATCACCTGGTAGGCCGGCACCCGCCGGGTGTGTTCGCCGCGTTCGCCGAACTGAGTGAAACGCATCAGTGCCGAGTACAGCCGCTGGGGATCCAGTCCCATGCCGATCACCTCGTTGCGGATCCGGGTGAGCAACGGGATCGAGATCAGCGCCCCGACGATCAGTGAGGGGGAGGCGACGGTGCCGACGAACTCGATCGCCAGCCTGCGGGCGTCGGCGTGTCCAATCAGCTCCAGCACCTCGAAATCGACCGCGATGTGCCGTGATTCGTCGTTGTTGATCTTCTCGAACACCTGGTGGCACACCGGGTCGTCGACCTCGTCGAGCAGGAACTTGAGCAGCGCGCCGTCGAGTGCGACTTCCAGCATCGGGATCACCGTGCCCAGCACCGACAGCGGCAAGTCGTCGGAGTAGTCGTCCAGCCACTGCATGGCCAGCCGGATGTTCACGTTGGGCTCGGGTATCTCGCCGTCTTCGAGCATGCCCCAGCGCTTCATCAGCGCCAGCTCGGCATTGGCGTGCCGTTGCTCCTCGGCATGGAAGTACCGGTAGATCTCGGCCAGCGTCGCGGTGGGCGCCTTGCGCGCCATGGCCGCGAAGCCGCGGGCGCCGATGTTCTCGATCCAGCATAGGTCGGCCATGAACTTCTTGAGTTCGGGCGCCATCTCGGGACGGATCAGCTCGGCTCCCGGTGCGTCCCAGTCGATATCGGCCAGCGCCCACTGCCGATCCTTGATCTTGGCGAGCATGACGTCCATGTCGAGAGCCATCTGCTTCTCCTTCAGTCGGCCCGGCCCGGTAGTGCTGCACTGGCACGGAATGCCAGTCCGATGGTTCGGGTGAAGGTCTCCGGCGCGAAACGTTTGATGTTCCAACCGATTTTGGCGTCCAGCTGCGGCATGCAGTACAGCCCGCCGCGGTCGTGGGTGTCCAGGCAGTCGCGGGCAACGCGCCCAGCGGAGAGCCCGGTCCAGCGCATCAACAGGTTGGCGGCGTCGCTGGATTGGGCTGTGATCCGGCCGGATTCGACGATGTTGGTCTTGACGAACGTCGGGCACAGCACGGTGACCCCGATGCCGGTACCGGACAACTCGGCGGCCAAGGTCTCCGACAGTGACAGCACACCGGCCTTGCTGACGTTGTAGGCCGCCATCTCCGGGGCGGCGCCGAAGGACGCCGCCGAGGCGACGTTGATGATGCCGCGGGGTTGACGGGGTTGCTCCGGGCCCGCTTCCCGCAGGATTGGGGTGAAGACGTGACAGCCGTGGATCGGGCCCCACAGGTTGATACCGAGCGTCCAGTTCCAGTCGTCCAGCGACATGGTGCCGATCGGCTCTCCGCCGGCGCCGACGCCGGCGTTGTTGATCACCAGGGTGGGCGAGTGGCCGAACCAGGACTGTGCGGCGTCGGCCAGCGCGGCGACGTCGTCGACTTTCGCGACGTCGCAGTGCACGGCGGTGGCGCGGCCGCCCGTGCCCGTAATGGCCTCGACGGTGCGTTGGGCGGCGTCATCGTCGATGTCGCTGCAGACCACGGCGCTGCCGCGGCGGGCGAGTTCGATGGCGAATGCGGCTCCGATGCCGCTTCCTGCGCCGGTGACGACGGCGGAGGCCCCATGGCTGCGTTTGGGGGATCGGCCAAGGATCATGTGACTGAGTCAACAGTCAATGGTGCCATTAGTCAATGGCAATGTTTTGAGCCGGGCCCGGGCCCGAGGGGGCCCGAACCCGGCTCTCGTGCACGCGCGGGCTGGAGTTGCCTCCAGCCCGCGCGAGACGGGTGGTGCTACTAGTTGAACAGGCCGTCGAGCCAGCCGAAGTCGAGCAGGCTGGCGGCCGCGGCTGCGTCACCGGGGTCGGCGTCGACCGGGATGGTCGAGGTCAGCGCGTCGGCGATCTTGCCCGGCAGGAAGTCGAGGAAATACGACAAGGTGCCCTGCTCGGTGAGCAGGCCCCACCACTGGCCGGTGTTCTCGCCGGTTTCCGAGTCCCACGTGATGTAGCCGTTGAGCAGTGCGTCGAGCGGGTCTTGCGCCGTGTGCTCGATGCCGTCGGGCACGCCGGTCAGGTTTTCCGACAACGCGAAGGTGAAGCCGGTGATCGGCTCGTACAGGTACTTGGCGGTGGTCTTCCAGAAGTTGAAGTCGCCGAAGACTTCCTGCACGGCCGCCCAAACATGGGTCAGGTCGGCGCCGATGCCCATCACGCCGGGCACGAACTCGCCGGTGCCACGGACGGTGTGGTCGAAGAGCGGCTGGAAGATGCCGTTCATGTTGTACAGGATGTCGTTGTTGATCGCGTTCCAGGCGCTGAGGGTGTCGCCCTGCTGGAGGAA
Source organism: Mycolicibacter heraklionensis (assembly GCF_001021505.1). Classification (GTDB taxonomy): domain Bacteria; phylum Actinomycetota; class Actinomycetes; order Mycobacteriales; family Mycobacteriaceae; genus Mycobacterium; species Mycobacterium heraklionense. The sequence goes on from NZ_LDPO01000012.1 coordinate 133,690, forward strand.
CTCAGTGACCTGCGGGATCAGGTTCTCCAGGCCGATGACCCGGCCGCCGCCGGACCACATGATCTCGAGGCCATCCTGCACGCCGGCGAAGCTGTCGCTGGCGACCTGGCCGTAGTAGCTGCCCAGCTCGCCGAGGGCGGTGAAGATCGGGTTCGGGCCCGTCAGCAGGTCCATGATGTGGTCGAGGTTCTCGCCAGTGGTGGCGGTGAGCTCGACGGCGGGCTGCTGGGCGACCGCGCTGATCATCGGGGCGACCGGGTTGACGGCGATCACGCCGGCGCCGGCCAGGGCGACACCCGCGGCCAGGAGGCCCGTGGCGCGGGTGTTAAATGCGGTGCCGCGGTCGGTCGAACCGTCGGCCAGGGCGAGCTGCATTGCTTCTCCTTATCGTTACCTCATCTGATGTGAGGTTTCTGTCTATGTAGAACGCCGGCTAACGTTAACCATAAGAGCGACATCAGGCAAGCCTTGCCTTACCTCAAGTGTCGGGAGTCACAAGATAGGGCAAGCTAACCTTAGTTCGTCGTTTGGTGTAGCGTCGCTGGGCATGAGCGCTTCATCCCCCGATGCCATCAACGCCGCGCTGCGCGAGATTTTGCGAGACGACCTGCAGGTCGATCTCAACCGCGTGACTCCGGAGTCGCGGCTGGTGGACGACGTGGGCCTAGACTCGGTGGCCTTCGCGATCGGCATGGTGGCCATCGAGGACCGGCTGGGTGTAGCACTGTCCGAGGAAGACCTGTTGAACTGCGACACGGTCGGGGACCTCGAAGCCGCCATCCGGGCGAAAGCCCCCGCCGACGCGTGAGTGTGCTGGCCAGCGCCCTGACCCGGGCGATGACCGGGTCGGAACACGACCTGGTGGTCTTCGACCCCGACGCCGGAGCATGGAATCGCCACCCGTGGCAGCAGGTGCACGCTCGGGCCGAAAGTGTGGCCGCCCGGATCCTGGACGGCGATGACGCCGGTGCCGTCGGGCTGGTCGGTGAGCCGACCGCGGATCTGGTCGCCGCGATCCAGGGCGCCTGGTTGGCCGGCCGCAGCGTGTCGATCCTCCCCGGCCCGGTCCGCGGCGCTGATCCCCAGCAATGGGCACAGGCGACGCTGGATCGTTTCCACGGCATTGGGGTCGGCACGGTGCTGAGCCACGGTCCGGTGTTGGACCTGCTGCGCGCCGAGGAGAGCGATCGCAGTCTGGCGGTGGCTGACGTCGCCGCGGTCGCCGGCACCGGTCGCTCGGTCGATCCCGTCACCGCGGACACCGATGTGCCCGCGGTATTGCAGGGCACCGCCGGGTCCACCGGCACCCCGCGTACCGCCCAGCTGTCACCGGCCGCGGTGCTGGCGAACGTCTCCGGCTTGAGCAAGCATGTCGGTGTCGATCCGGCGGACGACGTCGGCTGCAGCTGGCTGCCGCTGTACCACGACATGGGCCTGACCTTCCTGCTCAGCGCGGCGCTGACCGGCTCGGAACAGTGGTTGGCGCCGACCGCCGCGTTCGCCGCCTCGCCGTTTCGGTGGTTGAGCTGGTTGCACGACAGCCGGGCCACCATGACGGCCGCACCGAACTTCGCCTACGGCGTGATCGGCAAGTACGCCCGACGGGTCCCCGAAGTGGACCTGGGCCGGCTGCGGGTCGCGATCAACGGAGGCGAACCCGTCGACTGTGCGGGACTGGAGCGATTCGTCACCGAACTCGGCAAATACGGTCTCGATCCGGGTGCCCTCATGCCGTCCTACGGCCTGGCGGAGGCCACCTGTGCGGTGACCGCGCCACGGCCGGGGACCGGTCTGCAGTACGACGAAATCGTCGGCGCGGCAAGCGATGACGCCGAGTCCGGGCGCAGGCATGCGGTGCTCGGAGAGCCGATTCCCGGCATGCAGGTCCGGATCAGCCCGGTGGCCGAACGCCACGAGGAGCTGCCGCAGCGCGAGGTCGGTGAGATCGAGATCCGCGGAACCTCGATGATGTCGGGCTACCTCGGCCAGCCGGCGCTGGACCCGGACGCCTGGTTTGCCACCGGCGACCTCGGCTACTTCACCGACGCCGGCCTGGTGGTCTGCGGCCGGGCCAAAGAGATCATCTCGATCGCCGGGCGCAACGTGTTTCCCACCGAGATCGAGCGGGTCGCCGCCGAGGTGCGTGGTGTCCGCGACGGTGCGGTGGTGGCGGTCGGCACCGACGGAATCCGCCCGGGTCTGGTGATCGCCGCGGAGTTCCGTGGCCGTGACGAGGCCGGCGCGCGTGCCGACTTGATCTCCCGGGTGGCCTCGCAATGCGGGGTGGTGCCCGCAGATGTGGTGTTCCTGGCGCCGGGCTCGCTGCCCCGGACGTCGTCGGGGAAGCTGCGGCGGCTGGAAGTCAAACGCAACATGGAGGTTATGAAGTGATTGCGGGGTCGGATATCTCGGATATCGATGCCTACCGCGCTCTGCTCAACGAGGTGTTCGACCAGCAGGTCGTGGATTGGACGGCCGAAGCCGAAGACAGCGGGCGCTTTCCCCGCAAGCTGATCGAGCACCTCGGCCGGGCCGGCGTCTTCACGCAGAAGTGGGCGGGAGCGCAGCCCACCGACGTGGCCAAACTTCTGGAGTTGGCCTACGCGCTGGGGCGGCTCGGGTCTGCCGGCATCGGAGTCGGTGTGAGCCTGCAGGATTCGTCGATCTCGATTCTGCACCGCTTCGCCCGCTCGGAGTATCTGAAGGACATCTGCCAGCGGGCCATCCGCGGCGAAGCGGTGCTGTGCATCGGCGCGTCGGAGGAGTCCGGGGGATCGGACCTACAGCGCGTGCAGACCGAAGCCCGTTCCGTGCGCGACGGTTTCGAGGTGCGCGGCCGCAAGAAGTTCGTGTCGCTGTCACCCATCTCCGACCACATCCTGGTGCTGGCCCGCAGCGTGGACCATGACGAGAACAGCCGGCAGGGCAACGTCATGATGATCGCGGTGCCGACCGACCAGGTGCAGGTGCACGAGCCGTTCAGCAAAGTCGGGGCGGGCCCACTGGACACCGCCCCGGTCGACATCGACACCTGGGTGCCCGCCGACGCCCTGGTCGCCCGACCGGGCACCGGGCTGGCCGCCATTTCCTGGGGACTGGCGCACGAGCGCATGTCGATCGCCGGGCAGGTCGCCTCGTCGACCCAGAAAGTTCTTGGGATCACCCTCGCTCGGATGATGCACCGCACCCAGTTCGGCGCCACCTTGTTCGAGCATCAGGCGCTGCGGCTGCGAATGGCCGACATGCAGGCCCGCGTCGACCTGCTTCGTCACGGGCTCAACGGATTCGCGGCTGGGGGCAAGCTCGACCTGCGGACCTCCGCGGCGATGAAGGTGACCGCGGCGCGGCTCGGCGAAGAGGTGATCGCCGAATGCATGCACATCTTCGGCGGGACCGGCTATCTGGTCGACGAGACGCCGCTCGGGCGCTGGTGGCGGGACATGAAGCTGGCCCGCGTGGGCGGCGGCACCGACGAGGTGCTCTGGGAACTGGTTGCTGCCGGGATGCGGCCCGACTACGAGGGCTACGCCGAGTTGTTCGACAGCGGGTCGTCGTCGGGGTAGCGCAGTACCGCGTAGAGCGCCATCTTGCGATAACCCATGTCGTGTTCGCCGAGGAAAACGCCGCCGACATATTCGGCCAGCCGGCGCATCGCCGTGTTGCGGTACTCGGGTTCGAACATCATCCGCCGGCACTGCGGCTCGAGGTCGAAGACGTAGCGCATGATGCGCGGCAACAGGATCGCCGCGAACCCGCGATTGACCACCGTGGTGTCGGCGACGGCAGCGTGAATGCCCAGATCATAGGGGTCGGCCGCATAGTACTTCGCGATGGAATCCTTTGCCGCCCGGTAGATCTCGATATAACCGCCGTCTTGCCCCTGCCGGCTGACGATCAACGGCCGCGAATACCTGCCGGTGACCTGGGCGGTGAGGTAAGCGCGCCAGCGCTCCGGCGGCCAGGCGGACTCCCACGTCTGCGCGAGGTGGGGCCGGTTCATCCACTCCGAGATCATCTCCGCGTCGGCGTCCGGGTCGGCAACCCGGATCGCATAGGGCTCGGCCAGCACCGGGATCGGGGGTGCCGGGACGCGGCGCACCTCGTCGGATATATCCGTCAGCTCGCGGTGCAGGATGGTTGCGGCGTCAGTCATAACGAGCAGTGAGCCTACCCGAGCGCCTATTCGAGTAAGTGAGGGTAGGGTAACCTAGGTTCGACTTGGCGGCGGGGGGCGGAGCCCGACTCCGCGGGGGCCACCGTTGGCGAAAGGACCGTGATGGCGCGCGGCTTGCAGGGTGCGATTCTGCGGGGCTTCGGTGCTCGCGACCACACCGTAACGGTGCTCGAAACCAGCTGGATCGCCCCACATTGCATCCGGGTCTGGATGCACTCGCCCACCCTGTTCACCGACGCGGCCGTGGAACCCAGTGCCTGGCTGAGGTTCTGGTTCCCGGACCCGGACGGTTCGGACACCGAGTTCCAGCGCGCCTACACCATCGCCGAGGGCGACGCCGAGACCGGGCGCTTCGCGGTCGACATGGTGCTGCACGAACCGGCCGGTCCGGCCACCCGCTGGGCCCGCACCGTCGAACCCGGAGCCTCCATCGCGGCGATGTCACTGATGGGCTCCTCGCGCTTCGAGGTGCCCGACGCCGACGCGCAGCCCGCCGGCTACCTGCTGATGGGGGACTCGGCGTCGATCCCGGGGATCAACGGGATTATCGGCACCGTCGCGCCCGACGTACCGATCGAGCTGTACCTCGAACAGCACGAGGACGACGACCTGCTGATCCCACTGCGTGAACATCCCCGGCTGCGGGTGCACTGGGTGCCCCGGCGCGACGCGAGCTCGCTGGCCGCGGCGATCGAGGCCCGGGACTGGTCGGACTGGTATGCCTGGGCCACCCCGGAAGCCGCGACGCTCAAGGCGCTGCGGACCCGGCTGCGCGACGAGTTCGGCTTCCCCAAATCCGAGATCCACGCGCAGGCCTACTGGACCGCCGGACGTGCCATGGGCACCCAGCGCGCACCCGAAGTCGCCGAGCCCACCTCGTTGACTCTGCCGCCACCAGACAAGAGTGCGAGTGAACCGCCGGGTGAGCGCAGAGTCAACGCAAAGGGGGCATGGCGCGCCCAGGCCGCGGGACGGCTGCTCGCCCCGTTGAAGGTGCCGCTGATCATCTCCGGTGTGCTGCAGGCCCTGATCACGCTGCTGCAGTTGGCGCCGTTCGTGCTGCTGGTGGAGCTGGCCCGGCTGTTGGTCGCCGGCGCCGACGAGTCACGGCTGTGGACGGTCGGGATCGCCGCGCTGTCGTTGCTGGGCTTGGGCACATTGCTGGGGGCTGGGCTGACGCTGTGGCTACATGTCGTCGACGCCCGCTTTGCCGGCGCGCTGCGAACTCGATTGCTGAGCAAGCTGTCGCGGCTGCCGCTGGGCTGGTTCACCGCCCGCGGATCCGGTTCGATCAAGCAACTGGTCGCCGACGACACCCTGTCGCTGCACTATCTGGTGACCCACGCCATCCCCGACGCCGTCGCCGCCGTCGTGGCGCCGGTGGCGGTGCTGGTCTACCTGTTCGTGGTGGACTGGCGGGTGGCTCTGGTGCTGTTCGCGCCCGTGCTGGTCTACATGGTGCTGATGTCGGTGATGCTGACCCAGTCGGGTCCCAAGATCAGCCAGGCGCAACGCTGGGCCGAGCGGATGAACGGCGAAGCCGGCACCTATCTGGAGGGCCAGCCGGTGATCCGGGTGTTCGGTGGGGCCGCGGCCTCGACCTTCCGCCGCCGCCTCGACGAATACATCAATTTTCTGGTGGACTGGCAGCGGCCCTTCATCGGCAAGAAGACGCTGATGGACCTGGTCACCCGCCCGTCGACCTTCCTGTGGCTGATCATGCTGACCGGTACCCCGCTGATCGTCACCGGCCGAATGGACCCGGTGAACCTACTGCCGTTTCTATTGCTGGGCACCACCTTCGGCGCCCGCCTACTGGGCATCGGCCTGGGGGTCGGTGGTATTCGCGGCGGGATGCTGGCGGCCCGGCGGCTGCAGATCGCCCTGGACGAGCCCGAACTCGCGGTCGAGCAGCATGATGCCGCCGCAGTGGAGCCGGCGGACGCGGCCGGGACGGTGCGCTTCGACGCGGTCACCTTCGGCTACCGCCCGGGTGTCCCGGTGATCCGCGACGTGTCGTTGACGCTGCGGCCGGGCACGGTGACCGCACTGGTCGGCCCGTCGGGCTCGGGTAAGTCGACCCTGGCCGCACTGCTGGCCCGGTTCCACGATATCGAGTCCGGATCGATATCGGTTGACGGACAAGACATCCGGTCGTTGACCGCCGACGAGCTCTACCGCCGAGTGGGATTCGTCCTGCAGGAAACCCAACTGGTGCACGGCAGCGTGCGCGACAACATCGCGTTGGCCGTCCCGGATGCCACTGATGAGCAGGTGCAGGCCGCCGCCCGTCAGGCCCAAATCCATGACCGGATACTGCGGCTGCCGCACGGCTACGACACCGTGCTCGGGGCCGCCGCGGCGCTCTCCGGCGGGGAGCGGCAGCGGCTCACCATCGCTCGCGCCATCCTGGCCGACACCCCGGTGCTCATCCTGGACGAGGCCACCGCGTTCGCCGATCCCGAGTCGGAATACCTGGTGCAGCAGGCACTGAACAGGCTGACCAAGGACCGGACGGTGCTCGTCATCGCACACCGGCTGCACACGATCGCCGGTGCCGATCAGATCGTCGTGCTCGATCACGGCGGCATCGTCGAACAGGGCAGCCACGACGAGCTGCTGGCCGCGCAGGGACGCTACCTGCAGTTGTGGGAGACCGGCCGCGCCGCGGTCACCGTCGGTGCGGAGGCGAGCCGATGATCCGCACCCTGATCCGGCTGATTCCGCAGGACCGCCGCGGTCGGATGTTCGGCTACGCCGCGCTGACGCTGGTGTCGGTAGCGGTACGGGCGGCGGGAACCGTGCTGCTGGTCCCGCTGGTGAGCGCGCTGTTCTCCGAAACCCCGAGCCGGGCGGTGGCCTGGTTGGGTTGGCTGACCGTGGCGACTGTCGCGGGCTGGCTGATCGACTTCGTCTGCGCCCGAATCGGATTCGACCTGGGATTCGCCGTCCTCGATCACACTCAACATGACGTGGCCGACCGGCTGCCCGGCGTCCGGTTGGGCTGGTTCACCGCGGACAACACGGCGGACGCGCGACAGGCGATCGCAGCCACCGGTCCCGAACTGGTGAGCCTGGTGGTCAATCTGCTGACCCCGCTGATCAGCGCGATCCTGCTGCCGCCGGCGATCGCAGTGGCCCTGCTCGGGGTGTCCTGGCAGCTGGGCTTGGCCGCCCTAGGCGGGGTGCCGCTGCTGCTGGGGGCGCTGTGGGCATCCAACCGGCTCAGCGCCCGCGCGGACGCCGCGGCCGGCGACGCCAACACCGCTCTGACCGAACGGATCATCGAGTTCGCCCGCACCCAGCAGGCGCTGCGCGCGGCGCGGCGCGTCGAACCCGAGCGCAGCACCGTCGGACAGGCGCTGAGCGCCCAGCATGGCGCGGCGATGCGGCTGCTGCTCATGCAGATTCCGGGGCAGCTGCTGTTCAGTCTGGCCAGCCAGGGCGCGTTGATCCTGTTTGCCGGAACCACCACCGCGCTGACCGTGACCGGCACGCTGAGCGTTCCCGAGGCCATCGCGTTGATCGTCGTGGCGGCTCGCTACCTGGAACCCTTCACCGTGATCAGCGAGCTGGCGCCTGCCCTGGAGTCGACGCGGGCCTCCCTCGAGCGGATCCGTGCCGTGCTCACCGCGCCGGAGGTGACGGTCGGAACCAGCCGGCTACCCGACCGTGGCGATGCGCCGCGCATCGAGTTCGACGACGTCACGTTCGGCTACGACCCAGCGGGCCCACCGGTGCTCGACCGGGTGAGCTTCACGCTGGAGCCCGGCACCACGACGGCTATCGTCGGGCCCTCCGGATCGGGCAAGAGCACCATTCTGTCCCTGATCGCCGGGCTGCATGAGCCGACCGGCGGCCGGGTGCTGCTGGACGGGGTGGATGCCGCCGGGCTGGATGCCCCGTCGCGGCGGGCCGCCAGCAGCGTGGTGTTCCAGCATCCCTACCTACTCGACGGCACGATCCGCGACAACGTGCTGGTCGGAGACCCCGAGGCCGATCAAGAGACCTTTGGGCGGGCCACCGAATTGGCTCGCGTCGACGAGCTGGTCGCCCGGTTGCCCGACGGCGCCGGCACCAGGGTGGGCGAAGCCGGCGCGGCGTTGTCCGGCGGTGAGCGTCAACGGGTCAGCATCGCCCGTGCCCTGCTCAAACCCGCACCGGTGCTGTTGGTCGACGAGGCGACCAGCGCCCTGGACACCGAGAACGAGGCGGCGATCGTCGCCGCCCTGAGCTCCGAACTGCGCCCGCGCACCCGGGTGATCGTCGCGCACCGGCTGGCCAGCATCTCCCAGGCCGACCGCGTGCTGTTCATCGATGACGGCCGAGTGGTCGAAGACGGCACGATCGATGAATTGCGAGCGGCCGGTGGACGTTTCGATGAGTTCTGGCGACAGCAAACCGATGCCGCGGGATGGCAGATCCACGCCGGCTAGCGCCCAGCGGTGGTCGCAAGCGCGGCGGAGCCGGGCGCAGCGGGCCACTGCCATCGATTCAGCTGTGCGATCATTCCAGCGTGAACTCCGACGATGACCCCGAGGCCCGGATACGGGAATTGGAGCGCCCGCTGTCGGACTTCGCGGGGCCCGTGGAACTGACCGCCCCGTCCGTTGGCGCCGATTGGCAGGGGCCGCCGCGGTCTGGCACGGGCCGGGGAATCGCCATCGCGGTCAGCGTGGTGGCGGCGGTAGTGGTGATGTCCGCCGCGGTGGCGGTATTCCTGGTCTCCCGTGGCTCGACCAGCACCGCGCCGGGGCGCGCCACCATGCCCAGCGGTGGCGCTGCCGCGTCGTCGTCGGAACCGGCGCCCGTTCCGGCGCCGCCGGTCGCAGCGTCGCCTGCTATCCCGGTGCCGGACAGCAGTGTCACCATCACCATCGCCGGGGCCGGGGAGAACAAGACCCTGGCCTGCGCCGGGCGCTACGTCTCCGTGAGTGGGGTCAGAAACACGGTGGAACTCACCGGCCAGTGCGCCGGTCTGACAGTGTCCGGTATCGGCAACGTCATCACCGTGGACGCAACGCCCAAGGTCACGGCATCGGGTCTCAACAACCGGGTCACCTACCGCTCCGGTAACCCGGTGATAAGCACCTCGGGGTTCGACAACGTCGTCGAACGGGGTTAAGTCGGCGAATCCGGTTCAGCCGAGCTGGCGGACCAACGCTTTTTTGTCGATCTTGCCAACCGCCGTGGTAGGCAGCGCCGGTAGCGCCGCCAGCTGATCGACCCGGACGTGGGTGGCGACCCCGCACTCATCGAGATGGCGGTTCAGCTCTGTCAGCGTCAGGGGTGACCCCTTGAAAACAACTGCAGCGCACACTTTTTCGCCCAGGTACTGATCCGACAGGCCGACCGCGGCAGCCGACCGAACCGCCGGATGCGTCAGCAGGTGCGTCTCCAGTTCGTCGGCAGCGATGTTCTCGCCGCCGCGAACGATCACGTCCTTGATCCGCCCGGTCACCTCCAGATAACCGCCCGGCAGGCGGCGGACCCGGTCCCCGCTGCGGTAGAAACCGTCCGGGCTGAAGGATCGCGCGTTGGCCTCGGCCGCGTTGTAGTAGCCGTTGATCGTGTAGGGCCCGCGCACCAGCAGCTCACCCTCGGGTGCCTCGGCGCCGTCCTCGTCGACCACCCGCAGCTCGTCGTCGGCACACAATGGCCGGCCCTGCGTGGTGTCGAGCAACTCCGCTGCGTCGCCGGGCCGGGTGTAGCAGAGCAGCCCCTCGGCCATGCCGAACACCTGCTGCAGGCCCGGCGTCAGTACCTCGCGAATCCGGCGGGCGTCGCCCGGCGCCAGTTTGGCGCCGCCGACCTGCAGCAACCGCAGCGTCGTCGGCTTCTGCGGCTCCCAGTCGCAGGCCTGCGCCCACAGCGTGGCCAACGCCGGCACCAGCGCGGTGACCGTCACCCGGTGGCGGGCGATGGTGGCGAACGCCGCCTCCGGGCTGGGGTCGGCGCCGAAGACGGTGGTCGCTCCCACCGACATGGCGCCCAGTAACCCCGGGCAGGCCAGCGGGAAATTGTGCGCGGCCGGCAACGCCACCAGGTAGACGTCGTCGGTGGTCAGCTCGCATACCTGCGCGCTGGCGGTGGCGTTGTAGACGTAGTCGTCGTGGGTGCGGGGGATCAGCTTGGGCAGCCCGGTGGTTCCGCCGGAGACCAGCAGCAGTGCCGGTGTGGCCGGGTCGGGGGTGAATCGAGGCGGGGGAGAGCTGTCGGACGTTTCGTCGATGACGATCCGCCGCAGGCCCAGTTCGGCAGCCATCGCCGGGTAGTCGAATCCCGCAGCGGCGTCAGGGATTACGATCCCGACCGCATCGCTGACCGCAGCCAGATGCCCGATCTCGACAGCGCGATGGCCCGGTAGGCACAGCACCGGGATAGCGCCCACCCGCAGCAGCCCGAACAACGTGACCGCGAAGGTGCAACTGTTGGGCAACTGCAGCAGCACCCGGTCGCCGGCGCCGACCCCCAGCCGGTGCAAGCCCGCCGCGGCGTGATCGGCGGCCGCGTCCAGCTGCGTATACGACAACGTCGCGCCTCCATCGATCACCGCGGGACGCTCGGGCCAGCGCGCGGCGGCGTCGTCGAGCAGCGATGCCAACGGTCGTCCGCTCCAGTACCCGGCGGCCCGGTAGGCGGCGGCCCGCTCGTCGGGAAACGGTACGAACCCGTGCATCTGTACTCCCTGGCTTTCCGACGACCGAACGTAGCTAGAGTAGCTTCAACGAAATTAGGGCAGCCTAACGAAGGGTGGGGTGGCGCGGTGGGGCCGGAGGAGATTCGCGCGCAGGTCGCTGAGCTGCTCGGCGCCGACGTCAGCGCCGTCGACCCCGACGCCGACCTGGTCGGACAGGGTCTGGACTCGATCCGGATGATGAGCCTCGCCGGCCGCTGGCGCAAACAGGGTCTTGACGTCGACTTCGCTGCGCTGGCCGCCGACCCCCGCATCGCCGCCTGGCAGGACCTGTTGGGCGAGCGGGGCGAACCCGCGCCGGTCACCGCCCCGACGGACGACCCGACGGACGCCTGCGCACCGTTTCCGCTGGCTCCCATGCAGCACGCCATGTGGGTGGGACGCGACGACGACGTGGCGCTCGGCGGGGTGGCGGGACACCTTTACGTCGAGTTTGACGGGCCCGGCATTGATACGGACCGGCTGGCCGCCGCCGCAACCGCGCTGGCCGCCCGCCACCCGATGCTGCGGGTGGAATTCTCGCCCGACGGCACCCAGCGCATCCGGGCTGACGCCGAACTGCCCGTCGTGGTGCAGGATCTGCGCGGACTGGACGTCGCCGAGGTGGCCCAACGGCTGGACGCCACCAGGGTGGCGAAATCGCATCAGCAACTCGACAACGCGGTCTTCGAGCTCACGGTGTCGTTGCTGCCGGACGGGACCGCGCGCCTGCACGTCGACCTGGACATGCAGGCCGCCGACGCGATGAGTTACCGCACCCTGATGGCGGATCTGGCCGCCGCCTACCGGGGGGAGACGTTGCCGAAGCTGGGCTACACCTACCGGCAGTACCGCCACGCCACCGCCGACCGCGAGCCCGACGAGAGCCACCGCCAGTGGTGGGCGCAGCGCATCCCCGACCTGCCCGACCCGCCCAAGCTGCCGCCGCCCATAGGCGCCCCCGACGACCCGCGGCGCAGCACCCGGCGGTGGCACTGGCTGGACCCCGACACCCGCGACGCGCTGTTCGGCCAGGCGCGCGCCCACGGCGTCACCCCGGCCATGACCCTGGCCGCCTCGTTCTCCCACACCCTGGCCAGCTGGTCGGACGCACCGCGTTTCCTGCTCAACGTGCCGCTGTTCGGCCGGGAACCGTTGCACGACGACGTGGATCGGCTGGTCGGTGATTTCACCTCGTCACTGCTACTGGATGTGGATCTGAGCCAGGCCAGCACCGGTGCGCAGCGCGCGCACGCGCTACAGGACGCCATGCGGACCGCCGCCGCGCACGCCGACTATCCCGGCCTGGCGGTGCTGCGTGACCTGAGCCGGCATCGCGGCACGCAGGTGCTGGCGCCGGTGGTGTTCACCAGCGCACTGGGACTCGGGGAGCTGTTCGCCGACGAGGTCACCGGCGCGTTCGGCACTCCGGTCTGGATCATCTCCCAGGGCCCGCAGGTGCTGCTGGACGCCCAGGTCACCGAGTTCGACGGCGGCATCCTGGTGAACTGGGACGTGCGCGAGGAGATGTTCGCGCCCGGTGTCATCGACGCCATGTTCGCCCACCACCTCGCCGACCTGACCCGGCTGGCCGGCGGCGACGGCTGGGCGGAGCCGGCGCCGGCCGCGTTGCCCGCCGATCAGGCCCAGGTGCGGGAGTCGGTGAACGCGGGCACCGCCGACCCCAGCGGGGAAGCTTTGCAGGACGGCTTCTTTCGCCAGGCCGACCACGATCCCGAGGCGGTCGCGCTGCTGCACGGGTCGGGGGAGTTGAGCTACGGCCAGCTGCGCGATCAGGCGTTGGCGGTGTCCGCCGCCTTGCGGGAGCGCGGCGTGCGGCCTGCTGACACCGTGGCGCTGCTGGGGCCCAAAGGGGCAGAGCAGATCCCGGCGCTGCTGGGCATCCTGGCCGCCGGTGCGGTGTATCTGCCGATCGCGGCCGATCAGCCGCCCGAGCGCAGAGAACGCATCCTGGCGCTGGGCGGTGCCGTGCTGGCCCTGGTGACCGGGGAAGCGGTGCCGGAGTTGGATATTCCGGTGGTGGCTGTGTCCGATGCCGTGCAGCGACCCGGTGTTATGGAACCGGTGCGCACCGATCCGTCCGAGCTGGCCTATGTGGTGTTCACCTCCGGCTCCACCGGCGAGCCCAAGGGCGTCGAGGTCACCCACGACGCCGCCATGAACACTGTCGAAACACTCAGCGCCCGTTTCGGATTCGGTCCACAGGACCGCAGTCTGGCCCTGCTGACCCTGGACGCCGACATGTCGGTGCTCGACGTCTTCGCCATGCTGCGCGCCGGTGCGGCGATCGCGATGGTCGACGAGGCCGACCGGCGCAGCCCCGAGGTGTGGGCGCAGCTGGTGGCTCGGCACCGGGTCAGTGTGCTCAACCTGATGCCGGGGGCGCTGGAGATGTTGGCCGCCACGGGCGGCGAACTGTCGTCGGTGCGGGCGGTGCTGACCGGAGGCGACTGGGTGCGCCCCGAGCTGGCGCGACGATTTGCCGCCGCGGCACCCGGGGTGCGGTTCGCCGGGCTGGGCGGGGCCACCGAAACCGCCATCCATGCCACTATCTGCGAGGTCGAGGGTGAACCGCCGGCGCAGTGGGCCTCGGTGCCCTACGGCATCCCGCTGCCCAATATCGCCTGCCGGGTCGTCGGCGCCGACGGAGCCGACCGTCCGGACTGGGTGGCCGGCGAACTGTGGGTTGCCGGGCGCGGTATCGCCTCGGGGTATCGCGGCCGGCCCGATCTGACCGCCGAGAAGTTCGTCGAGTACGACGCCCGAACCTGGTATCGCACCGGCGATCTGGCCCGCTACCAGTCCGACGGCACCCTGGAATTCGTCGGTCGCGCCGATCACCGGGTCAAGATCAGCGGCTACCGGATTGAGCTCGGCGAGGTCGAATCCGCGCTGCGCCGCTTGCCCGGGGTTGCCGAGGCGGTGGTGGTGGCGCTGCCCGAGCCCGGCGGGCGTGAGGTGTTGGCGGCTGCGGTGCGCACCGGCGACCCCGCGGTGAGCGTTGCCGGATTGCAGGCCGGGCTGGCCCAGTCGCTGCCCGAGCACATGATTCCTCTTCAGCTGCACGTGGTTTCGGCGATTCCCTACACCGTATCCGGCAAGATCGACCGGCGGGCGGTGACGGCCGAGCTGGCCGCGGCCATGGCGGCCGGTGACGGCTACCGCGAGCCGGTTGGTCCGCTGCAGCGCGCCCTGGCCGCGATCGTCGCCGAGGTACTCGGCGCCGCCCGGGTCGGAGCCGACGACGACTTCTTCGCCCTGGGCGGCGATTCGGTGCTGGCCACCGCCGCCGTGTCACGCATCCGCACCTGGCTGGACGCCCCCGGCGCGGTGGTCGCCGACATCTTCGCGACCCGCACCGTGGCAGGGCTGGCTTCGCGGCTGGCTGCTGCCGAGGCCGATCCGGGACGGTTGGACGCGGTGGCGGAGGTGTATTTGGAGGTGGCGCAACTGGATGCGGCCGACGTGCTGGCGGCGATCGGCGAGGAGTGAGCCCGGGGGTTTGCCGATTCGCCGGGCGATGACCCCCAAACTCAATTCTCGCTCGGGCCGGCGATCGGCTCGCGGCCAATTCCGGAATAGGGACTTCCCGCATCCGTTTTCGCGCGCCCTAGCAGCTCTGCCAGTAGTCCTTGATCCCGCCGCGAGTACGGATCGGCTCGACTAGCGCCCGCTCGTGCGCTTATCAGGTCGCGTTCGATAAGTCACAGTTGCCACCGGTTTGCCGGGGTTGTACAGTCGAACCCTACATACCCATACCCCGTGTGGGTATAAATCGAGCAGGTTTGCGGGGGAGTTGGTCGGGCTAACGGGCTGGTTCCGCCAGTGCCGGAAGGAGTCGAAAATGGGGATCGTCAACAAACTTGGCCGTGTCGTGCGCGAGCGCCGGCGTGCGATGGCGGCCGCCTTGGCCGTCGTCGGCGTCACGGCGGGAGTCTTTTTCGTCGGAGCCTGGGCTGGGTCCTCTGGCGCGGTTACGCTGGGACCGGTAGCGGTCGCCGCGCCTCATGCCCCGAATGCGCCTTCGCCCAACGGGTCCGAGCACGACGGCGGGGGTTCACACAAGTCGGGTCCGGGAATGTCTCACCACAAGATGTCCCCAGGCATGCCGATGGACAAGCAGATGCCAGACAAAAGGTGCTGCGACAAATAGTAATTCGCGATCTGAGGTGAGATGACCGTGCTAACCACAATCGGCGGTCTACCTGCGCACCCACTGGTCGCGCATCTGGCAGCAGTCATGATCTTCGTAACGGCCGTGCTGGCGATCGTGGTGGTCTTCTGGCCCGCGGCGCGCCGCCGAATCGGTGGACCGCTGTTGTTCGTGGCGGCCGGGACCCTGATGGCAATCCCGCTGACGACGGGGGCCGGAAACTGGCTGCAAAGCCAGGTGATGGGCAGCGCGGTTCTCCAGGTACACGCGCGGTTGGGCGGTCAGATCATCGTTTGGTCGGCGCTGTTGATGATCGCGCTGATCTGCTGGTGGGCTGGGCACACTCCGCTGTTCGCCGATGTGGTGGGTGCCCTGCCGCTCGCTGTGCGTCGCATCGGCATCGCGATCGCCGGAACGGGAACCGTGCTGTCGGCCGTTGCTTCCGTCTGGCTCGTGGTGCGCATTGGCCACACCGGTGCTCAAGCGGTCTGGGGTTCGATGGGGTGTTGCGCATGACCGCGCAGACCGGCCGCGAGCGGCACGACGAGCACCATCACTGCGGAGTCGGCGTCGAGCCTTCGGGCGTGCTGGAGGCGTCGGAATACACCTGTCCGATGCACCCCGAGATTCGCCAGCCGGGCCCGGGGTCGTGCCCGATCTGCGGCATGGCGCTGGAGCCGGTCTCAGTCACCGCTGACACCGGTCCCAGCCACGAGCTTGCCGACATGACCCGCCGCTTCTGGGTGGGCCTAGCGTTGGCACTGCCGGTGGTCGTACTGGCCATGGGCGGCCACCTGCTCGGCTGGGTGCCGGAGGTCATCTCTGCCTCGGTATCGGCTTGGATCCAGTTGGGACTGGCCACGCCGGTGGTGTTGTGGGCGGGATTGCCGTTCTTTGTCCGAGGCTGGGATTCGGTGCGTACCGGCAACTTGAACATGTTCACCCTCATCGCGATGGGCACCGGTGTGGCCTGGGGTTACAGCGTCGTCGCCACAGTCGCACCGGATGTCTTCCCTGACTCGTTCCGGACCATGGGCGCCGTCGATGTCTATTTCGAGGCGGCAGCCGTCATCACCGTCTTGGTGTTGCTCGGCCAAGTGCTGGAACTACGGGCGCGCGAGCAGACCTCCGGCGCCATCAAGGCCCTGCTTAACCTGGCACCGAAGACTGCCCGGCGAATCCGTTCGGATGGTGCCGACGAGGAGATCAGCCTCGACGATGTGCAGATTGACGACCGGTTGCGGGTACGGCCCGGCGAGCGGGTGCCGGTCGACGGCACGGTCGAGGACGGCAGATCCACTGTCGACGAGTCGGTCGTGACTGGCGAATCGATGCCGGTCACCAAGTCCACCGGCGACACCGTTATCGGCGGCACCATCAACCAGTCCGGCGGGCTGGTCATGCGCGCGGAGAAGATCGGTCGGGACACCATGCTGGCGCAGATCGTGGCCATGGTCGCGCAGGCGCAGCGCTCCCGAGCACCGATCCAGCGGATCGCCGACCGAGTCGCCGGGGTGTTTGTACCCACCGTGATCGCTGTCGCGGTGATCGCATTCATCGCATGGGGTCTATTCGGTCCCGACCCCAAGCTGGCGCACGCCCTGATTGTCGCGGTGGCGGTGTTGATCATCGCTTGTCCCTGTGCGCTGGGGCTGGCCACGCCAATGTCGATCATGGTCGGAGTCGGCCGCGGAGCCAGGCTGGGCGTGCTGATCAAGAACGCTGAAGCGCTGGAACTCATGGAGAAGGTAAACACCCTGGTCGTCGACAAGACCGGCACCCTGACCGAAGGACATCCCGCGGTGACGGACATCGTCGCCGTGTCCGGTTTCGATCCCGCCGAAATTCTTCGACTGGCCGCAGGTGTCGAGCGGGCTTCGGAGCACCCACTCGCGCAAGCCATCGCTGCGGCGGCGGCGGCCCGCGGCGTGGTTGTTCCCGCCGTCGACGGCTTCGATGCACCGGCCGGCCGAGGCGTGATCGGCGTCGTCGACGGCCGCCATGTGGTGGCGGGCAACGCCGAATTCCTCATCTCGCAGCGGATCGACGCCAGCGCGTTGGAGGCCGACGCCAACCGGCTGCGGTCTGATGGAGCCACCGCGATCTATATCGGCATCGACGGTCGGGCGGCCGGCATCTTCGCCATCGCTGACCCGGTCAAACCGACGACGCCAGCAGCGCTGGCCGCGTTGCGCCGCGAAGGCATCGACATCGTCATGCTGACCGGCGACAACCGGGTGACCGCCGAGGCCGTCGGAAACCGCCTGGGGATCGACTGGATTGAGGCCGATGTGCTGCCCGATCAGAAGAGTGATGTCGTCACCAGGCTGCGCGTCGAGGGGCGGGTGGTGGCGATGGCCGGTGACGGCGTCAACGATGCTCCTGCGTTGGCCGCCGCCGACGTCGGGCTGGCCATGGGCGGCGGCACCGATGTGGCAATGGAAAGCGCCGGCGTCACCCTGCTCAACGGCGACCTCACCGGCATTGTGCGAGCACGCGAACTCTCCGGGATGACGGTAGCCAATATCCGGCAGAACCTGTTCTTCGCGTTCGCCTACAACGCGGTCGGCATTCCGATCGCCGCGGGGATCCTCTACCCGGCATTCGGGCTGCTGCTGTCACCGATGATCGCCGCGGCTGCCATGTCCCTGTCGTCGATCAGCGTGATCGGCAATGCGCTGCGATTGCGCACCCAGCGTCTGACCGAACCCGGGGTATGACGAGTCGCAGCTGACAGAGACGACGGGGCGCCTGTCCAACATGGGGGCTTGTCGAGGCCATGCCCATGTCACCGCCGCCGATCGGACCTTGCGAAGGGTTTTTCATGCAGCTAGTGCCCGGCATCCTTGAACAGGCATTCTTCGACGCGCTCACGGTGCCCGGCGACGCGATCGGCGACCTTCTCAACGGCTTCGTCCAGGTCAGCCCCGTCAACGGAGACGACACCCCGTTCGCAGGTCTGATCAACGAGGGCAGCCTGCTGCAGGACCTCCTGGTGACTTGGCCGCAGATGCTTGCCACCGCCCTGGGGGCTACGGCTGACGGCGCCGGTAGCGCCGTGGCCTCGGCGGGCGGAGACGCCCTGGACAGTCTCCTGGGCCCGTTCTGATCTCCGGAGAAAGGTGCCAGACGTGGCGATAAGGGCTGGTGGATCGCGGTCGCGGTGTGCCAGCATCGGTGACATGAAAGCGCGCCGATGGCTCGTGTTGCTCGGTGTCCCGGTGCTGACGGCCTTGGCGATCCTGCCCAGCGCCCCGGTCGTCCCTTCCGCCGCCGCTGCCGGCTGTCCCGACGTCGAGGTGACCTTCGCCCGTGGCACCGCCGAACCGCCCGGCGTCGGCGCGGTCGGCCAGAAATTCATCGATGCACTGCGCTCGCGGGTCGGGGGACGGACCGTCGGGGTGTATGCGGTCAATTACCCGGCAGGCGAAGACTGGCCGCCGTCGGCGTCCGCCGGCGCCGGCGACGCGAACGCCCACGTGCAATCCATGGTCGCGACCTGTCCCAACACCAAGCTGGTGCTCGGCGGATATTCGCAAGGCGCGATGGTCATCGACCTGATCACCATCGCGCGGGCATCGGTGGCGGGCTTCAACGCCGCGACCCTGTCGGAGGAGGAGGCCGCACACGTGGCTGCGGTCGCGGTCTTCGGGAATCCCACCGACCGGTACCTGGGCGGACCGATCAGCGAGATCAGCCCCTGGTACGGGGCCAAGGCCATCGACCTGTGTGCCGACGGCGATCCGATCTGCACTCCGGGCGCCCTGGCGCTGCCTTCGCACGACGAGATGTTCTCCGCGCCGCACCTGTCCTATGCGCAGTCGCCGATGCCCGGTCAGGCGGCGGCATTCGTGGCCGGCCAGCTCTGACGCTGGGCGGCAACCCGCGCTAGCCGACTACCTCCGAGGCCCAGTACTCGCGCAGGCTGACGATCCGCTCACCGGCGAATTCCAGAATGGCGACTTCGCGCATCCGCTTTCGCACGTTCTGGACGCGGTCGTCGAATGTCGCCTCCCACTCGGCGATCACCGTGGTGCCGTCGGTGGCGGTGTAGAGGTTGAGCAGTCGGGCATCGATATTGGCCTGTCCCTGGACGACCTTGCTCTGCCAATAGTCGCGGATCCCGGCGCGGGTGCGGATCGGTTCGTTCAGCACCCGCTCGTGGTAAGTGGCGTCGTCGGTGAAGATCGTGGTGATGAGTTCGGGGTCCTGGAGCGTCCAGGCCCGCAGGTAGGTGTCGATCGTGGTGCGGACGTCCATCAGGGGAGTGTGACCCAGGGCGAGGCTCCGCCTTCGCCGAACGTGTATTCAGTGCGAGGAAAAACACGGCCGCAAAAACGCCCTCAGTACACGCTCGGCGCAGCGAAGGGTCGAAGACCGGTCCACAAGCTCCCGGATTTCCGGCGCGCCTCCGATAGGGGTAACCTAACGCAGGAAAATTAGGGCAGCCTTTACTAACACTTGCGAGGGATCGGGAGGGGACCGGATGGCCGTCGACGACACCTCGGCCGTCGCGCAGTTCCCACCCTGGATCGGCCGCTTTCCCGGGCCCGGCGCCCCGACTCTGGTGTTCCCGCATGCCGGCGGAACGGCGGTCAACTATCGCCCGCTGGCGCTGGCCCTCGCCACCGGTGCCGACACCTACGTCATGCAGTATCCGCAGCGTGCCGACCGTTTTCGCGAGCCGGCCGCCGAAACCCTGCCGGAGCTGGCCCGCAGCCTGTTCGACGCCGCGCCTTGGCACCAGCTCGGGCCGCTACGCCTGTTCGGGCACAGCATGGGCTCGCTGGTGGCGTTCGAGTTCGCCCGGCTCGCCGAAGAGCGTGGCATCGAGATCCAGCGCTTGTGGGCCTCGGCGGGCCCGGCACCCGGCGTGGTGGCCGGGCTGCGCAAGGTGCCCACCGGGGATGCCGACCTGCGCGCCGAGCTCGCCCAGCTCGGCGGCACCGACCCGCGAATCCTGGCCGACGAGGAGTTCCTCACCCTGCTGCTGACCCCGGTGCGCGCGGATTACCTGGCGTTCAACCGCTACGAGTGCGCACCCGATACCACCATCAGCGCCGACATCACGGTGCTCGGCGGCCGCTCCGATGACCGGGTCGGCGCCGACCTGCTGCAACGCTGGGCCGACCACACCACCGGCGACTGGTCGATGTCGCTGTACGACGGCGGGCACTTCTATCACTACGAGCACATCGAGACCTTGGCGAAGCGGATCATCGCCGATGAATGATCGGCGCGAGGACCCGGTCGTCATCACCGGCCTCGGCGTCGAGGCGCCCGGTGGGATCGACACCGCCGAGCAGTACTGGTCACTGCTGGCCGACGGCCGCGAGGCGCTGAGCACCATCCCCGAAGACCGCGACTGGGCGGTGCGTGAACTCATCGAGGGGTCGCACCGCGACGGCTTCAAGCCGATCTGCAACGCGGGCGGATTCCTGTCCGGCGCCGCCGAATTCGATCCCGGATTCTTTGGTATCGCGCCACGCGAGGCCATCGCGATGGACCCGCAGCAGCGGGTGGCACTGCGGGTGGCCTGGCGCGCGCTGGAAGATGCCGGCATCAATCCCGACGAGCTCACCGGCCACGACGTCGGCGTGTATCTCGGTGCCTCGGTCACCGGCTACGGCCCGGACATGGCGCAGTTCAGCGCGCACAGTGGTCACCTGCTGCCCGGCACCGCGCTGTCGGTGATCTCCGGCCGGATCGCCTACACCCTTGGCCTGGCCGGCCCGGCGATCACCGTCGACACCTCCTGTTCGTCGGCGCTGTCCGCGTTGCACTTGGCGGTGCAGGCGATTCAGACCGGTGACACCGACATGGCGCTGGCCGGTGGTGTGTGCGTGATGGGCTCGCCCGGCTTCTTCGTCGAGTTCTCCAAGCAGCACGCGCTCTCCGACGACGGCCATTGCCGGCCCTACAGTGCCGCCGCTACCGGAACGGTGTGGGCCGAGGGCGCTGGAATCTTTGTGCTGCAACGGAAGTCGGCCGCGCTGCGCGAGCGCCGCCACATCTACGGCGAGATCATGGCCAGCCGGCTGAACCAGGACGGTCACACCACCGGCCTGCTGACCCCCAGTGAACAGGCCCAGCAGCGACTGTTCCGGCATGCCCTGGCCGACGCCGGCGTGCACCCCAGCCAGGTCGGAATGATCGAGGGTCACGGCACCGGAACCCGGGTCGGAGATCCCGTGGAGCTGCGCTCGCTGATCAGCGTCTACGGCACCGACACGGCTGGCGGCGGCGGCCCGCGGCTCGGCTCGGTCAAATCCAACATCGGGCATACCCAGGCCGCGGCGGGCGCGCTCGGGCTGACCAAGCTGCTCCTTGCCGCTGAGCACCAGACGATCCCGGCCACTCTGCATGTTCGAGACGGCTGGCATGACGGCATCGACTGGGACGGTCACGGAATCACGCTGGCCGAAACCATCACCGCCTGGCCGGCGAGCGACGGCCGCCGGATCGGCTCGGTGTCGGCGTTCGGAATGAGCGGCACCAACGCGCATGTGATCGTCGGGGTGGACGACGCTTCCGAGGTCGCGTCGTGCTGAACAGCCACCCGATGACCCTGCCCGACGGCCGGATCCCCGTGCTGATCTCGGCACACGCCCGCGACCTGGTGGCTGCCGAGGCGGGCGCGCTGGCGCGCTACCTGCACACGCACCCCGCCGGGGTCTCGGCGGTCGCCCAGACCCTGCGGGCCACCCGCTCGGTGCGCCGCTACCGCGCGGTGATCCGGGCTCGCGACGCCGCCGAGCTCATCGGCGGCCTCGACGCCGTCTATCGCGGCGTCGAACACCCTTTGGTGGCTCGGTCGCATCAACCCGAGGCCGCTCGCACCGCCTTCGTGTTCCCGGGCCAGGGGAACCAGTGGCCCGGCATGGGCGCCGAGCTGCTCGAGCTTGCGGCCTACCGCGCCGAGGCGGACCGCTGTCATGACGCCTTCCTGCGTGCCGGTCACGCCTCGCCGCTGAGTTACCTGCGCGGCACTGAGGACACAGATCCCGTGGTGGTGCAGGCCGCTCAGTTCACCCACGCCGCGGCCCTAGCAGCCACCTGGCGACATTTCGGCGTGCTGCCCGACATCACCGTCGGCCACAGCCTGGGGGAGCTGGCCGCTGCCTACACCGCCGGCGTGGTGGATTTGGACGCCGCGGTGGCGGTGGTGGCCGCACGCGCGCAGCTGACCGACCAGCTGGCCGCCGACGCGCCGGTCCGGTTCGGCATGGCGATGATCGCCCTGAACGCCGACGCCGCGGCCGACATCATCGCCGCAATCCCCGGCTGGCTGGAGCTGTCGGTGGTCAACGGCCCCGAATCGGTGGTCGTCTCCGGCGAGTGGCCGGCGATACAGCAGATTCTGGAGTGCGCCGGCCAGCGCGGCGTTTTCGCCCGCGAGCTGCCGGTGCGCTACCCCGCGCACACCAGCGCCCTGGAGCCGTTGCGTGACCAGCTGACCGGGCAGCTTCCCGACGCGCAATTCCACAGCGCCCCGGTGGAATTCATCGGGTCGGTGTACGGCGGTCCGATCCCGCCTGCCACCACGTTCCGACAGTACTGGTTCGACAATCTGCGCCGGCAGGTCCGATTCGACTTGGCCGCCGCTGCCGCGGTGGCGCGCGGCGTTACGACGTTCATCGAGATGTCGCCGCACCCGACCCTGCTCGTCGCGCTGGGCGACTCGGTCGGGGCCGCCCAGGTGTTGGGCAGCACCGACCGTGACCGGCCCGCCGGCGAGGCGCTGGCAGCGAACATCGCCGCCGCGGCGATCGCCGACCCCGGCTATCGCTGGCGCGACTTCACCCCACCGGATGCTCCTGCGCTGCTGCGGCATTTCCCGCATGCACCGATGCACACCAACCGGTTGTGGGCCGGCGCGGAGACGTCCGCGCCGCGCCATCGGACGCCGGTCGTCATGACCGAGAGCTGGCGGCCGGTCGCCGAGCCGGAGCAGCGGCCCGCGCGGGTGGCCGTCGTCGACTACGCCGGCCAATCGCCTGAGCTGACGGCGCAATTGGCGGCGGAGCTGGACGTCGAGGTGGTGAACCCGGCCGACGCCGAATTCCTGCTTGTGATCGCTCCGCTTGCCGACGCGGCCGATATCGCCACAGTGACAACCGAGTTCGCCGCACACGCGACCGGCCAGACCGTTGTTCAGCCGGGGCAGCACTGCCGCCGGGTCTGGCTGCTGACCCGCGGCGCCGAGCAACTCGACGGTGATCCGCCACCGCGCCCCGGCGCCGCCGCCTTGGCCGCGCTGCATCGCAGCACTGGATTCGACTACCCCGACCACACCTTCGCGCACCTGGACCTGCCGGTGCAGCCCACCGTCGCAGACCTGCGAGCCGCCGGTGCCGCACTCTCGCTGACCGACACCGAGGTGGCAGTGCGCGCCGGGCGCCTGGCGACCCGTCGATTCGTCGAGTCCGTCGAGGCCGCCGAGTTTAAGGCCGCCGCAGCGGTGCCAACGGTCCCGCAGACCGTGGTGATCAGCGGCGGAACCGGAGCCATCGGCATGGCGTATGCGGCGTTCTGCGCCGAACACGGCGCACGCGACATCGTCCTGCTCAGCCGGAGCGGGGCCGGCGATGCGATTACGCCGCAGTTGGATGCGCTGCGCGCGCGTACCGGGGCGCGCATCACCGCGATCCGCTGCGACGTCACCGATGAGGCCGCGGTCGCGGAGGTCATCGCGGAACACCGACCCGTACCGGCCGGGCTGCTGGTGCATACCGCGTCGGCGGAAGCCGTGGCTACGTCGAAGGTGACCGCCGAGGCGGTCCGGGACGCGTTCGGCGCCAAGGTGATCGGACTGGACAACCTGGCACGGCTCTGGCCGCTGGCCGCCGACGCACGAGTGCTGGTGTGCTCCTCGGTGCTGGCGCTGTGGGGCGGGTCGGGACACGGACTCTACGCGGCGGCCAACCGGATGGCCGACACGCTGGTGGGACAGCTGCGGGTGCAGGGCCGAAACGCAACCTCCATCCGCTGGGGACTGTGGCGCAGCGTGGCGGTGGTCAGCGGCGAGGAGAAGGACCGGATCGCCCGAACCGGCCTCACACCGATGACCCCGGAGGCCGCGATCATCGCCGGATTCCTTGCCGCGCCGGACGACCCGGCGATCCTGGCCGCCGATTTCGATCGGCTGGCGGTGTTCTTCGACAGCCAGGGCGTGCCTTCGCCGTTCGACGAATCACTGACCGCAGCAACGGCTGACGCCGAGGCAGATCGCCCGATCGGTGAGGTGGTGGCCGCCGAACTGGTGACGGTGCTGGGCCTGGAAGGTCCCGACGACATCGACATGCACCGGGCCCTGGTCGACCTCGGCCTGGATTCACTTCTCGCACTGGACTTGCGCAAGCGCTTGGGGCGGGCCACCGGCCTGCGCGTGGCGCTCGGCCCGCTGCTGGCCGGAATGACCGGAGCCCAGCTGACGGCGGCGCTGAGCGATGACGCAGCGCCGGCCGCGGCGACGGAAAGGACTGTATTCACCCATGACTGACACCGGCGGTTTAGCGAGGCTCGACGAAGGAGAGGCGAAGCTGGAATCGCCGCGTGACGCCGTCGACCAGGCGACCGACGCGAACGAGCTGCGGCTGGAACTGCTGCGCCGCCGACTCGCCGAACGCGGCCTGTCCGCTGCTTCGTCCTCTGACGAGCCGGCTTCCGGGCCGGCCAACGGTTCTGGGCCGCTGACCATGAGCGACGGACAGCGACGCATGTGGTTCGTACAGGCGCTCGACCCGGACGGCGCCCTGGCCAACATCTCGGTCTCCTACCGTCTCACCGGTCCGCTGGACGGCGCCCGGGTGCAGGCCGCGCTGGCCGCAGTGGCCGCACGCCACCCCGTGCTGCGCACCGTCTATTCCGTCGACGACGCGGGCGAACCGCACCCGGTGATCGCTGAGGTCACGCCGGGCTTTGCCGCACACGACCTGTCCGACCTCGCCGAACAGGCCCGCGCACTGCGGCTGGAAGTGCTGGCCCAGCGAGAATTCGGCACCCCGTTCCGGCTGGAATCCGATGCCCCGCTTCGGCTCACCCTGATCCGGGTGGCGCCAGACGAACACATTCTGCTGCTGGTGGCCCACCACATCGCCTGGGACGACGACTCCTGGGCGGTCTTCTTCGCCGACCTCACCGCCGCCTATGCCGACCCAGAGCAGTTCGCCGGTGCGACGGGGTG
>NZ_LDPO01000069.1 GCF_001021505.1 Mycolicibacter heraklionensis
GTTCGCCATCGCCGAGCGGTTCTACGGCGACGGCAACAAGTACCCGCAGATCGCGGAGGCCAGCGGTATCGCCAACCCTGACCTGATCCACCCCGGTCAGGAGCTGACGATCCCCTGATCGCCGCGCAACGCCGACGCGGCGGCCCGGATCCCATGGGGCCGGGCCGCCGCGCTGTGCCGCGGTGGCGTGGTCGGGCCGGACCGAAACCGGCCCTCAACGATAGGAGTCGACGGTTGCCCAGGCTCGTTGCGCGGGTGCTGGCGGTGCTGCTGGGGGTCGGTGCGACGGTTG
>NZ_LDPO01000070.1 GCF_001021505.1 Mycolicibacter heraklionensis
AGAGTTACGGCGGAAATAGCGACAGGGAAACGCCCGGTCCCATCCCGAACCCGGAAGCTAAGCCTGTCAGCGCCGATGATACTGCCCACACGGGTGGAAAAGTAGGACACCGCCGAACACAATTTAAGTGAAACGCCCCCCGAGAAAGGCGGGTTCACATGGTCGTCGCAACACTCTCGATTGAGAGGTTGCGACGACCATGTCGTTTTCGGAGGACTGTGCTCGGTTCGGTGATCAGCTGGCGAGGCTGGTTGACGCTGGGGTGCCGGTGAA
>NZ_LDPO01000071.1 GCF_001021505.1 Mycolicibacter heraklionensis
TCGCCAGCCACCACATCGACCCGGACCGCAACTACTGGCCCAACAAACAGAAAAACCCCGGCAAAAGCCGGGGCAATCTGTAACCGATGACGCGACTCATGTGTAACCCATGACCCGACTCATCACAGTGTGTGAGTTCACGACATAGGTGACAGATGAGTCGCGACATGGGTGACACCTGCATCGGTGGCTGCTGAGTCGCGTCATAGGTGACAGTCATGGGTCATGTCCAAAGCGCGCGTGGCCGTCCTAGA
>NZ_LDPO01000072.1 GCF_001021505.1 Mycolicibacter heraklionensis
GCGCTTTGGACATGACCCATGACTGTCACCTATGACGCGACTCAGCAGCCACCGATGCAGGTGTCACCCATGTCGCGACTCATCTGTCACCTATGTCGTGAACTCACACACCTCCGCCACCGCCATTGTGATGAGTCGGGTCATGGGTTACACATGAGTCGCGTCATCGGTTACAGATTGCCCCGGCTTTTGCCGGGGTTTTTCTGTTTGTTGGGCCAGTAGTTGCGGTCCGGGTCGATGTGGTGGCTGGCGA
>NZ_LDPO01000073.1 GCF_001021505.1 Mycolicibacter heraklionensis
TCCGCAAGGACACCGATCGCGACAAGATCCTCACCGCCGCCGAGGCCAAGGAGTACGGGATCATCGACACCGTCCTGGAGTACCGGAAGCTGTCGGCGCAGACCGCCTGATTTTTGCGCGAGATCGCTGATGTCGGCCGGCCCAACCCGGCAGCAACCGCCCACGATGCGTGCTCCGGCGGCAACCCACTGCGGCACCAGCGCGGGGGAGAAGCACCTCGGCCCCGTCCACCTCCCGGACTCCCAGCGC
>NZ_LDPO01000074.1 GCF_001021505.1 Mycolicibacter heraklionensis
GTAACGATGCGGATCGGCGGTCGTGACCCTGTGTTCACCAAACGGTCTGGTCGCAATTCTGCGCGATCAGCGCAGCGTGAACGGAATACCCATCGAAATGAGTGGAGCTAAGGGGACTCGAACCCCTGACCCCCACACTGCCAGTGTGGTGCGCTACCAGCTGCGCCATAGCCCCGCGTTGTCGTGCTCATCGAAGCTACACCACAGCCGCACCAAGGTTCAAAACA
>NZ_LDPO01000075.1 GCF_001021505.1 Mycolicibacter heraklionensis
AATGGACGCCATGGCCAGCCATTCTAGACACCTTTGGTGAAAACGTTGGTGAAAAACCATTCCGAAGGTGTACCGTAGGCCTGTGACCTGCTTCGATAATAGTGGAGCTAAGGGGACTCGAACCCCTAGCGAAAACGCTGGATATGCCGGTTTACCTGCGGAAACACAACGGTGTGATTCGACCGGTGGACCTGTCGCGACTTCAAGCGACCTGCGGAAACCGGACG
>NZ_LDPO01000013.1 GCF_001021505.1 Mycolicibacter heraklionensis
CCTTTCCGTTCGACTTGCATGTGTTAAGCACGCCGCCAGCGTTCGTCCTGAGCCAGGATCAAACTCTCCAAACAAAAACCAATTTGGAAACAATCCCAAAACATCAGTTCCGAAAAACCGACAAAAAACAACACCACACCCCCAACACGGGGCGCCAGAGGCATGGCAAAAACAACAACAAACAAAAACCACCAAACACACTATTGAGTTCTCAAACAACACGCCCGGCTTCAGGCAACCCCGCTACTATACTCCGTAGTCAGAGTTGAGTCAACTCCGAGTTTTTCGGGGCTTCCGGAAGGACTTCCAGACTGCTGGTCGTTCCGCTCCCGCGGCCCGCCGGCTCGACCTATATTACACGTTCGATCTCAGCGCCCAAATCGCCTAGATATTCCACGAACAACGGGTAGCCGCGATCGATGTGGTAGACGTCGTGGACCTCGGTCTCGCCGTCTGCGACCAGGCCCGCAAGGACCAGACCGGCTCCGGCGCGGATGTCGGAGGCCCACACCGGAGCGCTCGAGAGCTGCGGCAGACCACGCACCACCGCGTGGTGGCCGTCGGTGCGGGCGTCGGCGCCCAGTCGGATCATCTCCTCGACGAACCGGAACCTGGCTTCGAACACGTTCTCGGTGATCATCGACGTGCCCTCGGCGATCGCCGCGAGGCCGATCGCCATCGGCTGCAGGTCAGTGGGGAATCCCGGAAACGGCAGGGTCGCGACGTTGACGGCCTTGGGCCGCTCGTACTGCACGACCCGGAAGCCGTTATCGGACTGGGTGACGGTCGCCCCCGCGTCGTGCAGCTTGTGCAGGACGAGCTGCAGGTGCGCCGGGTCCACTCCGGTGACTGAGATATCGCCGCGGGTCATCACCGCGGCAATCGCCCAGGTCGCGGCGACGATCCGGTCGCCGATCACCTCGTGTTCGGTGGGGTGCAGACGCGGCACCCCGGTGATCTTCAGCGTCGGTGAGCCCGCACCTTCGATCTGCGCGCCCATCTGGTTGAGCATCGTGCAGAGGTCAACGACATCGGGCTCGCGCGCCGCATTGTGGATGGTCGTGACGCCCTCGGCCAGGACCGCGGCCATCAAGATGTTCTCGGTGGCACCGACCGACGGAAACTCCAACTGGATCTCGGCACCGCGCAGCTTCTCGGCGTGCGCGACCACGCAACCGTGCTCGATATTGCAGGTGGCGCCCAGCTGGCGCAGGCCGGCCTGATGCATGTCGAGCGGGCGCGACCCGATCGCGTCGCCGCCCGGAAGTGCGACTTTCGCCTTCAGGCAGCGGCCCACCAGGGGCCCAAGCACACAGACCGAAGCCCGGAACTGGCGCACCGCGGCGAAGTCCGCGTCGTACTTGGGTTCGTCCGGCGAGGTGATGCGCACCGTGGTGCCGTCAAGTTCGACGTTGGCGCCCAGCCCGCGCAGCACCTCGGCCATCAGCGGCACGTCCAGAATGTCCGGGCAGTTGGTGATGGTGCTGGTGCCCTCCGCCAACAGGGCTGCCGCCATCAGCTTCAGGACGCTGTTCTTAGCGCCGCCGACGGCGACCTCACCGGACAGTCGGTTACCCCCGGTAACCACGAAACGCTCTCCCACTCGCGTCAGTGTAGTGACGACACGAGCCCGATCCTGACCAATCCGGGCTCCAACCGAAGTGGGGATTGCGCCGATTCCCTCCCCCGGTACGGTTTGGGCTATGGCAGTGCACATCACTCGCGTTTACACCCGTACCGGCGACGACGGAACGACCGGGTTGAGCGACTTCTCCCGAGTCCCCAAGACCGACCCGAGGCTGGTCGCCTACGCCGATGTCGAGGAGGCCAACGCGGCGATCGGCGTCGCGATAGCGCTCGGCAAACCCAACGACCCGGTGAACACGACACTGCTCCGCATCCAGAACGACCTGTTCGACGCGGGCGCGGATCTGGCCACACCGGTCGCCGAGAATCCGAAGTACCCGCCGCTGCGAATCACCGCCGACTACGTCGACCGGGTGGAGGCGTGGTGTGACGAATACAACGAGCAGCTGCCCCCGCTCAACTCGTTCATCCTGCCGGGTGGTTCACCCCTCTCGGCGCTGCTGCATGTTGCCCGAACGGCGGTGCGCCGTGCCGAGCGTTCCGCCTGGGCAGCACTGGACGCCTATCCGGACGGGGTGTCGGTCCTGCCGGCGAAGTATCTGAATCGGTTGTCGGACTTGATGTTCGTGTTGTGCCGAGTGGCCAATGCCGGCGGTGACGTGCTCTGGAAGCCCGGCGGGGAGCGCACCGACCGTCCCGAAAGTTAGTCCGCGCCAACGGCTCCAACGACCTCGGCTTGTTCAGTAGCTCTGGCGCCGGGCCCGTGGCGACGGGCGTGCCTCCAGCCATGACAGGAAGGCGGTCCGCGCGCCGCGGTCCAGCGCTATCTCGAAGCCGGCCCGACGGTCCTGGGTGGCGTCGCATAGTTCCAGCACCACGATCTCGTCGGTCATGATGTCGAATTCGTCGCCCCGGGGCGCGCGGCGGCCCACCACGTCCACGCCACGTCGGGACAGGCGACGGTCCGGCCACAACCGCACACTGGACAGACGGTAGAAGGCGGCTTCCCCGCCGCGATAGCGGACCACGCCATGCCGCCAGCCATGGCCGCCAACGGCCGGAAGGTCTCGCATGATCGCCGCCGTACCGCCTTGACGCAGCTTCCACAGCCGGTAGCTGAGCGCCACAACAGCGCTGAGGAGAACGGCGACGAGCACGACCATAAAGATCATGGGCGTGCTCATCGGTTCACGCCTTTAGTCGATCACACCCAGGGCGCGCAGCCTGGCCCGTCCCCGTGCAGCCATCTTGGGGTCGGTGGACTGGGCCTCGTGCCGTGCGGACGCCTCGTCGATCTCTGAGGTGAAGTCGACAGCCTCGGCCAGGATGCTGACACCCTCTTCGGTCACCGACAGGAAGCCGCCGTGCACGGCGATCCGCAGCTCGTCCTCGTCGACCCGGTCCACCCGCACCATGGCGTCATCGACGAGCTCGGCAACCAGCGGGATGTGTCCCGGCAGGATGCCGATCTCACCGACGGTGGTCCGGGTGAAGATGAACGTGGCCTTGCCCGACCACACCTTGCGATCGACCGCGACGATGTCGACGTCAAGCTCTGCCATTACCCACCACCTTTCACCGCCAAAAGATTCCGGGTCACAGCTTGGCGCCCAGGCTCTCGGCCTTCTTGGCCAGGTCGTCGAGGCCACCGATCAGGAAGAACGCCTGCTCGGGCAGGTGGTCGAAGTCGCCCTTGGTGAGCCGGTCGAAGGCCTCGATGGTCTCCTTCAGCGGCACCGTTGAGCCGGGCTGGCCGGTGAACTGCTCGGCAGCCATCATGTTCTGGCTCAGGAACCGCTCGATGCGCCGCGCCCGGCCGACCAGCTGCTTGTCCTCTTCGGACAGCTCGTCGATACCGAGGATGGCGATGATGTCCTGCAGGTCCTTGTACCGCTGCAGAACCCGGATGACCTCCTGAGCGACACGGTAGTGCTCTTCGCCGACGATGGCCGGGTCCAGAATGGTCGAGCTGGAGGCCAGCGGGTCCACCGCCGGGAAGATGCCCTTGGAGAACACCGCACGGCTGAGCTCGGTGGTGGCGTCCAGGTGCGCGAACGTGGTCGCCGGCGCCGGGTCGGTGTAGTCGTCGGCGGGCACGTACACGGCCTGCATCGAGGTGATGGACCGACCACGGGTCGAGGTGATCCGCTCCTGCAGCTCACCCATCTCGTCGGCCAGCGTGGGCTGGTAACCCACGGCCGAGGGCATCCGACCCAGCAGGGTCGAGACCTCGGAGCCGGCCTGGGTGAACCGGAAGATGTTGTCGATGAACAGCAGCACGTCCTGGCCGGCCTCGTCACGGAACCACTCGGCCATGGTCAGCGCCGACAGTGCCACCCGCATACGAGTGCCCGGCGGCTCGTCCATCTGACCGAACACCAGGGCGGTGTCCTTGAGCACGTTGGCGTCCTCGAGCTCGACCCACAGGTCGTTGCCCTCACGGGTGCGCTCGCCCACGCCGGCGAACACCGAGGTACCACCGAAGTTGCGGGCGATACGGTTGATCATCTCCTGGATGAGCACCGTCTTGCCCACGCCGGCACCGCCGAACAGGGCGATCTTGCCGCCACGCACGTACGGGGTGAGCAGGTCGACGACCTTCAGGCCGGTCTCGAGCATCTCGGTGCGCGGTTCCAGCTCGTTGAAGGCCGGGGGCTTGCGGTGGATGCCCCAGTGCTCGAAGTCTTTGCCGTAGCCCGGCTTGTCCAGGCACTGGCCCAGCGCGTTGAACACGTGGCCCTTGACCTCGTGACCGACCGGCACCGAGATCGCTGCGCCGGTGTCGGTGACCTCGGTGCCACGCACCAGGCCGTCGGTGGGCTGCATCGAGATGGTGCGGACCAGGTTGTCACCCAGGTGCTGGGCGACCTCGAGGGTCAGCGTCTTGGCCAGCTCCGAGAAGGTGATCTCGGCGTGCAGAGCGTTGAACAGCTCGGGCACCGCGCCCCGGGGGAACTCGACGTCGACGACGGGGCCGGTCACGCGCACCACGCGGCCGGCGGTTGTCTTGTCAGCGGTAACAGTCATTATCTTCTTCGCTTCCTTGGGGACTTACCGGGCGGCGTCGGCGAGGGCATTCGCACCACCGACGATTTCGCTGATTTCCTGGGTGATCTGGGCCTGGCGCTCGCGGTTGGCCTCAAGGGTCAACGCTTTGATCAAGTCGTCGGCGTTGTCGGTCGCCGACTTCATCGCGCGCTGGCGTGAAGCCAGCTCCGAGGCCGCCGAGTCGAGCAGTGCCTGGTAGACGCGGGTGGTCAGGTACCGCGGCAGCAACGAGTCGAACAGCGTGGTGGCATCCGGCTCGAAGGAGTACAGCGTCTTCGGTCCGGTCTCTTCGCCCACGTACTCCACCAGCATCGGGGCAATCCGGCGCGCCTCCGCCGACTGCGACAGCATCGACCGGAAGTCGGTGGACACGATGTGCAACTCGTCGACGCCCAGGACCCCGTCGGTGCCCGGGTGGTCGCCGTCGTCGTCGACGCCGGCCAGGAATGCCTCAACCAGGGTCGAGGCGATCGTGGCGGCGTTCTCGTACGTCGGCTGCTCGGAGAATCCGGTCCAGGAGTCGGTCACCGACCAGTTCCGGAAGGAGTAGTAGGCCAGCGCCTTGCGGCCGACGACGTAGAGAACCGGGTCCTTGCCCTCCGAGCGCAGCAGCGAGAACAGTTCCTCTGCCCGCCGGAAGACGTTGGCGTTGTAGCCGCCACACAGACCACGGTCGGACGACACCACCAAGACACCGGCCCGCCTGGGCTCGCTGCGCTCGACCAGCAGCGGGTGGTCCAGGGCCGCCTCGGCGGCCAGCGTGGTGAGCAACCGGGTGATCTCGCCGGCGTACGGCCGTGCCGTTTCCAGCCGGGCCTGCGCCCGGCCGATACGCGAGGTGGCGATCAGCTCCTGGGCCTTGGTGATCTTCTTGATCGACCCGGCGGAGCGGATTCGCCCGCGTAGTTCGCGAAGTGTGGCTGCCATAGCGGAGTTACTTCTTCTTCGCCGGCGCGGGCTTGCGGACCTGCACCGCTTCCTTGCCGAGCTTGTCCTCGTCCAGCGCCTCGACGTGCTCGTCCGGCACCACCGAGCTGCCGTCGGAGGCGGCGAAGCCCTTCTTGAACTGGTTGATCACCGCGACCAGCTTCTCGTTGGCCTCGTCGGAGAGCTTCTTGGACTCACGGATCCCGGTGAGGATGTCGTTCTCCGAGGCCCGGATGTGGTCCAACAGCTCAGACTCGAAGCGGCCCACGTCCTCGACCGGCACCGAGTCCAGGTGGCCTTCGGTGCCCAGGAAGATCGAGACCACCTGCTCCTCGACGGGAAGCGGCGCGTACTGGGGCTGCTTGAGCAGCTCCACCAGGCGCGCACCGCGCTCCAGCTGAGCCTTTGACGTAGCGTCCAGGTCGGAGGCGAAAGCGGCGAAGGCCTCCAGCTCGCGGTACTGCGACAGGTCCAGACGCAGCGAGCCGGCCACCTCCTTCATCGCCTTGATCTGGGCGGCGCCACCGACACGGGACACCGACACACCGACGTTGATGGCCGGCCGGACACCCTGGTTGAACAGGTCGCTCTCCAGGAAGCACTGGCCGTCGGTGATCGAGATGACGTTGGTCGGGATGTAGGCCGAGATGTCGTTGGCCTTGGTCTCGATGATCGGCAGACCGGTCAGCGAACCGCCACCCAGCTCGTCGGAGAGCTTCGCGCAACGCTCCAGCAGACGGGAGTGCAGGTAGAACACGTCACCCGGGTAGGCCTCGCGGCCCGGCGGGCGGCGCAGCAGCAGCGAGATGGCGCGGTAGGCCTCGGCCTGCTTGGTCAGGTCGTCGAACACGATCAGCACGTGCTTGCCCGCGTACATCCAGTGCTGGGCGATCGCCGAGCCGGTGTAGGGGGCCAGCCACTTGAAGCCGGCGGAGTCCGACGCCGGCGCGGCAACGATCGTGGTGTAGTCCATGGCGCCGCCCTCTTCCAGCGCGCGACGCACGCTGGCGATGGTGGTGCCCTTCTGGCCGATCGCGACGTACACGCAGCGAACCTGCTGGTTCGGGTCACCGGTCTCCCAGTTCTTGCGCTGGTTGAGGATGGTGTCCACACACAGCGCGGTCTTACCGGTCTTGCGGTCGCCGATGATGAGCTGACGCTGGCCGCGACCGATCGGGGTCATGGCGTCGACGGCCTTGACACCGGTCTGCAGCGGCTCGCTGACGCTCTGACGCTGCACCACCGAGGGAGCCTGCATCTCCAGCGGACGGCGGGTCTCGGCTTCGATGTCGCCGCGAGCGTCGATCGGCTGGCCCAGCGGGTTGACGACGCGACCCAGGAAGCCGTCGCCGACCGGCACCGAGAGCACCTCACCGGTGCGCTTGACCTGCTGGCCCTCTTCGATGTTCTCGAAGTTGCCCAGGATGACCGCACCGACGTTGTGCTCGTCGAGGTTCAGGGCCACGCCCAGCACCCCGCCGGGGAACTCGAGGAGTTCCTGGGTCATCACCGAAGGAAGGCCCTCGACGTGTGCGATGCCGTCGCCGGCGTCGATGACGGTGCCGACCTCCTCGCGCGCGGTGTCGGCGCTGAAGGAGCTCACGTACTCCTCGATCGCCCCCTGAATGTCGTCAGAGGAGATTGTCAACTCTGCCATGGCTTTTCGTCTTCCTGCCTTCGAAATTGGGGTTGTGGGCTCCTGGACCAGGTAAGTCCGGGTCGGTCTTGATCAGTCGGGCAATTGCGTCTTGGCGGCCGCGAGACGCGACGACAGCGTGCCGTCGATCACCTCGTCGCCGACCGAGATCGTCAGCCCGCCCAGCAGTGCCGGGTCGACGCCGACCTGCACGCGGACCGGGTGGCTGTAGATCCGGCCCAGCACGGTGTTCAGCCGGGTCCGCTGGGCGTCGCTGAGTTCAGCGGCCGCACCGACCTGCGCCACCAGCTCGCCGCGACGTGCCACTGCGATCTGAGCAAGCTCGGTGATCGCCTGATGTGCGGACTGGCCACGCAGCAGCCGCACGGTCTGCTCGAGCAGCGCCGCCGCGATCGGGTTGGCACCACTGCCGCTGCTGAGGAGGTTGCGCAGCAACCCGACCCGGCCGGCGGCCGGGGTCGCGGTGTCGCCGAGCAGGATGTCCAGCCGGGGCTGGGCGTCCAGCACGCGGGAGAACCGGAACAGCTGGTCCTCCACCTCATCGACGGTGCCGGCACTCTCTGCCGACAGCAGCAGCGCCTGCCGGGCGACGTGCTCGACGGCGGTCACCAGGTCCTCGCCGTTGGACCACCGGGCCGAAGCGGCGTCGGTCACCAACGTCAGCGCGGCGGCACCGATCTTGTCGGAGAACAGCCGCTGCACCAGACGCACCTTGGGTGCGGCGTCGTCGGTCGGCACGGTCAGGTGCCGCGTGACCACGTTCTCGCGCTCGAGCAGTTCGGCGACCGCGGTCAGGTCATCGGCCAGCGCGGCCAAGCCCTGCTGGTCCAGGCCGCCGGCCACCTCGCCGAACTTGTCCAGCAGGCCGGCCAGCGCCTGGCGGCTGGCCGAACGCATCCGGACCAGGATCGGCGACTCGACCTCGACAGACTTCGGCGCCATGGCGTCGAGCTCGTCGAGGAACCGGTCCACCGTGGCGGACTGCCGCTGCGGGTCGGAGACGTGCGCGCGAACCAGTTCGGCCGCCCGCTCCACGGCTTCGGCACCCAAGCCCGACCGCAGCTCACGGATGAGTTGCGCCCGCATCAGACCGACCTGCTGTCCACCGGCGGTCTTCACGCGCTCCGCTTCGACACCGGCCTGACCGCGCAGTTGCTCGGCGATCCGCTCGGCGTCCGAGTGGGCCTCCGCGGTGACCCGCTGCGCCTCGGCGGTGGCGTTGGCCAGTGCCGTGGAGTGCGCCTGACCGGCTTCGGTCAGGCGAGCGGCGGCTGCCGCCGCCTCCTCCAGCTGCTTGCGCACCGATTCCTGCTGGGCGGCCATCAGCTTGCGCACCGGCGGCACGACGAACTTGACCAGCAGCCACACGATGATGGCAAAGCCGACCAGCTGCCCGATAAATATCGACATCTCTGTTGCTACCGCCCCGTACTCGCCGCGGAAAGTGCCTCGACGTCAACGCCGAGGATCCGGCTGGCCAGGGTGGCTGACAGTGTCTCCACCCGGGCCTGCAGCTGCTCACTCACCGCATCGCCTTCTTGCTTGAGCTGGTCGGAGGCGGCCTGCAAGGTCGAGGCCACCTCCGCCTCGGCCTCCGACCGCTGCTCGTCGATCACCTTGCGGCCCTCGGCACGAGCTTCGTCGCGTGCCGTGCTGGCCTCGAGGCGCGCCGCCGCCATCTGCTTCTCGTAGTCGGCATCGGCGGCCGCGAACTGCTCGGCGGACTCCCGATTGTCGGCGAGAGTCTTGGTGACCATGTTCTCGCGCTCCCGCAGCACCTTCATGATCGGCGGCACCACGAAGGTACTGATCACGCCGAGCACGATCAGGAAGATCGCGAGCACGACGAAGAAGGTGCCGTCGGGAATGAGGAAGCTCTTCTTCGGGCCTTCCTCAGCCGCCTCGCTCAAGGCGAGGACAGCAACGCTCATGTCACCCATCTTGTGCGTTACTGCTGTGCGGCGATCGGGGTGGCGAAGACGAACAACGCCATGAAGGCCAGGTTGATGAAGTAGGCCGCCTCGACCAGACCAACCGTGATGAAGAACGGGGTGAACAGGCGACCCTGAGCTTCGGGCTGGCGGGCGATACCGGCGATCAGCGCGTTACCGGCGATACCGTCACCGATACCGGCGCCGATGGCACCGCCGCCCATGATGAGACCGCCGCCGATGAGGGCACCAAGTCCGATCAGATTGGGATCTGCCATTTCATTCCTCCTTGCTAGCTGGTAGTGCTCTACCAGGTCTGATGTGGTCCTGCAGTTACTACTAGTGGTGGTCTTCTTCGAGCTCCATGGCCTGGCTGAAGTACAGGATGGTCAGCAGCGCGAAGATGAACGCCTGGATCAGGCCGACGAACAGGTCGAAGGTCTTCCAGATCGCGTTCGGCGCGACCATGAAGTAGGGCCCGAGCAGCGCGATCAGGCTGACCAGGATGCCGCCGGCAAAGATGTTGCCGAACAGACGCAGAGACAGCGAGACCGGCTTGGCGATCTCTTCGACCAGGTTGATCGGCGCCAGGATCGCGACGTGGCCCTTGAGCACCCGCAGCGGGTGGCCGATGAATCCGCGGCGCCAGAAGCCGGCCAGGTGGTAGCCGCAGAACACGAACAGGGCCAGCGCCAGCACGAAGTTGATGTCGGCCGCGGCGGAGGAAAGCAACTCATGGACGCCGTGCTCGTCGGCGTACTGCACCGGCAGCACCGACAGCCAGTTACAGACCAGGATGAAGATGAAGATGGTCACCGCCAGCGGCAACACGAAGGGGGCGATCTTCATCCCGATGGCACCCTCGATCTGGTTGCGCATCTGAATGGTGATCGCCTCGAAGAACAGCTGCACCCCGCCGGGAACCCCGGTCGACGTGACCTTGGCACGCAGGAAGAGCGCCAGGGCGATCACGATCACCGCTGCGATCGCGGTGGAAGTGATGGTGTCGATGTTGACCTCACCGACCAGCGGCCATACCGCGGTCTCGTGGTGGCCGACCTCGATGCCACCCTCGGCCAGGATCGACTCAGTCATTTTCCGTCCCTTCAGCGCCGGACTCTGACGCTTGCGCGCGGAGCTTTTTTACCACTGGCAGCATGGTGGTCAGCACCAGCACCACCTCGAACAAGGCCAGTCCGAACAGCGCACCGAGGCCCTCTGGCCGGAACTGGTAAGCGATCGCCAAGCCGATCACGCTGATGACCAGCAGACGCGACGCCGAGTTCAGCGCCATCTTC
Organism: Mycolicibacter heraklionensis; assembly: GCF_001021505.1. Classification (GTDB taxonomy): domain Bacteria; phylum Actinomycetota; class Actinomycetes; order Mycobacteriales; family Mycobacteriaceae; genus Mycobacterium; species Mycobacterium heraklionense. Next base: position 10,449 of record NZ_LDPO01000013.1, read on the forward strand.
TTCTTCAGCGGGTGGTCGGAGGCGGTGATCTTCAGCGCCGACCGGCGGATCAGCAGTGCATTGCCCAAGCCGAGCGCCAGGCCCAGCCCGAAGAACACTCCGAACAGCGGGCGGCCGAATTGGGCGGCCGCAGCGATCGCGGCACCGGTCAAGGCGAGACAGATCAGCAGCAGCCGAATCGGCTGGAACACCACCGACGGCAACACCAACGGCGCATCCTGCGCTGGTGTCGTCACCGCCTCACCCCAATCTGAATCTGCCCTGCGTCACTATCGTGAAGTCGCCCGCCGAGCGTATCGGATGCCCGAACGCGCTGCGGAACCACCTACAACACCATCCTAGACGGTCCTACTACCGCGTGTCGTAGGGGTCGGCGTCCGGGGCCTCGCCCCGGCGTAGCAACGGGATGAGCGTAACGACAATCGCGATGAGCATCGCACCCAACATCACCGCCCCGGTGTAACGCGGATCGAAGAAGATGGTGCCGGCCGCCCCGAACGCGACGATCGCCGTCCACAAGTAGATCAGCAACACCACCCGGCGATCGGAATGACCGATCTGCAGCAACCGATGGTGCAGGTGCATCTTGTCCGGACTGAAGGGACTGAGCCCAGCCCGCGTACGACGGATGATCGCCAGCAGCACATCCAGCGCCGGCACGCACATCACGGCCGCCACCAGCAGGAACGGCGACAGCAGCGCAAAGACGTCGCGCGCGCCGTAGGCGGTTTGCGAGATCGGCCCGGCCGCGGTGGTGGACGCCGCGGCCAGCATCAGCCCGATTAGCATCGAGCCGGAGTCGCCCATGAAGATCTTCGCGGGGCTGAAGTTGTGCGGCAGGAACCCCAAACAGGCCCCGGCCAACACCACCGAGATCAACGCGGGCGGATAGAACAGCACATCGCCGCCGTGGTCCTGCAGCACGCCGACGGAGAACATGCAGATCGCCAGCGCGGTGATCAATCCCAGGCCGGCCGCCAACCCGTCGAGGCCGTCGACGAAGTTCATCGCGTTGACGATCGAGACCGTCAGCGCCAGCGTCAGCAGGATCGACGACACCTGATCGAGCACCACGGTGCCGACGCCGCCGATCGGGATGTAGAGCACACTCCAGGCCACGCCCATGGTGACCAGCACGCTGGCCGCGGTGATCTGGCCGGCGAACTTGGTCAGGGCGTCCAGGCCCCACTTGTCGTCGAGCAGACCGATTCCCATGATGACTCCGCCGGCCAGCACCACCGCCGGCATGCCGGTGGAATAGACGAAGCCGCGGGTCAGCGCGGGCAGCTGCGAAGCGAGGAAGATCCCGGCGACGATGCCGACGTACATCGCCAGCCCGCCCATCCGCGGTGTCGGCTGCACATGGACGTCGCGTTCGCGCGGATAGGCAACCGCGCCGATCCGGGTGGCGAGCCAGCGGACCGGTCCGGTGGTGAAGTAGGTGATAATCGCGGCGGTCAGTCCGACCAGCGCCAGCTCACGCAGCGGCACGCCGGCGCCACGGTCGGCCAGGGCCAGCAGGCTGGTCACGGAGTCTCCGTCAGCGAGTCCGGATCCAGCCCCAGCACGGCGCCGATCTGTTCGGCGGAGACCGGTCCGGTCCGGACGATCCGCGGCGCGGGGCCGGTGAGATCCACGATCGTCGAGGCCGCGCCCTGTTCGGCTGGGCCCGCGTCGAGGTAGACCTCGACCGACTCCCCCAGCTGGCCCTGCGCTTCGGCGGCCTCGACCGCGGGCGGCCCACCGGAGACGTTGGCGCTGGACACCGCCATCGGGCCCACCGCCTTGAGGACCTCCAGGGCTACCGGATGCAGCGGCATGCGCACCATCACCGTGCCGCGGGCTTCGCCGAGGTCCCACTGCAGCGACGGGGCCTGGGTGACGATCAGGCTGAGCGCGCCCGGCCAGAACGCGCGGATCAGTTCGCGGGCGGTGTCGGGCACGATCAGGGCCAGCCCGTCGATGGAGTTCCACGACCCGACCAGCACGCCCACCGGCATGTCGCGGCCGCGTCGTTTGGCCGCCAGCAGTGCGGTCACCCCGGCACTGTTGAAGGCGTCGGCACCGATCCCGTAGACCGTGTCGGTGGGCAGCACCACCAGGCGACCGCCACGCACGGCGTCGATCGCCGCCGCGATTCCGGCCGTACGCCGGTCGGCGTCGGCGCAGTCGAAAACCTCTGTCATGGTTGGCCGTTTCTGATCGCCGTCACAAACCGGAGCCGCCTAGTCAGGTCGGGCCGGGACACTACCTCGTCGAAAAATCCAGTGCTGCACACGGTTTGGACCGTGGCCGTCGGCGTGGTGTCGTCATGCTCAACGGCGAACAGGCCGCCGGGGCGCAGCAGCCGCGCGGCAAGATCGGCCAGCGGGGTGATCACCGACATTCCGTCGGGGCCGCCGAACAGCGCATGTTCCGGATCATGCTGAGCCACTTCAGGATCTAGATCGGCACCTTCGGGGATGTAGGGCGGGTTGCTGACCATCAGGTCGACGCGTCCGTCGAGCTCCGACAGCAGCCCGGGCGTGGTCACGTCGGCGTGGATCAGCTCCACCGGCGTACCCGCGCAGTTGCGCCGCGCGTAGTCCAATGCCGGCTCGGAGTCTTCGACCGCGAGCACCCGGGCGCCGGGAAAACTCCGGGCCAACGCGATCGCCAGCGCACCGGAGCCGGTGCAGGCGTCCACGATCACCGGATGCGAGCCGAGCGGTTGGGCCACAGGCTGTTTCAGCACCCAGTCGAGCATGGCTTCGGTTTCCGGTCGCGGGATGAACACCCCCGGGCCGACCTGCAACAGCACCGGGCCGAACGCCGCGGTGCCGATCAGGTGCTGCAGCGGGACTCGGGAGCTGCGTGCGGCGACCAATCCCCGGTAGCGCCCGAAGAATTCGTCGTCGGGGGGATCCAGCAGCGCCAGCCGGCCCCGATCGGTGCCGGCCGCATGGGCGGCGAGCTCCTCAGCGTCGTAGCGGGCGGAGTCAATCCCGGCATCAGCGAAAAGCGCTGCAGCAGAGTCGATCGCGTCCCGTATTCGGCTCACGCCGTCCCCTGCAACCGGGTTTCCTTATCGGCGGCTGCCAGCGCGTCGAACATCGCGTCGAGATCCCCGTCGAGGACCTGGTCGAGGTTGTGCGCCTTGTAGCCGATGCGGTGATCGGTGATCCGGTTTTCCGGGAAGTTGTAGGTGCGGATGCGCTCACTGCGGTCCACGGTGCGGATCTGGCTGGCCCGGTCGGCCGAGGCATCCGCCTGGGCCTGCTCCTCGGCCAGTGCCTGCAGCCGGGCCGCCAAAACCTGTAGGGCGCGGGCCTTGTTCTGCAGCTGAGACCGCTCGTTCTGGCAGGTCACCACGATCCCGGTCGGCAGGTGGGTGATACGCACCGCGGAGTCGGTGGTGTTGACGCCCTGCCCGCCCTTGCCGGAGGACCGGTAGACGTCGATGCGCAGGTCCGACTCATCGATGGCCACCTCGGCGACCTCTTCGGGCTCGGGGTAGACCAGCACGCCGGCTGCCGAGGTGTGGACGCGGCCCTGCGACTCGGTCACCGGCACCCGCTGCACGCGGTGCACGCCGCCTTCGAACTTCATCTTCGACCACACGCCGTCGGCGCTGTCACCCTTGCTCGCGATGGTCAGGGTGGCGTCCTTGTAGCCGCCGAGGTCGGAGGTGGTCTCGTCGAGAACCGTCACCTTCCAGCCCTGGCGTTCCGCGTAGCGGATGTACATCCGGGCCAAGTCGGCGGCGAACAACGCCGATTCCTCGCCACCTTCGCCGGATTTGACCTCGAGCACGATGTCGTCGGCGTCGTGCGGGTCGCGGGGCGCCAGCATGTCGGTGAGCGCGGTGTCCAGTTCGGCGACACGCGCCTCCAGCTCCGGGATCTCGGCGGCGAACGACGCGTCGTCGGCGGCCAGTTCCCGGGCGGCTTCGAGGTCCCCGCGGGCCGATTCGAGCTTGCGGTGGGTGGCGATGATGGGCGCCAGCTGGGCGAAGCGCCGACCGGCCCGACGCGCCTCAGCCGGGTCGTTGTGCAGTTCGGGATCGGACAGCTGCGTTTCCAGGGCGGCGTGCTCGGCCAGCAGGGCGTCGATCCCCTGCACACTTTGAGTCATCTCACCTCCATCCCCGAACGCAAGCCGACGCCCGGATGACGTGCTGGCACGTTCCGGGCGTCGGTGAGGGAGCTACTTGTCGTCGGCTGCAGCTGCTGCGGCACCTGCGTTGCGCTTGCCGTAGCGCTTCTCGAAGCGCGCGACCCGGCCGCCGCTGTCGAGGATCTTCTGCTTGCCGGTGTAGAACGGGTGGCACTGCGAGCAGACCTCGACCACGATGTGGCCGCTCTCCTTGGTGCTGCGGGTGGTGAAGCTGTTGCCACAACCGCAGACCACGGTGGTCTCGCCGTAGGCAGGGTGAATGCCAGATTTCATGATGTCCTCTTCAATCGTCGGCCGCCGGGTCGCCTGCCATGTGGCAGACGTGAACCGGAACCTGAGGTGTTCGATTATGCCAGCTACGCTGTCGGCTCCCAAAACGCCGGGAGGCTCCCCCGCTATTCCGCGGGTTCGATCAGTCGTTGTCCATTCCCGGCGTGGTCTTGGACACCTGCACCAGGAACTCGTAGTTGTTCTTGGTCTTGCGCAGCTGACTCATCAACAGGTCGATGGCCTGGTGCGAGTCCAGCCCGGACAGCAGCCGGCGCAGCTTGTGCACGATCGCGAACTCGTCCGGCGAGAGCAGCAGCTCGTCCTTGCGGGTGCCGGACGGGTTGACGTCGACGGCCGGGAACACCCGGCGCTCGGCGATCTTGCGGTCCAGTTTGAGCTCGGCGTTACCGGTGCCCTTGAACTCCTCGAAGATCACCGTGTCACCGGTGGAGCCGGTCTCGACCATCGCGGTGGCGATGATGGTCAGCGAGCCGCCGTCCTCGATGTTGCGGGCCGCGCCCAGGAACCGCTTGGGCGGGTAAAGCGCGGTGGAGTCCACACCACCGGACAGGATGCGGCCCGACGCCGGGGAGGCGTTGTTGTAGGCACGACCCAGCCGGGTGATGGAGTCCAGCAGCACGACGACGTCCTTGCCCTGCTCGACCAGGCGCTTGGCCCGCTCGATGGCCAGCTCGGCGGCCTGGGTGTGGTCTGACGGCGGCCGGTCGAAGGTCGAGGCGATGACCTCACCCTTGACCGAGCGCTGCATGTCGGTGACTTCTTCGGGACGCTCGTCGACCAGCACCACCATCAGGTGGCACTCCGGGTTGTTGCGGGTGATCGCGTTCGCGATGTCCTGCATGATCGTGGTCTTACCGGCCTTGGGCGGCGACACGATCAGGGCGCGCTGCCCCTTGCCGATCGGCATGATCAGGTCGATGACGCGGGTGGTCAGCTTGTCGCCCGAGGTCTCCAGCCGCAGCCGCTGGTTCGGGTACAGCGGGGTCAGCTTGGAGAACTCGGGCCGGTTGCGGGCGGCCTCGACGGGGCCGCCGTTGACCGAGTCCAGCCGCACCAGCGGGTTGAACTTCTGCCGCTGGTTGGGCTGGTCGCCGTCGCGGGGCACCCGCACCGCGCCGGTCACCGCGTCGCCGCGGCGCAGCCCGTTCTTGCGGACCATGTTCATCGAGACGTAGACGTCGTTGGGTCCGGCCAGGTAACCGGACGTGCGCACGAACGCGTAGTTGTCGAGCACGTCGAGAATGCCGGCGACCGGCTGGACGACGTCGTCTTCGCGCAGCTCGGCGTCGCCGCCGGGACCGCCGCCTTCGTTGCCGCGTTCACCACGGCGACGCCGGTCCCGGAAGCGCCGGCCGCGCCGGCCACCGCGTCCTTCGTCGTCGTCGCCACCGCCGCGGTTGGACTGGTCGCCGCCCTGGTCATCGTTCTTGGACTGCGCGGCGTCGTCGGTTTTGGAGTCGGTTTTGGACTCGCCCTTGGCGCCCTCACGCTCACGCCGCGCACCGGACTGCTCGGCCTTGTCAGCCTTGTCCTCGTTCCGGCCCTGCTTGCGCGACTCACCCTGGGCGTCGGCCTCGGCGGGCTTGTCCTGCTCGGCGGGATTCTCGGGCTCTCCGTCGTTGGCGGCGGGTGCGCCGGTCGCACGGTTGGAGCCACGGCGTTCGCGGCGGGGCGGCGCCGCGGGGGCGTCCGCCTCGTTGGCCGGGGCGGGCTCGGCACCGTTGGCCGCGCCGTTGGCGGGCTGTTCGGCGCTGGGCTGGGCGTCGGAAGCGTCCCCGCCGTTGCCGCCGACCTCGCGGATCGCGGCGATCAGTTCGCTCTTGCGCATCCCGGAGGAGCCCTTGACACCGACGCGGTTGGCCAGTGCCCGCAGTTCGGGCAGCACCATCGCCGACAGCGAGCCGTCGGAGGGGGCAGCACCGTTTTCGGGCGCCGAAGCTTCGGGCGCCGAAGCGGGAGCGGGAGCGGACTCGGTGGTGGCCGGCTCCGACGCGGTCTCCGGAGCGGACGGCGCGGCGTCACTGCCGCCGGCGGCGACGTCCTGGCTGGTCTCGGGAGTGCTCGGGGGGGTCGACAGCGATTCCTGGTCGGTGCTGCCTTCAGCCGTGAAGAGGTCCGTTTCGGTCACGGATTTCCTTTCTTCCCTCGTCGGTTTTCTCACGCGAGGGGTTTGGTTACATTCAGCGGACTCGCCGAGTGCGTGTCACCGTCGACTGTGTAACGGTGTAGCCCGTATCGACGGCGTCGTAACACAAACCGTCAGCTACGGGAAGAATTTGGTGGCATCCCGGTTGACATCGCAGTCTGATTCAGGTGCTGATGCCGCGAATGCGGGACGGGACCGAGGATAGCCCGCTTCTTTGCTCGACGCAACAGATACCGCGCGGCGCGCCTCAACCCGGCACCGCCACCCCGGAGTTCCACTTGACCGCGTCGCCGACCGGCATCTCCGTGACGTTGAACACTCGCGCCTCCGGGGACTCGAGCACCTCAGCGGGCAGTTGGGCCGCTGTCGTCAGCGCGATCACCGCAGGTCCGGCACCGGAAAGCACGGCCGCGATGCCGTGCCGACGCAGCAATCGCAGGAATGCCGCCGACTCCGGCTGCGCGGCGCCGCGCTGCGGCTGGTGCAGCACGTCCTCGGTGGCCGCCAGCAGCAGGCCGGGCCGCTCGGTGAGTGCCACCACCAGCAGCGCGGCCCGGCTGACGTTGAACCGGGCATCGCGGTGGCTGACCTGTTCGGGCAGCAGCGCGCGGGTCTCGGCGGTCGACGAGCGCAGCTGCGGGATCGCCGGGAACAGATGGATGTCGGGGTGCAGTCGCAGCGGCGCTGCTGAGTAGTCGGCACTGCCGTCGGCCTTGCTCGCGGTCCAGGACACCACTGCCCCGCCCAGGACGGCGGCGGAGGCGTTGTCGGGGTGGCCCTCGAACTCCGAGGCCAGCTGGATCAGCTGGGCTTCGGACAGGCCGGGCCGATCAAGTTGTGCGACAAGGCCGTTGACCACGGCCAGCCCACCGACCACCGCGGCCGCCGACGAGCCCAGGCCGCGCTGATGCGGAATCGCATTGCGGCAGCGCACCACCATTCCGGGGGCCTGGACGCCGGCTTCGCGCATGCCGCGCAGGATGCCTTGCACCACAAGGTGATCGGAAGTCAGCGGCACCTGACCGGCGCCTTCCCCCTCGACCTGCACCACCAGACCGGACTCGACCGTCTCGACGATCACCTCGTCGTAGAGGCCCAGCGCCAGACCCAGGCTGTCGAAGCCGGGGCCCAGGTTGGCGCTCGACGCCGCTACCGCGACGCTGGCCGTCAACCCGGTCGGCAACAACTGAACCACTAGGCCAGCCCCAATTCGGCGACCACGGTGGCCGCGTCGACGGGAACCGCGGTCACCTCGGGCATGTCCTTGAGCGCGGTGTCCGGGTCCTTGAGACCGTTGCCGGTCACGGTGCACACCACCGTCGAACCGCGCGGCACCCAGCCGTCCTCCACCGACTTGAGCAGGCCGGCGATGCTGGCCGCCGAGGCCGGCTCGACGAACACGCCCTCGGACTGCGCCACCAGGTGGTAGGCGGCCAGGATCTCGTCGTCGGTGGCGGCCAGGAACCGCCCACCGGAGTCCACCTGCGCTTCGACGGCCTGCGTCCAGGACGCCGGCGAACCGATGCGGATGGCGGTGGCGATGGTCTCCGGGTTTTTGACCGGCTCGCCCAGCACCAGCGGAGCCGCCCCCGCGGCCTGGGTGCCCAGCATCTTCGGCAGCTTCTCGGTCAGGCCGTCGGCGTAGTACTCGCGGTAGCCCTTCCAGTACGCGGTGATGTTGCCGGCGTTACCGACCGGCAGCGAGTGGATGTCGGGCGCGGTGCCCAGTGCGTCGACGATCTCGAACGCAGCGGTCTTCTGACCTTCGATGCGCACCGGGTTCACCGAGTTCACCAGCGAGATGGTCGGGAAGTCGGTGGCCATCTTGCGGGCCAGTTCCAGGCAGTCGTCGAAGTTGCCGTCGATCTGAATGATCTTGGCGCCGTGCATGACTGCCTGCGCGAGCTTGCCCATCGCGATCTTGCCCTGCGGGATCAGCACCGCGCAGGTGATGCCGGCGCGTGCGGCGTAGGCCGCCGCCGAGGCCGAGGTGTTGCCGGTCGAGGCGCACAGCACCGCCTGCTGGCCGCGGGCCACCGCGTCGGTGACCGCCATCGTCATCCCGCGGTCCTTGAACGAGCCGGTCGGGTTGAGCCCCTCGACCTTCAGGTGCACCGTGCAGCCGGTCTGTTCGGAGATCCGCTTGGCGTGGATCAGCGGGGTGCCACCCTCGTGCAGGGTGATGGCCGTCCAGTCGTCGCCGATGGGAAGCCGATCGCGGTAGGCACCGATCAGACCGGGCCAGGGGCGGTGGATCGGTGTCCGGGTGGAGCTCACTGGTCTGTTCCTTCCAGTCGTAGCACGCTGGCGATCCGCTGGACGGCGTCCAGGTCAGCCAGCGCCGCAACGGTTTTCGACAATGCTGCGTCGGCAGCCCGGTGGGTGACCACCACGATCCGAGCACCGATCAGTTGGCCCTCGTTGTCGGCCACGCCCTCCTGGCGCACCTCGGCGATGCTCACCCCGTGGGCGGCGAATTCGGCTGCCACCGTGGACAGCACACCCGGCTTGTCGGCGACGTCCATGCTCACGTAGTAGCGGGTCTGCACGTCGCCGATGGGTGCGATGGCCAGCTGGGCGTACTTGGACTCGCGCGGCCCGCGGCCGCCCTGCACCCGGTTGCGGGCGGCCATCACCAGATCGCCGGTGACCGCCGATGCGGTCGGCGCACCGCCGGCGCCCTGACCGTAGAACATCAGCCGGCCGGCCGCCTCGGCCTCGACCACCACCGCGTTGAAGGCCCCGTTGACGGTGGCCAGCGGATGGCTCAGCGGCACCAGCGCCGGGTACACCCGGGCCGAAACCCGCTGTTGCCCATCACTTGTGGTGATGCGCTCGCAGATCGCCAGCAGCTTGATGGTGCAGCCCAACGCCCGTGCCGTGGTGAAGTCGGCCGGGCTGATGCTGGTGATGCCCTCCCGGTACACGTCGTCGGCGGTGACCCGGGTGTGGAAGGCGATCGACGCCAGGATCGCGGCCTTGGCGGCGGCGTCGTAGCCATCCACGTCGGCGGTCGGATCGGCCTCTGCGTAGCCCAGCGCACTGGCGTCGGCCAGCGCGGCGGTGTAGTCGGCGCCGGTGGAGTCCATCTCGGACAGGATGTAGTTGGTGGTGCCGTTGACGATGCCCGCCACCCGCAACACGGTGTCGCCGGCCAGCGACTGGGTCAGCGGCCGGATGACCGGGATGGCGCCGGCGACGCTGGCCTCGAAATACAGGTCCACCCGCGCGTTCTCGGCGGCCTCGGCCAGCTCCCCGGTGGACCGTGACAGCAGGGCCTTGTTGGCGGTGACGACGGATTTGCCGTGCGCGATCGCCGACAGGATCGCCTTGCGGGCCGGCTCGACCGGGCCCATCAGTTCCACGACGATGTCGACGTCGCTGCGCGACACCAGACTGTCGATGTCGTCGGTCAGCAACTCCACCGGCACGCCGCGGTCGGCCGCCACCCGGCGCACCCCGACCCCGCGCAGCACCAGGGGCGCACCGATACGGGCGGCCAGATCATCAGCGCTGGCCTCGAGGATGCGGACGACTTCGCTGCCGACGTTGCCCAAGCCGAGAACTGCCACCCCTACCGGGGCCCCGGACACCTGCGAACCGGACACTTCTACCCCACCTCCAGGCTGATCAGGTCTTCGACGGTCTCCCGGCGCAGCATAAGACGGGCTTTCCCGTCACGTACCGCCACCACCGCCGGGCGGGTGAGCAGGTTGTACCGGCTCGACATCGAGTAACAGTAGGCGCCGGTGGCGGCCACGGCGATCAGGTCGCCGGGAACCATGCCTTCGGGCACCCAGGTGTCGCGGACGATGATGTCGCCGCTCTCGCAGTGCTTGCCGACGATGCGCGCCAGCTCCGGCAGGGCTTCTGACCCGTCCAGGGTGCGCGACACCAGGCGCACGTCGTAATGCGCGTCGTACAGCGCCGGACGGATGTTGTCGCTCATGCCGCCGTCGACGCTGACGTAGCGGCGATGTCCGGTGGCGCTGACGGCGACATCCTTGACGGTGCCGACCTCATAGAGCGTGATGGTGCCCGGCCCGGCGATGGCCCGACCGGGTTCCACGACCAGCTGCGGAGTGGGCAGGCCCACCGCCGCGGACTCGTCGCGCACGATCGCGGCCAGCTTGCCGGCCAGCTCGGCCATCGGCGGCGGGTCGTCCTGCGGCTGATACGAGATCCCCAGTCCCCCACCCAGGTCGATGACCGAGAGCTGCGCGGTCTTGTCGACGCCGAACTCGGCGACCACGTCGCGCAGCAGCCCGATGACGCGGTGCGCGGCCAACTCGAAGCCGGCGACGTCGAAGATCTGCGAGCCGATGTGGCTGTGCAGCCCGATCAGCCGCAGGTTTTGGGTGGCGAACACTCGCCGGATGGCGTCCATCGCCGCACCGCTGGCCAGCGACAGCCCGAACTTCTGGTCTTCGTGGGCCGTTGAGATGAACTCGTGGGTGTGGGCCTCGACACCGACGGTGACACGCACCAGCACGTCCTGCACCACACCGGCGGCCGCCGCGACGGCGTCGAGGCGGTCGATCTCAATCAGCGAGTCGAGCACGATGTGGCCGACGCCGGCGTTGACCGCCGTTTCCAGCTCGTCAACTGATTTGTTGTTGCCGTGCAAGGTGATTCGTTGAGCGGGGAAGCCGGCGTGCAGGGCCACAGCCAGCTCGCCTCCGGTGGCGACATCCAGGCACAGGCCCTCTTGGTCGATCCAACGCGCGATCTCGCTGCACAGGAAGGCTTTGGCGGCATAGTGCACGTTGTCGCCCCCGCCGAACGCGGCGGCGATCTCGCGGCAGCGGCCCCGGAAGTCGTCCTCGTCGATGACGAACAGCGGGGTGCCGTATTCGGCGGCCAGGTCGGTCACCTTCACCCCGGCGATCAGCGTCACGCCGTCGGCATCGCGAACGGTGTTGCGCGGCCAGACGTTCGGCGCCAGCTGCAGCAGCTGCTGCGGAGTCTGGGGGCGCGGCGGAAGTCCGTCGTGCTGGATCTCTTCGGCGTGGCGGGGGCCCGCGGGGTGAACGTTCACATCCGCTCCGGTGCGCTCACGCCGAGGATGCTCAGCCCGTTGGCGATCACCCGGCGGGTGGCCTGACACAGCGCCAGCCGCGCGGCGTGCAGGTCGCCCGGCTCTTCATCGCCTTGGGGCAGCACCCGGCAGCTGTCGTAAAACCGGTGGTAGTCCCCGGCGAGGTCTTCCAGGTAGCGGCAGACCCGGTGCGGTTCCCGCAGTGCGGCAGCAGTTTCCAGCACCCGGGGGAACTCGCCCAGGTTGCGGATCAGGGCGCCTTCCTTGTCGTGGCTGAGCAGCCCGAGGTTGGCGGTGTCGGGGGCCAGGCCCAGTTCGGCGGCGTTGCGGGCCAGCGCGGAGAGCCGGGCGTGCGCGTATTGCACGTAGTAGACCGGGTTTTCGTTGCTCGCCGAAGACCACAACGCCAGGTCGATGTCGATCGGGGTGTCCACCGAAGAGCGGATCAGGCTGTAGCGGGAGGCGTCCACGCCGATGGCTTCGACCAGGTCGTCGAGGGTGATGACGGTGCCGGCACGCTTGCTCATCTTGACCGGCTGGCCGTCGCGCACCAGGTTGACCATCTGGCCGATCAGCACCTCGACGGTTGCGGGGTCGTCACCGAAGGCCGCCGCGGCGGCCTTGAGCCGGGCGATGTAGCCGTGGTGGTCGGCGCCGAGCATGTAGATGCACAGGTTGAAGCCGCGCTCGCGCTTGTCCAGGTAGTAGGCCAGGTCGCCGGCGATGTAGGCGGGCTTGCCGTCGCTCTTGATGACGACGCGGTCCTTGTCGTCGCCGTAGGCGCTGGTGCGCAGCCAGGTGGCGCCGTCTTTTTCGTAGATGTTGCCGTTGGCGCGCAGCCGTTCGATGGCCTGCTCGACCCGGCCGGAGGTGTGCATCGAGTCTTCGTGGGTAAAGACGTCGAAGTCGGTGCCGAACTCGTGCAGCGACTTTTTGATGTGGGTGAACATCAGGTCGACGCCGATCGCGCGGAACGTCTCCTGCGCGTCGGGGCTGTTCAGGGCGTCGGGGGCCTTGGCCTGGATTTGGGCCGCGATGTCGGTGATGTAGGCGCCGGCGTAGCCGTCCTCGGGGGCCGGCTCGCCCTTGGCGGCGGCGATCAGCGAGTTGGCGAACCGGTCGATCTGGGCGCCGTGGTCGTTGAAGTAGTACTCGCGGGTGACCGCGGCACCCTGAGTGCTTAGCAGCCGGCCGAGTGCGTCGCCGACGGCGGCCCAGCGGGTGCCACCGATGTGGATGGGGCCGGTGGGGTTGGCCGAGACGAATTCCAGGTTGACGTTGAGCGCGCCGAGGGTGTCGGTGTGGCCGTAGTCGGTGCCCGCGCCGATGATGTTGGCGACGACCGCCCCCTGCGCGGAGGCCTCGATGCGCAGGTTCACAAAGCCCGGCCCGGCGATCTCGGCGGCGGCGATCCCGTCGGCCTGCGCCAGCGCCTCGGCCAGCCATCCGGCCAGCTCACGCGGGTTGGCGCCCACCTTCTTGCCCAGCTGCAGGGCCAGGTTGGTGGCGTAATCACCGTGTTCGGGGTTGCGCGGCCGCTCGACGGTCACCGTCGCGGGTATGGCGGCGGTGTCCAGGTCGTGCTCGGCCAGCACCGCGGTGGCGGTGGTCTTGAGCAATTCGGCCAGATCGGCGGGGGTCACGAGGCCCCATCCTATGGTCTTACGTGGTCAGGCCCCGAATCCGTCCGGTTCTCGGGTCCGGGCTTTGATGCGCTAGTCTGTCAAAGCCCACATGGCGCCGCATCACGCGAGCGCCCCCGTAGCTCAGGGGATAGAGCGTCTGCCTCCGGAGCAGAAGGCCGCAGGTTCGAATCCTGCCGGGGGCACCAGGTCAGGCCATGTTTTTGGGTAGTCCGGGCCGAATGCGGGCCGAATCGCTCAGACTGGGCCGCTAGACTGTCAGCCCGACCACCGGCAGGGCGATGGCCTCACCCGACCGTCGGCGCGCCCGCCACCTCCGACCGCAATACCGCGACCCACGCGCCGCATGCTCAGTTCACTCTTCGGATGGACTCGGGTCGGTGGATTCGTGCGGAAGATCAACGACGAGTCCGTTGGGGCCGTACCAACGAACCTCTCCAGAGGAGAATTTCACCTTGCCGATCAGGTGGGTGCTGAAGTGCCACTCGGTCAGGTCGGGCTCGTCGCACCCCTCCTCGGGTTTGAATCCCCAGGGGCGGGATTCTTCCCGGCGCGCGTCCGGCGCGGAGAAGTGGGGCGGCATAGGGTGATCCCCGCTAATTGCAGACAGTGACCGCCGGACGTACTCGATGTAGTTCAGCAGGTCGTGGGCGTCGCGCCGCCGCAGGTCGTCTGCGCGCGTACGTTGCTTTGACTGGTTGAAGCGCACCATCCATATCAGCGCATCCCATCGGTCGCGCAGTTTTGCCGGGAGAGCGTGTGCGTGGCTGGAACCCGCTCGCAGCAGTGCGGAGGCGCGACCTTTCCGTTCTCGATGAACGTCCTCTGTCGACATGACTCGCACGAAAGACGCCGAAGGGTCTCTTTCGTCGTCTCGGTTGACCGTCGTGAAGTCCGCGAGTGCCGCAATCAACTGGTCGGCTGCGAAAGACTGCCGCCGCTCCTCATCGAGACGCCGCGTCTCCCGCCGCTCTGTTGCCGCCAGGTCCGTCTCGTGCTTCAAGACCTTGGCGGTTTGCCGGGAACCCACCCAAGCGGCGAGGACACCGCCAACGAGCGCACCCAAGAGTGCCGCCAGCATCTCAGTCATGTTAAGCAACATATCCTTGGCCACCGACGCATGTTCTCGCGGTCAGCCTGCCTACTACCGACGCAATAGCAGTACAGCGAACGGGCAGCGGCCAGTCGGACCTCGCCTTTAACATTGCACGAACTGGCAGTGCCCGAGGCTGTCCGGTGTCCCGGAGAGGTGGTGGATGATGGCACGAGCGCCTATCGACCCGTCCGCTCTGGAATGGGCGCGTGAGACCAGCCGTGTCACGTTGGCCGACCTCGCGCGGGCACTGGGCGTCAAGCCGTCCCGCGTAGTCGAGTTCGAGTCTGGTGACGCGCGACCGACTTTTCGGCAGCTCACCCTCATGGCGGGTAAGCTCGACCGCCCCCTGGGCTTCTTCTTCGCACCGCCTCCCGCTGTGTCCGATGTGCCAGACACCGCAGACTTTCGGGGGCGTGCCGACGCCGACCTACCGGCGGAGCTGGCGAAGGAAATGCGCCGCGCCGAGCAGCATCGGGACGCGATGCTCGACCTCGGTGGCCGTCCTGAGCGCCGCGTGAATGTGCGTCCAATCACGTGGGACACCATTGCCGAGCGTGCTGCCGATTTGAGGGGGCAGTTCGGCCTCACCGACACTTTCGTTCCCCCTGAGTCTTCCAACAACCAGGTGTTCAGTTTCTGGCGCGGGCTGCTGGAAGGCAACGGGATTCTCGTCCTCCAGACGACGAAAATACCCCTGCAAACCTTTCGGGGGCTGTCCGTTCACCATGACGAATTGCCCCTCGTGATCGTCAATGGCGGGGACAGCCCGACGGGCCGGACGTTCACTCTGTTCCACGAGGTCGCACATCTGATCAACAGAACCAGCGGGCTGTGCGCCCTGCGGGAGACGGTCAACGAGGAAGCGCTGGCCAACAACTTCGCCGCCGCGTTCCTCATGCCCGAGGCTGCGGTGCGTATGCATATCGTCGCCGCCGACGATCCGGCCACGGTTGCCGACCACCTGGCGCGCCATTTCAAGGTGAGTCAGTTAGCGGCGGCGGTCCGGTTGCGCAGACTCGGCTTCATCTCTGCCGGTGACTTGGACAGCATCAGAGCAGCGAGCGAAGAACGATGGGAACAGGCGCGGCGGGCGCAGAGGGAGAGCACAGGGTTCGTGCCGCCTTGGCGACTCCGCTACCGCGATCTGGGACCGAGTTACATCGGCACCATCGCCCGTGCCCTTGAGGATCGTCGGGTCGACCTGGTGGACGCGACATACCTGCTCAACGCACGTCTGCCGATGGTCGAGCAGATGCTCGATGAGTATTACCGAACCGGTGGCGCTGAATGAGATTCACGCTCGACACGAACATCCTCATCAACTTGACACGGCAGTATCCGCGAGACATTTTCCCCGGCCTATGGGAGAGCGTCGAGGCGTCCGTCTCGTCGCGGGAAAGCTGCATATGCGAGGCGATTCTGCGCGAGCTGAAACGCGGCGGCGATGACCTCCATAAGTGGGCGAAAGACCTACCCGGATTCGTGTGTGCCGTATCCGATGCTGAACTGGCGACGGTTGCAGAGATTGGCCGCGCCCACCCAGGCTGGGTGCAAGAACAGCTCAACGAGGCCGACCCCTTCGTTATCGCTCATGCCAAGGCAGAGCAGTCAGTGATCGTCACCGAGGAGAACCGCAAAGGTCCCAACACGCACGATAGAAACCAGAAGATTCCCAATATCGCCGACGAGCACTCAGTCGACACGATCAAGTTCTTCGATTACGTGCGGGCCAACGGCTGGACGTTCGGGGCAACCTAATGCTCCGGCACGCCGATGCCGTCGTAGAGGTTCCACGGTTCGCAGCTGCTCATCACACCATCCTCCGGTCGGCTATCGGGCGGCGAAGGGCCAGCGGGTCGTATGCCTCGACGTGGGGTCCGTCGACCCGCTTTCAAGTTCCCGCTGTGGCGCGAGCGCCTCGGTTTTGAATCCTGTCGGGGGCACCAGGTCAAGCCATGTTTTTAGGTAGCCCGGGCCGGATACGGGCCGAATAGGTGCGAACGATTGACCTGCACGGCGCTGCCGACTTTAGCGGGCCGGCACTGTTCGGTGCTTCTCGCCAGGATTGACGTGGGTCCAGTAATGGGGGCTGTAGAGAGCGACTTCCTCACCATTCTTGGTGACCTCCAGGAGACCCCCGTCCCTGACCACGATGGCGTGGGCATCGTCGTAGGAGTCATAACCGGCCTTGTCGCCGCGGGCGTAGTGGATCGTGAAAGCCATCGGCGAAAGCGTTCTCTACAGAGCCGGTACATCGATCCGCGGTGACGTTCCCGCCCAACTGTCCGTCATTAGTGGACAGCTGTCCGGCTAGAGTCACGTGAACTGACATAACCGAGGAGGCGCCGTGGGTCGACGTGAACGCAAGGCCGTGAAGAATCTCCGGGCTACGCGGGCCGCTGAGGCCAAGCTCGCAGCGGAAGACGCCAAGAAGGCAGAGCGCGCCCGCAAGCGGGAAGATGCCAAGGCGCAGTGGGATGCGCAGTCACCCGAGGAAAAGAAGGCGACCTTCAAGGTGCTGGCGGTCGTGATCGGCGTCGTGATCTTCATCTTCGTGCTCATCGGCGCCTGCAATGGTCATTCGGACGACGACAAGAACTCGACCTCAGCCACCACTACGTCGCGTACGCCTTACACCCCGCCGCCCGCGCCCGTTGTCCGGCCGGCGCCGACGAACGCCGAAGTGCAGAACGCGTTCCAGGCCTACATCGCAGAACGCGCCGGCGCAGGGGTCATGCTGGCGCAATCGGTCACCTCGGTGGCGGTCGCCGACGGTGTGGTGACGGTGACAGCAGATCCGAGCCCTACCCTGCTGGAGCTGAGCCCGTTCGACAATCTCGCTGAGCTCTTCGGTACCCCCGTCGCATTCGATGATGACGACGGTGTTTGGCTGCGCGAGATCGTGCAGCGGGTCGACGTCGTCACCTCCACCGGCGCGTCGCTGGGATCGCTGACCGCAGCTCAGCTGCGCAAGATTGGGACCGGGGAATAGCGGCTGCCGGCGCCCCACCGCCCCGCCGCCGACCGGACCACACAGGGATCACCTCCGGGGAATGCACTCGCACCCGAACCCGATGTCACCGAGGCGCTGGGCGCTGATCCGTCCACAGCGGCGGCACCGGACGTGGTGTGGGTCGTAGGGCAGTGACGGTGCGGTCAGCGGGCCGAGGTAGTCGTAGCCGTTCCCCTCGGCGTGAGCCTGGGACTCCTCGTACGGCACGGGACTCAGGTCCGAGACGCCGACGAGCACGGAGCGTTGGTGGGCGGCCCACCCACGCCAGAAACAGGCCCGACAGGTATCCTCGCCGACCTGGTTCTTGTCGAGGGTGTAGACGAACCGGTAGTGGGCCGTCACCGCGCAGACCAGGCACTCGGTCAGCTGCCAGTCCTCGGGCCGGGTGAACGGCTCCAGCGGCCTGATGCCGCCCTGCCACTGAATCTGGGTTATGTGCTCGTCGCACCACGTCGGCTTCGACCGCGTGCGAAACGCAGCGGTGTTGCCGCAGCCCGGCTCCGAGCACAGCTGGTCGGTGGGCACCCGGTGCCGATGCAACGGCCTCGGCGGGGGCAAGGGTGCCGGTGGATCGAGCGGCCGGACATCGCGTTCGTCCAGCGCCGTCGCCCGTACCTTGCTCGGCAGCGGCTCCGTCAGTACGGCCTCCTCGGTGTCAAGCAGGCTCTCGGCGTCCAGCGGCACGCCGTCGAGGCAGCGCAGGAAGTCGTCCTCGGTCATCACTTCGATGTCCTGGCCCTTGTCCTGCAATGCGAACGCAGCCTCGGCCTTCTTAGTCAGCGCGGCGCCGGGGCGGAGCACCGCCGGATTGACGTCCCCGACGACGAGCACGTTGGTCCGCTTGGTGGTCGCCTTCTCCGGGACCGCGCCGACCTTCACACACTCGTCCCAGGCGACCTGGCGGGTCATCGTCATCAGAGCGCCAGTGAACACCACCACCCGGCCGTAGAGATAGCCGTCCGGGTCGGCGTCGACGTTCGCCTCGGCGCGGGTCAGCGTCGACGAGCCGCCATGCTGGATCGCGACGCTTCCCCGGTAGACGCCGCCGCTCATCTGGCCGATACGGACTCCGGCGGCGTGGGCCAGTTCGTCGAGGTCGTCCACTGCCCGCTCGGCGGCGAGCCGGGCCACGATGTCAGTGACCGCCAGGGCGTCGGCCAGCGGGTCGTGGTGGTCCTCGCCGAGGTGCCCACCGAGGGAGTCGACCACGAACGGCAGTCGGTAGGACGGGAGCTTCATCATCCGCCGCGCCATGACCAGCGTGCAGACGAACTGCACCTCTGGCCACGCCATCCCGTCGGCGATGCAGGCGTAGCGGATGACGCCGATGTCGAACCCGGCGTTGTGGGCGACCAGAACGTCGTCGCCGATGAAGTCGAGGATCAAAGGCAGCATGTCTCGCCAGCGCGGCTCGTCGGCAACCATGTCGGCGGTGATGCCGTGTACCCACACGTTGAAAGGGGAGAAGTAGTCGACCGCCTCGGGCGGGCGCATCAACCAGCGTGCCTGGGCAACGGGCCGCCCGTCACGCACGCGGACCAGGCCCACCGCACACGGGGAGCCGCGGTAGGCGTTGGCGGTTTCGAAGTCGATGGCGGTGTAGTCCATCATCGTTTCAACGGCTCCGGCGTGATGAGCTCTGCGAACTCCGGCGGAAGCTCTGTCAGCTTCGGGTCGCAAAGTTCCGCGGGCATGATCGGCCGCAATACCCTTGTCTTGGTCTTGGTGGGGAGGCTGCGACGAGCGCGTTGCGCGTCCGTATGGAGCCAGAACCGCCACGCGGCGGCGACGTAATTGGCGGTTGCCAGCGCACGAAACTCCGGCCGGTCACACTCGTCGGGGATCAGCTCCGGCACCGCCCTGGGGAAGTCCGGATCGACGAGTTGCCGCGTGGAGGTTCGCGCAGCCGTGACCGCCTCGTCGATGCGCTGTTGATAGACAACAGTCACCTTGATCAGGGCGTCGAAGACGTCATGGGTGAGGGGTTTCACAAACGGAACTGGTGCCACAGTGCCGGCGGTGAGGACTACTGCACGGTGGGCGGTCAGCGATCGAATCTTGGTTTCGTAGCGCTCATCGTCGTGTGCGATGACGATGGCGTTGGTGTGGTTGACCCGGAGACCTTTCAGCTCGTCGTTGTCGCCGTCGCGTTTCAAGCGGGAATCCTCGATCCGGCTGGTCAGCCACACTGCGGTGGCTTCCGACGACGGTTGCCTGTCCACGATCGCGAACCCGAGCATGGCCCTCCTCGACGCGTGTTGCGCCGCGGTATTGGACGGCGGCTCATAGAGGATATCCATCCGTTCTGTTCTTGGAGACGAATGTATGTCGCGGTGCCTTGTGATGCGCCAACCGGGAATACTTGGCCACCATGATGGACGGCGAAATCAAGCGACTGCTGACTCCGCCGGCACGCCGCGGCGTCAACGAGATGAAGCTGCAGATCAGCGAGATCGGACCCGGCTCGCACGTCGGTGTGGCGTTCAGCGATTCTGTTTTCGGCATCTACGCCGTGTGGGGCAAAGCTGCGCGCGCCTGCCACGGCGAGCTGGTCCTCGGGGCCACACCTACAAGGCCCTGCAGTTATTTGGACCCCTACGACGGGCATCATTGCGTCGAGTTAGCCGTCAATCTGCAATCAGCGTGCACCGAGGCCACGCACTAAATGACGCTTGCCGACAAAGCTAGCGACACTTATATGCTAAGTGTCGCTATCATTGATCTATGGCGACACTTGCTCCGTTGACCTATGAGACCCTGCAATGGCAGCCGAGTCTTGATCATGGGTACTCCCGAAGCTCTCGCCGGGGAGGTCCGTACTCAGCGGCGGTCCCTGTTGCCGTCGCTGACCTGGATATTGCGTTGCCGCCGTCCGCTCACGCCGAGATGGAGGACGCCAGCCACGAGATCGCCCGCTTCGATGCCGAACTCGGTGGGGAGATTGTGCCTTTCGCCTCGGTGCTGTTGCGCTCAGAGTCTGCGGCCAGTTCCCGCATCGAGAATCTCACCGCCTCGGCCCGATCCGTCGCCGAGGCGGAGTTGCCGAACGGGAAGGGCAAGCCCAACGCCGAGCTCATCGTGGCCAATACAGCGGCGATGCAGGCCGCGATCGCCCTGTCTGACACCATCACGGCGGAGGCGATCCTGGCCATGCACGCTGCGTTGCTGGAGGGCCAGACGCGGCACACGCCCGGACAGTGGCGCACTGAGCCGGTGTGGATCGGGGGAGGGAACAGTCCGCTCTCGGCTGAGTTCGTTGCTCCTGATCACACTCGTGTGCCGGCGGCGATCGATGACTTGATTGTGTACGCGCAGCGAAGCGATGCCCCGCTGTTGGCGCAGATCGCGGTGACTCATGCCCAGTTCGAGACCATTCACCCGTTTACCGACGGCAACGGCCGCACCGGCAGGGTGTTGGTCCAAGCGATGTTGCGCAACAAAGGCTTGACCCGGCAAATCACCGTTCCGGTTTCGGCTGGGTTGTTGGCTGACACGGCGGGCTACATCGACGCGCTCACCGTTTACCGCCAGGGCGATGCGGTCCCGATCGTCGAGAGGTTTGCCCAGGCGAGCATCCGGGCCGTCGTCAACGGCAGACAACTCATCACCGAACTGCGCGAGATACGGTCCAGCTGGAATGAGCGAGTCACCGCACGATCGGACTCGGCGGCGTGGAAGGTCGCTGATCTTCTGACCCGGCGGCCGGTTGTCAACAGTGCGCTGCTGCGCGACGAACTCGGCCTGCGCACGGATCATTTACGCCGCTATCTCGATCCGCTCGCCGAAGCTGGGATTGTCGTGGAATCCTCGGGTCGAACACGTGACCGGATTTGGCGTGCACCGGAGATCCTCGACGCCCTTGACGCATTCGCTGAGCGGGCAGGACGACGCGGCTGACGAACGGGCGACCGCGATCCGCACCACTCGTCACCCCCGCCTGCCCGATGACCTCGCATCGGTTTCCTAAAGGAATACCGAGCGATCCCCCGCCCGTTACAACGGCAAGGCCCGCCCCATCGAACTGAGCTCCTGAACTGCACCTACGTCATACACTCATCCCGCGACGGGTGGGTGGGCGATGGACACGATCAATGATGTGACCCGACGCGCCGAATGGTGCGCAGTGACGACATTCTTCGATCGTCCGTGGGAAGAGCCCGGTGCGCTGATTATTGACGGCGACGCAGGTATCGGCAAGACGACGTTCTGGTTGGCGGCATGTGATTACGCCCGACGCAACGGAGTTCGCGTGCTCTCAGCGCGCCCGGTGGCCGCTGAGGCGGTGCTGGCGTACGCCGCCGTGGCCGACCTGCTTTCGGGGGTGGAGCCGGAGGTCTGGGCGAATTTCCCTGATCCCCAGCGACGTGCCCTCGACCACATCCTGTTGCGTTCAGCGCACGGCGGCACCACCGCCGACCAGCGGACGCTCGCCGCAGCGCTGCTGGCGGTGATCGAGGCACTCGCCCAACGTCAACGGGTGTTGCTGGCCATCGACGACCTGCAGTGGTTGGATCCATCGAGCGCCTTGGTGATCAGCTTTGTGACGCGGCGGCTGCGCGGACCTGCGGCTGTGCTGGCCACCGTCCGCACCGGTGTCAACGAAACCCGGGCAATCACGCTGCCACTGCCCGCACCGGACGCGACACAGCGGATCACCTTGCCGCCGATGAAACTTGGCGATCTCCACCTGGTTGTGTCGCGACGGCTCGGACGATCTATCGCGCGCCCGGCCATGGTCCGCATCCACGAGGTGTCAGGTGGAAACCCCTTCTACGCAATCGAACTCGCGCGAAGCATCCAGAACGGTGTCGCGGCCAACGACTTCCGATTGGCGGGCACGCTCTCGGAGGTGGTGCGGGCGCGATTGGATGGGCTGCGCGGCGATCTCCAGGAGTTGCTGCTTGCAGCGGCGTGCCTGGGCAGGCCCACCGTCGAGTTGTTGGCGGACGCGCTCGCGATGGATGCGGCACAGCTTCGGCCGCTGTTGGAGCAGGCCGAGGCAGCCGGGGTGCTGGTACTCGACGGACACAAAGTTCGCTTCTCTCATCCGCTGTTGGCAACGGGCGTCACAAGCGACGCGTCAGCGGCCCGGCGCCGGGACATGCATCGTCGGCTGGCGCAGATTGTGACCGAACCCGAACTCCGGGCGCGCCATTTGGCCTTCGCCGCGACCCATGCTGACCCGGCAACGCTGAAGGCCCTGGATACGGGAGCTGAGATCGCGGGCATGCGGGGCGCACCGGCCGTCGCCGCGGAGCTGACCGACCTGGCGATCGGGCTCGGCGGTGACACCGTGCAGCGTCAGGTGAGCTCGGCGCGAAACCATTTCAACGCCGGCGACGCCGCCACCGCCCGTGCGATGCTGCTGCGGGCCATCGAACGCGACGGGCCCGCACCGTTGCGTGCCGAAGCCCTGCACCTGCTTGCGATGCTGAGCCAGTTCGAGGACAGCCTGATCGACGCGGCCGGTTATCTCGAGCGTGCTCTCGATCATGCGGGAGACACATCGGGATTGCGGGTGCAGATCCTGGTGCTGAAGTCGTGGATCGAGGTCCGGATCGGGCGGGCGGTGTCGTCGGAACAGACCGTCGAGGCAGCGGTCGAGGACGCCGAGCGGCTCGGGGAGCCGGCCCTGCTCGGCCAGGCCCTGGCCATGTCGGTGGTGGTGCACCTGCTGTGCGGGAACGGTTTCGACGACGGTGTTCGCCGGCGCGCGCGGACGCTGGAGGGGCGCGCGACGTTGACCAACGCCATGGCATTGTCCTGGGTGGGCGAACTGGCTGCGGCCAGCGTCGAGTTCGAGGCGGTCCGGCGGCACTGTATTGAGCATGCCTACGAAAGCGACCTGGTCTTCGTGTCGTTTCACAGCGTGCTCAATGAGATCTGGCGCGGCGACTTCGCTCGGGCCGCGCTCATCGCCGAAGACAGCGTCGAACGGGCACGCCAGCTCGACGGGGCGCTGCAGCTGTCCGCGGCGATGACCGCCCGGGCCATCGTGGCCGCCTACGCCGGGCACGTCGACGACGCGCGCACGGACTTGCACGAGTCGACGACGCCGATCGTGCGTAGCGGTTCGCAGCTGCTGACCGGGTGGGTCGTCGCGGCGCTGGGTTTCCTGGAGGTATCGCTCGGCAACTATCCGGCCGCGATGGACGTGTTGTCGCCGCTGCTGCCCACAATCAGCGCGAACGCGACCGAGATATTCGTCGCCGGGTTTGTGCCCGACGCCGTCGAGGCGCTGGTTCAAGTGGGGCGCATCGATGACGCCGAACCGCTGGTCGAGGCGTTGGCGGTGAACGGGCACCGGCTGGACCGGCCGTGGATGCTGGCCGTCGCCGAGCGCGGTCGCGCGATGCTGCTGGCCGCACACGGTGACCTGGACGGCGCCAGTGCGGCCGCTACGCTCGCGATCGGCCACCACGACCGGCTGGCAATGCCGTTCGAGCGAGCGCGAACGTTGTTGCTGCTCGGGCAATTACAGCGGAGACAGCGCAGAAAGGACGCCTCGGCACACACCATCCGGGAGGCACTGGCCGTCTTCGAGGAGCTGCAGACGCCGTTGTGGGCCGGGCGTGCCCGCGCCGAACTGGAACGATCCAGCGTGGGTCGACAACGCGGCGCCGGACTGACCCCGTCCGAGCAACGGGTGGCCGAGCTGGCTGCGTCGGGCATGACCAATCGCGACGTCGCGGCGGCCTTGTTCATCAGTCCGAAAACGGTCGAGGCCAACCTTTCTCGCGTGTATCGCAAGCTGGCGATTCATTCGCGGGCCGAACTCGGTCAACACATGCGCAGATGAACCCCTGCTGCGGACGTGATCCGCTGCGCCGACATGCCGGCGCGCTCGCACACCTGCGCCACCACCCGCGCGGAGGCGGCAATGAACACCCCGAACAGCATGGCGTCACCGGGTAGGGCGATCACCCCGAGCAGCCGGATGGGCGTGCCATCGGCCGAGACCTCGGCGACGGCCCCGTCGAGGCGGGCGGCGGTGGGGTGCACCGGTGCGTCGGCCAGGTCTTGGCAATACCATTCGGCCAAAAAATAGGCCTCGGGCAAACCCATGGTGCGAGGCTACGTCGCCGCCTCCCGCGGGGAAATCGGGTGTTTCCCTACCCCTACCTCAGCGCCATGACAGCAAAAACAAGGGAAACACCCGATTTATCGGACTCTCGAGCGTTATTAGCGTCAACGCTGACTGAGATCGGGAGGTGCTGTCATGACCACGAACCGCAAGCGCCGGATCCTCGGTGCGAGTGCAGCAGCAGGTGCGTTTCTGACGTTCGGGATGACGCCACTGAGCATCGCGCCGCGCGCGCAGGCCGACGAGTTCGACTGGCTCGTGGACTGGTTGGACCCGCTGTTCACTCCGGCGCCCGCCGACCACGTCGATTGGCTGGCTTGGCTGGACCCCGGTGATGCGGCAGCGTCCACGCAGTCCGCCGCAGCCTGGTTCGACCAGTTCATCTACCTGCCGATGCACGACAGCATCGAGGGCTGGATCAACAGCCCGCTGGGATTGCAGGTCGACGCCGTCATCAACCAGCTCGCCGGCCAGTATGTGATCGGCGACGGCGCCGACGGCACACTGGCCCACCCCGACGGGTATGACGGCGGTGCGTGGTTCGGTGACGGCGGCGACGGCTACACGCCGGACCTCTTCGGTTCCAACGGTGGTGGTGGTGACGGGGGCAATGCCGGCTGGTTCGGCAACGGCGGGGCCGGCGGCAATGGCGCCCTCGACAGTGACGGCGGGGCCGGCGGGATCGGAGGGTCCTACATGGGTCACGGCGGCGACGGCGGTGACGGCGGAGCCGGATTCGACAGTGGTGGTAACGGCGGGGCCGGCGGTGACGCACCTGGCTGGCTGTTCGGCGTCGGTGGTGCCGGTGGTATCGGCGGCGACGGTGCGTCGTCGGCCGTCCCCATCGTGGCGGGCGCACCCGGCGGCGACGGCGGTGCCGGCGGCAATGCCACGGGACTGATGTTCGGTGATGGTGGCGCCGGCGGTGCTGGCGGGCGGGGCGGCGGCGCCACCTCCAGCCTCAGCGGCGTAGGCGGCTCGGGCGGGTCCGGCGGCAACAGTTCCGCCTTCGGTGGGGCGGGCGGCCGCGGCGGAGACGCGGGGGCCGCAGGGGGCGTGACCAACGGCGGTAGCGCCAACCCGGGCGGCAACGGTGGCCACGGCGGCAACGGTGGGCCGATGGGACCCGGCGGTGCCGGGGGTACCGGCGGCGACGGCGGCGACGTCAGCGGGACCACCGGTGCCGCCGGTCTGGGCGGGAACGGCGGCAGCGGCGGATTCGGCGGCTGGGGTGGGGCCGGTGGCGCCGGCGGTTCCGGTGGTATCGGCGGCAGCCTCACCGGTCATCCCGGCGGCGCCGGCGGGACCGGCGGCAACGGCGGCGCCGCAGGGAACGGCGGCTACGCGGCCGGCGGCGGCGGTGGTGGCGGCGGCGGCGCGGCACTCGCCCTCTCCCCGGCAACCACGGTCGACGGTGCCGACGGAGGCAGCGGCGGGACCGGCGGAACAGCCACCAGCGGAGGCTGGGGCGGCGTCGGCGGCGTCGGCGGAATCGGCGGCCGCGGCGGTGTCGGCGGTGCCGGCGGTAACGGTGGCGCAGGTTCCAACGGTGGTATCGGCGGGGATGGCGGCGCCGGCGGCTGGGGTGGTAGGGATGGTGCCGGCGGTGCCGGTGGCAACGGTGGCGCGGGCGCCGACGCTGGTGCCGGTGGTCAGGGCGGGGCCGGAGGCGACGGGTCCCAGTCCGGCGCCGGCGGTGACGGCCACGGCGGGGTGGGAGGCAACGGCGGCCGCGGCACGGGCTCCGGCAACGTCGGTGGCGACGGCGGGCCGGGCGGCGACGCACAAGTCAACGGCACGCCGGGGGCACCGGGAGTCAACGGGGATAACGCCCCTTAGCAGGCAACACCCCGGCACCCGTCAGCGCATGAATCCGATTGCGGCGTAAGCACTTCTCGTCAAGAGGCAGGTGAAAGATTCCCTGGTCTGGTACCAGGGAATCTTTACCGCAGGAAGATGGTCGGCGTTACGTCGCCGCCGACCGGCTCATTCCACGGGCGACCGCGACGTTGGCAAGGCTGAATTCCCGCACCGCTAGGACGTCGCCCCGGTGAACATAAGAACCCACCCATCGCAGTGATCGAAGCCGGACTCTTGGCTAATTCGAAACCTGCCGGGCGCACCGGGCCAAAATGCCCCGCAAGGGCTTCAGTCGTTCGACCGTGAATTTCGCAAACCGTCATTCACTAATACAGTTCTCCCATGACCTCCCCCGTCCTGCGGGTCACTCCGGTCAGCCTGCGGGAGCTGGCGCAGCGGTGCACGTCGCTGTCAGATCAGGTCGCACCAGCGCTGCCGGCGGCACCCGCTTCCGCGTGGCAGGCCACCGGCGCAGCAGCCGACAGTGTCAACGCCGGCGCCAGCGCAGCCGCGACCGCGATGCGCGGACGGATGACGGCCAGCTCGGGAAAGCTCACCACCGCGGCCCGCGGCTACGAGGCGATGGACCACGCCGGCGCTGCCGCCCTGGCCGCAGTTCCCCAGCACGGCACAGGCCTCTCCCTTGCAGTCCCCCACTCTGGCGCCGACGGCGGCGGCGGTGGGCGCGGGACACCGAGGTAGCCCGCGATGTCTTTTCCGACGCTGACCGAGATCGAAGACGCGAGCTGGGACTACCTCACCACTAACGCCACCGCCTGGACGAATCTCGCCAACACTTGGGAAGCCGCGTTCACCGAAATCCGCGACGCCTCAACGAGTCCCGGCGGCATCCCATGGACCGGGACCGGCGCCCAAGCGTTCCAACACCGCGCCGCTGCCGACGTGGTGAAAGTCCACGGCCCCGCCGACATGCTGCGCAACGCAGCCCAAATCGCCACCCGCGGCGCGCAGGCCCAGCAGCACAACAAGGGGCTGGTGCTGTCTGCCGTCAATACCGCTGAGCGAGAAGATTTCCGGGTTGGTGACGACTACTCCGTCACCGACACCTGGACCTACTACGGCTCCGCCGCCGAGCAGGCTCAGCGCGAGCAGGCCGCGGAAAGTCATGCCAGTTTCATCAAGTCGCGTGCCGCCAACCTGGTCAACAATGAGCAGGAGGTCGCGCGCCAACTCAGCACCGCAACGGCCGGACTACGCGAGTTCAGCTTCGGTGAAGAGGGCGCCGACGGTGGCGCGGGCGGCAGCGGGCTGCCGCAGGCCCAGACAGGCGGCAACGTTGACCCCGCCGACATAGCGAGGCAACGCGATCAGGCAATCGCCGATGATCCCGCTGCGGACCCCACCGCGCGGCGACTGGCTCAGAAACACCTCGATGACCTGCAGAATTCCCAATTCATCGGCCCATTGCCAACCGATCCGGTGCTCGGCGGCGACGCGCGTACGCGCGCCCAAGCCAGACGACAATTCCAGGATTTCCTCGAATCTGGTCAGGCCTATCCAGATCGGCCACCGCTGACACCCGATCAAGCAACCCAGATACTCGATCAGTGTGAGTCCCAGGCTCGGGATATGGTCCTCCGTGGCTTCGCCGACCAGTTGAGCGAAGCGGGAGTCTCTCCGGCGGGAATCCAGCAAGCACTCGACGAGGTACAAAGCGGCAAGTCGCCGCGGCAGTTGATCCATGAGGCGGGGTCTGGAATATCCAGCGGCGCGGGCGGTTTGGGCAGCGGCTTTGGTTCACGGGCGGAAGCTCTTCCCCAGGGCAAGCATTGGGGCGACGCTCCCACATGGTCCAAGGCCGACGCCGAAGCCCTTAAAACGTTGGGCCGCAGGCTCTCATTCGCCGGTATCGGTCTGGACAGTGTCTTGACCGCTGGCGACATCATCGACGGGGCGCCGTTCGGTGAAGAGATTGCAAAGTTGGGCGCACGCAGTCTCGGTGGATGGGCCGGAGGGTTCCTTGCCGGAGCAACGTGGGGTTCGTCGGTGGGGCCGGAGGGCACCGTGATTGTCGGCCTTCTCGGCGCTGTGGCCGGTGCGTTCGGCGTGGAGAAAGTGGTTACTGGAGTCTTAGGCGGTTAGATGTTGAGCGATCTGATGTTCGCGTTAGTGGTCCTCTGTTTCATTGCAGCATTCGTGCTGTCATTCCTGAAAATATCCAGAAGTGCCCAGCGGCGGATTTACTGGAGTTGCGCATGTATGGCGGGAGTGTTTGGCGCACTGGCGACCTATCCAACCTGGGATAATGCGGTCAGTATTGGCATTTTTCTCGTGGCAGCAATGGCGTTTATGGCCTATGCTTGTACCCCCTACATCAAGGTCGGCGGGAAGATTTATTCGTTGACCATTATGGACCCCGACCCTGAAGACGCACCCACGACCGCTGGCGATTCAACGCAGCGGGACACCGACCTACACCCGGAGTCCTACAGTGGGCTACTCACCGCAACAACCGCGTGGTGGCTGTTCATGGTGCCGGCTGTGGCCGCCACGGCGAACGTCTACTTCTTCATCGTCGGAGAAGGGCGGCTGTGGGTCGCGATCGTGAGCGCTTCCTTTCTTTGCCTACTGACTGTCGGAACCGCATACGGCGACGCCAGTTGGCGCTATCCGATAGCGCGCGGCCAATACTTGCAATTCGGTGTCGCCTCGGTCCTCACCGCAGGCGTTTTCCCCGCGATGTACCTGACCGCGTACTACATCGCCCAGCGCCGGCCACTACGACGCAAACAGTCGATGGAATATCGGGTACACCCCCGCCACAGAAAATTGGACAGCTAGACCCTCCGGCAGAATTTCGAGCAGGGCCAGTTTGTACAGTTCGGCGTCGCTTCAGTGGTCACCGCGGGCAGCTTCGCCTTGGTGTATCTGACCGCCTATTGCATCGCCCAGCGCCAGCCATTGCGGCGTGAGCGATGAAGCGGCCCGCCGTCTCTACAGCCCATTCAGCCCACTACACCTTACGAACGGTTTGCGCCCACTCGATGAGCGCGACGTCGTCGAGAGTGCTGGTGATGTAATCACCGTCGAGCGGCTTACCTACTTGGGATGGGACGGTCACGACGAAAGTGCTCGCTGCGCGGGCAGCAGCCACTCCAGTCGATGAGTCCTCGAAAGCGACACCTGTGCGCGGTGCGGCATCGAGACGTTCAAACGCGGTTAAGTACAGCGCAGGATGGGGTTTGGCATGCTCGACCTCATCGGCTGCGACCGCTATCTCAAAGAAGTCTCCGAGTCCTGACGATTTCAGTGCAGCGGTAAGCATTGCTCGCGGGCTGTTGGTCGCAACGGCGATCGGCACCCTGTCACGCAGATTCTCAAGAAGCTTTCTCGCGCCCGGCATGGGCGCAACCCCTGCCGATAGCTCCGCTTCAACACGTGGAACGAGATCGGCCTGCAGCCGAGGACCCGCTCCAGAGATCCCGAAATACTCGGCCATGTTGGCGCACGCCGCCTCAAGAGTCCGCCCGATCAGGAGGTCCTTCTCTGCCGGACCAAACCCGAACCCGTAATCGGCGAACAAGGCCTCCTCCGCCCGCGACCAGCAACTCTCTGTATCGAGCAGCAGTCCGTCGCAGTCAAAGACGATCGCGCTCACACACCGAGGAAGTGCCATGGCCCAGACGCTAACGGCGCGAGACTCGGCCTGCAGCCACTTCTCGCTGCGCTCTGCACCGTCTCCGGGCTCCTACGGAGTGCCGCCCGCGCCACCCGGAGTGCCCCCGATGCCACCGGTGCTTCCGGACGGAGCGCCACCCGGAGTGCCGGCGCCACCCGGGTGTCCGGCTTCCAGGGAAGCGCCGCCGGCCCCGGAGGCACCGCCGTAGCCGCCCGGTTGACCGCTACCGCCGTTGCCGCCGACGCCGCCTGTACCACCAGTGCCGCTGACGCTGTCTCCGCCGGCACCACCCATCCCGCCGGTTCCACCCTCTTCGTACGATCCGTACGAGCTGCCGCCGTTGCCGCCACGGCCCCCGTCTCCTCCGTCGGCCGTGCCGGTGCTGGTGCCCCCGGCGCCGCCGGCACCACCATCGCCGCCGCCGCCAAGGCTGTAGCCCGTGCCTCCGTGACCACCATCAGCACCGTCGGCGGCAATTCCGCTCTGGCTGCCGCCCCCGGCGCCGCCCGTCCCACCGAATCCTCCGAAGAAGGTGCCTTTGGCGCCGTCACCGGCCGTGCCCGCGGCGCCCCCGTTGCCGCTGACACTGCTGCCACCGGCACCGCCATTGCCACCGGAGCCGCCGTCGGTGGTACCGCTGCTGCCGTCAGCGCCCGCGCCGCCAGCACCACCGTTACCGCTGACACTGTCGCCCCCAGCGCCGCCGGAACCACCGTGGCCGTAGCCGTGACCATCACTGGCGTCGCTACCGCCGGCACCCGCGGCGCCACCGTTACCCCCGGCGCCACCATCGACGGTCCCACCGCTGTCGCCCCCGGCGCCGCCGGCTCCGCCACTGCCACCGGCCCGGCTGCCGCCCCCGCCCTGACCGCCATCGGCGCCATCGGCGACCTGCCCGCTCTGGCTGCCACCCCCGGCGCCGCCGGCACCACCGTTGCCCCCGTAATAGCCGCCGTCGCCGCCGTTGCCGGCTACACCGGCGGCGCCGCCGTTGCCGCTGACACTGTTGCCGCCCGAACCGCCGGAACCGCCGCGACCACCTTCGCCACCAGGACCACCGTCCGCGCCGTCGGCACCGGTCCCGCCGGACCCACCGTGGCCGCTGACGCTGCTACCCCCGGCACCACCGTCACCACCGGAACCTCCGGTGCCCCCATAGGCGTCAACGGCACGCCCCACACCGCCATTGCCCCCGGCACCACCGTCGGCAGCTCCCCCGCTGTTGCCGCCGGCACCTCCTGCACCACCCGAACCCCCGCTCCAACCGCCGATCCCGCCGTTGCCGCCGTCGGCGCCGGCGGCGGCGCTCCCACTCTGGCTGCTCCCCCCGGCGCCCCCGGCACCACCGTGACCGCCGAAGCCGCTGATGAGGCCGCCGTCCGCGCCGTTGCCGGCTGCGCCTGCAGCGCCGCCGTTACCGCTGACACTGTTGCCGCCGGCACCACCGTCGCCACCGCTGCCGCCAGCGCCCCCGTCCGAACCGCCCGCGGCACCGTGCGCGCCGGCACCGCCGGCACCACCGTTACCGCTGACGCTGCTTCCGCCGGCACCACCAGTGCCGCCAGATCCGCCTTGGCCGTTGTCCAGGTCGGTGGCCGCGCGTCCTTCTCCGCCATTCCCGCCGGCACCACCATTGGCGGCGCCACCGCTGTTTCCGCCGGCGCCGCCGGCGCCACCCGAACCGCCGTGGGAGCTGCCGGTGCCTCCGCGACCGCCGTCGGCGCCCTTGGCGGCGATCCCGGTCTGGCTGCTGCCCCCGGCGCCGCCCGCCCCGCCTTTGCCGCCAGCATCGCCACCGTCGGCGCCGTTGCCGGCTATACCCGCAGCGCCGCCGTTGCCGCTGACACTGTTTCCGCCGGCCCCGCCGGCGCCGCCCGCACTGCCTGCGCCAACGCCGGCCGTGCCGTCCGAGCCTGCGCCACCGGCGCCGCCATTACCGCTGACGCTGTCCCCACCGGCACCGCCATCGCCACCGACGCCCGCCAATCCACTGTTCTGGGTGGCCTCACCGCCAGCTCCGCCGTTGCCTCCGGCGCCACCATTGGCCGAGCCACTGCTATCGCCGCCGGCACCGCCATTGCCGCCCGCCCCTGCTGCGTAGATGGCATCGCCGCCCCGGCCGCCGTTGGCTCCCATACCGGCAGTGCCACTCTGACTTGTACCGCCGGCTCCCCCTGAGCCGCCGGCCCCGCCGAAGAGGCCCAAGCCATCCAGATATCGGCTGTTGCCGCCGTTGCCGCCCAGCCCTCCAGCGCCGCCGCTGCCGCTGATGGTGTTGCCGCCAACGCCGCCGTCGCCGCCGGCACCGGCCGCTATGCCGCGACCGCCCTCGCCTCCCGCACCACCGGCACCGGCGTTGCCTGCGGCACTGTCGCCGCCGGCGCCGCCCAGGCCACCCGCACCGGCGAAGGGCGCAACGGGCAGCGCTGCGCCACTGAGTTCGGTGTCTCCGCCGAGTCCGCCCACGCCACCCGTACCGCCGGCGACAGCACCTGTTCCGCCGTTACCTCCGGCACCTCCGGCGCCGCCATCCGCATCCGTTCCGATGCCACCGACACCCCCGTTGCCGCCGTTGCCGCCGGTACCGGCACCGCCGGCACCACCGTTGCCGCCCGCCCCGCCATTGCCGGTCGCGGTGCCAGCGCCGTCGAAGCCGTCACCACCGAGTCCGCCGTTCCCGCCATGGGCGACCGCTCCGGCCACGCCCCCGACGCCGCCTGCCGCACCCGCGGTACCGGCATCGCCGCCGGTTCCGCCGACGCCGCCGTGGATCGAATCAGCCGTGCCGGCGGCGCCTACACCACCTGCTCCGCCAGAACCGGCGGCCCCGCCATTGCCCGCATGGCCGCTCGCACCGGCCACGCCGGCCACCGCACCCTGCCCGGCGGCCCCGCCTGCGCCACCGGTGCCGCCCGTGCCGCCATCGCCGCCGTTGCCGCCGTTCCCTCCAGCGCCGTTGCTTTCACCGGTGAGCCCCGCCGCCCCGGTCGCACCATCGCCACCGTCGCCGCCGGATCCACCCACACCGCCGTCGCCGCCGCCGCCACCCGTGCCGGACAGCAGGCCGCCTCGGCCTCCAGCACCACCGGTGCCACCGACACCGCCGTTGCCGCCGAGCGTTCCGCTGCTGCCGGCCAGGACTCCGTCGACTCCGCTGGTCCCGGCGAGCCCGGAGCCGCCGTCGCCGCCGTCACCACCGGATCCCCACAGCCAGTTGCCTGCTCCGCCAACGCCGCCAGCCCCACCCAAGCCGCCGGCGCCGCCGTCGCCGCCGTCGCCGAACATCCAGCCGCCGGCACCACCGGCCCCGCCGTCGCCGCCGTCGTAGCCCTCGCCGCCGGTACCGCCGTTGCCCCACATGCCGGCCATGCCGCCGACATAGCCATCCAGGTGGTCGACCGTCCCGGCGGCACCGGCACCGCCGTCACCGGCCAGGAATCCGCCATCGCCCAAGTCGCCGATGCCCGGCAACCAGCCGAAGAGCGAGTCGTTGGTGCCGGTGAAGAAGTCCACCCCGTCGCCGATCATGACGCGGCCGAACAAACTCACCGAAGCGTCGTTGAGCCAGTCCAGCAGCGGATCATTCGACGTGTCCAGCGCCGGTGAACTCTCCGGCAAGGCTGTGCCCCACCACCCCCACGGGTCGGCGGCCGCCGCATCGCCGGGGCCAACGCCTCCGAACAAGTCGAGCAGCGGCGCGATCAGGTCATCGAAATCTGCCCTCGCAGACGGGGCCGACGACGGCGCGAAACCCATCGCCATGGCTGCACCGACTGCCGAGGCCGCCCCCACCGCCCGTCGAGAAACCCTGCGCCTTGCCCTATCCCTACTTCTGCCGATCATGTCGGCCCTCCCCCGCAATCACGGAACCCCACCGTCGGGGCACTTCGACGAAACCGCTGATCCTGAAAAAAGCTATGCGTCCGTCCGTGCCGTGCGCATCAGGGAAATCCCTTGTAATTGGAGCCCGCCGGCTTGGGTTCCCCTGTGCGCCAGCTGGCAACGAGAGCCAGGCTTCTTCGCGCACAGCGCAAATCACCCCGGGACGCGGTTCTGACCCCTAGGGTCGATCAAGTGACGATTCGCCTTGGCTTCCAGATTCCCGACTTCTCTTACGGCACCGGCATTTCGAAGTTGTTTCCCACGGTCATCGAGCAGGCCCGCGAGGCCGAGGCCGGCGGATTCGACGCCGTGTTCGTGATGGACCACTTCTACCAACTGCCCATGCTGGGCTCCCCCGATCAGCCGATGCTCGAGGCGTATACGACCCTGGGTGCGCTGGCGACCGCGACCGAACGGGTCCAGCTGGGCGCGCTGGTCACCGGCAACACCTACCGCAACCCGGCCCTGCTGGCCAAGATCATCACCACCCTCGATGTGGTCAGCTCCGGGCGTGCCGTCCTGGGTATCGGCACCGGGTGGTTCGAGCTCGAACACGACCAGTTGGGCTACGAGTTCGGCACGTTCACCGACCGGTTCAACCGGCTCGATGAGGCGCTGCAGATCATCCTGCCGATGGTCAAGGGTGAGCGGCCGACCTTCGAAGGCAAGTGGTACCGCACCCGGGAGGCCATGGCCGAGCCCCGATTCCGCGACCATATTCCGCTGCTGATCGGCGGCAGCGGCGAGAAGAAGACGATCCCGCTGGCGGCCCGCCACTTCGACCACCTCAACCTCATCACCGGCTTCGACGAGCTGCCCGGCAAGGTGGACGCGATCCGGCGCAGCTGCGACGAGGTCGGCCGTGACCCGGCGACCCTGGAAACCACCATGCTGCTCACGGCACTGGCCGGCGAGAACCTCACCGCCGATCAGATTCCCGCCCAGATTGCTCAGCGGGCGGTGGCCGGCAGCCCCGAAGCGATCGCCGAGCAGGTCAAGTCCAAGGTGCTCGACGCCGGTGTCGGCGGGGTGACCATCAACATCCCCGGCAACACCCCCGGCGTGATCACCGAGGTGGGTGCGGCGTTGCGCGCGGTGCTCGACGACTGATACCGATTCGCGGCCCGGTCAGCCAGCACCGCTCTGACGTGCCGCCGCCAGCATGCGGTGGCCGCTGGCCTGCAGATGCGCCCGCATCGCGACGGCGGTCTCTGCCGCATCTCGGGATGCGGCGGCCTCAGCGATCGCCGCCAGAGCGGACCGTACGGCCGTGGGGTCGTCGAACGCCGCGGTGAGCTCGTGCGAGCGCCCGCCGAAACCTTGCTGAACCCAACCGAACATCAAGGCCAGGGCGCGATTGTGTGTCGCATGGATGAGCACCGCGAAGAAGGCGAGCTCTGCTGCCTGCAGAGCTTCAGGGGTATCTGCTGCCCGCACAAACTCCAGCGTCGGGTGCAGGGCAGCGAGATCCTCGGGCGTACCGCGGCTGACGGCCAGGTCGCCGATCAGCAGGCCGAGCGCCTCTCGAATTTCAAGCAGCTCAGCGAGGAAATCGGGCCCCAGTTTGCGCAGCAGCACCTCGACGATTGCCGGATCTGTCAGGGCCGCGGGCTCGCGCACCAGGTTGCCGCTGCCCTGGCGGGCTTCGATCAGCCCCATGTGCTGCAGCCGGGCCAGCGCCTGACGCAGCGACGTCCGGTTCACGCCGAGTTGTTCGGCCAGGTCACGTTCGGGCGGTAGTACCGAACCCGGCGGAAAAGCACCGTCGACGATCGCCTCGATGATCGACGTCGCGATCTGCTCATCGAGGCGCTGACGCTGCGGTTGCGGAATTGGGCTTGACTGGTCCATTGGCTCAACCAATATAGTACGCAAGATGACGCCCCACGAACTGGAATCGGCAGCCGCCGCCCGATGGCGCGGACAGCCTGGTCGCCTCGAGGTGTGGTACGCGACCCTGTCCGATCCGGTGAGCCACGCCGGCCTATGGATCCATCACGAGGTGGTGGCACCCGCCGACGGCGACTCGCCATTCGGCCACGGGTGGATCACGTGGTTCCCAGCCGGGGCCGAACCACACACTCAGCGGTTCGGCCCCGAGCCCATCGGGCCCAGTCACGACGACGGCAGCTGGTACCGCGGCGCGGGCGGCCGAGTCGCTCCCGGGTCCCTTGTCGGGTGCGCCGGTGCGATGGACTGGGACCTGCGCTGGACAGATCCCGGATCGCCACTGTGGACCTTCCCACGGTTCGTCTGGGAGCGCGAGCTACTGCCCGGCGCTCAGGTGGTACTGGCGCCGACCGCAGAATTTCGGGGAACGCTGTCGGTGAACGGAACTCCCCACCAGATCAATGGATGGCGCGGCGCGGTGTCGCACATCTACGGTCACGGCAACGCGGAGCGGTGGGGCTGGATCCATGCCGATCTCGGCGGGCAGGACGCACTCGAAGTCGTCACCGCGGTGTCGCGGCGACCGGGCCTGTGCGCACTGCGGCCCGTGGCGTTCATCCGGTTGCGCACCGATGGCCGGGACTGGCCGGGCAGCACCCTGCCGGCCGTGCGGGTACGCACCGTGCTCGATCTTCCGCGTTGGCAGCTGGAGGGACGAATCGGCAAGCGCACGATACGAATTCGTGTTGACCAGCCGGCCGACCGATGCGTCAGTCTGCGTTATCAGGACCCCGACGGCGCCACCGTGGTGTGCACCAACACCGAGCAGGCCGACATCCAGATCGAGATCAGCCACCGTCGGCGCGGCGCCCGCACCGTCGATCGCAGGTGGTCACTGCCGGGCACCGGCCATGCCGAGATCGGCGTTCGAGGAGACGCGGCGCCGACCGTCAACGAAAGGATGCACGGATGAGCTTCCTGCTGGATCCGCCGATGTTGGTCGCCGCCGGCATCTTGATCGAGCGCGAACTCGACGAAGAGCGGCGCGATTTCGCCGAGGCCGCTGTGCTGGGCACCTTCTTCGGGGCGTCTTTCGGGCTCTACCACAATGTGCCCGGACTCGGCATCATGTGGCGGCCCTTCCGCGCCCGAGACGGCCGAGATTTCATGTGGAACAGCGGGATTCTGCGGCTTCGCACCGATTCGTCCGGGTGGCGCGAGCACGCGATCGCGGCGGCGCTCTTCGCGACCTATCCGCTGTTCCTCAAACTGGGCCGGCGTCTCGGTCGACGCCGCCCCCCTCGCGCGCTGACCCCCGTCTCGTGAAACTCGCTGACCACGCTGCCGCGTCGTTCGGCTCTGCCCTGTTGCCGGAGGAATACGGCGGTCCCCCACCCGCTGTCCTGGTGACACGGATCGACCGGTATGTCCGCCAACTGCCGGCCTCAACCCGGGTGGCGGTGCGCGCCGGACTGCTGTCGGTGGCGGCAGCAAGCTACCTCGGTACCGGACACACCTCACGCCACCTCGCGGCGGAGGCGCGGGCCAAAGTACTGCGCCGCATCGCGGGTCTGGGCGCAACCACAGAGACGGCGGTGGACGGTCTCAAAGCGGTTGTGTTGCTGGCCAATGGCGCCGACAGCTACGCCGACGAATTGCTCGCGCAGGCGCAGCAGACCGCCGTGGTGCGTCCCGACGCAACGCTTTCCATCAGCACCTCCACCGAAGCCGCCGCGGTGGTACGGGCCGACGCCGTAGTCGTCGGATCGGGCGCCGGCGGAGCGATGGTGGCGCGCACGTTGGCTCGCGCGGGCTTGGACACGGTGGTGCTGGAGGAGGGCCGGCGCTGGACCGCCGACGAATTCCGCAGCACACACCCGATGGACCGCTACGCCGGCCTCTACCGCGGCGGGGGCGCAACGATTGCGCTCGGTCGCCCGCCGGTTGTGCTGCCCATCGGCCGTGCGGTCGGCGGCACCACCGTGGTGAATTCGGGTACCTGTTATCGCCCACCGGAGGCAGTGCAAAAGCGATGGCGGGATCATTACGGGCTGGCTCTTGCCGACCCGGATCTGCTGACGCGGCTGCTTGACGACGTTGAAACCACGCTGCAGATCGGTCCGGTTCCCTCGGACATCATGGGCCGCAATGGTTCTCTGCTGCTTGAAGGCGCGCGGGCGCTCGGCTGGCGCGCCGGGCCGATCACCCGCAACGCACCTGGCTGCGGTGGCTGCTGCCAGTGCGCCCTCGGTTGCCCGCGCAACGCGAAGTTCGGGGTCCATCTCAACGCGCTGCCGCAGGCGTGCGACGCCGGCGCCCACATCATTTCG
Source organism: Mycolicibacter heraklionensis (assembly GCF_001021505.1). Lineage (GTDB taxonomy): Bacteria > Actinomycetota > Actinomycetes > Mycobacteriales > Mycobacteriaceae > Mycobacterium > Mycobacterium heraklionense. Next base: position 48,517 of record NZ_LDPO01000013.1, read on the forward strand.
CACGCGCGCGTGACCCGGGTGCTGCATGCTCGTGGACGTACCCGCGGGGTGCGGGCGCTGCGGCCCGACGGCTCCACCTTCGACGTGATCGCGCCGACGGTGGTGGTCGCAAGCGGCGCCACAGAAACACCTAAGCTGCTGTGGCGCAGTCGCCTAGGCAGACATCCCCGACTCGGCCGCAACCTCGCCCTGCATCCGTCGGTCCCACTGGCCGGCCGTTTCGACGAGGAGGTGTACGCCTGGCACGGGGTGCTGCAAAGCGCTGCCGTCGAGGAACTGCACCATTCGCAAGGCGTATTGATCGAGGCAACCGCGACCCCACCCGGAATGGGTTCGATGGTATTTCCCGGTTATGGCCGTGATCTCCTGGGCTGGCTCGACCGCGCACACCATGTCGCGTCGGTGGGCGCCATGGTTGCCGATGAGGGCGTCGGGCGGGTCGTCCGGTCGGCGCGGGGACCGACCCTGCTGCGCTACGCCATCACCGATCGGGATCTGGCCAGGCTGGTGATCGCGATCGAGGCGATGGGGCGCGTGCTGTTTGCCGCCGGAGCCCGAGAGGTCCTGACCGGCCTTCCCTCGGCGCCCACGGTGTCCTCGATGGACGAGTTGAGTGACGTCCTGCGCAGGTCCGATCCCAGACGCCTTCATCTGGCCGCTTTCCACCCCACCGGTACCGCTGCCGCCGGAAGCGATGAGCAACTCTGCCCGGTCGATGAGCACGGACGATTACGCGGTGTCGATGGCGTTTGGGTCGCCGATGCCTCCATCTTGCCCAGCTGCCCCGAGGTCAACCCGCAGGTTTCCATCATGGCGTTGGCGTTGGCGGTAGCCGAGCGGGTCGTGGCGTCACGGAATTGAGACGCGAGAGCGGCTATCCCAACACAGTGTGCATCAGCATCACGTCGTAGGCGTTCCACAGCGACAGCGTGAAGTACACGTCCTTGCCCGTCGACCAGGGGTGCACGTAGGGCGCGTAGATGCCGCCGGGAATCTGGCCGGTGGGGATCAGCGTCTGTTCGGCGCTCCACGGCCCCTGCGGAGTGGGAGCGGTGCGGGCCACCACGTCATTGCCGCCGTTGCCGTAGAGCGCCAGATACTGCCGCAGGTAGGTGTTGTACTGCACCGACATCTCACCGACCGGGCCGGGGATCACCGGCGTGGCCGCCGCCGGGTTGCTCGGCACCCAAGATCCGCTGTCCCCATTCCAGTACTGGTAGGTCGTGAGGTCGGGAATGGTGCGCTCGGGCACCCGCGACAGGTACGCCGAACCGGCGCGACCCGCGGGGGTTCCATAGGAGTACAGGTAGCCGTCGTTACCGCGTAGGAACGCACCCTGCTGGAACTTCTCGTTACCGGGGACGAAGCGCGCCCGGGGCACGTTCTCCTGCGACGTCGAACGCACTGTCCCCGGATAGACGCCCCAGGTTTCCCCGTTGTCGTTGGAGACCGCGATCGCCGAGTAGTTGGTGGACCATTCGCCGTCACGGCCCCACTGCTTGACCGACATGAAGTTCATGTACTGGTTGCCGGCGATCCCGATGGCGGCGGTGGGGATCATGCTCTCCTGGGCTGGCGCCAGTTGCACGGCGGGCAGGATCTGCTTGGAGAAATTCGCTTGCCGCAGCGGCGAACCCGAGTACTTGTTGCCGACCGCTCCGGGACTCACGGTGATGCCGTCGGCCAGGTTGTTGTCCTGGCTGCGCAGCAGCACGTTGTGCCGCCACTGTTTGCCCTGGATGCGGCAGTAGCCGAAGGTGTCGCCGAACGCCATGAGTATCTGACGGTTGGCGGGATCTCCGTTGTCCCATGGGATTCCGAGGTCGGTACCGGAGATGCCGAAGCGTTGCAGGGTTTGGTTGGGGCTGTTGGGCCCGGTCACCCACTCCACCAGCGAGGTCTGGGCTCCGGCGATGGCTCCTGCGGCGTCTTCGGTCGAGCTTCCCTGATCTGCACCGGCATTCGGAACGGGCTGGACCGGTTGGGCGACGTTCGGCACGGCTTGGCCACCGGGATACGGGGCCGGCGGCACTACCGCGGCCTGCTGCTTGATGGTGCCGTTGGGGTTGATCAGCGCAGCGATCAGCGGTCCCAGTTTGGGCAGCGGCGCTTGATCATTGGTGCCGCGGGGCCGACGCCCGGTCGGCAGCTGCCCGGCTCCGGTGGTCGGTGAGCCCGGCGGCGGGTCGATGTTGGCTTCGGGGGCGTTGCAGGTCGCCGCCGTCGCCGGCGGCGCGAACTCGGTGGCGGCAACCAGCCCAAGTACGACGGCCGGCACCATTGCCGCCGAGACGATTCGACGCGTCGCCGACATGTCACACCTTTCCCCGGACCCGCTCCCGGGCCTCACACCACTGTGACGATAGTGATTTCTGGGACTTCTGTGACCTCCGGAGAACGATAGAGACGCTTCCGTGACGGTGTCGCAACCCGCGGATTGTCCGCTCAGCCGGCCCGGTTGACCTCGGCGACCACGTCGGACACGCTGCGCAATTGGCCCAGGTCGGAGCTGGTCGGGATCAGATGGACCTCGTCGGTGCCCACCGCCGCAAACTGGCGCAGCACCTCGGCCAACTCGTCCTCACTGCCGGCCCAGCCCGTCGTCGGCGCCATCGCCTCCACGTACTCGGCGGGAATCCAGTTCATGTAGCGCAGCAGGTGCCGGCGCACCCGGTCGCGAGCTTCGTCGCGGTCACCCAACGCGAACCAGAACGAGGTCGCCAGATACGGCTGGGCCCGGCCCGCCTGCCGCCAGGCGTCGCGGGCGACGTCGAACAGCTCGTTCTGTTTGGCGACGTCGAGATCCAAGGTGATGCCGGCCAGGCCTTCGGCCCAGGTCGCCGCGCTGCGCAATGTCTTGGGGCCGGTGGTCCCGACCACCAGCGGCGGCCCGCCGGGCTGCGTCGGCGCCGGCCCGACCGGCAGCACCGACTCGGTGAGCTTCTCCCCCGCCCAGACCCGCCGCATGATCGCCACCGCCGCGGCCATCTCGCCCATGGTCTGCGTGGCCTGATCGGCTCCGACCGCGCGGTAGTCCTCGACCCGGCCGCCGACGCCCAGCCCGACGGTGAGTCGGCCCTGGCTGAGCAGGTCCGCAGTGGCCAGCGCTTTGGCAAGCATGACGGGGTCGTGCAGTTGCGGAACGATCACCGTGGTCACCAGACGCACCCGCTCGGTCCATGCCGACAGCGCACCCAGCAGGGTCAGGCTGTCGGGGTTGGTGAAGGCGATCCGCTCACCCCAACACAACGACGAGAACGGCCCGTCGTCGACGGCGCGCGCCCAGTCCCGCAGCAGTGTTGCGTCCAGGTCGGACTCCATCACCGGCATGGTCATTCCCACCTGCATGACCGCGATTGTGGCACGGGCGGCGTGCGCGGCCGACACTTGAAGGAATGAGCATTTCTTTCAACCACACGATCGTGGCCGCACACGACAAACAGGCCTCGGCGGCGTTTCTGGCCGAACTGTTCGGTCTGCCTGCGCCACAACCGTTCGGCCACTTCCACGTCGTCGCCCTCGACCACCAGGCCAGCCTCGACTACGCCGACGTTCCCGCCGGCGAGGAGATCCGGCCGCAGCACTATGCGTTTCTGGTCTCCGAGTCCGACTTCGACGCGATCTACGCCAAGATCTCCGGGCGCGGGCTGGCGCACTGGGCAGATCCGCGGGGTGAACGCCCGGGCGAGATCAACCACAACGACGGTGGGCGCGGGGTGTATTTCCGTGATCCCGACGGCCACTACCTGGAGATCCTCACCCGGCCGTACGGGACCGGCGGTTAGCGAGGCTCGACGCAGGAGAGCCGAAGCTGGACCGCCGCATCAACCCGGCGCATAACCGAATCAGCCCGGCGAATGGCCGCGCTGGCGCTCCTGGGTGCGGTAGTCGGCGGCGAGTTCGGCGACGTGCGCGGGCAGCTCGCCCGACGCCACGTCGGCCAGGCTGGTCTGTTCGAGCACGGAGCGCATGCTGGCCCGCAATGCCCGCCACACGTCGGTCAACGCCGCGGTCGGGCCGGCGTAGGGCAGATCGCCCATGCCGATGTCACGCACACTGGCCAACGGGCCGTCGATGCAGCGCAACACGTCGGCGACGCTGATCGCGGTGGCCGCCCGGGCCAGCTCGTAGCCGCCGTCGCGGCCGCGCTGGCTGCGCACCAGCCGGTCGGTGCGCAGATCGGACAGGATGTCGACCAGGAACTGCGCCGGAATGCCCTGTGCGGCCGCTATCTCGTCGGTCTTGACCAGGGCGCCGGGCTCGGCGGTGGCCAGTTGGACCATCGCTCGCACCGCGTACTCCGCCTTGGCCGACATGCGCATTGCGAGCATTCTTCCATCTGGCGGCTCAACCGATTGCTGCGAGCACCGCTTGCGCGTATTCGGGGCGGCACACCACCAGGTCGGGCAGCAACGGATCCGGCCGGTTGTAGGCCAGCGCAGAGCCGTCGATGCGCGAGGTGTGCAGGCCCGCGGCCCGAGCCACCGCCACCGGGGCAGCCGAGTCCCACTCGTACTGGCCGCCGGCGTGCACGTAGACATCCGCGGTGCCCTGCACGACGGAGGCGACCTTCACCCCCGCCGAGCCCATCGGCACCAGCACGCCGTCCAGTCGCTCGCGAACCGCTTCGGCGAGCGCGGGCGGACGGCTGCGCGACACCGCGATGCGGGGCGCGCCGGTGTAGGCGGGCGGCGCGGAAACCGACGGGGTGGCCAGCGTGGTGCCCCGCGCGGGCAGGGCCACCGCCCCGGCGCTCAGATCGCCGGACTCCCACAGCGCCACGTGCACGGCCCAGTCATCGCGGCCGAGTTCGCTGAACTCCCGGGTGCCGTCCAGCGGGTCGACGATCCACACCCGCTCGGCACTGAGCCGGACCGAGTTGTCGGCGCCCTCCTCGGACAGCACCGCGTCGTCGGGCCGTTCACTCGCCAGCGCGGCCATCAGGAAGTCGTGCGAACGCTTGTCGCCGGCCGCTTTACGGTCCGCCTCGCTGGCATCGGCCAGCTCCTCGCGGACGCGCAGCAGCAGCCGGCCCGCCTCGGCGGCGAGGTGGGCGGCCAGCTGGTGATCGTTCACTTGCGGGCGTCGATCGCTGCGATGACCTGGCGGGCCTGCTCGTCGATGCTGTTCTGCGAGCTCAACCGCACGTCGGGATTCCGCGGCCGCTGATACGGGCTGTCGATACCGGTGAAGTGGGTGATCAGGCCCGCGCGCGCCTTCGCGTACAGCCCCTTGGGGTCACGCTGCTCGCACTCCTCCAGCGAGGTGTCGCAGAACACCTCGACGAAGTCGAACCCGGCGTCGGTGTGCACCTGGCGGGCCATCTGACGATGCTCGATCAGCGGGCTGATCGCCGGCACCAGCACGATCTGGCCGGAGTCGGCCAGCAGCGTGGCCACATGCGCCAGCCGGCGCAGGTTTTCGGCGCGGTCAGCCATCGAGAAACCCAGGTCGGCGTTGAGGCCGTGCCGCAGGTTGTCGCCGTCGAGAACGTAAGCGGGGGTGCCGCGTTCGAGCAACAGCTGTTCGACGCGCATCGCCACCGACGACTTGCCCGCGCCGGAAAGGCCGGTCAGCCACACGGTTCGACCCTTGGACAGCCGGTCCGTCGCGGTGACCAGCGACTCGTGCCGCACCGTGTTGGGGCTCGCGACGCGCGGCGACAGATCGCGCAACACCATGCCGGCCGCCACAGTTCCGTTGGTGGCGTGGTCGATCAGGATGAACGACCCGGTGGCGTCGTTACGGGTGAATTCGTCGAGCATCAGCGGGACCTGGGCGCGCAGCGAGACTCGGCCGAGCTCGTTGAGCTTCAATGTGTCTGCGTCCTTGTCACGGTGCAAGGTGTTGACATCGAGGCGGTAGTCCAGGGCCATCACCTTCACCCGGGTGGTCCGGGTGGTGTGCTTGATGATGTAGTCGTTGCCCGGCTGCAGCGTCGCACCGTCGGCCATCCAACACACGGTGGCGTCGAAGTCCTGGACCACGCGTGGCTGGTTGTTGGTGCGGACGATCATGTCGCCGCGGGAGATGTCGATGTCGTCGGCCAGGCTCACCGAGACCGCCATCGGCGGAAATGCTTCAGCCACTGCGCCGTTGGGGCCCTCGATCGTGGCGATCCGGCTCGGCTTGCCCGACGGCAGCACCACGACGTCGTCGCCGGGACGCATCACACCGCTGGCCACGGTGCCGGCGTAGCTGCGGTGATCGGCGTGTTCGTGGGTCTGCGGGCGGATCACGTACTGCACCGGGAACCGCACGTCGACCAGGTTGCGGTCGCCGGCGATGTAGACCTCTTCCAGATGCGACAGTAGCGCGGGACCGTCGTAGTAGGGAGTCTTGTCGGACTTGGTCACCACGTTGTCGCCGAGCAGCGCCGAGATCGGGATGGTCGTCACGTCATGAACGTCCAGGCGGGTGGCGAACGAATGGAAGTCGTCGCGGATCGCCTCGAATTTCTCGGCGTCCCAGTCGATCAGGTCCATCTTGTTGACGGCCAGCACGATGTGGCGGATCCCCAACAGCGACGCCAGGAAGGTGTGCCGGCGGGACTGCTCCTGCAGTCCGTGCCGCGCGTCGACCAGCACGATCGCCAGCTGAGCGGTCGAGGCGCCGGTCACCATGTTGCGGGTGTACTGGATGTGCCCCGGGGTGTCGGCGATGATGAATTTCCGCTTGGGCGTTGCGAAATAGCGGTAGGCGACATCGATGGTGATGCCCTGCTCGCGCTCGGCGCGCAGCCCGTCGGTGACTAGGGCCAGGTCGGTGTAGTCGTTGCCGCGTTCCCGGGAGGTGCGCTCAACGGAGGCCAGCTGGTCCTCCATGACGGCCTTGGAGTCGAACAGCAGCCGTCCGATCAGCGTGGACTTGCCGTCATCGACCGATCCGGCTGTGGCGATTCGAAGCAGTGTGGTTGCGGCGCCCATCAGAAATACCCCTGCCTCTTGCGGTCTTCCATGCCTGCTTCGGAGATCCGGTCGTCGGCGCGAGTCGCCCCGCGCTCGGTCAGCCGTGACACCGCGGTCTCATCGATCACCTCTTCGACGGTGACCGCCGTGGACTCCACGCAGCCGGTGCAGGTGACGTCGCCGACGGTGCGGAACCGGACCGAGGTCTCGAACACCTCTTCGCCGTCGACCGGACGCAGGTACTCGTGGTCGGCCAGCAGCATGCCGTCACGGCGGAACACCTTGCGCTGGTGCGCGAAATAGATTGACGGCAAGGCGATTTCCTCGGCGCCGATGTAGGACCAGATGTCGAACTCGGTCCAGTTCGACAGTGGGAACGCCCGAATGTGTTCGCCGGCCCGATGCCGTCCGTTGTAGAGGTTCCACAGCTCGGGCCGTTGCGCCTTGGGGTCCCACTGGCCGAACTCGTCGCGGAAGCTGAACACCCGCTCCTTGGCGCGGGCCTTCTCCTCGTCACGGCGGGCACCGCCGAACGCGGCGTCGAACTTGTTCTCACGGATCGCCCGCAGCAGGGTGACGGTCTGCAACGGGTTGCGCGACGGCCCGTCGTCGACCACCCGGCCGGCGTCGATGTCGTCTTGCACCGACGCGACCACCAGCCGGACCCCGGTCGCCGCGACCAGCTCGTCGCGGGTGGCGATGACCTCTTCGAAGTTGTGGCCGGTGTCGACGTGCATCACCGGGAACGGCAGCCGGCCCGGGGCGAACGCCTTGACGGCCAGATGCAGCATGACGATGGAGTCCTTGCCGCCGGAGAACAGCAGCACCGGACGCTCGAACTCCGCCGCCACCTCCCGGATGATGTGGATGGCCTCGGCCTCCAGGGTGCGCAGATGCGTGAGCTGATAGTGCCCGGCCGTGGTGGCCTCGGGGGGCGCGGTGACGTTACTGGTCATGACTTCCTTGCCAGGGATACCCGATAATCTTGGTGAGACTTACCATATTTGTTGGTTATAGTCGGCTATGCAACCAGCCGCGCTGTGTTGCTGTCAATGTGATCTGCCTTCTCCTTGCGCGAGCTCTCCTTGCGCGAGCTCTCCTTGCGCGAGCTCTCCTTGCGCGAGGGTGCGCGTCTGTACGTCAACACGCCGTCAATGGCGTACATCTGCGCACCCTCGTCAGCAGCGGGGCGCCCTCCCCCTCGTAGGGAGCCCGGGAAGAACAGCAGCGAGGGGCGCCGCCTACAGCGTGACCTCGTTGAGCTTGCCGGTGGCGACGTCGAAGACGAACCCGCGCAGCGACGTGGTCTGGGTGATGAACGGGCTGGCCTTGACGCGCCGCAGCGACTGACGGACGTCCTCGACCGGGTCCGGGAACGCCTCGGCCGACCACGTCGGGCGGATGCCGGTCTCCTCCAGGATCGAGCGCTTGAAGTCGTCGTCGGTGAAGGTGAGCATCCCGCAGTCGGTGTGGTGGATCAGGATGATCTCGCGGGTGCCCAACAGTCGCTGACTGATCGCCAGCGAGCGAATCGCGTCGTCGGAGATCACGCCGCCGGCGTTGCGGATGCTGTGCGCCTCGCCCTCGTTGAGCCCCAGCACGCGGTAGACGTCGAGGCGCGCGTCCATGCAGGCGACGATCGCGACGTGCTTGCTCGGCGGCATGGGCAGCGGGCCCTTGAAGGTCTTGGCGTACTCCGCATTGTTGGCCAAGTAGTCATCGGTGACGGTCACAGGTGTTCTCCCTCTGTCGCGGTGCAGCGGAGCCTAGTGAAGGAACCGCGGGATTTCACGGGTAAAAATCACTCAAAAAAATCGTCCGCGGACCACACCTGACCCGCCGCGAGCGTGCGTAGATGTACAGATTTCGTCGGGGTGTCGCGTGCAGACACGCGCGCTCGCGGGAATGAGGCACCCAGCGCAGTCGCAGGGGCGACCTCTACCCTTTTGGCCATGACGCGGTTTCTGGCCGGCCGGGCGCTGAACTACCTGGTGCTGCTGGGCCTCGCCTCGTTTCTGACGTTCTGCCTGACGTCGTTGGCCTTCGCGCCGCTGGACAGCCTCATGCAGCGCAACCCGCGTCCGCCGCAGGCCGTGATCGACGCCAAGGCCGCCGAACTGGGCCTGGACAAGCCGATTCCGCTGCGTTATGCGCACTGGGCCAGCCACGCAGTGCGCGGCGACTTCGGCGTCACGGTCACCGGCCAGCCGGTCTCGGGGGAACTGGGCCGGCGCGTCGGGGTCAGCCTGCGCCTGCTGGTCGTCGGTTCGCTGGCCGGCACCGCGATCGGCGTGGTGGCCGGCGCGTGGGGGGCGGTGCGCCAGTACCGGCTCTCCGACCGGGTCATCACCATGGCGGCGCTGCTGGTGCTCTCGGTGCCGACCTTCGTGCTGGCCAACCTGGTGATCCTCAGCGCGCTGCGGGTGAACTGGGCGCTGGGCGCCCAACTGTTCGACTACACCGGCGAGACCTCCCCCGGGCTGGTCACCGGCTTCTGGCCCGGGCTGGCCGATCGGCTGCAACACCTGGTGCTGCCGTCGCTGACCCTGGCGCTGGGCGCGGCCGCCAGCTTCAGCCGCTACCAGCGCAACGCGATGCTCGACGTGCTCGGCCAGGACTTCATCCGCACCGCACGGGCCAAGGGACTGACGCGGCGGCGCGCGCTGTTCAAACACGGGCTGCGCACCGCGCTGATCCCGATGGCGACGCTGTTCGCCTACGGGGTGGCCGGCCTGGTGACCGGCGCGGTGTTCGTCGAGAAGATCTTCGGCTGGCACGGCATGGGCGAATGGGTGGTGCAGGGCGTGGCGACCCAGGACACCAATATCGTCGCGGCCATCACGGTGTTCTCCGGTGCGGTGGTGCTGCTGGCCGGGCTGCTCTCCGACGTCATCTACGCGATGCTCGACCCGCGAGTGCGGGTGTCATGACCGAGGTCGAGTTCGCCTCGCGGCGCACCCTGGTGCTGCGCCGGTTCCTGCGCAGCCGCAGCGCGGTCGGCGCGCTGGCGCTGCTGGCGGTGATGTTCGTCGGCTGCTACACGCTGCCGGGCCTGCTGCCCTACTCCTACACCGACCTGGACTACGACGCGCTGCTGGTTCCGCCGGGCGCTCGACACTGGTTGGGCACCAACGCTTTGGGCCAGGATCTGCTGGCGCAGATCCTGCGCGGCATGCAGAAGTCGATGCTGATCGGGGTGTGCGTCGCGTTGATCTCCACGGTGATCGCCGCGACCGTCGGGGCGATCTCGGGGTATTTCGGCGGCTGGCGCGACCGGGTGCTGATGTGGCTGGTCGACCTGCTGCTGGTGGTGCCGGCCTTCATCCTGATCGCCATCATCACCCCGCGCACCAAGAACAGCGGCAACATCGCCCTGCTGGTGCTGTTGCTGGCCGGGTTCAGCTGGATGATCAGCGCCCGCATGGTGCGCGGGCTGACCATGAGCCTGCGGGAACGCGAATTCATCCGGGCCGCACGCTATATGGGCGTCTCCAGCCGACGCATCATCATCGACCACGTGGTGCCCAACGTGGCCTCCATTCTGATCATCGACACCGCACTCAACGTCGCGGTGGCGATCCTGGCCGAAACCGGTTTGAGCTACCTGGGTTTCGGCATCCAACCGCCCGACGTCTCGCTGGGCACCCTGATCGCCGACGGCACCGCCTCGGCCATCACCTTCCCGTGGGTCTTCCTGTTCCCGGCCGGGGTGTTGATCACGATCCTGGTCTGCGCCAACCTCGCCGGCGACGGTCTGCGCGACGCCCTGGATCCCGATGCCGCGACGCTGCGGGGCCGCCGATGAGCACCCTGCTGGAAGTATCCGACCTGGCGGTGACGTTCGGCGACGGCCCCGATGCGGTGCGTGCGGTGCGCGGCGTCAGCTATCACGTCGATGCCGGCGAAGTGGTGGCGATGGTCGGCGAATCGGGCTCGGGGAAATCCGCGGCCGCGATGGCCGTGATGGGACTGCTGCCCGAGCATGCGCAGGTGTCCGGTTCGGTACGGCTGCAGGGCACGCAGCTGATCGGGCTGGGCGACACCGCGATGTCGAAGTTCCGCGGCGCCTCGATCGGGATGGTGTTCCAGGACCCGATGTCGGCGCTGACGCCGGTGTACACCGTGGGCGATCAGATCGCCGAGGCCATCGAGGTGCATCAGCCCCGGGTGGGCCGCGCCGCCGCGCGGCGACGTGCGGTCGAGCTGCTGGAGCTGGTCGGGATCAACCGGCCCGAGCAGCGGGCAAGGGCGTTTCCGCACGAGCTGTCCGGCGGGGAGCGGCAACGGGTGGTGATCGCCATCGCGATCGCCTGCGACCCAGACCTGCTCATCTGCGACGAGCCCACCACCGCGCTCGACGTCACCGTGCAAGCCCAGATCCTTGAAGTCCTCAAGACCGCGCGTGACGTGACCGGCGCCGGGGTGCTGATCATCACCCACGACCTCGGGGTGGTCGCCGAATTCGCCGACCGCGCACTGGTGATGTACGCCGGCCGGGTGGTCGAGGCCGCACCGGTGCAGGTCTTGTACTCCGACCGGCGGATGCCCTACACGGTGGGCCTGTTGGGTTCGGTGCCCCGTCTGGACGCTCCGCAGGGCACCCGGTTGGTGCCGATCCCGGGCGCGCCACCGTCCTTGACGACCGGGGTCGATGCGGGCTGTCCCTTCGCCCCGCGCTGCCCGTTGGCCTCCGACGACTGCCTGGTCGCTGAACCGGAGCTGCTGAGCGTCGGGGAGAACCATTGGGCGGCATGCATTCACACCGACCAGGTCATCGGGCGTAGCGCCGCCGACATCTACGGCGTGCGCACCGAGGTGGCCGCCGCCGTCGCGGCGGAGTCCCCCACCGTGCTGCGGGTCCGCGACCTGGACAAGACCTACCCCCTGACCAAGGGCGTACTGCGCCGACGGGCCGGTGAGGTGCGCGCCGTGGACGGCGTGAGCTTCGAGTTGCAGCAGGGCCGCACCCTGGGAATCGTCGGCGAGTCCGGCTCCGGCAAATCCACCACCTTGCACCAGATCCTGGAGCTGGCCGCGCCGCAGTCCGGGTCGATCGAAGTGCTGGGCACCGATGTGGCGGCGTTGAAGCGGGACGGCCGTCGCGCCCTGCGGCGTGATCTGCAAGTGGTGTTCCAGGATCCGGTCGCTTCGCTGGATCCAAGACTGCCGGTCTTCGAACTGCTCGCAGAACCCTTGCGCGCCAACGGCTCCGACAAAGCCGCCATCCACGCCCGCGTCGCCGAACTCCTGGAGCTGGTGGGGCTGCGCCGCGGTGACGCGCTGCGCTACCCCTCGGAGTTCTCCGGCGGGCAGAAGCAGCGGATCGGCATCGCCCGGGCGCTGGCGTTGCAGCCGAAGATCCTCGCACTCGATGAGCCGGTGTCCGCACTCGATGTGTCGATTCAGGCCGGCATCATCAACCTGCTGCTGGATCTGCAGCAGCAACTCGGACTGTCCTACCTGTTTGTGTCGCATGACCTTTCGGTGGTCAAACACCTGGCTCACCGGGTCGCGGTGATGTTCGCCGGGGCGATCGTCGAACAGGGCGAGGCGGAGCAGGTCTTCGGCAATCCGCAACACGACTACACCCGGCGGCTGCTGGCCGCGGTGCCGCACTTATGACTATGACGTTGACTCTGCGCTCACGGCGACGTTGTGCGAGAAGAGGCCGCCCTGGACGCAGAGTCAACGGGGTGGTGGCCACCGTATTAGCTGCCGGCCTGGTGCTGAGCGGGTGCGCGGCCGTCGATATCACCGCGCCGGAGGGCACCGCCGCGGTCGGGACCGCCAGCGACATCAACCCGCAGGACCCGGCGAAACTGCGCGACGGCGGCAACCTGCGGCTGGCCATGACGCAGTTCCCGCCGAACTTCAACCCGCTGCACATCGACGGCAACCTGGCCGAGAACGCCGCCATGCTCAAGGCCACCATGCCGCGGGCATTCATCATCGGACCGGACGGCTCTGCGACGGTGGACACCGACTACTTCACCAGCGTGGAGCTGACCGGCACCAACCCCCAGGTGGTCACCTACACCATCAACCCGAAAGCGGTGTGGAGCGACGGGACACCGCTCACCTGGAAAGACATCGCCAGCCAGATCCACGCCACCAGCGGCGCCGACAGCGGCTACGCGATCGCGACCACCAACGGCGCTGAGCGTGTCGCCTCGGTGACCCGCGGCATTAATGACCGGCAGGCCGTGATGCGCTTCGCCAAGCCCTACGCGGAGTGGCGGGGCATGTTCGCGGGCAACTCGATGCTGTTGCCGGCCAGCATGACCGGCGACCCGGAGACCTTCAACAAGGCTCAGCTGAGCAGGCCGGGTCCCTCGGCCGGGCCGTTCGTATTGTCGACGCTGGATCGCACCAGCCAGCGGATCACCTTGACCCGCAACCCCGCCTGGTGGGGCCGGACACCGAAGCTGGACACCATCACCTACCTGGTGCTCGACGAGGCCGCCCGGATGCCGGCGCTGCAGAACCACACCATCGACGCCACCGGGGTGGCCACCCTGGATCAGTTGACGATCGCGCGCCGCACCGAGGGCATCGCGATCCGGCGGGCGCCGACCCCGGCCTGGAACCACTTCACCTTCAACGGGGCACCCGGGGCCATTCTGTCCGACAAGGCGCTGCGGCTGGCGGTGATGCGCGGTGTCGACCGGTCTACCATCGCCAAGGTCACCCAGCGCGGCCTGACCGCCGACCCGGTACCGCTGAACAACCACATCTACGTCGCCGGCCAGGAGGGCTACCAGGACAACAGTGCGGTGGTGGCCTACGACCCCGAGCGCGCCGCACGCGAACTCGACGAGCTGGGCTGGACGCTGCACGGGAAGTTCCGGGAGAAGGACGGTCGCCCGCTGGTGATCCGCCACCTGTTCTACGACGCGTCGAGCACCCGGCAGTTCGCCCAAGTGGCCCAGCACAACCTGGCCCAGATCGGAGTCAAGCTGCAGTTGGACGCCAAGGCCGGCGGCGGCTTCTTCACCGACTACGTCAACGTCGGCGACTTCGACATCGCCCAATTCAGTTGGGTCGGTGACGCTTTCCCGCTGGCCGGGCTGAACCAGATCTCCGCCTCTTATGGCGAGGCCAACTTCGGCAAGATCGGCAGCCCGGCCATCGACGCCAAGATCGAGGAGACGCTGGAGGCCTTGGACCCCGCGGTTGCGCGAGCCCGGGCCAACGAGGTCGACACGCTGCTGTGGGCCGAGGGATTCAGCCTGCCGCTGATTCAGACCACCGGGAATGTGGCGGTGCGCAGTTCGCTGGCCAACTTCGGTGCGCCGGGCCTGGCGGATCTGGACTACACCGTGATCGGGTTCCTGAAGGACTGACGCCCGCAGCGCGCTCCCAATACAAGCAATGCAAGGGAAAACCCTGTATCCATCCTGCCTCAGCAAAATCTAGGCTTCGAATAAGGGTCTGTTTGATCTGGCAGAGAAAAACTCAGGTTACGGGGAGGCGTTCGTCATGACCGCTCGTCAGCAATCCGGCAAGGGTGTGAAGAACCGTCGCGCTGCCCGCGCGATCGGTGTGGGCACGGCGGTGGGCGCGTTCTTGGCGTTGGGGGTCTTGCCGGCCACGGCACCCCCCGCCAACGCCGACGGATTCGATTGGCTGATCGACTTCATCGATCCCGCAGCCGGTTCGGCGAGCAGCACCGACATCGGCATTCCCGACCTCACGGCGGGGTTCGATCCGAGCACCTGGGGGCTCGACGCCTTGTTCGAGCAGCTGGTCTACACGCCCCTGCACACGGGTGTAGAAGACTGGATCGGCAGCGAGGCCGGCGTCCAGATCGCCGGATTCCTCAACAACCTCACCGGCCTCTACCTGATCGGCAATGGCGCCGACGGCACCGCCGACCATCCCGATGGCGGCAACGGCGGGCTACTGCTCGGCGACGGCGGTGACGGCTTCGGCAGCGGCGGCAGCGGCGGCGATGCCGGCTGGCTGTTCGGCAACGGTGGCAATGCTGGAAGCGCAGCCGACGGCGAGGCCAGCATCGTCGTTCACGACGTCGGTTACGCCTCCCCCAGCATGGTTGCCCTGGCGACCACCCCCATCGACGGCACACCGGGAAGCGGCGGCAACGCCGCATTCCTGTTCGGCAACGGCGGTAACGGCACCAACGGCGGCAACGGCCAATTCGGCGGCGACGGCGGTGATGGCGGCAGGGGCGGTGACGGCGGGTTCTTCTGGGGCAACGGCGGCACCGGTGGCACCGGTGGCACGGGCGGTGGGGGTGTCGCCGACTACAACGGCGGTGCCGGCGGCAACGGCGGCACGGGAGGCACCGGCGGCACCGGCGGGCTGTTGTTCAGCAACGGCGGCCGCGGCGGCACGGGCGGAACCGGGGGCGTCGGCGCCGCCGGCCTTGACAGCACGACCCGCTACGTCCACGGCGACGGCGGCAGCGGCGGGAATGGCGGCGCAGGCGGTCTCGGCGGCAGAGCCGGCATGTTGTTCGGTGCCGACGGCAAAGGCGGCAACGGCGGCACCGGTGGCGCGGGCGGCCAGGGCGGTGATGGCAGCGGCGACGCTTTCGGGGGCACGGGCGGTGCGGGCGGCAACGGCGGTAAGGCCGGTGATTACGGCGACACCGGCGGTGCCGGCGGGCGTGGCGGTGACGGCGGAGATTCCGAATCGGACGCCGGCGGCGGCGGCATGGGCGGCATCGGTGGCCTCGGCAACCTCACCGGCGGCATCGGCGGGCGCGGCGGCGACGGCGGCACCTCCAGCGGTGACGACGGGATGGCCGGCACCGGCGGTGGTGGCGGTATCGGAGGTGCCGCCTACGCCGCGAACGGAATCGGCGGCGCGGGTGGCCACGGCGGTGAGGGCGGGCGCGCTTTCGGCGCCTACGGACTCGGTGGTCAAGGCGGCGCGGGCGGTTGGGGTGGCACCGGCGGTATCGACGGGATGGGCGGTACTAGCGGCATCGGCGGCGCCGGCGGCGATGGCGGCAATGGGGGTGTCGGCAGCATCAGTGGCTACGGGGGCACCGGCGGCGTCGGCGGCGGCGGGACTGCGACGGGGGGCGCCGGCGGCCACGGCGGCACCGGCGGTGCCCACCTCATCACCGCCGGCACCGATACCACCCCGGCCAGGCACGGCGGCGCCGGTGGTGACGGCGGCGCCGGCGGTCATGCCAGTAACGGCGGCATCGCCGGCGGCGGCGGTGGCGGCGGTGGAGGCGGCATGAGCGAGGGGGGTTACGGCAACATCGGCGGTATCGGCGGCCTGGGTGGCGCAGGCGGCGACGGCGGCGATGCCTCCGGTGTCGGTAGCCTCGGCGGCCGGGGCGGAATGGGCGGCCTCGGCGGAATGGGAAGTGGCACTGCCGGCTCAGCTGGTACCGGCGGGGCCGGCGGGGCCGGCGGCACCGGCGGTGACGCCAGCGGCGGCGGCTCGGGAGGTATCGGCGGCACGGGCGGGATGGGCGGCACGGCATCCGGCTACGGTGCGTCGGGCGGCGCAGGTGGCCCCGGCGGCAATGGTGGCCCCATCGCGGACAAGTACGGCTACGGCGGTAGCGGTGGCATCGGTGGCTCCGGTGGCTCCGGTGGCTACAGCGGTCCCGGGGGGCCCGGAGGCCCCGGCGGTGACGGAACTACCAGCGGTCCGGGTGCGAACGGTACGCCCGGAACCAACGGCTGACGGCCCGCCGGTAGATCCGGAGAACCCAACGGCCTCAGGCGGTCAAATCGATGCGGTGGGCATCGGTGACGCTGCGGTAGCGATCCGGGCTGCAGGTCAACACGATCACCTGGCCGTGCGAACCGACCGCGTCGAACACCGCACCCATCTTCTCCAGCCGGTCGGGGTCGGTGAAGCCGAGCGCGTCGTCGATCACCACCGGGACGCTGTCCTCCTTGGCCACCAGCGCCGCCCCGGCCAGCCGGGTCAGGATGCCCAGCTGTTCTTTGGCGCCGCCGGACAGTGACTCGTAGGGCACGGTGCGACCGTCGAGGGTGCGAGCGCAGATCTTCAGGTCGGTGTCGACGTCGACTTCGAAGTCGGCGCCGAACACGTGCGCGCCCAGCCGCTGGATCTCGGCGCGGAACGGCTCAACGTAGCGCCGGCGGGTGTCGTCGCGGTGGCGGATCATCGTGGACCGCAGCAGCGCCGCCGCGCGTGCCCGGCGCCCGATCCGATCATGTTCGGCCGCAATGTGTTCCCGCGCGGTCTGCGCGGCGTCGAGCTGGCCCCGCCGGCCCTGGGTGCCGAACACGGCGAGTTCGACCTCCACCTCGTGCAGCGCGCGGGCGGTCTCGGCGTGGCCGGCCCGCAGTTCCTGCGCCGCGGACTGGGCCGCCGCGAGTTCGGCGTCAATCGCATCGGGGGCCGCGGCGCCCAACTGTTCGGACAACTCGGTCACCCGCTGCTCGGCGGTGCGCAACGCCTGCGCGTTGGCGTCGGCGGCGGCCGCCAGCTCGTCATCGCTGACCGTCGCCCGCTGTGCGGCGAGACGCTGGTTGACCGCCTCCAGCTCAACGCGCTGCGCGGCCACCTTGTCGCGCAGCAGCGTCAGCCGGGTGGCGGCCTCCGTGCGCCGGGCCGCAGCCTCCTGGGCGGCTCGCCGCAGGGTTTCGCAGTCGGCGTCGGCCTGCACCCGCAGCCCCTCGGCCTCGTCACGGTCGGCGCGGGCCTGCTCCGCTGTGATCCCGGCGGGGATCTCGCCGTGCTCGTCGCGCAGTCGCGTCAGCCGGGCGCGCAACGCCTCGATCTCATCGTCACCGCGCAACGCGGCCAGGGCGGCGGCCAATTGGTCACGGCTGCCCTCCAGTTCGCGGCGCCGCTGGTCGGCCTCACGCGCCTGTGCCAGATCAGCCACGGCCCCCGCCGCCAGGGCATCGGCAAGTTCGGCTTGTGCCGCAGCATGTTTGACGCTGGCCTCACGGGCGCTGTCCCCCGGGCGGACCCGCACCCGCAGCAGGCCGGGCACCTCGACCTCGAGGCCGTCGGCGACGGTGGCCGACCAGCTCTGGCCCGCGGGCAGCGCGGTGGGTTCGCCTGCGATCACCAGATCGACGTCGGCGACCGCGGCCAGCTCCAATGTTGCCGAGATCGCGGCCAGCGACGCCTCGCTCCGGTCGCATGCCGCCGACGCCTGTTCGATCCGGCGCAGCATCGGCTCGGTCACAATGATCTGCGCCAGTTCGGCCGCCACCTCGGCGAGCTGGCCTTCGGTGGTGTCCAGTCGGGCGAGCCGGTCCGCGAGCCGGTCCGCCTCGTCGCGAGCGGCGAGCTGGTCGACGACGCGACGCGCGGATGCAGCACGCTCGGTGGCGGCGACCACAGCTTGCGCAGCCTCGGCCGCGGCGGCGTCTGCTGCGGTGGCGTCGGCATCGACGACGTCCTGCAGCTGGGCGGCGGCGTCGATCTCGTTGTCCAGCAGGCCGATCGCGGCCGCCCGGGATTCGAGTTCGCCGCGCTGCCGGTGCCGCTCGGCGTGGGCGCTGTCGGTCGCGGCGGTGGTGGCTTTGGCCGCGGTGGCCACCAACTGCGCATCGCGCAGCTGACCGCGCAACTCCGCGATCGCCGCGCCGGCGGCCTGCGCCGCGCTGTGCCGGGCGTCCGCGGCGGCCTGCTCGTCGGTCAACCTCGCCAACAGTTCGGACAGCTCGGCGTGCCGGTGCACTCGGTCGTCCACTTCGGCGAGCAGCTCGGCGCATCGCGCTACCTCGGCGTCGGCGTCGGCCAGCGCGGCGATGGCAGCGGCCCAGTCCCCGGTGGGACGTCCGGTGGCGGTGAAGTAGCGCGCGTACTCGGCATCGATGCGCTCGATGAGCACGGGCTCGGTGCCGCTGAGGGTGGCGGTGTCACCGGCGGCGACGTCCAGCGCCCGGGACAGCGCATCGCATCCGGACAAGTCCACCGCCGCCGTCGACGATGCCTGCAGCACCCGCTGGGCCTGCCACAGGCCGGTGTCCATGGTCTCGTCCAGCATGGCGCGGACCCGCTCGTGCGCCTCGTCGCCGGTGAGCTGCTCGCGGCGCGGCTCCAGGATGGTCAGTTGCGTCCGGGGCGCCTTGTGGAAACGCTTGTGGTAGACGAAACGGTAAGGGCCGGTGCTGATTTCGGCGGTGACCTCGGCGCCGACGTCGGCGTGGGTGGGCTTGACCTGTTTGACGTCCTTCTTGGCGGAGCGGTCCTTGGACTCCAGCAGCAGGTCCAGCGCCTCGATCATCGAGGACTTGCCGATCTCGTTGGCGCCGGAGACCACCACCACGCCGTGGTCGGGGAAGTCGATCTCCCGATGCGCCACACCGCGGTAGTTGGTGAGCTCCAACCGGTGCAGTCTCATGCCACTCCCCGATCGACCAGGCGCAGCAGCAGCGCCAGCGCGGCATGGGCGTCGTCGGCGGCGCCGGTATCGCCACCGCGGGCGGCGGCGACCAGCTCCTCGACCGCGTCGGCGGCGAAACCGCCGATTCCGAGGTCGGAGAATTCGCCGTCTGCGGGAACCACCACCAGGTGGGTATGACGTTTCCAGGTGCCCACCCAGGCGAACAGCCGCGAATACCGGTCCAGGCAGGCGTCGAGGGCGGCCCGGTCGGTGACGCTAAGCGAACCGGTCAGCGCCAGCTGGACCACCGTGCGTTCCTTGTCCGGCAGCTGGTCGAGGTTGATGTCCAGGTCGGTGACGTCACGGCCGGTGTCGAGCTGGCGGTGCAGCGTCAGGAAACGCCATCGACCGACATGGCGGGAATCGACGCTTACGGCGCCGTCCGCCTCATCGATGTCGACCACCAGCACGTGGCCGGAGTCGGATTCGATGTCGTCGAAATTGGTGACTTCCGGCGAACCCGAATACCAGATGCGGCCCGTCTCCCCGACCTGGGTGCGAGAGTGCTTGTCGCCCAAGGCGACGTAGTGGATCGCCCCGCGCGACAGCGCGTCCTGCAGGCCGGCCA
The DNA here is from genome assembly GCF_001021505.1 of Mycolicibacter heraklionensis. GTDB lineage: Bacteria > Actinomycetota > Actinomycetes > Mycobacteriales > Mycobacteriaceae > Mycobacterium > Mycobacterium heraklionense. The sequence continues at coordinate 68,354 of NZ_LDPO01000013.1, forward strand.
GCCGAATCAGCGCCGGGTTGCCCGGGTCTGGGTCCAGCGCGTCGACGCCGCCGTGGGCAACCAGGACCCGGATGGTGCCGTCGGCGGGCAGCTCCTCGAGTACGGCGGCAGTCAGGTCGGTGGTGGGGCGCTTGGACCGCCACGGCGCGGCGACGATCTCGAGGCCGGGGCGCACCCGGTGCACGCCGGCGGTGTCGAGCACCACCACGTTGTCGGGGCATTCGGCGGTGAACAACGCGCTGGTGTACACGGATGCGGCATCGAGCGGATCGTGGTTTCCGGGCAGCAGGTAGACCGGGATGCCGATGGTGCGCATGGCCTCCAGGGACTGGCTGATGACCTCGGGGGCGAGTTGGTTGTCTTCGAACACATCCCCGGCGACGACGACGAACTCCGCGCCCGTCTCCGCCGCCAGTGCCCCGAGCCCGGCCACCGCGTCGCGCCGGGCCGCCGAGTAACGCGGCTGGGCGTCGCCGGCCAGAAAGTGCCGGGTCATGCCGAGCTGCCAATCGGCGGTGTGCACGAATCGCATGTCGGTCCTGTCCCTTTCCGCCGGCCGTCGGCCGGGCATCGCGAGTGTATGGCCGCTCACCGACAAGCCCGCGGACCTTGATCGGCAGGTCCGCAAGCCCGGTGCGCGCTTCAAACTCGTGCGTCACACCCGACACTTCAGCACCGGCAGCGGCACGGTGAGATGGTTCCGAATCGGATAGCGCGGACGATAGCGACGGCCCCTACCCTGGAGCGGGTGAGCACGCACCGCACCCTGATTCTGCTGCGACACGCCAAGTCGGACTATCCGCCCGGGGCGGCCGACCATGAGCGTCCGTTGGCCTCGCGCGGGATCCGAGAGGCCGGCCTGGCCGGGGACTGGCTGCGTGCCCATGCGCCGGCCGTCGATGCGGTGCTGTGTTCGACCGCCACCCGCACCCGAGAGACCTACGCGCGGACCGCGCTGGACGCACCGGTGCGCTATGTCGACGATCTCTACGACGCGACGCCCGGAACCGTGATCGCGACGATCAACACCGTCGCCGACGATATCGACACGCTGCTGGTGATCGGTCACGAGCCGGCGATGTCGAGTGTCGCACTGGGACTGGCCGGTCCCGGCACTGATGCGGCGGTAGCCCAACGGATCTCGGAGAAGTACCCCACGTCGGGAATCGCCGTCCTCCAGGTGACCGGCAGCTGGGCGGACCTGGAGTTGGGATCGGCTGCGCTGGTTGGCTTTCACGTGCCGCGGTAAGTCACCGATTTACGAAATCCGCTGACTGAAGCCCAATGTCGCGATAACATCGACTGATGGCGGATACCGTATGAGCCATCCCCGATGTAGCGGCTGCGAACTCGATCCTGACGAATATGATTCGTGGCAAAGCTATTTGGCAGCCACTCTGCAGATGACTGCACTGCTTGACCAGCGGTTGAATGATGTACACGAGCTCTCACTGCTCGAGGTGGACGTACTTGCCCTTTTGGGCGAATCTCCCACCGGCCGAATTCAAATGGGCGACCTTCCCAAGTCACTGCCGGCACTGCCCAGCCGGTTCACCAGACATATCCGCCGGCTCGAAGACCATGGCCTGTTGCATCGGAGCGTAGATCCCTGGGATCGCCGCCGGGTGATGCTGACCATCACCACCAAAGGCCTAAAGGCTGTGGAACACGCGATGATCACCTACGCCGATTCGGTCCGGGCCCACTTCATCGGCCCACTGAGCAGGCCGCAGGTGTCGGAGATCGCTGAGTCCTGCGGGCAGATCAACGAACCGCGGTCGCCGAGTCCACGCTGACCCAGCGACCGCGGCTCCCCCTTCGTCGGCTTTAGGTGCCCGGTTGCCCGTCGGCTCCGGTAGCTCCGGTCCCACCCGGCGTACCACCCGGGCTGCCCGCACCGCCGCCAGCACCACCGGATCCGCCGGTGCCGGGGTCGCCGGGCTGACCAGCGGTGCCGCTACCAGTCGGAACACCGCCGTTGCCGGCGTTGCCGCCGGTTCCGCCTGCTCCACCGGTGCCACCATTGCCGCCGGTCCCGTCGGTCCCGGTGGCGCTGTCGCCACCGTTACCACCCTTACCGCCGACACCACCGGTGCCGCCCTTGCCGCCGTTGCCGCCGTCGAGGCCGTTGCCGTTGGCGTCGACCCGCCCGTTCCCACCGGCACCGCCGGCGCCACCCGTGCCACCGACGCCACCGTTACCTCCGGCGCCGCCGTGGCCGGCCGCCGCGGTACCGCCGGCACCGCCGTCACCACCGTTGCCGCCGGTGTAACCGATGGCACCGTTACCACCGGCCTCGCTCGGGAAGCTGTTGCCGATGGCCCCGGCGCCGCTGACACCGCCGGCGCCACCATTGCCACCCTTGCCCGCGTCGACATTGCCGGACGCGTTGCCACCGGCCCCACCGTTGCCCGCGTTACCGGCGGCATTGAACTGGCTCATGCCACCGGCACCGCCATTGCCGCCGTTGCCGGCGTGGCTCGTCAGGCCGGAGGTGTTGGTGGGCATGTCCATACCACCGCTGTTGCCGCCGACCCCGCCGTCGCCACCATTGCCGCCAGTGCCGGTGACATTGGCGCCCAGCCCGGTGCCGGCGGCGCCGCCCCCACCGCCGTTGCCACCGTTGCCGCCGATCGCGCTGCCATCACCGCCGGCGCCACCCTTGCCACCCTGACTGCCATTGAGGCCACCCACGGCGCCTCCGCCGGTGCCGCCGTTACCGCCGTTGCCGCCCTGGCCGACCGCCCCGCCCGTGGTGGGTCCATTACCGCCGGCACCGCCGTCGCCACCGAGTCCACCGCTTCGGCCATAACCGCCGTTGCTGCCGCCGCTGCCGCCCGCACCGCCGTTACCGCCCTTGCCGAAGACGGTGCCGGCCTGGAACTGCACGCCGTCGGCGTCTTTCCAGCCGCTGGCGTTGCCGCCGGTGCCACCGTTACCGCCGTTACCGGCGCCGGACGACGACCCGCCGGCCCCACCGTTGCCGCCGGCGTACGAACCGGATCCACCGTTGCCGCCGTTGCCGCTGACACCACCGAAGGAACTTGCGCCGCCGGCGCCACCGTTGCCGCCGTTGGTCTTGAGGGACTGATCGGCGGTGCCGTTGCCGCCGTTGCCGCCAGTGCCGCCATTGCCGCTGGCTCCGGCGCCGGTGGACGTGCCGCCTCCCCCACCGGCGCCGCCGTTACCGCCGTTGCCGGCTGCGCCGTTTCCGCCGCTGCCGCCGTTGCCACCATTGCCGGCGTTGGCGACGGCGTCGCTGCTGATGCCACCGCCCCGGCCGCCGGTGCCGCCGTTGCCGCCGTTGATCCCGACGCCGCCGTTACCGCCGTTACCGCCGGCGCCGCCGTCCACACCCAGGCGCGTGTTGCCGCCGGATGCCGGGGCCCCATCTCCGCCCGCACCTCCGTTGCCGCCGTTACCGAGATAGGTTCCGGCGCCGTCCTTGTAGCCGTCGCCGCCGTCGCCGCCGTTCCCGGAAATGCTGGACGCGCCCGCGTTCCCGGCATGTCCGTAGAGCGCAGCACCGTAGACGCCGCCCGAGGCCCGCGCCCCGGCCTCGCCGCCGAGGCCACCGGTGCCGGCGTAACCGCCGTTGCCGCCGTTGAGGTGTTCAGCGGTCCCCGCAGCGCCGTCGCCGCCATTGCCTGCGGCTCCGCCGCGGCCGCCGTCGCCGCCGCTGCCGAACATGTAGCCGCTGCGCCCACCGGCGCCGCCCCAGCCGGCGCTGCCCCCGCCTTGGCCGACGCCGGGATTGGTTGCCGCGGTCCAGGATCCAGCGGCGCCGTCGACCCCGTTACCGCCGGCCCCACCGACGCCACCGTTGCCGAAGAACCAGGCCGCCGAGAACCCGCCGTCGCCACCGTCACCACCGCTGCCGCCGGCGCCGATGCCCTGGCCGCCGGCACCACCGGCGCCGCCGTTGCCCATGAACAGGCCGCCGGCCCCACCGTCGCCACCGTCGCCAGTGCCGAAGCCGTCGCCGCCGGCACCGCCGTTGCCGATCAGGCCGATGGCGTTGCCGCCGTCGCCGCCGTCGACTCCGGCCGTGTCGCTGTCCCAGCCTGCACCACCGTCGCCGAACCACAGACCACCCGCTCCACCGTCGGGGTTCTCGGCGGTGCCGGCCGCGCCGTCACCGATCAGGTAGACCCCGGCCATGTCGTTGATCCAGCCGTTGACCATGGAACCGAAGTCGCTGTTGATCCACAGTTCCAGGCCGGTGTGCAGCGGGGTGTAGAACCACTGGTCGAGGATGGTGGCCATGTCGAACGCGCCGCCGGCCGCAGCACCGGGGTCCAGCGACCAACTGTCGGAACCGGTGAGCCAGTCGAGGCCGTTGGCCCACCAGTCGGAACCACCATCGCCAGGCGAAGGGTCGACGAACAAGTCGAACAGGTTGTCCAGCCCGAAGTCATCCGCGTGGGCGGGCGGTGCACTTACCACCGGCGCCATCCCGAATGCCAGAAACGCGCCCGCCGCGCTTCCCGCACCGATCACGCGCTGACGCGCCGCTCCGCCTTTGCCGTGACGGCCGCGTTGACTGCTGCTGTGCTGACGACTCATGTTGGAACCTCTCCTGTGAAGGCAGTGCTGTCGAGTGGGTCGTGGGGTCGATGGGTCGGTAGCCGGTCAGCCGATGAGCCCGCCGAGCAGGTCACCCAGCCAGTTGGAGGCATCGCCCGCATCCGGCATCGAGTCGTCGAACCAACTGTCGGGAATCGTCGGGAAATCGATGTTGACCCCGGGCGGAACCACCACCACCGGTGTCTTGCCGTCCCATCCTGTGCCCAGCAGCGCCCCGACGGCCTGCGACCAGGACTCCCAGGCCGCGATCGGGCCGACCGCGTGGCTGGCGATGCTGAGGCTGCCGAGCAGCGGCACGCCACCCAGATCGATCCCGATGCTGTTGAAGATCGAACCGCCCACGGCGTCAACCGAACCCGCAACTTGGCCACCGGCGCCCATCACCTCGTACGGGCCGACGGCCACGGATCCGCCGCTGAACAGGCCGCCAAAGGCGATGTCCAGGTGTTCGACACTGAGTCCCGGTGGGAAAACGCCCGAATTGTTGATCAACGGCAGCAGCGAGTCCAGGCTCAGCGTGGCGCCGTTGAAGAAGGCACCGGTCATGTTGGCGAGGGTGTCGCTGAAACTGTCATGTGCCTCAAGGCTGTTCATCAATGCGACCCAGGGGCTGATGCCCGGCCCGATCATGCCCATGATGACGCCGCTCAGCGGCGAGGACAGGAAGTTGACGATCGGGGTGACGGTCTCGGGGTCGATGCCGGCCGGCAGGAACTGCGGCAGCAACCCCACCAGTCCGAAGTGGCCGAGGAGGTCGGTGACGCCGTCGCCCTTGCTGAGGGTGTGCGACATCACCGAGTCGATCACTTCTTGGGTGGCACCCGACAGGGAGTAGCCGGTCAGCACCGCCTCGAGGTTGTCTTGCATCTGCGCGTTGACCGCATTGAGCTGGTTCGGGTCGTCCAAGACCTGCTGCCAGAAGTCGGTCTGGTTGGCCAGGAACTGCTGAAACGCCACGCCTGGCGACAGGTAGTAGTTCTGCAGAAGCTGGGTCATGTTCTCGGCGGTGGTGTTCCAGACGGAGCCCCATGTCCCGAGCAGATTGCCGACGACGCCGTCACCTGCAGTCAGCGCCACATTGCGTACGACGGAGACTTCTGCCACCGGGGCGGCGACCGGTGTGACCGCGACCAAGCCGCTCCCGACCATCGCGATGCCGGCGGTGACGTAGGGACGAAGAGTTTGCTGCACGACCGTCTCCTTATGTTGTGCTCCGCATGTTGCGTAAGCCCGACACATCTCGACGGTCGCCCTGCCCGGCAACTGCCGACATGAACACGGCGAAAGCTACTCCGCATAAACTTGTGATGTCCAGGGAAAAATAATGATTTCCTGATTTTGTTAACTGACATTAAGTGACGGCAATCACATTCGACGCATATAATCGCTGGTAAACACCATTTTCTGTTCCTGTGCGGCTAATAATTTTGACGAATGTCAAGTCCAGCAAAGCTACCCGGAAGTAACCATTTCCTCTGGTCGGAGTCCGGAATTCGCCCCGGGGCGGCCCGTAACTGCTGCCGAACGCACCCCAATCTAGCTGGGCTTATCCACTAGAACGTCACACGATCAAAGTAAGGGCTGAGAAAGCAAACTCGCAGTCGGTTCGGGGGCACCCGTGGGCCAAGCGGCAGCTCCCAGCGAAGCTTTCGCGCCGAAGCGCGCCGGCCGCGCGACGTTGGAAGTTAGCTGGGATCGCAACGAAGCGGCCCGGGGGCGATCTCCCGCCGCCAGGGTCAGTCCGGCGGCTTCCCGGCGTACTGCAACTGGAACTCCGCATGGAGGACGGCTAGGACCATGTCTCGGCCCCGCTGGTCGAAGAAGATGTTCACCGCGTCGACGAGGGTCAGCGACAGCGCGGGCTCTTTTCGTGTGATGAGCATCAGCGACGTCAAGTTGTCGTGGTTGCGACAGCGGTAGCGCATCAAGCTCGGTCAACACGTCGGCAGCCGCCCAGACGCGGTTGCGCGCACCCGTTGACAATATTTCGAGGATGCCAAGGTCAGTCAGGCGTCCGAGAGCCCGGTACGTGCTGGCATCCGTTGTTCCCCACAGGCGTTGCCTCGCAGGTCTCAGATCATCGCCCGCAATGCCGGTGACGGCTCCACTCCCATGACCGTCAGGGCACTGGAGTGATAGATGCTCCCCGGGGTCTGGATGGCGTGGCCCAGCCCGACGTGGGCGTCGCGCCAGAACCGCTGCAGCGGGTTGTTACGGCGGGCGGCGTTGCCCCCGGAGCGGGCGAAGATCGCATCGGCGGCGGCAACGGCCCGCCAGGCGCAGCGGATCTGGTTGCGCCGCACCAGCGATCGGTCCTCGAAGCTGATCTCTTTACCGGCGTCGGCGAGGTCGTACATTCGGCTGATGCCGTCCAGGAGTTGTACGCGTGAGGCGGCGATCTCCGCGGCGGCCTCCGAGATGGCGTAGAGCACGTACGGGTCGTCTTTGATCTTGGTGCCGGTGGCGGCCACCCGGTCGCGCTGATAGTCCAGGTGCGCGGCCAGTGCGCCCTCGGTGATTCCGATGAGCGCGGCGGTGATCCCGAGCGGGAACATCGTCCAGAACGGCAGCTTGTAGAGCGTCTCGGTGCGCCCGGCCGCCTCGGCGGCACTCGCCCCGGAGGCGACGTGCTCGAAGTCGATGGTGCGGTAGTCCGGGATGAAGGCGCCGTCGACGATGATGTCCTTGCTGCCGGTGCCCGACAGCCCGATGACATCCCAGGAGTCCTCGACGATGGTGTAGTCAGCCCGCGGCAAGACGACGTGCAGCACCTTCGGGGGCACCCCGTCGGCGCCACCGACGCGTGCGCCCAGGAAGATCCAGCTGCAGTGATCGGTGCCCGAGGAGAAGTTCCACCGCCCGGTCAACCGATAACCGCCCTCGACGGGGGTCGCAATCCCTTGCGCGGCATAGGGAGAGGCGATCCAGGTGTCGGGATCGTCGGCCCAGATTTCGGCTTGCAGCCGGCGGTCCATCAGCGCCATCTCCCAGGGGTGCACTCCCCCGACGCCGCACACCCAGCCGGTGGAGCCGCAGTGCTTGGCCACCGCCATGACCGCCTCGGCGAAGTCGCGCGGGTGGGCGGCGTAACCGCCGAAGTCCGTCGGTTGCAGCAGTCGCATGACGCCGGCCTGGCGGATCAGCGCCACTGACTGGTCGGAGAGCTTGCCGAGCCGTTCGCTGTCTTCGGCGGTACCGGCCAGCTGAGTGGCGATCTGCTCGACGCGCTCGACAACTTCGTGCGCCATATCCGGCACCTCCTGATCTGCGGGGCCCACGGTAGGACCGCCCTGCTTCGGTACCGTACCTCCGCTTTGTCCATATGGTCAATCCGTTTGGTCAATCCATTTGTGCAACCCTGCTCTCGCGGCTAACCTGCACTTCATGGGCAACCGCGAGGACCTACTAGAGGGCGCCAAGCGCTGCTTGGTCGAACGAGGCTGGGCGAATACGACGGTGCGCGACATCGCCGCGGCGGCCGGTGTCAGCCATGCCGCCATCGGCTATCACTTCGGAAGCCGCGAACGCCTGCTGGTGCAAGCCCTGCTGGAAGAGCTCGACGAACTCGACACCCGCATGGCGCCCGACGGTCGGCCGGCGACGGCGGTGGACCAATGGCAGGCGATGCTCGAGTCCTTCACCACCGACAAGGCGCTGTGGACCTCGCACCTGGAATCGATCGTGCAAGCCCAACGCAACGACGAACTGCGCGCACGGCTGGCCGAAGGTCAACAACGCGCGCGCACCGAGCTGGGCGGCTCGGTTCCGTTGGCCGTGATCCTCGGGTTGATGATCCAGTCACTGATCGACCCCGACAGTGCACCGAGTGCGGGTGCGGTGGTTGCGGAGCTGCGGGCACTGAGCAACAGTCCTCAGCAAACCAGGTAACGCACCGGCGATCACACGGCAACGACGCGAATCAGGCCCGCGAGCCCGGCGAAATCCTGGGCATTGTTTCCACGCCCCCGAAATGGCGGCCGAAGCAGCACCGAGTCCAGGGAGATCAAACCTCCCTCGCCAGGCCAAGATCGGCACTGGACTGTACATCGCAACGCAGGTCCTGGTGACAGGTGTCTTAGGCCCGCCAGGCGGGGATCACGGAGCTGGTGGTTATTTACTATTTGATGTATATTTACGCGCACTGTGAAGATACCCAAGATTGTAAATATCAAGGGCCCTGTCGAACCGGCCGCCCTCAACATCCTTCGAGATGTTCCCGGCGTGACAACAGAGGCCGTATCGGACGATGACCGGCGCGCCGACGTCACGGTCCGTGCAGGCAGCGTCCGCCACATCGTAGAAATCAAAGCGCAGGCCTCGATCAACACGGCGAAGGCGCATCAGCTGATCAAGTCCGCCGAGGCGCTCCCTCTAGAAACCCACTTACTAACGGTTGCCCGAACTTCGACCGAGGAAGCGCGTCGACTTCTCCAGAACGCTGGTATCGGGCTGATCGATGCTCAGGGCAACATCCGCATAGACCTACCCGGGATCTTCGTTTGGACCGAGGGCCGTCTCGCCAGGCCCGAACGCCATGGGGACAACGTTGATCCGCCGGTCAAGCTAACCGGCAAGGCAGGTGTCGCGGCTCAAGCCCTCCTGCGAGAACCGCAGCGCTGGTGGCGCGTGGCCGATTTAGCGACCACCGCTGAGGTATCGCCCGCCCTGGCGCACCGCGTCTTTTCACGGCTGGAGCGCGACGGCCTGATCACCGTTGACGGCGCCGGCCCGAAGCGGGTCCGTCGTGTCTCCGACGCCACTGCCCTGCTCGATCTGCTGGCCGAGGAGCTACGCGACCGTCGCGTCAAACACGTGCGCGCATTCCGCCTTGCGCGCGACGCGCGCACTCACGCGCATATCTTGAGCGAACAACTGACCGATGCAGGCGTTGATCACGCCGTCACAGGACCTGCAGGCGCGGCGCGGTTGGCACCATTCGTGACATCGATTCCGGTTGTGGACATTTGGATCACCGAGGCCGCCGATCTCGACTTGGCGGTTCAAACGGTGGGCGCCGATCCTGTTCCCGACGGACACAACATTCTGCTCAGACAAGAGCCCGGGGACGCGCCGCTTGCCTTTCGTTCGAGTGTCGAAGGCGTCTGGACCGTCAATCCGTTCCGGCTGTACTGCGACCTGCGACGAGATCCGCGTCGCGGGAAGGAACAGGCTGACCGAATTCGTCAGGAGGTGATCCGATTTTGAGCAAGGAACACTACAGCGCCTACGACGAAGAGACGACCGCCCGCTGCGAACGTGCGCTCGTCACGCTGCTCGGCGACGTCGGCCCGTGGGGTAACCGCATCTACCTGGCCGGGGGGCTGGCGCCTCGCTACATCGTTGGCAGCCTGCCCGAGGGTGCACGCCCACATGTCGGCACGACCGACGTTGACCTCGTTATCGGGCTGACCGTCGATGACGAGAGCGACGAGGCGTACCGGACGCTTGAGAACAACTTGAGGAAGTCGGGCTTCAAGCCGGAGAGTTCGTTCCAATGGTCCAAGCAGATCGACGGCGTAACGATCCTCGTGGAGTTCATGTGCGAGACCGATCAGGTCGAACCTGGCAGAATCTTCAAGCCGAAACAAGGACTGGGCACGAAGTTCGGCGCGTTCAACGTCCGCGGAGCGCAGCTGATCGCGAGGGACTTCACCGAGCACTCGCTGGAGGCGGATCGGATCGACGACGGCGGCCGGTCCCGCGTAACGGTACGCGTGGCAAATATCTTGTCGTATACCGTTCTAAAGATCCTTGCGTTTCAAGACCGCCATGAGAACAAGGACGCCTACGACCTGATCTACTGCCTGCTCAACTTCGGCGACGGTCCAGAGGACGCTGGCCGCACAGCTGCCAACAGTGCGATTTACGGCGCGGCTCAGGTACAAGAAGCGATGCGTCTACTTGCGGAGCGGTTCGCTGTAGCCGAAAACGACGGCCCACACGCCTACGCGAACTTCCTCGCCGAAGGCAGCGATCGCGACGAGCCGGCCCGACTGCGCCAGGAAGCTGTCGCCGTCGTGCGCGCATTCCTCGCCGCAGCAGGTTTCTAGAAGGACCGCATTCGACCGTGGCTAAACAGGCAAGTGTGCAGGAAACCATCGGAACAGCCGGCCAAAGCCGGGTGCAGGCACAGTTCGAAGAGTTGAACTTGGGGGCTCTTGATCGGTCCTACCTGTCACCTAATCCGTGCAGCAGACCCCTCTCACCCGCCGCACCGCACCCGTCCATTATTTTCGTTTTGAAACAATTTCTGCCTCGCCAAGACCGGCGACTACTGAGCAGAACTCGACGACGCCGCGCTACCCGGTTTCGCGTTCCCCGCAGACGTGCTCAACCCAACCGTATTCACGATGCTCCGAACGAACCGGCTGTTCCACACTCCGGCACGCTTCAGCCCGGGGCCTGTGTGATCACGGCGGGGTTGGGTTCGATGTCGCGACGAAGGCTGCCGGGAAAGCACGGGGATGAACCGATGATGCTCGGCGGATATGTCACCGGGTGGGAAGCCGAGATTTGCAGGACGTACCCATCGGGCGCGTACCCGAAGCGGTTGGGCTTCTCGTAACCGTCACGTTCGAGAACCTGCCAACCCCAGCTCTTCCACCGTTCCCCGACCTGTGCGATGAGCGAGTTGAAGTCGACGCCAGCAGGGGTTTGAAGGTCGCGCCAGTCGGAGAACCTGACCGGTGCGTCCGGCCCACTGGGGTCGTCCTCGCAGTAGCGAGTACTGCCTCCGGCGATATACCTGCTGCCGTTCAGGCTGCTGCCTGGGGGAAGGGCGTTGAGAGTCTGCTGCAGGTAGCGCAGCACGGTGTCTTGCGCTTCCTGTTGGCTGGTCGGGATTTTCGGCGACGGTGCGGTCGGAATCGACTCCATAGGTCCTCCCGGGATAAGTGTGGCGCCGGTCGGGGTCGGTGGACCCAGCGGTGCCGCCGGCCTGGACGGTGAACAAGCCACCGCCAGCGCCGCCGCAATGGCGATAACCATGCGCAACAGAAGTCGCGTCATAGCGGTCACGGTGTAAACGTAGGCGGTGTCACGTGTGTCTGTCCGGCGATGACGCGGCCCAGGTTGATCAACGCGGGACTGCTCACGTTGTCCTAGTAGCTGCTGCGCGCGTCCACCGTCGGTCGATCGAAAGCACCGGAAAAGATGCCGATTGAGCCGCGCGATTGCGGTGGCGGCAGATGCCGCTACATCCCGGAAGTAGACAGCTTTCTTACAGCAAATCTCCATCTTTTAAGCTTCTCGAGACACGCCGCGTTCCGACGTCCAACACAGATCGGAACCCATTGGACCGAGCAATGATTCATTCCGAGGACATCAGCTCACCATCCTCCGTTCCAACCGCCGACTACGGCCAGAAATTGGCCTCGCTTCTGCCTATTCAGGCCATGGTTCGCGGCGTAATATTGCATCATGGTTCGGTTCTATCCTGATCAAAACAACGGCGGCGCAGTAGAACTGGACCTCGCGCAGCAGAAATCGTGGCACAACTACTTGACGACCGTCTTGCGCATGATGACCGCCCTAAACCGGAAATTGACTGAAGCGCACCAGTTGTCGCTGGACGACGTACGGCTACTGAACCTGCTTGATAGTGCGACAGACGGAAGCGTTCAGATGGGCGAACTGGTGGAAGCGTTGCCCTCCTTGCCGAGTCGGCTAACCAGGCAAGTCCGCCGCCTGGAAGACGGTGGCCTAGTGCAGCGGGCGACCAGTCCGAATGATCGCCGCCGCGTTATCACCACGATCACGCCAGCGGGACGAACCGTGGTGGGACAAGCCATGATCACCTACTCAAACGAAGTGCAGGCCCACTTCCTGAACCCGCTGACACGACCGCAGGTCACGGCCATGGCGACCACGTGTCGTCAAATCGGCGACGCCCTAAAGCTTTCTGAACGACAAGCTGGCCGCGAATCGTGACCGCCCGCAGCACGCAGCCCACAACTCGCTTATACCGCAAGGTCTGAATCCACACCCCGGTGATTCAGGCGGCGAAACTGTACGACTTCCTTCGGAGCGAGCGGCTGCGCGCTGCACCGCCCGGCATTGCTTCAACACAGTCGCGCACACGTCGTCTTTAGCTCACCGTATGCGGTGCGGGCCCTTCCGATCGCTACGTGATAAGGCCAGAGGCGTCGGGTCCACGGTGGACCCGACGCCCCAGCTCGACACGGTGGTGCGACCGGTGTCAGGGGACTAGCTGGCCGGGTTGGCCAGCTTGGCCAGCAGCACCGGCCTGACCGGCCTGACCAGGCGGTGTCCCTGTCCCAGCGGCACCGCCGCTGATTGAACGGCCGCCGCTGCCGCCGCTGCCGGGTGTGATGGAACCGTTGCCACCGTTACCACCATTACTGCCGGCGGCGGGGCCATTGCCGCCGTTGCCGCCGGCGGCGCCGTCAATGCCATTGCCGCCCGGGCCCACTACCCCGATATTGAAGCTGTCAGGGTTGCCACCCTTGCCGCCGGTCGAACCGTTGCCGCCGTTGCCGCCGTTACCGCCGTTACCGGCGTTGCCGCCGTTGCCGGCGGTGTGCCCAGCTCCGATGCCGTTACCGCCAGCCCCGCTGGAGCCAGTCGAGAAGCTCGCGTAGCCGCCGTCGCCGCCGGCTCCATAGCTGCCGTCGGCGCCGCTGGCGCTGCGACCACCGACACCACCGTTGCCACCGTTGCCGCCATTGCCGCCATTGCCGCCATTGCCGCCGTTCAGGCCGTCGCCGGCTCCATTAGTGCCACCGTCACCGCCGGCGCCGCCATAACCGCTGTATCCGCCCTGTCCACCGACGCCGCCATTGCCGCCGGTGCCGGTGCCTGAGGTGCCGCCGGCACCGCCCGCACCGCCGTCACCGGCGGCGCCACCGTTGCCGCCATTGCCGCCAGCCGCAAACGGCGACGAAGCACCGATGCCGCCGTTGCCGCCCCCACCGCCCACCCCGCCGGTTCCGCCGGTGCCGCCGTTGCCGTCAATGCCGCTGGCACCGTTGACACCGCTGACGCTGATGCCGCCAGCCCCGCCGGTCCCACCGACCCCGCCGGTGCCGCCGACACCGCCCTTGCCGCCGGCCAGACCATCCGTGCCATTGCCATCCGCGCCGGTGACACCCAAGGCACCTACACCCCCCTGGCCACCGGTGCCGCCCTGGCCGCCCTGGCCGCCCTGGCCGCCCTGGCCGCCGTTACCCGTGACCGCAGTGCCGCCGGCGCCGCCTTGCCCGCCGGTGGCACCGTTGCCGCCCACGCCACCGTCGCCACCGGGTGCGGTGGCCGAGATACTGCCCGTAGCACCCTGTACACCGGCGGCGCCTTGGCCGCCTTGGCCACCGTTGCCACCATTACCGGTGCCGGTTGCTGCGCCGCCGGTGCCACCGGTGCCCGGGGTGCTGTTGGTGGTGCCCGTGCCGCCGGCGCCGCCGACACCGCCGTTACCGCCATTGGCCGCGCTCGCGCCCGTACCACCGTCGCCGCCGTTGCCCGCGGCGCCGCCGGCCGTGAAAAGGGCGGTGTTGTTTGGGTTTGCAGCACTATTGCCACCCGCACCGCCGTCGCCGCCATTGCCGCCGTGCGCGCTGCCGGTGGCCACATGGAACGGGTTGCCAACCGTCATGATCGTGCCGCCACTGTCACCGCCGACTCCGCCGTCAGCGCCCGTGCCCGCCGACAGCACCCCGAGCCCACCGTCGCCGCCATTGCCACCGTTGCCGCCAATGGACGTGCCGTCGCCACCGGCGCCGGCGGCGCCGCCTGCGCCTGCGTTGCCGCCGCCGGATCCTTGGATGCTGAGCCCATTGTTACCGCCGCTGCCGCCGTTACCACCGTTCCCGCCCACGCTGACGACGTTGGCGCCGGTCGCCCCGTCAGCGCCCGCACCGCCGTTGCCGCCGTTAGCGGCGGTACTGCCGGCGATTCCGTTGCCGCCGTTTCCGCCGTTGCCGCCGCCACCGCCTTGGCTGTAAATCGTGCCATCGCTGGCCCGCCAGCCACTGGCCTGACCGCCGTCACCACCGTTACCGCCCATGCCGTCGTTGCCCGCACCGCCGTTGCCGCCATTGCCGCCCTTGCCGCCGGTGAGGGTGCCACCACCGCCGCTGCCGCCACTGCCGCCTGTACCACTGCTGACGCCGTTGCTGGCGCTACCGCCGTTGCCGCCGTTGCCTCCGGCACCACCGGTGGTTTGGATGGTGTTATCGGTGGTGGCGCCGTCGCCCCCGGCACCGCCGTTGCCTCCGTTGCCGCCCACCGCGTTTGCGAGGCCGCCCCCACCGCCCAGCCCGCCGTTACCGCCTTTGCCGCCTATGCCCGCGGTGGCCTCACCACCGTGACCGCCGTTGCCGCCGTCACCACTCACGCCGGACAAGGTGTGGTCGCCGTTTGTGGCACCTCCGCGGCCGCCGACACCGCCGTCGCCGCCGCTGCGGCCAGCGCCGCCGCTGCCACCGTCTCCACCGGTACCGGCACTATTGCCGTTACCGCCAATGCCGCCGACCCCGCCCTTGCCGCCGTTACCCACGAAGCCACCGGACGTGGGGTCTTTGTAGCTGTCGCCACCCGACCCGCCGGCACCGCCGGCGCCGCCATTCCCGTCATTGCCGGCTTGCCCCAGTGAGCCACCGTAGGTTTGATCACCGCCGGCACCGCCTACGCCACCCTTGCCGCCGGAGCCACCCGTGCCGCCATTGAGGTGGGCAGGAGTACCGTCGCTGACCCCGGTCGCACCGGCCCCACCCATGCCAGCCGCACCACCGACACCGCCGTTGCCGCCGACTCCGAGGAAGAATCCGCTCGCACCGCCGCCACCACCCGTCCCGCCGTTACCGGCCGTGCCGCCGACACCCGTTCCACCGGAGGCAAAACTGCCTGCGACACCGACCGCGCCAGCGCCACCTGTTCCGCCGGTGCCGCCGTTGCCGAACAACCAGCCCGCCGCCGAACCACCGACGCCGCCGTTACCCCCGGCACTACCTGCGGTGAGAGCATCTCCACCGTCACCGCCAGCTGCGCCGATGCCCATCCAGATGCCGCCGGCACCGCCGGCCCCACCATCGGCCCCAGCGCCACCGTCACCGCCGGCGCCACCGTTGCCGATCCACCCAATCGCGTTACCACCGTTGCCGCCGTCGACTCCGGCATCAGCGCTGGCGTCATAACCGGCTCCACCGTCACCGAACCACAAGCCGCCAGAACCGCCATCGGGATTCTCGGCGGTTCCAGCTGCACCATCACCGATCAAATACACACCGGCCAACTGGTTTATGGCCGTGTCGATCTGTTCACCGAACGGGCTGTTGATCCATGCCTCAAGGACGGTGTGGGTTGGCTGATAGATCCACTGGTCGAAGAGCTGTGTCCAGTCGATGACAGCAGCGTCAGCCGAGGACGCTGTCGCCGAGTCGAGCACCGCGGCAGCCGCGGCACCGTTATCCGCGAATGTGGGATCCCACGACGTCACCCACGCACTCAAGTCCGTGCCCATGGTGGGGTCGACACCGGAGATCGCATTGATAATGGGATCGAAGATCAGGTCGAGTTCGTCGGCCTGAGCCGACGGTGATGCGGCCAGCGGCAACACGCCCAAGGCCAGGAACGCGCCGACCGAACTACCGGCACCAATCACCGTCTGACCGCGCCCCCTGCTGTGCTGAGGGCCACGATCGCTGCGGGTGTAACGACGACTCATGGGACAAACACCTTTCGTGAAAACAGACAAAATCTGGGAGTAGCAGGAATGTGAGTGAGAGAAATCGGTAGCTGGGGGACTACAGCCCCAGCCAGGACACGACGTCCTGGACGAAACCGGACAGGTCGTCGGCTGCGGTGGACATGGCGGCACCGCTATCGACCAGGTCGTCGGGGACGGCCGGCAATACAACCCCAGCCAGTGGGGAGGCCGTGCCGTCCCAGCCGATCAGGGTGGCGGCGATCTGTGCCCATGCCTCCCACGCCCCGAGCGGGCCAATCGCCTCGCTGGGAGCAGTCAGAAAGTTGACGACCGGCACGCCGGCGAACTGAATGCCGACGCTGTTGAACAGGGAGCCACCCACCGCCGGGATGGTGTAACCACCCACGTCGTAAGGGGCTGCCTGCACGCTGCCCGTGCTGAACAGTCCACCGAAGCCGATGTCCAGGTTGTCCATGGTCATGCCCGCCGGGAACAAGCCCAGGCTATTGATCGCCGGTAGCAGGCTGTCGAGGTTCAAGGTGGCGCCGTTGAAGAAGGCGCCGACCATGTTGGCCAGCGTGGTATTCAGATCGTCGCCGTCGGTGATGCTGTTGCCCAAGGCCACCCACGGGCTGATCCAGGGTCCGATGGCTCCCATGATGATCGCGCTCGATGGCGCCGCTAACCAGTTGATAATCGGTGTCGCCGCCGCCTGCTGATCCGCCGGGATGTACCCAGGAATCGAGCTGAACAACGTCGAATGACCCCCAGTGGCCGTCCCCTCCAAGGTGTGGCTCAACACCGTTGACGTCGCGTCGGGGCTGGCGTTCTGCAACCCGTACGCGGTCAGAACCGCCCCCAGATTCGCTTGGGTCTGGTTCATCCACGTAGAGATGTTGCTCGGGTCGTCCAACACCTGCTGAATGAGACCAATTTGGTTGGCGGTCGCCTGCTGCAATCCGACGCCGGGAGCCAACATGAAGTTGTTGAGCAGGATCGACGCGTTCTCCGACGCCGCGTTGTACTGGTCGATCCACGGCGCGAGCAGATCCGGCAAAGTGCCACCGGCGGTGAGGGTTACGTCGCGCATCTGGATGTCGGGTAGCGGCGCGGCCACCGGGGTAGCGGTGATGATGCCGGCGCCCACGATGGCGATCCCGCCGATCGCGAAGGGGCGAAGAGTTTTCCGCACAGGTGTCTCCTTGTTAGTGGTCCTCGAGTTCTGGCACCCGCCCGATGCGGTTGTCCGAAGCTGCGGGCTGGCACATCCCAGAGATCGGGTGATGTGCCGGGGCTGACGAGCCATCTATGTGTCCCTTCCGGCGGGCCGGTGAGTTGGCCAAACGTTTGCGCTGGCTGCGGGCCCGGACTCCGTTGTCCGCGAATCGCCCCGCTCGGTGTGCCGCACCGGCGCCGAGGGGTCAGCGCCGGTGCGTGCCACCGAAGTGGCCCCGCCGGCGAAGCGGAGTTCAGTAGGGAAACGGGGTCTTTCCGCAGTCGCCGACGAGAGCAAGCCAAAATTTACCTGGCATGAACCTAAGTCGCATACAGGTTTGTTCGACTTTTTTAGATTCGTCAACCGGGCGAGCTGCCCTGCAATGGCAATACTGCCAATAGTGGCTGCTCAACGAGCCGACCAGAGCAGTTGAGCAAACATATATGGAGTGATGGATGTTTCAACGTGAAATTACCGATCAGTAGCTTATCGCGCCACACTACTAGGGCCTGTGTAATTCGCTACTAACCCAGCGTCCGTCTATCTAGCTGCGCCGATACTTCAAACGCTGATTAGCTGTATATACGACGTCAAGATCGGAAATAATACTGATCAATCCAGCATAAGATAACTTACAGCAAATTGGATCACATTCGTATTCATTTCGATGTGAAGCAATCCTCTTGACTGCACTATGCCGGACCTGGCCGCATGCAGCACGGACATCGACCCGAGCTAAAAGGAAGCTCCCTGCCTATTACCTGAGAACACACCGAATAACGGCGTCAGACTCCGCCGCCATAACGAAGGGAGCTCACCGACAGGGCGACAGGCGCTGTCAGCCCTCGGCCGGCCGGCCGCCCCTGCGCCGCCTGGACTTCGCCGACGCCTTCAACGGCAAGCTGATGCGCCGGCAGCTGTCACCCAGGGCGATCATCTGCGGACGCGAGATGTGGGCGAGGTAGAAGGCACGAACTGAGCCCGCATAGGTCCGCGACGCCGGGCGCACCCGCGCCCGGCCCTCACGGGTGATGCTGGCGATCACCCCGCGCCCGTCTGTCCGGCTGCGGCTGCGGCGAACCAAGTCCTGTGACTCCAGCCGCCGCATCAGCTCGGTCAGCCGGCTCGGTGAGAGGACCATCATGTGGGCCAGATCGCCCATCCGCAATGACCCATCGGCCGACCGGGCGAGCGCGTCGAGCACCAGAAAGTCGTACAGGCTCAAGCTGTGTCGGGCGAGCAGTTGTCGATTGACCATGCCGAGAAGCAGCGTCGAGGATTCCAGGAACGCTTGCCAACACCGTTGCTCGATCTCATCGAGCCCCGGCAGGTGATGCTCTGGGGTCTCGGCACCGTCATCCTCCACGGCGGGCGACGGTATCCAACGGCATCGCCCGATCGGCGGAGAAACTTCGGCAAACCCGACCGCTGCCGAGGATCCACCGACCAAAAACGCCGGTCGGCAATCTTTCTCTGAAGCTAATACGCTGGTCATGGGCCACTTCGATCCCGGCCAGAAAACGGCCAAATTGAACTATCTAGTTCAAGGCGAAAGCTACTCCTAAGTAGGTTTTATAACGCGTTCTATCGCGATCCAGGGATAGCCGCACCTCGTGCCAGATAGCCTAAACCTCAGCTCATAGCTGGTAAAGACCCAGTTTTCGCATTTGCCGCATCTCCTAGCAATGCAACGTGTGCTAATTAGCTACCCGCAGGCGCGTAATTCACTCCGCAAACACCGCACCGCAAAGTCGCTACACGCCAAAACCCACGCGGCCCACCGTCGTAGCAGAGGCAGAGCCCGACTCAGCGAGCGGCTTTCAGCCCCTTGCGGCGCCTATTGGTGCTGAGCGAGTCGTTGATCCGCCGGCAGCTGTCGACCAGATTGACCATTTGCTCGTGCTTGAGTTGGTTGAGGTAGTGCACGCGAATCCCCTGCGCGTAGGTCTCCATCACCGCGTGCAGACGCGTGTGCCCGGCACTGGTAATCCGGGGCAGAATGCCGCGCGGGTCGCCCGGGCTCGGGCTGCGGGTGATCCAGCCGTGGCCTTCCAACCGGCGGATCTGAGTGGACAGCTGCCCCTGCGTCACACCAAGCGCCTCTGCCAAGACACACAGCCGGTGCTCGCGACGCCGGGGCCTGCTCAGCAGCTCCAGCAGCAGGACGTCACGTATCGAGAGGTCATGCGCACCCTTGAGGCAGACATTCACTGCGTCAACGACATTCAGCGAGCAGGCCAGAAACTCTTGCCAGCAGTGTTGCTCGATTCCATTGAGCCCAGGGAGCCAAGCTATTGCCTGAAGTTCATGCATCTCGTCCACGGCGCGCGATGTTATCGAAGGATGCGCCCCAGAAACGGGAAACGCGTACCAATTCCGCCATCTCACTACGGATTCACCTCAGCGAGAATGGAGTTCAGCAAAGGACTGCTCGACGTGATCGCCCAGTTCATCCGGGTTTTCTGTCACCCGCTAGAAAACCATCACGCCGAACTAATTCGTTCGAACGGAAACTAATTGGTTTCGTTCGACCGGAAACTAACCGGTTGGATGGCAAACAATCGGTTCGCCGGAACACGCTTGTCACCGTCCGCAATCGCTGCCAGCACGCCGCAGCTGAGCCCACGCATATCCACCCGGGGTGCCCGTACCGGAGTTGCGCGGAGGGTTGCGCAGGTAGCCCTGCATACTCAAAAACAGTTTCCAGCAATGCTGTTCGAATCCGTCTTGTCCGGTCATCCCGGGCGGGGGTTGGATGCCGGGTGTCTGGTCCACGGCGCGGGAATCTAGCGAACGGCGGGCCGACCGCACAGGCAGAAATGCGGGATACACAGCTTGTCGCGGGAATGCGTTCGGGCGCCTTCGCTGTTCGGCAACGCGCCGCAGGATCAGACTTCGCTGGTCACCGAAATATTCTGCCCTGTAACAGAAACCCGCCGCCTTGAACCATCTGGTTCAAAGTGGAACCGTCGGACTCGCCGCGCCGTTGACGCTGTCGATGTGCCCGTGGCTCTCCAGCACCGCGTGAAGACGCGCGGAGCCCTCGCCGGTGATCCGGGGCAGAACGCCGCGCCGGTCGCGCTGGCACGGGCTGCGGGTCACCAGACCCCGCTTCTCCAACCGACGGAGCTGGCCGGACAACGCGCCCGGCGACACCCCGAGCGTCTGAGCCAACACGCAGATGCGGTGTGCCCGCCGGTCGGGCATGCTGAGCAGCTCCAGCAGCTGGACGTCGCGAAGGGTGACTCCGTGTGCCCCCCGCAGGCGCACGTCGAGCGCCGCCGTCAGATTGGCCGAGCCGCTCAGCAGCAGTCTCGAGCAATGTCGCTCGACCCCGTCCGATCCAGGTGACCCCGAGGGCTGGATTCCGGGTATCTCGTCCACGGCGCGGGACCCTAGCGAACGGCAGATCTACCGCACAGCCAAAAAGACGCCATACACAGCTTGTCGCGTGAATACGTTCGGGCGCCAAGGGCGTTCAGCAACGCCACGCCTGACTAGACTTCGCTGGTCAGCGAGATATCTTGGCGGGCAACAGAAAACGGTCACTTTGAACCACTTGATTCAAAGTGAAACTGCCCGACTCGCGTTGCTGGCAGCGCCGACCAGACGGGGTGACACTCCTGCTCCAAGTGCCACACTTGCGCGATGCCTACCGTCCACCGTCGTCACGCTGTCACCGAAACCGAGGACATCGGTCGCGCACTAGAGGTAGCACGCCGAACCTGGCCCGACCTCGCGGATAAGCCCGGCGCGCTGTTGCGCCGGCTCATTCTCGTCGGCCGTGATGCGCTCGCTCACGATGCCGAGGCCGTCGCCGTCAACCGACGCCGTGCCGTCGAGGAAACGGCCGGCGCTCTGGTCATACGTCCGCTAGTGCAGCCTGAAAGGCGGCCCACTCTTCCTCGGACACATCCTCGATGTCGAGCCGATCGCGGGGAGGCAAGGGCCGAGCACGCTTGATTGCCTCGTCGGGCGTGTAGGTTCGCACGACTGGCTCTTCGGACTGCTCGACACTGGACATAACGCCGAGTTTACCGTCGAGTACTGACGCTCGACCCCTGATTACCTGCGCGGCTATGCCGCCGAACAACACCGAGCGGCGATCGCGACGTTCCATGACACGCTCGCCGCCCGCGCATCAGCTCTGGGGGTGGCGGTCGTGCCCGGCGCGCCATGACAAGACTTCCATGGCAGGTGATGAAGCCGTCGATCGCCATGACGGTCTGTACGTCAATTCGGCGTACACTTCTCGTGTGGAGACGAAGACTGGTCGCTGGAACCTGCGTGTGACGGCTGCCCAAGATGCCGTCGTGCGGCGAGTGCTCGACGTAACGGGCGAATCGCTCAACGATTACGTGGTGCGTCACGTTCTTCAAGCCGCCGAGCACGACCTCGCTGATCGGAGAGTGTTCGTCCTGGATGACGCCGCCTGGGCTGACCTGCAGAAGCTGTTGGACCGTCCACCGACCCCCAAGCCTGAGTTGGCGCGTCTGCTGGCGAATCCGTCGATATTAGAACGGTGAACTACGAGGGCCCGGTTCTCCTCAGTGCAGATCACTTCATTGAGGACTTCGATTGCGGCAGCGACGCCCTCAACGACTGGCTTCGGACAAAAGCGCTCCGCAATCAGCGCGAAGGGAGCAGCCGCACCTGGGTTGTCCTTGACGGTCAACGGGTCGTGGCCTTCTATGCCTCCAGTACCGCGGTGCTCCTACGCGGCCATGCGACAAAGCGCGCAGCCCGTAATCAGCCGGATCCGTTGCCGGCCGTCCTGCTCGGCAGACTAGCCGTCGATACAGCGTCTCAGGGGTATGGTCTTGCCGCCGCACTGCTCAAGCACTTCATCCTCAAATCACTTGAGGTCGCGGAGGTTACGGGTGTTCGACTGCTCCTTGTGCACGCAAAGAACCCCGACGCCCAGCACTTCTACATCAGGTACGGCTTCGAGCCGTCTCCTGTCGATGACATGACGCTGATGCTTCTCGTCAAGGACCTGCGCGGCTGATCCCGCATCGGGTCGCTGTCCCGTCCGTCGCGCCATTCCCGGTGCGTTATGGGTGCGGAAATACGGCTTCAATGCGGGGCCCTTCGGTGGACCAGAAGACTTTGGATGGTGGGTGCCCGATCACCGGTAGCCGCATCCGGATGCCGTCGGGCGTGGTGATTGCTGTTGACAGGGATTGCGCCTGTCCAGGTAGTCGGAAGATGAGTTCGACAGTGTCCAGGACGCTGTTGTACAGGTCGATAACCGGACCGCTTTCGAGTTCGTCGAGTTGCGCATCGGCGACTTCGGAGTAGTCACCGTCAAAGCTCACCTTCGGCGCACTCGTGTTCGGCGGACCGTTGGAGACGCCGCGGCCCGCGCCAGCAGGTCACGCAGTTCGGAATCGGTATCGAATTCGTGTTGAGCGTCGGTCACCACGCGGGCCGGCTGCAATAGCAAGCTGCCATCGGGGTTTTCACGCATCACATAGCGTTGATTGGGGCGGCCGGGGAGCACGGCACGACTCCGGCTGTCGGTTTCGACCAGCGTAAGTTCGTCCACCACACCAAGGTAGCCCATATTCCCACAATGGGCAGGATGCCGCCGCGCGGCGATCATCTGGTACCGCGTCGGCCAGTGACCGCGACCTACGAGTTCGTCGCGAGCGTCAGCTCCATCAGCTTCAAAGCCTGCTCGCACGCGTCGATGCCCGGTGCCTGCGGGTTGACCCACCAGCCGACCACGCCGGCGGCGTCACTGGCGACCCCATAGGCACCGTTCGGGTCGGCCGGACGCATCACGGTCGAGGGCACGCCCACGGTTCGAAACGCGCCGCGTAAGCCCACGACAAGTTATCTTGCCGCCCAGGTCGATCGCAAGGTAACTTGGATACATGGTGACGGGACCGCGCATCGCAACACCTGCACACCGTCACGGCATCGGACGCGAGGACATCATGCATGCCTACCGCAATGCGCTGCACTTCCGCGTAAGTGACGACGACATGGATATCGCGGTCGGGCCGGCGCGCAACGGTGCGCTGCTAGAAGTTGGGTTCATCCGCGCCGTGGACGGTGAGGTCGTGATCCTGCATGCCATGCCCGTCCGCGAAAAGTTCCTCTGAGTGAAAAAGGTGATGATGATCATGCCCCGCACCGTAGAAGAAATCCTTGCGCACGCCGAGGCGCTGGCTGACCGTTTCGAATCCGATGACTTCGACGGCGAGAAGGTCAGCCCCGCTGAATACGCGCTGATCGTCGCCGCCCGTGAGCGTGCCAGCGCCGAAGGTCACATCGCCGCCGCGGTCGCGGCGGCTCGGCGCGATGGTGCGTCGTGGTCGCGAATCGGCAAGATCATTGGCACCAGCGGGGAGGCCGCCCGTCAGCGTTACGCCGCGGCCGGTCAGAACCGGTACCGCTAAATCGGTACGGGCGACTACGAGTTCGTCGCGAGCGTCAGCTCCATCAGCTTCAAAGCCTGCTCGCACGCGTCGATGCCGGGCGCCTGAGGGTTGACCCACCAGCCGACCACGCCGGCGGCGTCGCTGGCGACCCCACAGGAGCCATTCGGGTCGGCCGGACGCATCACGATCGAGGGAACGCCCACGATGGTCTTGTTCTCGATCTGATACTTCAGGAACTCGGCGACCTTGCGCTCGTTGTCCAGGCTGCCCTGCTCGAACCAGAACCGGGTGATGTCGATCAGCCCGGCCGGGTTGGCCGCCTGCCAGCGGCAGATGGCGCCGACGAAGGTGCTCTGGATGTCGAGCGGGTCGGCTCCCACCGTCTTGGCCAAGATGTCGGTGGTCAGCACCTCGCACTCCTTGAGCAGGTTCGGGTACTGCCGCTCGGAGTTGTTGTTGCGCTTGGTGTCGCCCGCGCCGGCCTTGACCGCGGTGCCGCCCACCTCACGGGAGCAACCCGTCAGGCTGGTCACCACGGCCAACACCGCGACCGCACCGGCCAAAACCCGCCGGCTCATTTCGCGTTCGCAATCGACTGGCGGGTCAGCTCTTTGGCGACGTCGCACGGTTCCGGGAACGGCTTCTGCGCGAAGCTCACCGACCACTCGATGAAGTCATCTTTGAATTGGATGCCGACCTCACACAGGTTGTCGCCCATCGTCGGGGCGGTGCCGATCGCGATGAAACCGCTGTGGCCGTCGATGTTGATGTCCTCCACGGACGTGCGCGAGACCTCTTCGGTCTTGCGCTCGCGACCGATGGGGCTCCCGCGATACCAGGAGAAGGAGAAGTGCGGGCCCATGATCCCGCCGCGCAGCAGCCACTGGCAGCCGACCGAGTTCTGTGCGGTGCTGACCAGGCCGGACACCCGGGTCAGGTTGGCCATCGTCTCGTCACTGATGCCACCGCACTGCGGGAACGACGGTCCGTGGTTGCTCTGCTCGGCCGTCGGCGACGCAGACTGGCTGCCGCCCTGAGCTTCAGGCGAGTCGGAGTCAGAACATCCGCCGACCATCGGAATCAGGGCAGCGGCCGCCAGGGCCGGGACCGTCAGTTTGCGCCGCACACGATGCACTGTAGCGGCACCGCCGCCCGTCAACCACGACACGGCGGTGACCAGTCGGTTTGTGTCGCCGCGTCTCGCCACAGCAACGCCGCGGCGGCACGGGTATGCGACAGTAACCCCATGCTTCTGGCGCTGCTGCGCTGCTACCTCAGGCCCTACCGCTGGCCGGTCGCTGCGGTGATGGCACTGCAACTGATCAGCACGCTGGCTTCGCTGTACCTGCCGACCGTCAACGCCACGATCATCGACGACGGCGTGGTGCGCGGTGACACCGCGGTCATCGTTCGGCTGGGCGCGGTGATGCTCGGCGTCACCGGCGTGCAGATGCTGTGCGCCATCGCCGCGGTCTACTTCGGCGCGCGCACCGGGACCGGCTTCGGGCGCGATCTGCGCCGGGCGGTGTTCGCCGCGGTGATCGGGTTCTCCGAACGCGAGACCACCCGGTTCGGGGCGCCGACCCTGTTGACCCGCACCACCAACGACGTCCGCCAGATCCAGCTGGTGGTGCAGCTGGGCGCCAGCACGCTGGTCACCGCGCCGATCATGAGCATCGGTGGGGTGCTGATGGCGGTGCACCAGGACAAAGGACTGGCCTGGCTGCTGGCCGTCAGCGTGCCGGTGCTGGCGCTGGCCAACTACCTGATCGTGACGCGGATGCTGCCGCTGTTTCGGCGCATGCAGATGCTGATCGACAACATCAACCGG
Source organism: Mycolicibacter heraklionensis (assembly GCF_001021505.1). Taxonomy (GTDB): domain Bacteria; phylum Actinomycetota; class Actinomycetes; order Mycobacteriales; family Mycobacteriaceae; genus Mycobacterium; species Mycobacterium heraklionense. The sequence goes on from NZ_LDPO01000013.1 coordinate 94,039, forward strand.
GTGCTGCGCGACCAGCTCACCGGCATCCGGGTGATCCGCGCGTTCGCCCGCGAGCCCTTCGAGAAAGACCGGTTCGCCCAGGCCAACACGGCCCTGTCGGACGCGTCGCTGACCGTCGGGAACCTGCAGGTCCTGATGCTGCCGACCACCACGCTGATCATCAACGCCTCCAGCGTCGCGCTGATCTGGTTCGGCGCGCTGCGCATCGACGCCGGTCAGATGCAGATCGGGTCGCTGATCGCGTTCCTCTCCTACTTCATGCAGATCCTGATGGCCGTGCTGATGGCCACCATGGTGCTGGCGATCCTGCCGCGCGCCGCGGTCTGCGCCGAACGGATCACCGCGGTGCTGTCCACCGAGCCGACCATCGGGCCGCCGGCCCAGCCGGTGTCACCGTCGTCGCGCACCGGCGAGGTCCGGCTGCGCGGTGTCGGCTTCCGCTACCCGGGCGCCGACCGCTCGGTGCTGTCCGACGTGTCCCTGACCGCGCGGCCCGGCACCACCACCGCGGTGGTCGGCTCCACCGGGTCGGGCAAGTCCACCCTGGTGTCGCTGATCTGCCGGTTACGCGACGTGACCGACGGCGCGGTGCTCATCGACGGCGTGGACGTGCGCGACCGTGACCCCGAGGAGCTGTGGGCGGGCATCGGCCTGGTGCCCCAGCGCGGTTACCTGTTCTCCGGCACCGTCGCCGACAACCTGCGCTACGGCGCCCCGGCCGGCGCAGTCGTCAGCGACGAGCAGATGTGGGAGGCACTGCGGGTGGCCGCCGCCGACGACTTCGTGGCGGCCCACTCTGACGGGTTGGCGATGCCGGTGGCCCAGGGCGGGATCAACCTGTCCGGCGGGCAGCGCCAACGGCTCGCGATCGCCCGGGCGGTGATCCGCCGACCCCCGATCTATCTGTTCGACGACGCGTTCTCGGCCCTGGACATCCGCACCGACGCCCGGGTGCGCGCCGCCCTGCGGGAGGTGGCCGCCGACGCGACGGTGATCATCGTGGCGCAGCGGATCTCCACCGTCGTGCAGGCCGATCAGGTGATCGTCCTCGACGACGGCCGGGTGGTCGGCACCGGAACCCACGTCGAACTGCTGGCCGGGTGCCCGACCTACGCCGAGTTCGCCGAATCTCAGTCGGTGGCCGCCGGGGTCGGTGGCCTGTGACCGCGCCGGTGGAGGCTCCGACGGTACGGGCCGCGCACTTCTGGCCGACCGCGCTGCGGCTGGCCCGGCGGATGGGCCCGCAGCGCCGGCTGATCGCGGCGGTCATCAGCCTGTCGCTGGGCGGTATCGCGCTCGGTGTGGCCGGGCCTCGAATCCTCGGGCATGCCACCGATCTGGTGTTCAACGGCATCATCGGCCGCGGTCTGCCGGCGGGTATCACAAAGCAGCAGGCCATCGAGGACGCCCGCGCCGCCGGCCGGGGCACCTACGCCGAGATGCTGTCGCGGATGGATCTAGTGCCCGGCGCCGGTGTCGACTTCGCCGCGGTGGCGCGCACGCTGGCGCTCGCGATGGGCCTGTATCTGGTTGCGGCGCTGATGGTCTGGACGCAGGCTCGGCTGCTCAACGTGATCCTGCAGCGCACCATGCGGGCGCTGCGCCGCGACGTCGAGGACAAACTGCACCGGCTGCCGCTGCGGTATTTCGACGCTTCTCGGCGCGGTGAGCTTTTGAGCCGGGTCACCAACGACGTCGACAACACCGCGACCTCGGTGTCGATGACGGTCAGTCAACTGTTCTCCTCGGTGCTGACCGTGCTGGTGGTGCTGGCCATGATGCTGTCCATCTCGCCGCTGCTGGCCGTGATCACCGTGGCCGGCGTCCCGGTGACACTGCTGGCAGTACGGTCGATCACCAGGCGCTCACAACGGCTCTTCGCCGCGCAGTGGGCCGCCACCGGGCAGCTCAACGCCCACCTCGAGGAGACCTACAGCGGTTTCACCCTGGTGCGCACGTTCGGCCACCGTGACTGGGCGCAGCAGCGGTTCGACGACTGCAACGACGAGTTGTACCGGGCCGGGTTCGGCGCCCAGTTCTTCTCCGGGCTGATCGGGCCGGCGACCGGGCTGATCGCCAACCTCGGTTACGTCGCGGTCGCGGTGGTCGGCGGATTTCAGGTGGCCACCGGGCAGATCACGCTGGGCAGCGTTCAGGCGTTCATCGCCTATGTCCGCCAGTTCAACCAGCCGCTGGGGAACCTGGCGTCGATGTTCAACGCCCTGCAGTCCGGTGCCGCCAGCGCCGAGCGAGTGTTTGCCTTCCTCGACGAGCCCGAAGAACCCCCGGCCCCGTCGGCTTCTTTGCCGCTCTACGGTGCCGGCGGCCGGGTGGAGTTCCGCGACGTCAGCTTCGGCTACCGGCCCGGCGTGCCGGTGATCGAGGACCTGTCGCTGAGCGTGGCGCCCGGCAGCACCGTGGCGATCGTCGGCCCGACCGGGGCCGGCAAGACCACCCTGGTGAACCTGCTGATGCGGTTCTACGACGTGGACCGCGGACAGATCCTGATCGACGGGGTGGACATCACCGGCGTGGACCGCTGCGCACTGCGTTCATCGATCGGCATGGTGCTGCAGGACACCTGGCTGTTCACCGGGACGATCGCCGAGAACATCGGCTACGGCCGGCCCGACGCCAGCGAGGACGAGATCATCGAGGCGGCCCGCGCCGCGCACGTCGACGCGTTCGTGCGGACTTTGCCGGACGGCTATGGCACCCGGGTCAACGACGACGGCGGGGCCATCAGCGCCGGCGAGAAGCAGCTGATCACCATCGCCCGGGCGTTTCTGGCCCAGCCGCAGCTGCTCATCCTCGACGAGGCCACCAGTTCGGTGGACACCCGCACCGAACTGCTGATCCAGCGGGCGATGCGCGAGCTGCGCCGGGGCCGCACCAGTTTCATTATCGCCCACCGGCTTTCGACGATCCGCGACGCCGATTTGATCCTGGTGATGCAGGCCGGCCGGATCGTGGAGCAGGGCACCCACGCCGAGTTGCTGGCCCGCCGCGGGGCTTACTGGGCCATGGCCGAGGGCAGCTGAATTCGGCGAAATCAACCATTGCCCAGCGCTGGCCAGCGGCGTAAATTCGACTGCGAAGCAGGCCCGGACATGACCGATCCGAAGAGCTGGAACAGTGGGTGAAAGCCAGCCGCGCAGGAAGTGTAGACGCTCCCAGTTGTCAGCCGGGCCTGCCCTAATTTTCCGGTGGCGGCCAAATCCAGAACCACGGCCAAATCCAGAACCATGTGACAGTTGCCCGGCTTTGAGCGACTAATCGCAAGGGGCTCGTTTCACCACCTGTGACTGTCGCTCAAAGCCGGGCAAACTTTCCTATCCCCCGAGCCGTCGCCTCATCCCCCAGCCGTCGCCGCCCGGCTCACTCGGAAATTGCCGGAGACCCGGCACAGGTGCTCTGACCGTGAGTGTGAATTTGACGACGCGACACGCCCGTGTCACGTCGTCAAATTCACACTGGGCGCCTATTTTTCCATCCCCCACGACGCGGCGCAGCCCCTAGCTCCGCTTCGCGCGACAAATGGCAACGGGCCCGTTTCACCACCCGCGGCTGTCGCTCAAAGCCGGGCAACTGTCCTATCCCCCAGGCGCCGCTCCCCTCAGACGCCGCTGCCTTATCGACGGTGCCGTGTTCGCCGTATGGGACCCGCGGGTACGCGCGGCCGGACACGAGACCGCCGTAAGGCTGGCGCCGAGTCCATAGCCCGATCAGATCTTCAGGTGCAGTACATCGGCCAGCGGTCGCCGCGGCGTGGGCACCGGGGGCTTTTCCAGCGCCGGCGCGCCACCGACGCGCACCAGCACCTGGGGCAGGTCATCGCCGCCGACCAGTCCGGCGAGCAGCGCCCGGGCGGCAGGCACCTCGGTCAAATGCGTTACCGGGCAGGTCGCCAACCCGGCCATCGTGGCTTCCAGCAGCACTGTCGAAAGCGCCTCGCCGCAGGCCAGCGCATCCTCCGGCTCGTCGCTGGCGGTCGCCAACAGCACGATTTTCGAATGGTCGTCGCCGACCTCGATACGTCGTTCCCGGTTGTGGGTGACCGGAAATGTCCGCCCGATGTCCACCCGATCACTTTCGGCGGCCGAGACCAGCGCGCTCTCCGGAATCCCGTCGGAGACCTCGAACGGTGCTGTCCACCAGCCGAGTTCGGCGTGATACGACGAGTCGTACAGGCGCAGCGCCTCGGTGAGCTGGGAGGCATCGGCAAGCTTGGAGCGCAGCTCGTCGGCGAGCACGCTCAGTCGCACCGGGCCGGTCACGGTGTCGTGCAGCACCGTTTCGAACGGCTCCCAGTTACTCGGCTCCATGAACGGCAGCCGATCGGTGTGGCGCGTCAGGATCGCCCCGGCGCGATACCGGTCCAGTTCCGTGACCCGTTCCGCGGCGGTGAAGCCGATCGAGGCCAGGTGCTCCGCCTGCGCGGCATCCGGGAACCGCTCGACGTCGGCCGTCCAGCCGGCCGCGGCCATCGCCACCCGCAGATGGTCGAGCACGGCGCCGCAACTGATCAACGCCTCACGCGCCGACTGGTCGCCGTGCACGGCGCGGGTCGGGTCCAGGTACAAATCCAGCCGCCCTCCGCCGGCCACCCATCGCCACGGCTGGCTGTTGTGCAACGACGGCGCCCGGCAGGCCAGCCGCACCGCTTCGGTGAGAACCTCGGAATCCACGGTCGTCTCCAGCATCAGCCACCTCCAACTGGGTCTGTCGACTTCAGGCTCCCAGCCAGCTCCCAGTCGCAACAGGGGCCGTTAGTCACCGGCCGGACGGCTTTGGACCCGCGTCAGTCGGGTTCAGAGGGCAATCGCTTCGGGTTGACCCGCGCCCAAGCCGTTCCGGCCGCACCACTGTCGGATACACCCTTAATTTGTTACTATTTACCGAATTGAGGTGGTAAATGACAGCAGCACGGAGGATATCGCGATCAGTCGCGCCGGTCGTAGAGCAACTTGAGCTTGACGGCGACTTACTGGTGCCGCTCGACCGGCTAGCTGCCATCATGCGCCAGGTCGGGCTTGAAGCCGACCAAACGGCCGCGCGCCACCTTGCCTACGAACTCCAACGTGAAGGCTGGCTGGGGCCACTGCGAACCCGACACGTCTGGGAATTCCTCCCGGGCGCCCGCGGCGGCGCCTACGGCTCTGGCGACCGCTTCATTGAGCTTCGTGCCCAGCTTGCCGTGAACCCATCCTGGCCTGGCGTACTCGCAATGGACTCAGCTGCATCCATACTCGGACTGGCGCAGCGGATCCCCGAACAGGAGGTGGTCGCCCTGCCTGTCGACACCTCGTTTCCGAAGGCACTCACCGGCGACTGGCGCTATGTCCGGATCGAGCTGTCCAAGCCAGGACTGACGACAATCAACGGATTGCCGTCCTGGAACATCGAGGGTCTGCTCGTCGGGATTGCGGCACGGCCCTCGGCCTACAAAGATGTCGCCGGCCTTGGGCAATGGCTGACGGAGTCGGTCGTAGACGTGGATAAAGACACCGTCATCAGCCTGCTGAAGCCGATGCACCGCACAACAGCACAACGCGCTGCCTACCTCCTCGGAGCAGCCGGCAACGACTACTTGCGAGCCGCGATCCTCGCGACCTATCCGGCGAGGGGCACAGCGTGGCTCGGCCCTCGCATCGCCGGTCAGGGTGTCTTTGACGCCCTGACGCAAGTCAATGACACCCTGCTACACCCGTATCTCAACGTGGGTGGCGGCTCATGACCCGCATCACCGACGGCCACCTTGCGCGCCACTATCAAGGAGTAAAGGGCGGACGCGACGCTGCTCTGCTGGACATCGCGCAGGACCACGCCTTGCGCCTGATCCACAATGCCGGGCTATTCGACAGCGGCCTGGTGTTCAAAGGCGGCACGGCACTGCGGAAGTTCAGGGCGGGCAACGCCGGCCGCTTTTCGACCGACCTCGACTTCGCCGCGCCCGACGAGGACCTGGCGCTTGCCACCCTGCGGGCTCTCGACGGCGTTGAGATCGACGGATTCGCCTTCGCAATCGAAAATCTCGGCGACGACGGCCGGCGTGGAGACCTGAAGGTCGACACACCGTTCGGCCGCCCGCAACTGGGCGCCAAGGTGGAGTTGGCACGCCATGCACTGAGTTTGGAGCCCGAGACGCTTGATCCCGTGCACCTGCCGATCCACGATCGGTATGACTTCACCCTGCCTCCGACCCCTGTCGTACGGGCCGAGGAAGCCGTCTCCGAGAAACTCGCGCGATACCGTCGCGTTTCCCTGGCCCGCGATCTCTACGACCTGCAATGGTTTGCGACCTCGCGGGTGATCGACGAGGCGCTCACCCGGCGGCTGTGGGTTCTCAAGGCCTACCGCGACGTCGTCGTCGACGGACGTGGCAACAAACCTGTCGATCCCGACGAGGTGCTAAGACCACGCGACCCAAGCGAATTCCAGCGTGAGGATATCGGCTACCTCACCAAACCTGTGCGTCTCAAAGAGTGGATCGCCGTTGTGCGTCAACGCTACGGCTTTATCTCTCGCCTGGACGCAGACGAACGACACTGGGCTCAATGCAACGAGCGAGACCTCTACCAGGTCCAAACAGCGCTGGCGTCGCTGAGGGCCGCGCACCTCAAACCCTAGGTTTGGGTGTGGCGGACGCGGAACAGACTCACCTCGCTCTTGATGCCCTTGAGGTGACGTCCGCCGGCGAACGACCACTGGAAGGCGTCGGATTCGGTCAGCGCCACCCGCACCGGCTCCGCGACCAGCACCGTGCCCGGCCGGGCGACCCCGGTGATCCGGCTGGCGGTGTTCACCGGGCTGCCGAACCAGTCCCCGACCCGGCTCACCGCCTCGCCGGAGGCGATACCGGCACGAAGCCGAGGCAGGCTGTCGTCGGCCTGAGCCGCCTCAACGAGCCGCAGCACCGCGTCGACCAGCGGCGCAGGCTCCGGGCACACGAACATCACCGCGTCGCCGATGGTCTTGATGAATCGCACCGGCGGAACGGCGATCTCGCGTCCCAGCACCGTCAAGCGCTCGGCGAGCTGAACCAGCTCCTCGGGCGGCACCATCTCCCCGAGCCGGGTGAAGCCGACCAGGTCGGCGAACGCGACGGTGATCTGCCGCGCCCCCGGCAGCGGTGCGCCCGCCAAGCGCTCGCTGGCGGTGACGGCGTCGATGTCGAGCTGATGACGCAGCTGCATCATCAGCATGTCCTGGACGAACGGACCCAACATCGGCGCCAGCCCCGCCACCAGATCCCGCGACCGCTGAGCGATCTGCAGCTCGGTGACACCCGGCTCGCCGATCGCCGACAACACCGTGAAGCGCATGAATTCCGCGGTGTGCGCCAACCCGTCGGCCAACAGGCGAGCGGTCTGCAAGGCCTGCTCGGCATCGATGCCGGCGTCGATGAAGCGGCGCGCATGCATGGCGATACTGGCGTCGGCGCGCATCTGCGCCGGGGCGTCCGGATCCTCCATCCAGGGCAGCCCGACCGCCCGCAGCAGGCGCTGCAACTGATCGAGGTCGACTCCGGTGGACTCGCTGATCTCGCGAGCCGAGACGTAGGTGCCGTCGTCGCCGACCAGCCGTCGCGACGCCAACAGCATCGGTGAGACGTTCCCGCGGATCTCCTCGGCGGTGACGCCCTGCCCCAGCAGCCATTCGATCAGTTCGGCGCGCTCAGCACGCGCGGAGCCGTCCAGCCCGTCCAGCAAGTCCTCGATTTCGGGGTCAGCCACGCCGCAAACGTATCTCGCGGCAGACTGACGGAGTGGCTGAAGTCTTCGATGCGCTGACCCCCGCTCAACTCCGTGCCCGCAACACCGTCAAATGGAATCACTTCGGTCCCGACGTGCTGCCGCTGTGGATCGCCGAGATGGACTTCCCCACCGCGCCCGCGGTGCTCGACGGGGTACGCGCCTGCGTGGCCAACGAGGAGTTCGGCTATCCGGCGCTGAGATCCGACGCGCTGCCGGTGGCCCTGACGCAGTGGTGCCTGCACCGCTACGGCTGGTCCATCCAGCCGGAATGGGTGCGGGTGGTGCCCGACGTCCTCAAGGGCATGGAGGTGGTGATCGAGTTCCTCACCCGCCCGGAGAGCCCGGTGGTGTTGCCGGTGCCGGCCTACATGCCGTTCTTCGACCTGCTGACCGTCACCGGCCGCCAACGCGTGGAAATCCCGATGACACAGCAGGATTCAGGCCGCTACCTGATGGACCTGGACGCCCTGGACGGCGCGTTCGCCGCCGGGGCGGGGTCGCTGATTCTGTGCAATCCGAACAACCCGCTGGGCACCGCCTTCACGGCCGAGGAGCTCAGCGCGATCGTGGACATCGCCGCGCGCCACGGCGCCCGGGTGATCGCCGACGAGATCCACGCCCCGCTGGTCTACGACCGGCCCCACGTCGCGGCCGCCGCGGTGTCGCCCGCCGCCGCCGACACCGTCATCACGCTGATGTCGGCCTCCAAGGGCTGGAACCTGCCCGGGCTGATGTGCGCCCAGGTGATCCTGACCAATCCGCGCGACGTCGAGGCGTGGCGCAGGATCAACATGCTGCACACGATGGGCGCCGCCACCGTCGGTATCAGCGCCAACCTCGCCGCCTACCGCCACGGCGGACCCTGGCTGGACGCCCTGCTGCCCTACCTGCGAGCCAACCGCGACCACCTCAGCCAAGCGCTGCCCGCAGCGCTGCCCGGGCTGCGGATCAGCCACCCCGAGGCCACCTACCTGGCCTGGGTCGATTTCCGGGAGCTGGGACTGCCCGCCGAACCGGCCGAGATCCTGCTGGCCGACGCGCGGGTGGCACTGAGCCCGGGTATCCCGTTCGGCGGCGGCCGGGGCTTCGCGCGGCTGAACTTCGCCACCACCCGGGCCATCCTCGACCGGGCGATCGAGGCGATGGCCGGTGCACTGACCTGACGCATTACCGTGGCGGGCATGTCCTGCGTGTTCTGCGCCGTGGTCGCCGGTGATGCGCCGGCGGTGCGGGTTTTCGAAGACGACGACTACCTGGCGTTTCTCGACATCCGGCCGTTCACCCGCGGCCACACCCTGGTGATCCCCAAACAGCACTTCGTGGACCTCACCGACACCCCGGCGGCCACCCTGGCCGGCATGCTCGCCGTGGGACAGCGGATCGCCCAGGCCGCGCGCAGCTCGGGGCTGCACGCCGACGGCAACAACCTGGTGATCAACGACGGCCGGGCAGCCTTTCAGAGCGTGTTCCATATCCACCTGCACGTGGTGCCGCGCCGTGACGGCGACCGACTGTCCTTCGCCAAAGGCCTGCTGGTGCGCCGCGATCCGGACCGCGAGAGCACCGGGGCGATCCTGCGGTCGGCGCTGGCGAGCAGCGGCAGCTAGCGGGCAGACTCGAGGGTATGGCTCATCTATCCCTGATCGACAAGGTGGGCGTCCGAGCGCTCGGCCTGCACAGCCTGATCTACCAACAGACCAACGGCTGGATCGGCCACAAGGTCCCGGGCCTGCCTCCCAACCTGTTGCTGCACACCGTGGGCGCGAAGACCGGCCAGCCGCGCACCTCAGCGCTGAGCTACGCCCGCGACGGCGACGCATACCTGATCGTCGCGTCGATGGGCGGCGCGCCGCGCTCCCCCGGCTGGTACCACAACCTCAAGGCCAATCCCGAGGTGGAAATCAACGTCGGGCCGAAGCGCCTGCGGACCATCGCGCAACCGGTGCTGCCGGATGACCCGGACTATGCCCGGCTGTGGCGAATCGTCAACGCCAACAACGCCGATCGCTACGAGGGCTACCAGCGCCGCACGACCCGGCCGATCCCGGTGGTGAGGCTCACGCCGGTGCCCGCTACTTAATAGGCGTTATTTCCGAGAGTAGTCCGTTGTTCTGCTTTGCTCAGGTATCACTCAGCTAGTACTTTGGGGCGATGAGTCGTCAGGGCGGGCCGGGTAAGTCGAAGTCAGCACGCCGGCGCCTGGCGGGAGCCGGAGCGGCGGTCGGCACTTTCCTGGCCGTCGGGCTGACGCCCGCGACGTCGTCGGCACACGCCGACGGGATGGACTTCGACTGGCTGGTCGACATGTTCACGCCGGTCGCCGGGGTCGCCGCCGACACCACTCCCCTCGACTCCGCGGCATGGTTTGACCAGCTCTTCTACGATCCGTTCCACACGTCGATCGAGAACTGGATCAACAGTGACTTCGGGTCGATGGTCAACGGCTGGATCAACACCGCCTCCGGGCAGTTCCTGATCGGCGACGGCACGGACGGCACCGAGCTCAACCCCAACGGCGGCGCCGGCGGCCTGTGGTTCGGCGACGGCGGTGACGGCTTCGACCAGAGCGCCGCCGGGGTGGCCGGCGGCAACGGCGGGGCGGCCGGCATGTTCGGCGACGGCGGGGCCGGCGGCGACGGCGGGGCCGGCGCGGCGGGCGGCATCGGCGGTGTCGGTGGGTCGTTCATGGGCAACGGCGGTGTCGGCGGCACGGGCGGAGTCGGTGTCGACGGCGCGGCCGCCGGTACCGGAGGCGCCGGCGGCGATGCCATCGCCTGGCTGTTCGGTAACGGCGGGGCCGGCGGCATGGGCGGAACGGGGTCCGTGGGCGCGGGCGCGACCGGGGCAACGGGCTTCACCGGGGGCAACGGATCGCTGGGCGGTGCCGGCGGTGTGGGCGGGTCCAGCCTGTCGGCGCAGTACGGCGACGGCGGCCGCGGTGGTGCGGGCGGTAGCGGAGGCACCGGCGGAGCGGGCGGAGCCGGAACCGCTGGGATCGACGCGACCACCGCCGGTGGGGCCGGCGGTAACGGCGGCAACGGCATGCAGGGCGGCAACGGCGGGGCCGGCGGCAACGGCGGGGCCGGCGGCGCCTCGGCCAACGGGGTCGCGGGTCTGCAGGGTGCCGGCGGCAACGGCGGCAACGGTGGGTCAGGCGGGGCGGCCGGCGACGGCGGGGCCGGCGGCAACGGCGATGCGAGCAACCCCGACGGCGGTCGCGGCGGCAATGGCGGCGCCTTCGGCGCCGGAGGATTCGGCGGCGACGGCGGGGCGGGCTCCGTCCACGGCGCCAGCGGGGCGACCGGGACCCCGTCGGACTACGCGGGGAACGGCGGCGCGGGCGGCAACGGCTACGACGCGGCTTCCGACCCCAACGCGGCACCGGGCACCAGCGGCGGCAACGGCGGCGCCGGCGGTACCGGCAGCCTGCACGGCAACGGCGGGGCCGGCGGCGTCGGCGGCAACGGCTCCAACGGCGTCAACGGTGGGCCCGGCAGTATCGGCGGGGCCGGTGGCAGCGGTGGCAACGGTGGCGCCGGCGGCGCCTCGCTCGGCGACGGCCACGGCGGAGCGGGCGGAGCCGGCGGCAATGCCGGCAACGGCGGCACCGGCGGCAACGGGTCGGCGGGGACAAACGCCACCACGGCAGGCGCGGCCGGTGGCAACGGCGGCAACGGCATGCAGGGCGGCAAAGGCGGGGTTGGCGGCAACGGCGGCGCCGGCGGAACCTCGGCTGAAGGAACCGCGGGCCAACAGGGCGCCGGCGGGAATGGCGGCAACGGCGGGACCGGCGGCACCCCCGGTGACGGCGGCAAGGGCGCCAACGGCAATGCCAGCAACCCCAACGGTGGCCGCGGCGGCAACGGCGGCCAAGCGGGTGCCGGGGGCCTCGGCGGTGCCGGCGGGACGGGCTCCGTCCAAGGCGCCACCGGCGCGACCGGATCGGCATCGACCGCGCACGCCGGGAACGGCGGCGCCGGCGGCAACGGCTTCAACGCCGTCACCCCGGGCGCCAGCGGCGGCAACGGCGGCGCCGGCGGAACCGGCAGCCTGCACGGCGACGGCGGCGCGGGCGGAAATGGCGGCAACGGCGCCACCGGCGCCAATGGCAACCCAGTCCTTAATAACGGCAACGCCGGAGACGGCGGCAACGGCGGCAAGGGCGGAGCCGGCGGCAACTCGCTCGGCGACGGCAACGGCGGCAAGGGCGGAGCGGGTGGCAACGCCGGCAACGGCGGCCGCGGCGTGGACCAGAGCCAACTGCCCCCCAGTGCCACCCTGCCCGGCAGCGGCGGCGACGGCGGCAAGGGCGGTGTCGGCGGGGCCGGCGGCAGCAGCGCCAGCGCCCATGGAACCGGCACCGGCAATGGCGGCGCCGGCGGCGCGGGCGGAGCCGGCGGCAACGGCGGCGGCAACGGCATCGCCACCCTGGACATCGCCAACAGCGTCCCCTACGGCAGCGGCGGCGACGGCGGGGCCGGCGGCGTCGGCGGCAACGGCGGACTCGGCGACACCGGAGCACTCGGCGGCGGCGCCGGCTTCAACGGTGGAAGCGGCGGCGCCGGCGGTACCGGTGGTGCGGGCGGCTCGGCCTACACCGGCAGCGTCGCGCTGCACGAGCACGGCACGTTCGGCACCAACGGCAACGGTGGCGCCGGGGGTGGCGGCGGTACCGGTGGCGGCGGCGGCACCGGCGGTGCCGGTGACGACAGCGCGGGCGGCACCGGCGGCAACGGCGGCAATGGCGGGGCGGCTGGTAACGGCGGGGCTCCCGGCTCCGGGTTCAACGCCCAACCCGGTATCAACAAGGCTCCGGTCGGCATCGGCGGCGACGGCGGGAAGGGCGGCGCCGCCGGTTCCGGCGGGTCCGGCGGCAAGGGCGACACCGGCTTCAACGGCGGCACCGGCGGAAACGGCGGCATCGGCGGCGCGGGCGCCAATGGCGGGAGCGCCACCGGCACCTACTACGCGCAGGGCTCCAGCGGTGGTGACGGCGGAAACGGCGGCGCCGGCGGGAACGCCGGAGCGGGCGGCGCCGGAGGTTTGGGCGCCCATGCGGGCAGCGGAGGCAACGCCGGCGCGGGCGGCCACGGCGGCGACGGTGGTGACGGCGGAGACGCCACGCTGGCCGGGACGAACGTGCACGGCGGGGCGGCCGGTGACGGCGGCGACGGCGGGGCCGCGGGCGCGGTAGCCGCCGGCGGGCTCGGAGCCAACGGCGGCAGCGGCGGCGACGGCGGCGACGGCGGTAGCGGCGGGACCATCGGCAGCCACGGCGCCAACGGTGCCGGGGGCGCCGGCGGGGCCGGTTCGGGCTCCGGGCACGCCGGCGCGACCGGCGGACCCGACGGCCCGGTCAACGTCACCGTCCCGCTGTACCTGCAAAGCGGCGGCATCAGCCCGATCGTCTACATCTCGATCAACGGCGGGCCGCCGGTACCGGTCCAGATCGACACCGGCTCCACCGGTCTGACGATTCTCAACAGCGCCGTCGGCAACCCCGGTGGCCTCGGCGATGTGCTGCTGTCCGGCAACTCCAGCTACGCGGGCCTGGGCAACAACAGCTACGGGTTCCAGACCTACAGCACCACGGTGGGTTTCTGCGACAAGGTTGCCTGCTCAGGCGACATCGTCACCGACCCGACCGCCGTCAACGTGGTCACCTCGTCGTCGAACGCCCTGATGACGCAGTACTTCAACCAGTACGGCATCGTCGGGGTGTTGGGCATTGGGCCCAACAACGGCCACGCCGGCACCTCGACGATCATCTCGGCGCTGCCCGGCGCGCTCAACCAGGGCGTGCTCATCGACGAGCAGACCGGTCAGCTGACCTTCGGGCCGAACCCGCTGACCCCCGAGATCTCGGTGCCCGGGTCGCCGTTCGTCGACACGATGGTGTCGATCAACGGTGGCGCCCCGGTGGCGGTGTCCACGTCGCTGGACTCCGGCGGCATGTACGGCAGCATTCCGCAGTCGCTGTTCCCGCAGCTCGGGGTCGGTTCGCAGGTGCCGGCCGGCACGGTGATCTCGGTGTACAACGCCGACGGCAGCACCTTGCTGTACTCCTACACCACCACCAACAACGGTCCGTATGTGACGTCGGGCGGGGCGGCCAACAGCGGCTATTACCCGTTCTCGGTGAACCCGGTCTACATCGACTACCGGCCCAGCGGTTTCGGGGCCACCATCATCAACCGCTGAGCCGTCGCGAGGTAGCACGTGTGCTACTGTGGGGCATGGAAACCGTTGGCCTACGCGAACTGCGCCAGAACGCCTCCGATCTGGTTCGCCGGGTCGAAGACGGCGAGGAAATCACCATCACCGTGGCCGGTCGGCCAAGCGCCCGGCTCGTGCCCGCCGCACCACGGGCGTGGCGGCGGTGGACCGATATCGCCGAACTGTTCAACGGCCCTGAAGATCCGGCATGGACGGACGATCGTGAGGCGATTGAGCACGCGATAGCCGATCCGTGGACCGCGCGTTGATCGCCATTTTGGACACCAGCGTCGTCATCGCCACCGGCGTCACGCCCCTGCAAGGCGAATTGGCCATCAGCACAATCACTCTGGCCGAGTTACATTTCGGGGTCCTGGTCGCGAAACTCCCGGAGGTCCGCGCCGAGCGGCTGCGTCGCCTGTCGGTCTTGCAACGCAGCTTCGACGCACTGCCGCTCACCGGGAGTGTGGCCGCCAGCTACGGTCAAATCGCCGCGGCGGTCACCGCAGCCGGCCGTCAGCCGCGGGCCCGCTCAATGGACCTGCTCATCGCCGCAACCGCACACGCTCACTCGGCCAGGCTCTACACCCGCAACCCAGCGGATTTCGCCGGCTTGGACAATCTGCTCGAAGTAGTCGCGGTTTAACCGAGCGCGGTGCTTGGGCGATCGGCCGACAGCCGGACGGCTACAGCAGCTCCTTGGCCAGCAGCTCGCAGGTGCGTTCCCGGCCCGGCGCGGTGGCCGGGTCGGTGCCGCGATGTGCCGAGGCGACCGGGTTGATCATCACCTCGTCGACGGCGAACCGCTCCGCGAGCGCTGTGAGTTGCTCGGCCGCTTCGGCCGGAGTGCCGACGACGGCGCGCCGCAGCCCACTGTCGATGATGCGTTGTTCGGAGTCGGAGACCGCTGCCGCTTGCGCGTCCTCGACCAGATCAACGGCCCCCAGCGACCGCCCGGTGCGCAACCGGGCCATCATCTGCAGGTTGGGCAGCATCAACGCCGTTGCCTCGTCGCGGGTTTCGGCAACGGATGCGTTGACGGTCAGAAACGTCGTCGGCTCCGCACACACGTCGCTCGGCGTGAAGTTCTCCCGGTAGTAGGCCAGCGCCTCCTCGGTGCCCTGGCCGGAGAAGTGGTGGGCGAACACGTAGGGCAGCCCCTTGGCCGCGGCCAGTCGCGCCGAATACATGCTCGATCCCAGCAGCCACAGCTGCGGCTCGCCGACGGCGGCCGGGGTGGCCTTGAGCAGGTAGTCGCCGTCACGCAACTGGACCTGCACGCCGCGGCTGCTCATCATCGCCCGTACGTGGTCGAGATAGTCGGGGAAGTTCGCGATGTCTTCGTCGCCCCGGCCGGAGCGCAGCATGACGGAAGTGACCGGGTCGGATCCGGGCGCCCGGCCGATGCCCAAGTCGATGCGCCCGGGTGCGGCGGCCTCCAACAGCGCGAACTGTTCGGCGACGGCCAGCGGGGCGTGGTTGGGCAGCATCACCCCGCCCGAACCGAGCCGGACCCGCGACGTCTGCGCGGCGAGGTAGGCCAGCAGTACCGGCGGGCTGGTAGCCCCCACCGAGGGCATGTTGTGGTGCTCGGCCACCCAATATCTGGTGAATCCGAGGCGGTCAGCGGTTTGTGCCAGCCGCACCGTCGCGGCCAGCGCATCGGCGGTGGACTGGTCGGTACGGACCGGGACGAGATCAAGAACGGAAAGACGCACGTTGGCTACAACGCGCGACACTCGGTATGGCTTCCCACTTCCCTCCCACTCGGCGACGCGCCCCGGTGATGAGTAATTACGGTATAATTACTGCGCGTGTTGGCGTTCGAGTTCGATCCAGCCAAGAGCGCTGCAAACCTGACCAAGCACGGCATCGACTTCGATGTTGCACAGTCCATTTGGTCCGACCCCCGCCGCATCGAAGTGCCGGCACGCACGACGGATGAGCCGAGGTGGATGGCGATCGGGCAGATAGACGGCCGATGCTGGTCCGCGGTATTGACCTACCCGAGATGACCACGTGCGGATCATCTCCGTACGCCGCTCGCGCGAAGGAGAGGCAGCGATCTATGAAAGCTGACGAGTTCGACGAACGATTCGACAACGGCCAGGACATGGCCGCCGCTCTCGACACCGCACGGGCACGCCGCCCGGGCGAGCAGCACCGCCGAGTCAACGTCGACTTCCCGGTCTGGATGATCGCCGAACTCGACCGCGAAGCAACCCGACTCGGAGTCACCCGCCAGTCGCTCATCAAAGTCTGGATCGCGGAGAAACTTGACCACGGCGGTCACACCGCGGCCTGACCGTCGAGCGCCCGGTCAGCCCCTCAATCCCGCCAGCCGAGCCGCGTCGCCAAAGATGTCGTCCAGCATGGCCGGGGTCAGCCGTCCGGTGAACATGTTCTGTTGGCTGGGGTGATAGCAGCCCAGCAGCCGCAGCGCCGGGCCGAGTTCGGCGACCGCTCCGTGGCCGAACTTCGGTTTGGGCTTGGGCACTTGGCCGGCGGCAATCCGCAGCGCGATCTGCCAGGCGAAGCCGCCCAGCGCCACCATCACCCGCACGTGGGGAGCGATCAGTTGCCATTCGGCGTCGATCCACGGCGCGCAGGTGTTGCGCTCGACCGTCGTCGGAGCGTTGTCGGGTGGGGCGCAGCGCACCGGGGCGATGATCCGGATGTCGTTGGCGTGCAGCCCATCCGCGGCGTCGACGCTGGTGGGCTGGTTGACCAGGCCGGCCCGGTACAGCGCGGCGTACAACTGGTCGCCCGACCGGTCGCCGGTGAACATCCGGCCGGTGCGGTTGGCGCCATTGGCAGCCGGGGCCAGTCCGACGATCACGATCTTGGGCTTCGGCGAGCCCCAGCCGGGCACCGGCCGCCCCCAGTAGGGCTGGTCGGCGAAGGACTTTCGCTTGGTGACCGCGACCTGTTCGCGCCAGGTCACCAGTCGCGGGCAGGCCCGGCAGACGCTGATCAGCGCGTCGAGTTCGTCGATCGAGGCGGCTTGGTCGGCCAGCTGCACCACCCGCGCGGCGTCGACGGCCTGCGGCGTTTCCGGGGTTGCCGGGTCACCGGGCCAGCCGGCGCCGGGCGGCACCGGGGAGTCGAACAGCTGACCGGTCCGGGGGTGGTTGAGCATTGGTCTACTGTGCACGCTCTTAGATCCGATGCCCACTCCGGCATGGCGCGGAGGCGCAGGGCCGGCTCAACAGGAACGCGGGTCGGCGCTCTCCGACAAGTTGTCGCGGATCTGCGCATAGGCGTGCGCGAACAGGTCCACGTCGCGCGCACTGAGCAGGTCGAAAAGGTTGCGCCGCAACGTGGCAACGTGCCCGCCCGAAACCGACTCCAGCTTCGCCAGCCCGGAGTCGGTCAACTCGGCGAACCATCCGCGTTTGTCCTCGTCGCACCCGACGCGGCGCAGCCAGCCCGCTCTGGCCAATCGACTCACCGCACCGGTGGTCCCGCTACGGGTCGTGACCGCCGCCTCGGTGAGCTCGCCCATCCGCAACCGGCGTTGCCGCGCCTCGGACAACAGCACCAGAACCTCGAAATCGGCAAAGGTGATCCCGCCGTCGGCGACCAGCTGAACTTCGAGCTCCCGCAACAGCAGCCGGGTGCTGTCCAGGTACCCCCGCCACATCCGCTGTTCGGCTTCACTGAGCCATCGGATCTCTTCCGCCACGACAACCCGTCCCTAATTCCCAGCGGTGGCGACCCCGGAGTACGACAGCGCCCGCCCGTTGCGCTGCTCCCATAGCCGATAGACGTCGACCGCGTCGTCGCGAGAGTCATGCCGCATGGGCAGCCGCCGCTGTTCCCAGGGCTTGGCGAACTCGTCGTAGAAGGTGTTGAACTCGAAGTACTTTCGGTCGTCGACGTAATACGGCTCGTAGGCCTCGCGGGTGGTCAGGAAGACGACCTCGTCCGGCGAGCAGTAGTACAGCGCACCCAGGCACATGGGGCACGGCTGCGCCAGGATGTAGATGGTGGCCCCGGTCAGGCTTTCGGTGCCCAGCGCCGTGCACGCCTGCCGAATGGCGAGGATCTCCGCGTGCGCGGTGGGGTCGTTGGTCTGAGCGACCCGATTCGGGCTCTCGGCCAGAATCGCACCGTCCTTGACGATGACCGTCGCGAACGGACGCCCGCCCTGCTCGACGTTACGGCGGGCAAGCTCAATGGTGTGTTGGGCGAAGTCCATGTCGGCTTCCAGGAAGAGTGTGCGGGCATGCCTGTCAGGCTGCCGCAGCGCCCGCTATAGCGTCCAATACTTGTTTCCGATAAACGCGATAGATGTCGTCAATCGATTTCGCGGGCGATTTCCGCCAGCATCCGGCTGAATGCCTGCGCGGCCGCCGAGTGGTAGGCCGTGGCGCGCACCAGCGCCACCACGGTCCGGGTGGGAAGGCGCGGCACCAGCGGCACCGGATGCAGATCGCGATGCTCGCGGGCGATCGCGTCCGGCAACACGGTGGCCAGCGCGCCACCGCGCACCGAGGCCAGCAGCGCACTGATCGAATTGGCTTCCACCGCGATCCGCGGCGCGACCCCGCGGTCGGTGAAGTAGGCGTCGATCTGCAGCCGGGTGGCGAAGTCGGTGTTGAGCAGGCAGAGCGGCTCGTGGGTCAGCCGGGCAACCGGTAGCGGCGTCGCTCTGGCCGCAAAGGGGTGACCCGGGCCGACCACCAGAGTCAGCGTCTCGGTGAACAGCACGGTGTGCTCGATCCCGTCGGCGTGCGGGCCCGCGAAGGCGATGCCGAGGTCGAGCCGGTCGGCGAGCAGATCAGCCTCGATGCGGTCCTGGGTGTCCTCGCGGACCGAGAGCGTGATGCCGGGATGGGCGGTGTGGAACCGGTGCACCAGCGGCCCGATCAGGTAGGCGGTGAACGTCGGCGTCATCGCCACCCGCAGATGCCCGCGTGACAGGTCCTGTACGTCGTGGACCGCACGTTCGCCGGCGTCGAGATCCCGCAGCGCCAACCGAGCATGCTCCGCATACGCCTCGCCGGCATCGGTCAGCCGTACCGTGCGCCCCGAGCGATCCAGCAGCTCCACGGCCAGCGCGCGCTCGAGCTGCTTGATCTGCTGCGACAGGGTGGGCTGGGAGATGTGCAGCGCCTCGGCCGCGCGGGTGAAATTCCCGTGCTCGGCCACCGCGAGCAGATACCGAATGTGGCGCAGCTCCATCGGCCGACTATAGGTGCCATCGATCGAGATGACGGGCATTACGTCTTGGACGTTATTGCTGGCGATCAGGCGTCGTGGACGGCGGACGGCGGCTAAGAGGACAGTTGCTCTGCGGTCGCCCGGATTTCGCGGATGTAGCGGTCCCGGTCGGCGGCACTCACGTCTCGCCGCAGCGGCCCCAGCTGCAATTCGTAAGTCGCTACGCCCTTTTCAAACACCGGGGCAGCCAGATAGCTGACCGACAGCGGCTGCGTACCGGCAAGTTGCGTTGCGGTATAGGGGTTTCCGTTGACGCCGGTCAGCAGCTCGAAGACCCGTTGGCGCAGCGCGGTGCGGCGTGGATGCTCGGCCAGCAGCTCGACCACCTCGGCAAGCACATCGAGCGCCTCCAGTCCCAGGCCGCCAAGGCCGAACACCACCACGCCGTTGCGGCGCACCTGGTCCAAGGCGTCGTCCAGCACGTCGCGACCGACGTCTTGCGCCGATGCCAGCCACTCCTGCTGGGCCTGCGCATCGCGGTGTGCGACCACGCTGACGCCCACAGGTGCGATCAGTGGCAACCGCACCCCCACACCCACGCCGGCCGGGATGCGCCCGCGGCCGCGAACCAGGGTCAAGAAGCTCAACTCGGTCGGCCCCACCAGCGCCAGTCCGGCCCCGCAGCCGGCCCGCTCGGCCATCTGCTCGATCAGGTGTGCGCCCTGCGTCGACAGCGGCCACAACCGCCGCACCGTCTCGGCGACCCCGATCAGCCCGGACCCCAGGGTGTAGCTGCGATCGGCCCGCCGCGACGCCCATCCCGCCTGCTCCAATGCCAGCAAGATCGACGTCACGGTGGCACGGTTCAACTCCAGCCGCGCCGCGATCTGGGCGACTGAACTGGGCTGTGTCTGCGCGGCCAACAACCCCACGATGGCGACCACCCGATCCGTGGGCGGCGAGCCCGGCCGCTTCTCATCGTCTCGCTCGGCGGGCCCGTCCATCGCCCTCCTCGTGTCTGGCATGCAGAAGATCACCGATCGTACGGGCCTCGGCGCCGACCCTTGTGCACACGTCCACCCAGCGGTAGCGTCCCGTCACATCGTACTTTCAGTTGTCATTCATGTGACAAATAGTTGTCACATCTGACCGCAGAGGAGCCCCATGGCCACCCGATGTACGGAAAGCTCCCGCCGCGCGCTGTGTACCGCCGGACTGGCGGCGGCCGTGGCGGCCGCCTCGGCGGCAATCACGATCCAGCCGGCCCCCCTGACGCGCTCCACCCCGGTGGCGTTGACCTCGGTTTCGGCCGCCGTGCAGCAAGCGATCGACGATCTGCTGGCCGTGATGCAGCAGGCCGCGGCCAACGACGCCGCGCTGCCGTTCGCCACACCCGACGGCGTCGCCATGCTGATGACGGGTCTGCAGGACACGAACTACGAGTTGCTCATGGCCGGGATCTCGCGCGTCACCGAGCTGTTCGACGGATGGTTCTTTCAGTCACCCGAAGTGCTGGCCGGTGACGCCGCCGATCCACGCCAGTACTTCCAGTTCTTCACTCCCGACATCTACTACCACGCGACCGCCGGCCTGGCCCCGGGCGCAACCTACGAGCTGACCGGCCACCTCGGCGGCGGCACCGAAGCATTCGCCATCGCCACCGAACAGATCACCGGCTCGCAGGCCGTCAGCAAGGAGAGCCT
This sequence comes from Mycolicibacter heraklionensis, assembly GCF_001021505.1. GTDB lineage: Bacteria > Actinomycetota > Actinomycetes > Mycobacteriales > Mycobacteriaceae > Mycobacterium > Mycobacterium heraklionense. The sequence goes on from NZ_LDPO01000013.1 coordinate 114,881, forward strand.
GGAACTCGGCACGAACCTGGTGGTCAATCCCGACGGCACCTTCACCGTCTACATCGGCCCCAACGCGCCCAGTGGCGCGGTCAACTTCATCGACGACGACAGTGCCACCATCCAGGGAGCCGCCTCCCTGCTGGTCCGCGACGTGCTGGGCAATTGGGCCAAAGGCCCCAGCGACATCAGCATCCACTGCATCGCCGATTGCCCGCCGTTCTTCGCCATCCCCGAAGGCGGGTTCTTTCCCAGCGACGACACGACGACTCCGCCGAAGATCACTTCGATCGACGACGCGCTGACCACCCTGTTCAGTGCCTTCGCCAAGATCGCCGGGCCGTTCAACACCCAGAACATGGGGCTGGCCCAGATCGCCGGAATCCAGGAGCCCGCCAACACCATGAGCCCGCTGGCCACCGAGACCAGCCTGTTCGCGACGGGGCTGCCCAGTGCGGACGTCTCGGCGGGGAACTTCGATCTGGCCCCCGGTGAGGCGCTGATCGTGAAGGTCCCCGATGTGGCGGCCGCCTACAGCGGCATCGAGCTGATGAACGTCTACGGCGCGGCGCTGCCGTTCACCCTGGCGCAGACCACCCTCAACAACACCACCGCCTACCAGGCCGCCGACGGCTACACCTACTACGTGGTGAGCGCCACCAACCCCGGTGTGGCGAACTGGCTGGACACCGGCGGCGTCGCCAACGGCGAGATCTTCGCCCGCTTCGAAAACCTCACCGCCGGAACCGATCCCACCGGCCTGGAGGTGACGACTCAGGTGGTTCCGGTGGCCGATATCGCCGACTACCTGCCCGGCGACACCCCGACCGTCAGCGCAGCCGAATACGCCGCCGATATGACCCAGCGAGTGCTGTCCTACGACTACGCCCTGGACGTGTCGCGAATGCACGCCCAACCGGCCTGGTTGATCCAGGAAATGCTGTTCTCCGGACTCAAGGGCCTGATCGGCAGCGACAACTACGCGGCGGTGTTCGGTGAGGAACCCGTCACGCCGTTGGCCCTGCGCTTCACCGATGCCCTGAGCCCGGATTGGGCCGCCGTCTGGCACGGGTTCGCCAGCGACCCCCTCGGCAGCCTGGCCGCGGTGGCCAACAATCTGCCGCTGCTGTGGAGCGATATCAGCCTGCCGTTCCAGCTGGCGGGGGCGCAATCGCTGCTGTCGCTGCTTTTACCGGGAGGCTCGCTGCTCGACGACGCCCTGTTCGACCCCAACGGTGGGATCGTCGCCGGGTTGCTCAATGCTCGCGACGACTTCGCCACGACGATCCTGACGGCCAACGACGCCTGGCCCACGGAAGTGGGCGAGCAGGCTGCCCAGCAGTGGGCGAACATGTCCGACTTGGTCGATCAGACTGCGCCGATGGACCTGGGCTCATGGTTCTCGTCGCTGTTCGACGCCGGCTGAGTCGATCCGTCGCGGCGCGGCCGGACCCCGCAGGTCCGTAGGATCACCTGCGTGAACGCCGACGCGCTGGCCCAACTGATCGCCGATCTCCCCGAGGGCATGGTGGTCACCGACCCGACGATCACCGCGGGCTACCGGCAGGACAATGCGCTGGACCCGTTGGCGGGCCAGCCCCTGGCGGTGGTGCGGCCGCTGCGCACCGAAGAGGTGCAGACGGTCATGCGGTGGGCCACCGCGCATCGGGTGCCGGTGGTGACCCGCGGCGCGGGTACCGGCCTGTCCGGCGGCGCCACCGCGATCGACGGCGGCATCGTGCTGTGCACCGAGAAGATGCGCGAGATCAGCGTCGACCCCGTCACCCGCACCGCGGTGTGCCAGCCGGGCCTGTTCAACGCGGAGGTGAAGAAGGCCGTCGCCGCCTACGGACTGTGGTACCCGCCGGACCCGTCGTCGTTCGAGATTTGCAGCATCGGCGGCAACATCGCCACCAACGCCGGCGGCCTGTGCTGCGTCAAGTACGGCGTGACCACCGACTATGTGCTGGGCATGCAGGTGGTGCTGGCCGACGGCACCGCGGTGCGCCTGGGCGGGCCCCGACTCAAGGACGTCGCCGGGCTCTCGCTGACCAAGTTGTTCGTCGGCAGCGAGGGCACCCTCGGGGTGGTCACCGAGGTGACCCTGCGGCTGTTGCCGGCTCAGCCGAAATCGGCTGTGGTGGTGGCTACTTTCGACTCGGTGGCCGCCGCGGCGGAGGCGGTGCTCGATGTGTCCGGGCGGCTGCGCCCGTCGATGCTGGAGTTCATGGACGCGGCGGCGATCAACGCCGTCGAAGATCAACTGCGCATGGGCCTGGACCGCGAGGCCGCGGCCATGCTGGTGGCGGCCTCCGACGAGCGCGGCCACGCGGGCGCCGAGGATGTCGAGCTGATGGCCCGGGTGTTCACCGAGCACCACGCCAAGGAGGTGTTCTCCACCGACGACCCGGTCGAGGCCGAAGGATTCGTGGCGGCCCGGCGGTTCTGCATCCCGGCGGTCGAGGCCAAGGGCCCGCTACTGCTGGAGGACGTTGGGGTGCCGGTGCCACGGCTGGCGGAGCTGATCACCGGTATCGAGAAGATCGCCGCCGAGCGCCGACTGCTGATCTCGGTGATCGCGCACGCCGGCGACGGCAACACCCACCCGCTGATCGTGCACGACCCGAATGATCCCGACCATGTGCAACGCGCCGAGCTCGCCTACGGCGAGATCATGGACCTGGCCCTGGCGCTGGGCGGCACCATCACCGGCGAGCACGGCGTGGGGCGGTTGAAGCGCCCCTGGCTGGCCGAGCAGCTGGGGCCCGACGTGATGGCACTGAACCAACGGGTCAAGGCCGCGCTCGACCCGCTGAACATCCTCAACCCGGGTTCGGGGATCTAGTCGCTTCCTGCGCGAGCGTGCGTATTTCCGGAAATTCGCTCGGTGTGTCGAGCGGGGACACGCACGCTCGCGAAGAGGGCGGTCGATCATTATGGTCGAATTTCCACGGCGGCAAGGAAATTGGCGGTCAAGTGTTCGCAGATGCTGTCGACATCGGGCAGCATGAAGTCGAGCGCGTCGGGGAACGCCGGACGCATCAGCATGTGGATGAGCATGGGTCCGAGAAGTTGCTGGATCAGCACCAGCAGCGGCTGATCCTTGATGCGTCCTGCGCGGACCTCTGCCTCGAACCAGGCTCCGAGCGTGCCCAACATGCGTGGAGCCGTGTAGCGGGTCAGTGACTGCACCGTGGCACTTTCCGGCCGCGAGTACACCTCCGCCAGCATCGCGGGAGCGACACGGGGTTCACGGCTCAGCGCGACCGCTATGGTGCGGTAAATGCCGTGCACTGTGGTACGGAGGTCATCCGGTACGGCGGCAAGATAATCTTCGATGTCGCGGATGGGACTGTACTGGTCGAACACTGCGCGTAGCAGTTCGTCGCGTCCGCCGAAAACGGCGTGCAAACTGAACACCGAGCAGTCGGCGCGCTCGGCAATGCTGTCCAGAGTGGTTGCCGCCAAGCCGTTCTCGCTGATCAACTCGGCGGCCGCGGTAAGTGCTCGCACCCGTACCGGGGGCCGGCCGCCGGGGTCGATGCCGGCGGCACGGACCGCGGCATCGAGAACCCTGCGGGATCCGCCCAACCTGCGAAGTAGCGTGCTGCGGGACATCTGGGCTTCGGCGGCGATTGCGCTGACCGGAACTTCAGCAATGTCGCGTTTGAGTGTCTCGGCGGCGCGCACCGCGGCCTCGATCAGCTCTGGCGCAACGGTTTCCACGGGCTTGGTGGCGGTGTCAGCTTGGCGACTCACAGCACGACCGCGTCCTCTAGGCGCGATTTCAAGCGTGCGACCCTGCTGAACTGTGCCAGCATGTTCAACGAACCCAGCATCGGAAAGCCTCCGATGAACGTCCGGAATGAGGGGTTGCCGCCGTGGACGTCGAGTTCGTGAAGGCAGCCGACGATGTAGAACAGTCCGGCGAAGAAGATGACCGCGGGTATCGCATATGCCAGCGGGGACCGGGCGTCGGCGACCAGTTCGTGCGCGTAGGTGAACTCGTCTTGCGTCAGGGGCTGACGCTTGCGCACTTTGGCCAGCACCGCTTTGTGAGCACCTATTTCTTCGCCGAGTGCCGCCGGAGTCCGATCCTCCAACCGCCTGACGTACACGAGCGCACACCCGGCGAAAACCACTGCCAAAACTGCCGCCAGCACCGTGAGAACACCCCAGAATCCGAAATTCATTGTCCCCCTCCACCGCTGCCGCCCCTGGATGGGCTGACCGTGGACGTGCCCGGATCGTCGTCCTCCCACAGCAATAGCTGCCGTACCGCAGCACGGGAGCCATACGGCTGCAGCATCTGGCTGGCGGGCCGGGGGCGTACCTTCAGCGGCCACCAGAACCAGCGGCCCAGCAGTGCTGCGATCGACGGGGTCATGAACGAGCGCACGATCAGCGTGTCGAACAACAGCCCGAGGGCGATCGTGGTGCCGATCTGGCCCAGCACCCGCAGCTCGGCGAACATAAACGATGCCATCGTCGCGGCGAAGACCAAACCCGCCGAGGTGACTACCGAGCCGGAGCCGGCCATCGCCCGGATGATGCCGGTGTTGATGCCGGCGTGGTATTCCTCCTTGAACCGGGATATCAGCAATAGGTTGTAGTCGGATCCCACGGCCAGCAGCAGAATGACTGCCAGTGCCAACACGATCCAGTACAAGTGGATGCCGAAGATGTACTGCCAGATCAGTACCGAGAGCCCGAACGACGCACCCAAAGACAGGGCGACGGTGCCGACGATGACCAGTGCGGCGATGACGCTGCCGGTGATGAACATCATCACCAGCAGGATCAGGCTCAGCGCGGCGACTCCGGCAATCATCAGGTCATACTTGGCGCCCTCGGCGATGTCCTTATAGGTGGCTGCGGTACCGGCGAGGTAGATCTTGGATCCCGCGAGCGGAGTTCCCTTGACCGCATCCCGCGCGGCATGGCGGATCGCGTCGATATGTGAAATGCCTTCCGGTGTTGCCGGATCGCCCTCATGGGTGATGATCATCCGGGCCGCCTTGCCGTCGGGTGACATGAACATCTTCACCCCCCGTAGGAATTCCGGGTTGGTGAAGACCTCCGGCGGTAGATAGAACGAGTCATCGGTCTTCGCCTCGTCGAACGCTTTGCCCATGGCCGTCGCGTTGTCCAGTCCTTCCGCGGCCTGGTCGTTCAACCCGGAACTGGTCGCGTGGTTCGTCATGCTCAGGTCGCGGTTCTGTTCCTGACTGGCTATCTGGGGCGGGATCAGCGCAAGCAGCTTGGGTTGCAGTGCATCGAGTTTGGCGATGCTCCCGGCGACGTCGTCGAGCTGAGAGGTGAGCACGTCGATTCCGTCGAGCGCGTCGAGCACCGACCGGATGGCCGCGCACGCCGGGATGTCGAAACAGTGCGGTTCCCAGTAGAAGTAGCTGCGCAGCGGGCGGATGAAGTCGTCGAAATTCGCAATTTTATTCCGCAGATCCGTCGCGGTCGCCACCGTCTCCTGGAATGCCTTCGCCTGCTCATCGGTGATGGCGCCGGATTGCTGCTGCAGGAGATATTGCTGGCGCAGGATGTCGATCGAATTGTTGATCACGTCAACCTGTTTGAGCATGTTGGCCGCTTGCGACTCCTGGAAGGGCAGGTTGAGGATCTGCGTCGCGCTGCCGGCGCTGATCTGAAACGGGATCGACGTGTGATCCAGGGGCGTACCCAGCGGACGGGTGATCGATTGGACCTGCGCGACGCCGTCGGTATGGAAGATCGCCTTTGCGACGCGCTCGAGCAGGATCATGTTCGTCGGGTTGCGCATGTCGTGGTCGGCTTCGATCATCAGCAGCTCGGGGTTGAGCCTGGCCTGTGAAAAGTGCCGTTCGGCAGCGGCATAGCCGACGTTGGCCGGGGCGTCGGCCGGCATATAGGGCCGGGTGTCATAGCTGGTTTTGTATCCGGGCAAGGCGAGCAGGCCGATCAGCGCGACCGCGATCGTGGCCACCAGGATGGGTCCGGGCCAGCGCACCAGGGCCGTGCCGATTCGCCGCCAGCCCTGGGTACTCAGCTGCCGCGCAGGCTCGAACAGGCCGAAGTGCCGGCCGACGGCGAGCATGGCGGGCGCCAACGTCAAGGCCGCGACGACAGCGACGAGAACTCCGATACCCGCGGGGACACCGAGCGTCTGAAAATACGGGAGCCGAGCGAACGTCAGGCAGAACACCGCACCGGCAATCGTCAGGCCCGAGCCCAGGATGATGTGTGCGGTGCCGTGATACATCGTGTTGAACGCCGTGACCCGGTCCTGGCCGCCGTAGCGGGCTTCGTGGAAACGGCCGAGTAGGAAGATTGCGTAGTCGGTGCCGGCGGCGATCACCAGCAGTGTCAGAAGATTCGTCGAATACGTCGACAGTTTGATGATGCCGGCGTTGGCCAACACGGCGACGACGCCGCGCGACGCGGTCAGCTCGATCATCACCATGAAGACCACCAGGATCGCTGTGGTGACGCGTCGGTACAACCACAACAGCATCATCAGGATGACGCCGATCGTGATCAGGGTCGTTTTCCACGTGCCCTTGCTGCCGACTTCGAATTGGTCGGTGACCAACGGTGCGGCCCCGGTGACATAGGCCCGTACACCCGGTGGCGGTGGCGTGTCATTGACGATGCTGCGCACCGCGTCGACCGATTCGTTGGCCAGCGATTCGCCTTGGTTTCCTGCGAGATAGACCTGCACCAACGCGGCCTTGCCGTCGTTGCTCTGCGAGCCGGCCGCGGTCAGGGGATCGCCCCAGAAATCCTGAACGTGCTCGACGTGCCGGGTGTCCCGGTTGAGCTTGGCGATCAACCCGTCGTAGTAGTGGTGTGCCGCGGCATCCAAGGGCTGATCGCCCTCCAGCACGATCATCGCCGAACTGTCCGAACTGAACTCCTGGAAAACCGCACCGATGTGTTTGGCGGCCTTCAGCGACGGTGCGTCCTGCGGGCTCAGTGACGCGTTGTTTGCTTCGGCCACCTTCTCCAGTTGCGGTACAAAAACATTCGTCACCATGGCGACGGCGAGCCAGAAGAATACGATCGCCGCGGAGTAGCGCCTCAGCAGGTCCGGGAGCCGACGCCACGAGATCTGCGGGCTCATCCGGACTTGTCCATACAGTAGGTGAAGGCGTGCAAGGTATTGACCGTTCTCTCGTCTTTCACGTCGCCGTCGATCGTGATCCGGCAGCTGATCGAATCGCTGTCGCCTTGGGCCGCAACATTGGCGGCAACAGCCGGTTTCGTCGTCGTCGCGTCGTAGGACCAGGGCAGCACGACAGCGTCGGCGCGTTGCGGCTGCGCATCCACATCCAAATAGGTGATCGTCGCAACCGTCCCCGGCGGGCCATAGACCTCGATGAACACTCGTTTGGGGTTGAACGGCGCAACGTCGTTGGCGAAACCACTAGGGGTAGACACGACGTCGCGGGACGCGAAAATGCCGTGTAGGCGATACACCGTAAGTCCCGCGACGAACACGACGAGCACCGCCGTCAGCAGCTTCCAGTTGCGGCCCAGGTGGCGTACCAGTGAGACCTTCTGACTGTCGCGCGTTGACATGGCGGTCAAATTAGACTGCATTACAGTTTCACACAAGTACTGTGTCAGCGATGCAGGCCAGTCGACCGGAATCCCACAAGCTATTGACACCGAACGGGCGGTTGTCGTACCAATGAGACATGACGACCACGCTGTCTCATCCGAAGTTTGAGCTCTGCAACGCCGACACCTGGCCCAACCCCTGGCCGATGTACGCCGCGCTGCGCGACCACGACCCGGTCCACCACGTGGTCCCGGAGAACGCGCCCAACCAGGACTACTACGTGCTGTCCCGGCACGCCGACATCTGGGCGGCCGCCGCCGACCACGAGACCTTCTCCTCGGCACAGGGACTGACCGTCAACTACGGCGAGCTGGAGCTGATCGGCCTGGCCGACAACCCGCCGATGGTGATGCAGGATCCGCCGGTGCACACCGAGTTTCGCAAGCTGGTGGCCCGCGGGTTCATGCCGCGGCAGGTGGAGTTGCTGGAGCCCAAGGTTCGCGAGTTCGTCGTCGAGCGCCTCGAGCGACTGCAGGCCAACGGCGGCGGCGATATCGTCGGCGAGCTGTTCAAGCCGCTGCCGTCGATGGTGGTCGCGCACTACCTGGGTGTTCCGGAGGAGGACCGCAGCCAGTTCGACCGGTGGACCGAGGCGGTCGTCGCGGCCACCGTCAGCGAAGACGGCGTCGCCTCGGCCGGTGACGCGATCGGCGAGATGATGGCCTACTTCAGCGGCCTCATCGAACGCCGCCGCACCGACCCACAGGATGACACCGTCTCGCATCTGGTGGCAGCCGGGATGGGCGCCGACGGTGACGTCGCCGGGCTGCTGGCGGTGTTGGCGTTCACCTTCACCATGGTGACCGGCGGTAACGACACAACGACCGGAATGCTCGGCGGCTCAGTGCAATTGCTGCAGCGACACCCGGACCAGCGTCAACTGCTGGTGGACAACCCGGAGCTGATCCGCGACGCCGTCGAGGAGTTGCTGCGCTTGACCTCCCCCGTACAGGGGCTGGCCCGGACCACCACCCGGGACGTGACCATCGGCGACACCACCATCCCGATGGGACGCAAGGTGTTGCTGCTCTACGGCTCGGGCAACCGCGACGAACGCCAGTTCGGGCCGGACGCCGCGGACCTCAATGTGCAACGCAAGCCGCACCAGATCCTCACCTTCAGTTACGGCGCGCATCACTGCATCGGCAATCAGGCGGCGCGGATGCAGGCGCGAGTGGCGCTGCAGGAACTGCTGGCACGCTGCCCGAACTACACCATCGACGAATCCGGAATCCGATGGGCCGGTGGCAGTTACGTGCGACGACCGCTGTCGGTTCCGTTCACCGCCGGATCGTGATGGCCGGGCGGGCCTGGCTGTCCGACCAGCGCGGAGAGCTTGCCGCCGAGAAGATCCTCGACGCGGCCGAAAAGCTGTTCGCCGAGCACGATGCCGCTTCGGTGGGCATGAATGAGATCGCCCGCGCCGCAGGATGTTCCCGCGCCACGCTGTATCGGTATTTCGAGAGCCGCGACGCGCTGCACACCGCCTACGTGCACCGCTGGGCCAACACGCTCTATCACGAGTTGACCCGGCGGCTGTCCGGCATCGACGACCCGGCGGAGCGGCTGGTCACCGGGATCACCGAATCGCTGTCCCTGGTGCGCGGCAACCCGGCGCTGGCATCGTGGTTCGCCGAGAGCGGACCGCCGATCGGGACCGCGATGGCCGCGCAGTCCGACGTCATCACCGTGATGGTCGCGTCGTTCCTGAACACGCTGGGCGACGGCGACACCGATAACCAGCAGCGCGCCCGCTGGGTGGTGCGGGTGATGACGTCACTGCTGAGCTTCCCCGGCCGCGACGCCGACGACGAGCGGGCGATGCTGACGCAGTTCGTGGTTCCGGTAGTGCTCGCGCCGGGCCGCCTCAGCTCGGCTTAGGGAATTAGGGCTTAGGCAATAGGAGAGTTGCCCGCCTCCGAGCGACTGTGGGACGAACCCCGCTCAGGGGGCTGCGCCCCGGTGTGACGGCGAGGACATTGCGCCGAGTGTGCGGTTTGGTAGGGGAAAACGCAGCGCTGGCCTCCCAAACCGCACACTCGACCCAAACCGCACACTCGACGAAGAGCGCTGCCGGACGCGACCGCCGCCCAGGGCGGGTTGTCGGTCACAGGCGGGCAATTCTCCCTGTGGCCCGGCCGGGAACAATCCTGGCTGAACGGCGCTCAGGCCCGCACCCGGGTGAGCCGGTGCAGCAGCCAGGACACCGGCACGGTGACCACCATGGTGACCACGAACAGGGCCAGCATCGACCCGGTGTAGACCGGGGTGCGCAGCACCTCCACCATCACCAACTCCATCAGCACCAGGTGAACCAGGAAGATCTCATAGGAGATCTCCCCCAGCCACACCATCGGCCGGCTCGCCAGAAACCGCGCGTACCAGCCGCGGTTGCCCAACGCCAGCGGCGCCACCATCAGCGCGGCGATCACAGCGTAGAAGCCGGCTTTGACCAGGGCCTCGGACAGCTTGGCCGGTGACGTGGTGGGCTCCCCGGCGATCGGCGTGGACGCGATGAGATAACAGATGAGCGCCAACGGAATAGCCACGAAGCCATAGCAGCGCACGCCCATCGCCTGCAGCACCGTCAGCATCATCCCGGCGACGAACCAGGCCAGATACCCCGGCAGCCACAGCCGGGCGCCGTCAGGCAGGAAGTCAGTCGTGTGCACCAGCGTCAACCAGGCCGGCGTGATCGCCGCCGCCGCGGTCAGCCCGACCAGCAGCAGCGCCGGCCGCCACTGCCGTCGGCACAACCAGACCAACGTCACATAGGCCAGCAGTGGAAGCACCAGGTAGAAGGCGACTTCGACTGCGAGGCTCCACATCTGGGTGAGTCCCTGGTGCAGATAGCCGAACATGTAGTTGTCGGTGTAGATCTGGGTCAGCGTCAGGTTGCGCAGCAACCCGATCCAGTTGTGGCCGGGGTTCGGGCCGGCGGTGCGGTAGTGGTAGATCACATAGGCCAGCAGCACGGTCACGACATAAGCGGGCATGATGCGGCGCACCCGGTGCCAGGCGTAGCGCCGCACCGAGGGATCCGGCCGCCCCAACGCGTTGGCCCGCACCCACGGCTGGAACAGCAGAAAACCGGAGAGCACGAAGAAGATCGGCACCCCGATCTCCATCCGGGAGCCCAGCAAGCCCGCGTAGCCGTGGGTGTACTTACCGGTGGTGTAGGCCGCGTGCGTTCCCACCACCAGGAGCGCGGCCACCGCACGCACACCGGTCAGCGACGCGACCCGGTCCACATGGGCGACCTGCTCGAGCCCGCCCTGTTCGTCCTCGTCCTCGTCCGGCGAGAGGGTCATTCGGTCCGTTTCCGGTACCCACCCTCGCCGCGACGTTCGGGTTTACCAGACGGCCGCTCACGACGCAGGTTGATCAGCTGGCCCTGAATCCGGGTCTGCTCCAACGCCTTGAGCGTCTTGCCGGACAGTTTGGCGGGCAGCTCGACCAGCGAGTGGTCCACCTTGATGCTGATGTTGCCGAAGTCGCTGCGATTCAAGCCGCCCTCGTTGGCCAGCGCCCCGACGATCGCACCCGGGTTGACCTTGTGGCGCTTGCCGACCGCGATCCGGTAGGTGGCAAACCCTTCCTTCGGGGGGCCCTTGCGGTCGCCTTTGCGATCGTCCCGGCCGCCGTCGCGATCCTTGACGCGTTCACGTCGCTTGTCCGGCGGCGGCTCCACCATCAGGAACGCCTCACCGTCTCGGGACTGCAACGCCAGCGCGGCGGCGATGTCGGCCATCGGCACGTTGTGCTCGCGGCTGTAGTCCTCGACCAGGCGGCGGAACAGCTCGATGCCCGACGCACTGAGATGGTTGGTGATCGCGTCGGCGAACTTGGCGACCCGCTGAGCGTTGACGTCGTCGACGCTGGGCAGCTCGGCCTCGACCAGCTTCTGCCGCGTCACCTTCTCGATCAGCCTGAGCAGGTGGCGTTCCCGCGGGTTGACGAACAGCAGCGCGGTTCCCGAACGCCCGGCCCGCCCGGTGCGACCGATCCGGTGCACATAGGCCTCGGGGTCGTTGGGAATGTCGTAGTTGACGACGTGGGAGATGCGCTCCACGTCCAGTCCACGGGCGGCGACATCGGTGGCGACCAGGATGTCGATGTTGCCGTTCTTCAGTGCGGTGATGGTCCGTTCCCGCTGCGCCTGCGCGATGTCACCGTTGATCGCCGCCGCGGAAAACCCTCGGGCGCGCAGCTTTTCGGCGACCTCCTCGGTGGCCTGCTTGGTGCGCACGAAGACGATCATCGCTTCGAAGGGCTCGACTTCCAGCACCCGGGTCAGGGCGTCCATCTTGCGCGGCCCGGCGACTTCGATGTAGCGCTGGGAGATGTTCTCCGCCGTGGTGGTTTTCGCCTTGACGGTGACTTCGACGGGGTCGTGCAGGTAGCGGCTGGTGATACGACGAATGGCCGAGGGCATGGTCGCCGAGAACAGGGCCACCTGCTTGTACTCGGGGGTGTCGGCCAGGATGCGCTCGACGTCCTCGGCGAAACCCATCTGCAGCATCTCGTCGGCCTCGTCGAGCACCAGGTAGTCCAGGTGCGACAAGTCCAGGCTGCCGCGTTCCAGGTGGTCGATGACCCGGCCCGGCGTACCGACCACCACTTGCGCGCCGCGCTTGAGCCCGGACAGCTGCACCGTGTAGGACGCGCCGCCGTAGATCGGCAGCACGTTGATCCGGGGCAGATGCGCGCCGTAGCGCCCGAACGCCTCGGCGACCTGCAGCGCCAACTCGCGGGTGGGCGCGAGCACCAGCGCCTGGGTGGCTTTGCTGGTGGTGTCGATGCGCGACAGGATCGGAATGGCGAACGCGGCGGTCTTGCCGGTGCCGGTCTGGGCCAGCCCGACCACGTCGGAACCCTCCAGCAGGGCCGGGATGGTGGCGGCCTGAATCGCCGACGGCGTCTCATAGCCGACGTCGGCGACGGCCTTGAGCACCGAAGGGTGGATCTGCAGGTCGGCGAAAGTCGGGGTGTTGTCCGCGATGGACGGGGCGGGTGGGTCCGGGAACGGCTCAGCGGGCACATCAGTCGAGGTCATAGCGCTTAACAGTCTAAGGGCAAAGACGCCCACCTAACGCCACAGTTGATCCGGGGTCGGCCGCGCCTCCCCGGACAGTCGGCCGGGCGGCGGTACGGTGCCCGGTGTGCCGGGTGCCGTCAAACCGTCAGTAGCGATCGTCGCGCTGGCCGCAGCTCTGCTGGCCGGCTGCGGTTCGGGAGACTCCACCGTCGCCAAGACCCCGGAGAACACCAGCCCGGCCGCCGCACCGCCGCAGGCGCCCACCACCACCGCGTCCGCGACGTCGAGCAGCCCGGCCCCCGCCGACCCGTGCGCGGTCAACCTGGCCGCGCCGGCGATCACCAAGGCCGTCTCAGAGCTGCCCCGCGACCCGCGCAGCAAGCAACCGTGGAGCCCGGAGCCACTGGCCGGCAACTACAGCACCTGTGCCGACATCTCGGCGGTGATCGTCAAGGCCAACACCAACGCCGAACACCCGAGTACGCGTGCGGTGTTGTTTCACCGCGGCGAATTCCTGCCCCAATCCGTACCGGACACCTACGGATTCAGCGGCATCGACGTGGCGCAGTCCACCGGCGACACGGTGGCCCTGCGAAACGCCAGCGGGATACCAGGGTTGGCCGGGATCGTGAAATTCCACTGGAACGGCACCGGGGTAGAGATCGTCGGCAACACCACCCGCTAGCCCGTCCCGACCTAGAACCACCTGTCGCGCTGCGAATGCCGCCCGAAGGCATCGGTGTCGTCGGGATCCTCCCGATAGTGCCGATTTCGGCGGCTCGGACTGGTGCCGATGATCCCGAATTTGGCCAGCACATCGGGCACCGGCGTCCCGTTCGTGAGCGGCCGCAGATGGCGTCCCGCATCGACATCAAAGCCGTTGTGGTGCAGCGATATCGGTTCGGGCTCGGCAATCAGCGTCCGCACCGGCGCGATCTCGACGGTCAGCGGCTCGGTGGCGGGGTCCTGCGGACGACGGGCTTGCGGGACCCTGGGCGGGGCGGCCGGGATCGGCTCGGTCCGTTCGTCGACGTCGTGTTCGACGCTGCGGGCGTGGAAGTGTCGGGGCAGGCTGACGCGTTCGGGGACGCCGACGTTACCGGGGCGGTCGTCGAGGTCATCGAAGTCGTCGTCATCGCCCAAATCGTCGAAGTCATCGAAATCGTCGGCATCGGCGCCGTAGTCGCTCCGCCTGGTGGTGCGGCGGGCGGGGTCGACGACGTAGCCGACCATGAACAGCGCGGCGACCACACCGAACAGCGCGACGAATGCCGGCAACAACGTCGCCTCCGACATGGCCGCCGCGAACGGCTCGTGCAGGAACTCGGGCAGCTGCAGGACCGCGGAGGCGTGCTCGGGGTGCAGGCCGCCCGGCATCGCCGGCAGGTCGGCGGCGATCCTCGACGTCATGAAGGCCGCCATGCCGGCGCTGCCCAGCACCGCCCCGACCTGGCGGGTCGCGTTGTAGACCCCGGAACCGGCGCCGGCCAGCTGTGGCGGCAGGTTGCGGGTGGCGGTGGCCGCCAGCGGCGACCAGATGAACGCCATCCCGACCCCGATCGCCGCGAACGGCAGCACCAGCCGCCAGACCGGGGTGAGCGGCGTCATCTCGATCGACAACCAGGTGAGCGCGATCGCCAGTACCGAAAAACCGAATCCGACCACTGCCCGGGGATGCGCCCGGTCGACGATCTTTCCGACCACCGGAGCCAGCACTCCGGTGGCGATCGCCATCGGCGCGGTCAGCAGAGCGGAGCGGGTGGGTGACATCCCGCACACCGCCTGCGCGTAGAACATCACCGGCAGCACCATCCCGGTGGCCGCGAAGCCGATGACGGCCACTCCGGCGTTGGCCAGCCCGAAGTCGAGGTCGCGGAAGATGTGCAGTGGTACCAGCGGCTCACCGCCTGTGACGGCCTGCCAGTAGACGAAGACCGCCAGGCAGCAGATGCCGCCGAAGATCTGCACCCAGATCCACGGCGCCCACCCCTGCGACTCACCTTCCTGCAGCGCGAAGACCAGCAGGAACATCCCGACCCCCGACAGCGCCACGCCGAGGATGTCGAAACGATGACGGTGCACCGGCAGTTCGGGAATCAGCACGATGGCCAGGACCAGGCCGATGACCCCGATCGGGACGTTGACGAAGAAGATCCACTCCCAGCCCAGCCGGTCCACCAGCACGCCGCCGGCCAGCGGCCCGATCAGCGTCGCAACCCCGGCGGTCGCGCCCCACACGCTCATCGCCGCACCGCGACGATCCGGCGGGAACGTGCGGGTGATCACCGACAGGGTCTGCGGGGTCAGCAGGGCGGCGCCCACGCCCTGGACCGCCCGGGCGGCGATCAGCATCGCGATACCCCCGGCCAGACCGCACCACAGCGACGCTGCGGTGAACACCGCCAGCCCGATCAGGTAGAGGTTCTTGGGTCCGAACTGGTCACCGAGCCGTCCGGCGACCAGCAGCGGCACCGCGTAGCCCAGCAGGTAGGAGCTGGTAACCCAGATCACCGTGTCGTAGCCGATGTCGAGCGCCGACATGATGCTCGGATTGGCGACGGCCACGATGGTGGAATCCACCAGGATCACGAAGAAGCCGAGCATCATCGCCCACAGCGCGTTCCACGGGTTGACCGGATCGGCTGAGCGCGCCGGACCGGAACGTGCGAAATCCGCGCGTTCCGGGTCCACGTCCGTGCTGCTCAAGCGCCGCCCCTCCGATCGCTGCGCCGTGCTGTTCAGGGCTCCAAGCCACCTCATCCGACGCTACGGACAGATGGTGTCGGGAACAACTCGGATCGCCGGTGCGGGAATTCGCTGATGGGCGACGACTGTTCCGTTGAAACGGGTAAACAGTCACCAGGGCGTTAGCCTGAAGACCACCGAATCGAAACGGGAGGCAACCATGGGCATCTTTCGACGGCGAAGGCCGGCGCAGGCTCCGGCGCCGACCTTCGACGAGGAGAAGCCGACCATGGCGGCCCGGGTGTTGGCGCGGGTCATCGAGCGCAGCGAGCGGGTCCAGGGTCCGGCGGTGCGCGCCTACGTGGAGCGACTGCGCCGCAGTGATCCCGATGCCGACCCGGCGCAGGTCATCGCCAAGCTGGAGAAGCGTTTCCTGGCCGCGGCGACGGCCAGCGGCGCCGCGGTGGGCGCCACCGCGGCCGTGCCGGCGATCGGCACCCTGATGGCGCTGTCGGCGGTTGCCGGGGAGACCGCGGTCTTCCTGGAGGCCACCGCGTTCTTCGTGCTGTCCGTCGCGGAGGTACACGGCATTCCGGTGGATAACCGCGACCGGCGGCGCGCGCTGGTGCTGGCGGTGTTGGTGGGCGACCAGGGCAAGGGCGCGCTCGCCGACCTGCTCGGCCCGGGCCGCACCAGCGGCGCGTGGCTCGCCGAAGGTTCTGCGGGTGTCGCGGCGCTACCGCTTCCGGCGGTCAAGGAGTTGAACTCCCGACTGCTGCGGTACTTCGTCAAGCGCTTCACCCTGCGCCGCGGGGCGCTGGCGTTCGGCAAGCTGTTGCCGGTTGGCCTGGGGGCGGTGATCGGGGCCATTGGGAACCGCTTGATCGGCAAGAAGATCATCAGCGACGCCCGCAAGGCGTTCGGTCCCCCCGCCCGCCGCTGGCCGGTGAACTTGCACCTGGTGCCGGCCCTGAGCGATGACGATGCCCACTCCGCATAACCGTCGGCGGGATCGGGTCCGGCCGACAATCGGCCGCGAGCCTGGCGGAATATCTCCGAGAGGCTAGCCTTTATGAGGCAGGCGGGCGCGGGCGCAAGTGCCACGCCGAACGACCAGGAATCGAGGCGAGAAGCTGTCGTGAGCGGTATCAGTTCACCCTTCGGTCAGAACGAGTGGCTAGTCGAGGAGATGTACCGCAAATTCCGCGAGGATCCCGCCTCGGTGGACCCGAGCTGGCACGAGTTCCTGGCCGACTACAAGCCCGACGCGCAGCGCGGTGACGGTGCGGCTGCACCCGCTGCCCCGCCCGCTCCCCCGGCGCAACCGGCTCCGGCTGCTCCGGCGCCGGCCCCGGCCGCACCGGCCGCTGCCGCCCCGGCTCCGGCTGCTCCGGCGCCCGCCCCGGCCGCCAAGCCCGCCGCCTCGCAAGCTCCCGCCCCGCTGGCCGACGACGAGCTGCAGGTGTTGCGTGGCGCCGCGGCAGCAGTGGTCAAGAACATGTCCACCTCCCTGGAGGTGCCGACGGCCACCAGCGTGCGCGCCGTGCCGGCCAAACTGATGATCGACAACCGCATCGTCATCAACAACCAGCTCAAGCGGACCCGCGGCGGCAAGATCTCGTTCACCCACCTGCTGGGTTACGCGATCGTGCAGGCGGTCAAGCAGTTCCCCAACATGAACCGGCATTTCGCCGAGGTCGACGGCAAGCCGAACGCCGTCACGCCGGCCCACACCAACCTGGGACTGGCCATCGACCTGCAGGGCGCCGGCGGCAAGCGGTCCCTGGTGGTGGCTGCCATCAAGGGCTCGGAATCGCTGCGCTTCGCGCAGTTCGTCGACGCCTACGAAGACATCGTGCGTCGGGCCCGGGACGGCAAGCTCACCGCCGAGGACTTCGCCGGCGTGACGATCTCGCTGACCAACCCCGGAACCATCGGCACCGTGCACTCGGTGCCCCGGCTGATGGCCGGGCAGGGCGCGATCATCGGCGTCGGTGCAATGGAATATCCCGCCGAGTTCCAGGGGGCCAGCGAGCAGCGCATCGCCGAGCTGGGCGTCGGCAAGGTGATCACCCTCACCTCGACCTATGACCACCGCATCATCCAGGGCGCGGAATCGGGCGACTTCCTGCGCACCGTGCACGAGATGCTGCTGTCGGACGCGTTCTGGGATGAGATCTTCTTCGAGCTGTCCATCCCCTACGAGCCGGTGCGGTGGCGCACGGACAACCCGGACTCGGTGGTCGACAAGAACGCCCGCGTCGTCGAGCTGATCGCCGCCTACCGCAACCGCGGCCACCTGATGGCCGACATCGACCCGCTGCGACTGGACAACACCCGGTTCCGCAGCCACCCCGACCTGGACGTGCAGAGTCACGGCCTGACGTTGTGGGACCTGGACCGGGAGTTCAAAGTCACCGGCCTGCCGGGCAGCGATATCCGTAAGCTGCGCGAGATCCTGTCGGTGCTGCGCGACGCCTACTGCCGCCACGTGGGCGTGGAGTACACCCACATCCTCGAGCCCGAGCAGCAGCAGTGGCTGCAGGAGCGCATCGAGGTCAAACACGTCAAACCCACTGTGGCGCAGCAGAAGTACATTCTGAGCAAGCTCAACGCCGCCGAGGCGTTCGAAAGCTTCCTGCAGACCAAGTACGTCGGCCAGAAGCGGTTCTCCCTCGAAGGCGCCGAGACCGTCATCCCGATGATGGACGCGGCCATCGACCAGTGCGCCGAGCACGGCCTCGACGAGGTCGTGATCGGGATGCCGCACCGCGGCCGGCTCAATGTGCTGGCCAACATCGTCGGCAAGCCCTACTCGCAGATCTTCACCGAGTTCGAGGGCAACCTCAACCCGGCCGAGGCGCACGGCTCCGGCGACGTCAAGTACCACCTGGGCGCCACCGGGGTGTACCTGCAGATGTTCGGCGACAACGACATTCAGGTATCGCTGACCGCCAACCCGTCACACCTGGAGGCCGTCGACCCGGTGCTGGAGGGCCTGGTCCGGGCCCGCCAGGACCTGCTGGGCCGCGGCGCCCTGGGCACCGACGAAGACCCGCCCTTCTCGGTGGTGCCGATGATGCTGCACGGCGACGCCGCGTTCGCCGGTCAGGGCGTGGTGGCCGAGACGCTGAACATGGCACTGCTGCCCGGCTACCGGGTCGGCGGCACCATCCACATCGTCGTCAACAACCAGATCGGTTTCACCACAGCGCCGGATTACTCCCGTTCCAGCGAATACTGCACCGACGTGGCCAAGATGATCGGCGCGCCGATCTTCCACGTCAACGGCGATGACCCGGAAGCCTGCGACTGGGTGGCCCGGCTGGCGGTGGACTTCCGGCAGAAGTTCCACAAGGACGTCATCATCGACATGCTGTGCTACCGCCGCCGCGGGCACAACGAGGGCGACGACCCGTCGATGACGAACCCGTACATGTACGACGTGATCGGCACCAAGAGCGGTGTCCGCAAGAGCTACACCGAAGACCTGATCGGCCGCGGCGACATCTCGCTGAAGGAGGCCGAGGACGCGCTGCGTGACTACCACGGCCAGCTGGAGCGGGTGTTCAACGAGATCCGCGAACTGGAGAAGCATGCCGCGCTGCCCAGCGAGTCGGTGGAGTCCGAGCAGCAGGTGCCGCGCGGCCTGAACACCGCGGTCGACAAGGCGATGCTGGCCCGCATCGGCGACGCGTTCATGACGATCCCCGAGGGCTTCACCGTGCACCCGCGGGTGCTGCCGGTGCTGGAGCGGCGCCGCGAAATGGCGTACGAGGGCAAGGTGGACTGGGCGTTCGGCGAGCTGTTGGCGCTGGGCTCGCTGGTCGCCGAGGGCAAGCTCATCCGGTTGTCCGGGCAGGACACCCGCCGAGGCACCTTCTCGCAGCGGCATTCGGTGATCATCGACCAGGCCAACGGCGCTGAGTTCAGCCCGTTGCAGCTGCTGGCCACCAATGCCGACGGCACCCCGACCGGCGGCAAGTTCCTGGTCTATGACTCGCCGCTGTCGGAGTTCGCCGCCGTCGGCTTCGAGTACGGCTACACCGTCGGCAACCCGGACGCCCTGGTGCTGTGGGAGGCGCAGTTCGGCGACTTCGTCAACGGCGCCCAGTCGATCATCGACGAGTTCATCAGTTCCGGCGAGGCCAAGTGGGGTCAGCTGTCCAACGTGGTGCTGCTGCTGCCGCACGGCCACGAGGGCCAGGGCCCGGACCACACCTCCGGGCGCATCGAGCGCTTCCTGCAGCTGTGGGCGGAGGGCTCGATGACCATCGCGGTGCCCTCGACCCCGTCGAACTACTTCCACCTGCTGCGCCGCCACGCCCTCGACGGGATCCAGCGGCCGCTGATCGTGTTCACCCCGAAGTCGATGCTGCGCAACAAGGCGGCGATCAGCGACATCAAGGACTTCACCGACGTCAAGTTCCGCTCGGTGCTCGAGGAACCCACCTACGAGGACGGCGTGGGCGACCGCAGCAAGGTCACCCGGGTGCTGCTGACCAGCGGCAAGCTCTACTACGAGCTGGTCGCGCGTAAGGCCAAGGACGGCCGTGACGACATCGCGATCGTGCGGATCGAACAGCTGGCCCCGCTGCCCAAGCGCCGCCTCGGTGACACCCTGGACCGCTACCCGAACGCGCAGCAGTTCTTCTGGGTGCAGGAGGAGCCGGCCAACCAGGGGGCATGGCCGCGGTTCGGCCTGGAGCTGCCGGAGCTGCTACCGGAGAAGCTGACCGGGATCAAGCGGATCTCGCGCCGCGCCATGTCGGCGCCGTCGTCGGGGTCGTCGAAGGTGCACGCGGTCGAGCAGCAGGAGATCATCGACTCGGCCTTCAGCTGAGCCGCCTTTTCCCGCGAGGGTGCGTGTCTGCACGCGACACGCCGCGTCATCACGTGCAACTACGCACCTTCGCGGGGCCACCAAACCCAGTACCAGCGGTACCGAATAAGCTCAGACAGTCCACCGACCGCTGGGAGAACACATGCAGGGATTCGCCGGGAAGGTCGCCGTCGTCACCGGTGCCGGTTCGGGCATCGGTCAAGCGCTGGCCATCGAGCTGGCCCGCGCGGGAGCGCAGCTGGCGATCAGCGACGTCGACACCGAGGGTCTCGCCCAGACCGAGCGGCGGCTGACCGCGCTGGGCGTGCGTGTCAAGGCCGACCGTCTCGACGTCACCGAGCGAGAGGCGTTCCTCGCCTACGCCGAAGAGGTCAAAGAACACTTCGGCAAGGTCAACCAGATCTACAACAACGCCGGTATCGCGTTCAGCGGCGACGTCGAGATCAGCCCGTTCAAAGACATCGAGCGGGTGATGGACGTCGACTTCTGGGGCGTGGTCAACGGCACCAAGGCCTTCCTGCCGCACCTGATCGAATCCGGCGACGGGCACGTCATCAACATCTCCAGCCTGTTCGGGCTGCTGGCCATGCCCGGCCAGGCCGCCTACAACGCCGCCAAATTCGCCGTCCGCGGCTTCACCGAGGCGTTGAACCAGGAAATGGCCATCAACAAGCACCCGGTCAAGGTCACCACGGTGCACCCGGGCGGCATCAAGACCGCGATCGCCCGCAACGCCACCGTCGCCGAGGGGTTGGACGCCAAGGCGATGGCCGACTTCTTCGACCGGCGCCTGGCCTCCACCACCGCCGAGGAGGCCGCCCGGGTGATCCTCGACGGGGTCAGCAAGAACCGGGCCCGCGTGCTCATCGGCAACGATGCGCGGACTCTGGACCTGCTCGTGCGCATCTTGGGCTCGCGATACCAACGCCTGTTCTCGTTCGCCCTGCCCAAGCTCCGGCCACAGTAGCCCGGCTATCTGCCCAGCGGGTGCTCGTCCAAGAAGGCGTCCGCCACGGCCTGCGGGTCGGCGCCGTCGGCCACCTTGCGGCGCATGTCGATCAGCGCTTCGGTGTCCAGCACGCCGGCCACCTGATTGATCGCCAGCAGTTGGGCTTCGGTCAACTCATTGCGGCGATACAGCGGCACCACATTCTCGGCGCGCACCAGCGCGGGGCGCGCGTCGGTGAGCAGCACGGTGCCTTCCGGCACGTCGGGATCGGCGGTACTGGTCCACGCCGCGGTGATCTGGCGGGCCTGCAGCGCCGCGAACAGCGCTGCGTCATCGCCGAATTCGCGCAGCTTGGGCAGCGTGCACCGGCCCACCGCCTTCGGCACCCGCACGCCCACGACACCGCCGACGGTCAACCCGGCGCAATGCCGGACGAGTGCGGGCAGATCGGTGCCGCCCCATGCGGTCGCGGTCGCCTTCGTCACGGCCAGGGCGGGCTTGTCCTCAGCGGTCATGGCGTAGTCACCGACCGCCAGGCCCTCCGGCAGCGCGCCGGCCAACGCCCAGTAGACGGCCCGATCGGAGCGCGCCGCCGAATCGCGGGCGAACATCGCCAGGAAGCGGCCGGTGAAACCGGGGACGACGGTCAACTCCCCCGCATCCAGCCCGCCAACCGGGTCGGCGACGGCCTCAAGCCGCACCGCGGCGCCGGTACCGCGCAGGGCGCTCGCATACAGGTGGCCCAGGACCTGCGACTGCGGATCCTGCGACATTCCCACGCTCAGCGGCGCCGGCCCCGGATGGGCGGCACAGCCGGCGATCAGCACAGCCGCCCATCCGAGCGCCAGGCGGCGCAGGTGATGTCCCAGCGGCCTGGCCACCGTGCGCTCTACGACGCGGAGTCGGCGGCCGCCGCGACGGCGGCCGCAACGGCCGGCTCGACCCGCGGGTCCAGCGGACTGGGCACGATACGGTCCGGGGCCAGCTCGTCGGCGACGACGGAGAAGATCGCCTCTGCCGCAGCCAACTTCATCGTCTCGGTGATGCGGCGCGCACCGGCGTCCAGCGCACCACGGAACACGCCCGGGAAGGCCAGCACGTTGTTGATCTGGTTGGGGAAATCGCTGCGGCCGGTCGCCACCACCGCCGCGTACTTGGCCGCCAGGTCAGGGTGGATCTCGGGGTCGGGGTTCGACAGCGCGAACACCACCCCACCCGGAGCCATCGACGCGATCAGCTCCTCGGGCACCACCCCGCCGGACGCGCCCAGGAAGACGTCGGCGCCGGCCAGCGCCTCGGCCAGGCCGCCGGTAAGGCCACGAGGATTGGTCCGCTGCGCCAACTCGATCTTGACGTCGTTCATCCCGGAGCGCTCCGGATGCAGCACGCCCTGCGAATCCAGCACGATCATCTCCGAGATGCCCCGCGAGAGCAGGATGTTGGCGCAGGCCACACCGGCGGCGCCGGCACCGGAAACCACCACCCGCAGCGACGCGATGTCGCGGTCGAGCACCTTGGCCGCGCCCAGCAGGGCCGCCAGGGCCACGATCGCGGTGCCGTGCTGGTCGTCGTGCATCACCGGGCAGTCCAGCGCCTCGATCACCCGTCGCTCGATTTCGAAGCACCGCGGGGCGGAGATGTCCTCCAGATTGACCGCCCCGAACGACGGGCGCAGCCGCACCAGGGTCTCGACGATCTCGTCGGGATCCTTGGTGTCCAACACGATGGGGATGGAGTCCAGGCCGGCGAACGTCTTGAACAGCGCGGCCTTGCCCTCCATCACCGGCAGGGCCGCCGACGGCCCGAGGTCACCCAGTCCGAGCACCGAGGTGCCGTCGCTGACCACCGCCACCAGCCGGTGCGCCCAGGTGTAGCGGGCCGCCAGCGTGTGGTCCGCGGCGATGGCGCGACTGACCTGTGCCACACCCGGGGTGTAGGCGATCGACAGCGCACGTTGGCTGTCCAGCGGGGCTTTGAGGTCGACGGAGATCTTTCCGCCCGTGTGGGCTTCGAAGATCTCTTCGTCTCCGATGACGATCGGCGAGCTGTTCACCATGTTCGCAAGGTTCTCGGGCATCGATAGTCCAGGGTACTGCTCTGGCTTTGCATTCTTTCGATCGGCTGGGACAGCCCATGCATCCCGCGCGCATCTACGCGCTTTCGCTGATGTTTTGCCGGCCGGGCGGGTCGCATGCTGGCTACCATGAGCGAACGCACGGACACGCCGGCGGTGAACTGGAGTGAGTTGGGCGTGAGCGAGCTCCCGACCGGAACGGTGACGTTGCTGCTGGCCGACGTCGAGGGCTCGACGCGGCTCTGGGAGACCCAGGCCGAACAGATGACGGCTGCGATCGCGCGGCTGGACCGTACCCTCACCGAAGTCCTCGCTGCCCATGGCGGGGTCCGGCCCGTCGAACAGGGTGAGGGCGACAGCTTCGTGGCGGCGTTCGCCCGGGCCAGCGACGCGGTGGCCTGCGCCGTGGAACTGCAGCGTGCGCCGTTGGCACCGATTCGGCTCCGCATCGGCCTGCACAGCGGCGAGGTGCAACTGCGCGGTCAAACCAGTGAGACGGGCAACTACATCGGGCCCACCATCAACCGCACCGCCCGCATCCGCGACTTGGGGCATGGCGGCCAAACGGTCCTCTCGGCAATCACCGAAGCCTTGGTCATCGACCGGCTTCCCGCCGGCGCCTGGCTGATCGAGCTGGGCAGCTATCCCTTGCGTGGGCTGCCCCGTCCCGAACGGGTGCTGCAGCTGTGCCACCCGGATCTGCGCAACGACTTCCCGCCGCTGCGGGCGTCCACGACCGTCGCGTCCACCCATCTGCCCCCTCAGCTGACCAGCTTCATCGGACGTGGCGCCCAGATCGATGACGTGCGGGCGCTGTTGGCCGACAACCGCTTGGTCACGTTGACCGGTTCCGGCGGCGCGGGCAAGACCCGGTTGGCGGTACAGATCGCCGGCCTGCTGACGGACCACTTCGCCGACGGCATCTGGTATGTCGATCTGGCGCCGATCACCGATCCGGAGCTGGTGCCGATGGTCGCGGCCCGGGCGTTGGGCCTGCCGGATCAGCCGGACCGCTCCGCGATGGACACCCTGCTCCGCTGGATCGGCGAGCGGCATCTGCTGGTGGTGCTGGACAACTGCGAACACCTCCTCGATGCGACCGCAACCCTGCTGCTCGGCCTGCTCGGCGCCTGCCCACGGCTGACGTTTCTGGCCACCAGCCGAGAACCGATCGGGGTGGACGGCGAAGTGGTCTGGCGGGTGCCCTCACTGTCGCTGGTCGACGAGGCCATCACGTTGTTCACCGACCGCGCCCGTCACGCCCGTCCGGACTTCCAGGTCACTGAGGACAACGCCGCCGCGGTCACGGAGATCTGCCGGCGACTGGACGGGATGCCGCTGGCGATCGAGCTCGCAGCGGCGCGGGTGCGCGCGTTGTCGCTCGAGGAGATCCTCGAGGGGTTGCATGACCGGTTCCGGCTGCTGACCGGCGGTTCGCGCCGCGCGGTGCGTCGCCAGCAGACCTTGCACGCATCCGTCGACTGGTCGCACGCTCTACTCACCGATCCCGAGCGGGTGTTGTTCCGGCGCCTTGCCGCCTTCATGGATGGTTTTCATCTCGACGCCGCCCAGTTCGTGGCCGGATGCGGAGCCATTGCGAGTCACCAAGTGCTCGATCAACTCACTCTCTTGGTTGACAAGTCGCTCGTGATCGCTGAAAACACCACTGGCCGAACGCGCTACCGGATGCTGGAAATGGTGCGCCAGTACGCCATGGAAA
The DNA here is from genome assembly GCF_001021505.1 of Mycolicibacter heraklionensis. Taxonomy (GTDB): domain Bacteria; phylum Actinomycetota; class Actinomycetes; order Mycobacteriales; family Mycobacteriaceae; genus Mycobacterium; species Mycobacterium heraklionense. The sequence continues at coordinate 139,793 of NZ_LDPO01000013.1, forward strand.
AGCTCGGCGAGTCCGGCGAAGCCGACGCCATCCGGGCGCGTCACCGCGACCACTACACCGCGATGGCTGCCGCGCTCGACCACCCGCCTCACGACGGTTACGAACTGATGCTGGCGAGGGCAGACACCGAAATCGACAATCTCCGTGCTGCGTTCGCGTGGAGCCAGGAAAACGACGAGCCAGAGCAGGCGTTGACCTTGGCTTCATCCCTGCTCCCGCTCTGGCTCGGCCGCGGCCGCATCGCCGAAGGCGTGACCTGGTTCGACACCGTCCTGCGCGACAGTGCTGCGCGGGGCACGGAGCTCGCTCGCCCGATACGGGCACGGGCGCTGTCCGATCACGCACTTCTCAACGCATGGGGCCTCGCGTTGAACAGCTTGGACGAAGCGCAGGAAGCCGTGGCGATCGCACGTGACCTCGAAGATCAGGCGCTACTGGCCCGGGCGTTGACCGCCTGCGTCAGCATCGCCGCCTACAACGCGGAGGTGGCGGCGCCGTACTTCGCCGAAGCGATCGAGCTCGCCCGCGCACTGGATGACCGCTGGCGGCTGAGTCAGATTCTCGGTTGGCAGACCTATGCGGCCGCGGTGACGGGTGACCTGAACGGCGCCTTCACGATCGGGCAATCGGGCCGTGAGCTGGCCGATTCCATTGGCGACCAGTTCAACTCGCGATACTGCCGCAACTGGCAGGGGATGGCGCGCTACATGCAGGGCGACCTGGCCGGGGAGATCACGCGCTGTCAGGAGACGATCGCCGACGCGGACAGCGCCGGCGACCTTCTGAACCGGTTCCTGGGCTTGCAGAACCTGGCTCTGGCGTCGGCCTTTCGGTGCGAGATCGGCCAAGCCGAAGAGGCATTGGAGGCGCTGATCGAAACCGGCGCCGAACTCAGCGGCGTGCACGAGGGCGTCGCCCATATGGCAGTGGGGCTGGTGGCATTGGCCAGTGGCGACGCGGCCGCGGCGGCAGTCGCACAGGAGCGGATGTGGCATCACATCGGCGTCTACAGCCAGGTCGCCGCCATATTCCGCTGGTGCCGAGCCGAAACCGCTGTGGCACTGGGCGATCTGGCGGCCGCGGCGCAATGGGCCGACGACGGCGTCGCCGCAACGACAGGGTGGTACCGAATGATGGGCCTCGTTTCGCGTGCGCGGGTTGCGATCGCCCAGGGCGAACCCGAGCGCGCGCAGCGCGACCTCTACGAAGCACTCGCGATCGCCGCCGAAATCACGGCACAAGCCGGGGTCCCCGAGGCCTTCGAGTGTCTGGCCGCCACGGTCTCGCACGCTGGCCGCACCCAAGAAGCCGCCCGGCTGTTCGGCGCCGCCGCCGGCATCCGGCAACGCACCGGCGCCGTCCGATTCAAAATCCACGACGCCGACTGGCACGACTGGCTGACCGCGTTGCGGAAGTCGATGGACGACAACGACTTTGACTCCGCCTGGGCCGAAGGCGCCGCGCTGTCCACCGCGGACGCCATCGGCTACGCGCTGCGCGGGCGCGGCGAGCGCAAACGCCCCACCAACGGTTGGACCTCACTCACCCCGACCGAGCTCGACGTCGCGCGACTGGTCAGCGAAGGACTGCCGAACAAAGACATTGCCGCTCGGCTCTTCGTGTCACCGCGCACCGTGCAGACGCATCTGACCCACGTCTACACCAAGCTCGGGCTCACCTCCCGAGTGCAGCTCGCACAGGAAGTCGCCCGCCGGGCTCAGCGCCTCAGATCAGGCCCAGCCCAGTGACCGCCTCGCGCTCCTCGGCCAGCTCGGCGGTCGAGGCGTCGATCTTGCCGCGGGAGAAGTCGTCGATCTCCAGGCCCTGCACGATGCTCCAGTCGCCGTCGGAGGTGGTGACCGGGAACGACGAGATCAGGCCCTCCGGCACGCCGTAGGAACCGTCGGAGACCACGGCCATCGACACCCAGTCGTTGTCGGGAGTGCCGAGCAGCCAGCTCCGCGCTGCGTCGATGGTGGCCGACGCGGCGGAGGCCGCCGACGAGGCGCCCCGCGCGTCGATGATCGCCGCGCCGCGCTTGGCGACGGTGGGGATGAAGTCGTTCTCGATCCAAGCCTGGTCGTTGACCACCTCGGCGGCGTTACGTCCGCCGACCTCGGCGTGGAACAGGTCCGGGTACTGGCTGGCCGAGTGGTTGCCCCAGATCGTCATCTTTTTGATGTCGGTGACCTTGGCGCCGGTCTTGGCTGCCAGCTGCGAGATCGCCCGGTTGTGGTCCAGGCGGGTCAGTGCGGAGAAGCGCTCGTTGGGGATGTCGGGGGCGTTGGTCATCGCGATCAGCGCGTTGGTGTTGGCCGGGTTGCCGGTCACACCCACCCGGATGTCGGAGGCCGCGACCGCGTTGAGCGCCTTGCCCTGCGCGGTGAAGATCGCGCCGTTGGCCTCCAGCAGGTCGCTGCGCTCCATGCCCGGTCCACGCGGGCGGGCGCCGACCAGCAGCGCCAGGTTGACACCGTCGAAGATCTTGTTCGCGTCCGAGCCGATCTGCACCCCCGACAGCAGCGGGAACGCGCAGTCGTCGAGCTCCATGACGACACCCTCGAGCGCCTTGAGGGCGGGCTCGATCTCCAGCAGGCGCAGTTCGATCGGCCGGTCGGGGCCCAGCAACGACCCGCTGGCCAGGCGGAACAGCAGGCTGTAGCCGATCTGGCCGGCGGCGCCGGTGACGGCCACCTTGAGTGGGGTTTTGCTCACGTCAAGTGCTCCTCGAACGAGTTCGGCTGGTCTGGCTTTGGTCCGGGTCGAAACTAGCGCACCGGCGTCGTCACCGAAACTTCGGGACCTCCAGCCCTGCATCGCGCTCACCGTGCACGTTGGCGCCGGACGCGTAGCATTTGACCGGCACCTGCGCGGGAGGGAGAGCGGCGATGACGGCGTTGCAGGACCCGACACCCCGAGTGCTGGTCGACTGCGGTGTCTATGCAGACGGCGAGCGGATTCCCGGCGAATTCACCCCGGCCGGCGCCCGGGCCAAGGTGCGCGAGATCGAGGCGAGTGGCCGCGAGGCGTTCGTCTGGGTCGGTCTGCACGAGCCGGGCGAGGCCCAGATGCAGGGCGTGGCCGCCACCTTCCAACTGCACCCGCTGTCGGTCGAAGACGCAGTTCAGGCACATCAGCGGCCCAAGTTGGAGCGCTACGACGACACCTTGTTCCTGGCGCTCAAGACCGTCAACTACATCCCGCACGAGTCGGCGTTGCTGCCGCGCGAGATCGTCGAAACGGGCGAGATCATGATCTTCGTCGGCAAGAACTTCGTGGTCACCGTCCGGCACGGCGAGCACAGCGGCTTGTCGCAAGTCCGCAAAAGGATGGACACCGATCCCGAACAGATGCGGCTGGGTCCGTTTGCCGTGATGCATGCCATCGCCGACTACGTGGTGGACCGCTACGTCGAGGTGACCAACCTCATGGAAAGCGACATCGACGTCATCGAGGAGACGGCGTTCGCGCCCGGCACCCGCACCGACGTCGAACCGATCTACCAGATCAAGCGTGAGGTCGTCGAGCTGCGGCGCGCGGTCGCGCCACTGTCGGTGCCGTTTGAGCGGATGCAGACCGACTACCGGGATCTGATCTCCAAAGAGGTACGGCGCTATCTGCGCGACGTCGCCGATCACCAGACCCGCGCCGCCGAGCAGATCGCCGGCTACGACGAGCTGCTCAGCTCACTGGTGCAGGCCGCGCTGGCACGGGTGGGCATGCAGCAGAACACCGACATGCGCAAGATGTCGGCCTGGGCCGGCATCATCGCCGTGCCGACCATGATCGCCGGCATCTACGGAATGAACTTCGACCGCATGCCGGTGCTGCACTGGGCATTCGGCTATCCGATGGTGGTGGCGGGTATGTGCGTGATCTCCGCGGTGCTCTACCGCGCATTCCGCCGCAACGGCTGGCTCTGAGCCGCCGGCGAGGGCCCTGATCCCCCTGATCCCCCTGATCCCCGCGAGGGGGCGTGTCTGTACGCCGACACGCCGCTGCGGTTGTGCAACTGTGCACGCTCACACCCGGGTGAGCGTGCACAGTTGCACGGATTTCTCGGCGTGTCAGTGTACAAACACGCCCGCTCGCCGGAGGGAACACGCCGCTAAGCCGGCGCGGACGCGGGACGGTCCGGGTCGAAGACGTCCACGCCGTCAGACCGCCAGGCCTCGCGCATCGCCTCGGCGCCCTTGAGCCGCACCCAGGCGGCCTCGGTCGCGGTGATCGGGGTGGCGGACAAGAACCGCACCGGCTCCCGCGGCGGTGCCAACGCCAACTCTGCGACGTCGCTGTCGCCCAGCAACACCGCGGTGAACGGCACCGGGCCCGAGGGCCCAGTCCACAGCGGCCCCCCGAGGTCGATCAGCGCATCGGGCGCCAACACCACCCCTTCGACCACCGGCGCGGCCGCTACCGCGGCGAGACTGCGGGCCAGCCCGGTATCAGAACCCGAGGAACGCAGGCTCACAACGATTTCGGCCCGGGGGCCGTGCACCGGGTCGGCCAGCAGCTGACCGGGGTCGCCCATGGGGTGGCGCGAGCAACCCGCCGAGACGTAGTGCACCATCCGGTCGGGTCCGGGCCCGAACCGCAACACCTCGATGGGCTCGACCCCCAGAAACGTCACCCGTGCGGTGTCGGGTTCGACACTCGAGCCGGCGACGCCCGCGAAATGCCGTCGGACATGCTCACGCACCCGGTCCAGCTCGTCGCTCATCACGCGGCCGGCGGCACGGTCAGGTTCACCCCGGATTTGGCGTCGAACACGACCATCTTGTCAGGGTCCAGTGCCAGCTCGATCGGCTGCCCGCCGGCTGCCTTCGACGCAGCCGGAACCCGGGCCACCAGATCGTTTTCGGCTGATGCGTCGCCGGATTCGTTCGGGGTGAAGTACAGGTACTTGTCGGCGCCCAGTGATTCGACGAGGTCGACGCGGGCCGCGAACGTCACCGCGCGGGCGCGCTGAGCGTCATCGAGCAGCGCGGCATCGCCGAGATGCTCCGGGCGCACCCCGATGACCACCGCACCGCCGGCCGGTGCCGGATGCCTGCCGATCGACGCGCGCGTCGCCGCGTCGAGCGGTAGCTCACCGATGGACAGGCGTACGCCGGTCGCGGTCAGCGTTCCCGGGAAGAAGTTCATCGCCGGAGAGCCGACGAAACCGGCGACGAACAGGTTGGCGGGCCGCTGGTAGAGCTCGTCGGGCGTGCCGATCTGCTGGGCGATCCCACCGTGCATCACCACCACCCGGTCACCGAGCGTCATCGCCTCGGTCTGGTCGTGCGTGACGTAGACGGTGGTGGTGCCCAGCCGTCGCTGCAGCCGGGCGATCTCACTGCGCATCTGCACCCGCAGCTTGGCGTCGAGGTTCGACAGCGGCTCGTCCATCAGAAATGCCTTGGGGTGCCGCACGATCGCCCGCCCCATCGCGACCCGCTGCCGCTGGCCGCCGGAGAGCTGCGACGGCTTGCGGTCCAGAAGAGCTGTCAGGTCGAGGATTTCGGCGACCTCGGCCACCTTCTCGGCGATCTGCGGCTTTTTCATCTTGGCCAGGGTCAACGGGAACGCGATGTTCTGCCGCACCGTCATGTGTGGGTAGAGGGCGTAGGACTGGAACACCATCGCGATGTCGCGGTCCTTGGGTGCGCGCTCGTTGACGCGTTCGCCACCGATGCGCAGCTCCCCCGACGTGATCTCCTCCAGCCCGGCGATCATGTTGAGCGTGGTGGACTTTCCGCAGCCCGAGGGCCCCACCAAAATGATGAACTCGCCGTCGGCGATGCTCAGCGACAGGTCCTTCACCGCCACCGCACCATCGGGGTAGCTCTTGCTGACGTGGAGGAGTTCGATCTCTGCCATCGGCCTATCCCTTCACCGCGCCGGAGGTCAGTCCCGCCACGATCCGTCGTTGGAAGATTAGAACAAACACGATGATCGGCACGGTGATCACCATGGCGCCCGCCGCGATCGATCCGGTCGGCTCCTCGAATTGCGAACTGCCGGTGAAGTTGGCGATCGCCACCGGCGCGGTGACCGAGGCCTTGGTCGCCGTCAGCGACAAGGCCAACAGCAGGTCGTTCCAGGCGAAGATGAACACCAGAATCGCGGCGGTGACGATGCCCGGCGCCGCCAGCGGCGCAATCACCTTGCGGAACGCCTGACCGGGGGTGGCGCCGTCCATCTTGGCGGCCTTCTCCAGGTCCCACGGGATCTCTTGGAAGAACGCCGAGAGGGTGTAGATCGCCAGCGGCAGAGCGAAGGTGATGTAGGGAATGATCAACCCCAGCCAGGTGTCGAACAGCCCGGTGGCCCGCTCGATGTTGAAAATCGGTGTCACCAGCGATATCTGAGGAAACATCGCGATCAGCAGGGCCGCCCCGATCAGCAGCCTTTTGCCGGGGAAGTCCAGGCGAGCCACGGCATAGGCGGCCATTGCCCCGATCACCACCGCGATCACCGTGGTGATCAGCCCGATACCCACCGAGTTGATCAGCGCCGAGCCGAAGACGTCACCGGCGAAGATGCCGCGGTAGTTGTCCAGGGTCACCGACGACGGAATCAGCTTGCCGTCCTTGACCGTTGAGGTGGGTTTGAGCGACAACGAGAAGATCCACAGCACCGGGACCAGGGCGTAAACCACCACCGCCAGGTCGATGATCAGCCACGCGGTGCGGCGGCGAAGCTCGGTCATCTCTGGCCCGATCCCGGCGCCGCGGCACCGAACACTTTGACGAACACCCACGCGATCAATGCCACGCAGATGAAGATCAGCACCGAGATCGCGGACCCCAACCCGACGTTGAATCCCTTGAACAGGTTGTCGTAACCCAAGATCGACACCGAGCCGGTGCTGTTGGATCCGTTGGTGAGCACGTAGATGTTGTCGAAGATCCGAAACGCGTCCAGCGTGCGAAACAGCAACGCCACCAGGATCGCCGGTTTCATCATCGGCAGAATGATGGTGACCAGTCGCCGCCAGGCACCCGCACCGTCCACCTGTGCTGCCTTGAGCAGTTCGTCGGGCACCAGTGCCAGCCCGGCCAGCAGCAGCAGCGCCATGAACGGCGTCGTCTTCCACACCTCGGCCAGCACCACGATCCCCAGCGACGGGAGCTGGTGGGTCAGTGGCGCACTGCCGGTGGGCAGCAGGTTGGCCAGGTAACCGGTCCCCGGAGTCCAGGCGTAATACCAGCTGTAGGCGGCAGCGACGGTGACGATGCCGTAGGGCACCAGCACCGCCGTGCGCACCATGCCCTTGGCGAACAGGCTGCGGTGCATCACCAGTGCCAGCGCCAGGCCGAAGACGAATTCGAAGGCCACCGAGACCACGGTGATACCCAGCGTCACCGCGAACGCGGTCCACCAATAGGAGTCGGTCAGGGTGGTCTGATAGTTGGCCAGGCCGACGAACGCGGTGTCGTTCGGGGTGGCCAGGTTGTAACGCAACAGGCTCAGCCAGATCGCGTACCCGATCGGATAGGCCGTCACGGCCAGCATCAGGATCACCGCCGGCGCGACGAGCGCCACCGCGAGCCGGCGCTGTGAACGGACGTCATCTGCGCGGGAGTCGGCGCGGGTCACGGGATCAGCCCCTTGCCGTCGATGGCCTTGCGCACCTGCACGGTGAGCTCGTCGGCGGTGCGCTCGGGGTCGATGGCGCTGATCGGTGCCAGCGTTGCCGATATCCGGGTCGACACCGCTTGATAGACCGGTGTCACCGGCCGCACCGCGGCGTCGGTGAGTTGCTGACGGATTACGTTGTGCTGCGGGTACTTCTCCTGGAATTGCGGGTCGGCGTACACCGAGGCGCGCACCGCGGGCAGCCCGCCCTCGATCGCGACATACTTCTGGTTCGCGGTGTTTCGCAGACAGCGCACCGCTTCGAACGCCTCGGCACGATGCCGGGTGGTCCTGGCCACGGCCAGGTTCAACCCGCCGAGCGTCACCTTGGCCGGGTGCCCCGCCACCACCGCCGGATACGGCGCATACCCGAGCACGTTGCGGCTGGCCTCATAGGCAATGCGGTACTGCTCGTCGCTGGGCGCAAAGGCTCCGATGCCGTCGATACTGCCGGCCAGATCCGAACGCCCTTGCAGCGGAAGGAAGCCCACCCCGCCCTTGACCGCGTTCTCCAGCATGGACGGCAGCACGAAGGGCCAGTTGACCTCCAGCGCCGCCTTGCCCTGCTCGAACGCCAGCCGGGCGGTACCCTCATCGCTCTGGGTGATCGACGGGTCGGCCCCCGGAGCGGTCGCCACCGCCTTCATGACCCGCAGCGCAGCGACGGTGGCGGCCCGATGCTCGGCGGTGTCGGTGAGGGTGACGGACTTGCCGTCGTCGCCGAGGACCCGGCCCCCTGCACTTTCCAGCAGGGTGTTGAACCACACCACCAAGCCCTCGTATTGCTTGGCCTGCACCGCGATCCAGCTCGGCTCACCCGCGGCGTGCAATCGGGACGCCTCGGCGACCATGCCGTCCCAGGTGGACGGCGCGGACTTCATCAGATCCGGCCGGTACCAGAGTAATTGGGTGTTGGTGACGACCGGCGCGGCGTAGAGCCGATCGCGCCAGCGGGCGGTCGCGAGCGGGCCGGGCAGCGTGTCATCGGCGGCGTCGGCCTCGGCTTTGCCGGCCGGGTCCTGGGACAGCGGCAGCGCCCAGCCGGCCTCGGCGAATTCGGCGGTCCACACCACGTCCAGACCCATCACATCCAGGGTGCGGTCGTTGCCGGTGAGCCGGCGGGCCAATTGCAGGCGCTGGTCGTCCGCGGCGCGCGGCAGGCTGAACTGCTGCACCCGGTACCGGCCACCGGCCTGCTCGGTGCAGCGCGCCGCGAGGACACGGAACGTCGCGGTGTCGTTGGCCGGGGTGTACACGCTGATCACCGGGACATCAGCGGCCAACCCGGACGAACCGCAGGCCGATCCCGCCGAGGCAACGGTCAGTGCGGTCAGCGCAGCCGCGCCCAGCCGCCGTACGCGACCGCGCCGACTCGCCACGCCACCCGCCTCCCGTTGCCGTTTCGTGCCACGACGGTAAGGCCGCCTGACCGCGCTACGCAACAACGCCCGTCAGAGTGTCAGAGCGTCAGCTTCGCCAGTAGATCCCGGCCCTGCTCGGCACTCTGCGGGTCGCACAGCACGTCGTAGCGGCCCGCGACCAGCTGCATGGTCGAGCTGAAATCCCTTGTACCGCGGGCCATCGCGTAGGGAACCGACGAGGTGATCAAACCGAAGAACACCCCGGCGATCAGGCCGGTCACCAGCGCCTGGGTCGGGTTGGCGCTGAAGATGCCCAGCACCAGGCCGATGAACAGGCCCAGCCAGGCCCCGGTCAGCACGCCGCCGCCGAGGACTTTGGGCCAGGTGAGCCGGCCGGTGACCCTCTCGACCTGCATCAGGTCGACGCCGACGATGGTCACCTGCTGGACCGGAAACTGCTGATCGGACAGGTAATCCACCGCGCGCTGCGCCTCGGCGTAGGTGGGGTACGAACCGATCGGCCAGCCTTTGGGCGGGGTGGGCAGCCGGCCGATGTCCCGGCGCCCCGGCGCGGCCGCCGCGCCGATCGGATCGGGAGTCTGTCCGGGTTGGAAGGGGCTGGTCATGGGATTTCTTTCTCCTCGCTCCGGGAAGCGGCCGTCGGACGACGAGCCGGGCCCGGTGCATCGGCTAGGTTGAACAGCATGACAGCTCCCGGCGGGGATTCTGGCGAGAATCCACGAGGCAATGCCGACCAACCCTGGGCCGACGCGGGTGCACCCCCGCCCGACCAGGGCGGCTGGCCCTACCCGTCGGGCTTCGAGGGCTACCCGCCGGCACCCGGCTACCCGCCGCCTGGCTTCCCCCCGACTGGCTT